>CAWBKN010000013.1:0-348433 GCA_963789375.1 uncultured Gammaproteobacteria bacterium | reverse complement strand
AAGAGGGAAATAACCCAGACCGCCAGCTAAGGCCCCTAATTCATGGCTAAGTGGTGAACGATGTGGGAAGGCACAGACAGCCAGGAGGTTGGCTTAGAAGCAGCCATCCTTTAAAGAAAGCGTAATAGCTCACTGGTCTAGTCGGCCTGCGCGGAAGATATAACGGGGCTCAAGCCATGAGCCGAAGCTGCGGATCTGCACGCAAGTGCAGGTGGTAGGGGAGCGTTCTGTAGGCCTGTGAAGGTGCACTGCGAGGTGTGCTGGAGGTATCAGAAGTGCGAATGCTGACATGAGTAACGTTAATGCGGGTGAAAAACCCGCACGCCGTAAACCCAAGGGTTCCTGCGCAACGTTAATCGGCGCAGGGTGAGTCGGTACCTAAGGCGAGGCCGAAAGGCGTAGTCGATGGAAAACGGGTCAACATTCCCGTACCAGGTGCTGCTGCGATGGGGTGACGGAGAAGGCTAGGTCAGCCGGGGCTGGTTCCCGGTTCAAGCGTGTAGGGAGGATCTCCAGGCAAATCCGGAGGCCCATTAATCCTGAGACGTGACGACGAGGTCCCATGTGGACCGAAGTGATTGATGCCACGCTCCCAGGAAAAGCCTCTAAGCTTCAGGCAGCAACTGACCGTACCGTAAACCGACACTGGTGGGTGAGCAGATAATCTGCTAAGGCGCTTGAGAGAACTCGGGTTAAGGAACTCTGCAAATTGATACCGTAACTTCGGAAGAAGGTATGCCTTCGATCGTGTATGGATTTACTCCTGAAGCGAACGAAGGTCGCAGGTAATCGGTGGCTGCAACTGTTTATCAAAAACACAGCACTCTGCTAACACGAAAGTGGATGTATAGGGTGTGACGCCTGCCCGGTGCCGGAAGGTTAAGTGATGGGGTCAGCCGCAAGGCGAAGCTCTTGATCGAAGCCCCGGTAAACGGCGGCCGTAACTATAACGGTCCTAAGGTAGCGAAATTCCTTGTCGGGTAAGTTCCGACCTGCACGAATGGCGTAATGATAGCCACACTGTCTCGACCCGAGACTCAGTGAAGTTGAAATCGCTGTGAAGATGCGGCGTACCCGCGGCAAGACGGAAAGACCCCGTGAACCTTTACTATAGCTTTACACTGAAATTTGAACCTTCTTGTGTAGGATAGGTGGGAGGCTTTGAAGTGTGGTCGCTAGATCGCATGGAGCCAACCTTGAAATACCACCCTGGAATGTTCGGACTTCTAACCTAGGCCCGTTATCCGGGTCGGGGACCGTGTATGGTGGGTAGTTTGACTGGGGCGGTCTCCTCCCAAAGAGTAACGGAGGAGTGCAAAGGTACCCTCAGCGCGGTCGGTCATCGCGCTCTAGAGTGCAAAGGCATAAGGGTGCTTAACTGCGAGACGGACAGGTCGAGCAGGTGCGAAAGCAGGTCTTAGTGATCCGGTGGTTCTGTATGGAAGGGCCATCGCTTAACGGATAAAAGGTACTCCGGGGATAACAGGCTTATTCCTCCCAAGAGTCCACATCGACGGAGGAGTTTGGCACCTCGATGTCGGCTCATCACATCCTGGGGCTGTAGCAGGTCCCAAGGGTATGGCTGTTCGCCATTTAAAGTGGTACGCGAGCTGGGTTCAGAACGTCGTGAGACAGTTCGGTCCCTATCTGCCGTGGGCGTTGGAGAATTGAGGGTGAGCTGCTCCTAGTACGAGAGGACCGGAGTGGACGTATCTCTGGTGTTCCGGTTGTCACGCCAGTGGCACTGCCGGGTAGCTATATACGGACGGGATAACCGCTGAAAGCATCTAAGCGGGAAGCCCCCCCCAAGATTAGTTCTCCCTGGGGACTCGATCCCCCTAAAGGGCCGTCGAAGACTACGACGTTGATAGGCTGGGTGTGTACGTGCAGTAATGCATTGAGCTAACCAGTACTAATTGCCCGTGAGGCTTGACCATATAACACCCAATCGGTCTGGACCTGGTTCCGGCCGATGGCGTGAGTCAGCGCGGTGTCCGCGCGACTGCGACACGCTTGTCATACCCAATTCGATCTTTTTCGTGCCCGCGCATGCGCGGGCGCGTGAGCCGGTTTGCCTGGCGGCCATAGCGAGCGGGAACCACCCGATCCCTTTTCGAACTCGGAAGTGAAAACGCTCTGCGCCGATGGTAGTGTGGTCTTCGACCATGCAAGAGTAGGTCACTGCCAGGCTCTTGAAACGTAACCCCCGACGGAGTCATCCGTCGGGGGTTTTTTCGTTTCGGACCGGCCTGCTCGGGCCGTGCGAGGACGAAGCCGGCCCTCGCAGGGTAAGCGTAAGCGTAAGCGTCCGGTAAACCCGTCTTGAGGCAGGCGCCGTCGACGGGAAGGATCGTGTCCACGTATTTCTTAGGTGGACACGATGGTGCGTATTCCGATGATGGTGACCGGTCGTTCCGGGGATCGTGACCGGTGCGGCGCGTGATGAGGTGCGCTTGAGTTGAGTGTAGCTCAGTCGGTCACGATGGGGATTCCGCAGGGGCCTTTGGTTCGGGCGTTCGGCGACGCAGGGATTCGCCCTTGAGGGTGATGCGGTGCGCGTGATGCACGAGCCGGTCGAGGATGGCGTCGGCGACCGTGGGCTCGGCGATCCAGGCATGCCAGTGTTCGATCGGTAACTGTCCGGCGATGACGGTGGCGCGGCGGTCGGAGCGATCGTCGACGACGTCGAGCAAGTCTTCTCGGGCGATGGGATCCATGGCATGCAAGCCCCAGTCGTCCAACACCAGCAGGTCGAGCTTGGCGAGCGCGGCGAGCCGGTACTTATGGGTGCCGTCGCCACGCGCGATGCGCAGTTCCTCGAGCAGTCGCGGGACACGGGTGTACAGCGTGGTTCGGCCGAGGCGACAGGCGCGTTGCGCGAGCGCACAGGCGAGCCAGGTCTTGCCGACACCGGTGGGCCCGGTGATCAGCACGTCCTGGGCGCGCTCGAGCCACTCGCCATGGGCAAGACTCGCGAGAAGCCGGCGGTCGAGGCCGCGGCTGGCGCGCTGATCGATGTCCTCGAGGTTGGCGGTCGCGTATTTGAGCTTGGCTTTACGCAAGAGCGCGGTCAGGCGCTTCGCGCCGCGGTGCGCCGCCTCGCGCTCGACCAGCAGCGCGAAGCGGTCCTCGAACGGCAGCGTCTGCGCCGGTGGCAGGGCGAGCTGTTCCTCGAACGCGGCGGCCATGCCGCCGAGCTTGAGCGTGTGCAGATGGGCCAGGGTCTGGTGGACGATCATCGGTGGAGTCTCCTTCGGGTCATTGGTAGTAACGGGGGCCGCGGACGTGGGTGTGATCGGGTGCGGTCCACTCGACCGGGGCCGTGAGCGGAGCAGTCTCGAGCTTGTTCTGCAGGATTGCTTTGACTGACCTATAACTCGGTGCGCCGAGGGCGATCGCGCGGGTGCAGGCGGCCTCCAGTCGGTCGCGACCGTGCTGTTCGGCGAGACGCAGCAGGCCGAGGCAGGCGCGATAGCCCTGCTCCGGGTGCGGTCGCGTCTCGAGGATGCGCACGACGACCGCCGCGCAGGACGGACCCACGGTCCCGCCCCAGCGGATGAGGCGCTGTGGCGACCACTCGAGGTGCGCACGATGGGCGGCCGGCAGGTGTGCGGGAACGGTGCTGTAAACGCCGCGCTTCGTCGACCGCAGATGAGCGGCCACGCGCTTGCCGCGCCAGAGGATCTCGACGGCGTGCGTCGTGACGCGCAGTTCCACCGCGGCGTGCACGAGCTCGTGCGGCACGCTGTAGTAATGGCCCTCGAGCACGACGTGGTAGTCGATGTTGACCTTCGCCGGCCAGTAGCGGGCGAGCTCGTAGCGGCTCGTCGGCAGCGGCCGCAGCGCCGGCCGATCGAGCGTCTCGTAGGCACTGCGGCGGCTGCCCGGCAGGCGCTTGAACGGCCGGCTGTTGAGGTAGCCGAGCAGCTCGCCTACCGCGAGGTCGACCTCGGTGACTGTTGCGAACCGACGGTGACGCAGCCGGGCCAGGATCCAGCGCTCGACGACCAGCACCCCTTGCTCGACCTTCGCCTTGTCCTTGGGCTTGTACGGGCGCGCCGGCAGGATCGCCGTGCCGTAGTGTGCCGCGAGGTCGAGCAGTGTCGCCGACGCCTGCGGCTCGTAGCGATCGGGATCGGCGATCAGCGCCCGGGCGTTGTCCGGGACCACCAGTTCCGTCACGCCCTCGATGTACTCGAACGCGCGCACGAGTCCCTCGACCCAGTCGGCGAGCGTCTGGCGCGGCGTGGCGCAGGCGAACGTGTAGCTCGAGGCACCGAGCGCGGCGACGAAGATCTGCGCGCGCTCACCGGCCTCACCGTAGGGGACGCTCTGGCCAGCGTAGTCGACGAACAGCTTCTCGCCGGCGCGGTGGACCTGGCGCATCGAACCCCGCAGGCGCGCCACGAAGTCGCGGTAGCGCTGCGCGAACTGCGAGTACTTGTACGTCGACTGGGCCGGGTGCGCCGCGACGTGATCCTCCCACAACAGCCACAGCGTCATGCCCCGGCGCTTGAGCTCCTGATGGATCGCGGCGTAGTCGGGCTGCACGTGCCGGACCGGCGCCGACCGAGTCGGCCGCAACCGTCGGGCGAGGTCATCCTCGCTCAGCGCAAGCAACTCGGCCGGCGTCAGCTGCGCCGCCTCGGCGTGCGCGACGTACTTGGCGACGACGCCTTTCGAGATCGACAACGCCCGCGCGATCCGCTCGTGCGAAAGGCCCGCCTCGTACTTCAGTCGATAAAGCTCGCGGATGCTGCGCATGGTCAGTGTCCTGGTCGGCATCGCCTCTCCGGTTGGCAAAACCGGTCAGGCTACGCTTGCAAAACACCTCACCACCGCCGCTGTTCCGGACGACCGTGACCGGTCGTTCCGGAACCGTGACCGCCCGTTCCGGGCGGCCACAAAATCGGTCACGATCGATCGGAACGACCGGTCATGACTTGCCGGAATCGCCGGTCACACCCCGCCGGAATGCCCGGTCACGATCAGCCGGAATACGCACGATGGCAAGCGAGAGTCGGGTTCGGCGCAAGCGATATAGCGCCGAGTTGAAGGCGCAGATCCTTGCCGAGTGCGCGGCACCGGGGGCTTCGGTGGCGCGGGTGGCGATGGGGTTCTACCCCATTTCCACGGACGGTTGAGTTAAGGCTGTGGACTTCCCCCGAAACGGATGACAGCTCCGGGCTAGTATTGGACTTCCCCCGAAACGGATGACAGCTCCGGGCTAGTATTTCAGCCTAGGAGGAAGGGGTATGAGCAGTCAACGTTTTGCGCCCGAGTTCAAAGACGAGGCGGTTCGGCAGGTCGTCGAGCGGGGCTATCCCGTGGCCGAGGTTGCTCAGCGGCTAGGCGTCTCGGCGCACAGCCTCTACAAGTGGGTCAAGGCAGTGAAGCCCAGCAAGGTCGATCAGCACGCGAGCGAGCTAGTCGAGGCCAAGAGCGAGATCCTCAAGCTCCGCGCCCAACTCCGTCGTACGGAAGAGGAGCGCGACATTTTAAAAAAGGCCGCCGCGTACTTTGCCAGGGAACCCGGGTGAGGTACGCGTTCATCAACGAGCACAGCAAAGTGCACGGTATTGCGACGATGTGTCGCGTACTCGACGTCACGCGCAGCGGCTTCTACGAGTGGCTGCGCAAGCCGCTGTCGGATCGAGCCATCGAGGACTTGCGCCTGCTCGATCTGATCCGGGCCTCGTATGCGGCGAGCGGCGGTGTGTACGGATCGCCGCGAGTATTCCTGGACCTGCGTGAGGCCGGCGAGCGATGCGGGCGGCACCGAGTTGCCCGCATCATGCGCAGTCGGACAATCAAGGCTCTACGCGGTTACAAGGCGCCTCGGCCGGTCGCCGGACGCCCCTCCATCATCGCCCCGAACAGACTGCAACGCGAATTCACGGTCGAGAAGCCCAATCAGGTGTGGGTAACCGACATCACCTACATCCGCACCTGGCAAGGCTGGCTCTACCTCGCCGTGGTGATGGACTTGTATGCGCGGCGCATCGTCGGCTGGTCAATGAAACCGACGCTGGCCCGCGAGATCGTGATCGACGCGATCTTGATGGCCGTGTGGCGTCGTCGGCCGCGAGGCACCTTGATCCACTCCGACCAAGGCTCGCAATACGGCAGCGACGACTGGCTCCGGTTCTGCCGCGAGCATCACCTCGAGCCCAGCATGAGTCGCCGTGGCAACTGCTGGGACAACGCCGTGGCGGAGTCGTTCTTTAGCAGTCTGAAGAAAGAGCGGATCAAGAAGCGCATCTACAAGACGCGAGAGCTCGCCAGGGCCGACGTCTTCGACTACATCGAGATGTTCTACAATCGAACGCGCCGGCACGGCCATCTCGGCGGTGTCAGCCCGGAGGCCTTCGAGAGTGCCTCAAAGTGAGGCTCGGATCTGTCCTCCTCACCGGGGGAAGTCCAACCGACCCCCTGGCGTCCCCGTGGACGCATTGCCCCCGCGTCGTCTCGACACGGGGGCAATTTTTCGGTCAGCCCTGCTTCAGCGTCGTGGCCCGCGCGTCGAGCTCCGCCCAGCGTGCGAATGCGGTCTCGAGCTCTTGCTCGATCGACTCGCTACGCAGCCGGTCGGCACGGATCCGATCCGGCCCCTGCCGATGATAGTCCACCGCGCTCATTCGGGCGGTGAGCGCCTGCTGCTCGTTCTCGAGCGCCTCGATCCGCGCCGGCAACTGCTCGAGTTCGCGCGCCTCCTTGTATGAGAGCTTGGCCGCCTGCTTCGCCTGCGAACCCCGGTCCGCCACCGACCTGGCGGCGGAGGGTCCACGAGTTTCCGGAGAGGGCTGGGGCGTCGGCCGCTGCTCCAGCCATTCACTGTAGCCGCCGACATACTCCCGCCAAACGCCGTCACCTCCGGCGGCGAGCGTCTGCGTCACGACTTCGTCCAGGAATCTGCGGTCGTGGCTCACCAACAGCACCGTTCCGGGGTATTCCTGCAGCGTGGACTCGAGCAGTTCGAGCGACTCGATGTCGAGATCGTTGGTGGGCTCGTCGAGCACCAGCACGTTCGCCGGACGCGCGAACAGGCGCGCGAGCAGCAGGCGGTTGCGTTCGCCGCCCGAAAGCATCTTGACCGGGGATTCGGCGCGCTGCGGAGGAAAAAGGAAATCCCCGAGGTAGCCGATCACGTGTCGTCGTGCGCCGCCGATCTCGATCCAGTCCGACGTCGGGCACACCGTCGCGACCACGCTCTGCTCCGGGTCGAGCTGCTCGCGTAGCTGGTCGAAGTAGGCGACCTGCAGATTGGTTCCGAGCCGGACCGACCCGGAGTCCGGTGCCAGCGTGCCGAGGATCAGCTTGAGCAGCGTGGACTTGCCGGCGCCATTCGGACCGATGAAACCGAGCCGGTCACCACGCATGATGCGGAGCGAGAGCCGGTCCACTATCGGACGGTTGCCGTATCGCTTGGTGACGTCCTGCAGCTCCGCCACGAGCTTGCCCGAGCGCTCGCCCGCGTCTAGTGCGAGCTTCACATCTCCCAGGCGCTCGCGCCGCGCTGCGCGCTGCTCGCGCAGCTGCTGCAGGCGGCGCACCCGTCCCTCGTTGCGCGTGCGGCGTGCCTCGACGCCCTTGCGGATCCACACTTCTTCCTGCGCCCAGAACTTGTCGAAGCGCCGATTGGCGACCGCCTCGATCGACAGTTGCTCTTCCCGGCGCCGCTCATACGCCGAGAACGCACCGGGGTAGGAGCGCAGCATCCCGCGGTCCAGCTCCACGATGCGCGTGGCCACGGCATCCAGGAATGCGCGATCGTGCGTGATGAAGATGCTCGTTCCGCCCTTTTTCAGGAGCCCCTCGACGAGTGCGATGCCGTCGATGTCGAGGTGGTTCGTCGGTTCGTCCAGCAGCAGCAGCTGCGGCTCGAGGGCCAGGGCCAGCGCAAGCGTGGCGCGCTTGCACTCGCCGCCGGAGGCTGCCTCCGGACGCAGCGACTCCTCCAGACCGAAGCGGTGCAGGAACTCGACCAGCCGGGCCTCGGCACGCCATCGCGCACGCTCGTCGGCGATACGCTCCAGGTGGCCGCGCGCGACGAGGCTCTCGCGCAGCGAGGCTGCGGGCGGCAGCACCGGTTCCTGTTCCACGAGCACGACGCGCAGTCCGTCGGTGCGGCGGATCTCGCCCGTGTCGAGCGGCAGCTCGCCCGCAATGGCCTTCAGCAGAGTCGACTTGCCCGTGCCGTTACGGCCGATCAGGCCGATCCGCTCGCCGGCCATTACGGTCAATGCCGCGCGGTCGAGCAGCGGCTGGAGCCCGAAGGCCAGTTCGGCATCGATGAGAGTGACGAGCGACATGAGGCGCGCGAGCATCGCACAGCGCCCGGAGCCGCAAAAGTGAGCGACGGAGAAATATCCTTCCGGGGCAGGTTCAAACGTGTATAGTGCGCCCCGGGTAAAGACCCTTCTCGTTTCCGTTCCGACGGGCCGCGCCGCCAGGCGCATCCGGGCCCAAGTTCGCCAAACCGAAGTGTTTCCGATCCACGTGGCGCCGTCGCCACGCGACTGTGCTCGTTCGTGCTTCGGCCGGGGACTCAGTCGCGCAGCCTCGAATGCCTTTGTCCCCGGCCGCGCGCACGCCATTTCGGGCGATCGCCGAGGTTCGAGTATTTTTCAATGAGCAAGATCTACGTTGGTAACCTTCCTTTCACGGCCGATGAAGCCGCCGTCCGCACGCTGTTCAGCGCGCACGGCACCGTCGAGTCGGTGGCCCTGATCACGGATCGCGACACGGGCCAGCCGCGGGGCTTCGGCTTCGTCGAGATGTCGAACGCCGACGCAGCCCGCGCCATCCAGAGCCTCAACGGGCACTCGATGGACGGCCGTGCGCTCAAGGTCAACGAGGCACAGCCCAAGACCGATCGTCCCCGCCGCGCCTGGTAACGGGTTCGAGCGGCTGACGGGCCGGGCGGCGCGGATCACACCGCGATTCGCCGGGCCCTGAGACGCGAAGGCCCCGGTCCGAAAGGACCGGGGCCTTTTGCGTTGGGGCTGCGTCGTTGCCGCGGGTACGGCAATCCCTCATGAATTGCTGCGCCGCAAGCTGTTGTCATCCGGCGACAAAAGTCACGAAATCAGCCCGGCCGCCAGCCGCACCCAGAACGGCACTGACTGGCGGCGTGGGGCAGGGGGGGCGTCGTGGACGATCGCATAGCTCGTCTGGAATCCACGGTCGAGCGACTTACTGTCAGTCGTTGACTTGCTCCAGCAGCGAATCGGGGTGCTGGAAGCGAAACGCCCCGGTGTGACGACGCCCGAACCCGATGCTGCTTCCGGGGACTCGACACATACACGGCCGAACGTGCCATTGGCGGGCCGGGCTGCGCCGGGATCCATACGATCCGATCGTCGTCCTGTCCCTCATCGGTCGACTCTTTCTGGTCCTGGCCGGCGGATTCTTCCTGCGTGCGATGACCGAGGCGGGGCTGCTCGCGCCGCCGCGTCGGCATCGCGCTGGCGTTCGCGTACGCACTGGCCTGGCTCTATCATGGCCGACCGGGCGGGTCGACCGGTCAGTTGCCGAGCGCCGTGTTCCATGCGCTCGCGGCCGCCATGGTCGCATTCCCGTTGCTGGTCGAGGCCACGACCCGGTTCAAGGTCTGACCGTGCCGAGCAGCGCCCTCGGCCTCGTGATCCTGACCGCCGGGCTGCTGTTCGTCGCGTGGCGTCGGCGCCTGCACGCGGTCGCCTGGGTCACCGTCCTTGCAGCGCTGCCCACCAGCCTCGTGCTGCTGGTCCAAGACCGGCGTCGATCGCGCCGTTTGCCTTCTACCTGATCGCCCTCGGCGTCGCGACCCTGTGGCTGGGTTACTCGCTCGGCTGGATGCTGGTCCGCTGGCCGGCGGCACTCGCCGCCGACCTCGCCGTTGTCGGCGCGACGCTGCGCGCGATGGCGCCGCGAACACCCGGATGCGCCACAGGTCGCGCATGTTGCTGCAGTGGTCACTGCTGGCGCCGCATACGTCGCCAGCATCGCGGTCCGCACGCTGGTCCGCGGTCGCAACGTGACCCTGTTCGAGGTCCTGCAGACCGCGGCGCGCGCTGCTCGTCGGTTTCGGCGGCGCCGTGCTGCTGACGCGGGTCACCGGGACGCTCCCGTGCCGATTGGTCTGGCCAGCCTGGTCTTCGGCGTGGCGTGCTATGGCGTGGCCTTCCTTCATCGGCCGGCGCGAGGACCACGAGCGAAACGTCTATTTCTACACGTCGCTGGCGCTCGTGCTGGTGCTGGCGGGCCTAGCGCTCGTCCTGCGCGGGCCGTGGCTCGGCGCGGTGTTCGCGTTGCTCGCGGCAATGGCGATGGGCATCGTGGTCGCGCTCCGGACGACTCTACATGCTGCTCCACGGCGCCACCTACATCGTGGCCGCCGGCATCGTGTCCGGCGCGCTGAACTACGGCGCCTGGGCGTTGCTGGCCAGTCCGGCCGGGCCGTGGGCCTTGCCCGGCGCCGTCACGCTCGTCGTGCTCGTCGCCGCGGCGCCGTGGCGGCGTGCTCGCGGCGGCGCGGCCAAGGCCCGAGGGCGGCGCACTCGCCAGCGCGATCAGACTGCGTGATCATCCTGGTCTCGTCTGGGTGGCCAGTGGCTGCGTGGTCGGCTATCTCGCGTCGCTCGCGGCCGGTCGGCGGATGGCAGCGTGGACCTCGGCGTGCTCGCCACCGTCCGCACCGCCGTGCTCGCCGTGCGCGACGCTGCTGATCGCCTGGTTCGGGCGCGACCGATTCCGCGAGTGGGCGTGGCTGGTCTATCCGCTGCTGGTCTGCATCGGTCTGAAGATGGTGGCACAGGACTTCAAGCACTCGCGTCCCGCGACGCTGTTCATCGCGCTGGCCTCTACGGTGTTGCGCTCATCGTCGCGCCGCGCCTGCGAGGGTCGGTGACGTTGCTGCTGCAGCAGTCCGCGATGCGGCTGCGTGAATCCACGAGATCACGGCAGACTGGAAGACTACCATCAGGCAAAACCTGCCTGCGTCCTGGCCGAACTGCACAGGGGGAGCGCATGCGCTTCGATGCCATGTCGGCGAACGTGCATCTGCCGTTGCCCGGCGTCAGCTCCGCTCGTACGTCCTCCGATCTGCGCCGCGTTCTGCCTGGCCACGGACCGTCCTCACCGAGGGGAGGGACGAGCGGTGAAACTACCTGAGCAGGTGACGCGCCTCGGCATCGTCATCGCCGTCATCGTCGGCGTCGTCCTGTTGCTGCGCTTCGTGATCCTGCCCGCGACTCTGTTCTCCGCCCGGCCGCACCAGGTGGCCACGGTCGAGCGGGAGATGGCCAAGCCGCTGCACCATGCAGGCGTGGCGGCCTGCCGCGAGTGCCACGAGGAGGAATTCCAGGCCAAGTACGCCGGCAAGCACCGCCGGATCGGTTGCGAGAACTGCCACGGACCGTCCGCCGCGCACGCCTCGGACGAGAACGCGGAAAAACCGCGCAAGCCGCGCGAGCGCGAGGACTGCCTCGCCTGCCACAGTTTCGATACCTCACGCCCCAACGGCTTCCCGCAGGTCGATCCGCAGCAGCACAAGCCGGGCAAGCGCTGCGTCTCCTGCCACGACGGGCACGACCCGGTACCCCCGAAGACGCCCACGGAATGCTCGGGCTGCCATGGGCGCATCGAGCGCACCAAGGCGCTGTCGAAGCACGCGCTACTGCCCTGCGCGGACTGCCACGTCGTCGAGGAGCAGCACATGATCGAGCCGCGTTCGGCGCTGCCGAGCAAGCCCGGAAGCCGGGAAGTGTGCGGTCGATGCCACGCACCGGGCTCGACGGATGCCGCTGCATCGAAGGCCACGGTCGACCTCGCCTCCCACGGCGGCACGGTCGTGTGCTGGGAGTGTCATTACGCCCACCTGCCCGAGGGACGCAAATGAACAAGCGCGAGTTTCTGCAGGAAGCGTCCTTTTCTTCCCCGCCGCGGGCCTGCTGCGGCGTTCCCGCCGCACGGCGGAGGGGAAGGACCGCCGCGGCCCCCGACGCCGACGATTACGACCCGACCCGGCACTGGTACGGCATGGGCATCGACGTCGACAAGTGCATCGGCTGCAACCGGTGCGTCGAGGCGTGCAAGGCCGAGAACGGCGTGCCGGACGAGCCGTTCTTCTTTCGCACCTGGATCGAGCGCTACAGCATCCATGCCGATGGCGAGACCACGGTCGAGTGCATCAGCACGCGGCGCGCGCCGCCCGAGCAGGCCCCGCCCGAAGACCCGGCCGTCGTGCGCACGTTCTTCGTCCCGAAGCTCTGCAACCAGTGCGCGCACCCGCCGTGTGTGCAGGTCTGCCCCGTGGGCGCGACGTTCCAGACGCGTGACGGCGTGGTGCTCGTGGACGAGAAGCGCTGCATCGGTTGCCGCTACTGCATCCAGGCGTGTCCCGTACGGGGCCCGCTACCTGAATCCGAAGACGCGAACGGCCGACAAGTGCACGTTCTGCTACCACCGCATCACCAAGGGCCTGCTGCCGGCCTGTGTCGAGGTGTGCCCGACCGAGGCGCGGATCTTCGGCGACCTGAAGGGCCGGGCCGACCGCCTGGTGCGCTTCCAGCGCGTCAACCATGATCAGCGTCCTCAAGCCGGACCTGAACACCGAGCCCAAGGTGCTCTACGCGCACCTCGACGGAGCAGTGCGATGAGCGGCGCGATCCCGGAAAGCCTCCTCGAGCAACTGAGCCACCAGCTGAGCCAGGTGGTCGGCTTCATCTACCCGAACGAGGTCGAGACCCAGTGGGCGATCCTGATCGTGGTGTATCCGTACCTCACGGGCATCGTCGCCGGCGCCTTCATCCTCGCCTCGCTCGTCAAGGTGTTCAACGTGGTCGAGGTGCAGCCGATCTACCGGCTGGCCCTGCTCACGGCCCTGTCGTTCATGCTGGTCGCGGGGATGCCGCTGCAGCTGCACCTCGGCCACCCCGAGCGCGCCTACGAGATCTTCTTCACGCCGCAGCCGACGTCCGCGATGGCCATGTTCGGCTTCGTGTACCTCTGGTACCTGCTCGGCATCCTGCTGATCGAGATCTGGTTCGAGTACCGGCACCAGCTGGTCCTGATGGCGCAGCAAGCCCGCGGGCTGATGAAGGGGGTCTACGGTGCGCTGTCGCTGTTCTCGAAGGACGTGAGCCCCGAGGCGCTGGCCTTCGACCACAAGGCGAGCAAGATCATCACGATCATCGGCATTCCCGTCGGCGTTCCTGCTGCACGGCTACGTCGGCTTCATCTTCGGCTCCGTCAAGGCGAACCCGTGGTGGGGCAGCGTCCTGATGCCCATCGTGTTCCTGATGTCCGCGATCGTGTCCGGCATCGCCATGGTGATGTTCCTGTACATCGTGCTGAGTCTCGTTCGCAACGAGAAGCTCGACATGCGCTGCCTCGACAAGATCGGGCTGTTCCTGCTGGTCGCGATCATCGTGGACTTCGCGCTCGAGGCGCTCGACTACATCCACCGCCTGTACCAGAGCGAGGAGTCCATCGGGATCCTCACGGAGCTGGTTTCGTACGAAGCTGTTCACGAGCCTGGTCATCGTGCAGCTGCTGCTCGGCATGCTGCTGCCGCTGCTCATGCTGGTGCTGGTCCGCACCATTCGCTTCAACGAGGAACTGCGCAAGCTGCTCTATTTCTCGTCGTCGCTGCTGATGCTGCTCGGGATCTTCAGCATGCGCTGGAACGTGGTGATCGGCGGCCAGCTGTACTCGAAGAGCTTCCGCGGCCTGATGGCCTACAAGATGGAGCTCACCGGCATCGAGAGCCTGATGACGGCCTTGCTGCTGCTCGCGCTGCCGTTCATCATCCTCACCGTGCTGTTCCGGCTGCTGCCGCCCCGGTGGATGGAGAGCACCGCCGGCCGTGGCGGTTGAGCTCGCCTGAGCGTGCGCCGGTAGAGCCAATCCACTGAGGAGAACTCACGATGAACAAGTTGACTGCTGCCCTTGATGTTCGCAGCCTGCATCCTGCTCGCCGCTCCCGGCCAGGCTGCCGACGTCGCGGCCGGCAAGGCGCTGGCGGAGGAATCGTGCGCCGACTGCCATGGCGACGAGGGCGCCGGCGATGACGATTACCCGGCGATCGCCGGCCTGTCCGTGGAGAAATTCACCAAGGCGATGCAGGAGTACCAGAACGGGACCCGCACCAAGAGCGCGAAGATGACCAAGGAGGCGAAGAAGCTGAGCGCCGCGCAGATCGCCGACCTCGCCGCCTACTACGCGACGCTCAAGTAAGGCTCGTTGCCGGACTCTTCGCGACCAAAGGCCCCGGTCCAGGTGGCCGGGGCCTTCTCGTCTCGCGATCGTCGCGCTGCGATCGACCGTTACGTTCCCGCCGTCGCCGCTGCGGTTTCGGCGGCTGCCGCCGGCTCCGGCGGCGGTTCCTGGATCCCGAGTTCCTGCAGCAGCGGCGAATTGCTCTCTTCCTCGGCCACGATGTTGTGGCAGGTGCCGCACTTCTTGCCGATCTTGTCGCCGTCGTCCGTCTTGTGCTTGTTGTCGTGGCAGCGGAAGCAGCCCGGCGACTGCTGGTGCCCGATGTGGTTCGGGTAGGTGTTCCACTTCACCTTCATGTGCGGGAAGTTGTTCCACGCATAGGCGTCGCCGAGCGCCTTGCCGGCCTGCTCGACGGCTGGCGTGCCGGCGAGGTCGGGATAGTTCTGCGCATAGAACGCCTTGCACGGCGGCCGCGATGCCCTCGCGCGCCTCGGCGTGCGACTCGTACTCCTTCTCGGTCAGGATGCGCAGGCCCTCGCGCCTGATGTACGGCAGCGAGCGGTCGATGCGGCCTTCCTCGAGCGCGAGGTCCATCTCGAACTCCGGGCTGCGATAGATGTGCGAGGCGCGGTTGTGGCAGTCCACGCAGTCCATCGTGCGCCATTCCGTGCCCTCGGGGGCCGGCTCCTCGCCCTTGAACAGCTTCTTCGTGCCGCCTCGGCCAGGTCCGTCAGCTCGACCTCGTACATGATTTCGCGGGTCGGGTCGGCGCGGTAGCGGACCTGGTGGTTGGGATCCACGTGCCAGTGGATGCCCTGCGACTGGCCCGCCTGCTTGCCGCCCACCTTGACCATCAGCGCCGTCTTGAGTTCGGTGTTGGCCTCGTCCTCGGCGTAGTGCGTGCGCACCTTGAGCCGCTCGCCGACGAACTTCGTCGGCCAGTGGCACTGCTCGCAGGTGCCGTTCGACGGGCGCAGCGAGTGCACCGGCGTCGGGATCGGCCGCGGGTAGAGGTCGAACGCCACGGCGATCGAGCTGCCACGACCCGGAGATCTTCGCCTTGACGAACCACTGGGCGCCCGGGCCGATGTGGCAGCCGGCGCAACCGACGCGCGCGTGCGGCGAGCGCTGGAAGGCCGTGTATTCGGGCTCCATGACCTTGTGGCAGGCCATGCCGCAGAACTCGGTCGAGTCCATGTAGTGGACGGCCTTGAAGGTCAATCCTGCCGCCAGCGCGATGATCGGCACCGCCAGCGCCACGAAGCCGAGCAGCACGCCGCGCGTGGTTTCCCTGTTCAGGTCGATGATCGGCAGGTGACCGACGGGCCGGCCCTCGGCGGCCGCTTTCGCATCCCGTCGCTTCTGCAGCCAGATGCCGAGCGGGACGATGACGATTCCGGCGAGGAATCCCATCGGCAGCACGACGAACGTGATGATTCCGAGGTAGGCGCCGCCCTCGAATCCCATCGCCTGCATGATCAGCAGCGCCCCGATGAGCAGGAGGCTCAGCGCGATCATCAGGGTGCCGATCAGGCTGATGATGTTGCCGGTGATGGCGGCGAAGAAATGCTTGATCATCGAAAGACCCCAGCGCTGTGCATGCTGTCGATCGACGTCGCCGGCGCGGCCCACAGCTGCGGCCGCCGACGCGTGCCGGCCTGACGCCGGCGCACCGCGCACTCTACCTCGAAACGGCTGCGGCCGGCCCGGGGCAGGGCCCCGGACCGGCCGCAGCCGCTGACGCGCGCATCTAGAACAGATGCATTGCACCGCTGGCGATCGCCCTGAAGATCAGCACCGCCAGCCAGATCCCGACCGCCACCGCGGCGAAGCCGAACACGTGCGCGACCTGGATCTGCGCCTTGGACGGCGGCGGCACGAAGTACTGCTCCAGCGTGTTGCTGTCCACCAGGCGCTGGTACTCGAGCGGCCGCTCTTCCTTGAAGCGGTGCAGCGGCATGCTGCCGGTGAAGATCACCGGATCCATCGGGAAGCTCTCCGGCCGCAGGTGCGTGTGGAAGAAGTGGAACAGGAAGATGAAGCCCGTCGCGAGCAGGGCCTCGTCGCTGTGGATGATGTAGGCGGCGTTCAGCGCCCAGCCCGGCAGGAACTGGGTGAAGACGTTCGGGAACCACAGCATCAGGCCCGAGACGCCGATCATGGCGACGCCCCAGAAGACCGCGAGGTAGTCGAACTTCTCCCAGTACGCCCAGCGGTCGAGCGTCGGGCCGCGGGCCGAGGTACAGGAAGTACTTCACGTTCGCCCACAGGTCCTGGACGTCCTTGAGGTTCGGCGTCATCGAGCGCCAGCCCCAGAAGTAGCCCTTCTCCTTCTTGAGCGCGACGTCGCGGAACAGCATCGCCAGGTGCACGGCGAAGTAGCCGAAGGTGACGATCGCCGCGAAGCGGTGCAGGAAGCCCGCGATCTCGGGGCCGCCCAGCGCGCGCATCAGGCCCGGCGCCCACGGGCGCGGCCGCGAACTTGAGCGGCAGGCCGGTCACCGACGAGCAGCAGGAAGCTCAGGATGATCGAGACGTGCAGCCACATCTGCGTGGTCGTGAACCGCCGCACGTACGGCCCCGCGTCCGAAATGCTGCGACCTTGAACTCGCCGCGCAGGCGGCCGACCAGCGTGCGCTGCAGCCAGAGCAGCGCGTGCAGGCCGAAGAAGCCGAACACGCCGAGCAGCAGCAGCGTCATGAACAGGTAGATGTAGTGCACCCACGGGTTCTGGTCCCTGTCCATCGGGTCGCTGTGCGGGATGAAGGTCAGGAACGACGCGTTGACCTTGCCCGCGTGGCAGTTGCTCGAGCCGCAGGTGGCCGCGAGGTTGTCCGGGTGGATCGACGAGCGCGGGTCGCTCGCCGGCAGGTTGTGGTGCGGCGTGTGGCAGTCCGAGCACATGGCCGCGGACTCGCGGCCGACGCCGGTCGCCTTGCCGTGGAAGCTGTCGTGGAAGGTCTTGTAGAGCTCCGGCGTGGCAGTTGCCGCAGTCGGTCGGCATGTGCTGCGCGCATCTCGACGGTGGTCGGGCGACTGGATCGCGTGCGCCTCGTGGCAGGTGCTGCACACCGGGCCGTCCTTGCCTTCGCGCCACAGCACGCCGTGTGCGCTCTCGTCCCACTCCTTGAGGATGCCCTTGTGGCATTCGCCGCAGGTCTCCGGGCTCTTCGGCGTGCGAGGTGCGGGCGCTTCGGTCGGTCGTGGCGCAGGATGTCGTGGCTGCCGTGGCAGTCGCTGCAGGCCGGGCGCCGCCTCGGTGAGGCCGGACACGAACAACGACTTGGCGTGCACGCTGGAGAGGTAGCCCTCCATCATTTCTTCGTGGCAGACGCCGCAGTTGCGGACCTGGTTCAGGTCCGACATCGGCGCGGTCGGGGTCGTTGCTGCGCACGCGTCGTGTGGACGCTGCCGTGGCAGCCCTGGCAGGACTCCGGCTTGCCGCCCTTGACCTTGGCGTGCACGCTGCCCTGGAACGGGGTGATCTCGTCCTCGTGGCAGCCCATGCAGGCCTCGAACGACACCGGGCCGAGCGTCGTTGCGCGGGTGCTTGACCGTGCCGCGCGGTGACGTGGCACTCGACGCACTCGACGCGCTTGTGCGCGCCGGCCTTGAACTGCGCCTCGTGGACGGCCAGCGACTTGCCGGCGTCGTCCTTCATCTCGGCGTCGTCGTGGCAGCCGAGGCACTTCGAGTTCGGGATCTTCGGCACGTCCGCCGCAGGTGCCGCGGCCAGCGTTGCGGCGGTGCCGCGTCCTGGGCCGCGACGCGGCACCGGGCCGGCAGCGTCAGCAGGAAGGCGGAGAAGCCGAGGACGGGGACGATGAGGCGCAGATCGCGGGCCCGGAACATGCGTGGAGCTCCCTTATTCGCACGGCGCGCCGCGGGAAGGATCCGCAGCGACGAGCCGCGTGTCGCGATAGCGGTACGCGTGCGAATTTGACCCCAAGAGCCGGGGCCGGGGCTGCACGTGTTTACCGAAACCTGTGACGGCGGGCCGCAGTGGAGC
This sequence comes from uncultured Gammaproteobacteria bacterium, assembly GCA_963789375.1. Lineage (GTDB taxonomy): Bacteria > Pseudomonadota > Gammaproteobacteria > Steroidobacterales > Steroidobacteraceae > RPQJ01. The sequence continues at coordinate 330,222 of CAWBKN010000013.1, read as the reverse complement.
GCGACGCAAGAGCGTGATGTTCAGGGCTTGTCCGAGTCGCTGTCGGCCGTGCCGGAGCCGCCTGCACGGCGCCGCAGTCGCTGCAGCCGCCCAGGCTTCGCTGCGCGCCTCGTTCGATCGCACCGGCCGCTCGGACGAGCCATGCGGGACGGCCGACGCGCCGCACCGCGGCCGCGAAGCGCCGGGCCAGCCGCAGGCGCAGGCGCCGCGGGCAACAGCGCCCACAGTGCGTACACGGCGGCCGTCAGTACGATCAGCCCGACGACGATCGCTTGCCACATGCGCGTTCCCCTCAGGTCAGCAGCGCGCTCGCGACGCGGTAGGTGACGAATGCGGCGAGGTAGGCCAGCGCGAACAGGTAGCCCGGCCATGATCAGCGGATAGCGCCAGGAATTGGTCTCGCGCTTCACGACCACCAGCGTCGACAGGCACTGCGGGGCGAACACGTACCAGGCGAGCAGCGACAGCGCCGTGGCGAGGCTCCAGGTACTTCGCGATCATCGGCACGAGCGTCGCCGCGACGTCGTCGCCGGTCGCCGACAGCGAGTACACCGTGCCGAGCGCGCCCACCGCCACCTCGCGTGCCGCGAGGCCGGGCACGAGCGCGAGCGAGATCTGCCAGTTGAAGCCGATCGGCGCGAACACGTGCTCGAGCGCGCGACCGATCATGCCCGCGAAGCTGTACTGGATCGCCGGCCCCGTCGCGCCGTCCGGCGGCGCCGGGAAGCTCGACAGGAACCACAGCACGATCATCAGCGCGAGGATGATCGTGCCGACGCGCTGCACGAAGATCTTCAGTGCGCTCCCACAGGCCGAGCAGCAGGTTGCGCAGGTTCGGCCACTGGTACTCGGGCAGCTCGAGCAGCAGCGGGTGATAGCTCGAGCGCAGCGCCGTGCGCTTCAGCGCATAGGCCACCGCATCGCCGCGGCGATGCCGGCCACGTACAGCGTGAACAGCACGAGGCCCTGCAGGTTGAACGCGCCCACCGGCCGGTTCGGGATGAACGCGGCGATGATCAGCGCGTAGACCGGCAGGCGCGCGGAACAGGTCATCAGCGGCGCGATCATGATGGTCGCCATCCGGTCGCGCACGTTGGGGATGGTGCGCGTCGCCATGATGCCGGGCACCGCGCAGGCGAAGCTCGACAGCAGCGGGATGAAGGCGCGGCCGGAGAGCCCGACGCTGCCCATCATCCGGTCGAGCAGGTAGGCGGCGCGCGGCAGGTAGCCGCTGTCCTCGAGCGACGAGGATGAAGAAGAACAGGATCAGGATCTGCGGCAGGAACACCAGCACGCTGCCCGCGCCGGCGATCACGCCGTCCACCAGCAGGCTGTTGAGCGCGCCCGGCGGCAGCGACTCGTGCAGCGCGCGCCGAACCAGGTCACGCCGGCATCGACCAGCACCATCGGCACGGCGGCCCAGCTGAACACGGCCTGGAAGACGAAGAACAGCAGCGCGGCCAGGATCAGCGGGCCCGGCGATCGGGTGCATCACGAGCGCGTCGAGCTGCTGCAGCGCGCGGCGGCGCGCCGGCTCCGCGTAGCCGGCCGCCTGCAGGATGCGACGCACCTCGCGCTGCGTCTGCTGGATCTTCTCGAAGGTCGGGTCGCGCCACTCGGCGGCGGCACGCGCGCTGCGGGCGGCGGCAGCGACTCGAGCCGCTCGAGCAGCGCCCGCTCGCCGCCGTCGCGGATCGCCACCGTCTCGACCACCGGCACGCCGAGTTCCTGCTCGAGACGCTGCCGGTCGAGCCGGAAGCCGCGGCCGTGCGGCGAGGTCGCTCATGTTGAGCGCGACGATCATCGGCATGCCGAGGTCGCGCAGTTCGAGCACCAGCCGCAGGTTGAGGCGCAGGTTCGTGGCGTCCACCACGCAGACCACCCGTTCGGGCGGCGCCTCGCCCGCGAGCCGCCCGAGCAGGCAGTCGCGCGTGATGGCTTCGTCGAGCGTGGTCGGCGTGAGGCTGTAGGCGCCCGGCAGGTCCAGCAGACGATAGCGCTGTCCGCGTCGACGGGCCGACGAACGAGCCTTCCTTGCGCTCGACCGTGACGCCGGCGTAGTTGGCGACTTTCTGGCGGCTGCCGGTCAGCCGGTTGAACAGCGCGGTCTTGCCGCAGTTCGGCACGCCGACGAGGGCGAGGCGCATCGGCGTCGAGCGCGGGGCTGCGGCGGACATACGGGTTCAGCGGCCCTCGACGGTCGACCAGCACGGCGCCGGCTTCGCGACGGCGCAGGGCGAACAGCGTGTTGCCGAGGCGCACCGCCATCGGGTCGCCGCCTGGCCAGATTTCGGCCGACCACTTCCAGCGCTTCGCCCGGAATGAAGCCGAGTTCGAGCAGGCGCCGGCTCACGGTGGACTGGGCCTCGTCGCCGAGCGTCTGGGGATCGTCGCGGACATCGGCGACGGTGCCGCGGGCGCCCTTGCGCAGCGACGAGAGTGACTACGGGATGCATGGCGATAGGGAACGGCGCGCTGGGGAGAAGGTCGCTAGTGTCATCGGAATGAGAATCGTCCGCAACAAGGGAAAGCCGCAGAGTCGAGCCGTCGCTCGGTCAGCCATCGTCGTTGTCAATTGAAATGTATAGCAAGAAGCTATACACAAATTTATACTCTCATCCTATACTTCGACTACACGGGGCCTTCGGCCCTGCTCGAAAGCCAGCGCCCTGCTGTGGCGAACTGAGGTGAGCGCAATGACGGAGTCAGTTCTCGCTCGGGTGGCACGCGGTGATGCCAGGGCCGTGGCGCGAGTGCATCGACGAGTTCGGCGGCCTGGTCTGGGCGATAGCCCGGCGAATGACGCGGTCGCGGTCGGACGCCGAGGACGCGGTGCAGGAGACCTTCATCGACGTCTGGAAGAGCGCCGGGCGATTCGACGCCGCGCAGGGTTCGGAGAAGGTGTTCATCGCCACGATCGCGCGCCGTCGCCTGATCGACCGCATGCGCCGCGGCCGGATGAACCACCTGATGGACCCCGAGGAGTCGCTCGAGGACCTGCGGTGGGCGGAGCCGGGCAACGGCGGCGAGATCCGCGTCGAGGCCGAGCAGGCCGCCGCGGTCGTGGCGAGGCTGCGGCCCGATCAGCGCAAGGTGCTCCGGATGGGGCTGCTCGAGGGACTGACGCACTCCGAAATCGCGACGGCCACCGGCATGCCGCTCGGCACGGTAAAGACCCAGATGCGGCGCGGACTGATCCAGGTGCGCCAGTGGATGAAGATCGACGTCCGCCGAAGATGAGGGAAGTGACGGCCTGAGCGGGCGCGAAGGTGAACGGGTCGGCTCGCACGCCGCCGTTGAAATGCCCGGTGCGACCGGCTCCGCGGACGGCCCTACAATCGCCGCATGCCCTCGCCCAATTCCCCCGCACGCGGTTTGACCGGCCCGCCACCTGTGACCCAGTGTGCGGACGCGGTGCTGATGGTCCGGCCGGCCGCGTTCGGCTGGAATCCGCAGACGGCCGTCACCAACCGTTTCCAGGTGCCGCCGCCGGTGTGCCGGACGGCTGCAGTCGCGGGCGCTCGCCGAGTTCGACCGGCTCGCGTGGCGCGCTTGCCGCGGCGGGAGTCGAGGTCCACGCGCTCGCCGACCGTGACGAGCCCGCCCGTCCGGACGCGCGTGTTCCCGAACAACTGGGTCAGCCTGCATGCCGACGGCACGGTCGTGCTGTACCCGATGCTCGCGCCGAACCGGCGCCTCGAGCGTCGTCCGGAACTGCTGGCCGAGCTTGCGCAGCGCGGCGGCTTCCGTGTCGAGCGGCTGCTCGACCTCACGCACCACGAGCTCGCAGGGGCGTTACCTCGAGGGTACCGGCAGCGTCGTGTTCGACCATCCGTCCCGCGTCGCCTATGCCTGCCTGTCGCCGCGCAGCAGCGCCGAGTGCTGCGGGAACTGTGCGAGGAGACTCGGCTACGAGCCCGTCGCTGTTCGATGCGACGGGCCCGGGCGGCGCGCCCGTCTACCACACGAACGTGATGCTCGCGATCGGCCGCCGGTTCGCGGTTGTTTGCGCCGACGCCGCTCGCCGCCGCGGCAGCGCGAGTGCGCTGCTCGAGCGGCTTGCTGTCGGCGGTCGGTGCGTCGAGTCGATCGACGCGCGCACAGATGGCGGACTTCGCCGGCAACCTGCTCGAGCTGCGGACTCGCACGCGGTGGATCCGTGCTGGCGGTTTCCGCGCGTGGCCTCGAGAGCCTCGCGCCGGCTGCGCGCGAGCGCCTGGCGGCCTGCGTCGAGCAGGTGGTCGCCGTGCCGGTGCCCACGATCGAGGACACCGGCGGCGGCTCGGTGCGCTGCATGCTCGCCGAGGTCTTCCTGCCGCGTGCGGCGGGCCCCGTCGCGTCGGGTACGCTCTAGTCTTCGGTCGCGTCGAGATCGTCGAGGAACTCGACGGCGCGGCGCAGGTGCGGGATCACGATCGTGCCGCCCACCACGAGGCCGATGCTCATGGCCTCGACGATCTCCTTGCGGCTGGAGCCCGCGGCGCGTGCCTCGACGAGGTGGTACTTGACGCAGTCGTCGCAGCGCAGCACCAGCGACGCAACCAGGCCGAGCAGCTCCTTGGTCTGTTTCGGCAGCGAGCCGTCCTCGCCGTAGGCGAGCGAGTCCACCGAATAGATTCGCTTGATGACTCGGTTGTCCTCGGCGAGGACGCGCTCGTTCATGCGCGCGCGGTAGGCGGCGAAATCCTGTTCGAGCTTGCCCATGTTCTTCTCCGGCGGCCCGCAACGGGCGCGCCAGTGTACGCGCGGGCGCGCGCGCGACCGCCGCTGCTAGAATCGCTCGCGGAGAAAACGCAGTGCTCGAACTCGGCGTCAAGACCCTGCTCGCCTACCTGCTCGGCTCGGTGCTCGGCAGCCTCGTCATGGGCCGCCTGCGCGGCGTCGACATCCGCGAGCAGGGCAGCGGCAACGCGGGCGGCACCAACGCGCTGCGCACGCAGGGCTGGAAGTTCGCGCTCGGCGTGGTCGTGATCGACGTCGGCAAGGCCCTGCTCGCGGTCGGGCGTGCTGCCGGGCCTCGCGCTGCCCGGGTCGGCATCGACCCCGCCGTCGAGCCGCGACTGGCTCGCGGTCGCCTGTGCCGCCGCGGTCGTGGTCGGGCCACGTCTATCCCGTCTGGTACGAGTTCCGCGGCGGCAAGGGTGCCGCGACGCTGATCGGAGCCGTGGCGGTGCTCGCCCCGGCGGCGCTGCTGCCGGTCATCGCTCGTCTGGCTCGCGTGCGTGATGCTGACCGGCTACGTCGGCCTCGGCACCATGCTCGGCACCGCCACGCTGCCCGTGTATTTCGCGCTCGCCCAGCCGCGCTCGGTGGCGCTGGTGGCCTTCGGCATCGCGATGGCGGCCTTCGTCGCCTACACGCACCGCTCGAACATCGCGCGCATGCGCGCGGGCAACGAGAACCGCGCGCGCCGGCTCTGGCTGCTGCGCCCGCGATGACCGCCGGCACGAGGCGCTGCTCGCGCGGCTCGCCGACGGCGCGCTGCACTCCGGCGCCGACCTCGCCGACGAGCTCGGCGTCAGCCGTGCCGCGGTCTGGAAGCTGGTGGGCGAGCTGCGCGAGCGCGGCATCGCCGTCGAGAGCCTCCCGCGCCGCGGCTACCGGCTGCCGGCGCCCGGTCGAACTGCTCGACGCCGCAGCGGATTGGCGGCACTGCTGGCGGCACGCGGCCGGACGCTGCCCGGCGAGCGTCGAAGTCCTGTTCGAGATCGACTCGACCAACACCTACCTCTACGCGGCTGCCGCCCCCGCGGCCCGGTCAGCCGCGCGTCGCCTTTGCGGAGATCCAGCGAGCCGGGCGCGGGCGGCGCGGCCGTTCGTGGCTCGCGCCGTTCGGGTCGGGACTGACGTTCTCGGTGGCCTGGACGTTCGCCGAGACGCCGGCCGGGCTTGCCGGCGCTCGGACTCGCCCTCGGCGTCGCGGTCGCCGAGGCACTGCGGGACCTCGGGCCGTCGAGGCAGTACGGCTCAAATGGCCCAACGACATCGTCTGGCGCGGACGCAAGCTGGGCGGCCTGCTGCTGCAGCTGCGTACCGAGCCGGGCGGGCCCGCCAGCGTCGTGGCCGGGCTGGGCCTCAACCTGCTGCTGCCGGCCGCGTCGCGCGCGCAACTCGACAGTGAGGGGGCGCTGCCGGTCGCGGATCTCGACGAAGCGATGGCCGGGAAGGCTGCCCGGTCGCAACGCCCTCGCGGCCACGCTGGCGGCAGCCATGCTCGCCGCGCTCGATGATTTCTGCGCGCGGCGGCTTCGGGGCGTTCGCGCCGCGCTGGGCGGCGCTCGATGCGCTGGCGGGCGCGCGCGTGCGGGTCGCGCAGGGTGCCGACGGCGTCGAGGGCGAGGCATGCGGCGCCGATGCCGACGGCGCGCTGCTCGTCAGGGTCGACGGCCGCATCGCAGCGCTTCCACTCGGGCGACGTGAGCCTGCGCCCGGCGACGCCATGATCGCTGCTCGTCGACATCGGCAACTCGCGCGTCAAGTGGGCGCGCCTGGAGGCCGACGGACCCGGCGTGCAGTCCGCCGCGGAGTACGCCGGCTGGTCGGCGGCGGACTGGCGAGCGGCGCTGTTCGCCGGCGCCCGGTCGATCGCGTGTTGGCGGCGAGCGTGGCAGGGGAGCCAGCCGTGCGGGCGCTCGACGCGGCGGCGCGCCTCGCGACCGGCCGAGGCAGCCGAGTTCGTCGTCACGACGCGTGCGAGCGGGCGGCGTGCGTCAATGGCTACGCCGACCCGGGCCTGCTCGGCGTGGACCGCTGGCTCGCCGTCATCGGCGCCTACGCAGCGGGTGCGCGGCGCCTGCGTCGTCGCCGACATCGGCACGGCGGCGACGATCGACGTCGTGGCGGCCGACGGCGCGGCACCGGGGCGGCTACATCGTGCCGGGCCCGCGCCTCATGGTCGCCTCGCTGCTGCGCTCCACCAGCGACCTTTCGTCGCACCACGCCTCCAGCGGTGCCGCGCGCACAGACGCGGGATTCGCCGACAACACCCGCGATGCGATCGAGCGCGGCTGCCGCCTCGCGCTGGCCGCCCTGGTCGATCGGAGCGTGGCCGATGCCGCGGCGCGCCTCGGCCGGGCGACACCGCGCCTGCTGCTGACGGGCGGCGCCGCGCCCGAGCTGCTGCCCTACCTTGCGCAGCGCCGTCGAGCACGTGCCCGACCTCGTGCTGCGCGGCCTGCCGTGCTGGCGCGCCCGGCCGCTTGAACCCCTGCGCTCGATTCCGCACTCAAAGGGTGGCCGGCGCTCGTGTATGATCGGCGCCGAGCATGGATCCGGTGCCGGTGGGCGATGCCGCTGGCGAAATCTGTAAGCGTAGGAGACAATGCATGAAGATCAACAAGTTGCTGACTGCTTTGATCGCTGCCGCCGGGCTTCGCCGGATACGGCGGCGCCGCGCTGGCTGATGCAGCAGCCGGCAAGGCGACGTTCGAGTCGACTCTGTTCCGAGTGCCACGAGACGGCCGACTTCGAGGGCGAGCCCGTCGCCGACGTGACGGCCACCGTCAAGAAGATCGTGGCGGGCCAGATGAAGCACAAGAAGGCGCTCAAGCTGACCGACCAGCAGGCGGCGGACGTCGCGGCCTTCATGGCGGGCGGCGGCAAGTAACCGCGCCGGCCGAGCAAGAGGTTTCTTTCGGTCGCCCGGACGTGCCGGGCCTAGCACTGAGGACGAGGAGATGGCGATGAAGATGAACCGGATGCTGATCGTGGCGGTGGCCAGCGCTGGGCGCCGCCGGCTGGGGCATGGCGGCGCCATGCGGACGCCAAGGCCAAATTCGCGCGGAATGCGCCGAGTGCCACGAGGCCGGCGACTTCGAGGGTGAGGACGCGAAGGCCCTCGACGATACGATGAAGAAGATCGCCGGCCGGGCAGATGAAGCACAAGGCGCGCTCAAGCTGTCGGACGTCGAGATCACCGAGATGCCGCCTACATGGCGAAGGGCGGCAAGTAGCCTCCCCGGCTCGCATGGCCTGAACCGGGGCCCGCTCCCGCGAAGGGGGCGGGCCCTTCCTTTTCCGCTAACATTCGCGCCCCGGATCGCCGTCGCCGGAGAATCCGAGCCGTGCGCACATTGTTCCTGCTGCTGTTGCTGGCCAACCTGCTGTTCGCGGCGTGGGCCCGTTGGGTCGCGCCCGCGCCGTCCACGGCCGGATCGCGACCCCGACGCGACGGCCGTTGGCCAGCATCCGGCTGTTGCGGGAGTGCCGGCGACACAGGCGGCGCCACCGGCCGACGACGGGCCGCTCGCACTGGACGATGCCAGCCTCACCTGCGTCAGCGCCGGCCCCTTCCTCGAGCGCCCGCAGGCCGAGCAGGCCGCCACGCGGCTGGCGACTCGGCTTCGCGGTGCGGCTGCGAGAGGCACGCGAAGACGTGCGCGTCGGCCATTGGGTCCGACTCGAGGATCTCGCCACGCCCGAGGACGCCGCGAACGCACGGGCCGCACTGCAGGCGGCCGGGCTCGACGATGCATTCGTGCTCACCGAAGAGGGCACCGGTCCCGTGGTGTCGCTCGGCGTGTTCACTCGGACCCGGCCCGGGCCGAGGCGACGGCGCCGTGGCGCGCGCGGCCGGTTTCGAGCCGCGCATCGTCGACCGGGCTGCGCAGGCCGACGTCTCCTGGCTGGACGTGGACCGGCAGTCGAGCGGCGGCGCTGCCCGCGTTCGACGACCTGCAGCTGGCCGACAGCGGGCGTCGGCCGGCGCTCGGGCTGCGTCCGCTGCCCGGCGATCGGAGCCCGCGGCCGCGCCACGCTGACCGCATCGGCGCGCGCCATGGTTAGAATCCGGTCGTCCCGCTGGCATAGCTCAGTTGGTAGAGCAGCCGCCTTGTAAGCGGCAGGTCGGGGGTTCAAGTCCCTCTGCCAGCACCATCGCCGCCCCCTCACCGATCACAGGAGCAATATGCCATGGCACTCTGGAAAGACCCGTCGGTGAAGGATCCTGCTGCGGCCCCCGACGAGACGACCGGCGTCGCGGCCGCCGAACCCGCGCCGCGTGCGGCCGAGCGCCCGGTGACCTGCCTCGGCTGCCCGTGGCCTCGGAGCCGACCCGGCGGCGCGTCGTCCGCAGGCGCGGTCAAGGAATCGCTGATCGCGGCCGACGTCACCATCGAGGGCAAGATCGAAGGCGCCGGCGACGTGCGCATCGCCGGCCGCTTCAAGGGCGACGTGAACGTGCAGGGCAACGTCACCGTGGAGCAGGGCGCGCACGTCAACGGCCAGGTGAATGCCGCCACCGTGATCGTGAGCGGCGAGGTCGAGGGCAACATCAACGCCAGCGCACGCGTCGAGCTGCTCGAGACCGGCATCATCAACGGCGACGTCAAGGCCGCCGTGCTCACGGTCGCCGCCGGATCGCGCATGCGCGGCCAGGCCGACTTCGGCTGGGGCGAGCAGGGACCCGGCCGCAAGTAGCGCGGGCCTGCCTGCATGCTCGTCCGGGCGCATTCGGTGGCGCAGTCGGCCGCACGCGGGTCTGCCCGCACTGCAAGGCGACGATCCTCGAGAGCGCGCCGGTCTGCCCGCAGTGCCGCCACCACCTGCGCTTCGTGGGTGCGGCCGCGCGCCGCCGAAGCCGGAGGGCTTCTCCGCGCTGCGGGTGGAGGGCACGGTGCAGCACCCCGAGCGCGGCGGCGACTGGGAGTACTCGGTGGTGCTCGCGATCCGCAACGAGCGCGGCGAGGAGATCTCACGGCAGGTGGTGGGCGTCGGGGCGCTGCGCCCCGCCGAGTCGCGCACCTTCACCCTGTCGGTCGAGGTGCTGACGCCCGGCGGCAAGGCGAAGTGATCGGCGGCCTCGTGACGCGATTCGCCGCCGGCCTGCGCTATCCCACGCTGTTCGGCCTGGTCGCGGCCCTGTTCGTCATCGACCTGCTGCTCCCGGACCTGGTCCCGTTCATCGACGAGATCCTGCTCGCGCTCGGGACGCTGCTGCTCGGCTCGCTGCGCAGGCGGCGCGCGGCGCCGGAGCCGCGCCCGCCTGACCGCCGCGGCCGTCGCCGCCGGCTCGGTGCGCGCGCATCGACCCCGCGGCCGCCGGAACTATGGCCCGTGCGTCGGCCGGAGGCGTCCTCCGGGGCCGCGGCATCTACGGAGTTGTGCGAACGCCGGGCGTCTGCGAGCCTCGCGCGCTCAGCAGCGCCCGATTCCGCAGGGGGAGGATCAACGAGATGTGTCTGGCCGTGCCGATGAGGATCAAGTCCGTGGACGGCTTCAACGCCGTCTGCGAGGCCAAGGGCATCGAGCGGGAAATCAGCCTGTTCATGATGCAGGGCGAGGACGTCGCCCCCGGCGACCACGTGCTGGTGCACGTGGGCTACGCCATCCAGAAGGTGAGCGAGGAGGAAGCGCGCTCACCTGGGAACTGTTCGAGGAGATCCTCGAGCATGCATGAACTCTCGGTCTGCCAGGCGCTGATCGGGCAGGTCGAGAAGGTGGCGCGCGAGAACGACGCCCGCCGCGTGGTGTCGATCGTCATCGCGGTGGGCCCGCTGTCCGGCGTCGAGGCCGGGCTGCTCGAGCACGCCTACCCGATCGCCGCGGCGGGAACGCTGGCCGAGCACGCGACTCTCACCGTCGAGACGGTGCCGGTGCGGGTTCGCTGCCGCAGCTGCGGCGCCGAGACCGGCGCGCAGCCGAACCGCCTGGTGTGCGGCGACTGCGGCGACTGGAAGGTCGACGTCATCGCCGGCGAGGAAATGCTGCTGAAGCGGGTCGAGATCGAGGCCGAGCCCGCGGCGGTCCACTGACCGGCCGACTGGCGGCCGGGAGACGACAGCATGTGCCGTGACTGTGGATGTTCACTCGGGCCCGCCGCGCAGCGCGCGCCGCTCGCCGCCGCGACCGTCGCGTGCCCGGCAGACCGAGACCATCGAGGTCATCACCGCGATCCTGGGCGAGAACGACCGCGTCGCCGCGCACAACCGCGAGCACTTCGACGAGCACGGCGTGCTGGCGCTCAACCTCATGTCCTCGCCCGGTGCGGGCAAGACCTCGCTGCTCGAGGCGACCATCCGCGCGCTCGACGGCCGGCTCAAGGTCGCCGTCATCGAGGGCGACCTCGCCACCGAGAACGACGCCGACCGCATCCGCGCCTGCGGCGTGCCGGCGGTGCAGATCACCACCGGCAACGCCTGCCACCTCGACGCGCAGATGGTGCACGACGCGCTGCACGACCTGCCGCTCGCCGGCCTCGACGTGCTGTTCATCGAGAACGTCGGCAACCTGGTCTGCCCGGCGAGCTTCGACCTCGGCCAGCACCGCAACGTCACGCTGCTGTCGGTGCCGGAGGGCGACGACAAGCCGGCCAAGTACCCGGTGATGTTCCGCGCGGCCGACCTGTCGCTGATCACCAAGACCGACCTGCTCGCCTACATCACCGAGTTCAAGCTGGAGCGCGCGCACGCGGCGCTGCGCCAGATCGGCTTCGGCGGCGAGACCATCGAGCTCACCAACCGCGGCGGCGAGGGCTTCGCCGCCTGGCTCGCCTGGCTCGAGCGCGAGGTCGCGGCGCAGCGCGCGCGCACGGCGCGCGGCGCGACGGCGCGGCCCACCATTCAACCCGAGGGCGCCCACGCGCACGCCGCCGGCCGCGGCCGCCGCGCTGAAGGGGAGCAGCGATGACCACCACCGCCGCCGACTGGCTCGCGCGCATCCGCGCGCTGCCGCTGCCCGAGCGCATCAAGGTCATGAACGTCTGCGGCGGGCACGAGCGCTCGATCACCACCGCGGGCCTGCGCAAGGCCATCCCCGCCAGCATCGAGCTGGTGCCGGGCCCCGGCTGCCCGGTGTGCATCTGTCCCGAGGAGGACATCTACGAGGCGATCCAGCTCGCGCTGCACGAGCGCGTGATCCTGGTGGCCTACGGCGACATGCTGCGCGTGCCCGTGAACGCGCCGAAGAGCGAGCCGCGCTCGCTCGAGCAGGCCAAGGCCGCCGGCGCCGACGTGCGCCCGATCGCGAGCCCGCTCGAGGCGGCGAAGGTCGCGCGCGAGAATCCCGACCGCACGGTGGTGTTCCTCGCCGCCGGTTTCGAGACCACCACCGCGCCGGCGGCGGCGCTGCTCGCGCAGGGCGCGCCGGACAACCTGCTGCTCCTGATGTCGGGCCGGCGCACCTGGCCGGCCGTGGCGATGCTGCTCGACTCGGGCGAGCCCGGCTTCGAGGCGCTGATCGCGCCGGGTCACGTCGCCACCGTGATGGGCCCGGAGGAATGGGAGTTCGTGCCGCGCGACCACGGCATGCCCACCGCCGTCGCCGGCTTCTCGCCGGAGTCGCTGCTCGCGGCGCTGTACTCGGTGCTGCGCCAGAAGCTCGAGGGCAAGTGCTTCCTCGACAACTGCTATCCGCAGGTGGTGCGCCCGGGCGGCAACCCGGCGGCGCAGCGCTTCATCGACTCAGACCATGGACGTGGTCGCCGGCAACTGGCGCGGCATCGGCGCGATCCCGGAGTCGGGCTACGTGCTCAAGCCCGCGTACGCCGCGCACGACTCGCGCGTGCAGCTGCCGTCGTACACCGAGATGGCGCGCAAGCGCGCCGGCGAGATGCCGCCGGGCTGCGACTGCGCCAAGGTGGTGCTCGGCAAGATCTACCCGAACGAGTGCCGGCTGTACGGCCTCGCCTGCACGCCGCGCCAGCCGGTGGGGCCGTGCATGGTCTCGGACGAGGGCGCCTGCCGGATCTGGTGGGCGAACGGCGTGCGCGAGAACGTCTGGGCCGGGCGCAAGGCGTCCGGCGCCGAGGCGTGACCGCGGCCGGACCGCGTTCTGCCCGCCGGGCCGATCGCGCCGTGAGCGACACGGAGCCGCACATCGCCCGCCGGATCGTCATGACCGGCCGGGTGCAGGGGGTCGGCTACCGCCCGTTCGTCTACCGGCTCGCGCACGAGCACGGCGCTCGACGGCCACGTGCGCAACCTGCGCGGCGACGTCGAGGTGATCGTCGCCGGGCCGGCCGCCGCGCTCGATGCCTTCAGCGCGGGCTGGTCGAGCGCGCGCCGCCGCTCGCGCAGCCGCGCGTGCGCGCCGTCGCGGCCGTGCGAGGCGCCGGCGCGGCCGCGGCTTCGAGATCGCCGCCGAGCAGCGCGGCGGACGCGCCCGAGGTCTCGGTGCCGCCCGACTTCTTCGCCTGCGACGACTGCGTCGCCGAACTCGCCGATCCCGCCGACCGGCGCCACGCCTATCCGTTCATCAACTGCACGCAGTGCGGCCCGCGCTACACGCTGATCGAGGCGCTGCCCTACGACCGGCCGAACACCAGCATGGCGGGCTTTCCGCTGTGCGCGGCCTGCCAGCGCGAGTACGAGGATCCGCTCGACCGCCGCTTCCACGCCGAGCCGGTCGCCTGCCCCGTGTGCGGCCCGCATCTCGCTTCGTCGTGCCGGGCCGCGCGCCGGTCACGGGCGACGCGGCGGCGGTGGCGGCCGCGGTCGCGCGTGCTGCGCGACGGGCCGCGTGCTCGCCGTGCGCGGCATCGGCGGCTATCACCTGCTGTGCGATGCGCGCAGCGAGGCCGCCGTGCGCCGCCTGCGCGAGCGCAAGCGCCGGCCGGACAAGCCGCTCGCCGTGATGTTCCCGCAGCGCGGCGCCGACGGGCTCGACGCGGCGCGCGAGGAACTCGAGATCGGCGCGGTCGAGCAGGCGGCGCTCGCTCGATCCGGCGCGCGCCGATCGTGCTCGTGCCGCGCCGCGCGGACGGCCGGCTCGCGCCGTCGGTGGCGCCGGGCCTCGCGCGAGATCGGCGCCTTCCTGCCCTACAGCCCGCTGCACCACCTGCTGCTCGCCGCGTTCGGCGGGCCGGTGGTGGCGACCTCGGGCAACGTGAGCGGCGAGCCGGTGCTCACCGATCCGGCCGAGGCCGAGGCGCGGCTCGCGGCCGTCGCCGACGCCTTCCTGCACCACGACCGCCCGATCGTCCGCCCGGCCGACGACTCGGTGGTGCGCATCGCGGCGGGCCGGCCGCGGCCGATCCGCCTCGGCCGCGGCATGGCGCCGCTCGAGCTCGAGCTGCCGGCCGAACTGCCCGAGCCGGTGCTGGCCGTGGGCGGGCACCTGAAGCTCACCGTGGCGCTCGCCTGGGGCCGCCGCGTGGTCGTCTCGCCGCACGTGGGCGACATGGGCACGCGGCGCAGCGAGCAGGTGTTCGAGCAGGTGGCGCGCGACCTGCAGCGCCTCTACGACGTGCGGGCGCGGCGCTGGCTGTGCGACGCGCACCCGGGCTACACGACCACGCGCTGGGTGCAGTCACTGCGGCGAGCCGTGGACGCGCCGTGCTGCACCACCACGCGCACGCCTCGGCGCTGGTCGCCGAGCACGGCGTCGCGGAACCGGCGATCGTGTTCGCCTGGGACGGCGTGGGCTACGGCGCGGACGGCACGCTGTGGGGCGGCGAGGCCTTCGTCGGCCGGCCGGGCGCCTGGGAGCGGCGCGCCAGCCTGCGCAGCTTCCGCCTGCCCGGGCGGCGACAAGGCCGGCCGCTCGCCCTGGCGCAGCGCCGCGGCGCTCTGCTGGGAGGCGGGCGTGGAGTGCCCGGTGCCGGTGCCCGACCCGATCGTGCGCGCGCGCGTGGGAGCGTGGCATCAACGCGCCGCGCTCGAGCGCGGCCGGGCGGGTGTTCGACGCGCTGGCGGCCATCGTGCTCGGCGTCACGGAGACCAGCTTCGAAGGCCAGGGCCCGATGTGGCTCGAGGCCTGCGCCCGGCCGGTGGCGACGTTTCCCCGCGCTGCCGATCGCGGCCGATGCGGAGGGCGTGCTGCGAATCGACTGGGCGCCGCTGCTCGAACGTGTGCAGTGACGGCCGAATCGACCGCGGCGAGCGTGCCGGCGCGGCCCACGCGGCGCTCGCCGACGCGATCTGTCGCGTCGCCGAGAGCCGAGCGGGCGCGCTGCGGCGTCGCGGTGGCCGGGCTCACGGGCGGCGTGTTCCAGAACCGCCGGCTGCTCGAGCTGGCGGCCGACGGCCTCGGGCGGCGCGGCTTCCGGGTGCTGCTGCCGGAGCGGATTCCCTGCAACGACGGCGGACTGAGCTACGGCCAGGTCGCCGAATACCTCGGCGGCGCGGCCGCGGCCGGCCACTGACCGCCAACGCACTCGGACGACACGGATACACTGCGACGATGCTCTGGTTCGAACGCCCCTTCCTGCACGTCCTGCGCCGCGAGTACGCGGGCGCGATGCGCTTCGACGAGGACGACTCGGCCGAGGTGATGCCCGCGCCGCCGTCGAAGCCCTGCCAGCTCTACGTGCACGTGCCGTTCTGCGAGGTGCTGTGCCCGTTCTGCTCGTTCCACCGGGTGCGCTACAACGAGTCGAAGACCGCGCGCTACTTCGCGGCGCTGCGCAACGAGATCCGCCTCTACCACCAGGCCGGCTTCCGCTTCCGCGACGTGTACGTGGGCGGCGGCACGCCCACGGTGAACCCCGACGAGCTGATCGCCACGCTCGGACCTGATCCGCTCGCTCTCGCCCGTGCACACGGTCTCGATCGAGACCAACCCGAACCACCTCGAGCCCGAGGTGCTGCCGCGCTACCGCGACGCCGGCGTGACGCGCTTCTCGGTGGGCGTGCAGAGCTTCGACGACGGGCTGCTCGCCGGCATGGACCGTCTCGAGAAGTACGGCAACGGCAAGGAGATCCGCGAGCGGCTCGCGGCGATCCGCGGCATCTTCCCGACGCTCAACGTGGACATGATCTTCAACCTGCCCGGGCCAGACGCTCGCGATGCTCGACCACGACATCGACACGCTGCTCGGGCTCGACGTGGACCAGGTGTCGTTCTACCCGCTGATGACGGCGCCCATCGGCCCGCCACAAGATGCAGAAGACCATGGGGCAGGCCGACGAGTCGCTGCGCTACCCGATGTACGAGCGCGTGCTCGACCGGCTGCTGCCTGCGCTACCGCGCGTCCTCGGCCTGGTGCTTCACGCGCGGCGAGGGCATGTTCGACGAGTACATCATCGACGAGGACGACTACGTGGGCGTCGGCAGCGGCGCGTTCAGCTACGTGGGCGACTCGATGTACTCGACGACGTTCTCGCTCAACCACTACTGCCGCCGCGATCGAGGGCGGGCAGAGCGGCATCACGCAGCGGCGCACGCTCCGGCCTCAAGGAGCGCATGCGCTACGACTACCTGGTGCGGCTGTTCGGCGGCGCGCTCAAGCGCGAGTACATCGCCGACCGCTACGGCGCGGCCTTCTGGCTGCGCATGGCGCCGGAGCTCGTCGCCATGCGACTGCTCGGCGCCACGCGCCGCGAGGCGGACGGCCTGCGCCTCACGCGCCGCGGCATGTACTGCTGGGTGCTCATGATGGCCGAGTTCTTCAACTCGGTGAACGACGTCCGCGAGCAGATGCGCGAGCACATCCGCGCGGAACTCGATGCCTGGAACGAGGAGGCGAAAGTGCCCTTGAGCTCGATCGGCGGACTGTCGCGGAGCAGCGGCCGGTGACGCTGCAGGACACCCACGTCTCGCTCGCCCACGGCAACGGCGGGCGGTACATGCGCGAGCTGATCACCGAGATCTTCGCGCGCCACCTCGCCAATCCCTTCCTCGACACCTCGAGCGACGCGGCCGTGCTGCCGTGGGACGCGGCCGACGGGCAGCTCGTCTTCACCACCGACAGCTTCACCGTGCAGCCCATCGAGTTCCCGGGCGGCAACATCGGCTCGCTCGCGGTGCACGGCACCACCAACGACCTCGCCGTCGCGGGCGCGATCCCGAAGTACCTGAGCCTCGGCGTGCTGCTCGAGGAGGGGCTCGAGTTCGCCGTGCTCGAGCGCGTGGTGGCGGGCATCGCCGCGGCCGCGCGCGAGATCGGCGTGGTGGTCGCCGCGGGCGACACCAAGGTCGTGCGGCGCGGCGAGGGCGGCGGAATCTACCTCAACACCAGCGGCATCGGCGTGAAGGACCCGCGGCTCGTGCTCGGCATCGACCGCATCCGCGCCGGCGACGCGCTGCTGGTCAGCGGCCCCGTGGGCGACCATGGCATCGCCGTGATGCTGGCGCGCGAGCAGTTCGGCCTGCGCGGCGACCTCCAGTCCGACGCGGCGAGCGTGCTGCCCGTCACCCGCGAACTCGCGAAGCTCGCGGGGCTGCGCTTCATGCGCGATCCCACCCGCGGCGGCCTCGCCACCGTCGCGCACGAGATCGTGCAGGTCAGCGGGCTCGGCGTCGCGCTGCAGGAAGCGCGCGTGCCGGTGCGCGACTCGGTGCGCGCCGTGTGCGAGATGCTGGGCTACGACCCGTATTTCCTCGCCTGCGAGGGACGCGTCGTTGCGGTGGTGGCGGCCGGAGCAGGCGGACCGCGCGCTCGCGATGCTGCAGGCGCTGCCGGCCGGCCGCGATGCGGCCATCATCGGACGCGTGCAGGAGCAGCCCGTGCGCGTGCTGCTCGAGACCTCGATCGGCGGCGAGCGTGTGATCGAGGAACTCGAGGACGATCCGCTGCCGCGGATCTGCTGAGCGTTCCGCAGCGGCGGAGACGTTCCGCCACTCGATTCCCGGCAAGCGTTCACTGCGCCCGGCGCCTGGCGCCCGGCGTTGGCCGGTGAACGTCATCCAGCCGCGAAAGACCTGCCCGGGTTCCATCGGTCGGTCTCATTTGAGAATGAGTCGCATCCCGGCGATGCTGCATCACAACAACGCAGGGAAACTGCGGTTATCCGAGGTACTGGGAACTTTCCTGCAGCCATACGATCGCGCCTGAACCTGCGGCGTCCCAGAGACGCCGCATGGTCAAGGTTCGACATCGACGGCTTTGTAGGGAGTCAACTCATGAAATCTGCAGGCGCCCGGGGCATCACGCGATCGCGTGTGCCATTGATTGCGATGCTGGCGCTCGCTGCCACGATCGGCCTGGCCGGTTGCGAAGGCGACGACGGCAAGGACGGAGCAGCCGGCACGCCCGGTTCGGCTGGCCCGGCCGGCCCGGCCGGCCCGGCAGGCCCTGCGGGTCCCACGGGTCCCAGTGCCACGCTGGAGCCGCGCGAGAGCTGCGGCGTCTGCCATGCCGACGGCTCGGCCTATGGCGTTGCCGAATCGCACGCGGTGGCCCCGGACGTCGCCGTCAGCGACGTCGTCATCGCGCAAAGCGCGACCGACCCGACTGACCTGGTCGTGACCTTCAACGTGAAGGCCGACGGCGTGAATTTCACCACTCTGGTTTCCCCGGCGGCTGCCACTGGGCTCAGTACTGCTTACCAGTTCAACGGCACCCTCCGCAATCAGCTGGACAGGATCGAGGCTTCCGTCCCGGGCGACGTCGTTACGCCCGCCTGCTCGCCGGCGGTACCGGCGGCAATTACACCATCACGATCGACGGTGGTGTCACGGCCTATGGCGCCATCCCCTCGCGCTACCTGTTCCGGCCTGAGACGGCCACGGGACTCGTTCCGGGATACGCGCCATCGTGACGGGCGACTTCCCGAGTTCGCCCGACAAGACGCTCGTCAGCACGGCGGGTTGCTCCGGTTGCCATGGCAACAACGGCGGCGGTGGCTTCCATTACAGCTACCCGACCAATGGTGCGACCTGCACGGTGTGCCATGACGCGACGAACACGAACTATCCGCGCCTGCGTCGATATCGGCCACGGCATCCACAACTCGCACGGCATGCCGAGCGGCGAGTTCGTACTGGAGACGGTCAACGGTGCCGACTCCTGGACCTACTCCGCCACGTACCCGACCTACATGACCAACTGCAACGTCTGCCACACGGCAAGCAGTGGCGCGCTGGCGAAGGCCAACGCGATGCCGGTCACGGGCCCGGGCTGCCTGAGCTGCCACGAGTCCATGGAGAGCTGGGACTTCGCGGATTCCGGAACGACCTTCCACGAGAGCTACACCGAAGCCGACGAACTGCCAGACCTGCCACAACGACACCGCCAGCGCCGTTGCGCCGAACAGGGTCACGGCGTTCCACAACGGTCTCGAGACCGAGCGCGTCGGCATCATCTACGGCGGCGACGACCTTTCCGTCACGGAAGGCGCGAAGTTCAACTGGACGATCACGCAAGGTCGTCGACAACAAGACGACGGGCAAGCTGACGATCACCTGGACGGCCGAGTACCCGAAGGGCACGCCGATCAACCCGTGCAACACGACGGCGACCGCGACCGCGCCGGTGTTCTTCCCGTTTGGGCCGAATACCGCAGGCGAGGGCACGCTTGAGCATGCTGCGCAGCTACGCGCAGGGCGATGACTACGTCCTCGGCCAGGCCAATGCGCCGGGCCAGGCCGCCGCGGTGAACCTGAGCACGACCAACACGACCTGCGCCGGCAACGTCGCGACCACGATCATCGCCCGCGACAACATGCCGGATGGCACGCGGGGCATCGTGGCCCTGCAGGGCAAGCCGCAGCTGCCGGTCCCGGCAGGCATGACGACCGAGCATTGGGCGTACCCGTTGATGTTCGTCCGCGTCCCGACCCCGACCTACGAGTTCGTCGTGGGCACGGGTGCCGCGGCGACTCCGCGCCGTGTCGTTGCAGACACCAAGGAGTGCCTCGGCTGCCACGTCGGTTCGCTCTATCAGCACGGCAATACCCGCGTTGACAACGTGACGATGTGCATCATCTGCCACAACTCGGCCTCTTCGGAGCAGAACATCCGCGTCGCGATGGGCGTCGACAGCGTCCGAAGCGTACGACGGCAAGGTGGGCCAGACGTACGAGTTCAAGACCATGCTGCACGCTATCCACTCGGCTGGCGACAGGCCTGGCCCCGTACGTCATCTATCGGACCCGCGGCATCTATGCCTGGACGGCCGAAGGGTCGACGCTGCCGAACTGGCCCACTGGGGCGGCGACTTGCCGCAGCTCAGTCGACGCGGCGGCTCCGCGCCCATGACTGGCTACCTCGTCTTCGGGGCGGATCCTGCGGTGACGTAGTCGTGCCAGACGCACAACCTGTACCACCCGACGTATCCGCGGGATCCGAAGCAGTGCTCGGCGTGCCATGTCGCAGGCTTCGGCACGATCCCCGACCAGGCGAAGGCCGTGGCGACCACGATCGACGCCGGCAAGATCGACTCGGGCACGGGCACGGGCGCCGTGTGGAAGAACCAGCTCGACGATACGCTGCAGGGCGCATCGGCGGCCGCCTGCACGAGCTGCCACCGACGACCGACGCCAGGGGTCATGCGTACCAGAATGGCTGGACGCCGCAGACCTTCCAGAACGGGCGTCAGACCATTCTCGATACGAAGTGAGCTGATGTTCGACTGACCTCCGGGTGAGCGAGGTGGGCCTTCGGGACCACCCCGCGCACCTGAAACCCGGAGACTGATGACGAAGATGCCCGCGACGCAAGTCGCGGGCATCTTCTTTTGGATTCGAGCGAGGTGACGGCCGGCGCCGCCGCAGGCTCCTTCGCCAAGTGGACACTCGATAACCAGACTTCACCGGTCGGTCTGTCCGCGGCAGTCCGTCCGGGCCCCGAACGAGAACGCCCCGCAGAGCGGGGCGTCCTGAGTCGGCCTTGCCTCGCAGCCGGGACTATTCCACTGTCACGTCCGCCTTATCGACATGACGGCGTACGGGTAGCCCATGCCGAAGTCCTTGTCGAGCGTGACCGTCCCGACCACCAGCACGGTCTCGCCGACGTCCGGCAACGGGCTGTTGGTGGTGACCGTGAGGTCATTGCTGCCCTCGGCGCCGGACCCGTCGCGCACGTGCACCCAGTTGGTGCCCATGATGTTGGGGTTCACTTTCACGACCTTGCCGCGGACGGTGATCCGCTGGTCGGCCAGCGCGTCCTTCTCCGTGAAGACCTCCTCGACCGTCTTGCCGCCCTCGGCCTTCGCGATCCCTGTCAGCTTGACTTCGCTGGGCGCGGTGGAGGGCATCGGGTGGCCTCCGCGGGCGTGGTCTCGGCCGCCGGCGCCTGGGCCGGAGCGGCTGCGGTCTCGGGGGTGCCGGCTCCTTCTTGGCGCAGCCCGAAAGGATCGCGACGACGGCCAGAGCCAGCAAACTGCCATGGGTTGCCTTGAACACGGGATGATTCTCCGGAGCAGGTCGAAATGACGAAGGGCGGGAGTCTAATGGACAGCTTCCTGCCGCGCATGCGCATCCCACGCAGCATCGCCTCGACGTCCGCACGACTCGCCCGGCGGCAGTCGTTTCGGTTTATCGCTATACGGGACGGTATGATCCAAACCTACTATGCCGCCGACCCGCCGGTTCTTGCCGGCTCGTCACACGAATCGTGGGCCGCTTGCCGCGGTGCATTGTCGAACGAGTCTGGGAGTCATCCATGAAAATTGCAGGCGCCCGAGGCGTTACGCGATCGCGTTTGCCACTGATTGCCATGCTGGCGCTCGCTGCCACCACCGGCATGACCGGTTGCGATGGCAACAGCGTGAACGATGTCGCCGGTCCCGCGGGCCCGACCGGCCCGGTCGGGCCGACCGGACCCACCGGTCCCACGGTGCCACCGACCGTGCCGATCGAAAGCGGCGGCCCGGTCACCATCGGTGACGGCACGACGCTCACCGCGGAGCAGATCGCGCAGATCGGTGGCCTCGTCGCGACCATCGACAGTGTGGCCCTCAGCGCCGCGCCTTCGCCGGTCGTCGAGTTCACCGTGAAGACGGCCCACGGCGGTGCGGTGCTGGGCCTGGCGCCCTCCGTCACGCGCCTGATGGTGTCGAAGCTGGTGAACGACCCGGCCGGGCGGATTCCGTCCCGCTGGCAGAGCTACGTGAACCGCTCGGTGACCCCGTCTGCCGGCAGCCCGGCGGTGCTCGCGAATGCCATCCAGGCCAACACCGAGACTGCGGCGGCGGCCCGCTGGGTCGAGCTCGGCAATGGCAGGTACCGCTACACGTATGCCGTGGACCTCGACAACGTCACCACGCCGATCGCAGTGGCGTACGAACCGGCCCTGACGCACCGGGTCGGCCTAGAGATCCGCATGTCCGGTGCGGCGGAGGAACTCGCGCCCGACAACCCCGTGAAGGACTTCGTGCCGAACGGCGGCACCGGCTCGGGCAGCAAGCTGGTGGCGGCAACGGCGAACTGCGAGTCCTGCCACGTGCGCTTCGACCTGCACGGCGGCCCGCGTCGCACCAACGAGTACTGCGTGACCTGCCACAACCCGGGCACCGTCGATCCGGAGACCGGCGAGGATCTTGGCATGGCCTACATGGCCCACTCGATCCACCTCGGCGAGGGTCGCGCCGAGCCCTTCAAGGTATGGGGCTTCGGCGGCGAGTTCGACTTCAGCGAAGTCACCTATCCACAGTCGGTACTGTTCTGCGAGACCTGCCACACGAAGTCGGCCGCCGCGCCGGATGGCGACGACTGGCGGTCGCAGCCATCGGCCGCGGCCTGCGGCGGCTGCCACGTCGAAGGTCTCGAAAAGACCGGCCCGGATCCGACCACGGGCCGCTACACCAATCGCTACCAGCACTCCACGTTCGACTTCGCGGCGACCGACGTCGATTGCGTCGGATGCCACCGGGCGGGCGGCGCGGCGGGCGACATCCTCGCAACGCACCAGAAGCCGGTGTTCGACTCGGGCAACCGCAACGTCCGGTTCAGCGTCGAGCGCGGCCGTGATTTCAGCTACGAGATCC
This sequence comes from uncultured Gammaproteobacteria bacterium, assembly GCA_963789375.1. Taxonomy (GTDB): domain Bacteria; phylum Pseudomonadota; class Gammaproteobacteria; order Steroidobacterales; family Steroidobacteraceae; genus RPQJ01. The sequence continues at coordinate 307,639 of CAWBKN010000013.1, read as the reverse complement.
TGAGCGTGACGGACGCGGCGGCCGGCAAGGCACCGATTGTGAAGTTCCGGATGCGCGACAAAGGCGTGCCGGTCGACGTCAAGAGTCTCACTGCGGCGAACGGGCAGTTGTCGCTGGGCCTCGCGTGGTCGACCAAGGATTTCCACAACGTGGCTGACCTCAGCACGGGGGCGCTGGCGGGGGCTCGCGGGCGGTCTCTGGTGATCGACTTGATTGCCAACAAGGCGGCGCTCGTCGCCGATGCCGATGGCAGCTTCACCTACACGCTGGCGAGCGCGCTGCCCGCAGGCGTCAATGGCGACGTGATGGCGACGTTGTACGGCCGGCGGCAGTTTGCTGACGACTCGCGCGCGTATCCCCAGAGCGCGGTCTTCTTCCCGGGTGCGAAACGGCAAGAGCTGGTTTCCCAGGCGAAGTGCGAGAACTGCCACGAGTTCGTCGAGGCCCATGGCGGAAGCCGGGCCGGCAACCCGATGATGTGCAACGCCTGCCACAACTCGAGCGGCGGGTGGGCAGCCGAAGGCTTCGGCCCGATCGCGTTCGGTGCATTCACCCACAATCTCCACGCGGGCAAGATCGAGGAGATTGGCGAGATCACCTATCCGCAGAGCCTCAGCCGGTGCGAGGCGTGCCACCTCGAAGGCACGTATTACGCGGCGCGCACGGATGCGTTGCCCATCAGCACGGACGCGGGTCCGGACCAGGACCTCGTCGCAAGTGGCATCCAGAACCAGAACCTGTTCGACGACACGTGGGATTCCGCGACGGCTGGCACCTGCGGCACCTGCCACGATTCCGGTCCGGCCAAGGCCCACATGCAGCAGAACGGCGGCGTCTTCGGCGTGTTGGGCGGCAAGACGCTGACGCCGTCGTCATCGACCGAGGCCTGCGTCGTCTGCCACGGCCCGGGACGCGCGGAAGACACCGCGCAGGCACACGCCGAGTGATGGTCAGGCCGAGTGCCCTGCCGGGCGCCCGGCCTCCGCCCCGACGACGATGGGAGTTCGAGTCATGACATTGCTCACTGACCGGGAGCTGGCACGGCCAAGCCCGCGATGGGTTGCGTTGCTCGCCTGCGCCACTCTGGCGCTGGCCGCCTGCTCCGGTGATGACGCCAGGAATGGTCCGGACGGCTCGTCGGGACCCGTCGGCCCGCCCGGGCCGCCGCCCGCCGGCGGCGGGGTGCCGGTCGCGTCGGCGCAGTACATACGCTCGTCGATCGTCAGCGCCAGCGTTCCCGAGGACGGCAAGCCCGTCATCCAGGTGCGGCTGGAGAACGAGACGGGCCAGCCGCTCAACGGCCTCGCGGCGGCCAACATCAGCTTCGTGCTGGCGCGGCTCGAGCCCGGGCTCAACGGCAGGTCGAGCACCTGGCATGCGGTCACGCGCCGCACGGAAGCGTTTCCTGGCACGCCGGCGCCGGTGCCGGCCAGCGCGGTCACGGGCACGGGCCCGACGAACCAGGCCACGACCGAGGCCGCGACCCGGGGCAGCTGGGTCGAGGGCAATCAGGCCAACGGCGTCTACACCTACACGTTCGCGCAGAGCCTGAAGGGCATCAGCGACATTCCCTACGACGCGTCGCTCGTGCACCGCGTCGGCCTCGAGATCCGCCTGCGGCCCGCGGGCGCGACCGAGTTCATCCCCGCCAACAACGCCGTCTTCACCTGGACGCCGGCCACGGGCGGTGCCGTCGAGTCCGGCCGCGAGATCGTGGACAACGACACCTGCAACGCCTGCCACGACCAGCTCGTGTTCCACGGCGGGGCGCGCTTCGACCTGCAGTACTGCGCGATGTGCCACGAGTCGTACTCGTTCGACGCGCAGACGGGCAACACCATCGACCTCAAGGTGATGATCCACAAGATCCACCGCGACGAGCTGCCGACCGGCCCTTACGGGATCTTCGGCTACGGCAACGTCTTCTACGATTACTCCCAGATCCAGTTCACGCAGGACCAGCGCAACTGCCAGACTTGCCACGAGGAGAGCGACGCCGACACGCCGCAGGCCAGCAACTGGCGCCTGACGGTCGATCGCAAGGCCTGCGGCTCGTGCCACAATGCCGTGAACTTCGACACCGGCGCCGGCCACGGCGGTGTGGCGGCGACGGACGACCAGTGCACGGCCTGCCACGGCCCGACTTCGAACTTCGGTTTGCGCGCCGACCAGGTGCACTTCGATCCGCTGCTGCGCGCGGGCGAGCAGTTCAGGTACGAGGTGCTCAAGGTCGTCGACAGCGGCCCGGGCCAGAAGCCCACCGTGACCATCCGCGTAACGGACCCGACCAACAACAACGCGCCGTACGACATCAAGGCGGCGGGCGGCCCGTTCCAGATCGGCAGCGCCTCGTTGCGCGTCGACGTCGCGTTCTCCACGCGGCCCGACTTCACCAACACCGGCAGCGGCTCGGCGACCGCGGCGACCGGCACGCCGGCGCAACCGATCAGCATCGACTTCAAGGCGAACGGCGTGCCCGATCCGGCGTTCCCGGGTGCGTTCAAGGCCACCGCGACGGTCGCGATTCCGGCCAGCGCCACCGGCTCGGGCAGCGCGATCCTCGAAGGCCGCCCGAACGTGCGGATCGACACCAACGGCGACGGCGTCCTCGAGACGGTGGCCGTGCCGGTGGTGGCGAGCGGCAAGACCTTCGCGATCACCGATGCGACGCCTGTGGCCTACCGCCAGGTGGTGGACATCACGAAGTGCAACGACTGCCACAAGCAGCTTTCGCTGCACGGCGAGAATCGCACCGGCAACGCCGAACTGTGCGCCACCTGCCACAACCCGAATGCGACGGACATCAACCGGCGCGTCGCGGGTTCGAACTGCCAGGCCGTCGCCGGCACGCTCGACGACCAGACCATCGACTTCAAGGTGATGGTGCACGCGATCCACGCGGGCGAGCTCGCCGGCTACGTGGTCTGCGGCTACGGCAACACGGGCTACGACTTCAGCCACGTGCGATACCCGGGCAAGCTCAACAACTGCGAGGGCTGCCACCTGCCGGACACCTACTATCCGCCCGACTCGACCGTCGCGCTCGCGACGACGTTCGATGCGGCGCCGGCGTCGAGTCCGGATCGCTCGACGCCGTTGGGCGACGTCGCCACGACGCCTGCCACCGCGGTCTGCTCGACCTGCCACTCGAGCGAGGCCGCTCGCAACCACATGACCTCGGCCGCGGCGGGCGGATCGGTCAGTGCGCTCAAGGACGCAAGCAGCCGGACGCCGAGCACCCCGCCCGAGGGATGCGCCACCTGCCACGGCCCGGGCCGGGACGCCGACGTGAAGAAAGTCCACGGCGTCGCCGAGTTCAATTACAACTGAGGCGGTCATGAAGCATTCACTCCCGCTGGTTTGCCGCCTGTTCGCGCTCGTCGCGCTCTGGCCGGCGTTCGCGCTCGGCCAGGAGGCGGCGCCCGCAGCCAAGCCCGAGGCCGAACCTGCCGCCGCACCCGCGGTGGCTGCAGCCCCCGCCTACAGCAAGAAAGGCGCCGATACCTGCCTCGGTTGCCATGACGCCGAGGTCGTGCTGGCCGTTTTCCACGGCAAGCACGGCCAGCCCGCCGACCCGAGGAGCCCGTTCGGCAAGGGCCAGCTGCAGTGCGAGGCCTGCCACGGCCCGGCCGGCGACCACACCAAGCGCGTCAAGAAGGGCGAGACCCGACCTCCGGTGATCCGCTTCGGGCGCGACTCGGCCGCGCCGGTATCCGTGCAGAACGGCATGTGCCTCGGCTGCCACGAGAAGTCCATGGCAAGCAGCTGGCACGTCGGCGCGCACGACGCGGCGAACGTCTCCTGCGCCTCCTGTCACGACAGCCACGCCCGCAAGGACGCCGTGCTCTCGACGAGCACCCAGGCCGATGTCTGCTACACCTGCCACGTCGCCGAGCGCGGCCAGTTCCTGAAGCCCTACGCGCACCCGGTCCGCCAGGGCCAGCTCGCCTGCAGCGACTGCCACGCCCCGCACGGCTCGACGGCCGACAAGCAGCTCGTCAAGGCGACGCTCAACCAGACCTGCTACGAGTGCCACGCCGACAAGCGCGGGCCCTTCCTGTGGGAGCATGCACCGGTTGCCGAGGACTGCTCGACCTGCCACTCCCCGCACGGCGCGTCGAACCCCGGCATGCTCAAGGCGCGCGGCCCGGTGCTGTGCCAGTCCTGCCACTCGCAGCAGGGCCATCCGAGCATCGCCAACGGGCCGTCCGGGCTGCCGGGTGGCGGCGGATCGCCGGTGTCCTCGCTGGCACTCGGCAACTGCATGAACTGCCACTCGCAGGTGCACGGATCCAACCATCCCTCGGGCGCGACGCTGACGCGATGAGCACCAAGCCCTCGCCCAGTCGCACGAACGTCGCAGGAACCTGGTGAAGCCCATGGAAACCCGCAGCCTCCTCCTCACGCTCGCCGTCGCGGCCATCCTGTCGGCGGCCGGCACGGCCTCGGCGCAGCAGGCCGCCGCGCCCGACACGGGCGAATGGACCTGCAGCAAGTGCCCGTTCGACCGCGGCTACCGCTCGACCGTCGAGGTCGGCGCCGCCTACGTGGACGAGGACTCGGCGAAGTTCGGCGACTACACCGGCCTCGACGAGAAGGGCGGCTACGTCATCGCCAACGCCGAGGGCCGCGCCTCGGAGGAGTCCGGCTACGTCCTCGACTACGAGATCACCGATCTCGGATTCGACTCGCGCGAGATCCGGCTCGGCGGCGGCAAGCAGGGCCGCTACGACTTCGATCTGTTCTACGACCGCATCCCGCACTCCATCTGGGATACGACCTCCACGCCCTACCGCGGCGTCGGCAGCACCGACCTCACGCTGCCCGCGGGCTGGGTCGATGCCGGCACCACCGGCGGCATGTCGGCGCTGGACGGCAGCCTGCGCTCCGTGGACATCGGCTTCGACCGTGACCGCTACGGCGTGGCCGGCCGCTACTGGATGCTCGAGAACGTGCAGTTCAAGGTCGACTACCGTCGCGACCAGCGCGACGGCACGCGAGCCCAGCTCGCGTCCTTCGGCAGTGCCTCGACGCAGCTGCCCGTGACCGTGGACGACGCGACCGACCGGCTCGATGCCACGGTGCGCTACGAGGGCGCCGGCTGGTTCGCCGAGGCGGGCTACGCGGGCTCGATCTACGACACGAAGGCCGCGGCCCTGCGCTGGGACAACCCCTTCAACGCGATGGTGCCGGGCGCGGACGTCGGCCAGATGGCGCTCGCCCCGGACAACCAGTACCACGAGTTCGGCGCCTCGGCCGGGCTGGTACGGCCTGCCGTGGCAACACCACGGTCGCCGTCTCGCTCGCCACGGGCACGGGCACGCAGGACACGGGCTTCCTGCCTTACACCATCAACCCGACGCTCGCGACCGACCCGCTTCCGGCCCGCAACCTCGACGGCGAGATGAGCGTGATGCGCGCCGACCTCACCGTGAGTTCGCGGCCGATCGATCGGCTGCGGCTGCGCGGCAGCGTCGCCTGGGACGAGCGCGACAACGACACCCGCCAGCGCACCTACACCTCCGTCGTCCACACGGATCTCTTCCCGGTGCTCGACGACCGCGTGAACCCGGTGTACGGGTTCGAGCGGCTGCGTCTCGCCGGCAGCGCCGACTACAAGGTCTACGACGACTTGAGCATCGGCGTCGGCGGCGACTATCGCGAGACCGACCGCAAGGGCACCGCCCAGGAGGTGTCGAGCGAGTCGCAGGTCGATGGCTGGGGCGTGGTGCAGTACCGGCCCTTCGGGTACCTGGGCTTCGTGCTCAAGGGCGGCGCCAAGGAGCGTGATCCCGACAGTCGCTACGACCTCGATGTCGCGGCCGCGAACGGGCAGAACCCGATGATGCGCAAGTACAACATGGCCTACCTGTACCGCAGCTACGGCGAGATGCTGGTGGACGTGTCGTTCGGCACGCTGCCGCTCACCCTGGGCGCCAGCGCGTTCTATGGCGACGACAGCTACAACTTCTCGGCGATCGGCGTCGGCTCGGGCCTCGACCGGCGCTACGGCGTGGACCTCACCTGGGCGGTCAACGAGAAGGTCTCCGTGTTCGTCAACGGCGGTCAGGAGAAGATCGACGTCCGCACCCAGGGCAGCAGTGTCGTTCGGGGACCCGGACTGGCGCAGCATCGTCGAGGACGACTTCAGCACCTACGGCGGTGGCCTCCGCGCCCAGCTTGCAGACGACATCCGCCTCGACCTCGGCTACACCCACGCCAAGGGCGAGTCCGACACGACGCTGACGGGCGTCTCGGCGGGCGCGTTCCCGACCGTGACCAGCGAGCTCGACAGCCTGCGTGCGGACTTCAGCTACGGGCTCACCGAGAAGCTCGACGTCACGTTCTCGTGGTGGTACGAGCGCTTTGACAGCAGCGACTGGGCCGCTGCAGGGCATCGAGCCCGCCACGATCCCCACGATCCTCGCGCTCGGTGCGGATCCCTACGAGTACAGCGTGAACTACGTGGGCGCTTCGGTGCGCTACTACTTCGGTTCGCGCAAGCTCGCGTTGCCGGAGTGATCCCTGGCCGACGCGCGCCGCTGGATGGCGCGCGTCAGGCCGCGGAACAGGAACAGGTGCGCGGGCACCAGCGCGTACCAGTACAGCAGGCCCGCCACACCCGCCGGGTGCCAGTGGGCCGTGGCGCTGACGCTCGATCCTGAGTCGCCCGCACCCGGCCGCACCACGAACTCGAGCACGCCGGCCCCGGGGCCCTTCATTTCCATCAGCAGCGTGAGCCGTCGCCCCGGCTCCAGCGCGATCACGCGCCACGAGTCCACCACGTCGCCCACGCGCAGCTCGGTCGGGTGACGGCGGCTGCGACGGAAGCTCGGGCCGCCGGCCAGCCAGTCGAGGGCCCGTCGCAGCCACCACAGGCTGTCGGCATAGAACCAGCCGTCCTCGCCGCCGATGCCGCACACGACCGCGAACACGGCTTCCGGTGTTGCCGGGTCGGCCGCGGTCGCACCGGCGCGCTTGGCGTAGAAACCGTACTCCGGGTGGAAGTTGCGGCAGGCGATCGCACCCTCGACCCAGCGCGCGACCACCGTGTGGCTGCGGTCCGCCTCCATCGCGGCGTGCACGGCCTCCTCGAGGCCCATCAGGCGCCGCGGCACCAGCGCCCGCAGGGCAACATCGTTGGCGATGAAGTCGTGCTCCAGGCCCTCCACCAGCGCCTGGGCGACGTTGGTGGGGACGGAGGTCACGAACCTGAGCCAGTACGACGACAGCCGCGGCGTCAGCACCGGCACCGCGAGGATGCGCGGCTGGCGCCCGGCCAGGCGGCCGTAGCAGCGCATGATCTCCTCGTAGGTACACGGCCTCGGGGCCGCCCGCGTCGTAGATGCGACCCGCGGCCTCAGCCTGCCCGGCCACGGCGATCAGGTAGGCAAGCAGGTCGGGCAGCGCGATGGGCGTCGATCGCGAGCGAACCCAGGCCGGGGTGATCATCACCGGCAAGTGATTCACCAGGTCGCGGATCACCTCGTAGGCCGCGGAGCCCGGGCCGATGATCATTCCGGCGCGCACCTCGGTGACCGGCACCGGCCCGGTGCGCAGCACGTCGCCGGTCTCGGCTCGCGATTTCAGGTGCTCGGAACGCGGGTTCGGCGGGATCAGGCCACCGAGGTACACGATGCGGCGCACGCCCGCGGAGGCCGCGGCCCGGGCGAAGTGTCTCCGCCGCCCGGCGGTCGATCGCGCCGAAGTCGCGGCCCGCGGCCATCGAGTGCACGAGGTAGTAGGCCACGTCAACGCCGGCGAGCGCCGCAGGCAGCGTGGCCGGGTCGAGTGCATCGGCCTGCGCGAGTCCCGCGCCTGCCCAGCCGCGGCCCTCGAGCACCTCGACGTTGCGCGCCGTGGCGCGCACCCGGTGACCGCCGCGCAGCAGCTCGGGGACGAGGTTGCTGCCGATGTAGCCGCTGGCGCCGAACACGAGGTGCAGCGGCCGCGGGTCCGGCGGCAGGTCTCGTGCGGCGGGTGCGGCAGGCTTGGTCATCGGGGTTCCTCGCGCGAAAGGGGCCGCCAGCTAGCCAGCGGTCCTCCGCGTGGGTCAAGCGTGGACGGCGCCGGGGCTCAGGCGCGCGCGGCGGCGGCAGTGCGCACCCGCACCGCTTCTTCCTGGTCCACCGCGTCGAGCTGCTCCTCGATGAAGTGCAGCGACTCGTCGATCTCCGGCAGCACGACGTTCTCGAGCGCCCGGGCCCGCCTCTCGGTGCGCACGTATTCCCGGATCAGCCGGCGCAGGCTGGCGATGCAGGCGGCGAGCTCGACGTGCCGGACCACCAGCCGCCGGAACGCCAGCGCGCAGCCGCGCGCCTCCGGCGTGGCGGCCCGCGGCGCGTCGGCGGCGGGCGGCCCGCGCTCATCGAGCGCCGCCTCCACGAGCCGGAGGCCGAGGAATGACTGCTCGTGGACCCCGAGCAGGGCGGGGCCGAGGTCGAGCTTGGGCTCCACGGTGAGCTTGTCGAAGCCGTGCATGCCGACCGCGGACTCGAGCGCCTCGAGGGCGGCGGCCTCGAGGCCGCCGATCTCGGTGCGCAGCGCGCCGTAATGTCGCAGCTGGCGCATGATCTCGGCGGCGAGCAGCACGCGCTTCTCGTCGAGCAGCTCGTAGCCCTCCTGCACGAGCCGCCGCTCGTCCTTGAGCTCGAGGAAGGCGACGCGCGTCGCGAGGACTTCGCCGCCGCCGGCCTCAGGCACGGGTCGGCTCCTCGAGGTGGCGCTTGATCTGCGCGTCGGACAGCCGCGCGAGCTCGTTGCGCGGCAGGTCGCGCAGGACGCTCCAGCCCACCGCCATGCTCTCCTCGAGCGTGCGCGAGGTCGCCTGCGTGACGAACTGCTCCTCGAAGCGCTGCCCGAACTCGAGGAACTTGCGGTCCGCCTCGGGCAGGCCCTGCTCGCCCATGACGCTTGCCAGCGTGCGCACGCGCATGGCGCGCGCGTAGGCCGCGAACAGCTGGTGCGCGAGCGCGGGGTGGTCGGCGTCCGTGTAGCCCTCGCCGATGCCCGCATCCATCAGTCTGGACAGGCTCGGCAGCACCTTGACGGGCGGGTACACGCCGCGCCGGTCGAGCTCGCGGTCGAGCACGATCTGGCCCTCGGTGATGTAGCCGGTGAGGTCCGGGATGGGGTGGCCGATGTCGTCGCCGGGCATCGTCAGAATCGGCAGCTGCGTGAGCGTGCCCGGCTTGCCCCGGATGCAGCCGGCGCGCTCGTAGAGCGACGCGAGATCGGAGTACATGTAGCCCGGGTAGCCCTTTCGGCCCGGGATCTCGCCGTGGCTCGCCGAGACCTCGCGCAGCGCCTCGCAGTAGTTGGTCATGTCGGTGAGGATCACGAGCACGTGGCGGCCCTCCACGAACGCCAGGTACTCGGCGGCGGTGAGCGCGTAACGCGGGGTGAGCAACCGCTGCATGCCGGGCTCGTCGGCGAGGTTCAGGAACAGTACGGTGTGGCCGAGCGCGCCGCTCTGCTCCATGGCGCTGCGGAACTGCTCGGCGGTGTCGTGCGGCACGCCCATGCCGGCGAACACCACGGCGAATTCCTCGCTCTTGCCGCCGCGCAGCCGCGCACGCTGCGCGATCTGGGTAGCGAGCCGGTCGTGCGGCAGGCCGCCCGCAGAGAACAGCGGCAGCTTCTGGCCGCGGACCAGGCTGTTCAGCAGGTCGATCGTGGACACGCCGGTCTCGATGAAGTCGCGCGGCAGGGCGCGCCACGACGGGTTGATGGCGAGGCCCTCGATGCGCATGCGCGCGCGCGCCGCGACCGGCGGCCCGCCGTCGATCGGCCGCCCGATGCTGTCGAAGATGCGCCCGAGCAGGTTGGGCCCGACGCCGAACAGCAGCGGCTCGGCGCGCAGCCGTACCCGCGTGCCCTCGAGGCCGAGGCCCGCCGTGGACTGCAGTACCTCGATCACCATGGACTCCTCGTCGAGCGCCGCGATGCGCCCGAGGCGCACGCCGCCGTCGCTGCCGACGACCTCGACGGCGGAATTGAGCCCCACGCGCGCCGCGCGCTTCGCGAACAGCAGCGGACCCTCGATGCGGGTCACGGCGCCTTCGAGCAGCAGGTCAGCGAACATGGCCGGTCACCGTGTGCAGGGCGTCGAATTCGTAGTCGAGCTGGCGTGGCAGCAGCGCGAGCTTGCGCAGGTCGCCCTCGCCGAACTCCTCGCCGAGGCGCTGCAGCTGCCGGACGATCGGCATCTCGGCAAGGCGCGACGGCGAAACACCCGACTGTACGGCGGCCTCCGCCCGGTCCATGTAGGCGAGCAGGATCGAGATCATCGCTGCCTGCCGTGCCGGCGAGCAGAAGCGGTCCACCTTCGAGAAGGACGACTGGCGCAGGAAGCCGTCGTTCACGAGGTCCGCGCACAGCAGCTTCAGCTGCTGCAGCGGGGGCAGCGCGTCGCGCCCGACGATGCGCGCCATGCGTTCGAGGTGCGCCTGCTGCTCGAGCAGCTCGAGCACGCGCTGGCGCTGCGCGAGCCAGTCGGGGTTGCCTGATCGCTTCCACCACTCGGCGAGCGCGTCGGCGTCCGCGCTGTAGGACTGCAGCGGGTGGATCGCCGGGTAGAAGCGAGCCTGCGCGCGCTGCCGGTCGAGCGCCCAGAAGCAGCGCACGTAGCGCTTGGTGTGCAGCGTGACGGGCTCGGAGAAGTCGCCCGCCGGCGGGCTCACGGCGCCGATGATGGTGACGGAGCCTTCCTGCCCGGCGAGGGTCGTGACGCGCGCGGCGCGTTCGTAGAACTCGGCGAGGCGCGAGCTGAGATACGCGGGGTAACCGGCCTCGCCGGGCAACTCGCCGAGCCGCCCGGACACCTCGCGCAACGCCTCGGCCCAGCGGCTCGTGGAGTCGGCCATCAGCGCGACGTGCAGCCCCTGGTCGCGGAAGTACTCGGCCACAGAGATCGCGGTGTAGATGCTCGCCTCGCGCGCCGCGACCGGCATGTTCGAGGTGTTGGCGATGATGACGGTGCGCTCGGCCAGCGGGCGGCCGGTGCGCGGGTCCTCGAGGCTCGGGAACTCGTCGAGCACCTCGGCCATCTCGTTGCCGCGCTCGCCGCAGCCCACGTAGACGATCACGTCGGCGTCGCACCACTTGGCGAGCGCCTCCTGCAGCACCGTCTTGCCGGTGCCGAAGCCGCCGGGGAGGGCGGCGCGGCTGCCGCGCGCCACCGGGAACAGCGTGTCGAGGATGCGCTGGCCCGTGATCATCGGGCCGCTCGCGGGCAGCCTGGCCCGCACCGGACGCGGCGTGCGCACCGGCCACGGGTGGCGCATCGCGATCTCGTGCCGCGAGCCGCCCGGCGCGGCGAGCCGCGCGACGGGCTCGTCCTCGGCGTACTCGCCCTCGCCTGCGAGCCACTCGAGGCGGCCACGGAGGCCCGGTGGCACAAGAATGGACTGCGCGCGCGCCGCGGTGACCGACCCGAGTACCGCGCCGGCCTCGATGTCGCTGCCGACTGTGGCCTGCGGCGTGAAGGGGAAACGTCCCACCGTGCCGGCCCCGAGGCCAGCCTTGACCTGGAAGTCCTCGCCGCCGGTGAGCGGCCGCAACAGTCCGTCGAAGATGCCGCCGAGCAGCCCGGGGCCGAGCTGCACCGACAGCGCGCGCGCCGGTGCCCTCGACGGTGACGCCCGGCTCGAGGCCGGTGGTGTCCTCGTAGACCTGAGCGACGAGTTCCTCGCCCTTGAGCTGGATCACCTCGCCGAGCAGGCGGCGCGGCCCGACCGACACCGCCTCGTACACGGTGAACGGACCCGTCATGCGCGCGCGCAGCACGGGCCCGCCGATCCAGCTGATCACCGCCTGGCTCACGTGGACACCCTCCCGCCCTGCTCGAGCAGGACGTCGAGTTCTGCCAGCAGTTCCGCCTCCACCCGCTCGCGCGAGGCGAGCAGTCCGGGCACGGTCGCGTCCACGCAGGCGAGCCCGCGTCGGACGCGCAGCCCCGGCCCGAGCCCGTGCACGCGGCGGATCGCGGGCGGCTCGTCGCCGTCCGGCAGGCACTGGCGCAGGAACTCCTGCTGCTCGTCCGGTGCGGTCGCATCGAGTTCGACCGTGAACGGCCCGTCCCCCATCACGATGCGGCGGGCGAGGGCGCACGCCGTCTCGCACCACTCGTGACGCCTCGCCGGCTCCTGCCAGGCGGCGACCAGCGCCCCGGGCAATGCCTGCCACGCCGTGTCCATGAGCTCGCGCAGCAGCGACTGCTCGCGCTGCCGGGCGGCCGTCTCGAGCGCCGCGCGACGATCACCGAGCGCGCGCTCCACCGACAGGCGCGCTTCCTCCGCCGCCTGCCGCGTCCGCGCCCTGGCCTCCTCCCGGGCCCGCGCCACGATGCCCCGGGACTGCTCCTCGGCGGCGTCGCGCGCCCGTCGCGACAGCATTTCCTGCTCGCGGGCCACCCGCCGCAGCAGTGCTTCCATCTGTGCCTGCACGATGCCTTCGGGGACGCTCATGGTTCGATTCCCAGGGCGAGGCGCACGTCGCGTGCGACGTCGGGCGGGGCATGCCGGCCGTGCGCGTCCGGAACGATCGCGACCAGCGGCCGCTCGCCCTGCACCGCGGCCGCGAGTTCCTCGGGCGGCAATGCGCCGGCGAACTCGGCCGACAACAGGATCAGGTCGGCGTCGGCATCCCGTGCGCGACGGAAGACCTCCGGAGCGTTTTCCGCCGTCGGGACGCGCACCTCCGCACCCGCGAGCCGGTAGCCCGCCGCCGTGGCCTCGTCGCCGATGTAGTAGACGCGCGCCACGTCAGCCCAGGCGGTTGAGGATCAGGATCGAGACGATCAGGCCGTAGATCGCGATGCCCTCGGCGAGGCCGACCATGACGAGTACGCGACCAAACAGATCGGGCTTCTCGGCCAGCGCGCCGAGCGCGGCCGTGCCGACCTGGGCCACCGCGTAGCCGGCGCCGAGCGCGGCGAGGCCCGCCGAGGCAGCCGCTGCGACGAAGCCCCAGCGCAGCACGCTCGGGTCCACCGGCACCGCCGCTGCCTCGGCGGCGAGCGCCGGCCCCGCGGCGAACAGCGCCAGCGTGGCCACCGCGCCGGTGGCCAGCGTGAGCACGGCGATTGCGATCATCCATCGGGTCGGGGATTTCATGACTTGCTCCGGGAGAGGGGTTCGGCAGGAGGCAACGGCAGCGGCTCGAAGGGGCGGCCGCGAGCCGTGAGGAAGCGGATGAAGAACTCGAACAGGATCAGGCGCGTGGTCTGGATGCCGACCACGAGGCCCTCGAGGGCGATGATGGCGACGTTGCCGATCACCAGCACCGGCCAGTAGGCCGCGCCAGCCGCTTCGGCGATGCCGACCACGGCCGTCGAGAGCCCGGCGTGGGCGAGCGCGAACGCACCCACGCGCACGAACGACACGGTATTCACGCCGAGCTGCAGCATTCGCTCGACCGCCTCGCCGGCCGCCTGCCCGAGCGCGCCGAGGCGGTCCTTCGGGGCGAACAGCGCGCTGCCCGCGAGCGACCATGTGAGACCGGCCGGCAGGGCCCACAGCAGCCTCGCGTCGAGGACCGTGCCGACGATGCCGAGGTACGCGACCAGCAGGCCCGCGTCGGTCGCGAGCCAGCGGCCGAACTCGCCGCGCCAGTGGAACTGCAGGGCATTGAGCAGCAGCCCCACCAGCATCACGAGGATGCCGAAGCCGAGCGCGGTTGCGAGCACGGTGAGCGGCTCGCCGAGCGGGTGCAGCCACAGCGCCGGGATCACGTCCTCGCGCGCGAATACGCTGCCGAAGGCGAAGCCGAACACGATGGCCATGATGCCGCCCGGCATCAGCAGCCGCAGCGCCGGCAGGCGATTGCGCAGCATGAAGCCGAGGATGGCGACGATCAGGCCCTGCGCTACGTCGCCGAACATGAAGCCGAACATCAGCGGCGCCACGAGCGCGAGCACGATGCTCGGGTCGGCCTCGCGCGTGCCAGGCACGCCCATCAGCTTCCCGAACACCTCGAAGGGCCGCGCCCAGGCGGGATTGCGCAGCACCGACGGCGGCACGGCGTCCGTGGGCGCCGGCGTGAAGCGCAGCAGGTAGTGCAGGTCGCGCGCGTCGAGCGCGGCCCGCAGGCGCGCGTCGTCCGGGTCGGCGCACCAGCCGGTGATCCAGCCGAAATGCTCGGTCACCGGCAGCTCCGGCACGTGCGTCACCAGCCACGCCGCGAGCGCCAGCTGGCCGAGCGCCGGGGCGACGCCGTGCTCGCGACCCAGCGCCTCGAGTTCGGCCCGCGCGGCCTGCTCCCGCGTCGCGATCGCAGCGCGCTTCGACTCGAGGTGGTGCGTGATGGCAGCCGGCTCGGCGGGGAGATCATCCGGCAGGGCGATGGCGCGGGCCTTGCGGGCCGCCAGCGCCTGGTCGAGCGTGGCGACGTCCTCCGTTGGGCCCACGGCCAGCAGGAACAACCGCTCGTCGAACGGCACTCGCTGCAGCAGCACGCTGGTCGGCAGCGCCTGCGGCAGCCCGCCGTCGGAGAGCAGATAGGCGCGGCCGGCGAGGACCGGCCCGGCATGCGCGAGCTGGTCGAGGCGGGCGAGGGCGTCGCCGGAGCGTGCCTGCAGCTCGGCGAGCAGATGGGTGTCCTCGGCGGTCTGCGCGAGTGTCTCGAGCTCGGCGATCAGCGGGTCCGCGGCGGCGGCCCAGGTGCGCACCGTCTCGAGCGCCTGCCCCGGCGCCTCGAGCAGCGCGTGCTGCGGGCCGGGCCGGCAGGCCTCGGCACGCGGCCAGAAATGACCGTAACGCCGCGCGAGCGTCTCGTATTCGGCCAGCGTCGTGCGCAGGTCGGGCAGCGCGAGGCGCTGCTCCGACTGGCTGTGGGCCTGCAGCTGCACCGAGCCGGTGGCCGCGAGGCAGTCGAGCGATGCCCCGAGTTCCTCACGCGAGGTAAGCAGCTCGAACCAGTTCGCGGCGGCGGGTCGCAGCGTCATGGCGCCGCCACCGGCGCATCGCGCAGGGAGCGCACGGCGAGCATGCCGCGCAGGCGCTGCAGGTCGAGCATCATCAGGCAGACGAACGCGGAAGTAGCCACCGCGGACAGCGGGTGCCGGCGGAAACTCACCTCGAGGCGCCGCTCGAGTGACTGGACCGCGTCGCGTGAGGTCGCCTCCAGCGGCGCCTCGGCGAGACGTACGCGGTGCTCACGGATCGTCGCCAGCAGTCGCTGCAGCGGCGCGCGTACCGCGTTGCCGTGCGGCCAGAGCGTCTGCCAGTGGCGAGCCCAGGCGCCGGCTACGTCCGGGGCCGCACCGAAGCCGGCGGCCAGCGGCGCGAGGGGCGTTCCCGAGAGCGCCGGGCCGCGATCGAGCGGCTCGCGGGCCACGATCGGGCCGAGCACGGGGTCGGCTCGCATCCAGGCGGGCGCGCGCCCGCCACGCGCGAGCTTCTGCAGCGAGGGGAGGTAGGTGATCCAGCGCATCCAGCGCGTGGCCTCGCGCCAGTGCTCCGGCTGCCAGGCCGCCACCTCGTCGACTGCTCGCAGCCATTCATCGCGCAGGCGGCGCTCCATCTCGTGAAGTCCCGGGCGCGCCGGGAGCCGACTGGTCCAGCGGGCCAGCGGGCCGCCACGCAGGATCTGCAGCACGGCGCCGAGGTCGCGTGTCGCCTCGAGCTGCTGCCAGTCGGCGGCAACCGGACGGGCGCCGAAGCGCGCCTGCAGCCGGGCCTGTGCGAAGGCGAAGGAGAGGTCAGCGCGGCTCATGGTCGGCCGCCGTGAGTCGCCTCGCGAGCCTTCCGACCGCCTGCTGGGTGAGCTCGTGCAGCGTTGCGAAGTCTGTTCCCGGCGCCGCCGCGCCACGATCGAGACGGGCAAGAGAGCGCTCGAGGCGCGACTGCGCCGCGGCATGGAGCCGCGCGGCTCGCAGGCGCGCACGCTCGAGCAGACGCCTGCGCTCGGCGCGAGCGGCATCAATCAGAGCTTCGGCCTCGCGCTCGGCAGCCGCGATCGCGCCAGCGGCTTCCCGCTCGGCCGAAAGTACCCGGTTGATCGCCTGTGCGACCTCCGCATCGGGTGAGTTTCGTTCCATTCGAACCCCCGCTTGCCACGGCCAACATACGGGCCGCCGCGCGGGGTGGGCATTCGCAGAATCCCCTAGAAAATCAAAGCTGATCGCGCCGGAGCGGGCGGCGCGGCGCGACCGGCGTCAGCCGCCGTGGCCTTCCATGCGCAGGCCGGTGCCGCCGCGCGAAATGTGCGCCACCACGGCCGTCCGGCGGTGCAGCTTGGTGATGGCACCGAGGCTGATGGCGAAGGCGAGTTCCACGGTCTGTCCCCGGCGCAGCCCGAGATCGCCAGTCTCCACGAACACACCGCTCGCGCTCAGGTTGCTCGCGCGGCACAGGCGTCGGTGCCGGCCGGGCAGCAGCAGATAGACGGTGGTGCGAGCGCGGTGGCGGGTCGTGAGTCTTCTTTCCACGGGACGAGTTCTCTTGTCGTTGTGCGTACTCGCAGGCGCGCCAGTGAATTATGCACGCCGGCGGCGCGCAGGGAAGGGCGTGTGGAAAATCCCGTTGCGTTATGTCGCGCCCCGGCGTGCACGGCAACACGGGCGCCGTCCTGCGCTATCCTCCGCGACCGAATCCGCGGCGGGGAGCGATCGTGGCGACGGAGCTTTCGCGAGACGAGGTGCGCCGCGCGCAGGTGCTTGCGCCCGTGGGTGTGTTCGATTCCGGAGTGGGCGGGCTCACGGTGCTGCGCGCGCTCGCAGCCGCACTGCCCCACGAGGATTTCGTTTACCTGGGCGACACGGCGCGGCTCCCGTACGGCACGAAGAGCCCAGAGTCGATCCGCCGCTACGCCTTGCAGGCCGCGGGGCTCCTCAAGGCGCGCGGCATCAAGTGCCTGGTCGTCGCCTGCAACACCGCCTCGGCGGTGGCGCTCGAGTCGCTGGCGGCCGAGTTCGCGCCCGTGCCGGTGCTCGGGGTGCTCGAACCCGGCGCGGCGGCCGCCTGCCGGGCGACGCGCTCGGGGCGCATCGCCGTGATCGCGACGGAGAGCACCGTGAGCGGCGGTGCCTACCAGCGCGCCATCGCCCGCCGGCTGCCGTCGGCCGTCGTCAGCGCGCGGGCCTGCCCCCTGTTCGTGGCGCTGGCCGAGGAGGGCTGGACCGACGGGCCCATCGTCGAGGCAGTCGCCCATCGCTATCTCGACGACCTGTTCGCCGGCGCCGTGGCGGCGGCCCGACCCGACACCCTGGTCCTCGGCTGCACGCACTTCCCGGTGGTCGCGCCCACCCTTCAGGCCGTGCTGGGGCCGCAGGTGTCGGTCGTGGACTCCGCCGCGACCACGGCGGCGGCGCTGGCCGGGGTGCTGGGCGAGCGCGGCTTGGGCCGCCCGGCCGCGAGCGGCGGCGGATCGCTCACGCTCCTGGCCACCGACGGTGCG
Source organism: uncultured Gammaproteobacteria bacterium (assembly GCA_963789375.1). GTDB lineage: Bacteria > Pseudomonadota > Gammaproteobacteria > Steroidobacterales > Steroidobacteraceae > RPQJ01. The sequence continues at coordinate 290,242 of CAWBKN010000013.1, read as the reverse complement.
GCGCGATTCGCTCGCGTGGGCGGCACGTTCCTCGGCCGGGCGCTCGACCCGACCCAGGTGGAGATTGTCGACATCGCCGGCTACGACCCGGGGACCGGCACCGCGCCCAGCGCACCGCATTGACACGGGGCGGGTCGCCGACGAGAATACGCGGCTCTCTGTCCGCGGAGGGGTACCCAAGCGGCCAACGGGAGCAGACTGTAAATCTGCCGGCTCATGCCTTCGTAGGTTCGAATCCTACCCCCTCCACCAGACCAGCCCGGCGGGCCGGCGCGGATGGCCAGTGCGACGGGGCGGCGGTCGGTGTACGGGGTTCGCGGTCGTGGCCGGGAAGCGTGGCGGGTGTAGTTCAATGGTAGAACCTCAGCCTTCCAAGCTGATGGCGTGGGTTCGATTCCCATCACCCGCTCCATTCCGGGCGGTGCCGGGAATTGGGCGGACGGTTCGGCGGCCCACGTAGCTCAGTCGGTAGAGCACGTCCTTGGTAAGGACGAGGTCACCGGTTCGATTCCGGTCGTGGGCTCCAGTGTTCAAGTCACTAGTTTTCAGAGGTAAGGGTCGTGGCTAAGGAAAAATTTGCGCGTACGAAGCCGCACGTGAACGTGGGGACGATTGGGCACGTTGACCATGGCAAGACGACGCTGACGGCGGCGCTGACGAAGGTGATGGCGGAGACGCACGGCGGCGCGTTCATGGCCTACGACCAGATTGACAAGGCGCCGGAGGAGAAGGCGCGCGGGATCACGATTTCGACGGCGCACGTCGAGTATCAGAGCCCGCTGCGGCACTACGCGCACGTGGACTGTCCGGGGCACGCCGATTACGTGAAGAACATGATCACGGGTGCGGCGCAGATGGACGGGGCGATTCTGGTGGTCTCGGCGGCCGATGGCCCGATGCCGCAGACGCGCGAGCACATTCTGCTGGCGCGGCAGGTGGGCGTGCCGTACATCGTGGTGTACCTGAACAAGGCGGACATGGTGGACGACGCGGAGCTGCTGGAGCTCGTCGAGCTGGAGGTTCGCGAGCTGCTGTCGAAGTACGAGTTCCCGGGCGACGACACGCCGATCGTGACGGGTTCGGCGCTGAAGGCGCTCGAGGGGGACAAGGGTCCGCTCGGGGTGCCCTCGGTGGTGAAGCTGGTCGACGAGATGGACCGTTACATTCCGGTACCGGAGCGCGCGATTGACGGGGCGTTCCTGATGCCGGTGGAGGACGTGTTCTCGATTTCGGGTCGCGGCACGGTGGTGACGGGGCGCATTGAGCGCGGCATCGTGAAGGTGAACGACGAAGTGGAGATCGTGGGTCTTCGCCCGACGGTGAAGACGATCTGCACGGGTGTGGAGATGTTCAGGAAGCTGCTTGACCAGGGTCAGGCGGGCGACAACGTGGGCGTGCTGCTGCGCGGCACGAAGCGTGAGGAAGTCGAGCGCGGGCAGGTGCTGGCGAAGCCTGGGAGCATCACGCCGCACACCAAGTTCGAGGGCGAGGTGTACGTGCTGACGAAGGAGGAGGGCGGGCGTCACACGCCGTTCTTCAAGGGGTATCGTCCGCAGTTTTACTTCCGCACGACGGACGTGACGGGTTCGGTGGAGTTGCCGGAGGGCGTCGAGATGGTGATGCCTGGCGACAACATCAAGATGACGATCGAGCTGATCAGCCCGATCGCGATGGAAGAGGGCCTGCGCTTTGCGATCCGCGAGGGCGGACGCACGGTCGGCGCGGGCGTGGTGTCGAAGATCCTCAAGTAACCAGCAGTCCGGGTTCCGCACGACGGTTCGTTTCGCGCGCAGGCCAGTAGCTCAATTGGCAGAGCGGCGGTCTCCAAAACCGCAGGTTGGGGGTTCGATTCCCTCCTGGCCTGCCATTCGGAGCGCGCGGACGGGCCCCGTGGCGGATGACCCGGGCAGCATCCCGGCAGGCATACATGACCCAGAAGGTTGAATCGGGCCCCAGCGCGCTCGACACCGTGAAGCTGGCGGCGGCCGTCGCGATCCTCGTCGGCGGCATCGCCGCGTTCTACCTGCTATCGAGCTACCCGATCGCGCTGCGGTGGGTGATCGTGCTCGCCTCGCTGGGCGCCGGCATCGCGGTCGCCCTGCAGTCGGTGCAGGGGCGGACGTTCTGGGCCTTCGTGCAGGGATCGCGCGTCGAGCTGCGCAAGGTCGTCTGGCCGACCCGCCAGGAGACGCTGCAGACCACGCTGGTGGTGTTCGTCGCCGTGCTGGCGATGGGCATCTTCTTCTGGATCCTCGACTGGGTCCTCGGCAGCGTGACCGCGGCGCTGGCCGGGCGGGGAGGCTGACCGTGGCGCTGCGCTGGTACGTCGTGCACGCGTACTCGAACTTCGAGCACAAGGTGGCCGAGTCGCTCAGGGACCGCATCAAGCTCAAGGGCCTCGAGGACAAGTTCGGCGAGATCCTCGTGCCCACCGAGGAAGTCGTGGAGATGCGGGACGGGCAGCGCCGCCGCAGCGAACGCAAGTTCTTCCCGGGCTACGTGCTCGTGCAGATGGAGATGAACGAGGACACCTGGCACCTGGTGCGGGAGACCGCGAAGGTGCTCGGCTTCATCGGCGGCACGCCGGAGAAGCCCGCGCCCATCACCGAGCGCGAGGCGAACGCGATCCTGCGCCGCGTCGAGGAAGGCGCGGAGAAGCCGCGGCCGAAGGTGCTGTTCGAGCCCGGCGAGGTGGTGCGCGTGGTGGACGGGCCGTTCAACGACTTCAGTGGCGTCGTCGAGTCGGTCAACTACGAGAAGAGCCGCCTGCAGGTGGCGGTGCAGATCCTCGGGCGCTCGACGCCCGTGGAGCTCGATTTCGGCCAGGTCGAGAAGGCCTGAGCCCAACGGGGAGCCCTTCGGGGCGCTTGGACCCAACAGAGGTGACAGATGGCTAAGAAAGTAAACGGTTACGTCAAGCTGCAGGTGCCGGCCGGCCAGGCCAACCCGAGCCCGCCCATCGGGCCGGCGCTCGGCCAGCAGGGCGTCAACATCATGGAGTTCTGCAAGCAGTTCAACGCGCAGACCCAGCAGCTCGAGAAGGGACTGCCGATCCCCGTGGTGATCACGGTGTACAGTGATCGCAGCTTCACCTTCATCATGAAGACGCCGCCGGCGTCCGTGCTGATCCGCAAGGCGCTCGGCCTCGAGAAGGGCAGCGGCACGCCGAACACCGCCAAGGTGGGGCGCATCACGCGCGAGCAGCTCGAGGAGATCGCGAAGACCAAGACGCCGGACCTGACGGCGGCCGACCTCGATGCGGCCGTGCGGACGATCGCGGGCAGCGCCCGCAGCATGGGCGTCGACGTGGAGGGGGTGTGACATGGGTGCCGTCGCCAAGCGCATGAAGCCCTGGGCCGAGAAGATCGTGCCGGGCAAGCAGTTCCCGATCGACGAGGCGCTCGCGCTCGTCAAGCAGTTCGCCACCGCCAAGTTCGACGAGAGCGTGGACGTGGCCGTGAACCTCGGCATCGACGCCACGAAGTCCGACCAGCAGGTGCGCGGCTCGACCGTGCTGCCGCACGGCACCGGCAAGTCGGTGCGCGTCGCCGTGTTCACCTCGGGCAAGAACGCCGATGCCGCCCGCGAGGCGGGCGCCGACATCGTCGGCCTCGAGGACCTCGCCGAGAAGGTCAAGGCGGGCGAGCTCAACTTCGACGTGGTGGTCGCGAGCCCCGACGCCATGCGCGTGGTGGGCCAGCTCGGCCAGATCCTCGGCCCCCGCGGCCTGATGCCGAACCCCAAGGTCGGCACGGTGACGCCGGACGTCGCGGGCGCCGTGCGCAACGCCAAGGCCGGCCAGGTGCGCTTCCGCGCCGACAAGGCGGGCGTCCTGCACTGCACGATCGGCAAGGCCAGCTTCGAGGTCCAGGCGCTGCAGGAGAACCTGCAGGCGCTGCTCGCGGACCTGCAGAAGGCCAAGCCGGCCGCGGCCAAGGGCGTGTACCTGAAGCGCGTCGCGGTGTCCTCGACCATGGGGCCCGGCGTGCCGGTGGATCAGTCGAGCCTCGGCGCCTGAGCGCGAGGCCGTTCAACGATTTGATGCAGGGCCGGTTTCGGGCCGAACGCCGCCGCGAGGTGGCAGTCAGCCGGGGCCGGCCATCATCGAAGACCGCAGGCGGGGAGGCGCTCCCCTTAATGGTCGCCTGCGCAGATGGTGGTACCCGAGTCAGTGTCTCACTGCCTTAAGGTCCCGCCCTCTAAGGGGTGAACGCTCAGGGACGGGCGTTTGGTTCATGACGATCTTCAGGCCAGGAGGAACACATGGCGCTCAGACTGGAAGACAAGAAGGCGCTGGTCGCCGAGGTGAACGAGGTTGCGGCCCGCGCGCAGTCCGTCGTCGCCGCGGAGTACCGGGGGCTTTCGGTGGCGCAGATCACGGACCTGCGCGCCAAGGCACGCGCCTCCCGCGTCTACATGCGAGTGGTGAAGAACACGCTGGCCCGCCGGGCGGTCGCCGGCACTCAGTTCGAGTGCGTCGGCGAGAAGCTCAAGGGCCCGCTGATCCTCGCCTTCTCCGAGGACGACCCGGGCGCGGCCGCGCGGCTCATCAAGGGCTTCGCCAAGGACAACAACAAGCTCGTGCCGACGCTCGTGTCGCTCGGCGGGAGCGTGTTGCCGGGCGGGGACCTCGAGCGGGTCGCGAGCCTGCCGACGCGCGATCAGGCGCTCGCGCAGCTCATGGGCGTGATCAAGGCGCCCATCGGCAAGTTCGTGCGCACGCTCGCCGAGCCTCACGCGAAGCTCGTGCGGACGATCGCCGCGGTCAAGGACCAGAAGCAGGCCGCCGCCTAGAGCGCGACGGCCGGATACGACATCGGGTACCAATCAAACTTATTTCAGGAGTCAAGACAATGGCTGCCAGCAAGGAAGAGATCCTCGACGCAATCTCCAACATGACCGTGATGGAGATCGTCGATCTCGTGAAGATGATGGAAGACAAGTTCGGCGTCACCGCCGCGGCCCCGGTCGCGATGGCGGCCGCCGCGTGGCGCGGCTGCCGCGGCGCCGGTCGTCGAGGAGCAGACCGAGTTCACCGTCACGATGACGAGCTTCGGCGGCAACAAGGTCGGCGTCATCAAGGTGATCCGCGAGATCACCGGCCTCGGCCTGAAGGAAGCCAAGGACCTGGTCGAGGGCGTGCCCTCGCTGGTCAAGGAGGGCATCCCGAAGGCCGACGCCGACGCGCATCAAGAAGAAGCTCGAAGAGGCCGGCGCAGCTGCGGAGATCAAGTAACCGCGATGCGCGGGCTTCTGGGCCCGTTGCAAGGCGAGCCGGCTGGCGGGGTTGCCCGCCGGCCGGCTCGCCCGTTCGCCAGTTTCCAGGCGTCGAGCTGACCGGGCCGCGACTGCCGGCCATGAGAGGGTGATCGCAATGGCTTATTCCTTCACCGAGAAGAAGCGCATCCGCAAGGATTTCGGCAAGCGGTCGAGCATCCTCGAGGTGCCGTACCTGCTCGCCATCCAGCTCGACTCCTACCGCAAGTTCCTGCAGGCCGACGCCGCCGAGGACGGCCGCGAGGACATCGGCCTGCACGCCGCGTTCAACAGCGTCTTCCCGATCGTCAGCTACTCCGGCAACGCGATCCTCGAGTACGTGAGCTACCGCCTCGGCGAGCCCGTGTTCGACGTCAAGGAATGCCAGCTGCGCGGCCTGACCTACGCCGCGCCGCTGCGCGTCAAGGTGCGCCTCGTCGTGCTCGACAAGGAAGCCCCCGGCGCCAAGAAGCCGGTCAAGGACATCCGCGAGCAGGAGGTCTACCTCGGCGAGCTGCCGCTGATGACCGACAACGGCACGTTCGTCGTGAACGGCACCGAGCGCGTCATCGTCTCCCAGCTGCACCGCAGCCCGGGCGTGTTCTTCGACCACGACCGCGGCAAGACGCACAGCTCGGGCAAGCTGCTGTTCTCGCGCCCGCGTCATCCCCTACCGCGGCTCGTGGCTCGACTTCGAGTTCGACGCCAAGGACTGCGTGTTCGCGCGCATCGACCGCCGCCGCAAGCTGCCGGTCACCATCCTGCTGCGCGCGCTCGGCTACAGCGACGAGCAGATGCTCGACCTGTTCTTCGAGAAGAACACCTTCTACCTCTCGCCGGAGGGCGTCGAGCTCGGCGCTGGTGCCGCAGCGCCTGCGCGGCGAGACCGCCAGCTTCGAGATCCGCGTCGGCGACAAGGTCATCGTCGAGGAAGGCCGCCGCATCACGGCGCGCCACGTGCGCCAGCTCGAGGACGCGGGCGTCGACCGCCTGCCGGTGCCGGCCGACTACCTCGTCGGCAAGGTCCTCGCGCACGACGTCGTGAACACCGAGACCGGCGAGATCCTCGCCAAGGCCAACGAGATCCTCACCACGGCCACGCGTCGCCAAGCTGGTCCAGGCCGGCATCCCCGAGATCCGCGTGCTGTACGTGAACGACCTCGACCGCGGCCCGTTCATCTCCGACACGCTGCGCATCGACCCGACCAAGAACCGCATCGAGGCGCTGGTCGAGATCTACCGCATGATGCGCCCGGGCGAGCCGCCGACCAGCGACGCCGCCGAGAACCTGTTCCAGAACCTGTTCTTCAACCCCGAGCGCTACGACCTGTCGGCCGTCGGCCGCATGAAGTTCAACCGCCGCGTCGGCCGCAGCGAGGTCAAGGGCCCGGGCATCCTCTACGACGTCGCTGCACTTCGGCCGCCGCGGCGACGACTTCGCCAAGGCGCTGGTCGAGAGCCGCGGCGAGACCTCCGACATCATCGACGTGCTCCGCACGCTGATCGACATCCGCAACGGCAACGGCACGGTGGACGACATCGACCACCTCGGCAACCGCCGCGTGCGCAGCGTCGGCGAGATGGCCGAGAACGCCTTCCGCGTCGGCCTGGTGCGCGTCGAGCGCGCCGTCAAGGAGCGCCTGACGATCGCCGAGAGCGAGGCCTGATGCCGCAGGACATGATCAACGCCAAGCCGGTGGCGGCCGCGGTGAAGGAGTTCTTCGGCTCCTCGCAGCTCTCGCAGTTCATGGACCAGAACAACCCGCTGTCCGAGGTCACCCACAAGCGCCGCGTCTCGGCGCTCGGCCCGGGCGGCCTGACGCGCGAGCGCGCCGGCTTCGAGGTGCGCGACGTGCACCCGACGCACTACGGCCGCGTCTGCCCGATCGAGACGCCGGAAGGCCCGAACATCGGCCTGATCAACTCGCTCGCCGGTCTACGCGCGCACCAACGACTACGGCTTCCTCGAGACGCCGTACCGCAAGGTCGAGAACGGCCGCGTCACCGACCAGATCGAGTACCTGTCGGCGATCGAGGAGGCGCAGTACGTGATCGCGCAGGCGAACGCCACGCTCGACGCCAAGGGCGCGCTTCACCGACGACCTGGTGTCGTGCCGCTACCAGAACGAGTTCATGCTCTCGACGCCGCGACAAGATCCAGTACATGGACGTGTCGCCGAAGCAGATCGTGTCGGTCGCCGCCTCGCTGATCCCGTTCCTCGAGCACGACGACGCGAACCGCGCGCTGATGGGCTCGAACATGCAGCGCCAGGCCGTGCCGACGCTGCGCTCGGAGACGCCGCTGGTCGGCACCGGCATGGAGCGCCCGGTGGCCATCGACTCGGGCGTCACCGTGGTCGCGCGCCGCGGCGGCGTGGTCGACTCGGTCGACGCCTCGCGCATCGTGGTGCGCGTCAACGACGCCGAGACCACCGCCGGCGAGGCCGGGCGTCGACATCTACAACCTGACCAAGTACACGCGCTCGAACCAGAACACCTGCATCAACCAGCGCCCGCTGGTGAAGGCGGGCGACGCGATCGCGCGCGGCGACGTGCTGGCCGACGGGCCCTCGACCGACCTGGGCGAGCTCGCGCTCGGCCAGAACCTGCTGGTCGCGTTCATGCCGTGGAACGGCTACAACTTCGAGGACTCGATCCTGATCTCGGAGCGGGTGGTCCAGGAGGACCGCTTCACGACGATCCACATCGAGGAGCTCACCTGCGTCGCCCGCGACACCAAGCTCGGGCCGGAGGAGATCACCGCCGACATCCCGAACGTCGGCGAGGCGGCGCTCGCCAAGCTCGACGAGGCCGGCATCGCCTTCATCGGCGCCGAGGTCAAGGCCGGCGACATCCTGGTCGGCAAGGTCACGCCGAAGGGCGAGACGCAGCTGACCCCGGAGGAGAAGCTGCTGCGCGCGATCTTCGGCGAGAAGGCGTCCGACGTTAAGGACACCTCGCTGCGCGTGCCGCCGGGCATGGACGGCACGGTCATCGACGTGCGCGTGTTCACGCGCGACGGCGTCGAGAAGGACTCGCGCGCCCGCTCCATCGAGAAGTCCGAGATCGAGAAGGTCCGCAAGGACCTCGCCGACCAGCAGCGCATCCTCGAGGAGGACCTGTTCTCGCGCGTGCACGCCATGCTGGTGGGCAAGGTCGCCGCCGGCGGCCCGCGCAAGCTCAAGGCCGGCGTCGAAGGTCACGGCCGACTACCTCGACGACATCCCGCGCGAGCACTGGTTCGAGATCCGCCTCGAGGACGAGGAGGCCAACGCCGAGCTCGAGCTCACCGCCGAGCGCATGCGCGCGCAGCGCAAGGAGTTCGAGCGCCGCCTCGAGGAGAAGCGCGAGAAGATCACCGCAGGGCGACGACCTCGCCCCGGGCGTGCTCAAGATGGTCAAGGTCTACCTGGCGGTGAAGCGCCGCGTCCAGCCGGGCGACAAGATGGCCGGCCGCCACGGCAACAAGGGCGTCATCTCGACCATCGTGCCGGTCGAGGACATGCCGTACATCGCGGACGGCACCCCGGTCGACATCGTGCTGAACCCGCTCGGCGTGCCTTCGCGCATGAACATCGGCCAGGTCCTCGAGACGCACCTCGGCTGGGCGGCCAAGGGCCTCGGCCTCAAGATCGGCCGCATGCTCGACGCGCAGCCGCGGCGCCGGCGAGGTGCGCGAGTTCCTCGACGAGGTCTACAACGAGCACCGGCGGCCAGACGAGGACCTCGGCGCGTTCAACGACGCCGAGGTCCTCGAGCTCGCGCGGCAACCTGCGCAACGGCGTGCCGATGGCGACGCCGGTGTTCGACGGCGCGACCGAGAAGGAGATCAAGCACCTGCTGCGCGCTCGCGGACCTGCCGCGACAGCGGCCAGACGTGGCTGTACGACGGCCGCACCGGCGAGCGCTTCGACCGCCAGGTGACGGTCGGCTACATGTACATGCTGAAGCTCAACCACCTGGTCGACGACAAGATGCACGCGCGCTCGACCGGGCCCTACAGCCTGGTCACGCAGCAGCCGCTGGGCGGCAAGGCGCAGTTCGGCGGCCAGCGCTTCGGCGAGATGGAAGTCTGGGCGCTCGAGGCCTACGGCGCGGCCTACACGCTGCAGGAAATGCTGACGGTCAAGTCCGACGACGTGAACGGCCGCACCAAGATGTACAAGAACATCGTGGACGGCAACCACGAGATGGACGCGGGCATGCCGGAGTCCTTCAACGTGCTGGTGAAGGAAATCCGCTCGCTCGGCATCAACATCGAGCTCGAGCAGGAACGGCGCTGAGTCCGGGCTCCGACCACACGCCCGCGACGGACAGGGTGACCAATGAAAGACCTTTGAAGTTTTTCAAGCAGCAGCCGCCGGTCGAGGACTTCGACTCGATCCGCATCGGGCTGGCCTCGCCGGACATGATCCGCTCGTGGTCGTTCGGCGAGGTCAAGAAGCCGGAGACCATCAACTACCGCACCTTCAAGCCGGAGCGCGACGGCCTGTTCTGCGCCAAGATCTTCGGGCCGGTGAAGGACTACGAGTGCCTGTGCGGCAAGTACAAGCGCCTCAAGCACCGCGGCGTGGTCTGCGAGAAGTGCGGCGTCGAGGTCACGCAGGCCAAGGTGCGCCGCGAGCGCATGGGCCACATCGAGCTGGCCAGCCCGACGGCGCACATCTGGTTCCTCAAGTCGCTGCCGTCGCGCATCGGCCTGATGCTCGACATGACGCTGCGCGAGATCGAGCGCGTGCTGTACTTCGAGGCCTTCGTGGTCATCGACCCGGGCATGACCTCGATGCAGCGCGGCCAGCTGCTGACCGACGAGATGTACCTCGAGGCGATCGAGGAGCACGGCGACGAGTTCGACGCGCGCATGGGCGCCGAGGCCGTCCACGAGCTGCTGAAGAGCCTCGACCTGCCGGCCGAGGTCGAGTCAAGGTCCGCGAGGACATCGGCGCCACCAGCTCCGAGACCAAGATCAAGCGCCTGTCCAAGCGCCTGAAGCTGCTCGAGTCGTTCATCGAGTCCGGCAACAAGCCCGAGTGGATGGTGCTGACCGTGCTGCCGGTGCTGCCGCCGGACCTGCGCCCGCTGGTGCCGCTCGACGGCGGCCGCTTCGCGACGTCGGACCTGAACGACCTGTACCGCCGCGTCATCAACCGCAACAACCGCCTGCGCCGGCTGCTCGAGCTGAACGCGCCGGACATCATCGTGCGCAACGAGAAGCGCATGCTGCAGGAATCGGTGGACGCGCTGCTCGACAACGGCCGCCGCGGCCGCGCCATCACCGGCACCAACAAGCGCCCGCTGAAGTCGCTCGCCGACATGATCAAGGGCAAGCAGGGCCGCTTCCGCCAGAACCTGCTCGGCAAGCGCGTCGACTACTCGGGCCGCTCGGTCATCGTGGTCGGCCCGACGCTGCGCCTGCACCAGTGCGGCCTGCCGAAGAAGATGGCGCTCGAGCTGTTCAAGCCGTTCATCTTCCAGAAGCTGCAGATGCGCGGCGAGGCCTCGACCATCAAGGCCGCCAAGCGCATGGTCGAGCGCGAGGGCCCGGAGGTGTGGGACATCCTCGAAGAGGTGATCCGCGAGCACCCGGTGCTGCTCAACCGCGCGCCGACGCTGCACCGCCTCGGCATCCAGGCCTTCGAGCCGGTGCTGATCGAGGGCAAGGCGATCCAGCTGCACCCGCTGGTCTGCACGGCGTTCAACGCCGACTTCGACGGCGACCAGATGGCCGTGCACGTGCCGCTGTCGCTCGAGGCGCAGCTCGAGGCGCGCGCGCTGATGATGTCCTCGAACAACATCCTCTCGCCCGCCAACGGCGACCCGATCATCGTCCCGTCGCAGGACGTGGTGCTCGGCCTGTACTTCATGACCCGCGAGCGCGTCAACGCGCCGGGCGAGGGCATGTCTTCTCCGACGTGGCCGAGGTGCACCGCGCCTACGAGAGCCGCGTCGCCGACCTGCAGGCGCGGGTCAAGGTGCGCATCGTCGAGCACGTGAAGGACGCCGAGCGGCGAGCTCGCGCCGAAGCGCCGCCTGGTCGAGACGACCGTCGGCCGCGCGCTGCTGTCCGAGATCCTGCCGAAGGGCCTGTCCTTCGACCTGATCAACCAGGACATGACCAAGAAGGCGATCTCGGGCGTCATCAACGCCTGCTACCGCACGCTCGGGCCTCAAGGAGACGGTGGTCTTCGCCGACCAGCTGATGTACACGGGCTTCCACTACGCGACCCGCGCGGGCGTGTCGATCGGCGTCGACGACATGATCGTCCCGGAGCAGAAGGAGAAGCATCCTGGCCGCGGCCGAGCGCGAGGTGAAGGAGATCCAGGAGCAGTACGCCTCCGGTCTCGTCACCAACGGCGAGCGCTACAACAAGGTCGTGGACATCTGGTCGCGCACCAACGACCAGGTCGCCAAGGCGATGATGGAGAAGCTCGGCGGCGAGGACATCGACGGCTCCGACGGCCGCAAGGTCCGCCAGAAGTCGTTCAACTCGATCTTCATGATGGCCGACTCGGGCGCGCGCGGCTCGCCGGCCCAGATCCGCCAGCTGGCCGGCATGCGCGGCCTGATGGCCAAGCCGGACGGCTCGATCATCGAGACGCCGATCACGGCGAACTTCCGCGAAGGCCTGAACGTCCTGCAGTACTTCATCTCGACGCACGGCGCGCGCAAGGGCCTGGCCGACACCGCGCTGAAGACCGCGAACTCGGGTTACCTGACCCGCCGCCTCGTCGACGTGGCGCAGGACCTCGTGGTCACCGAGCCGGACTGCGGCACCGAGCACGGCCTCGTCGATGACGCCGATCGTCGAGGGCGGCGACGTGGTCGAGGGCCTCGGCGAGCGCGTGCTCGGCCGCGTGGTCGCGAGCGACGTGTTCCGCCCGGGCACCGACGAGGTGCTGGTCGAGGCGGGCCAGCTGCTCGACGAGAAGCTGGTGCGCAGGATCGAGCAGGCGGGCGTCGACCAGGTCATGGTGCGCTCGCCGATCACCTGCGCGACGCGCTACGGCGTCTGCGCGCAGTGCTACGGCCGCGACCTGGCGCGCGGCCACCGGATCAACATCGGCGAGGCGGTCGGCGTCATCGCGGCGCAGTCGATCGGCGAGCCGGGCACCCAGCTCACCATGCGCACGTTCCACATCGGCGGCGCGGCCTCGCGGGCGGCGGCGCAGAGCAGCGTCGAGGTCAAGGGCAAGGGCACGGCTGCGCTTCCACAACCTCAAGTCCGTGCGGCACGAGAAGGGCCACCTGGTCGCCGTGTCGCGCTCGGGCGAGGTCGGCGTGATCGACGACTTCGGCCGCGAGCGCGAGCGCTACCGCATCCCGTACGGCGCCGTGATCACGCGTCGACGAAGGCGACGCGGTGCAGCCGGGCCAGGTCATCGCGACCTGGGATCCGCACACCCACCCGGTGGTCACCGAGGTGGCGGGCTTCATCCGCTTCCAGGACTTCATCGACGGCATCACGGTCTCGAGCCAGGTGGACGAGGTCACCGGCCTGTCGAGCACCGTGGTGATGGACCCCAAGCAGCGCGGCGCCGGCGGCAAGGACCTGCGCCCGGTCATCAAGCTGGTGAACGCCAAGGGCAAGGAAGTCTGCTTCGCCAACACCGACATCCCGGCGGTCTACGCGCTGCCGGCGGGCGCGCTCGTCAACCTCGAGCGACGGCGCCAAGGTGTCGGTCGGCGACGTCATCGCGCGCATCCCGCAGGAATCTCGAAGACCCGCGACATCACCGGCGGCCTGCCGCGCGTCGCGGACCTGTTCGAGGCCCGCAAGCCCAAGGACTCCGCGATCCTCGCCGAGTACTCGGGCACGGTCAGCTTCGGCAAGGAGACCAAGGGCAAGCGCCGCCTGATCATCACGGACGACCAGGGCGAGAAGCACGAGGAGCTGATCCCGAAGTGGCGCCACCTGACCGTGTTCGAGGGCGAGCACGTGGAGCGCGGCGAGATCATCGCGGACGGCGAGCCGAACCCGCACGACATCCTGCGCCTGCAGGGCGTCGAGCCGCTGGCCAACTACCTGGTCCGCGAGATCCAGGACGTCTACCGCCTGCAGGGCGTGAAGATCAACGACAAGCACATCGAGGTGATCATTCGCCAGATGCTGCGCAAGATCGAGGTCGTCGACACCGGCGAGACCGTGTTCCTGCGCGGCGAGCAGATGGACCGCGCGCGCGTGCTCGAGGCCAACGAGCGGGTCACGAAGGACGGCAAGCTGCCGGCCATCGCCGACCCGATCCTGCTCGGCATCACCAAGGCGTCGCTCGCCACCGAGTCGTTCATCTCCGCGGCCTCGTTCCAGGAGACCACCCGCGTGCTGACCGAGGCGGCGGTGCGCGGCCTGAAGGACGACCTGCGCGGCCTGAAGGAGAACGTGATCGTCGGCCGGCTGATCCCGGCCGGCACGGGCTCGTTCTACCACCTGACGCGGCGCCGCCGGCCCGAGGACGCGCTGGCCGCGGGCTTCGGCGAGTGCCCCGGCGGCGGTGGACGCGGCCGAGTTCGACGCCGCCGGCGGCCGGACGAGGCCGACGCGCCGGCCGGGTTGAGGCCGGCACGGGGAGGGTGCCGCGCCGCCGTCAAGTTGACAGCGGCAGGCCCCGCTCCCTAGAATTTCGCGCCCTTTCATCGGGGGCGCCGGCGATCACACCCGCGCGGCCCCTCGGTCTTCCATCCGGGCCGCCGCAGGGCGGCCCGGTGTTTCTCGGTGGTAACGCAGTCGCTGCGCCCGCCGGCCACGATCTGGAGTCGGTCCGAGCATGTCAACCGTCAATCAGCTGATCCGCGCCCCGCGCCGCGTCGCCGCCGCCAAGAGCAAGGTGCCCGCCCTCGGCAACTCGCCGCAGAAGCGCGGCGTCTGCACGCGCGTGTACACCACGACCCCGAAGAAGCCGAACTCGGCGCTGCGCAAGGTCGCCAAGGTGCGCCTCACCAACGGCTACGAGGTGATCAGCTACATCGGCGGCGAAGGCCACAACCTCCAGGAGCACTCGGTGGTGCTGATCCGCGGCGGCCGCGTCAAGGACCTGCCCGGGCGTGCGCTACCACACGGTGCGCGGCACGCTCGACTGCGCCGGCGTCGGCGAGCGCAGGCAGAGCCGCTCCAAGTACGGCGCCAAGCGCCCGAAGGGCTGACACGCTTCCCGCCACTAGCCACCGACCACAGATCACAGTCCAGGTAATACCGCCATGTCGCGTCGTTCCCAAGCCCCGACCCGCACCATCCTGCCGGACCCGAAGTTCAACAGCGTCCTGCTCGCCAAGTTCATGAACATGGTCATGGAGCAGCGGCAAGAAGTCCGTCGCCGAGCGCATCGTCTACGGCGCGATCGACCGCATCGCCGAGCGGACCGGCCGCCAGCCGGACCAGGCGATCGAGCTGCTGACGCAGGCGCTCGACAACGTCAAGCCGATGGTCGAGGTGAAGTCGCGCCGCGTCGGCGGCGCCACCTACCAGGTGCCGGTCGAAGTGCGCTCCACGCGCCGCCAGACGCTGGCCATGCGCTGGGTCATCGAGGCCGCCGCCGCGCGCAGCGAGAAGTCCATGGCGCAGCGCCTCGCCGCCGAGCTGCTCGAGGCGTCCGAGAACCGCGGCGCCGCCGTGCGCAAGCGCGAAGACACGCACCGCATGGCCGACGCCAACAAGGCGTTCGCGCACTACCGCTGGTAAGGCCCGCGCGCCCTGCACAGACCGCCAAAGGATCACCACCGTGCCACGCACAACCCCGATCGAGCGCTACCGTAACATCGGTATCTCGGCGCACATCGACGCCGGCAAGACCACGACGACCGAGCGCATCCTGTTCTACACCGGCGTCTCGCACAAGATCGGCGAGGTGCACGACGGCGCCGCCGTCATGGACTACATGGAGCAGGAGCAGGAGCGCGGCATCACGATCACCGCCGCGGCCACGACCGCGTTCTGGAAGGGGATGGAGAACCAGTTCCCCGAGCACCGCTTCAACATCATCGACACCCCGGGGCACGTCGACTTCACGATCGAGGTCGAGCGCAGCCTGCGCGTGCTCGACTCGGCCTGCGCCGTGTTCTGCGCCGTGAGCGGCGTGCAGCCGCAGTCCGAGACGGTCTGGCGCCAGATGAACAAGTACGGCGTGCCGCGCCTCGCGTTCGTCAACAAGATGGACCGCGCCGGCGCGAACTTCCTGCGCTGCGTCGAGCAGATCAAGCACGCGCCTGCGCGGCAACCCGGTGCCGCTGCAGCTGCCGATCGGCGCCGAGGACAAGTTCGAGGGCGTCGTCGACCTGATCCAGATGAAGGCGATCTACTGGGACGACGCGACCGAGGGCATGAAGTTCGAGTACCGGGACATCCCGGCCGGACATGCTCGAGCAGTGCAGGGAATGGCGCGAGAAGCTGGTCGAGGCCGCGGCCGAGGCCAACGACGACGCTGATGCACAAGTACCTCGAGACGCGGCGAGCTCACCGTCGAGGAGATCAAGGCGGGCCTGCGCGAGCGCGCCATCCGCACCGAGATCTGCCTCGTGCTGTGCGGCTCGGCGTTCAAGAACAAGGGCGTGCAGGCGATGCTCGACGCCGTCATCGAGTACATGCCGTCGCCGGCCGAAGTGCCGCCGGTGAAGGGCATCGACGACCGCGGCGGCGAGGCAACGCGCCCGGCGACGGACGAAGCCAAGTTCTCCGCGCTGGCGTTCAAGATCCTGAACGACCCGTTCGTCGGCAACCTGACGTTCTTCCGCGTCTACTCCGGCGTGCTCAACTCGGGCGACCAGGTGTACGTCCCGGCAAGAGCAAGAAGGAGCGCATCGGCCGCCTGCTGCAGATGCACGCCGCCGAGCGCGAGGAGATCAAGGAAGTCCGCGCCGGCGACATCGCCGCGGCCGTGGGCCTCAAGGACGTGACGACCGGCGACACGCTGTGCGACCCGGAACACATCATCACGCTCGAGAAGATGGAGTTCCCGGAGCCCGTCATCTCGGTCGCGGTCGAGCCGAAGACCAAGGCCGACCAGGAAAAGATGGGCCTCGCGCTGCAGCGCCTCGCCAAGGAAGACCCGTCGTTCCGCGTCAGCACCGACCAGGAGTCGGGCCAGACGATCATCTCGGGCATGGGCGAGCTGCACCTCGACATCATCGTCGACCGCATGAAGCGCGAGTTCAAGGTCGAGGCGAACGTCGGCAAGCCGCAGGTCGCCTACCGCGAGACGATCCGCGCCAAGGTCGAGCAGGAAGGCAAGTTCGTGCGCCAGTCCGGCGGCCGCGGCCAGTACGGCCACGTGTGGCTCAAGATCGAGCCGCAGGAAGAAGGCAAGGGCTACGAGTTCGTCAACGGCATCGTCGGCGGCGTCGTGCCGCGCGAGTACATCCCGGCCGTCGACAAGGGCGTCAAGGAAGCGCTCGAGGGCGGCGTGATCGCCGGCTACCCGGTCGTCGACGTCAAGGTCACGATCTTCGACGGCTCGTACCACGACGTCGACTCGAACGAAATGGCGTTCAAGATCGCGGGCTCGATGGCGTTCAAGGACGGCGTGCGCAAGGCGAAGCCGGTGCTGCTCGAGCCGATCATGAAGGTCGAGGTCGTGACGCCGGAGGACTACTCGGGCGACGTGATCGGCGACCTGAACCGCCGCCGCGGCCAGATCCAGGGCATGGAAGACTCCGTGTCCGGCAAGGTCGTCACGGCCGAGGTGCCGCTCGCCGAGATGTTCGGCTACGCGACCTCGGTCCGCTCGATGAGCCAGGGCCGCGCGACGTTCACGATGGAATTCGCCAAGTACATGGAAGTGCCGAACAACGTCGCCGAAGCGGTCATCAAGAAGGCCAGCTGAGGAAGTGACTAGTGATCAGTGATTAGTGACTAGTCGGAAGCGCGCGTCGACGCCAAGACGCACTCCCCTCTTACTAGTCACCAGTCACTATTCACTAGTCACTTTCTAACGAAGAAACGCCGAGTCTCAGAGGTATACCGCCATGGCTAAGGAAAAATTTGCACGCACGAAGCCGCACGTGAACGTGGGCACGATTGGTCACGTTGACCATGGCAAGACGACGCTGACGGCGGCGTTGACGAAGGTGATGGCGGAGACGCACGGCGGCACCTTCATGGCCTACGACCAGATCGACAAGGCGCCGGAAGAGAAGGCGCGCGGCATCACGATCTCGACGGCGCACGTCGAGTACCAGTCGCCGAACCGCCACTACGCGCACGTCGACTGCCCGGGGCACGCCGACTACGTGAAGAACATGATCACGGGCGCGGCGCAGATGGACGGCGCGATCCTGGTGGTCTCGGCGGCCGACGGCCCGATGCCGCAGACGCGCGAGCACATCCTGCTGGCGCGCCAGGTGGGCGTGCCGTACATCGTCGTGTACCTGAACAAGGCCGACATGGTCGACGACGCCGAGCTGCTGGAGCTGGTCGAGATGGAAGTGCGCGAGCTGCTGTCGAAGTACGACTTCCCGGGCGACGACACGCCGATCGTGACGGGCTCGGCGCTGAAGGCGCTCGAGGGCGACAAGGGTCCGCTCGGCGTGCCCTCGGTGGTCAAGCTGGTCGAGGAGATGGACCGTTACATCCCGATGCCGGAGCGCGCGATCGACGGCGCGTTCCTGATGCCGGTGGAAGACGTGTTCTCGATCTCGGGTCGCGGCACGGTGGTGACCGGGCGCATCGAGCGCGGCATCGTCAAGATGAACGACGAAGTCGAGATCGTCGGCATCCGCCCGACGGTGAAGACGACCTGCACGGGCGTGGAGATGTTCCGCAAGCTGCTCGACCAGGGCCAGGCGGGCGACAACGTCGGCGTGCTGCTGCGCGGCACGAAGCGCGAGGAAGTCGAGCGCGGCCAGGTGCTGGCCAAGCCGGGCTCGATCACGCCGCACACCAAGTTCGAGGGCGAGGTGTACGTGCTGACGAAGGAAGAGGGCGGCCGTCACACGCCGTTCTTCAAGGGCTATCGTCCGCAGTTCTACTTCCGCACGACGGACGTGACGGGCTCGGTGGAGCTGCCGGAGGGCGTCGAGATGGTGATGCCGGGCGACAACATCAAGATGACGATCGAGCTGATCAGCCCGATCGCGATGGAAGAAGGCCTGCGCTTCGCGATCCGCGAGGGCGGCCGCACCGTCGGCGCCGGCGTCGTCTCCAAGATTCTCAAGTAAAGGTCAAACGCAATGGCACGCCAGAACATCCGCATCCGCCTCAAGGCGTTCGACCACCGGCTCATCGACAACTCGGCCCGCGAGATCGTCGAGACGGCCAAGCGCACGGGCGCGACGGTCCGTGGCCCGGTGCCGCTGCCGGTCAAGATGGAGCGCTTCACGATCCTGATCTCGCCGCACGCCGACAAGGACGCGCGCGACCAGTACGAGATGCGCACCCACAAGCGCCTGATGGACATCCTCAACCCGACCGACAAGACGGTGGACGCGCTGATGAAGCTCGAGCTGCCGGCCGGCGTGGACGTCCAGATCAAGCTGAACTGAGGTCAGGACAGCGGATAGCGGATAGCGGTTAGTGGTCACGAGGCGCTGCGCGCCGATCCGGCACTATCCGCCTAGTCACTATCCACTAGCCGCTTTTCGTAGTTGCATTCGCTTTTCCCGCCCGCTATAATAGCGGGCTCTCTCGCCGAGGCCTGGCCGGCTTTGCCGGTACCGCTCGAGCGGTGCGACCACCGACTCGGCGGGTCGCCCCTCTCAGCAGTTTCCTTCGACGAGCCTGGCGCCGGTCTTTTCAGGCGCCGGGAACGACCTGTTTTGCAGCCCGGGCCAATCGCAGCACGGGCGGTGTACGAGGACACAGACGATGACGATCGGTCTGATTGGCCGCAAGGCCGGCATGACACGCGTCTTCACGGACGCGGGCGAGTCGATCCCGGTGACGGTGATCGAGGCTCTGCCCAACCGCGTCACCCAGGTCAAGGGTGTCGAGGGTGACGGCTATCGCGCCGTCCAGGTCACCTATGGCAGCAAGAAGCCCTCCCGCGTCACGCGCGCCGTCGCCGGGCACTACGCCAAGGCGAAGGTCGAGCCGGGCGAAGTCGCTGGTCGAGTTCCGGCTCGCCGACGGCGAAGGCGCCGATCTCGCCGCCGGGCTCCGAGCTCAAGGTCGACATCTTCGCCGCCGGGCCAGGTCGTCGACGTCACCGGCACGACGGTCGGCAAGGGCTTCGCCGGCACGATCAAGCGCCACAATTTCGCGGGCGGCCCGGCCTCGCACGGCGCGTCGGTGTTCCACCGCGCCCCGGGCTCGATCGGCCAGCGCCAGACCCCGGGACGCGTGTTCCAGGGCAAGCGCATGTCCGGCCACATGGGCACCATCCGCCGCACGATCGAGAAGCTGCAGGTCGTCGAGATCGACGCCGCGCGCAACCTGCTCCTGATCCGCGGCGCCGTCCCGGGCGCCCCGGGCGGTGAGGTGATCGTGCGCCCGTCGGTGAAGGCGGCCCGCCTCGCGAAGCGCAAGACGCTGGCTCCGAAGCAGCCGGCTGCAAAGACGAAGAAGTAACCCGCCATGGCAACCCAACTGAAGCTCCAGCAGGGCGGCAACAGCATCGAAGTGTCCGACAAGGCCTTCGGCCGCGAATTCAACGAAGCGCTCGTGCACCAGGTCGTCACTGCCTACATGGCGGCGGCCCGCGCCGGCACCAAGCGCCAGCTGAGCAAGGCCGAAGTCCGCGGCGGCGGCATCAAGCCGTGGAACCAGAAGGGCGGCGGTCGCGCCCGCGCCGGCTCCATCCGCAGCCCGATCTGGGTCGGCGGTGGCCGCGCTTTCGCTGCGCGCCCGCGCGACTATCTCGCAGAAGGTCAACCGCAAGATGTACCGCGGCGCGATGACGCGCGCTGCTGTCCGAGCTCGCGCGCCTCGAGCGCCTGACGGTCGTCGAGTCGCTCGCGCTCGAGGCCCCGAAGACCAAGCTGCTCGCGACCAAGCTCAAGGAGCTCGGCCTCGCCAACGTGCTGATCGTCGTCGAGGCGTACGACGAGAAGCTCGAGCTTGCCTCGCGCAACCTGAACGGCGTCACGGTGCTGCCGGTCACGGCGGTCGATCCCGTCAGCCTGATCCGCCACGAGCGCGTGCTCGCGACGGTCGGCGCGGTCCGCATGCTCGAGGAGAAGCTGGCATGAGCAGCAAAGAGCGTTTGATGCAGGTGCTGGTCGCGCCGCACGTGTCCGAAAAGAGCGCGCGCGTGGCCGAGCAGGGCAACCAGATCGTGTTCCGCGTCGCGCGCGACGCGACCAAGCCCGAGATCAAGGCGGCCGTCGAGCTGATGTTCGAGGTCAAGGTCGACGCCGTGCAGGTCGTGAACGTCGCGGGCAAGGCGAAGCGCTTCGGCGGCCGCCCGGGCAAGCGCTCGGACTGGAAGAAGGCCTACGTCAAGCTCGCGCAGGGCCAGACGATCGATTTCGCCGGCGTCGAAAAGTGACGGCGGCGGCAAGTCAGACGGAAGCTAAGCCAGATGGCTCTCATCAAGACCAAACCGACGTCGCCGGGCCGGCGCTTCGTCGTGAAGGCCGACCGCTCGCACCTGCACAAGGGCGAGCCGGTGCATGCGCTCACGGCCGCGAAGAAGCGCACGGGCGCCCGCAACAACATGGGCCGGCAGACGACGCGCCACAAGGGCGGCGGTCACGCCAAGCGCTACCGCGTCGTCGACTTCCTGCGCAACAAGGACGGCGTGCCGGGCAAGGTCGAGCGGCTCGAGTACGACCCGAACCGCAACGCGCACCTGGCCCTCGTGCTCTACGCCGACGGCGAGCGCCGCTACATCCTCGCGCCGAAGGGCGTGGCGGCGGGCGACGCGATCGTCTCCGGCGTCGATGCGCCGATCAAGTCGGGCAACGCGCTGCCGCTGCGCAACATCCCGATCGGTTCGCTGGTCCACAACGTCGAGCTGAAGCCGGGCCGCGGCGGCCAGCTCGGCCGCAGCGCCGGCGCCTCGGTGCAGCTGGTCGCGCGCGAAGGCCTCTACGCGACGATCCGCCTGCGCTCGACCGAGATGCGCAAGGTGCACGTCGACTGCCGCGCCACGATCGGCGAGGTCGGCAACGAAGAAAACAACCTGATCGTCTACGGCAAGGCCGGCGCCAAGCGCTGGCGCGGCATCCGTCCGACGGTCCGCGGCGTGGTCATGAACCCCGTCGACCATCCGCACGGCGGCGGTGAGGGCAAGTCCGGCCAGGGCAACCCGCACCCGGTTTCGCCGTGGGGCTGGAAGACCAAGGGCAAGAAGACCCGCACCAACAAGCGCACGGCCGGACTCATCATCCGGCGCCGTAACTGAGCCTGAGAGGAGCTGCCAGTGCCCCGTTCAGTCAAGAAAGGCCCGTTCGTCGACCTGCACCTCGCGAAGAAGGTGACGGTCGCGGCGGAGAAGAACGACCGCCGCCCGATCAAGACGTGGTCGCGCCGCTCCATGGTCCTGCCGGACATGGTCGGCCTCACGATCGCGGTCCACAACGGCAAGCAGCACATCCCCGTGCTGGTTTCCGAGAACATGGTCGGGCCACAAGCTCGGCGAGTTCGCCCCGACCCGCACGTTCCGCGGCCACTCGGGCGACCGCAAGGCGTCCGCGGAGTAAGCCATGCAAGTCGCTGCAAAGCTCAAGTACGCGCGCATCTCGCCGCAGAAGTGCCGCCTCGTCGCGGACATGGTCCGCGGCAAGCCGGTCGGCCAGGCGCTCTCCACGCTGCGCTTCACGCCCAAGAAGGGCGCTGACCTCGTCCGCAAGGTGCTCGAGTCGGCCATCGCCAACGCCGAGAACAACCACAACGCGGACATCGACACGCTGAAGGTCGACGTCATCGACATCGGCGAAGCGCCGCGCCTGAAGCGCTTCCACGCCCGCGCCAAGGGCCGCGGCAACCGCATCGTCAAGCGCAACAGCCACATCACGATCCTCGTCGGCGACGGCCGCAAGGACTGAGGAAGAGCTCATGGGTCAGAAGGTCAATCCGGTCGGCATCCGTCTCGGCATCACCCGTGACTGGACGTCGAGGTGGTATGCGAACAAGCGCAACTTCCCGGCCTTCATCCTGCAGGACTGGCAGGTCCGCGACTTCCTGAAGAAGAAGCTCGCCGAAGCGTCGGTGAGCCGCATCCACATCGAGCGTGCCGCCCGCAAGGCGAACATCACGATCCACACCGCCCGCCCGGGCGTGGTGATCGGCAAGAAGGGCGAGGACATCGAGCGCCTGCGCCAGGAAGTGGCGAAGCTCATGAAGATGGGCGTCAACGACGTCCGCCTCAACATCGCCGAGATCCGCAAGCCGGAGCTCGACGCGCAGCTCGTGGCCGAAGGCATCGCGCAGCAGGTCGAGCGCCGCGTCATGTTCCGCCGCGCGATGAAGCGCGCCGTCATGAACACGATGCGCAGCGGCGCGCTGGGCGTGAAGGTGCGCCTCTCGGGCCGCCTGAACGGCTCGGAAATCGCGCGCACCGAGTGGACGCGCGAGGGCCGCATCCCGCTGCACACGTTCCGCGCCGACATCGACTACGGCACGGCCGAAGCGCGCACGACGTACGGCGTGATCGGCGTGAAGGTCTGGATTTTCAAGGGCGAAGTGTTCGACCAGCCGGTGTCCATGGGCGCCGAGGTCGAGGCGACCCCTGCCGCGGAGCAGACGGCTTAACCGCCGCGCTTCGGACGGAGTGACAACGCCATGATGCAACCCAAGCGAACCAAGTATCGCAAGCAGTTCAAGGGCCGCAACGCCGGCCTCGCCCAGCGCGGCTCGAGCGTCGCGTTCGGCGACTACGGGCTGAAGGCCACGAGCCGTGCCCGGATGACTGCGCGCGAGATCGAAGCCGCCCGTCGCGCGATGACGCGCTACGTGAAGCGCGGCGGCCAGGTCTGGATCCGGGTCTTCCCGGACGTGCCGGTCAGCAAGAAGCCCCTCGAAGTCCGCATGGGCTCCGGCAAGGGCAACGTCGAGTACTACGTCGCGCGCGTGCAGCCCGGCAAGGTGCTCTTCGAGATGGAAGGCGTCACCGAGGACATCGCGCGCGAGGCGTTCCGCCTGGCGGCGAGCAAGCTCTCGGTCGACACGATGTTCGTCAAGCGGCAGGTGCGCTGATGAAGGCCAAGGAACTTCGGACCAAGGGCTCGGCGGAACTGCGCGAGGAACTCCTCAAGCTGCACCGCGAGCAGTTCAACCTGCGCATGGCGCAGGCGTCGGGCCAGGCTGCGAAGCCTGACCAGTTCGGCAAGGTGCGCCGCAACATCGCGCGCGTGAAGACCGTGCTCGGCGAGCAGGCGCGCACCGCGGCCGGCAACAAGGGTAACAAGTGATGAGCGAGCAGCAGCAGGCCCAGCAGCAGGCGGCGACAGCGAAGCCGGTGCCCAGCGCACGCTGACCGGCACGGTCGTCAGCAACAAGATGCAGAAGACCGTCTCGGTGTCGGTCGAGCGGCTCGTCAAGCACGAGCGCTACAGCAAGTACATCCGCCGCACGACGCAAGCTCCTCGCCCACGACGAGACGTCGGAGTGCAAGGAAGGCGACGTGGTCGACATCGCCGAATGCCGCCGCCTCTCCGCCCGCAAGGCGTGGAAGGTCGTGCGCGTCGTCAAGCGCGCCGGCGCGGTCTGAGCCCGGAAGCAGAAGGACAACCCACATGATCCAGATGCGGACAATGCTCGCGGCCGCCGACAACAGCGGCGCCAAGCGGCTGATGTGCATCAAGGTGCTCGGCGGCTCCAAGCGCCGCTATGCCACCGTCGGCGACGTCATCAAGGTGAGCGTCAAGGACGCGATCCCGCGCGGCAAGGTCAAGAAGGGCGAGGTCTACGACGCCGTCGTCGTGCGCACCGCCTTCGGCGTGCGCCGCCCGGACGGTTCGCTGATCCGCTTCGACGGCAACGCGGCCGTGCTGCTCACCAACAAGCTCGAGCCGATCGGCACCCGCATCTTCGGACCGGTCACCCGTGAGCTGCGCACCGCGCAGTTCATGAAGATCATCTCGCTCGCGCCGGAAGTGCTGTAAGCACCCGCGCCACGAGGAACAGGACATGAACAAGATCCGCAAGGGCGACGAGGTCGTCGTCATCACCGGCCGGGACAAGGGCCGTCGCGGCACCGTCATCCGCGTGCTCGGTGAGAAGGTGCTCGTCGAGAACGTCAACATGGTCAAGCGCCACACGCGCCCCAACCCGCAGAAGGGCACGCAGGGCGGCATCGTCGAGAAGGAGGCCGCCCTCCACATCTCGAACGTGCAGCTCTGGAACCCGGTCGCGAAGAAGGGCGACCGCGTGGGCATCCGCACGCTCGGCGACGGCAAGCGCGTGCGTTACTTCAAGTCCAACGACGAAGTCGTGGACGCCTGAACCGAGGTCGGCTAGATGGCAAGGCTGCAGACAGATTTACCGGGAAAAGGTCGTCCCCGAGCTCATGACAGAGCCTGGGCGTGACCAATCCCATGCAGGTGCCGAAGATCACCAAGATCTCGGTGAACATGGGCGTGGGCGAGGCCGTGGCCGACAAGAAGGCCATGGACGGCGCGCTGAGCGACCTGACGGCGCTCACCGGCCAGAAGCCGGTGGTGACCAAGTCGCGCAAGGCGATCGCGGCGTTCAAGCTGCGCGCGGGCGTGCCGGTCGGCGCGCGCGTGACGCTGCGCGGCGCGCGCATGTACGAGTTCCTCGACCGCCTGATCAACGTGGCGATGCCGCGCATCCGCGACTTCCGCGGCGTGTCGGCCCGCTCGTTCGACGGCCGTGGCAACTACACGTTCGGCGTCAAGGAACAGATCATCTTCCCGGAAATCGCCTACGACCAGGTCGACGCGATCCGCGGGATGGACATCACGATCACGACGACGGCACGCGACGACCGGGAAGGCCGGGCGCTGCTCGAATCGTTCAATTTCCCGTTCCGCAAGTAGGACAGGAACCAAAGAAGATGGCGAAGACCAGCATGATCATGCGCGAGAAGCGCCGCGAGAAGCTCGTGAAGCAGCACGCTGCCAAGCGCGCCAAGCTCAAGGAGACCATCCGCAGCCCGAAGTCGACGGACGCCGAGCGGGAAGAGGCACAGCTCAAGCTGAATGCCATGCCGCGCGATTCCGCCGCCTCGCGGGTGCGCAACCGCTGCGCGATCACCGGCCGTTCCCGCGGCGTCTACCGCAAGTTCGGGCTCGGGCGGCACAAGCTGCGCGAAGCCACGATGCGCGGTGACATCCCGGGCCTCGGCAAGGCCAGCTGGTAAGCCGGGTACTGGAGCAACAGCATGAGCATGACGGATCCCATCGCGGACTTCCTGACCCGCATTCGCAACGGCCAGCTCTCGGGCAAGCCCGAGATCGCAGCGCCGTCGTCGCGGATCAAGCTGGCCCTGGCGAAGGTGCTGAAGGACGAAGGCTACATCGAGGACTTCGCCGTCGACGGCGACTCGAAGAAGCCGACGGTGAAGGTGCGCCTGAAGTACTACCAGGGCCGCCCGGTCATCGAGCGCCTCGAGCGCGTCAGCCGCCCCGGCCTGCGCATCTACAAGGCGAAGGACGAGCTGCCGAAGATCCTCGGCGGCATGGGCGTGGCGATCATCTCGACCTCACAGGGCGTGATGAGCGACCGCGAGGCCCGTGCAGCCGGCCACGGCGGCGAAGTGCTCTGCATCGTGTCGTAAGGCACGGGCACAGGAACAGGACCAAAGACCATGTCACGAGTAGCAAAGAGGCCGGTCGAACTGCCGAAGGGCGTGACCGCCACGGTCGACGGCGCGGCCGTCACCGTCAAGGGCGCCAAGGGTGCGCTCACGCTGCCGCTGCGCCCGGGCCTGAGCCTGGTGCAGGAAGGCCAGAGCGTGCGCGTCGAGATCGCCGAGCGCAGCAAGGAGTCGCTGATGCACGCGGGTTCGCTGCGCGCGCACCTCGCCAACTTCGCGATCGGCGTGTCGAAGGGTTACGAGAAGAAGCTCGAGCTGGTCGGCGTCGGTTACCGCGCCGCAGCCCAGGGCAAGAAGCTCAACCTGACGCTCGGCTTCTCGCACCCGGTCGAGTACGACGTGCCGGAAGGCATCACGATCGAGACCCCGACGCAGACGGAAATCGTCGTCAAGGGCGCGGACAAGCAGCAGGTCGGCCAGGTGGCGGCGGAAATCCGCTCCTATCGTTCCCCGGAGCCCTACAAGGGCAAGGGCGTTCGTTATTCCGGTGAGCGCATCGAGCTCAAGGAAACGAAGAAGAAGTAATGGGTGCCGCGATGGAAAAGAAAGTCAGTCGTCTGAAGAGAGCCCGCCGCTCGCGCGCCAAGATCCACGAGCTGCGCGTCGTGCGCCTGAGCGTGCACCGCACCGCGCAGCACATCTATGCGCAGGTGTTCGACCCCGAGTCGAAGGTGATCGCGTCCGCGTCCACGCTGCAGAAGGACGTCGCCGAGGGCCTCAAGGGCACCGGCAACGTCGAGGCGGCCAAGGCCGTGGGCAAGGCGATCGCCGAGCGCGCGAAGGCCAAGGGCATCACCCAGGTCGCGTTCGACCGCTCGGGCTTCAAGTATCACGGGCGCATCAAGGCGCTGGCCGAAGCCGCGCGTGAAGCCGGCCTCGAGTTCTGAGCCGCTCAGGCTCCAGGAGCAGCAATGGCTAGAATCGAAAAGGTCGCGGCGGCGGACGAGCTCATCGAGAAGCTGGTGGCCGTCAACCGCGTGTCGAAGACCGTGAAGGGCGGCAAGCAGTTCGGCTTCACCGCGCTCACCGTCGTCGGCGACGGCTCGGGCCGCGTCGGCTTCGGCTACGGCAAGGCGCGCGAAGTGCCGGTCGCGATCCAGAAGGCGATGCAGCAGGCGCGCAAGAACCTCGTCAACGTGCCGCTGCGCAACGCGACGCTGCACTTCGCGGTCACCGGCAAGCACGGCACCTCGAAGGTGTACATGCAGCCGGCCGCCGACGGTACGGGCGTGATCGCCGGTGGCAGCATGCGCGCCGTGTTCGAGTGCGCGGGCGTGCGCAACGTGCTCGCGAAGTCCTACGGCTCGCGCAATCCGATCAACGTCGTGCGCGCCACGATGAACGCGCTGACCAACATGCCGGCGCCGGAGCGCATCGCCGCGAAGCGCGGCAAGACGGTCGCCGAAATCACGGGTTGATGACGCCATGCCGAAGAAGAAGACTGCAAGGACCGTCAAGGTCACGCTCGTGAAGAGCCCGTTCGGCCAGCTGGCCCGCCACCGCGCCACCGTGCGCGGTCTGGGCCTGCGCCGCATGCACCAGACGGTCGTCGTGTCCGACACCAAGGAAATCCGCGGCATGCTCAACGCGTCGCGGCACCTGTTGCGCGTCGAAGAGGCGTGAGAAGACCATCATGAAGCTCAATACGATCAGCCCGTCGCCGGGCAGCAAGAAGCCGCGACTGCGCGTCGGTCGCGGCGCCTCCGCCGGCCAGGGCAAGACCTGCGGCCGCGGCGTCAAGGGCCAGCGCGCCCGCAAGGGCGGCTACCACAAGGTCGGCTTCGAAGGCGGCCAGATGCCGCTGCAGCGCCGCCTGCCCAAGGTCGGCTTCCGTTCCGCGCGCTCGCGTCGCGTCGCCGAAGTGCGCCTGAGCGAGCTCAACAAGATCGCCGACGGCAACGTCAGCCTCGAGTCGCTCAAGGCCGCGAACCTGGTCCCGGCGGACACGCTGAAGGCCAAGCTCGTGCTCTCGGGTGAGGTCAAGGCGGCCTACACGGTCAGCGGCGTGGGCGTCACCAAGGGTGCCAAGGCCGCGATCGAAGCGGCCGGCGGCAAGGTCGTCGAAGCGGCGGCCAAGGCCTGAGCCGGCGCCGCCGCCTCGTAACGCACGAATCCCAGGAACCACGAGTGGCCAATCCTTCCAACAACCCGGTCGCCGCCCTCGGCGAGGTGACCCGGTTGACCGAGCTCAGGAAGCAGTTTCTTCTTCCTGATCGGCGGCCTGGTCGTCTATCGCATCGGCACGTTCATTCCCGTGCCGGGCATCGACCCGGTCGCGCTCGCGCGCTTCTTCCAGGACCAGGCCGGCACCATCCTGAGCATGTTCAACATGTTCTCGGGCGGCGCGCTGCAGCGCCTGTCGATCTTCGCCCTCGGCGTCATGCCCTACATCTCGGCCTCGATCATCGTGCAGATGATGGCCGTGGTCGTGCCGCAGCTGCAGGCGCTGCGCAAGGAAGGCGAGGCGGGCCGGCGCAAGCTCACGAGCTACACGCGCATGGGCACGGTCGGGCTCGCGGCGTTCCAGGGCGCGGGCGCGGCCATCGCGTTCCAGAACCAGGGCGTCGTCATCGCCCCGGGACCGCAGTTCGTGTTCCTCGCGACGATGACGCTGGTCGCGGGCACCATGTTCCTGATGTGGCTCGGCGAGCAGATCACGGAGCGCGGCCTCGGCAACGGCATCTCGATGATCATCCTCGCGGGCATCGTCGCGGGCCTGCCGGCGGCCATCGGCGGCACGCTCGAGCTCGTCCGCAACGGCGAGATCAACCCGGCGCTGGCCCTGATCCTCGTGATCATGGTCGCCGCGGTCACCTACTTCGTCGTCTTCGTCGAGCGCGCCCAGCGCCGCATCCCGGTCAACTACGCCAAGCGCCAGCAGGGCCGCCGCGTCTTCGCCGGCACGTCGACGCACCTGCCGTTCAAGCTGAACATGTCCGGCGTGATCCCGCCGATCTTCGCCTCGAGCCTGCTGCTGTTCCCGGCGACGATCGCGAGCTGGTTCGGCACCAGCGAGAACTTCGGCTGGCTGCAGAACGTGGCGGCGAGCCTCGGCATCGGCCAGCCGGTGCACATGATCCTGTACGCCGACGCTGATCATCTTCTTCTGCTTCTTCTACACCGCGCTCGTGTTCAACTCGCGCGAGACGTCCGAGAACCTGAAGAAGTCGGGCGCGTTCATCCCGGGGATCCGCCCGGGCCAGCAGACCGCGGAATACATCGACAAGGTCCTCACCCGCCTGACGGTGTGGGGCGCCCTGTACGTGACCATGGTCTGCCTGATCCCCGAGATCCTGATTTCCCAGTTCCGGGTGCCGTTCTATTTCGGCGGCACCTCGCTCCTGATCATCGTCGTGGTGATCATGGACTTCATGGCCCAGCTGCAGGCGCACCTGATGTCGCACCAGTACGAGGGGCTCATGAAGAAGGCCAACCTGCGCGGCTACGGCCGGCCCGGCCAGGTGCGCTGAGGCGCACCGGCTGCAACGGAGAGTGTTCATGAAAGTTCGTCCCTCGGTGAAGCGAATCTGCAAGAACTGCAAGGTGGTCAGGCGTCGCGGCGTGGTCTACGTGATCTGCAGCAGCGACAAGCGCCACAAGCAGCGCCAGGGCTGATGGCCCGGCTTTTGCATTGAGCAACCATGGTTTTTCTGATATTATTCCGCGCTTTTCGCGCCCCGGAGTGAGCCCAAGATGGCCCGTATAGCCGGCATCAACATCCCGATGAACAAGCACGTCTGCATCGGGCTGACTTCGATCTTTGGCGTGGGTCGTTCCCAGGCGCTCGCCGCCTGCGAGGCGTCCGGCGTCAAGCCCGATACGAAGGTGAAGGACCTGACCGAGGCCGAGGTCGCCGCACTGCGCTCGCAGATCGCGAAGATCCCGGTCGAGGGCGACCTCCGCCGCGAAGTGTCGATGAACATCAAGCGCCTCATGGACCTCGGTTCGTACCGCGGCATGCGGCATCGCAAGGGCCTGCCGATGCGTGGCCAGCGTACGCGCACCAATGCGCGCACGCGCAAGGGCCCGCGCAAGGCGGCGGTCAAGCTGAACGCACCTCCGGGCAAGGCATAAGCCTCCACCGGTACTGACTTAGACAGGTTGTACTCGAATGGCTGACGACAAGAAGTCTGGCGCAGGCAAGACCCGCAAGAAGATCAAGCGCGTCGTGACCGACGCGGTTGCGCACGTGCATGCCTCGTTCAACAACACGATCATCACGATCACGGACCGCCAGGGCAACACCCTGTCGTGGGCGACCTCGGGCGGCTGCGGCTTCCGCGGCTCGCGCAAGAGCACGCCGTTCGCCGCGCAGGTCGCCGCCGAGAAGGCCGGCGTCGCCGCGCAGGAATACGGCGTGCGCACCGTGGACGTGAAGGTCCGCGGCCCGGGCCCGGGCCGCGAGTCGGCCGTGCGCGCGCTGAACGCCGCCGGGCCTCAAGGTCACCAGCATCGAGGACGTGACGCCGATCCCGCACAACGGGTGCCGTCCGCCCAAGAAGCGTCGCGTCTGACGCGCCGCTGCCGAGGATAAGAGAACATGGCAAGGTATCTGGGTCCCAAGTGCAAGCTCTCGCGTCGCGAGGGCACCGACCTCTTCCTGAAGAGCGGCGTCAAGTCGCTCGAGTCGAAGTGCAAGCTCGAAGTGCCGCCGGGCGGCATCAAGGGCGAGCGCCGCGCGCGCGTCTCCGGCTACGGCCTGCAGCTGCGCGAAAAGCAGAAGCTGCGCCGCATGTACGGCGTGCTCGAGCGGCAGTTCCTCGGCTACTACAAGCAGGCGGCCGGCCGTCCGGGCGCCACGGGCGAGACGCTGCTGCAGATCCTCGAGTCGCGGCTCGACAACGTCGTCTACCGCATGGGATTCGCGTCCACGCGCAACGAGGCCCGCCAGCTGGTGAGCCACGGCGCCGTGCAGGTCAACGGCCAGCGCGTGAACATCCCCTCGTTACCAGTGCAAGGCCGGCGACGTCATCGGCCTCAACGAGAAGGCGCAGAAGCAGGCGCGCATCGCGCAGGCGCTGCAGATCCGTACCCAGACCGGGTTCCCGGACTGGGTCGAGGTCGACGAGAAGAAGTTCTCGGGTGTCCTGAAGTCGCTGCCGGAACGCGGCGACATCCTCCCGGACATCAACGAAAGCCTCGTCGTCGAGTTGTACTCCAAGTAACCCGTTTCCTGGCCCGGTCGTACCGACCGGGCCCGAACATTCAGGCCACCAGGCAAGGTGACTTACATGCAGTCAGCCGTTGCGGAATTCCTCCGTCCGCGCGTGGTAAAGGTGACCCCGTCGTCACCGCGTCACGCCAAGATCACGATCGAGCCGTTCGAGCGGGGCTTCGGCCACACGCTCGGCAACGCGCTGCGTCGCGTGCTGCTCTCGTCGATGCCGGGCAGCGCCATCACCGAAGTCGAGATCGACGGCGTGCTCCACGAGTACACCAGCATCGAGGGCGTCCAGGAGGACGTCGTCGACATCCTGCTGAACCTGAAGCTCGTCGCCATCCGCCTCAACGCGCGTGACGAGTCCGAGCTGCGCCTGTCGAAGAAGGGCCCCGGCCCGGTCCGCGCGGGCGACATCCAGGCCGACCACGACGTCGAGATCCTGAACCCCGAGCTCGTGATCGCCAACCTGACCAAGGCCGGCGAACTCAACATGACGCTCAAGGTCGAGAAGGGCCGTGGCTACCGCCCGGCCGGCCAGCGCCTCGCGTTCGAGGAAGCCAGCCGCCCGATCGGCCGCCTGCTGCTCGACGCGTCGTTCAGCCCGATCCGCAAGGTCACCTACAACGTCGAAGCGGCGCGCGTCGAACAGCGCACCGACCTCGACAAGCTGATCATCGACATCGAGACCAACGGCACGATCGACGCCGAAGAGGCGATTCGCCGCGCGGGCTCGATCCTCAAGGACCAGCTGTCGGTGTTCGTCGACCTGCAGGGCCAGGACGAAGAGAAGTCCCGCCCGACCGACCACCACTTCGACCCGCTGCTGCTGCGTCCGGTCGACGAGCTGGAGCTCACGGTCCGCAGCGCGAACTGCCTCAAGGCCGAGAACATCCACTACATCGGCGACCTCGTGCAGAAGACCGAGGTCGAGCTGCTGCGCACGCCGAACCTCGGCAAGAAGTCGCTGACCGAGATCAAGGAAGTGCTCGAAAGCCACGGTCTTTCGCTCGGCATGCGTCTCGACAACTGGCCGCCCACGGGCCTCAAGCGCGACGACGAGCGCGACATCCTGTAAGAAGTGACTAGCGGCTAGCGGATAGCGGATAGTGCGGAAGCGCTGCGCGCAGGCTGGCCAGAAAGAGATTACAGACATGAGACACGGACTTACCGGGCGGCAGCTCAGCCGCAATTCGACGCACCGCTCGGCGATGCTGCGCAACATGGCGGCGTCGCTGCTGCGTCACGAGACGATCAAGACGACGATCCCGAAGGCCAAGGAACTGCGCCGTTTCGTCGAGCCGCTGATCACGCTCGGCAAGACCGACAGCGAGGCCAACCGCCGTCGCGCGTTCTCGCGGCTGCGGGACGCGGAAGTCGTCACCAAGCTGTTCGCCGAGCTCGGCCCGCGCTTCAAGGCTCGCCCGGGCGGCTACACCCGCATCCTGCACATGGCTGCGCGTGCCGGCGACAACGCCGACATGGCGCTGATGGCCCTCGTCGACCGCGCCGCGCCGCCCGCCGAGGCGCCGCAGGCCGACGCCGCGACCGAGAAGAAGCCGCGCGCCCGCAAGAAGAAGGCCGCAGCTGCCGAGGCGCCTGCTGCAGAGGCAGCGGCCGAAGCTGCCCGGCCAAGAAGCCGCGCAAGAAGAAGGCTGCGGCCGGCTGAGCCGACTGCGCCGACGATCCGTTTGTAGCCGAACGCCGATCGCGCCGATCCAGGAGAAGCCGGGCCCCGTGCCCGGCTTCTCTTTTTTGTGCCCGCGGAATATCGTCGTACCGGCCGGGCAGGGCAATCAACCACCAGGAGCCTCCAGCCAATGAGCCTCATCAAGGAATTCAAGGAATTCGCCATGAAGGGCAACGTGCTCGACATGGCCGTCGGCGTCGTCATCGGCGCCGCATTCGGCAAGATCGTGTCGTCGCTGGTCGGTGACATCGTCACGCCCGTGCTCGGCAAGGCCATCGGCGGCGTCAACTTCAAGGACCTGGCCTGGAGCCTGGGGGCCGACCCCGCAGGCGCACCGATCCTCGTCAAGTACGGGATGTTCCTGCAGAACATCTTCGACTTCCTGGTGATCGCCGCGGCCATCTTCATGGCGCTGCGGGTCATCAACAAGCTGAAGACGCCGCCGCCTCCGGCCGCCGATCCTGCGCCGGCGCCGGACGTCGTGCTGCTCACCGAGATCCGCGACCTGCTGAAGAAGTGATCAGCGGATAGCGGATGCAGCGGCCTCCCGGTGGATTCCGGAAGACACGCCGCAAGTACGTCCCTGTAGGCTCGCACTCGCCATCCATGGCTCGTGACGGTCTTCCGGAGCCGCACCGGAAGGCCGCTAGCCGCGCAGATTACCGCACGCTCGCGAACGCGTCCCGCGTCAGGTTCTCCGGCGTGCCCGTCGCGGTGCAGGCGACGTCGTCCTCGATGCGGATCCCGCCGCAGGGCTGCAGCGCGCGGACCGTGTCCCAGTGGATGTAGCGGCCGAGGCCGTTGCGCTGTGCTGCGTCGAGCAGCAGGTCGATGAAGTAGACGCCCGGCTCGATCGTGACGACGACCCCTGGCTCGAGCGTGCGCGTGAGGCGCAGGTACGGGTGGCCCGCCGGGCGGGCGATCTCCGTGCGACCGGTCGCGTCGGCGGCCAGGCCGGCGACGTCGTGCACCTGCAATCCGAGCAGGTGCCCGACGCCGTGCGGGAAGAACACGCCGGACAGCCCGTTAGCCACGGCCTCGTCGGCGTCGCAACCGACGATGATGCCCGCCCGGCAAAGTGCATCCGCGATCAGCCGGTGCGCCAGCAGGTGGATCTCGCGGTAGTCCGCGCCCGGCTTCACGGCCGCGCAGAGCTGCAGCTGCAGCGCTTCCATGGCCTGCAGCAGTTCCACAAAGCGCGCATCGACGCCCGAACGCGCGGCGTGCGTGCGCGTGATGTCGCTTGCGTACCCGCGGAACTGCGCGCCCGCGTCGATGAGGAACGTCGGCCGCGGCACGTCACGGCGCCGGCCGAGGGTCGTGTAGTGCAGGATGGCGGCACCCGGGCCGAAGGCGATGATGTTGCCGTACGGCAGTTCCTGCTCGCGCAGCCCGACCGCCGAGCAGTACGCCTGGTGCACCTCGAACTCGGAGGCACCGGCGTGAAAGGCTGCAGTGGCGGCGACGTGGCCGCGCGCGCCGAGCAGCGATGCTTCCCGCATGCAGGCGAGTTCGTAGGGCGTCTTTGCGGCTCGGTGGTAATGCAGCCAGGCGATCACGCCCGGCGGGTTGACGGCGCTGAAGTTCCAGTCGGCGAACTCGGGTGCCGGCTCGCCGAGGAAGGCCAGGCGGCGGTTGTCCGCATCGAGCAGGCTGCGCGCCTCGGCAGGATCACGGATGACGTCGACGTCGAATTCCCGCGTCCAGTCCGCGGTGGGGACGTCGGGCGGCTCTGTGCCAGTAGTCGGCGGGCTGGTGGAAGAGGAGCTGCGGCCTGCGGCCCGGCAGGTAGCGGATGAACGAGTCCGGCGCCTCGAGCAGCGGTGCCCAGTGCAGGAAGTGCGGATTGGCCTTGAAGGGCGGTCCCTGGTCGTCGAGGAAGTGCAGGCGGGGCCGGCCGGAGTACACGACCAGCCCGTCGTACCCCTCGCGATCGAGCGCCTGCTCGACCAGGGAGCGCACGCGGGCGATGTGGGCGGGAAACATCAGGTCGATCGAGTCTGTCATTTTCGGCGTGTTCCGCAGCGTGGCCGGACCGTGATCATAGGAGAAGCCCGGCCGATCAGGACATTTCGTTGCGCTCCCGATACGGGACCGGGTGACCCGTGCGCGCCGTCACCGGTCCAAGCGCAGCGGCCTGTCGCCATTCAGAGACAGTTTGGGCCGTTCCGCTGCCGGCCGCCCACCCTAGAATTCAGTTCGCGCATCTGGCGGGTGACCCGGCTCTGCAGGTCCAGCCGACGATGCTGAGTTGTTCGACATCCACAGACTGCAATATTTTTTGGGGTATTACTCAATGAACGCGAAGATCGCTCTCGCTGCTGCCCTCGCCGCCCTGGCCCTCGCTGGCTGCGCCAAGAAGGAAGAGCCCGTCGAGGCCACCCAGGACCGCTGCTGACGCCGCTGCTGCTGCTGCCACCCAGGCCGCTGACGCCGCCGGCCAGGCCGCCGACGCCGCTGGTGACGCCGCCGCCGCCGCTGGTGACGCCACTGCCGCCGCTGGCGACGCCGCTGGCGCCGCCGTTGACGCCGCTGGCGCCGCGGTCGATGCCGCTGCTGCCCCGGCTGCCGACGCCGCTGCCGCCCCGGCCAGGCTCCGGCCCCGGCCACGAACTGATCGTCAGTTCGCAACCGATGGTTCGCCGGCCCGCCCAGGGCTGACGGACACAGGACGGAGCGGATCCCGGCTGGGGTTCGCTCCGTTCTCGTTTTACAGGACCAGCCCCGGCGCCCGCGCGGGCCCGGTGATCGAGATTTCCGCAGGAGGCGGGTCGGGCAGTGACCGTATCGGTACGCGATGCTCGTGAGGCCGAATCGGACCGCGAATGGATTCGCTCGGTTTACCGCGACTACATTTCCGAACTTTCCTCGTCCCAGACCGGCGTCTTCCCCATGCTCGGTGAATGGGACATGCGCTCGGAAGAATTCCTGGGGGGCTGGTTCTCCGACCCCGTCGCCCACCCCTTCGTGATCCTGAACGACGGCGCGCGGGCCGGCTTCGCGCTCGTGGCGCGGCCGCCGGCATTTCCGCGCACGTCCGTCGCATTCCGCATGGCCGAGTTCTTCGTCGTCGAACCGGCGCGTCGGCGTGGGATCGGTGCCAATGCGGCTGCGCTGCTGTTCAGCCGGTTCGCCGGTGACTGGGAAGTCCTCGAGGACGCGCACAACCGCCCCGCGCTGCAGTTCTGGCGTCGCGTGATCTCGCGCGAGACGGCTGGCCGGTACTCCGAAACGCGCAACGGCGGCGAAGTCCGGCACCGGTTCTGCACCGCAGCCCACCCCTCGGTGAGCGGGAAGTGACCAGGGGCCAGTGAACAGTGACTAGTGACTAGTGAATAGTGACTAGTAAGACCAGGAAGGCCGGCGCTGCCGGCCTCCTGGACTTCTCAGTCACTAGTCACTAGTCACTAGTCACTATTCACTAGTCACTTCCCCGCAGCGCTCGTGCGAGATAGCTTCCCGTGTGCGAGCCCGGCGTCTGCGCGACCTGCTCGGGCGTGCCTTCCGCGACGACGCTGCCGCCGCCATCCCCGCCCTCCGGTCCCATGTCGACGATCCAGTCGGCCGTCTTGATCACGTCGAGGTTGTGCTCGATCACGACGATCGTGTTGCCCTCGTCGCGCAGCCGCTGCAGCACGCCGAGCAACTGCTCGATGTCCTGGAAGTGCAGGCCCGTCGTCGGCTCGTCGAGGATGTACAGCGTGCGGCCCGTCGCGCGCTTGGCGAGTTCGCGCGCCAGCTTGATGCGCTGCGCCTCGCCACCGGAGAGCGTCGTCGCGTTCTGGCCCAGGCGCACATAGGACAGCCCGACGTCGAGCAGCGTCTGCAGCTTGCCCTGCAGGGCCGGCACGCTGCGGAAGAAGACGGCGGCGTCCTCGATCGTCATGTCGAGCACGTCGTGGATGTTGCGGCCCTTGTAGCGGATCTCGAGCGTCTCGCGGTTGTAGCGCATGCCGCGGCACGCGTCGCAGGTCACGTACGCGTCGGGCAGGAAATGCATCTCGACGCGGATCAGGCCGTCGCCCTCGCAGGCTTCGCAGCGCCCGCCGCGTACGTTGAAGCTGAAGCGCCCCGGATCGTAGCCGCGCGCGCGCGCCTCGGGCACCTCGGCGAACAGTTCGCGCACGGGCCCGAAGATGCCGGTGTAAGTCGCCGGATTCGAGCGTGGCGTGCGCCCGATCGGCGACTGGTCGATGTCGATCACGCGGTCGATCTGCTCCAGTCCCTCGATCGCGCTGCACGGCGCCGCTTCGCCGGCCGATTCCTGCATCGCGCCGGCCGCGTGCCGATAGAGGGTGTCGATCACGAGGGTCGACTTGCCGGAGCCCGACACGCCGGTCACGCAGGTCATCAGGCCCAGCGGAAAGGTTGCCGTCGCGTTGCGCAGGTTGTTGCCGCGTGGCGCCGACGATGCGCAGCTGCCGGCCGGGTTGCGCCGGGCGTCGCAGCTGCGGCACCGGTATCCGGCGCCGGCCGCTGAGGTAGGCGCCCGTCAGGGATTCGGGATTGTTCGCGACCTGGTCAGGGGTGCCCTGGGCGACGACCAGGCCGCCGTGCGCACCGGCCCCGGGACCGAGGTCGACGACGTAATCGGCCTGGCGGATGGCATCCTCGTCGTGCTCGACGACCAGCACCGTGTTGCCGAGGTCGCGCAAGCCGCACCAGCGTGTCGAGCAGGCGCTGGTTGTCGCGCTGGTGCAGGCCGATCGAGGGCTCGTCGAGGATGTACATCACGCCGACCAGGCCGGAGCCGATCTGGCTCGCGAGCCGGATGCGCTGCGCCTCGCCGCCGGAGAGCGTTTCCGCGCTGCGGTCGAGCGAGAGATAGTCGAGGCCCACGTCGCTCAGGAACGTCAGGCGATCGGCGATCTCGCGGACCAGGCGGGAAGCGATCTCGCCGCGCCAGCCCTCGATCGTCAGCTCGCTGAAGAAGCGCCTCGCCTCGGCGATCGACAGCGCCGCGACCTGGGGCAGGGCGCTTCCGGCGACGAAGACGTTGCGCGCGGCCCGGTTGAGCCGGCTGCCGCCGCAATCGACGCAGGCGCGTGTCCCGCGGTATTTCGCCGAGTTCCTCGCGCACGGTCGCCGACTCGGTCTCGCGATACCGGCGCTCGAGGTTCGGCAGGATGCCTTCCCACGCGTGCACGCGTTTCGTGGCGGCTCCCTTCGCGTCGAAGTAGCGGAACTGGATCTTCTCCTCGCCGCTGCCCCACAGCAGCGCGTGGCGGACGGCTTCGGGCAGCTCGTTCCAGGGGGCCTCGATGTCGAAGCGGAAATGCCGTGCGAGCGACTGGATCAGCTGGAAGTAATACGCGTTGCGCCGGTCCCAGCCGCGGATCGCGCCGCCGGCCAGCGACAGGTTGGGGTTCACGACGACGCGTGCGGGGTCGAAGAATTCCTGCAGACCGAGTCCGCCGCACGTGCCGCAGGCACCATTCGGGTTGTTGAACGAAAACAGCCGCGGCTCGAGTTCGGTCAGGCTGTAGCCGCAGACCGTGCAGGCGAAGCGGTTCGAGAACACCAGCGGCTCGCGTGCGGGCTCGTCGTGGAACGCGAGACGCGCCGAGCCCTGGGCCAGCCCGAGCGCCGTCTCGAACGACTCGGCGAGGCGCTGCGCGGCATCGGGACGCACCTTGAGCCGGTCGATCACGGCCTCGATCGTATGGCGGCGGCGCGCGTCGAGCGCGGGACGTTCGTCGAGCTCGACGAGCTTGCCGTCGATGCGCGCCCGCACGTAGCCCTGGCTGCGCAGGTGCTCGAACACCTCCGCATGCTCGCCCTTGCGGTCCTGCACGATCGGCGCGAGCAGCAGCACGCTCGTGCCTTCGGGCAGCGCGAGCACGTGGTCGACCATCTGCGTGACGGTCTGCGCGGCGAGGTCCTGCCCGTGCTCGGGGCAGCGCGGAACGCCGGCGCGCGCGTACAGCACGCGCAGGTAATCGTAGATCTCGGTGACCGTGCCGACGGTCGAGCGCGGGTTGTGCGACGTCGCCTTCTGTTCGATCGCGATCGCGGGCGACAGCCCCTCGATGTGGTCGACGTCGGGCTTTTCCATGACCGACAGGAACTGCCGCGCATAGGCCGACAGCGACTCGACGTAGCGGCGCTGGCCCTCGGCGTAGATCGTGTCGAAGGCGAGCGAGGACTTGCCCGAGCCCGACAGCCCGGTGATCACGATCAGCCGGTCGCGCGGCAGGTCGAGGTCGATGCCGCGCAGGTTGTGCGTGCGGGCGCCGCGGATGCGTATGACGTCCATTCAGCTGCTGATCCATCAGGCCGCCGGAGGGCAGCCTGCTAATATAGGCAACGCTCCCAGTCCGAGGCAAAGACCATCCGACCCCGAGAATCAGTACAGCGGCCGGCGCTGACTCCCGTCGAGCGTCGTTCCGTCGGCGCACTCGCCGCGATCTACGCCTCGCGGATGCTGGGCATGTTCCTGATGCTGCCGGTGCTGGCGCTGTATGCGCAGACGCTGCCGGACTACACGCCGGAAATGCTGGGGCTCGCGATGGGCGCCTATGGGCTGACGCAGGCCGTCCTGCAGATCCCGTTCGGTCGCTGGTCGGACCGCTACGGTCGCAAGCCCTTGATTGCGCTCGGCTTGCTGTTCTTCGCCGCCGGATCGGTCATCGGCATGCTGGCCGACTCGGTCGTGCTGCTCGCGGTCGCGCGCGGTGTCCAGGGCGCCGGCGCCGTCTCGGCCGCGGTCACCGCGCTGCTGGCCGACCTGACCCGGGATGAAGTGCGCACGCGCTCGATGGCGGTCATCGGCATCAGCATCGGCCTGTCGTTCGTGGTCGCCCTGATCCTTGCCCCGGTGCTGGACGTGGCGATCGGCGTACCAGGCATCTTTGCCATCATGCTCGGCATGGCCCTGTTCGGGATCGTGCTGCTTTACACCGCCGTGCCCGGCGAGCCGGAGCGCACCGGTGGGGCAGAGGGCCGCGAACTCTCGGGGATGCTCGAAATCCTCGCGCGCCCGCAGTTGCGACCCCTGTATTTCGGCATGTTTGCGCTGCACGCGATCATGACGGCGACGTTCCTGTCGGTGCCGCAGGTCCTCGACCAGGCGCTCGGGATCGCCAGGGCGTCGCACTGGGCCGTGTACCTCGGCGTGTTCACGACTTCGCTCCTCGGCACGGTGCCGCTGGTATTGCGGACCGAGAGGACCAGCACGCGGGGCGCGGGGCTGTTCATCCTGTCGGTGGTGCTGGCCGGCGTGGCGCAGGCCATGATGGGGCTGGACCACACCCACTTCTGGGTCGTCATGGCGGCTCTGACCCTGTTCTTCGCCGTCTTCAACTTCCTCGAGGCCCGCCTGCCGGCTTTGCTGACCCTGACCGCTCCGGCGAGCGACCGGGGGGCCGCCCTGGGCGTTTTCGCAACCTCCCAGTTCCTCGGCGCGTTCTGTGGCGGCGTCGGCGGCGGCATCCTGCTGGGCCGCTTCGGCGTTTCGGGCGTCTTCTGGGGCGCTGCGACCCTGGCGTTCGGCTGGGCGCTGCTGGCCGGCCGGTCCGCCAGTCAGGCAGCGCAGCCTGTTTCCGGCTGAACCGGGCCGATTCACGCTCGGGCGGCCTCGCGCCGGTTGCCGTAAAATCGCCGGCCCTTCCCCTCCAGTCACCACACCAGGGCTATCCATGGCACGCGGCGTCAACAAAGTCATCCTCGTGGGCAATCTCGGCAAGGATCCCGAGACCCGCTACATGCCGAACGGCAAGGCTGTCACGAACTTCTCGATCGCCACTTCCGAAAGCTGGAAGGACAAGCAGACCGGCGAACAGCGCGAACAGACCGAGTGGCACAACATCGTGATGTACGACCGCCTCGCGGAAATCGCCGCCGAGTACCTGAAGAAGGGCTCGCAGGTGTACCTCGAGGGCAAGCTGCGCACGCGCAAGTGGCAGGACAAGGAAGGCCGCGACCGCTACACCACTGAAATCAACGCCAACGAGATGCAGATGCTCGGCAGCCGCGCGGGCGGCGGCGGTGGTGGCGGCATGGGTGGCGGTGGTGGCGGCGGCGAAGCGCGTCCGGCACCCGGCGGGCGGCGGCAATGCGCCCGCGAGCAGCGGTCGCCGGTGACTTCGACGACGACATCCCGTTCTGAGACCGGCTCCCGCCGGGCGAGTCGATGCCGCGCGTCTACCTGAAAACCTTCGGCTGCCAGATGAACGAGTACGACTCCGCCCGCATGGCGGACGTGCTGCGTGCGGCCGGAGGCTATGAGCCCACCGAAGATCCCGGAAGAGGCCGACCTGCTGCTGCTCAACACGTGCTCGGTGCGCGAGAAGGCGCAGGAGAAGGTGTTCTCGCAGCTCGGGCGCTGGCGCGAGCTCAAGGCCGCACGGCCGCACGTGATCATCGGCGTCGGCGGCTGCGTCGCGAGCCAGGAGGGCTTTGGGATCACCGACCGCGCGCCGTTCGTCGACCTCGTCTTCGGGCCGCAGACGATCCACCGCCTGCCGGACATGCTCGCGCAGTTGCGAGCCAAGGGCCGCTCCGTCGTCGACGTCAGCTTCCCCGAAATCGAGAAATTCGACCGGCTGCCGGCCCCGCGTGCCGAAGGTGCGACGGCTTTCGTCTCGATCATGGAAGGCTGCAGCAAGTACTGCACGTTCTGCGTCGTGCCCGTACACGCGCGGCGAGGAAGTGAGCCGGCCGCTCGAGCAGGTCATGACGGAGGTCCGCTCCCTGGCGGCGCAGGGCGTCGTCGAAGTCACCCTGCTCGGCCAGAACGTCAACGCCTACCGCGGCGCGATGACCGCCGGCGGCCATGCGGATCTCGCGGCGCTGATCTACTTTGTCGCGGCGGTGCCGGGCGTCGAGCGTATCCGCTTCATGACCTCGCACCCGGTCGAATTCCGCGACAGCCTCATCGAGGCCTACCGCGACCTGCCGCAGCTCGCCAACTACCTGCACCTGCCGGTGCAGAGCGGCTCGGACCGCGTGCTGGCGCTGATGAAGCGCGGCCACACGGTGCTCGAGTACAGGCAGAAGATCCGCAGGCTGCGGGAAGTCCGACCGGACATCAGCCTCTCGACCGACCTGATCGTCGGCTTCCCCGGGGAGACCGAACGCGATTTCCAGGGCACGCTCGACCTCGTGCGCGACATCGGCTTCGACCAGAGTTTCAGCTTCATCTACAGCCAGCGCCCCGGTACGCCGGCGGCCGCCCTGCCCGACGAAGTGACGCACGAGGAGAAGCAGGCGCGGCTCGAGCGGCTGCAGGCGCTGCTCAACGGCCAGGCGCAGGCGATCAGCCGGCGCATGGTCGGCACGGTGCAGCGCGTGCTGGTCGAACGCCATGCAAAGCGGGA
This sequence comes from uncultured Gammaproteobacteria bacterium, assembly GCA_963789375.1. Lineage (GTDB taxonomy): Bacteria > Pseudomonadota > Gammaproteobacteria > Steroidobacterales > Steroidobacteraceae > RPQJ01. The sequence continues at coordinate 248,175 of CAWBKN010000013.1, read as the reverse complement.
CGTGCACCAGCTCGCCGGCCGCACCGAGAACAACCGCTGGGTCAATTTCGACGGCCCGGCCACGCTGCTCAACCGGTTCGCCGAGGTCGAGATCACCGAGGCCATGCCCAATTCGCTGCGCGGCCGGCTGGTGAGCACGCGAACGCGCCAAGGAGCAGCGCTTGAGCGCCGGCATCGAGGAGCGGGCGGTTTCCCTCGAGGGCGCCGACAACGCACGCCTCGCCAACTTCGCGGGACCGATGGAACAGAACCTGCGCCACGTCGAGGAGCGTCTCGGCGTGGAAGTGCGGCGTCGCGGCCACCAGCTGCAGGTGCTCGGCCCGGCCGAGCCGGTCGCCCACGCCGCGGCCGTGCTCGAGCGCCTGTTCGATCTCTCGGCGACCGAGACGCTCTCGCCCGATCGCGTCCATCTCTGCGTGCAGGAATACGGCTTTCCCCAGCCCGTCCCGGACCCCGCGGCGGAGGAAAGCACGAACGGCGAGCGCGACGTCGTCGTGCACACGCAGCGCGGCGGCATTCGCGGCCGCGGCCCGAACCAGCGGCTCTACCTCGACCAGATCCGCGTCAACGACCTCACCTTCGGGATCGGGCCCGCGGGCACCGGCAAGACGTACCTGGCGGTGGCGAGCGCCGTGGAGGCGCTGCACTCGGGCAGCGTGCGCCGCATCGTGCTCGTGCGTCCCGCGGTCGAGGCGGGCGAGCGGCTCGGTTTCCTGCCGGGCGACCTGGCGCAGAAGGTCGATCCGTACCTGCGGCCGATGTACGACGCGCTCTACGAGATGATGGGTTTCGACCGCGTCGCGCGCAACATCGAGCGCCAGGTCATCGAGGTGGCGCCGCTCGCGTTCATGCGCGGCCGTTCGCTCAACGACTCGTTCATCATCCTCGACGAGGCGCAGAACACCTCCGTCGAGCAGATGAAGATGTTCCTCACCCGGCTCGGGTTCGGCTCCAAGGCCGTCGTCACGGGCGACATCACGCAGGTGGACCTGCCGCGCAACCAGCGCTCGGGCCTGCGCCACGCGATCGAAGTGCTGCGCGGCGTCGAGGGTGTCGCGTTCACTTTCTTCAATGCGCGCGACGTCGTGCGCCACCCGCTCGTGCAGCGGATCGTGCAGGCGTACGAGCGCAGCACGCATCCCGACGACCACCAGGAACATTGATGCCCGGGACCAGTCGCGGATCTGCGCCGCGGTCGTCCGGCGGCGCCGCGCCGGCTCAAGCTCGAGCTGCAGCTCGCGACGCGACGCCCCTGGGTTCCCGGGACGGTGACGCTGCGCCGCTGGGCGCGTCGCCGCCCACGGCGCTGGCCTGGCCGCGCTGCCGGCGCGGCAGCGCCGCGTGCACGCGATGCTCGAAACCCCGGCCACGTTGTGCCTGCGCATCGTCGGCAGCGCCGAAAGCCGCAGGCTCGATCGCGAATACCGCGGCAAGGACATGCCCACCAACGTGCTGTCGTTCCCGGCCTCGCCGCAGGAGCGCGTGGCGAGCGGCGCGCTCGGCGACCTGGTGATCTGCGCCCCCGTGGTCGCCCGGGAGGCGCGCGAGCAGCACAAGGCGCCTGGCGCACACTGGGCGCACATGGTCGTGCACGGCACGCTGCACCTGCTCGGCTACGACCACGAACGGCCGCGGCAGGCCCGTGCCATGGAAGCGCTCGAGGTGGAAATCCTGCGCGGATTGGGGTTTCATGATCCGTATCGCTGGGTCACCGAAGGTACCGTATGAGTAGCAGCGGGCACACAGGCTCGGGCAGCTGGCTGCGGCGTCTCGCCGAGACGATCACGGGCGAACCGCGCGATCTCGAGCAGCTCGCCGACGTCCTGGCCGACGCCCGGGACCGCGGGCTCATCGACGCCGACGTGCTCGAGATGCTCGAGTCGGTGCTCGAGGTCTCGGAAATCCAGGTCCGCGACGTGATGGTGCCGCGCTCGCAGATGGTCGTGATCAACCGCGACGACGCAGTCGAGAAGATCCTGCCGGTCGTGATCGAATCCGGCCACTCACGCTTCCCGGTCGTCGGCGAGGACCGCGACGAAGTCGCGGGCATCCTGCTCGCGAAGGACCTGCTGCGGTTCTTCGTCGAGGACGATCGCGACGACTTCGACATCCGCGAGTGCCTGCGTCCCGCGGTGTTCATCCCCGAGAGCAAGCGGCTCAACGTGCTGCTCAAGGAATTCCGCGTCAGCCACAACCACATGGCCATCGTCGTCGACGAATACGGCGGTGTCTCGGGCCTGCTCACGATCGAGGACGTGCTCGAACAGATCGTGGGCGACATCGGCGACGAATACGACGTCGACGAGGGCGAGGGCATTCGCAAGGAGGGTGACCGCAGCCTGGGCCGTGCCGGCGCTGACCCGCATCGAGGAATTCAACGCCGCGTTCGGTACGCGCTTCACCGACGAGGAGTACGACACGATCGGCGGCCTGGTGCTGCACGAGCTCGGGCGCATGCCGCGCCGTGGCGAGACGATCCAGATCGGTGGCCTCGAACTGAAGGTCACCCGGGCGGATCGCCGCCGGATCGAAGCGCTGCGTGTCACGACGACGCGCGACCTGGACGCGCGTCCCGCGGATGGCGGCTGAGCGGGTGCCGGGCCCCGGCGCCCTGCAAGGCGTCCTCGGCTACGGACGCTGGCTGGCGCTGCCGCTCGGGCTGCTGCTGGCGCTGGCGTTCGCGCCGGCGGACCAGTGGTACCTCGCCATGCTCTGTCCGGCCGCGCTGTTCGCGCTCTGGCACGGTGCCGCGCCCCGCGAAGCCGCACTGCGCGGACTGCTGTTCACGGGCGGCACCTTCCTGGCTGGCACGTACTGGCTGTATCACAGCATCCACCTCGTCGGGCAGGCGCCCGTCTGGGTTGCGCTGTTCCTGATGCTGGGACTGGTCACGATCATGGGCGCTTACACGGCGCTGGCGGGCTACGTCGTCGCGCGCTGGGCGCCACCGCGCGGGCTGCTGCGCTGGCTCGTGGTGCTGCCCGCACTCTGGGTGCTGACGGAGTGGGTACGCGGCTGGTTCCTGAGCGGATTCCCCTGGCTCGCGCTCGGCTATGCGCAGCTCTCGACGCCACTGCGCGCGTATGCGCCGGTGCTCGGTGTCTATGGCGTGAGCCTCGCTGCGGCCGTGACCGCGGGCGTGCTGGTGACGCTGCTGCTGGGCCGAGGTCGCGAGCGCGTCGTGGCCGGGGTCACGGCACTCGTCGTCTGGGCGGGTGCGTCGCTGCTGGCGCTCGTGCCCTGGACTCGGCCGACGGGCGATCCCGTCGCCGTGGCGCTGGTGCAGGGGGCAGTCGCGCAATCGATGAAGTGGGTGCCGGGCCAGCGCGAACGCACCATGCAACTGTACGTCGACCTGACGGTCCCGCACCTCGGCGCGGACATCATCGTCTGGCCGGAATCCGCGATACCCGCACTCGAGCAGAACATCCGACCGTTCCTCGACGCGGTGTGCCGGTGCAGCGCAGGCGCGGGGTTCGTCGCTGATCATGGGCCTGATCCGCCGCGATGCCGCGACCGGCGAGCACCACAACTCGATCGCCGGCTGGGCTGCGGATGACCCGACCCAGCAGTGGTACGACAAGCGCCGGCTGGTGCCCTTCGGTGAGTTCTTCCCGGTGCCCGCCCGGGTCCGCGAGTGGCTGCGGCTCATGAACCTGCCGTATTCGGATTTCGCGCCAGGCCGTGACGACCAGTCACCGCTGCGCGCGGCGGGGCAGTCGCTGGCACCCACCGTGTGCTACGAGGACGCCTACGGCTCGGAGCAGCTCAAGCTGCTGCGGCAGTCGACGCTGCTCGTCAACGTCACGAACGATGCCTGGTTCGGCGATTCGACGGCGCCGCACCAGCACCTCGACATCAGCCGCATGCGTTCGCTGGAGAGCGGCCGCGAGATGCTGCGCGCGACGAACGACGGCGTGACCGCCCTGATCGCCTACGACGGTGCGGTGACCGCGAGCCTGCCGCAGTTCGAACCGGGCGTGCTGCGCGGCACGGTGCAGCCGCGCGCGGGCCTGACGCCTTACGTGCGTTTCGGCAACCTGCCCGTGCTGGCGCTGCTGGTCCTCGGCCTCGGCGTCGCTGCCCTGTCAGCGCGCCGCCGCCGCGTGGCGACGCGATGAACGAGCAGCGTGGCGAGCTCACGAGCGAAGGCGAACTCTACCCGTCGCCGCCGCGCGCGCTCGAGTACCTGGACGTGGGGCCGCCCGCGGCCGGGCGCGCGATCGCGCTCGGCGCGGGGCTGCTGTGGGTGCGCATGCCGCTGCCCATGGAACTGAACCACATCAACGTCTGGTTGCTCGCCGACGGGGACGGCTGGACGCTCGTCGACACCGGCCTGGCGCACGATGCCTCCCGCGAGGCCTGGCAGGGCCTCGAACCGCAGGAACTCGGCGGCCGACCGCTGCGCCGGATCGTCGTCACGCACGATCACCCGGACCACATGGGGCTTGCGCGCTGGCTGCACGAGCGCCATGGCGCGCCGGTGTGGATGTCCGCGATCGCGCATCGCTCGACCGACGAGTACCTCGCGGCCGCACACGACGACCTGCTGGCCGCCAGCCACGCTTTCCTGACGGCGCACGGCATGGACATCGACGTCGACGGCCTGCGCAGGCTGTCGGGCACCGAGCACGGCAAGTGGTTCGGCGGACTGCCGCCGCTCGGGCGCCCGACGCAGGGCGGCGACTCGATCGAGGCGGACGGGCGGACCTGGGAGGTCATCGAGACCAGCGGCCATTGTCGCGGCCACCTGTGCCTGTACGACGCGCGCAACGAGGTGCTGATCAGCGGTGACCAGGTGCTGCCGACGATCTCGCCGAACGTGAGCGTGCTCGCGTCGCGCCCCGACGCGAATCCGCTGCGGGAGTTCCTCGAATCGCTGGCGCGGCTGGAGCAGTGCGCGCCGGAAACGCTGGTGCTGCCGTCGCACGGCCGGCCTTTCCATGGCCTGCACCGCCGCATCCAGGTCCTGCGGTCGCACCACCTCGAGGAGCTGGACCAGCTCCACGCAGCCTGCCGCGAACCCCGCACCGCTTTCGACCTGCTGCCGGTGATGTTCGGGCGGCCCCTGCGCGGCTATCACCGCCTGCTCGCGCTGGGCGAGGCCGTCGCGCACCTCAACCACCTGTGGCACGACGGCCGGGTGACGCGCGAGATCGACGCGGGCGGCCGGATCCTGTTCCGCGCGGCCTGAGCCGGCCAGAACCGGCCTTTTCTGGCCGCGAATACGCCCGGTCCAGTATCCTGTGCAGTCCGCCCACGCCTGATCGGTCGACCATGCAGGAACGTTACGAACCGTCCGTCCTCGAGCCCCAGGCCCAGCAGTTCTGGGACGCGAACGGCACCTTTGCCGTGGCCGAGGATCCGTCGCGCCCGAAGTACTACTGCCTGTGCATGTTCCCGTACCCGAGCGGCCGCCTGCACATGGGTCACGTGCGCAACTACACGATCGGCGACGTGCTCACGCGCTACATGCGCATGCAGGGATACAACGTGCTGCAGCCGATGGGCTGGGATGCGTTCGGCCTGCCCGCCGAGAACGCGGCCATGGCGCACGGCGTGCCGCCGGCGAAGTGGACCTACGACAACATCGCGTACATGAAGAAGCAGCTGAAGTCGCTTGGGCTAGGCATCGACTGGGCGCGCGAGGTCGCGACCTGCAGGCCCGACTACTATCGCTGGAACCAGTGGCTGTTCCTGCGGATGCTCGAGAAGGGCATCGCCTATCGCACGACCGGCACCGTCAACTGGGACCCCGTCGACCAGACGGTCCTCGCCAACGAGCAGGTCATCGACGGCCGCGGCTGGCGCACCGGCGCGCTGGTCGAGAAGCGCGAGATCCCGATGTATTACCTCGGCATCACCAGGTACGCCGAGGACCTGCTCGCCGCGCTGGGCGACCTGCCGGGCTGGCCCGAGCGCGTGCGCCTGATGCAGGAGAACTGGATCGGCCGCTCCGAAGGCCTGGAGATCGAGTTCGAGGTCGAAGGCGGCGGCACCCTCGGCATCTACACGACGCGTCCCGACACGCTCTGCGGCGTGACCTACATGGCGGTCGCCGCCGAGCACCCGCTCGCGCAGCGTGCCGCACGCGGCAATCCCGACCTGCAGGCCTTCATCGCCGAGTGCCAGCGCACCGGCGTGACCGAGGCGGCGCTCGAGACGATGGAAAAGCGCGGCATGCCGCTCGGCATCAACGCGATCCACCCGATCACGGGCGACCGCATACCGGTCTGGACCGCAAACTTCGTGCTGATGGGCTATGGCACGGGCGCGGTCATGGCCGTGCCGGCCCACGACCAGCGCGATTACGAGTTCGCGCGCCGCTATGGCCTGCGCATCCACCAGGTGATCCAGCCCGCCGACGGCTCGCTCGCGAGCCTCGACGACGGGGCGTACCTCGAGCACGGCACGCTGATCAACTCGGGGCAGTTCGACGGGCTGGATTTCGACGAGGCGTTCGATGCCTTCGCCAAGCTGTTCGAGGCGCAGGGCAAGGGCAAGCGCCGCGTGAACTTCCGGCTGCGCGACTGGGGCATTTCGCGGCAGCGCTACTGGGGCTGCCCGATCCCGCTGATCCACTGCACCGACTGCGGCGTGCAACCCGTGCCGGACGACCAGTTGCCGGTCGTGCTTCCCGAGGAACTCGTGCCGGACGGCAGCGGCAACCCGCTCAACCGGCACGCGGCCTTCCTGCAGTGCGAGTGCCCGAAGTGCGGCCAGCCCGCGCGGCGCGAGACCGACACGATGGATACGTTCGTCGACTCGTCCTGGTACTACTTCCGCTTTGCCAGCGCGAACAGCGAGCGCGCGATGGTCGACGCGCGGGCGGAGTACTGGATGCCCGTCGACCAGTACATCGGCGGTATCGAGCACGCGATCCTGCACCTGCTGTACTCGCGGTTCTGGACGCGCGTCATGCGCGACCTGGGGCTGACCCAGGTCGAGGAGCCGTTCGCGAACCTGCTGACGCAGGGCATGGTGCTCAACGAGATCTACTTCCGTAAGCCCGCGGAAGGCCGCATCACCTACTACAACCCGGCCGACGTCGACGTGCAGCTGGACGGCCAGGGCGCGCGCATCGGCGCAGTGCTGCGCGCGGACGGACTCCCGGTCGAGACCTCCGGCATCGGCACGATGTCCAAGTCGAAGAACAACGGCGTCGATCCGCAGGCCCTCGTCCAGCAGTACGGCGCCGACACGGCGCGCCTGTTCATGATGTTCGCGGCGCCGCCGGAGCAGTCACTCGAGTGGAGCGACGAGGGCGTCGAGGGCGCGTTCCGCTTCATGAAGCGCCTCTGGAAGGCAGTGCACACCCACGTGCAGGGCGGGCCGCTCGCGGCGCCGCTCGACCGGACGGGGCTCACGCCGGCCCAGCGCGACATCCGCCGGCAGGTGCACGAGACCCTGGCGAAGATCACCAACGACATCGGTCGCCGCCGCACGTTCAACACCGCCATCGCGGCCGTGATGGAACTGATGAACGCGCTGGCCAGGTTCGACGATCGCAGTGCGCAGGGCCGCGCCGTGATGCAGGAAGCGCTCGAGATCGTCGTGCTCGGCCTCTCGCCCGTGGTGCCGCACGCGTGCCACGCGCTCTGGCACGAACTCGGCCATGCCGGTGCCGTCGTCGACGAGCGCTGGCCGCAGGTGGAACCCGAGGCGCTGGCCCGCGACACGATCGAAGTCGTCGTGCAGGTCAACGGCAAGCTCCGGGGCCGCGTGACCGTCCCGTCGAGTGCGGACGAGGCGCAGGTGCGCGAGGCGGCGCTCGCGGACGAGGGCGTGCAGAAGTACATGGACGGCAAGCCGGTGAAGAAGTTCGTCTACGTGCGCGGCAAGCTCGCGAACGTGGTCATATGAAGCCGCGCGTCGCGACGGTCCTGCTGGTCGCCCTGGCGGCGCTCGCCGGCTGCGGCTTTCACCTGCAGGGGTCGAGTCCGCTGCCCGCAGGCAGCCGCAACATCTTCCTGGCGAGCCCCGACCTGCTGACCCCGTTCGCGGTGGAACTGCGTCGCGCGATCGAGCGCTCCGGCGGCCGGATCGCGCCGGGCGTCGAGCGAAGCCGACCTGGTGGTTCGCATCCGCGGCGATCGCAGCGGCCGGCGCGTGCTTTCCGTCTCCGCGCGCAACACGCCGCAGGAATACGAGGTCTACTACAACGTCGAGTTTTCCGTCGACCGTGCCGGCCAGGAGATCGTCGAGCTGCAGCCGCTCAGCTGGTCCGCAACCTCAATTTCGACGAGACGCAGGTGCTCGCCAAGGACCGCGAAGAAGCGATGCTGCGCGATGCCATGGCACGCGACCTGGCGCTGCTGGTCATGCGGCGGCTCGAATCGCTGCCGCCGGCGGCGCCAGCACCCGCGCCAGCGGCGCCATAGGCTTACCTGGCGAACCGGGTCGTCGCCTCGACGAGCTCGTGCGTGTTGCCGGGCTCGAGGGCCGAGTGGCCCGCGTCCGGGACGATGCGCAGGTCGGCCTCGGGCCAGGCCCGGTGCAGGTCCCACGCGCTGCGCATCGGGCAGACGACGTCGTAGCGACCCTGCACGATCACCGCCGGGATGTGGCGGATGCGGCGCACGCCGCGCAGCAGCTGGTCCTCGCGCTCGAAGAACCCCTGGTTGACGAAGTAGTGGCACTCGATCCGGGCCACGGCGATCGCGAAGTCGTCGGCGTTCCAGTTCGCAATGTTCGACTCGTCGACGCGCAGGTAGCTCGTGGCACCTTCCCAGACGGCCCAGGCCTTGGCCGCCTTCAGCTGCGTCGCCCGGTTGCGGCTGGTGAGCCGCTTGTAGAACGCGCTGACCAGGTCGCCGCGTTCCGCCTCGCGGGATCGCGGCGACGTAGTTCTCCCAGTGGTCGGGGAAGATCGAGCTCGCGCCGTGCTGGTAGAACCAGTGGATCTCCCAGTCGCGCAGCATGAAGATCCCGCGCAGCACGAGCTCGGTGACGCGCCGCGGATGCGACTGCGCGTAGGCGAGCGACAGCGTCGAGCCCCACGAGCCGCCGAACACCAGCCAGCGCTCGATGCCCAGGTGCTTGCGCAGCATCTCCATGTCGGCCACGAGGTGCCAGGTCGTGTTGTCGACGAGGCTCGCGTGCGGGCGGCTGCGTCCGCAGCCGCGCTGGTCGAACACCACGATCCGGTACTTGCGCGGATCGAAGAAACGCCGCGACCGGGCATCGGCCCCGGCGCCGGGCCCGCCGTGGACGAACACGGCCGGCTTGCCCTGCGGGTTGCCGGATTCCTCCCAGTAGATCTCGTGGTCGGGCGAGACGCGCAGCCAGCCGCTGCGATACGGCTCGATTTCGGGGTACAGCGTGCGGCGGGTCGCGGGTGGCGAGGGGTCGTTCTTGCGTGGTGTGGCCATGCCCGGATTGTAGCGTCATAATCCCGATCGCATGCCCAGACCCGCCGATCGCACCGCGCACCGCGGACCTAAGTGAGGACCAGCCCAGAGTCCTTGCAGGGAGTCCTGGCCAAAGGCCCGTTGCCCCGAGCCTGCCTCGTCACGGGCGTCGAACCCCTGCTCATCGACGAATCCTGCCGGCTCCTGCGCGCGCGCGCGCGCGAGGACGGCTTACGGCGAACGCGAAGTCCACTTCATCGAGAAGGGCTTCGACTGGGACTCGCTGCTGGCGGATGCCGCGAGCCTGTCGCTGTTCGCGAACCTGCGCCTGATCGAGCTCAAGTTCCGCAACGCACCCGACGCCGCTGCGGCCAAGAACCTGGCGCAGCTCGCGGCCCATCCGCCCGCAGGACACGCTGCTGCTGGTCACCGGCGAACTCGAGCCGAAGTCGCAGAAGTCGGCCTGGGTCAACGAATTCGAGCGGCAGGGCCTCGTGGTCGTCGCGGTCGAAATGACGCGCGAGCGCCTGCCCGGATGGATCGAGCGGCGCCTGCAGCAGCACGGCATCACGCTCGAGCCCGAAGCCGCGCAGCTGCTGGCCGACCGGGTCGAGGGCAACCTGCTCGCGGCCCAGCAGGAGATCGAGCGCATCGCGTTGCTCAAGCCGGGCGCGACGCTCGATGCCGACGCGGTCGCCGAGATCGTGGCCGACAACGCGCGCTTCGACGTCTTCGAACTGGCCACGGCCGCCTTCTTCGGGCAACGCCGCTCGCGCGCGCTGCGCGTCCTCGATGGCCTGCGCGGCGAAGGCCGCGAGCCGCCGTTGATCCTGTGGGCCCTGCTCAACGACCTGCGCGCGCTCTCGCGGGTGCTGCAGCACGCGCCGGACGACCGCAACCTCGACGGCATCTTCCGTGCCGAGCAGGTCTGGGGCAGTCGCCAGGCTCCGCTGCGGGCTGCAGTGCGGCGCCTGCGCAGCGCAGACATCGATCGCCTGATCGTCGCCGCTGCACGCGCGGATCGGGTCGCCAAGGGCAGCCTGCGCGGCGATGCCTGGGTCGAGATCACGGGCCTCGTCGCGCGCATCGCCGGCGTGCCGCTCGCCGCGGCATGATGGCCGTGCCCCGTACCGCACCTGCTCGGGATCTTCGGCGGCACGTTCGATCCCGATCCACTTCGGTCACCTGCGCACCGCCTTCGAAGTCCTGCAGGCGCTGCGGCTGCGCGAGCTGCGCTTCATCCCGGCAGGCGATCCGCCGCACCGCGAGCCGCCCCGCGTCGACGCGCTGCGACGCCTCGAACTGGTGCGTGCCGCGGTGGCCGACCAGCCGGGATTCGTCGTCGACGACCGCGAGGTCCGCAGGCAGGGCCTTCGTACAGCGTGCTGACGCTGACCGAGCTGCGCGCCGAATTGCCGGAGGTCCCGCTGTGCCTGATCATCGGCATGGATGCGTTCCTCGGCCTGCCGACGTGGCATCGCTGGCGCGAACTGCTCGAGCTGGCGCACGTCGTCGTGCGCACCGCGCCGGGCTGGGTGGCGCCGACGACCGGCGAGGTCGGCGCGCTGCTCGCCGCACGCGCAGGTGCTCGATGCGGCGAGCTGCACGCTCGCCCTGCCGGGCCGCATCCTCATCCAGCCCGTCACGCAGCTCGAGATCTCCTCGACCGAACTGCGCGACCTGCTCGCGGCCGGCCACGACCCGCGTTACCTGGTTCCCGATCCGGTGCGCGCACTGCTGCACGCGACACGCGCCTGTATTCCGTTCCACAACCCACGAGGTGAGCATGGCAGTCAAGCGATCGTCGCCCCCCGCATCCAAGTCATCGACCCGGCCACCGCAAGCGCAAGGCGCCCGCCAAGCCCGCCGCGTCGCGCGCCTGCCGCGAAGGCCAAGGCCCCGGCCAAGGCCAAGGCCACGGCCAGGCCGCGCGCAAGGCGGCCGCGTCCAGGCCGGCGCGCGAAGACGGCGCAGGCCGCCAAGGCTCGCGCGCAGCCGACGACTGGCGCAGGTCGTGCTCGACGCGCTCGCCGACATGAAGGCCGTGGACGTGAAGGCGCTCGACGTCCGCGGCATCACCGACATCACCGACACGATGGTCGTCGCGAGCGGCACCTCGGACCGGCACGTGAAGTCGATCGCCGACCGCGTCGTGCAGCGCTGCAAGGAGGCGGGCTTCCGGCCGTACGGCATGGAAGGCGAACGCGACGGCGAGTGGGTGCTGCTCGACCTGCAGGACGTCGTGCTGCACGTGATGCTGCCGCGGGTGCGCGAGTTCTACGCGCTCGAGAAGCTCTGGGCAGGCAGCGCCGCGCGGCGCGCGCCTGAATCGCCCGGTCCGGGCGACTGAACCGGGACGCCACTGCACATGCGCATGCGCCTGCTCGCCGCGGGCACCCGCATGCCGGGCTGGGTCGAGGCCGGCTTCGACGATTACGCCGGCGCGGCTGCGCGGCGACTACCGGCTCGAGATCACCGAGATCCCGCTGGGTGAACGCGGCAGCGGCGACGTGCGCCGGGCCGTCGAGGCCGAAGGGCAAGCGCATGCTCGCCGCGGCAGGCGAGCGCTGCCACCTGGTTGCGCTGCAGGTCGGCGGCAAGTCGCTCACGACCGAGCAACTGGCCCGCTGGCTCGAAACCCGTGCCCGCGAGGGCGAGGCGCCTCGCGTTCTGCATCGGCGGGCCGGACGGCCTGGCACCGGAAGTGGATGCCCGCGCCCAGCTGCGCTGGTCCCTGTCCGCGCTGACGCTGCCGCACGGGCTGGCGCGGGTCGTGGTCGCCGAGGCCCTGTACCGGGCGGTCAGCCTGATCAAGGGCTTGCCGTATCACCGGCCTTGATCCGGACCGCATCCCTCCATGGACAGGAGGCCCCGCGGCAGGCTTCAATGCCTGTTCGGCTGGCCGGCGGGCGGGCCGAACCCCTTGCCCCGTGAGGCGCACCGCATGCACCCTTATCCGCATCATACACCGTCCAGGCCGCGGCCGAGCCGGACGGCGCACGTCCGGGTCGCAGCCGCAGGGCTGCCGACGCTCGATACCGCGCCCCCGGCCGAGTTCGACGGCCCGGGCGATCGCTGGTCGCCGGAGACGCTGCTCTGCGCCGCGGTCGCCGATTGTTTCCTGTTGAGCTTCCGGGCCGTGGCCCGCGCCTCGAAGTTCGATTGGTCGGCACTCGAGTGCAGCGTCCATGGCAAGCTCGACCGGGTCGACGGCCGTACCCAGTTCACCGAGATCGACGTGGAGCGCGACCCTGCGCGTCCCGGCGGGCACCGACCCGGAGCGCGCGACCCGGCGCTCGAGAAGTCCGAGCACGTCTGCCTGATCAGCAACTCGCTCGTGGCGCAACGCCGCCTGCATCCCGACGGTCATCGTCGGCTGAGCCGGTGGACTGCAGCGTGATCTACCTGGCATCCGCGTCGCCGCGCCGCAGCGAGTTGCTGCGACAGATCGACGTCGCGCACGTCGTGCGACCCGTGGACATCGACGAATCGCCGCGCCCCGGGGAGCGACCCGCGCATTACGCGTTGCGACTCGCCGAGGAAAAGGCGCGCGCGCTGTGGGAGCAGCTGCCGGTCGCGGACCGCCGGCCCGTCCTCGCCGCAGACACGACCGTCGCGCTGGGGGACGAGATCCTCGGCAAGCCCGTGGACCGCGACGATGCGGCACGGATCCTCCGGCGGCTGTCGGGGCGCGATCACGAAGTGCACACTGCGATTGCCTTCCTGCACGAGGGCGGCGCGGACGCCCGCGTCAGCACGAGCACCGTGACGTTCCGCGCACTGGTCGCCGCGGAGATCGACTGGTACTGGGACACGGGCGAGCCTGCCGACAAGGCGGGCGCGTACGCGGTGCAGGGCCACGGCGCGATCTTCATCCGCCACCTCTCCGGCAGCTACTCGGGCGTGATGGGCCTGCCCCTGTACGAAACCTGGGAACTGGTGGCGCCGGTGCTCGGTCTCAACGCAGCGGGCCAGCGCATGACCACGGAGATGATCGTCAACGTCAGCCCGCGCGAAACGCGCGCGGCGCTGCTCGAAAACGGCGTGCTGCAGGAACTGTTCGTCGAGCGCGCCAGCCGGCTCGGGCTCACCGGCAACCTGTACAAGGGCCGCGTGTCGCGGGTGCTGCCGGGCATGCAGGCGGCGTTCATCGACATCGGGCTCGAGCGCACCGCCTTCCTGCACGTCTCCGACATCGTGCAGCCGGCCGACGCCGAGGGCCCGGGCGACGCCGTGCGCACCGACAACATCCGCCAGCTCGTCAGCGAAGGCGGCGACATCCTCGTGCAGGTGCTCAAGGACCCGCTCGGCACCAAGGGCGCCCGGCTCACCACCTTCGTCACCATCCCGTCGCGTTACCTCGTGTACATGCCCTTCGGGCACGGCGTCGGCATCTCGGCACGCATCGAAACCGAGGAGGAGCGCAGCCGCCTGCGCGAACTCGTGCAGTCCTTCGTCACCCCCGGCGAGCCGGGCGGATACATCGTGCGCACGGCGGCCGAAGGGGCGGGCGGCGACGCGCTGCGGGCCGACATGCTGTTCCTGCGCAAGCTCTGGGAAGTGCTGTCGCGCAAGGCGGCCGGGACGCGGGCCGGCGCGCTCGTGCACGAAGACCTGCCCCTGCCGCTGCGCCTGATGCGCGACCTCGTCGGCGAGGGCGTCGATCGCGTGCTCGTCGACCACGAGCGCACCTGCGAGCGCATGCAGGAGTTCGCCACGACGTTCATGCCTGCACTCGGCGCGCGCGTCGAGCGCTACACGGGCAGCCGGCCGATCTTCGACCTGCACGGGGTCGAGGAGGAGATCCAGCGTTCGCTCGATCGCAAGGTGCCGCTCAAGTCCGGCGGTTACCTGATCATCGACCAGACCGAGGCGCTCACGACGATCGACGTCAACACGGGCGCCTACGTCGGGCACCGCAACCTCGAGGAAACGATCTACCGCACGAACCTCGAGGCCGCCGTCGCGATCGCGCGCCAGCTGCGGCTGCGCAACCTCGGCGGCATCATCATCATCGACTTCATCGACATGGAGGAGGAGGAGCACCGCAAGCAGGTGCTGCAGGCCCTGGAGAAGGCACTGGCGAAGGACCACGCGCGGACGCACGTCTCGGCCGTCTCGCCGCTCGGCCTCGTCGAAATGACGCGCAAGCGCACCCGCGAGAGCCTGGCGCACCAGCTGTGCGCCCCGTGCCCGGCCTGCGAGGGCCGCGGTTTCCTGAAGACGCCGGAAACCGTCTGCTACGAGATCTTCCGCGAGGTGCTGCGGCAGGCCGGCCAGTTCGACTTCCAGCAGCTCATGGTGCTCGCGCACTCGGACGTGATCGAGCGGCTGCTCGACGAGGAATCCGCCGCGCTCGGTGAGCTCGAAGTACTGGTGGGCAAGCCGATCAGGCTGCAGACCGAGTCCCTGTACCTGCAGGACCAGTACGACGTGGTGCTCATGTGACACGGACCGGGGAACCTCCACCCACACCCTCGTCCACGGGTGAGGGAGAGGAGGCCGTCGCACCCGGTTCCACTGTCCTGCCGGCGGCACCGGGCAGCCATGCCGACGGGCGCCGCAGGGCCTCCACCCGCGCCTGGCGAATCTTCGCCGGAACGGCCGCGGTGGTCCTGATCCTGGCTGCGGTCGTAATCACGGCGCTGCGCATCGCCATCGCCTACCTGCCGCAACACGCGGACCGCCTCCGCACCTGGGTCGAGCGCCAGACCCACATGCGCATCGAATATGCGGCGCTCGATGCCCGCCTGCGCTGGTACGGACCCGAGGTCGTGCTGCGCGATGTGCGCGTTCTCGACGAGGACGGTGCGCAGGCCGTGTTCGTGGCCCGGGAGGCGAGCGTCGGCCTCAACCTCTGGAACTTCTTCCGCACCGGCGAGTTCGTGGCCGGACGCGTGCGCATCGAGGGGCCGCGCGTGACGGTCGTGCGACTCCCCGACGGCCGGATCCGGCTGCTCGGGCAAGCCGAACGTCCCGCGGATCGACCCCCGTTCGACCTGGACCGTTTACCCGCGGGACGGCTCGAAGTCGCCGACGTCACCGTCGTCTATCACGACCTGCAGACCGGCCGCCCGCCGCTCGAACTGCGCGACCTGCAGGGCGAGCTGCGTCGTGACCGCGACTACGTCGTCATGGAAGGCAGTGCGACGCTGCCGCAGCAGTTCGATTCCAAGGTCGAATTCGACGTGCGTCTCAATGGCTCGCTCGACGATCGCGAGCACCTCGACGCGCGCGTCGAGCTGCGGGCAGCGACCCTGCGGCTCGCGGCGCTGGCCGAGTTCCTGCCGCCGCAGGTCGCCCGCCCCCTGGGCGGCCGGGGATCGGTCGTCACCGTCGTGCGCATGCGCCAGGGCGAGTTGACGGACGCCCGCGCGAGGCTCGATCTGAGCGACGTCGGGTTGCGCCTGCCATTGCGACAGGTACCGCCGATCGAGGCAGTACTGATCACGGACCCGCGCGTCGAAGCCGCGACGACCGATGCCATGCCGTCGCCGACCGTCACGCAACAGATGGTGGAGAAGCCAGCGCCGCCGTTGCCGGCCGAGGCGAGATTTCCCGTCATCAAGGGCCAGGCCAGTTTCCGGCGTGAGGGCGCGGGCTGGGCTTTTCGCCTCGACGATCTGCGCACCTCGGCGAGCGGTGCCAGCGCGAGTGCCGGCGCCAACGTGTCCGGCACCTGGTGGGGTCATCCGGTCTCGCGCTTCGGGTTGCAGGCCGAGGCCAGTGACCTCGACGTCGGGGCGCTGTGGCCCCTGGCACTCGCCTTCGCGCCGGCAAGTTTCGATCGGTGGGCTGGAGCGGGGCTGCGCGGCCGGGTGGCTTCGCTGCGGGTCACGGCCGGCCGCGAGCGTGCCGGCCTGCAGCCGGCATTCCAGGTTGCCGCGGACCTGCGCGCGATCGGCTTCAACGCACAGGGTCGCTGGCCGGGCATCACGGGCATCACGGCGAAGTTGAGCGGCACCGACCAGCGCGGCGAGATCGAACTGCGGGCGTCGGCCCCTGCCTTCGACCTGCCGCGCCTCTTCCAGGCGCCGATCCAGTTGACCAGCGCGACGGCGGACGTGACCTGGCGCCGCGAGGCCGAGACCTGGATCGTCGAGCACACGGGCCGCGCGCCTCGTGCATGCGCAGGCCCAGGCCACGGGCGATGCGCAACTGCTGTTCGCGCAGGGCGGGGTCTCTCCCGTGCTCACCGCGAACGCCACGGTCGGCGAATTCGACGTCGGCGTGGTGCCGCAATTCATTCCCGTGGGTCGGCTGCGCGAGCGCACGATTGCCTGGCTCGGCCGCGCGTTCGTCCGCGGCAAGGGCAGCAATGGCCGCCTGAGCTATCGCGGGCCCGTGCGCAAAGTTTCCGTTCCGCCATGGCGAGGGTGAGTTCCGCGCGAGCGTCGACCTGTCGGGCCTCACGCTCGACTACTACCCCGGATTCGCGCCGCTCACCGAGGCCTCGGGGCGTGCCGAGTTCCACGACGCAGCGATCGCTGCGCAGTTGCAGGAAGGGCGCGTCGGCGGCCTGCGGTTGACCGACACCCGTTTCCGCCTGGGCGATTACCATACGCCCGTGCTCGAGATCGAGGCGAAGGCCCAGGGCGACCTGCAGAAGGCGCTCGCGTTCGTGCAGGCCAGCCCGCTCGGGCCGCGCATCGGCGAGCAGTTCATGGGCCTGCGCGGCAACGGAGCTGCCCGCTATGACTTCAGCCTGACGCTGCCGGTCCTGTCGGACGCGGCGCGGGCCGAGGCGGGCCGGCCCGTGCCGGAACGCGACTATTTCGTCCGTGCGACGCTGCAGGGCGCGAACGTCGCGCTGCCCGCATTGCGCGCCCCGGCGGAGCGGGTCAGCGGTGTGTTCGAAGTGCACAACGAGGCGATCAGCATCCCGTCGATGCGGGGCACGATCCTCGACG
Organism: uncultured Gammaproteobacteria bacterium; assembly: GCA_963789375.1. Classification (GTDB taxonomy): domain Bacteria; phylum Pseudomonadota; class Gammaproteobacteria; order Steroidobacterales; family Steroidobacteraceae; genus RPQJ01. The sequence continues at coordinate 230,915 of CAWBKN010000013.1, read as the reverse complement.
GACCCTTCGAGTTGCGTGCCAGCCCAGGCCGCCCCGCGCGTGACGTCCTGACGTCGATCGACATGACCGCACGCGGTCGCGCCGGCGGCGCGAAGCTGCCCGCGTTCATCGGCCTGCCTGCCACGATCCGCATGGCCGGGGCCGCGGAGTGGGAGTTGCGTGCGCGCATCGAGAAGCGCGGCATCGGCCACTGGCCGATGCAGTTCGACGTGACCAGCAACCTGTCGGGTCTCGACATCTCCGCGCCACGCCCCTTCGCCAAGCCGCCTGCCGAGACCCGCCCGACACGCGTGCGCATCGAGATTCCCGGCAGGCCCTACAACGACGTCACCATCGAATCCGGCACGGCACGGGCGAAATTGCGCTTCGCCACCGACAGCGGGCAATGGCGACTCGACCGGGGCACCGCCCGGTTCGACGGGCAGCCGGTGGCCCTGGGCACACAGCACGGACTGCTGGTGACCGGCGCCTGGCCGGAATTCGATCTCGCCGAATGGCTCGCCCTCGGTGACGGCTCGCCCCCACGCAGCAGGCTGCGCGGGGCCCTGCGCTGATGGATTGGCTCGGGCCCGTCGACGTGCACCTCGATCGCGCCACGGTATTCGGTTTCGAATTGACGGACGTCGTTGCGCGGTTGCGCGGCGAGGGTCAGACCTGGCGCGTCGGCGTCGCGAGCCCGAATGCCGAGGGCCAGGTCACGATCCCCGCCGACCTGTCGCGAGGACAGCCGATCGTGCTCGAAATGAAGCGTTTGCAGCTCGTCAGCGTCAAGCAGGCTGCGGCACCCGGCGCGCCGGCAGCGCCGGCGACACAGACGGACCCGCGCAAATTGCCGGCAATGCAGGTGCGTGCCGACGACTTTGCCTGGGAAGGCAGGCGTTTCGGACGCCTCGACGCCGTCATCAGTCGGAGCGCGCACGGCCTCACGTTCGATACGCTGCAGTCGCGCTCCACGAACTTCACGATCGGCGCGAAGGGCAGCTGGCTCATGGAGACGGGCGGGCCGCGGACGCGCCTGGAGCTGACTCTTACCAGCAGCGATTTCGGCGCCGCGGCCGCCGACCTCGGGTATCGCGACGCGATCGACGCGAGCCAGGCACTCATCCAGGGACAGCTATGGTGGCCGGGCGGGCCATCAGCGGACGCCTTGCGGTACCTCAATGGCACCCTCAGCATATCGCTGCAGCATGGCCAGCTGCGCGACATCGAACCGGGCGCGGGACGCATGCTGGGACTGCTCAGCGTGACGCAGTTGCCGCGGCGGCTGGCGCTCGATTTCAGCGACGTGACCACCAAGGGCCTCGCCTTCAACGTCGTCAATGGCGATTTCGAACTGCGCAACGGCAATGCCTACACGCAGAACCTGCTGCTGAAGGGGCCGGCCGTGAACATCGGCATCGTCGGCCGGACGGGGCTCGCGACCGAGGATTACGACCAGGTGGTCGCGGTGAGCGGCAATACGGGCGGGCCGCTCGCCGTCGCGGGCGCGCTTGCTGCGGGCCCCGTCGTCGGCGCCGGAGTGCTGGTGCTGTCGCAGTTGTTCAAGGACCAGTTGCAGCAACTCGCCCGCGTCTATTACCACGTCACCGGGACATGGTCGGCTCCGGTCGTCGAACGCATCCCGGCACAGTCCGCGGCGGGCACCGCCACCGCCCCCGCGGGCAACGACACTTCAAAGGAACGGTCACCATGAACCGAGTCGCCGCCGTACAGATGACTTCGTGTGCGGACGTAGCTCGCAATCTCGACGCTGCGGCAGCCTTGCTGCGTGGCGCCAAGGCACACGGGGCCGTCATTGCCGCGCTGCCCGAGAATTTCGCGTTCATGGGACGCGGCGAGGAAGCGAAGCTCGCGATCGCCGAGGCGCCCGGCGCCGGGCCGATCCAGTCGTTCCTCGCCGACATGGCCCGTGAACTCGGGCTGTGGATCGTGGCGGGCACGGTGCCGGTCCGGGTCGACGCCGGGCCGCGGGTCGCGGCCGCCTGCCTCGTGTACGACTCGCAGGGCGGCGTCGTGGCGCGCTACGACAAGATCCACCTGTTCGACGTCGACGTGCCGGGCAAGACCGAAAGCCACCGCGAATCGCGCTCGGTGCGGCCCGGGGCAGTGCCGGTCGTCGTCGACACGCCGGCCGGCCGGCTCGGCCTCGCCGTCTGCTACGACCTGCGCTTCCCCGAGCTCTTCCGCGCGCTGCTGGACCAGGGAGCCGAGTGGTTCTGCCTGCCGTCGGCATTCACGGTGCCGACCGGGCGGGCGCACTGGGAAATCCTGCTGCGCGCCCGGGCCATCGAGAACCTCTGCCACCTCGTCGCCCCGGCACAGTCCGGTTTCCACGAGAACGGCCGCGAGACCCACGGCGATTCCATGATCGTCGAGCCCTGGGGTCGCGTGCTGGCGCGATTGCCGCGCGGAACGGGCGTGATCACGGCAGAATTGGACTTCGCGCGGCAGCGCCGCCTGCGGCAGGATTTTCCGGCCGTGGAGCATCGGCGGCTGGCGCTCGGCGCAACCTGCAAGGAATCATGAAACCGAACATCCCTCCGCCCCTGTTCGCTCCGCAGCCCGCCGCGCTCGCCGCCACGGCCGCCCGGCGCGATCCGCTCGACGTGGCGCGCTCCGCACTGCTGCTGCCGGCCGAGCTGGACGAGGACCGTGTCGCACGCGTGCTCGGCGAAGTGATGGGCCACGCGGTCGACTACGCCGACGTTTATTTCCAGCTCACCCGCGAGGAGTCCTGGGCGCTCGAGGACGGCATCGTCAAGGACGGCGCTCACGCGATCGAACAGGGCGTGGGTGTGCGCGCACTCGCCGGTGAAAAGACCGGCTTCGCGTATTCCGACGAAGTGGTGCTGCCCGCGCTGCTCGAAGCCGCCCATGCGGCGCGCGCCATTTCCCGTTCCGGCAGTGGCGGTTCAATGCAGGCGTGGCACGCGCCCGGCGGACGTCGGCTTTATCCGGACGTCGATCCAGTCGACACCCTGGCGGACGACGACAAGGTCAAGCTGCTCGAGCAGATCGACCGCGAGGCCCGCGCGCTCGACCCGCGAATCTCGCAGGTCATGGCGAGCCTGTCCGCTTCGTACGACACGGTGCTGGTGATGGCGAGCGACGGCACCCTGGCCGGTGACGTGCGTCCGCTGGTACGCCTCAACGTGAGCGTCATCATCGAGCAGGACGGCCGGCGTGAACAGGGCTACGCCGGCGGTGGCGGCCGCTTCGCGTACACCGAATTCCTCGCCTCGGGGCGCTGGAAGCAGCTGGTTCGCGAGGCCGTGCGGACTGCGCAGGTCAACCTCGAGGCGGTGCCGGCACCCGCGGGCACGATGACCGTCGTGCTCGGCGCGGGCTGGCCCGGCGTGCTGCTGCACGAGGCCGTGGGCCACGGTCTCGAAGGCGACTTCAACCGCAAGGGCACGTCCGCATTCAGCGGCCGCATCGGCCAGCAGGTCGCGGCGAAGGGCGTGACGATCGTCGACGACGGCACGCTCATCGCGCGCCGCGGCTCGCTGAACATCGACGACGAAGGCACGCCGACGCAGTGCACGACGCTGATCGAGGACGGCGTCCTCCGCGGCTACCTGCAGGACAAGCTCAATGCGCGGCTGATGGGCGTGCAACCCACGGGCAACGGCCGGCGCGAGAGTTTCGCGGCGCTGACGCTGCCGCGCATGACCAACACCTACATGCTGCCCGGCCCGCACGCGCCCGAGGAAATCATCGCGTCGGTCGACAAGGGCCTGTATTGCCGCAATTTCGGCGGCGGACAGGTCGACATCACCTCGGGCAAGTTCGTGTTCTCGGCGAGCGAGGCGTACCTGATCGAGAACGGCAGGATCACCCGGCCCGTCAAGGGCGCGACGCTGATCGGCAACGGCCCCGAAGTGATGGGCCGCGTCTCGATGATCGGCAACGACCTCAAGCTCGACGACGGCGTCGGCACCTGCGGCAAGGAAGGCCAGGAGGTTCCGGTCGGCGTGGGCCAGCCCACGCTGCGCGTCGAGGCGCTCACGGTCGGCGGCACGGGCTGACGCCATGTGGCTGCCGCGACCCGTCTATGAAGCGCAGCCGTTCGTAGCCGTCGTCGCCGGGCTGGCCGCGTTCGCGTTGGCGTATTTCGTGCCCGCATCGCCGCGTGGCCTGCTGCTCGCCGCGGGCGGCGCGAGCGTCGTGTACGGGCTGATCATCTGGATGAGGCGCCGCGATTTCCGCAGCACGCAGTCGAACTACGATCCGCGCGCGATCGACGAGTAATCCGCGTCGTCCTGTTCGTTGTCCGGTTCGTCGTCCGCGGGTCCTCGTCACCGGCCCGTCGTCCGGTTCGAAGTCGGTGTCGACCAGCGCCGTCGTCTGCGTGGCCCGCGGGTCTTCGGCGGGCGCGGGCACTTCGTAGCGCTCGAAGACCAGTTCGTGGATCCCGATCTTGATCACGTCACCCGGCGCGAGCTTGTGCCGCCGGACGCGCTTGCCGTTCAGGTAGATCCCGTTCGTGCTGTTCAGGTCCTCGACGACGCAGCCGTCCTGCGACGGTCACGAGCTGGGCGTGATGGCGGCTCACGTACTTGCTGTCGACCTGCATGTCGTTGTCCGAGGTCCGGCCGATCACGAACCGGCCCGGCACCAGCAGCGCACGCTCCAGTTCCACGCCCCGCAGGCGCAGCGCGACCTGCGCGACCGGGGGATGCAGGTGAGGTGAGGTGTCCTCCATGCGCGCCGCCACGAGGTTGGTGTGCGTGCGTGCCGCGTACTCCTGCCACTGCAGTTCTTCGATCGCAGCGTGCAGCGTCTCCAGGTCGACGGTGGCCCGGTCCTGGGCAAAGGCGGCGAGCAGGCTCGTGTCGCAGAGGGTATTGATGAGTCGCGGGATGCCGCCCGTGTAGCGGTAGATGACGGGCAGCGTCTCCGGCTCGAAGATCGTCGGTGGTCGCGCCGGCCACGGCGAGCCGGTGATTGATGTAGGCAGCCATTTCCGGCTCGGTCAGCGCGCTCAGGTGGAAGCGCAGCCGGACGCGCTGGCGCAGCTGGACCAGGTCCTGCGAGTCGAGCTTCTGGTTGAGTTCGGGCTGGCCTGCCAGGATGATCCTCAGCACCTTTTCCTTGGTCGTCTCCACGCCCGACAGCAGGCGGACCTCCTCGAGCACCCGGTTGGTGAGGTTCTGCGCCTCGTCGACGATCAGCAGCACCTTGCGGCCGTTGGCGTACTGCTCGATCAGGAAGGTGTTGAGCGTGGCGAGCAGCTCGGCCTTGCGCATGCGCCACGGACTGAACCCGAACTGGGCGAGCACCGCCTGCAGGAATTCGATCGGCGAGACCTGGGTCTGGTTGATCTGGGCGACGACGACGTCCTGGTCGATTTCCTTGAGGAACGTCTCGATCAGGGTCGTCTTGCCCGAGCCGATCTCGCCCGTGATGACGACGAAGCCGTCCGTGAACCAGATCGTCGACTCCATGTACGCCTTGGCACGGGAGTGGATGTGGCTCGGATACAGGAACGCCGGGTCCGGGCTGAGCCGGAAGGGCAGTTCCCTGAGCTGGAAGTGTTCGAGGTACATGCTGGGGTCTCTTCCCGGACGTTACTATACGGGAGCCACGGGGACTGGGAACTGCGCGTCCCGTCACATATCGCCGGTCAGCGGAACCCTACTCGCGGCGAGCCCTGGCCCTCAGCGGTCGAGCTTGCGCAGGACCTTGCGCACCAGCCGATCGCGTTCGACCGCGCTGCCGGCGACGACGGTGCAGTGGCCGATCTTGCGTCCTGGCCGGGGCTCCTTGCCGTAGTCGTGCCAGTGCACGCCGGGCAGGGCCAGGACGTCGTCGCGCGACGGCATTTTGCCGATGAAGTTGACCATCGCGCAGTGCCCGACCGGGCGGGTGTCGCCGAGCGGCAGGCCGAGGATGGCGCGGAGGTGGTTCTCGAACTGCGAGGTGGCGGCGCCCTCGATGGTCCAGTGCCCCGAGTTGTGGACGCGCGGCGCCATCTCGTTGGCCACGAGCTTGCCGCGCCGCACGAAGAATTCGAGCGTGAGCACGCCGGCGTAACCGAAATGCTTCATGACGCGCTTCAAGTGCGTCTCGGCCGCCTTCTGCAGCGCCGGGTGGCGGTGCGGCGCCAGCGTCACGCGCAGGATGCCATCGCGGTGCGTGTTGGCGACGATCGGGTAGCAGCGGACCTCCCCGGTCGTGCTGCGGACGCCCACGATCGACACTTCGCGTTCGAAGTCGACGAAGCCCTCGAGGATCAGTGGCACGCTGCCGAGCGCCCGCCACGCAGGCTCGACGTCGGCAGGCTTGCGGAGGTATCGCTGCCCCTTGCCGTCGTAGCCGAGCCGGCGCGTCTTCAGCACGCAGGGCAAGCCGACGGCCTGCACGGCGGCTGCGAGGTCTGCCAGCGAGTCGACCGCACGGAACGAGGGCGTCGGGATCTTGAGCTTCGCGAACAACTGCTTCTCGAGCAGGCGGTCCTGCGAGACGCGCAACGCCTCCACGGGCGGCCAGACCGGGTGAGTCTGGGCAACCTTCTGCAGCGCGGCCACGGGCACGTTCTCGAATTCGTAGGTGACGAGGTCGACGTCGGCGGCAAGGCGCTCGAGGCTCCGCGGGTCGTCGAAGGCGCCGGTCACGATCGGCGCAACCTGCCCGCCGGGCGAGTCGGCGCTCGCATCGAGGAAGCGGAACTGGAGTGCGAGCGGATACCCCGCCAGGGCCAGCATGCGTCCGAGCTGGCCCGCACCGATCACGCCGATCTTCATGTGGAAATCGTCGGGCTGCGCGGGTCGGGCTGGGCGAGGACCTTGTCGGTCTGTGCCTTGCGGAACGCATCGAGGGCTGCACGGACCTGCGCGTCGTGATTGGCCAGGATCGACGCGGCCAGCAACGCAGCGTTGGTCGCGCCGGCGACGCCGATCGCCAGCGTGGCGACCGGAATGCCCGCGGGCATCTGCACGATCGAGAGCAGCGAATCGAGGCCGTTCAGCGCCTTCGACTGCACCGGCACGCCGAGCACGGGCAACGACGTCTTCGAGGCACACATGCCCGGCAGGTGGGCGGCGCCACCGGCGCCGGCAATGATGACCTGCAGGCCGCGCTCGCGCGCCGTCGCGGCGTATTCGAACAGCAGGTCCGGGGTGCGGTGCGCCGAGACCACGCGCACCTCGTGTCGCACGCCGAGGCGCTCGAGCATCTCGGCCGCGTGCTTGAGGGTCTCCCAGTCGGAGGTCGACCCCATGATGATGCCTACGAGCGGTTTCACGCGGTCATTGTACAGTCGAGCGTGTAAATCTTCTAAATGTCTGCGTTTTCCAGCGCTTCACGCAGCCGCCGGAACAGTTGCCGGGCCGCGGCCGGCGGGCGCGAGGCGGCCTGCTCGGCCCGGGCCTGCCGCGCGAGCGAACGCAGCTGCTGCAGGATTGCCGGCGCCACTTTCTGCGCGATTTCGGTCCACGCCGCCGCTTCGTCGGCCAGCAGTCGCTCGCGCCATTGCTCGAGCCCGTGCTCGCGATGCACCCGCTGCCGGTCGTTCTCGCTGCGGCGGGCCAGCGCCGCGCGGATCGGCTCGACGTCCACGTTGCGCATGACCTTGGCGATGTACATCTCCTGGCGCAGGCGGGCGCCGTGCGCCGTGATGCGACGGCAGGCGTCGACCGCGTCCCGCAGCTTCTCGGGCAGTTCGAGCGCCTCGAGTTCCGCCGCCGGGAGCTCCACCAGCGCCACGCCGAGCGCGCGCAGTTCCTGATCCTGCCGCTTCAGTTCGCTCTTGCTCGGACCCTCGTCGAGGCTCGCGAGGTCACGCGGGTCATCGGCGAATTCGCCGGGAAATGCCTGCTTTCGCGCCATCACGCCATGCTAGCACGGGGCGCGGCGCCGGCCCGCTGCTACAATCGCCGCTTCCTCACCAGGCCCCTGCACCATGAGCACGACCGAACCCATGGATCGATCGCCCGCGCTGAACGCCGACGGCGCGGACCTGCTGGCCCTGGTCGAACTTGCCCTCGAGGAGGCGCGCGTGCTCGGTGCGAGCCAGGCCGAGGCCGCCATCAGCATGGACGTGGGCCTGAGTGTCAGCGCGCGGCTCGGCGAGGTCGAAACCGTCGAGTACCAGCGCGACCGCGGCATGGGCGTCACGGTCTATTTCGGCACGCGCAAGGGCAGTGCCAGCACCGGCGACCTCGGCGCGAAGGCGCTGCGCGAGACGGTGGCCAAGGCCTGCACGATCGCGAAGTACACCGCCGCGGACCCGTGTGCCGGCTTGCCGGATCCGGACGACCTCGCGCGCGAGGTGCTGAACCTGGATCTGGCGCACGCCTGGGACGTGTCACCCGAGCAGGCCTGCGACATGGCGATCGCCTGCGAAGCCGCGGCAATGTCGTACGACCCCCGCATCACCAATTCGGAAGGGGCGGCGGTCAGCACGCACCGCGGCCTGCGCGCGTACGGCAATTCGCTGGGCTTCCTCGCCGCGTATCCCGGCACCGTCCACAGCATCAGTTGCTCGGTGCTCGGAGCCGAAGGCGAGCAGATGGAGCGCGACTACTGGTACAGCACGAAGCGCGACTGGCGCGAGCTGGAATCGGCCGACAGCATCGGCCAGCGCGCCGGCGAGCGCACCGTCGACCGCCTCGGCGCGCGCAAGCTCGCGACGCTCAAGGCACCGGTGCTCTATGTGCCGGACGTTGCGCGCGGGCTGATCAGTCATTTCATCGGGGCGATCCGTGGTGGCAGCCAGTACCGACGCGCATCGTTCCTGCTCGATGCGGCGGGCGAGCAGGTGTTCCCGGACTGGTTCGGGCTTTCGGAGCGGCCCCACCTGCCGAAGGCGCTCGCGAGCGCACCGTTCGACCAGGAAGGCGTCGCCACGCGCGACCGCGAGCTCGTCGAGGGCGGCCGGCTGCTCGGTTACGTGCTGAGCACCTACTCGGCGCGCAAGCTCGGACTGCGCACCACCGGCAACGCCGGCGGCACGCACAACCTGATCGTCCATGGCCGCGGTCGCGATTTCGAGGCGATGCTGCAGTTGATGGGGCGCGGCCTGCTCGTCACCGAGTTGATGGGGCAGGGCGTCAACGGCGTCACCGGCGACTACTCGCGCGGCGCGGCGGGCTTCTGGGTCGAGGACGGTGCTGTCCAGTACCCGGTGCACGAAGTGACCATCGCCGGCAACCTCAAGGACATGTACCGCAATATCGCCGACGTCGGCTCCGACATCGACGTGCGCGGCGGAATCCGCATCGGGTCCGTGCTGATCGAGGAAATGACGATCGCTGGGGACTGAGGAAAGTGACTAGTGGCTAGTGACTAGTGACTAGTAGGAACGGGCACACGGTGCATTCGAAGTCGCCTGACGAAACAATAGGCCGGCATCGCCGGCCTCATTTCCTACTAGTCACTAGTCACTAGTTCACTAGTCACTTCTTCTCCGTGATCAGGTCGCGCAGCGTCGTCTGCGACATGCTCTCGCGCATTGCGGCATCGGCCGCGAGCGCCGCGGCGTCGGCCACGGGTACGCCGTGCGGTTCCGGTCGGCGTGGATCGGGGCCTTCGTGCCGCACCGCATCGAGGATGTCGGCGAGCGTGATGCTGGCGAGGTCCTTGCCGGGCGCCACGGTGTCGTCTTCCGCGGTCATCACGAGCCCGCGGTCCTCGAGGTTGCAGAGCGCACCGTCGAGCAGCGAGGCCGGGACGTCCATGCGGTCGGCGAGGTCCGAAACCTTCCAGCGCGGCCCGCCGTCGAGGAACCGTTCGCCCAGCAGGTACATCGCGGCCATCGCGATGCGCTCGCGCAGGATCGCCGTCGTCGGGATCGGCCCATGGCCGGTGCGCAGGTGCTCGGGATGCTGCGTGTAGAACGACAGTTGCCCGCCGAACAGCATCACCAGCCAGCTGACGTACAGCCAGACCAGGAACAGCAGCACGATCGCAAAGCCCGCATAGATCGCGGCGGTCTTGGTCGAGTACACGACGACGCGGGCGAAGATCGCGCCGACCGCAACCCAGACCGTGCCGCCGAAGACCGCGCCGATGAACGCCGACTGCCAGCGCACGCGCGTGTTCGGCATGTAGTAGTACACGAACCAGAACAGGCCGATGATCAGCAGGTACGGCGCGAAGTGCGAGCGGCCTGCCTCGGCGCCCGTGGCACTGGCCGCGAAGCCGGACAACCGGGCCATCGCGTCGCTCGTCTCGATGCGTGCCATCAGCACCATCGCCGCGATCGACGACGACCGGGCCGATCAGCATGATGACCAGGTACTCGCTGAGGCGCTTGGCAAGGCTGCGCGGGCGCTCGACGTGCCAGGTGAAGTTGAGGCCGTCCTCGACCTTCTGGATCATCGTGATGACGGTGTAGATCAGGAACACGAAGCCCAGCGGTGCCGAGCAGCGTGGTCTGCGCATTCTCGACGAAGGTCATGATGTTCGCGGTGAGCTCGTACCCTTTCGGGCCGAGCGGGCGCAGGAACTCGAACAGGACCGGCTCGAGTTCGCGGTGGTAACCGAAGGCCTTGAGCACCGAGAACGAGACGGCCACGACCGGCACGATCGCGAACAGTGAGGAAAACACGAGTCCCATGGCCCGCAGGCCCAGGTCGCCGCGGATGAAGTCGCGGACCAGCGCGTACAGGTAACGCAGCGGGACGAGGAGCAGACGCAGTGCCCGCCCACCCACTTCTTCCGGCAGGTCGAACAGCCAGTATTCGAAGCGCAGGTGCAGGGTCCGGAACAGGGATGGGGAGGACAAGGCCAGTCCGATTGCGGGCGATGGCCCAAGCCTTGCACGGCGCAGTGCCGCAGGCAAGCCGGGCCGGGCCATGGTGCAGAATTACGACCTGGAATGGGTCCGGTGAACCATGAGGCCTCCGTACGTGCCCGAGCGCAGCCCGCCGATCGACAGCTCGCCGTCCTATCCGCGCCGAATCGTCTGCCTGACGGAGGAGACGACCGAGACGCTCTACCTGCTCGGTGAAGAGGACCGCATCGTCGGCATCTCGGGTTTCACCGTGCGTCCGCCCCGCGCCCGCAGGGAAAAGCCGCGCGTCTCCGCGTTCACCAGCGCGAAGATCGACCGCATACTCGCGCTCGAGCCCGACCTCGTGCTGGGGTTCTCCGACCTGCAGGCGGACATTGCGTCGCAGCTGGTGCGCCACGGCATCGAGGTGCACGTGTTCAACCAGCGCAGCGTTGCGGAAATCCTGCGCATGATCCGCATGCTCGGCGGCATGATCGGTTGCGAAGCTCGTGCCGGCGCGGTCGCGCACGAACTCGAACAAGGATTGGCAGGCATTCGTGCGGCTGCAGCCCGGTTTCCGGTGCGGCCGCGCGTCTACTTCGAGGAATGGGACGAGCCACAGATCTCGTGCATACGCTGGGTCTCCGAACTCATCGGCGTGGCGGGCGGGGACGACGTGTTTCCCGAACTCGCGCTGCAGTCGCTCGGCAGGAATCGCATCCTGGCCGACGGGCTGGAGGCGGCGCGTAGGGCGCCCGACATCATCTTCGGCTCCTGGTGCGGGAAGAAATTTGCGCCGCGGGCCGTGGCGGAGCGCGCCGGTTGGGAGGACGTGCCCGCCGTGCGCGACGGCGAACTGCACGAGGTGAAGTCATCGATCATCCTGCAGCCGGGTCCGGCTGCCCTGACCGATGGCGTGCGCGAGCTGCATCGGGTGATCGCCGCCTGGGTCGCGAAACGCGCGTAGCGCTCGCCGCGGGGGGCAATTCCCTCCAGTCGTCTTGCCGCGGGCCGTGCGCAACATGGACGTTGCGCCCGGAGCCCCCATGGATGGGTTTACGGCGTCCCGCGGCAAGACGACTGGAGGGAATTGCCCCCCGCGGCCGATGTTGCTACGCGGTCAACCGCCGCAGCGCTTCCTCGTATTTCTCGCTGGTGCGCTGCAGTACTTCCGCGGGCAGCTTCGGGCCGGGCGCGGTCTTGTTCCAGTCCAGCGTTTCGAGGTAATCGCGCACGAACTGCTTGTCGAAAGACGGCGGGCTGGTACCGGGCGCGTAGGTATCGACCGGCCAGAAGCGCGACGAGTCGGGCGTGAGCGCCTCGTCGATCAGCGTCAGTCGTCCGCCGTGCTCTTCGTCGACGCCGAACTCGAACTTGGTGTCGGCGATGATGATGCCGCGCGCCAGCGCATGCGCAGCCGCGAACTCGTAGAGGGCGATCGCCGTGTCGCGCACCCTGGCCGCGAGGTCGGCGCCGATCAGTGCGGCGATCTCGTCGAAGCCGACGTTCTCGTCGTGATGGCCCTTCGGTGCCTTCGTCGAGGGCGTGAAGATCGGCCGTGGCAGCTTGTCCGCCATGCGCAGGCCAGCCGGCAGCTTGATGCCGCACACCTCGCCCGTGCGCTGGTAATCCTTCCAGCCCGAACCGATCAGGTACCCGCGCACGACGGCTTCGACCGGCAGCGCCCGCAACTTGCGTACGACCATGGCCCGGTCGGCCAGTCGGGCCCGATCGGCAGCGCTCGGCACGATCTTCGCGAGGTCCGCGTCCGCGGGCGCGGCCAGGTGGTTCGGCACGATGTGCCCGGTGCGTGCGAACCAGAAATTCGAAATGCTCGTGAGCACGCGGCCCTTGCCGGGGATCGGGTCCGGCATCACGACGTCGAACGCACTGAGGCGATCGGTCGTGACGATGAGCATGTGCCGCGGATCGCCCGGGATCTCGTAGATGTCGCGCACCTTGCCCTGGTGGATGCGCTCGAGACCCTCGAGGTGCGACTCGTGCATCGGCGGGGAACCGCCGGCCGGCGCTGCGGCGGAAACGGACGATTCGGGCGTGAGCGTAGGCATGGTGGGACCGCCGGGGCTGTTAACATGCATTGTAACGACTCCCGCGCACGGGCGGCTCCTCGCGACGCGAAATGCTGGCAGGCTGGTACGGCAAGATCATCGGCGCGATCCTCGGCTACATCATCGGCCGCGGCTTGCTCGGCGCAATCGTGGGCCTGGTGCTCGGGCACCAGTTCGACGTCGCGGCGCAGCGTCGGTCCGGCGAGCTCCAGGGTTCCGCTGGCGGCGGGGACGCAGGTGACGGGGCGAGAAAGCCGGGGACCCCGCGGAACTGCGCCGCGCCTTTTTCGAGGCCACGTTCCAGGTCATGGGCCACGTCGCCAAGAGCGACGGGCTCGTCACCGAGCAGGAAATCGGGGCCGCACGGGAAGCGATGCGCCGCTTTTCGCTGAGCGACGCGGACCGGCGCCGGGCCATCGAGCTCTTCACGGCCGGCAAGGCGGCGGACTTCCCGGTCGAGGCGACGCTCGCCCGGCTGCGCTGGCTGTCCGGAGACCAGTCCGACCTGTGCCGGCTGTTCGTCCAGATCCAGCTCGAAGCCGCACTGCAGGGCAATGGCCTCGCGGCGCGGCCGCGGGCCGTGTTCCAGCGCATGTGCCGCACGCTCGGTATCTCGGGACTCGAATTCGCGTCCCTCGAGGCGATGCTGCGCATGCGTGCGAGCGCCAACGGTGCGACGGCCCGGGCGCGCGTCCCGGCGCCGGCGGCGCATTCGGCCCAGGCACGCTCGGCCTCGCGCCTCGCCGACGCGTACGAGGTGATCGGGGTCGACGCGACGGCCGCGGATGCGGAAGTCACGCGCGCGTTCCGGCGCCTGATGAGCCAGAATCACCCGGACAAGCTCGTGGCGCAGGGCCTGCCGGAATCGATGGTGGCCGCGGCGCACGAGCGTACGCAGCGGATCCTCGAGGCCTACGAGACCATCAAGAGCCACCGCGGCATCAAGTGATCGAGCGAGAGCAGCAGCCATGACCCAGCAGACCGGCCGACAGGCGCCCTGGATTGCACCGTCCATCCTCTCGGCGGACTTTGCCCGCCTCGGTGAGGAGGTGCGCAACGTACTCGCGGCCGGGGCCGACGTCGTGCACTTCGACGTGATGGACAACCACTACGTGCCGAACCTGACCATCGGGCCGCTCGTGTGCGAGGCGTTGCGCAAGCACGGCATCACGGCGCCGATCGACGTCCACCTGATGGTCAAGCCGGTCGATCGCATCATCCCGACTTCGCCAAGGCCGGCGCCACCTACATCACTTTCCACCCGGAGGCGAGCGAGCACGTCGACCGCACGATCGGGCTGATCCGCGAGAACGGTTGCCAGCCGGGCCTCGTGTTCAATCCGGCGACGCCGCTCAACTGGCTCGACCACGTGCTCGACAAGATCGACATGGTCCTGCTGATGTCGGTCAACCCGGGGTTCGGCGGCCAGTCGTTCATCCCATCGGCACTGGCGAAGCTGGCCGAGGCGCGACGCATCATCGACCGCAGCGGCCGGCCGATCCGGCTCGAGATCGACGGCGGGGTCAAAGTGGACAACATCGAAGCAGTCGCCGCTGCCGGCGCGGACACGTTCGTCGCCGGGTCGGCTATCTTCGGGTCGAAGGATTATGCGGCGACGATAGCCGCAATGCGCGAGCGCATCGCACGCGCCGCGACCGTGCGCTGAGCGCGCCGCCGCGGCCGGCACGACGAGCCCGTCCATGCTGCTCGCCTACACCCGCGCGGTGAGCCCGACGCTCGGCGCGTGCGAGCTCACGCATCTGGAACGCACGCCCATCGACGTGTCGCGCGCCGTGGCCGAGCACGCGGCGTACGAGCGCACGCTGCGGCGGCTGGGTGCGAACGTGCGGAGGCTGGAGGCGGCGCCTCACCTGCCCGATGCCGTGTTCGTCGAGGACACTGCCATCGTGTTCGACGAGATCGCAATCATCACGCGACCGGGCGCCGAGTCGAGGCGGCCGGAGTGTCATGCGGTCGCCGCGAGCCTCGCCGCGCACCGGAGCCTGGCCATCATCGAGGAACCCGCCACGCTCGACGGCGGCGACGTGCTCGTCGATGGTGAGCGCGTGTACGTCGGCCGCTCGAGCCGAACCAATGACGCGGCGATCGCCCGGCTCGCCGGGGTCCTGCACCCGCTGGGGTATCGCGTGATCCCGGTCGAGTTCGGGGGTTGCCTGCACCTGAAGTCGGCCGTTACGCGAGTCGGCGACGGCCTGCTGTTGCTGAATCCCGCCTGGGTCGAGGCGAGCGTGTTTGCGGGCGAGCGCTTCGTGGCCGTCGATCCGCGCGAACCGCACGCAGCCAATGCGCTTGCGGTCGCGGGCGCCGTGATCCATCCGCAGCAGTATCCGCACACGCGTGCCCGTCTCGAGGCGGAGGGCCTGCGGGTCGAGCCGGTGGACACGACCGAGCTGACCAAGGCAGAAGCGGGCGTGACCTGTTGCAGCCTGATCGTGCGCGTGGGGCCGCGCTGAGGCCCAGCCGCGCCAGGACCGGGAGGGCTCTCAGTCCTCGTCGTCCTCGTCCTCGTCGTCGGGGACGGTCGTCGCCTTGCTGGTACGCAAGGCCGCGAGGCCAGCCGCAGCGCCGCCCGGACCGGCCATGGCAGCCGCCTTGCCCTTGAGCCGGGGACGCACGCCGTAGACGACCATGGTCTTGCCGCGGGCCGTGAGCAGGCCCTGCTCCTCGAGCACCTTCAACACGCGCCCCGCCATTTCACGCGAGCAGCCGACGAGCCGCGACAGTTCCTGGCGGCTGACCTTGATCTGCGTGCCTTCCGGGTGCGTCATCGCGTCGGGTTCGTTGCACAGGTCCATGATCGCGTGGGCGACGCGGCCGGTGACGTCGACGAACGCGAGGTCGCCGAGCTTCCGGTTCGTGCGGTCGAGGCGGCTGGCGAGCTGCGTGGCGAGTTCGAACAGCAGCGTCGGGCTTTCCGCCGCAATCTGCCGGAAGCGCGGATAGGTCATCTCGGCGAGTTCGCACTGCGAACGGGTGCGAACCCATGCGCTGCGCGCAGGCTGCTCGTTGAACAGCCCCATTTCGCCGAAAAACTGGCCCTTGTTCAGGTAGGCCAGCACCATCTCGTTGCCTTCCTCGTCCTCGATCAGGACTTCGACGGAGCCCTTCACCACGTAGTAGAGGACGTCGGGCACGTCGCCCGCGTGAATCAGGACCGTCTTCGAAGGCACGGTGCGGATCCGGCAATAGCTTAGAAAGCGGTTGATGGCGGGGATGTCGCTCAACGGTCGGCCGGTTTCCATGCTCCCTTCCTGTTCCTGTGACGCGCGGTTTATGTCAAAGCGCTGCGAAGCTTTTAATATAAACCCCTGCTGTGCCGCAAGTTTTCGGGAAGCGGTCGTTTCGGTCAGAGTCGGTAAGCGGTGGTCGTCATGAGCCGCGCCGTGCGTCGCATCAGCGCGCGGATCGGCCGCGGCAGGCTCACGCCGCCCCCCTTGCGCGCCTCCCCGGCGTGCCGGTCCTCGTCCTCCTTCATCTGCGCGACGATGCGGCGCGAGCGCTCGTCGTCGGGCGGCAGTTCGTGCAGGTGCGACTCGAGGTGCTCGACGACCTGCTGCTCGGTCTCGATGACGAAACCGAGGCTGGTCCGGTCACCCGAGATGCCGGCAATCGCGCCTATGGCGAACGACCCGGCGTACCAGAGCGGAGCGAACAGGCTGGTCCGGCTGTCGAGGTCGCGGACCCGCTTTTCACACCACGCCAGGTGGTCCGTTTCGTCCCGGGCGGCCTGCAATAACTGCTCACGAATGACCGGGTTCCGGGCCGTCAGGGCCTGGCCGTGGTAGAGCGCCTGGGCGGCGATTTCGCCGGCGTGGTTGACGCGCATCAGGCCGGCCGCGTGCCTGCGGGCGGCCGGGTCGTGTACGGTCTCGTCCACTCCCTGGTCGGGGAACGGCCTGGCGGAAACGTTGGCGGCCGCCACGGTCCGCAGACCGCGGTCCAGCTCCTGGATCAGGCGGTCGGCCAGAGTGAGGCGCCGGGCCGGGGACGGGGGGGTGCGGGGCATGGCACTCATTATATGAGGGTGTTCTACAGGCGCGCCGGCGTCCGCCCGGAGCGGGCGGGGTCGCCGTCCGGCCACGGTTTTCATGGCTTTGCATTGGCCAGACCGGTGGGATAGAATTCGCGGCTCTCTGCACGACTGACAGGCCCTGGAGCCTAAGCCGATGACCACTGTTTTCGCACACCCCGAGAAGGTGCGGCGCGACTGGTTCGTGGTGGATGCGAGCGGTAAGACGCTCGGCCGCCTCGCCACCCAGCTCGCCATGCGCCTGCGCGGCAAGCACAAGCCGGAATATACGCCGCACGTCGACACCGGCGACCACATCATCGTCCTCAATGCGGACAAGATCGCGGTCACGGGCAACAAGCTCGAGGACAAGACGTACTACTGGCACACCGGCGCGATCGGCGGCATCAAGAGCCGCACGCTCGACAAGATGCTGGCCCAGCACCCGGAGCGCGTGATCGAGATCGCGGTCAAGGGCATGCTGCCCAAGAATCCGCTCGGCCGCGCCATGTTCAAGAAGCTGCACGTGTTCCAGGGTGAAAAGCACCCGCACGCCGCGCAGCAGCCGAAGCAGCTCGACCTCTGAGGCCTTTCAGCACCATGCCTGCAAACACCAATTACGGCACCGGCCGCCGCAAGTCCTCCACGGCGCGGGTTCACCTGCATCCCGGCACCGGCAAGATCAACATCAACGGCCGCACGATCGAGGAATTCTTCGGTCGTACGACGTCGCGCATGATCGTGCGCCAGCCGCTCGAGGTCGTGCAGATGTCCGACCGCTTCGACGTGGTCGCCAACGTTGCCGGCGGCGGCATGACCGGCCAGGCCGGCGCGATCCGTCACGGCATCACGCGCGCGCTGATCGAATACGACGAGGCGTTCCGCAAGGCGTTGCGTGTCGCCGGTTTCGTCACGCGTGACGCGCGCGAAGTCGAGCGCAAGAAGGTCGGCTTCCGCAAGGCGCGTCGCGGCACGCAGTTCTCCAAGCGCTAACCGGATCAGCGCGCGGGTGCGGGCGGCGGTCAGGGCGCTGCTCGCAACGAAGCCCGCAACGATTCCTTGGGGGATCGTCTAGCGGTAGGACTACGGACTCTGACTCCGTCAACCTAGGTTCGAATCCTAGTCCCCCAGCCAAATAAAAAGGCCCGCCGCGAAAGTAGCGGGCCTTTTTGTTTGGTTCATCGCCCAACTCCGGGGAAAGCGGCGCGGATCTTTAGGAAGAAGTAGGCGTCGTCGCGGAAGCCGTAGGCCATGCGTTTGATGACCTTGATCTTGTTGTTGATGCCTTCGATCAGGTTGGTGCCGAGCGGGTAGAGGCAGTGGGCCAGGATGCCAGCGGCGTAGGGACGTAGCCGCCGCGCGAAGAGCATCAGCGGGCCGATGCGGCTGCGCAGTGCCGTGCGATACCAGCTGGTACCAGGCGCGAGCGGCCTGTTCGGGCTGGCGGTACTGCCAGAGGTCCTTGAGGGCATCGCGCAGCACGTAGACGACGAACAGGCTCTGGTTGGCCGCGAGCAGTTCGTCCAGCTTGACGTCCTGGCCAGGGGCGAGCGAGTCGCGGTTCTTTAGCAGCAGCCAGCGCGCGCCCTTGATGACGCGCCGGCCATGGCGATCGGCGCGCAGCTCGTTGGCGCGGTCGACCCGCACCCGGTCGATGACCTCGCGGCCGTACTTGGCCACGACGTGGAACAGGTCGAACACGATGGCGGCGTTCGGGCAATGCGCCTGCACCTCCCGCTCATAGCCAGCGTTCATGTCCATGACGGCCGCCTGCAGGGCCTGGCAGCGCGGCGCTCCGAGCAGCTCGAAGAACGGCCGTATGTCCTCGCGGCCGCGGCCGCGTCCCACCCACAGCACGCGCTTGCGTATCGGCTCCACGATCACCGTGGCATAGCGGTGGCCTTTCTGGATCGCGAACTCATCGAGCGCGATGACCGTCGATGCCGTCCAGCTCGACCGGGCCGAGCGTGCGCTCCAGACTGGCGCGGTCCATGTCCTTGACCGTCTTCCAGTCCAGCCCGAAGAAGCGGGCCACATGCAGGATCGAGGCCACGCGACACAGACGCGCCACCGACTCGGCCAGCCGCGCTGTCACGCGCGCGTACGGCGCCAACCACGCCAGCCGCTCCAGCTTCGGCCCGCAGGCCGCACAGGCCACCCGCACCCGCGGCACGATCAACTCCACCCAGTGCTCGAACACCGGCAGATCGCGCACCCGCCGCGGCTCGAGATCGTGCAGCGCGGCGCTGTAGCGACCACAGCCGCTACAACAGCGCCGCCAGCCGCGGATCGGCGATAAGCGAATCACGCACCAGCGCTGCTGGCCGCGCACCTCGTCCCAATCCTCCTCGACCTCGTAGCCTTCCCAGCCTCCCAGCCGGGACATAGACTCGCGCAGGGCCACGGCGCCCTCCTGCAGCTCGATGCCTAGACACCATCAAGTCTGCAGCGGCGGCCGTCAGCCCTCTCAGCTCACCCCGGAAATCGGCGAAGAACCTTTTTTTTGGGTCGGCGGGGCTGACGTCGGCCTGCAAACGCTGGATGGGGCCGAGGACGGGCGATCGGTGTCGGGTTGCACCGAGGCGGGCTGTCAGGATCCATTTCGGTCAATACCTATCCTGTGGACGCAAGGGTAGGCCGGGGTACCTTGGCCCTGGTCTCCAGGGGCCACATCGATCGCAGTACTTAGCCGAGGTGACGCCATGCGCCCGCGAAATGCCCGCCTGCTGATGCTGGCCGCCGCTGTTGTCGCTCTCCCGGGCTGCATGACGGCTTCAGAACACCGCGCCGACGTCAGCAATCCGGCAGGTGATCGAGTCACCGTCGGGACGGTACAGAAAGAGGTTCGCGTCGGCATGTCCGGAGCGGAGGTTGCCGCCGTTCTTGGCTCACCGAACATCGTGAGCACTGACGAGGAACGCCGAGAGGTCTGGATATACGACAAGATCTCGACCGAAGTGGCGTACTCGACGAGCAGTGGCGGCTTGAGCGCACTCATCCTCGGCGGCGGGTCCGGGGTAGGTGGTGGAGTCGGAGGAAGTGCCGGCCGCAACGCGGGTGCATCGTCCACCAGCCAGAAGACCCTTACGGTCATCATCAAGTTTGATGACGCCAAGAAAGTCCGGGACTTCGCGTACCACGCTTCCAGCTTCTGAGTCCGGAGATGTCCGACGTTCAGCCCCGGGCGCCTTGGAATCAAGGGGCGGCTGATCGCTTTGACCGCAGCTGTTTTCCTTGCCGGGTGTGCGACCATTCCCGAGGACGCACTCAGGCCAACGCCTGACTCGCTCGAGCGTCGCCAGCTCCAGTCGCGGCGGTTGGACGGCATCAGCGAAACCAGTCTGCTCGCGGCATCGGCGGGCGTGCTCCAGGATCTGGGCTTCAATATCGATGAGAGCGAGACCAGGCTCGGCGTCATCGTTGCCTCCAAGGATCGATCCGCATGGAACGCGGGTCAGATCACGGCGGCCGTTGCGCTGGCGCTCTTCGGCGCTCGTTACGCCGTGGACAAGACACAGAAGATCCGCGTGTCTCTGGTCACGCGCCCGGCGCTTGCAGCGGACGGTACGCCCAGGGCCGACTCCCAGGTTCTGCGGATCACGATCCAGCGCATGGTCTGGAACATTGACAACCAGTTGTCGCGCATCGATTCGATCGAGGAGCCGGCGGTCTACCAGGAGTTCTTCGACCGGCTGTCGAAGAGCATCTTTCTCGAGTTGCAGGCAATCCAATGAATAGCCATCGAACCGTGGCAGCGATCCTGTGTGCTGCTGTGCTCGTCGGTTGCGCGCCATCGACCGAAGTAATAATGGGCTCAGAGCAGAGCGCGGTTCAATTGCGAAGCTACCAGCAGCGCGCGTTCGATACCGCAGACAAGACGCAGACGCTCCGGTCCGTCATTGCCACGCTGCAGGATCTGAGCTTCGTGGTCGACAAGGCGGATCTGGAACTGGGGACCGTCAGCGCGACGAAGCTTTCGGGTTATCAGGTACGAATGACGGTGACTGCACGCCCCCGTGGCACGAACCAGATGCTGGTTCGGGCCAACGCGCAGTACATGGATAAAGCCGTGGAAGATCCCAAGCCGTACCAGGATTTTTTCACTGCTCTCGAAAAATCCATGTTCCTCACTGCGCACCAGGTCGACTAGGCGCGTCCTGAAGCGCACGTCCACGCACGGCTCGGCCAGGCCCCTGCTACCTCGGCTGGCAGGAATCACTCACGCTGCTCGCGCAGCTGGTCGAGGCCGAGATTCCCGGCTGACCTGCGCGGCTCGGGGGTCGAGCCCGCTCACGATGACCGGCCCCGGGGCGACGCGGCACGGCATCGCGTCGATGCGGTATCGTTCGGGGATACGCGGGAAACCACCTGCCACGAACTCGCCGCAACGGGAGGCGCACGCATGAGCATGACCTTGTGGGCTCTTACGGGATTCATCGCCTGGGCGCTCTTGTTGCTCGTCCTGATGGAGGCGATCCGCGCCAGGCTGGTGCTGACCAGGGCCGTGCCAGCCAACGGCTTCGACCCGGCGAACTCGACCCTGTCGCCGTTCATGCAGCGGCTCGCGCGGGCGCACGCCAACTGCGTCGAGGGCCTGCCGATCTTCGGTGGCCTGATGCTCGTGGCCGTGGCTGCCGGCCGGACCGGCGATCACCGATCCGCTGGCCCCCGTGCTGCTGGGGATGCGGATCATCCAGTCCGTGATCCACCTGGCGTCGGTCTCGTCGCTCGCCGTCACGATGCGTTTCACGGCGTTCGTGGTCCAGCTCGTCATCGCCGTGACCTGGACCGTGCAGCTCATGGCAGCGTGAGCACGGAGGAACACTCATGACACCGACGCTCAAGGTCCTGATCGTGCTGACGTCGCATGCCAGATGGGAAACACGCCGGAGCCCACGGGTTTCTGGCTGGAGGAATTCACCACGCCGTATACACGTTCGTGGATGCGGGTGCCGACGTCACCGTCGCATCGATCCGGGGCGGCCGCGCACCCATCGATCCACGCAGCCTGCAGGAAGAGGGCGGCCAGCACCCGGCGAGTGTCGCGCGTTACATGAACGATCCCGGGTTGCGCGCGCAGCTCGAAGCACCGTCGCGCTCGAGACCGTCGCGTCAGGGACAGTACGACATCGTCTTCCTGCCCGGCGGGCACGGCACGATGTGGGACCTTCCCGCCAGCGGCACGCTCGCGCAGCTCGTAGCGACCACCCTCGAGCGCGGCGACGTCGTCGGTGCGGTCTGCCACGGCCCGGCGGGTCTCGTCGCTGCCCGGTTCAATGACGGCAAGCCCGTCGTCGAGGGCAAGCGCGTGGCGGGCTTCACCAACGCCGAAGAGCGAGCAGTGGTCTCGACCGGGTGGTGCCGTTCCTGCTCGAGACGCGCCTGCGTGAACTCGGGGTAAATACGAGAGCGGCCCGGACTTCCAGCCGTTCGCCGTGACCGATGGCGGCCTCGTCACGGGGCAGAATCCGGCGTCGTCTGGCGCAGGCCGCGCAACTGGCCATCGCGGCGGCACGAGCCAGGCAGTGAGGGCTTGAGTCCCCGCTGCCCTGCGGTGTGCGCGATACTGCGTGAGGCACGGGAACGGGGCACCACGTGGATATCGCAGAACTGCAGGCACTGCTCGACCGACTCTATCCGGGTCACCTTGGCGTCAGGCTGCTCGAGGCCGGACCGGCGCGGGTGGTGGCCGAGCTCGACGCCCGCCCCGAACTCGGCACAACCGGCGAAATCCTGCACGGCGGCGTCTACATGGGTTTCGCCGATACGCTCGGAGCGGTCGGTACGTTCCTGAACCTGGGGCCCGGCCAGCGGACGACGACGACCGACTCGAGCACCAAGTTCATGGCCGCGGCCCGCATTCACAGCCGCGTCCGCCGGCGAGAGCGTACCGCTGCATCGCGGCCGCACGACGATGGTGTGGCACACTGAAATTCGCAACGGCGAAGGCAAGCTCTGCGCCGTGGTGACGCAGACGCAGTTGATCATGGACTCAGCACGGCCTGCCTGCCGAATCGGTCGGCCAGATCGGCACCAGGAGTCCTCATGACCGGCACGTTTCCGCTCGAAGGGGGCTGCAGTTGCGGTCTCGTCCGCTATCGAATGCAGACGCCGCCGCTCGTCGTGCACTGCTGCCATTGCACGTGGTGCCAGCGCGAGAGCGGCGCGGCGTTTGCGCTGAACGCCATGATCGAGGCCGACCGGGTCACCGTCACGCGGTGTGGATCCCGCGCTCATCGACACGCCGTCGGCGAGCGGCGAGGGCCAGAAGATCGCGCGCTGCCCGCACTGTCAGGTCGCCCTCTGGAGCCACTACGCTTCGGCCGGGCCGCTCATCAGTTTCGTGCGCGTGGGCACGCTGGACCAGCCTGGGCAGCTGCCGCCGGACATCCACATCTTCACCGCGTCGCGCCAGCCCTGGGTCGTCCTGCCCGAGGGAGCGCCGGCGGTCCCGCAGTATTACGAGCGCGAACGGCTCTGGCCTGCGGCCAGCCTGCGACGACGCGAGGCGTTGCTGCCCGCGATCGAGGCGTACCAGTCGGACCTGCAACGCCGCCAGGTGGTCCACTCGCGCGAAATCGACGCCCCGCGTGAGAAGGTCTTTGCGGCCTTCGCCGATCCGGCGCAACTCGCGCGCTGGTGGGGTCCGGCCGGCTTCAGCAGTACGTTCGAGCGCTTCGAACCCAGGCCGGGAGGCCGCTGGATCTTCACGATGCACGGCCCCGATGGCCGGGACTATCCGAACGAGGTGGTCTTCCTCGACGTCACGGCGCCGGACCACGTCCGGCTGGAGCACGTGGGCGACTACCACTGGTTCGAGCTGCTCATCACGTTCGCCGAGGCCGGCGCGGGCCGCACGCGGGTCGGCTGGCGCCAGCGGTTCGTTTCGGCGGAACACTGCCGGCAGGTCACCGACATGGTGCGCCCGGCGAACGAGCAGAACCTGGATCGGCTGCAGGCCGTGGTGTCCGGCTCCGCACGATGACCTGGCCCGTCGCTCAGCCAGGTGCCGCCAGCGCTTCGTCCACGATCTCGATCCAGTGCCGCACGGGCACTGGACTCACCTGGCGCAGGTGCTCCTGGCAGCCGATGTTGGCGGTGGCGATGACCTGCGGCTCGCCGCGCAACAACGACTCGAGCTTCCGCGAACGCAGTTCCCGCGACAGGTCGGGCTGCAGCAGCGAGTAGGTGCCGGCCGAACCGCAGCACTGCGTCGGGTTCGCGACGGGAACCAGTTCGCAGCCCGCGGCACGCAGCAACGCCTCGACCTTGCCCGTCGTCGTGGCGCGCTGGCCGTGCTGGAGCGAGCACGGGGACTGCCAGGCGACGCGCAGAGGCTGCGTCACGCGCCGGCGCCAGGCGCTGCAGCGCGACCGGATCGATCACCTCGCAGAGATCGCGTGTCGCTGCGGCGACACGCCGCGCGGCGTCGCGCACGTGCTCCGGCTCGTGACGCATCACGTGCCCATAGTCCCTGGCAAAGACTCCGCAGCCGCTCGCCGTGCTGACGATCGCCGCAATGTCCTGGTCGAGCAGGCGGCTGGCGGCCGCGACATTGCGCCGGACCTTGCCGAGCGCCGACTCGCTGCGCCCGAGGTGGTGGTCCATCGCTCCGCAGCAGCCGACCTGCCCTGCGGCAAGCAACGAGACACCCAGGCGATCGAGGACGCGCGCAGCGGCTGCATTGATCTGCGGCGCGAGCCCCGGCTGCACACATCCTTCGAGGACGGCCATGCGGCGGGCATGCCGTGCCGCGGGCCATGGAGCCGACGGCGCAGGACGGGGCGGCACCAGCAAGCGCAGGCGCCCGGGCAGCACGGGCCGAAGCCACTGAGCGGCTCGCACCAGCGGCGTGAACAGCGAACGTCGCGTCGCCACGGTGACCAGCGCGAAGCGGACGAGGCGTTGCCGCGGCGGCCGGGAGACGGGCGGTTCGCGCTCGATCAATTCACGACCGAGATCGGCGAGGCGGCCGTATTGCACCCCGGACGGACAGGCTGACTCGCAGGCGCGGCAGGTCAGGCAGCGGTCGAGGTGCGTCCGTGCCGTGACATTGGTCGAGCCGTGCTCGAGCAGTTCCTTGATCAGGTAGATGCGCCCGCGCGGGCTGTCGAGTTCGTTGCCCGTGATGCGATAGGTCGGGCAGGCCGGCAGGCAGAACCCGCAGTGCACGCAACTGCGGATCAGGTCGCGTGCCTCCTGGGCGAGCGGTGAAGCGGCGAGGTGACCAGCCGGGCGCGAGTACATGGGCTCAGAGTGTCCGATACATCCGGCCGGGGTTGAAGATGCCGCCGGGATCGAACGTCGCTTTCACTGCACGGTGGAGGGACAGCAGCGGCTCGGGCAGCGGTGCAAACACTTCGCGCCCGGACGTGCCCGTGCCTTGCGCGGCCCGAAACAGCGTCGTAGAGCCCTGGCCGGCACCCTGTTGCGTCAAGGACTGCCAGGCCTCGTCGCCGACGGCCCAGCGCTGCAGGCCGTTCCATTCGAACGCGACGCGCCCGGGCCCGGCTGCGGGCAGCGGTGCGCGTGGAGACGACGTGACGCGCCACAGGTCCTCTTGCGATGCGAAGAAAGGGTGCGCGTGCTCGCGGACGTCGTACCAGAACTGCGCGGCCTCGGCACCCGGCAAGCGATCGCCGCCGACGCTGCCCGCTGCGCCGGCGAGAGCCGCCTCGGAGCCTTCGAGGCGGACGCTCAGCACACCGTCGCACCAGAAGCTCGCGGTGACCGGTGCGCCGCGCCGGGTCGCCGCGGCGAGGTGCCCGATCGCCGCGTTGGCATCGAGCCGCCGCTGCAGGGTGCAGGTTGCCGCAGGCACCGGCAGCACCTTGAGCGAGACTTCGAGGATCACGCCGAGGATCCCGAGTGAACCGGCCAGCAGCCGCGAGACGTCGTAGCCGGCCACGTTCTTCATCACTTCCCCGCCGAAGCGCAGGACGCGGCCGTCGCTCGCCAGCAGCCGGGTGCCCAGCACGTAGTCCCGCACGGGACCGCGTGCCGCGCGAGCTGGACCGGCGAGTCCCGATGCCACGGTGCCGCCGATGGTCGCCGCGGCACCGAAGGCAGGCGGCTCGAACGGCAGGCGCTGGCCGTGCGACTGCAGCAACGCCTCGATGTCCGCGAGGCGCGTGCCCGCCCGCGCCGTGAGCACGAGCTCGGCGGGGTCGTAGGTCACGATGCCCGCGTGTCCTTCGAGCGGCAGGTCCTGGCCCGGCACGGGGCGACCATAGAAGCGCTTGGTGTCGCCGCCCACGATGCGCAACGGCACGCCGGCGACCCCGGCCGCGTGGACCGCGTCGACGAGTTCCGCCGTCCGGTCCTGGTCAGGGATGTTCGTCATCGCGGCGCGGATCAGAATCGCGGCAGGTGCGGGAAGGGCAGGTGGCCGCCGTGCACGCGCATCGCACCGTATTCGGCACAGCGATGCAGCGTCGGCACGGCCTTGCCGGGATTCAGCAGGCCGTCGGGGTCGAATGCCCGCTTCAGCGCGTGGAACGCTTCGAGTTCCGGCGCGCCGAACTGCGAGCACATCGGGCCGAGCTTCTCGACGCCAACGCCGTGCTCGCCGGTGACCGTGCCTCCGGCCGCCACGCAGGCCTCGAGGATCTCGGCGCCGAAGCGCTCGGCGCGCGCGAGTTCATCCTCATGGCCGGCATCGAACAGGATCAACGGATGCAGGTTGCCGTCGCCGGCGTGGAACACGTTTGCCACGGCCAGCCGGTACTCGCGCGACAGGCCGGCGATGCGCTCGAGGACCGCTGCGAGGTGCCGGCGTGGAATGGTGCCGTCCATGCAGAAGTAGTCCGGTGCCAGGCGACCGACCGCAGGGAACGCGGACTTCCGTCCCGACCACATGCGGCGCCGCTCGTCGGCGTCGGCGGCGATCCGCAGGCTGGACGTTCCGGCTGCCAGCAGCACTTCCCGCGCGCGCGCCAGGTCGTCGTCGACGTCCGCTGCGAGTCCATCGATTTCGCAGAGCAACAGGGCCTGGGCATCCAGCGGGTATCCGCACTGCGCGAATGCCTCGGCGGCGCGAATCGCCGGGGCATCCATCATCTCGAGGCCCGCGGGAATGATCCCGGCCGCGATCAGGCGGCCGACGGCATCGGCGCAGCGGCCGACGTCGTCGAAGGCGGCGAGCAGCAGCTCGACGCGCTCGGGCAGGGGCAGCAGGCGTACCGTCACCTCGACGACGACCCCGAGCATGCCCTCGGAGCCGATCACCACGCCGAGCAGGTTGAGACCCGGCGCTTCGCCGGTATCCGCGCCGAGCACGAGCAAGTCACCCGCCATCGTGACCAGCTTGACCTCGAGCACGTTGTGTACGGTCAGGCCGTATTTCAGGCAGTGCACGCCGCCCGAGTTCTCGGCGACGTTGCCGCCGACCGAGCACGCGACCTGCGACGAAGGGTCCGGGGCGTAGTAGAGGCCCGTCGGGCGCCGCGGCTTCGGAGATGGCGAGGTTGGTCGCGCCGGGCTGCACGCGCGCGAGGCAACGCTCGGCATCGATCTCGAGAATCCGGTTCAGCCGCGACAGCACGAGCAGCAGGCCGCCAGGCACGGGCAGCGCTCCGCCGGAGAGGCCCGTGCCCGCGCCGCGCGGGACCACCGGCACGCCATGACGACGGCACACGCGCAGGATTGCCTGCACCTGCTCGACCGTGGTCGGCAGCGCCACCAGATCGGGCGGGCAGCGGTGAGCGGTGAGGGCGTCGCACTCGAAGGCGACGCAGGCCTCCGGGGTGACGAGCAGGTCCGGCCCGAGCAGGTCCGCAAGTTCGCGGATGACCTGCGGGTCAGCGGCCACTGGGCTCCAGGGTCTGCACGCCGGAGTCGGTGCCGACGATGAGCAGGTCGGCTCCGCGCTGTGCGAAGAGGCCGCAGGCGATGACCCCGGCAATCTGGTTGATCGTGCGTTCGAGGCCGACCGGGTCGGCGATGGCGAGCCCGCGGATGTCCAGGATGTGCCCGCCGTTGTCGGTCACGACGTTTTCGCGCCAGACCGGGTCGCCGCCAAGGCGCCGCAGTTCGCGCGCCACGTAGGCGCGGGCCATCGGGATGACTTCCACGGGCAGGGGAAAGCCGCCGAGCCGGGCCACGAGCTTCGCTTCATCGACGATGCAGACGAAACGGCGCGAGGCCGCGGCGACGATCTTTTCCCGGGTCAGGGCGGCGCCACCGCCCTTGATCAGGTGCAGCTCGCGGGTCGCTTCGTCGGCGCCGTCGACGTAGAGATCGAGCCCGTCGACGGCATTGAGGTCCAGGACGGGGATGCCGTGGGCCCGCAGGAGCTGCGTGCTGGCTTCCGAACTGGAGACCGCACCTGCAATCCGGGGCTGCATCGCAGCAAGCGCGTCGATGAAGAAGTTGACGGTCGACCCGGTGCCGACGCCGATCACCGTGCCGGGGCTGACCTGTTCGATGGCTGCCGCCGCGGCGCGCTGCTTCTTCGTGGCCTGGCTCATCGTGCTTTCCGGATCCCGGATACAACTGTGCCCGCTTGCGCGGGCACAGTCGTTCGTTTCGGAATCGGCGGCGTTCTATCTTGCGAAGGAGCGCCGCCTCATCTTTATGCGACCTTACTTCTTCTTCGCCGCCTTTTTCTTGGTGGCCTTCTTCTTGGTCGCCTTCTTTGCCTTAGCTGCCATGATCAAATCTCCATGTCGGGTTAGTCCCGGCCGCAGTATTTACAGAATTGAAAAAAGAAATGCAATACCGTCGTCACGATTTTTTTGGTAGGGGTGCCGGACGCGAGTCGCCCGCCGTCGACTCCAGCGAGTGCGTTCAGCGTCGCAACGCGACGATGCAGCGCCACTCGGCGGCACTCACCGGCGTCACCGAGAGACGATTGCCGCGCTTCAGGATGATCATGTCGCGCAACGCGCCGCTCGCGTGCTCACGCAGCTCCGGCAGCGTAATTACAGGCTCGAATCGCGTTTCGAGTCTGCACGTCGACGCAGAACCAGCGCGGGTGTTCGCGCGTGCTCGCGGCGTCGTGGTACTCGCTCTTCGGATCGAACTGCGTCGGGTCGGGATACGCCGCGCGCACCACCTCGACGATGCCGGCGACGCCCGGAACCGCACAACTCGAGTGATAAAAAAAGCGCGGTCACCCTTGCGGAAATCGTCCCGAAGCATGTTCCGCGCCTGGTAGTTGCGCACGCCTTCCCACCCCGTCGTGCGCTTCGGGGCACGTGCGAGGTCGTCGATTCCGAACACGTCGGGTTCCGATTTGAGCAGCCAGTGGTTCATGTGAATCCGGGATTCAAGGATGGCACGGCATCGCAACGCAGGACGCCGCGCTCGGTCACGACGAGGTCGAGCGCGACGTCCCAGGGCGCCCGTTCGATCGCCGCCGCCTGCTGGATCGCGTACGCGATGCCGACCAGGCGGGGACGCCGGAACGATTGCGCGCGCTCGAGGCGCCGGCGCAGCGCACGATCGTAGAAGCCTGCCCCCATGCCGAGGCGGTGGCCGCGTCCGTCGAACGCGACGAGCGGCACGAGCACGGCGTCGAGCGTGAGCACGGCGACGCGACCGAGCCCGGCGGGCTCCTCGATGCCGAACCCGTTGCGGCGCATCGACGCGCCGGGGCGCAGCGGCACGAACGACATCTCGCCCGAGCGCCGGTTACGGATCCGTGGAACGTAGAGGCGCGCGCCTCGCGCCCATGCATCCTTGAATGACGGACGGAGGTCGACTTCGCCGGGCAGCCCCAAGTAGACGCCGATGCGCCGCCCGCGCCGCCACAGACCGAGCCGGTGCAGTTCGCGGCGGATCGCGCGCTCCGCGGCCCGGCGCTCGTCCGCGGGCATCCGGCGGCGCAGCATCAGGAAATGCCGCCGCGCTGCGCCGGGGGCAGTTAGGGGAGAGGCGCCACCCGCCTGTGCCGTCACAGACCATTGCTCTCGACATGGAGCAATATTTGGGGAAGGCCGCGACACTTAAGGCTTTCCGCTCAAGGCGGACTTGCACAATGATGCCGACTGGCCAGGCTCCCCAGGGTATTTACATTACGGTCGAGAGGTAACCCGGACCGTGTCGAACACCGCAGGCGGCGCCAAATCATCGAGGGTTCGGACTGTGCCGCCCCCTCATAGTTCCAGTTGCTGGCCTTTTTCGAGCGCCGTCTCGATGCGCTCGCGCAGCGTCTTGAGCCGTGCACCGACGTCGCTTTCGACGACCGTGCCGTGCTTGCGCTGCTTGATCAGCTCGTTCGCAATGTTGAGGGCCGCGATCACCGCGATGCGGTCGAGGCCGACCACCTTCCCGGAATCGCGGATCTCGCGCATCTTGCCGTCGAGGTACTCGGCCGAGTCGAGCAGGTCCGAGCGCTCTTCGGCCGGACAGGCGACCTGGTACTCGCGGTCCAGCAGCCGGACGCTGACGCGTGAGACGCGGTCCTCGCTCATCAGCTCTGCTCCATCGCCTTGAGGCGTCCGATCATGGCTTCGACGCGCGCACGCACCTGCTCGTTCTTCTGCAGGAGGTTGGCGCGCTCGCCGATCAGGGCATCCTGACGCTGGCGCAGGGCGCGGTTCTCCTCCTTGAGCTGGTTGACCGTGGCCACCAGCTCCTCGAGGCGGCGTTCGATGCGTCGCAATTCGACGTCGACGGCGGATCTGGCAGCAGGCTCGTTCATAAGAGAATCACTATAGAGCCCGACCCCCGGGGAATCAATTTGAAGTGGTTCCACCCCGGGGCCGGCGCAGGGGTGCGATGGTACGATACGCCGATGAACGGGATGATCGCATTCGACCAGGTCGCGCAGGCGCTCGATGCGGGGGGCTCCACGGTTCATGCGGCCGAGGCGCACGGCTGCCTCGTCGGCGCCCTGTGCGCACGTCGAGTGTACCTGCCCGCGGAGTGGCTCGAGGAACTCCTGCCCGAAGCGCCGGAGCGCACGCAGGATCCGGCCCTGGCAATGGGGCCGCTCAACGAGCTGTTCGAACAGAGCCGTGCCCTGCTCGAGGCGCAGGAGATGGAATTCGAGCCGCTGCTGCCGCCCGATGCGGCGTCGCTCGCCGAACGCGTCGAGGCACTCGGTGCGTGGGCGCAAGGGTTCCTCTACGGCTTCGGTGCCGCGGGCCCGTTCCGCAAGGGCGCCCTGTCGACCGAGGTTGCGGAAGTGCTGTCCGACTTCGCCGAAGTCGCGCGCGCGGGCGCCGTCGGTTCCGAAAGTGCCGAGGTCGAGGAAACCGCACTGGTGGAACTCGTCGAGTTCGTCCGCGTCGGCGCACAGCTCGTCTACGACGGCCTCGCTGACCTGCGCGCGACGCAGACGACTTCCGGCGCGCGGCACTGACCGCGCCACCTCCTTGGATCACGCAGAGAGCACGCAGCCCGCATGACCTTGCGCAGAGACGAGTACGCACGCCGCCGCCGCCAGCTGATGAAGACCATGGGCCGGGGCGCCATCGCAATCCTGCCCGCCGCGCCGGAACGCCAGCGCAACAGCGACGTCCACTACCACTACCGCCCGGACAGCGATTTCCATTACCTGACCGGCTTCGACGAGCCCGAGGCGGTGGCAGTGCTGATTCCCGGCCGGGAGCAGGCGGAGTACATCCTGTTCGTGCGCGAGCGCGACCCGGCGCGCGAGACGTGGGACGGGCGCCGCGCCGGGCCGGAGGGCGCCACCCGCGACTACGGTGCCGACGACGCGTTTCCGGTGGGCGACATCGACGACATCCTGCCGGGACTGCTCGAGCGCTGCGAGCGCGTCTATTACTCGATGGGCGTGCATGCGGATTTCGACCAGCGCGTGATCGGCTGGGTGAACTCGCTGCGCGGCAAGACCAAGCTCGGCATCCACAGCCCGCAGGAGTTCGTGGCGCTCGATCACCCGTTGCACGACATGCGGCTCTACAAGAGCCGTGCCGAGGCGGCGGTGATGCGCCGCTCCGCACAGATCGCGGTCGGCGCGCACCTGCGCGCGATGCGCGCGACCCGCCCCGGCGTCGCCGAATACCAGGTGATGGCCGACCTGCTGCACGAATTCCACCGCCACGGCGCCGACATCTCGTACCACCCGATCGTCGGCGGCGGGGCCAACGGCTGCATCCTGCACTACCACGAGAACTCGGACACCCTGCGCGACGGCGACCTGCTGCTCATCGACGCCGGTTGCGAATACGGGCTGTACGCCTCGGACATCACCCGCACGTTCCCGGTCAACGGCACGGTTTTCGCCCGAACAGCGCGCCATTTACGAGGTCGTGCTGGACGCGCAGGAGGCCGCTCTCGGCACGATCCGGGCCGGTAACCACTGGAACGAGCCGCACGACGCGGCCGTGCGCGCGATCACGCAGGGGCTGGTCAAGCTCGGCCTGCTGCAGGGTCGCGTCCCGGCGCTGGTCAAGGCAGAGGCCTACAAGAAGTTCTACATGCACCGCACCGGGCACTGGCTCGGCATGGACGTGCATGACGTCGGCGAATACAAGGTCGGCACCGAGTGGCGCGTGCTCGAGCCGGGCATGGCGCTCACCGTGGAGCCGGGCATCTACATCCCGGCGGGCACCAAGGGCGTGCCGAAGCGCTGGTGGAACATCGGCGTCCGCATCGAGGACGACGTGCTGGTCACGGCGAACGGTTACGACCTGCTCACGTCCGGGCTGCCGCGCACGCCGGCGGAGATCGAACGCGTGATGGCCTCGAGCTGACGGAGACCCGATGAACGGCCGCAGTGCGAGTTCGACCTCGCGATCGTCGGCGGCGGCCTGGTCGGCGCGTCGCTCGCGCTCGTCGCTCGCGCCGCTGGGCCTGCGGATCGCGCTGCTCGAGGCGGTCGCGCCCGGCGCGGGCGACACGCATCCGAGCTTCGACGAACGCACGACTGCGCTCGCGAACGGCACGATCCGGGCATTCCGCACGCTCGGCGTGTGGGCGGGCATGGAGCGCGAGGCCGCGCCGATCCGCAGGATCCACGTGTCCGAGCAGGGTCGCTTCGGCAGCGCCGCGGATCGACGCCGCCGACCAGGGGCTCGAGGCACTGGGCTACGTCGTGCCGAACCGCGCGATCGGTGCCGCGCTCTGGGACGGACTGTCGCGCCAACCGACGGTCCAGGTGCTTGCGCCGGCACGCGTCGTGGGCAGCGACCTCGGCGATGGTTGCCGCAACGTGCATTACGAGATCGCAGGCGCAGGCACGCTCCCTGGCTGCCCGGCTGGTCGTCGCGGCCGACGGCATCCGCTCGGTCGTCCGCGACCAGTCCGGCATCGGCGCGGACCACATCGAATACGACCAGGCAGCGATCACGGCCGTGCTCGTTGCCCAGCGCTTCCACGATCACGTTGCCTACGAGCGGTTCACCGAGGACGGCCCGATCGCGATGCTGCCGCTCACCGACGGGCGCTGCGGCATGGTGTGGACGCGCAAGCCGGCCGAGGCGGCGCGGCTGCTCGCGCTGAGCGATGAGGATTTCCTGCACGAGTTCCAGGCCGCGTTCGGCTTCCGGCTCGGCCGGTTCCTGCGCGTCGGCCAGCGGGTTGCATACAACCTGACCCTGTCTCGCGCCGAAAGCCACACGGCACCGCGCATCGCAGTGGTCGGTGCGGCCGCGCAGGGCCTGCACCCGATCGCCGGCCAGGGTTTCAATCTCGGGCTGCGGGATGCCGCGAGCCTGGCCGAGGTGATCGCCGACCAGCGCCTCGCGGGGCACGACGATCCCGGTGCGGCGCAGGTCCTGCTGGAATACGCCGCGTGGCGCGAAGCGGATCGCCGCCGCATCGTGCAGTTCACCGACGGGCTGGTGCGGCTGTTCGCGACGCCGCTCGGCGTGATGCGCAGCCTGCGCAGCATCGGCCTGCTGGCCTTCGACGTGTTTCCGCCCGCGAAGTCGGCACTGGCCCGGCTCAGTGTCGGGGCGTCCGAGCGCATCCCGCGGCTCGCACGCGGCGTACCACTCGCAGGGGTCGGCTGATGGCGGCGCCACGCAAGACCGACTTCGACGTGATCATCGTCGGTGGCGGCATGGTCGGAAGCTGCCTCGCGGCGTTGCTGGCGCGCGAGGAGGCATTCGCCGGGTGGCGCATCGCGCTCGTCGATCCCGCGAACCCACGCCGGCCCGACGACGGCAATCTCGACCTGCGTGTCTCGGCGCTGTCGCGTGCCTCCGAGCGCATCCTGGGCGCAGCCCGGGCCTGGGATGCCATTGCGCCGCACGCCTCGCCCTACGAACGCATGGTCGTGTGGGATGCTGCGAGCACGCCGAACCGTCCGGATGCCGTCAAGTTCACGGCCGCCGAGACGGCGGAACCCAACCTGGGCCACATCGTCGAGAACCTGCGCGTGCAATGGGCACTGCACGAGTCGCCGCTGCTGCGCGGCGTCACCGAAGTGCGCAGCGGTCTCGTGGGCCTCGAGATCGACGAAGCTGCCGCACGCCTGACGCTGCAGGACGGACGCCGGCTGTCGTGCCAGCTGGTGATCGGTGCCGATGGTGGACAATCGGTTGCGCGCGAGCTGGCGGGCATCGGCCGCTCCGGCTGGACGTACGACCAGACCGCGGTCGTGGCTCACCTGCGGACCGAGGAGCCGCACCGTGCGACCGCGTGGCAGCGCTTCCTGCCGGGCGGGCCGCTTGCATTCCTGCCCTTGCGCGACGGCCGCGTCTCGCTGGTCTGGAGCACGAGCCCCGAGGAGGCGGCTGCGCTGCAGGCGGTGAGCGCAGAGGAATTCGGTGAGCGCGTGACCGAGGCCAGCGATCACGTCCTCGGCCGCGTCACGCTCACCAGCGAGCGTGCGGGATTTCCGCTGTCACTCTGGCACGCGCGCGAATACGTGCGCCCCCGCCTCGCGCTGGTCGGCGATGCGGCCCACACGATCCATCCGCTGGCAGGCCAGGGCGTGAACCTCGGCTTGCTGGATTGCGCAGGACTCGTGCAGGTGCTGGCCGAGGCGTCTGCGCGCCACGAGGACCTGCACGAACTGCGCGTGCTGCGCCGCTACGAGCGCTGGCGGCGCAGCGAAAACGCCATCGTGCTCGCAACGTGCGATACCCTCAACCGGCTGTTCAGGGAAAAAAGCGTCGCGGTGGCCGCCGTGCGCCGGTTGGGGCTCACGTTGGTGACGCGGCAGCCGCTGCTGCGACGTACACTGATCGAACGCGCGCTGGGTCTCGGCGGCGAGGTGCCCGTGCTCGCGCGGCGTTGATTTGCGGGGGATCTGACATGAACGCGCCCACTCCGATCACCACGACCGCCGGTGCGCCCGCTGACTGTCCAGAAGACTGGCCAGAAGACTGGCAGGACGCGCTGTTCACCCAGGCACCGCCCCGGCTCGGCAACCAGTATGACGACGACCCGCTGCTCGGCTCCTGGCTGGCGCGCACGATCCCGGCAGCGGTCGCTGCGCCGCTGACCGACGAACTGCGCGAGATCGGCGGGCTGGCGGGCGGCGACCTGTACCGGCTGCAGCTGGCCGACCGACTCAACGAACCGGTGCTGACGCAGTGGGACGCGTGGGGTCGTCGCCTCGACGAAGTGGTGGTCTCGCCGCTCTGGCGCGAGGCCGAGAAGCTCGCCGCAAAGCACGGTCTCGTCGCGACCGGCTACGACCGTGCGCTCGGCCGCTACGCCCGGCTGGCGCAATTCCTCAAGGTCTACCTGTTCCATCCTTCGTCGGACGTCTACACGTGCCCGCTGGCCATGACCGACGGCGCCGTGCGCTGCCTGCTTGCCTCCGGCAGCCGCGAGCAGCAGGAGCGGGCGATTCCACACCTGACGTCGCGCGACCCGGCCACGTTCTGGACCAGTGGCCAGTGGATGACCGAGACGACGGGCGGCTCCGACGTGGGCCGGTCCGAGACGCGCGCGGCGCGCGACGGCGACGGCTGGCGCCTTTACGGCCGCAAGTGGTTCACGTCGGCCGTGACGTCGCAGATGGCCCTGACGCTCGCGCGCCCCGAAGGCAACCCTGCGGGCGGCAAGGGCCTCGCGATGTATTACGTCGAGGTACGCGACGCCGCCGGCCGCCTCAACGGGCTGCGAGTCGACCGCCTCAAGGACAAGCTCGGCACGCGCAAGGTGCCGACGGCCGAGTTGTTCCTCGAGGGCACGCGTGCCGAGCTGGTCGGCCAGCCGCTGAACGGCACGCGCACGATCGAACCGATGCTCGCGGTCACGCGCATGTGGAACAGCGTCTGCGCCATCGCCTTCATGCGGCGCGGGCTCGCGCTCGCGCGGTCCTTTGCGAAGGAGCGCAAGGCCTTCGGCCAGCCGCTCGAGCAGCTGCCGCTGCACGCCGACACGCTGGCCGGCCTCGAGGCCGAAACCTGGGGAGCGTTCCTGATGACGTTCCTGCTCGTCGAGCTGAATGGCCGGCAGGACGCCGGGGAGATCGACGACCAGCAGCGGGCGCTGTTGCGCCTGCTGACGCCGCTCACCAAGCTCATCACCGGCAAGCAGGCCGTCGCGGTGGTGTCCGAAGTGATCGAGAGCTTCGGCGGCGCCGGCTACTGCGAGGACACCGGACTGCCGCAACTGCTGCGCGACACGCACGTGCTGCCCATCTGGGAGGGCACGACGAACGTGCTGTCGCTCGACGCACTGCTGCGCAGCGACCTGCATGCCGGGCTCGCGGCGTTGATGGGCCGCGCGTCGGCCTGCCTGCGCGGCGTATCGGAACCGCGGCTCGTGGCGGCAGCGAAGCAGGCGGTCGGCGCGCTCGAGCGTGCCGCGCTGGTGCTCGAGAGCGGCCAGGAGCCTGAAATCATGCAGGCCGGTGCACGCCGCCTCGCCATGACGCTGGCGCGTGCGCTGCAGCTCACGCTGCTCTGCGAGCACGCCCAGTGGATGATGGACCACGGCGGTGATCGTCGCGGCTACGCCGCGGCCATGCGCTATTCGCGGCAGCCGATCGATCTCATGACCGAGGTCGACCCGGAAGCGGACCGGCTGCTGCTCGGCTGAACCGGGGGCAGCATGACGGACTCATCAACGGACACGTCGCAGGTTGACGCCTCGACCACCACTGGCGAGGACAACGCGGTCCCGTTCGTCGCGCCCTGCGCGACGCTCGACACGTGGGCTGCGCTCGGGTGGCTGCGCCAGGCGTGGACGGACTTTCAGTCCGCGCCGCGCCAGAGCCTCACTTATGGGGGCGTCGTGGTGCTGCTCAGCTGGGTGCTCGCCTACGTGACCATCCGCTTCGGCGGGTACTGGGAACTGCTGGCGCTGGTCTCGGGTTTCATCCTGATCGCGCCGGTCGTCGCCGTCGGCACGTATTCCATCAGCGAACAGCTCGAGCGCGGCGTGCGTCCGTCGCTGCGGCGCTGCTTCGTCGAGGAGCGGCGGGCGCTCGGCAACCTGATGGTGTTCGCGCTCATGCTCCTGGTCGTGTTCCTGGTCTGGTGGCGGGCCGCCTCGGCGATCCATATCTTCTTCCCGGTGGACATGACGACGCCCGACTGGACCGACTACCTGCAGTTCCTCGGCATCGGCAGCGCCGTGGGGTCGATCTTCGCGCTGATCGTGTTCGCCGCGGCGGCCTTCTCGCTGCCGATGCTGGTCGATCGCGAGGTCGACTCGATCACTGCGGTCGTCTCGAGCGTCAATGCCGTGCTGCGCAACAAGCCCGCGATGGCGGTGTGGGCCGCGCTGATCGTCGTCGCCGTGGCCCCGGGGTTCGCCCTGCTGCTGATGGCACGCGAACGGGGCGCGTACCTTGCGCTCGTGATGGTGTTGCTGGGATTCACGCTGCCCCTGGTCGGCATGGCGACCTGGCACGGTTATCGCGCGACGATCGATGCGTCGGAGTGGCCGCGCAACGAGCACATCGACCTTTGAGCGACGGCAGTGGCTGGCGTCGGGACCCGCATTACGTGGCTGTAATGCGATCGCAAGTTTCCCGCAATGGGTCTCGGCGTAGCCTGCTGCCAGGATAGTCATTTGAAACAGGGAGGCGGTCACGTGAGCCGCGGCCAGTCCGGACGGGCACCCCAGGCGCGACGCCTGCTGGCCGCGCTGGTTCCGGTCGGGATCTTCGTGCTGGCGCTCGCCGCCATGCACGGCCTGCGCGCGGACCTGCGCCTGCACGACATCCTGGCCGAATACAGGGCGATCGACACCTGGCGTATCGCGGCCGCAATCGGGCTCGCCGGGGCGAGTTACCTGGCGCTCACCGTCTATGAACGACTTGCGCTGGCGTACGTCGGCGTGCAGCTGCCCTGGCGACGCTATGCGCTCACTTCGTTCATTTCCTATGCGATCGGCAACAACGTCGGGATCGGTGCGGTCTCGGGCGCAGCCGTGCGTTACCGACTGTACTCGTCGCAGGGCATACGCGCGGGCGACATCGGCGCGATCGTCGCGTTCTGCACGATCACCTTCACGCTGGGAATCGCGACCCTCGCCGGTGTTTCGCTGGTGGCGCATGCCGGCGAGGCGGCGACGCTGCTGCATGCGTCGACCACGGTATCGACCAGCCTCGGTATCGCGTTGCTGGGTGTGGTGGCGCTTTATCTCGGGGCCTGTGCGTCCCGCCGCGCACCGCCCGTGTGGCGCGGCTGGCGCCTGCCGCTGCCGTCGGCCCCGGTCGCGCTGGCCCAGGTGGCCATCGCCTGCGTCGACCTGTTGCTGGCCAGCGCGTGTGCCTACGTCCTGCTACCCGCCACCGCCGAGGTTTCATTCGTGGCGTTCGCGGGCCTGTACATGGTGGCCGTGGCGATCAGCGTGTCAGCGCCGTGCCCGGCGGCCTCGGCGTGTTCGAGTCGATCCTGGTGCTGCTGCTGCCGCGAGTGCCGCCCGCGCAGTTGCTCGGCGCCTTGCTCGCTTACCGGCTCGTGTACTACGTGCTGCCGTTTGCGGTCGCACTGGTGCTGCTGACCGTACGCGAAGCGACCCGGCATGGCGCCCGGCTGGAGCTTGCCATGGCGTGGACGCGCAAGTCGCTGGACTTCGTCGTGCCCCAGGCCATGGCCGTGCTGGTCTTCGGTGCCGGGTTCGTGCTGCTGATGTCGGGAGCCACGCCCGGCGCGGCCTGGCGGCTCGCGGCGCTCGGCCGCTTCCTGCCGCTGCCGGTGCTGGAGTTGTCGCACCTGGTCGGATCAGCCGCCGGCGTACTGCTGCTGGTGCTCGCGCGCGGCCTGCTGCTGCGTCTCGACGGGGCCTGGCATGCCACGATGTGGTTGCTCGGTGCCGGCATCGCGGCGTCACTGCTCAAGGGTCTCGACTACGAGGAAGCCCTCCTGCTCGCCATCGCGGCACTGGCACTGTGGTGGACCCGCGATCAGTTCTACCGCAAGGCATCACTGCTGGCAGAGCGGCTGACACCCGGCTGGACAGCCAGTGCGGCGGTCGCAGTCGGGGCATCGGTCTGGGTCGGACTGCTGGCGTACCGGCACGTTCCCTATGCCAGCGAACTGTGGTGGCAGTTTGCGCTCGACGCGCACGCGCCACGCATGTTGCGTGCCAGCCTGCTCGCGGTGCTGCTGCTGGGTGCCGTGGCGGCATGGCGCCTGCTCGCGCCTGCCCTTGCGGCCACGCCGTACCGCTGCAGGCAGACCTCGCGCGTGCGTTACCGATCATCCGCGCGTCGACCGAGAGCGCCGCCCATCTCGCATTGCTCGGCGACAAGTCGCTGCTGTTCAGCCAGTCCGGGCGAGCGTTCCTGATGTATGCCGTGTCCGGCCGCAGCTGGATCGCGATGGGTGACCCGGTCGGGCCAGCCGCAGGAGCGCGAGGAACTGGTGTGGCGCTTCCGGGAACTCGCCGACCAGGCGGGCGCATGGAGCGTCTTCTACGAGGTGAGCGCAGAGCCAGCTCGCCACCTACGTCGATGCGGGGCTCGCGCTCAGCAAGCTCGGCGAGGAGGCTCGCGTGCGCCTGGACGATTTCTCGCTGGCGGGCAGCGCACGGGCCGAGTTGCGGCAGGCCCACCGCCGTGCCCAGCGCGACGGGCTCAGCTTCCGCATCGTCCCGGCCACGCAGGTGCCGCGCGCTGCTGCCGGAATTGCGACGCGTCTCGGACGACTGGCTGCAGTCGAAGTCCACGACGGAGAAGGGCTTCTCGCTCGGGCGCTTCTCTGCGGCGTACCTCGCGTATTTCCCGGTCGCGCTGGTCGAGTTCGGGGGCGCGCATCGTCGGCTTCGCCAACCTGTGGGAGACCGAAACGCGCGAGGAATTGTCGGTGGACCTGATGCGGCACACGGCTCCGCGCCGCGCGGCGTCATGGATTTCCTGTTCGTCGAACTCATGCTCTGGGGCCGCGCGCAGGGCTACCGCTGGTTCAATCTCGGCATGGCGCCGCTCGCCGGGCTCGAGCAGCATCGACTCGCGCCGATGTGGCACAAGGCCGGGCGACTCGTCTTCCGGTACGGCGAGGAGTTCTACAACTTCGCCGGCCTGCGCCAGTACAAGGACAAGTTCCTGCCCGAGTGGCGTCCGCGCTATCTCGCGGCCCCAGGTCGCCTGGCACTGCCGCGGGTCCTGCTCGACGTCACGGCACTGATTTCCGGCCGGGCCGATCGACGGGCGCAGGCCGCCACGGCGGACGAGCCTGCAGGCGCGTACCGGAAGGCAGGGTCGACGCATGAAGGCGCTCGTGCGTGCCTGCTGGCTCACGGTTGCGGCGCTGGTCAGCCTGCCCGTGACCGCCGCAGAGACGATCGAGTTCCCGGGCCTCGGTCCGGTGTCGATCGAGTCACCGGCCGGCAAGCCGCGGTATTTCGTCGTTTCCTGTCCGGCGACGGTGGCTGGAACAAGGGCGTCGTGGACATGGCGCGTCATCTTGCCGAGGAGGGCGCCCTGGTCGCGGGCGTGGACATCCGCAAGATCGCGCAGCCGCCCGCCGGCGACGCGGGCCCGGTGCATCAACGCTGCGGCGAGCCTCGAGGCACTGTCGCATCATGTCGAGCAGGGCCGTGACCTGCCTGCGTACCTGCCGCCGGTTCTCGTCGGCTATTCCTCCGGGGCGACGCTCGCGTATGCCGCGCTGGCCC
This sequence comes from uncultured Gammaproteobacteria bacterium, assembly GCA_963789375.1. Classification (GTDB taxonomy): domain Bacteria; phylum Pseudomonadota; class Gammaproteobacteria; order Steroidobacterales; family Steroidobacteraceae; genus RPQJ01. Next base: position 190,156 of record CAWBKN010000013.1, on the reverse strand, counting down.
AGGCGCCGCCGGGAACGTTCAAGGGAGCACTCTCGCTCGGGTTCTGCCCTGACCTGGAATGGAACCTGCCCTTGTGCCGTGGCGAGGGACTCGGGCACTCGGCGGCAAAGAAAGGCTTCATGTACCAGCCCGCGCCGCACCTGCAGGAGCCCTGGGCTGTGCTGCAGGGTGAACAGGACCAGGTCTGCGCTGCGACACAGACCAGGGAATTCGTCGGCCAGGTACCGGGTGCGAAGCTCGTCTCGCTGCCTGCGGTCGGCCACGGCTACGCGGTCGAGCGGAACTGGTTGCCGCAGTTCCGGCAGGCCTTTCACGAGATCGCCGACCCGTCTGCCACGACGGTGGCCGTTGTCGACGGAGGTGGGCGATTTGCCGCTGGTCGAATCGCCAGCGGGCCGCGCTTCGCAGGATACCTTCGCCATCATGCTCTCGGGCGACGGCGGCTGGGCCGGCCTCGACAAGGCTGTCGCCGCCGAAATCAATGCGCGGGGCCTGCCGGTGGTGGGCTGGGATTCGCTGCGTTATTTCTGGAACGGCAGGACGCCGGACGAGTGCGCGCGCGACCTCGCGCGCGTGATCGAGCATTACGCCAATGCATGGCAGAAATCGCGCGTGCTGCTCGTGGGCTACTCGCAGGGCGCCGACGTCCTGCCATTCATGGTGAACCGGCTGCCCGATGCGACGCGTGCGCGCATCGCCGGCGGTGCGCTGATCGCGGTCAGCCCGGAAGCATTCTTCAAGTTTTCGGTCTCCCACTGGATCACGACACCCACCGGCGGGCTGCCGGTGGTGCCTGAAGTGGACCGCGGCCGGATGGGTCGTTTCGTCTGCATCTTCGGCGCCGAGGACACGGAATCGGCCTGCCGCAAGTTCGGGGCCGACCGGATGCGGCGCGTCGAACTCCCGGGCGGGCATCACTTCGATGGCGACTACGCCGGTGTCGCCGCGGCGGTGCTGACCGGCCTGGCGCCGTGAGCTAGCCGTGGCTCGAGGGAAAGTGCAGCGAGACCCGCAGGCCCGGTCGGTTGTCCTCGAGCACCAGTTGCGCATGGTGCATCCGCGCAACCGCCTCGACGAGGCTCAAACCCAGGCCGCTGCCCGGGGCCTGGTCTGAGCCGGCGAGGCGCACGCCGCGTTCGAGGGCGCGACCGCGATCGGCAACGGGAATTCCGGGGCCGGTGTCAGACACTACCAGGCACAATCCGTCGGCATCGCGTTCGACACGGACCTCGACCCGGCCGCCTGCCGGCGTGAACTTCAGTGCGTTGTCGATCAGGTTCGCCAGCGCATGTGCCAGCAACTGGCGGCTGCCGCGCACGTCTGCGTCGGAACAGGCGTCGCTCCGCAGTGCGATGGCGCGTTCGACCGCGACGGGCTCGTACAGCTCGACGACCTCCGCGGCCAGCCGTCCGAGGTCGAGCGGCGCAATCTCCGTAGCCGCCGCGCCACCCTGCGCCTGGGCGATGCGCAGCAGCGCGGCGAGCGTCTGCTCGAGCGCCTCCGCGTCCTTGAGGTTCTCCTCCAGGGCCTGGCAGCCGGCCTCGGTCCCGGCGGCGCGCAGCGCGAACTCGAGCCGCGAGCGCATGCGGTTCAGCGGACCGCGCAGGTCGTGGGCGGTCGAATCGATGACGAAGCGCAGCGCCTGCGTGAGCTGCTCGACGCGGTCGAGCATCTCGTTGAGATTGCCAGCGAGGCCATCGAACTCGTCGCCCGAGCCGCTGCGCGGCAGGCGCCGGCTGAGGTTGCCCTCGACGATCTCGCGCCCGGCGGCCGAGATGGCGTCGACACGCCGCAGCACGTGCCGGTTCATCCACGCGCCGAGCAGCGCGCCGACCGCGATGACCATGGCGAGCGAAATGAGCAGGGTCCAGCCGATGCGCGACTTGAACGCTTCCCGCTCGTGAATCTGGGTGCCGACCAGCAGCCGGTAGCCGCCCGCGAGCTTGAACACGCCTGCGCGGACCCTGCGCGGCTCGAACCGTGTGCCAACCGCGACCGAAACCTCGAATTCGAACCAGCGGTCGGCCGTACTGCCCGGGCCAGGCCAGGCGGCGATGTTGCCGGCCACCGGGGCCAGGTCGGGTCCCACGAGCAGGTATACGTCGCCGGAACTGCTGCCTGCCTGCACGCGTTCGCTGATCAGCGACTTCAGCGCGCCGAGCCCGCCGCTGCCGTACTGCTCGGCGAGCCCCTGCAACTCGGCCTCGATGACCTCGTCGGTCGCACGATCGAGCGCGCGCACCGCATAGACGTAGAGCAGGCCGACCAGCAGGCTCGTGGTCAGCGAAAAGACCAGTACGTAGAGCAGCGACAGCCGCAGGCCGTAAGTGGGCAGCAGCCGGCGCAGGGCCGGACGCTCAGCCGCGCTCTTCGAGTACATAGCCGCTGCCGCGGACGGTGTGGATCAGTGGCTTGCCCGGTCCCGCAGTCCAGCGCCTGGCGGAGCCGGCTGATGTGGACGTCGATCACGTTCGTCTGCGGGTCGAAATGCAGGTCCCAGACGTTCTCGAGCAACATCGTGCGCGTGACCACCTGGCCGGCATGGCGCATCAGGTACTCGAGCAGGCGGAACTCGCGTGCCGTCACCTCCACGGGCCGGCCGCCGCGCGCGACCTTGCGCGCGACCAGGTCCATCTCCAGGTCGGCGACCCGGAGCCGCGTCACGGGCTCCGTCGCGACGGAGCGGCGCGCGAGCACCTCGAGCCGCGCGAGCAGCTCGTCGAACGCGAAAGGCTTGGTCAGGTAATCGTCGCCGCCCGCACGCAGGCCCTTGACGCGGTCGTCGACTTTCGCGAGCGCACTCAGGATCAGTATCGGCGTGGTCGAGGCCCTGCGCGCGCAGGGCGTGCACGACCGCGAGCCCGTCCATGTAGGGCAGCATGCGGTCGGCAATGATCACGTCGTAACGCGACGCCAGCGCCAGCGTCAGGCCTTCCGCGCCGTCGGCGGCGTGATCGACGCTGTGCCCGCTCTCGCGCAGCCCGTTCGCGACGTAGTCGGCGGCGCGCTGGTCGTCTTCGATCAACAGCAGCTTCATCGGCGGAATCATAGTCCCAACGGCGCGGTCCGCAGCAGGCCCTGCATTACAGCGATGTAATCCCCGCGCAAGGTTGCCGCAACGCGCGGGGGCGTAGCTTTCCTCCCAAGCAAGGCAGGACGTGGCCCCGGATGGACCCCCCCCGACCTTGCGAGGACCGAAAGCCACAATCACAGCCAGGACAAGGAGACGTACATGAACTTCAAGACAACGACGATGGTGACGGGCGCGATGATCGCCCTGCTCGGGATCGGCACGGCCGGTGCGGCGACCACGGCGACGCAGCCGGCAGCCACGCGGGCGACGTGCGACGCGCTCACCAAGCAGGTCGATTCCGCCATGACCACCCAGAAGGCGGACGACGCCAAGACGAAGGCTGCCAAGGAGCAGCGCGCCACCGGTGAGAAGGAGTGCAAGGCGGGCAGCTACGCCAAGGGTGCCGAGCACCTGCGCCATGCCATCACCGACCTGGGGATGAAGCCCGTCAACTGAGGCCACCCGTCGCTTCCCGGTGGCTGGCCGTCGGTCCGGCGGGGCAAACCCCACCCTGTGTCGAACGGCCGGCCGCCCGGGAGCTGCCGTTCCCGCGGGCTCGCCGGAAACAGCGCCGCGAGAAATCAGAGCGCGTCGATCTTCGCCGCGCAGATGAAGTCGTTTTCGGAGAGCCCGCCGACCGAGTGGGTCGAGAATTCCATGCGGCAGTAGTTGTAGCCCGCCTCGAAGTCGGGATGGTGGTCCTGGGTGTTCGCGATCCACGCGACGGCGTTCAGGAATGCCATGGTGTGATGGAAATCCTCGAACCCGAACGAGCGCCGCAGCGACTTGCCATCCTCCGAGATCCGCCAGGCGGGATCGAGCTGCAGGTGCAGTGCCGCGGCCTTTTCCGGGGCGAGTGGTGCCGTTGCGGCGGGCAACGGCTGGCAGTGCCGGTCACGCAGTGGATTCGTCATGGTGCCTCCTCGTTCCCTGGGCGGAGTAGGTGCGTTCGACGTACTCCTCGACCAGTTGCTGGAATTCCTCGGCGATGCGCTCGCCCTTGAGCGTCGGGCCCTTGTCGCCGTCGATGTAGACCGGCGCAACGGGGCGCTCGCCCGTGCCGGGCAGGCTGATGCCGATGTTGGCGTGCTTGCTCTCGCCGGGACCGTTGACGACGCAGCCCATCACGGCGACGGTCATCTGTTCCACGCCCACGTAGCGCTTGCGCCATTCGGGCATGCGGTGGCGCAGGTGCGACTGGATCTTCTGCGCGAGTTCCTGGAAGTAGGTGGACGTCGTGCGGCCGCAGCCGGGGCACGCCACGACCATCGGCGTGAAGGAGCGCAGCCCCATCGTCTGCAGGATCTCCTGCGCCACGATGACCTCGTTGGTGCGGTCGCCGTTCGGCTCCGGGGTGAGCGAGACGCGGATCGTGTCGCCGATGCCTTCCTGCAGCAGCACGGCGATGCCCGCGGTCGAGGCGACGATGCCCTTGGAGCCCATGCCGGCCTCGGTGAGGCCGAGGTGCAGCGCGTAGTCGCAGCGTCGTGCGATGTTGCGGTAGACGCTGATCAGGTCCTGCACGCCGCTCACCTTGCACGAGATCACGATGCTGGTCTCGCCGCAGGCCGATTTCCTCCGCGCGCCGTGCGCTGTCGAGCGCGGAAACGACGATCGCCTCGCGCATGACGTCGTTGGCCTCGAGCGGCTGCGCCTGCTTCGAGTTTTCGTCCATGAGGCGCGTGAGCAGCTCCTGGTCGAGGCTGCCCCAGTTGACGCCGATGCGCACCGGCTTGCCGTGCCGGCAGGCGGTTTCGACCATCTCGACGAACTGCGGGTCGCGCTTGGCTCCGCGGCCGACATTGCCCGGGTTGATGCGGTACTTGGCGAGCATTTCGGCGCACGCCGGATGCTCGCGCAGCAGCTTGTGGCCGTTGAAATGGAAGTCGCCGACGATCGGTACCGAGACGCCGAGTTGTGCGAGTCGATCCACGATGTGCGGCACTGCAGCGGCCGCCTCGTCGGTGTTCACCGTGACGCGCACGAGCTCGGAGCCCGCGATCGCCAGGGCCCGCACCTGCAGGGCAGTGGACTCGACGTCGGCCGTGTCGGTGTTGGTCATCGACTGGACGACCACCGGGTGACCGCCGCCCACCACCACGGGTCCGATGCGGACGGCGACACTGGGGCGGCGGACGACGGGCTGGTTCATGGGCAATGCTCGGGCGGGAGGACCGCGAGTTTACTGCGCCGCGGGCGCCGCCGCCCGCGTCTGCTCGATCCACTGCCGGACGTTGGCCGACAGCACGTCGAGCGGGATGGCGCCGCTGCCGAGGACCACGTCGTGGAAGGCGCGGAGGTCGAAGCGGTCGCCGAGCTCGCGGCTGGCTTCGGCGCGCAGTTGCTTGATCCTGAGCTCGCCTATCTTGTAGGCGAGGGCCTGGCCGGGATCGCCGATGTAGCGGTCGACCTCGTTGACGATGTCGAGTTCGGTCTTGGCCGCGTTCGCCTTGAAGTAGTCGATCGCCTGCTGCCGGGACCACTTCCCGTGGTGCAGGCCGGTGTCGACGACGAGTCGCACCGCCCGCCACATCTCGTAGGTCAGCTGCCCGAACTTGTCGTATGGATCGTCGTAGAAACCCATCTCCTCGCCGAGGCTCTCGCTGTAGAGGGCCCAGCCCTCGACGAAGGCAGTCGCCTCGAAGTCGCGGCGGAACTTGGGCAGGTCACCGAGTTCCTGCGCCAGCGCGATCTGCAGGTGATGGCCCGGTACGGCCTCGTGGATCGTCAGCACGGGAATCTCGTACTTCGGCCGTTCCTCGGGCTTGTAGAGATTGACGTAGTAGTAGCCCGCACGCCGGCCGTCCATCGCCGGGCCCTGGTAGTACGCCGTCGTCGTGTCGGGTGCGATCTGCGCAGCGATCGGCCGCACGCCGTAGGGCATGCGCGGCAGCTTCCCGAAATACTGCGGCAGCAACGGATCGACGCGCTTCGCCATCGCCTCGTACGCCGTGAGCAGTTGCTGCGGGTCGGTGTAGCGGAATTTCGGGTCGGTACGCAGGTACGCCAGGAAATCGTCGAAGCTGCCCTTGAAGCCGGTCTGCGCGATGACCTGCAGCATCTCGCCGCGAATCCGCGCGACTTCCTGCAGCCCGATCTCGTGGATCTGGTCGGGCGTCAGGTCGGTCGTCGTGTAGAACCGCGCCGAGCTCCGCGTAGCGCTGCCTCGCCCTCCGGCGTATCCCACAAGCCGACGGTCGCACGGCTCTTTGGCAGGTACTCCTGCTCGACGAACTGCTGCAGCCGCTGGTAGGCGGGCACGATCTTCGTGGCGATGGCGGTGCGGGCCTCGGCCTGCAGGCGTTCGCGGTCGCCGGCCGGGATCGAATCCGGCATCTTGCGGAATACCTCGTAGAACGGGCTCAGCGTCGGGTCCTGCACGATCTGCTTCGCAATCTGTCCCGGCACGCGCTGCATGATCACCTGCGGCGGCACGATCCCGCGCTGCACGCCCTCGCGCATCAATGCGATGTTCTGTTCCACGTACTGGTCAAGGGTGTTCATCCGGCCGAGCCACTGTTCGTAGTCCCGCGCCGTGCGGAAGACGACGACTTCCGCCAGCTGGTGCAGCGACGTGAGGCCGCTGCGCTGCGGCAGCGGCGTGTACTGCGCGCCATATTCGTACGCGTCCAGGCGGCCTGGCCTGGCGCCGGAACAGGTCACGGTTGAGCTGGTCTGCGACAGTCAGTTGCGCCGCAGGAATCCGCTCCAGGGCGGCCAGCGCCGCGCGGTCAGCCTCGTGCGATGCCTGCATCGCGGCCGGCGACAAGTCGGGCCAGCGGTCGTCGAAACGATGGTCACCGAGGTACGTCGCGCGCACCGGATTCTGGCGCAGGCCACGCTCCCATTCCGCTTCGAAAAGCTGGTGCAACTCTTTGGCAGCGCTGCCGTTTCTGGGGGCCGCTGGCGCGGCCTGGCTGACTGGCGGCAGCAGTGCCAGCGTGCTGGCCAGGCACAGGGCAGCAAAGTGGCGAGGCATGCGCGGTTCCTTGGGTTCAGCGATCCTGGAGGCGGCGTGATGTTCCGGTGCCGCAGCGGCGAAGGCAAGCGGGTCCCCGTGTACCCGGGTGGTTCGCGTGCAAGTCGTGGGGTAACATCCGTCCACCCATCGCAAGGCCCGTCGGAGAGAGGTTCGAAAGGATCCGCCGAAGGCGCAACCCGCCCGGAAACGCTCAGGCAAAAGAACGGCTGTGCCTGATGGGCTCTGGAGAGCGGCCCGCATCGAGCGGGCCCACCGAAGGGGTGCGGCACCTGCAAGGGCAGGTGCTCGATCTCTCAGGTCCAAGGACAGAGGGGCGGCGGGTCGTCAAACGGGCGGCCTGCCGCCTTTTTTTTAGGTCACGTCAGGTCGCCGGGATATCGAACACATGGGATTGCGCACTCCGCTCTATGACACGCACGTGGCCGCGGGAGCCCGCACCGTCGACTTCGGTGGCTGGGACATGCCCGTCAACTACGGTTCGCAGATCGAGGAGCACCACGCCGTGCGCCGCGACGCCGGCATGTTCGACGTATCGCACATGTGCGTCGTCGACCTGCGGGGCGATCGCGTTCGCGACTACCTGCGCCGGCTGCTCGCCAACGACGTCGCCAAGCTGACGCAGCACGGCAAGGCGCTGTATTCGTGCATGCTGCGCGACGACGGCGGGGTGATCGACGACCTGATCGTCTATTACATGGACGACCGGTGGTATCGCATGGTCGTCAACGCCGGCACGCGCGACAAGGACCTCGCCTGGTTGCGCCAGCAGGCGGAGGGCTTCGGCGTAGCCGTCGAGCCCCGCTTCGATCTCGCGATGATCGCGGTGCAGGGACCCAACGCGCGGCAGAAGGCAGCGACCGTGATCGACCCGGCGACCGCCGGGCGCGCGCTGCAGCTCGGCCCGTTCTTCGGCCTGGAGGCGGGGGACCTCTTCATCGCCCGGACCGGTTACACGGGCGAAGACGGCTGGGAAATCATGCTGCCGGCAGAGCGGGCCGCAGGTTTCTGGCAGGAACTGCGCGATGCGGGCGTCGCCCCGTGCGGGCTCGGCGCGCGCGACACGCTGCGTCTCGAAGCCGGCATGAACCTGTATGGCAACGACATGGACGAGACCACGTCGCCCCTCGAGTCAGGCCTCGGCTGGACGATCGCCTGGGAGCCGCAGGACCGTGATTTCATCGGCCGCGGCTGCGCTCGCCGCGCAGAAGGCGAATGCGAACACGCGCAAGTTCGTCGGCCTGCTGGTCGAGGAACGCGCCGTACTGCGCTCGCACCAGAAAGTGATCGTGCCCGCGGTCGGGGAGGGCGAGGTCACCAGCGGCACCTTTTCGCCGACGCTGCAGCGCTCGATCGGGCTGGCGCGCGTTCCGGCGAAGACCGCGGACCGGTGCGAGGTGGAGATCCGCGGCAAGCTCGTGCAAGCGCGCGTCGTCCGCCCGCCGTTCGTGCGCAACGGCAAGGCGACCGTCGCACTCTGATCCAGATTCAGCAGGACATTCCAGCGAGGACACCATGAGCAACGTTCCGGCCGATCTCCGTTACCTGAAGTCGCATGAATGGGCGCGGCTCGAGGCCGACGGCACCCTCACCATCGGCATCTCCGACCACGCGCAGCAGGCGCTCGGCGACCTCGTGTTCGTGGAGGCGCCGGAACCGGGCCGCCGCGTGACGGCGGGCGAGGCGTGTGCGGTGGTCGAGTCGGTCAAGGCGGCTTCGGACGTCTACAGCCCGGTCAGCGGCGAAGTCGTGGCTGGCAACGCCGACCTCGGTGGCCAGCCGGAACTGATCAACTCCGATCCGTATGGCGCCGGCTGGATCATGCGCGTCCGCCCGGACGACAAGGCCCAGTTCGCGGCGATGCTCGATGCCAGGGCTTACGCCGCCGCACTCGCCGCCGAGACGCACTGAGGAAGCAGTGATCAGCGGATAGCGGACAGCGGTGAGTGCAGAGCTCGCCGCGCCCGCCTTCGCTGGCGTCATCGCCCATTTTCACTGCACCGCCAGACACCATCCACCAGGCACTTCTTATGCCGTTCATCCCGCATACCGACGCCGACATCCGGTCGATGCTCGAGATCATCGGCGCGCCCGACATCGACGCCCTGTTCGAGGAAATCCCGGCCGCGTTGCGTGCACCGGGGTTGCCGGGCGTGCCTCCCGCGCTCACCGAGATGGAAGTGGGCCGGCTCATGGGCGACATCGCCGCCCGTGACGGCCGTCCGCTCAATTTCATCGGCGCCGGCGCCTACGAGCACCACATCCCCGCGGCGGTGTGGGCGATCGTGACGCGGGGCGAGTTCTACAGCGCTTACACGCCCTACCAGGCCGAGGCGAGCCAGGGCACGCTGCAGCTGCTGTACGAGTACCAGACCATGATGGCGAGCCTCACCGGCCTCGACATCTCGAATGCCTCGCTCTACGACGGCGCGTCGGGCCTTGCCGAGGCCTGCCTGATGGCGGTCCGTGCCAACCGCAAATCGAAATCGCAGCGGATCCTGCTGCCCGTCGCGCTGAACCCGAATTACCGCGACGTGGTCGAGGCGATCGCGGGCAACCAGAACCTCGCGTTCGAACTGCTTCCCTACGATCCGAAGAGCGGCCAGACGGTCCTCGCGGCACTCGAGCCGTACCAGGGTCAGGACATCACGGCCGTGGTCATCCAGCAGCCGAATTTCTTCGGCACGCTCGAGGATGTCGATGCGGTGACGAACTGGGCGCACGCGAACAACGCGTTGCTGATCGGCGTGGTCAACCCGACCTCGCTTGCCGTGCTGAAGCCACCGGGCGAATGGGGCACGAAGGGCGCCGACATCGCCTGCGGCGACGGCCAGCCGCTCGGCGTGCCGCTGTCGTCGGGCGGCCCGTACTTCGGCTTCATGGCCACGCGGGCGGAACACGTGCGCCAGATGCCGGGCCGCATCATCGGCCGCACGCTCGATCTCGACGGCAAGTCCGGTTTTACGCTCACGCTGCAGGCCCGCGAGCAGCACATCCGCCGCAGCAAGGCGACTTCGAACATCTGCACCAACCAGGGCCTGCTGGTGACGGCCGCAACGATCTACCTGTCGCTGCTCGGTCCGCACGGCCTGGCACAGGTGGCGGCGACCTCCATGCAGCGCACGCAGCAGCTCGTCGATGCGTTGACGCGCATCGAGGGCGTGCGGCTCGCGTTCGACAAGCCTCGCTTCCACGAAGCCGTGCTGCTGCTCGACCGGCCGGTCAAGGGGGTGCTCGAGTCGCTCGCACGCCGCGGGATCGTGGGCGGCTATGACATCTCCGCGCGCTACCCGTCGCTCGGGGCTGCGCTGCTCGTCTGTGCGACCGAGACGCGCACGGTCGGCGACATCGAGGCCTACGCCCGGGCGCTGGCCGAGACGATGCGCAGTGCCGCGGCCGCGGCCTGAGCGAAGGAATCACCGACATGCATGAAAAGCTGATCTTCGAGCACTCGTCCCCCGGCCGCAGCGCGGACGCCCAGTACCCGCAGGTACCCGTCGAGGCCACCGTGCCGACGGCCTTGCGTCGCGCCTCGCCGCCGCTGCTGCCGGAGGTGTCGGAACTGCAGGCCGTGCGTCACTTCACGCGGCTGTCGCAGCTCAATTTCTCCATCGACACGCACTTCTACCCGCTCGGGTCGTGCACGATGAAATACAACCCCAAGGCGTGCAACACCTACGCGATGCTGCCCGAGCTGCTGAACCGTCACCCGCTCGCGCCCGAATCCACGGGCCAGGGCCTGCTGCAGATACTCTTCGAGCTGCAGGAGATGCTGAAGGAAGTGACGGGCATGCGCGGCGTATCGCTCACGCCGATGGCCGGAGCGCAGGGCGAATTCGCCGGCGTGGCGATGATCCGTGCCTATCACCGGGCCCGCAAGGACCTCGCCCGCAACGAGATCATCGTGCCCGACGCCGCGCACGGCACCAATCCGGCGACGGCGACGATGTGCGGCTGCACGGTCAGGGAGATCCCCACCCTGCCGAACGGCGACATCGACCTCGAGGCGCTCCAGCTCGTGGTCGGCCCGCAGACCGCGGGCATCATGCTGACCAACCCGTCGACGATCGGCGTGTTCGAGCGCCGCATCCAGGAGGTGGCGCACATCGTGCACGAGGCGGGCGGGCTGCTGTACTACGACGGCGCGAACCTGAACGCGATCCTCGGCAAGGTCCGTCCGGGCGACATGGGATTCGACGTCATCCACATGAACCTGCACAAGACGTTCTCCACGCCGCACGGCGGCGGCGGTCCCGGCTCGGGCGCCGTCGGCGTCAGCGAGCGCCTGCTGCCGTTCATGCCGGTGCCGCTGGTCGGCAGGGACGGGGACGCCTATCGCTGGCTCGACGAGCAGGACCTGCCGCAGACGATCGGCCGGCTGTCGAACTTCATGGGCAACACCGGCGTGCTGCTGCGCGCCTACGTCTACATGCGCATGCTCGGCCGCGACGGCATGCAGCGCGTCGCCGAGTTCTCGACCCTGAACGCCAACTACCTGATGGCACGCCTGCGGGCAGCCGGCTTCGAACTCGCCTATCCCGAGCGCCGGGCGAGCCACGAGTTCATCGTCACGCTGCGCAAGGAAGCGCGCGAGTGGGGCACCAACGCGATGGACTTCGCCAAGCGGCTGCTCGACTTCGGCTTCCATGCGCCGACGACGTACTTCCCGCTGCTCGTGCCGGAGTGCCTGCTGATCGAGCCGACGGAAACGGAGTCGAAGGAAGCACTCGATGGGTTCGTCGAGGCGATGATCGCGATCCGGCGCGAGGCCGAAACGGAGCCCGAGAAGCTCAAGGGCGCGCCATGGACGCTGCCGGTGCGCCGGCTCGACGACGTCCGCGCTGCGAAGCAACTCGACCTGACGTGGAAACCCGCTTGAAGAAGTGACTAGTGACAGTGAATAGTGACTAGTAGGAGGTGCCGCTGCATCGACCACGCTGCAGCTGCACCTGCTTACTAGTCACTAGTCACTAGCCACTAGTCACTAGCCACTAACCACTAGTCACTGATCACTTCCTCATGTCAGCCCTCATCTGCGGCTCCATCGCGTTCGACACGGTCATGGTCTTCCAGGGCCGCTTCCGCGAGCACATCCTCGCCGACCGCATCCACATGCTGAACGTGTCGTTCCTGGTCCCGAGCATGCGGCGCAATTTCGGCGGCTGCGCCGGCAACATCGCCTACAACCTCGGCCTGCTCGGCGAGCACGGCGCGCCCATGGCGACGGTCGGGCACGATTTCGAGTCGTACCGGCGCTGGCTGCGGGCCTGCAACGTCAGCCTCGATTTCGTGCGGGAACTCGACGACGAGTTCACGGCGCAGGCATTCATCACCACCGACCTCGACGACAACCAGATCACCGCGTTCCATCCCGGCGCGATGGCGCAGTCGCACCTCAACGCCGTGCCGACCACGGCGGGCATCAAGCTGGGCGTCGTCGCCCCGGACGGCCGCGACGGCATGGTGCAGCACGCCGAGCAGTTCGCCGCGGCAGGCATTCCGTGGCTGTTCGATCCCGGGCAGGGCCTGCCGATGTTCGACGGCGAGGAGCTGCAGGCAGTTCATCGGCAAGGCCACCTGGGTGGCCGTGAACGATTACGAGGGGCAGATGCTGCAGGAGCGCACCGGCTGGAGCGCCGCCGACATCGCTTCCCGGGTCCGCGCCTACGTCGTGACCAAGGGCGGCGAGGGCAGCGTCATCTACTGCCGACGGCCACGAACACGTGATTCCCACGGCCAGGCCGGAGGCACTCAAGGACCCGACCGGCTGCGGCGACGCGTACCGGGCCGGGCTGATCTACGGGCTGCTGAATGAACTCGACTGGGACACGACGGGTCGAATCGCTTCGTTGCTGGGCTCGATCAAGATTGCACAGGCAGGGACGCAGAACCACCGTTTCGACATGAATGAATTCAAGCAGCGCTTCCGCGCGGCCTTCGGCCGCGACCTGTGACACCGATGCCTGGCCGCAAGGTGCGGTGGATGTTCGCCTGGCTGCCGCTCATGGCACTGGCCGCCTGGGCGCAACCGCCGGTTCGTGACACCGCGCAGGAGGTGCCGTCCCTCGCGCGGCCCGTCGAGGACAATCCGGCCTGGGACCGCACGCTGGAGCGCATCGCCCCGTCCGTCGTGTCGATCGAGATCGACCAGACCCGTGCCTTCGACACCGAGTGGAACCAGTCGAGCCAGGCCACGGGCTTCGTCGTCGATGCCGAGCGCGGGCTCATCCTGACCAATCGCCACGTCGTGACGCCGGGACCCGTGGTCGCGACCGCCGTCTTCCAGAACCGCGAAGAGGTCGAACTCCACGCCGTCTATCGCGATCCCGTGCACGATTTCGGCCTGTACCGCTACGACCCGGCGAAGCTGCGCTACGTGCAGCCCGCGGCCCTGCCGCTGTATCCGGAAGGCGCCCGCATCGGCACTGAAATCCGCGTGGTCGGCAACGATGCCGGCGAACAGCTGTCGATCCTGGCCGGTACGCTCGCGCGTCTCGACCGCGAGGCGCCCGAATACGGCGTCGGCAAGTTCAACGACTTCAACACGTTCTACATCCAGGCGGCCTCGGGAACGTCGGGCGGATCCTCGGGCTCGCCCGTCATCGACATCCGCGGGCGGGTCGTCGCGTTGAATGCGGGCGGCGCCAACGGTGCGCAGTCGAGCTTCTACCTGCCGCTGGGGCGCGTCCAGCGCGCGCTGCAGCTGATCCAGCAGGGCCTGCCGGTGGCGCGCGGCACGCTGCACACGGTGTTCGTGTACACGCCCTATGACGAACTCGTGCGGCTCGGGCTGCAGCCTGCCACGCAGGAGGCCGCGCGCCGGGCCCATCCCGAACTGACTGGCATGCTGGTGGTGAGCGAGGTGCTGCCGGGGTCGACGACCGAGGGCAAGCTGCAGCCGGGCGACATCCTGACGCACCTGAACGGGCAGCTGGTGACGACGTTCCAGCCGCTCGACGAAGTCCTCGACGGCGCCGTGGGCAGCACCGTCGAGATCACGGTCGAGCGCGGTGGCGAGAGCGTCCGGCAACGCCTGCCGGTCGCCGACCTGCACGCGATCACCCCGGCCGAATATTTCACGTTCGGCGACGCGGTCGTGCACACGCTCTCGTACCAGATGGCGCGTCACTTCAACGCGCCGGCGCGTGGCGTCTACGTGGCCAACCCGGGTTACGTGCTCAATGCGGCAGGCGTGCCGCGCGGTGCGGTCATTTCCAGCGTCAACGGCAAGCCCGTCGCCGACCTGCAGGCATTCGTCGACATCGTCATGCGGCCTGCCGCAGGGCGAGCGCGCCGCGCTGCGCTATTCGACGCTCGACGATCCCAAGGGCTCGGACACCCGGGTCATGCGGATGGACTACGCCTGGTTCCCGGCGCAGCGCTGCCGCCGCGACGATGCCACCGGGCTTGTGGCCGTGCGTCGAGGTCGCCGCGCCCGCCGCCGTCGCCGCGCAGGCGCCCGCCACGACCGGCTTCGCCGGCGGCTCCGACAAGCGGGCCAACGAGATCGCGGCTTCGCTCGTGCTGGTGAACTTCGACATGCCGTTCTCGGTCGCGGGCATCACCGAGCGCAATTATCACGGCACGGGCGTGGTCGTGGACGCGGCCCGCGGGCTCGTCGTCGTCGACCGCAACACGGTGCCCGTGGCCCCGGGCGACGCGCGCCTGACGTTCGGCGGCTCCGTCGAGGTCCCCGGCAAGGTCGAATACCTGCATCCGCTGCACAACCTCGCCGTCATTTCCTACGATCCGAAGCTGCTCGGCTCGTCGCCCGTGAAGGCTGTGCGCTTCGACCCGCGCGAGCTCGAGCCGGGCGAAGCCGTGACCGTCGTCGGGCCTCGGCGGCGACTCGCGCCTGCGCTCGCTCTCGACCTATGTCGCTTCGATCGACGACGTGGACTTCCCGCTGTCACGGACGCTGCAGTTCCGGGAAGCCAACCTCGAGGTCGCAACGCTCGTCAACGCACCGACCGACTTCGACGGCGTCGTCGTCGGTCGCGACGGCCGCGTCCGCGCCTTGTGGTCGAGTTTCGCCACCGAAGGCGCCCGCGACTCGGTCCAGGTCAACCGGGGCATGCCCGCCACGGTCGTGCAGGAGGCCGTGGCGGCCGCGCGCGATGGCCGGCCGTTGTTCTCGCTCGAAACGGAGTTCGATGCGATCCCGATTGCGGCGGCGCGCGAACTCGGCCTGCCGGCCGCGTGGGTCGAGCGGTTCGAGTCGCGCAACCCGGCGCATCGCCAGGTGCTCACCGTCGCGCGTGTCGCGGCGGGATCGGCTGCGGCGCAGGCGCTGCACGAGGGTGACCTGCTGCTCGCCATCAATGGTGTTGCCCTGAATCGATTCCGCGAAGTGGAGGAGGCCACCCAGGCGCCGCAGGTCGCAGTCACGGTCCTGCGCAACGGGGTCGAGCAGGAACTGACGGTCCGGACGGCCGCGCTGCGCGGCGAGGACATCGACCGCCTGCTGCTCTGGGCGGGCGCCGTGCTGCACGCGCCCCACCGGGCCATGACGATCCAGCGTTCGATTGCGCCGGAGGGCGTCTTCGTCGCCTACTTCGCCTACGGCTCGCCGGCCACGCGCTACGGCTTGTATGCGGGCCGCCGCATCGTCGAGGTCGACGGCAAGCCGACCCCCGACCTCGACGCCTTCATTGCCGCAGTCCGGGGTCGCGCGGACCGCTCTTCGTTGCGCCTGAAGACCGTGACGTGGAATGGATCGACCGGGGTCACGACCCTCAAGCTCGACCAGAACTACTGGCCGACCTACGAAATCGTGCGCACGCCGACGGGTTGGGAGCGCCGCGCCATTCCGTGAGTCCGTGCCTGCGCGAGTGCGCGGGTTTGCCGCTATCATTCGCGTCCTATGGTGACTGCGCGACTGCCCCAGGACGAGATCGACCAGGCCGTGGAGGCCCTGCGCGGGGGCGAGCTCGTCGCTTTCCCGACTGAAACGGTCTACGGCCTCGGCGCGGACGCGCAGAACCCGGACGCGGTGCGGAAGATCTTCGAACTGAAAGGGCGGCCGGCCAGTCATCCGGTCATCGTCCACATCGACAACGCGCGTGCGCTCGACCGCTGGGCCCTGCAGGTGCCCCCGGCCGCGGCGGCGCTGGCCGGCAAGTTCTGGCCGGGTCCGTTGACGCTGATCCTGCGCCGCGCCCCGGCGGTGGACCTGGCCATCACCGGCGGCCAGGACACGGTCGCGATCCGCGTCCCGAACCATCCGGTCGCCCAGCAGCTGCTGCGTGCCTTCGGCAGCGGCATCGCGGCGCCCTCGGCCAATCGGTACGGTCGCATCAGCCCGACGCGCCCGGAGCACGTCCGCGAGGAATTCGGCGACGAACTCGCGATCGTCCTCGACGGCGGCGACTGCAAGATCGGCCTCGAATCGACGATCGTCTCCTGCGTCGATACCGTGCCGCGCATCCTGCGGCCCGGGTCGATCACCCTGTCGCAGCTGCGCGCGGTCGTGCCGGAAGTGCAGGGCGGTCCCGATGCGCTGGCGCCGCGCGTGCCGGGCAGCGATGCCAAGCACTACGCGCCGCGCACCCCGGTCAGCATCGTCGCGAGCCGTACGCTCGAGGAAGTGGTCGGCCAGCTCACCGAGTCGCACGAGAAGGTGGCCGTGCTCGCGATGCGGCCGCCGCGCGTCGCGAACAAGTACATGACCTGGATCAACGCCGGCCGGCGCGCGGACGTCTACGCGCGCGAGCTGTACGTGAACCTGCGCACGCTCGACAAGTCGGGGGCGAAGGAGATCCTGGTCGAGGAAGTGCCTGCAGGCGAGCCGTGGGATGCGGTCCGCGACCGGCTGCACCGCGCCGCCTCCGCCGAAAACGTGGTGTCCGGCGACCCCGACATCGCGGCGCTGCGCGCCGACCTCGGCCAGATGTAGCAGGACGAGCCAGAACGTCCCAGTGAGCAAGAGCCCCGACCTGCGCGCGCTCGTCGCGAAACATGGCACGCCGCTGCTGCTGGTCGACTGCGACGTCGTCCGCCGCCAGTACCGGGCGCTGCACGATGCACTGCCCGACGTCACGCTGCACTACGCGCTGAAGCCGCTGCCGAACGCGGCCGTCGTCGCGGAACTGCGCGACCTCGGGGCGTGCTTCGACCTCGCGACGGCCGGCGAGATCAAGCTGGTCAGGGCCGCCGGCGTCGCCCCGGAGCGCTGCATCCACACGCACCCGATCAAGTCCGCGGCCGAGATCGCCGCCGCGCTGCGCTTCGGCATCCGCACGTTCGTCGCCGACAATCCCGACGAGCTGCGCAAGTTCGTGCCCTCACCGCCGGCGTGCCGAGATCCTGCTGCGCCTGTCGTTCCGCGACCCGACGGCGGTGGTCGACCTGTCGCGCAAGTTCGGCTGCGAGCCCGCCGCGGTGCAGCCGTTACTCGAGCTGGCGCGCAGCCTCGGCGTGCGCGTGCGTGGCCTCTCGTTCCACGTCGGCTCGCAGGTGGCCGAGCCGACGCAAGTACGTCGAGGCCATCGGCGTGCTGCGCCGAGCTCATCAAGGTCGGCGCGCGAGCGAGGAGCTCGCGCGAGCTCGACGTCGTCGACATCGGCGGCGGCTTCCCGATGCCGTATCGCGGCGAGACCGAGCCGATCGGGCATTTCTGCCGCCCGATCCGCCAGGCGCTGCGCAGCTGCCGCAGGCGCGTGCGCGTCATCGCCGAGCCGGGCCGCTTCATCGCCGGCCCGGCGGGCACGGCCGTCGCCCGCGTCATGGGCCGCGCGCAGCGCGACGGCCGCTGGTGGTACTACCTCGACGACGGCATGTACGGTTCCTACAGCGGCCAGCTCTACGACCACGCGCACTACCCGGTCGAGGTGCCCGGGCGCGACGGGCCGGCCGCACCCGAGCGTGCTGGCCGGGCCGACCTGCGACAGCATCGACGTGATTCGCGAGGACATCCTGCTGCCCGAGCTCGCAGATCGGCGACCTCGTCGTCGGCCGCATGATGGGCGCCTATACCTGCGCCTCCGCCACCGATTTCAACTTCATCCCCCGCGCCAAGATCGTCGCGATCAATGCGCACGCGAGGTCCAGGCATGCGGATTGAGGTACTGGACCACGTCGCCGGCGCCGCCCGGGCTCGCGGCATTGCAGTGATCATCGACGTCTTCCGTGCCTTCACCGTGGCCCCGCACGCGATCGCTGCGGGCGCCTCGCGCGTGCTGCCCGTGGGCGCGATCGAGGAAGCGCTCGCCCTGCGCCAGGCGCTTGCCCGGTGCGTTGCTCGTCGGCGAGCGGCACGCGCGCAGGCTCCCCGGGTTCGATGCGGGCAATTCACCGACGGAAATCCTCGCGCTGGGCGTGGCGGGGCGGCCCGTCGTGCACACCACGCACGCGGGCACGCAGGGCCTGGTGAATGCGACCGGTGCGGACGAGGTGCTCACCGGCAGCCTGGTCAACGTGTCGGCGATCGCACGGTACGTGCGCTCGCGCGCCCCGTCGCAGGTCACGCTGGTGCGCATGGGGCACGAGGCGCGTGAACGCTGCGCGGAAGACGATCTCTGCGCGTCGACCCTGGTCACGCTGTTCGAGGGCGGCGTGCCGCCCACGACGGAACAGGCGCGGGACCTGCTGCGCGACGCACCGGCGGCCCGCAAGTTCTTCGACCCGGCGTGCGACTGGGCGCCGCGTCCCGACTTCGACTACTGCACGGAGATCGATCGCTTCGACTTCGTGCTGCGCCTGCGCACTGCGCCCGACGGGCGTCGCGAACTGGAGCGCATCGACGTGCCGTTGGCCGCTGCCTGATGGACACCTCCGTGGCCGCCGGCTGGCAGCCGTTCGGCATCCCGTTCGAATTCGTTCTCTTCGGCGCTCGCGCTGCTGGGCGTCGCAGTCTTTCATCACCGTACGCTGCAGGTGGCCGCGACCGGCCTGCTCGCCATCGTCTGCTACAAGCTGGCGTTCACGGGTTTTCACCACGGCGCGGGGCTCGCGGGGCTGGGCAGCCACCTCGCCGACGAGTGGGTCGTGCTGCTCAACCTGTTCGGCCTGCTCATGGGATTCGCGCTGCTTTCGCGGCACTTCGAGGAAAGCCACGTACCGCGGCAGTTGCCGAAGTACCTGCCCGACGACTGGCGGGGCGGGTTCGTGCTGCTGGTCATGGTGTTCGTGCTGTCGAGCTTCCTCGACAACATCGCCGCGGCCCTGATCGGCGGCACCGTGGCCGCGACCGTCTTCCGGCACAAGGTGCACATCGGCTACCTGGCGGCACTCGTCGCGGCATCGAATGCGGGCGGCTCGGGCAGCGTCGTGGGCGACACGACGACGACCATGATGTGGATCGACGGCGTGAGCCCGCTGGACGTGCTGCACGCTTACGTCGCCGCGGGCGTCGCGCTGGTCGTCTGCGGCATTCCCGCCTCGCTGCAGCAGCACAGGTATTCGCCGATCCTCAGGCACGGCAGCGCCGGCATGCCGGTCGACTGGAGCCGCGTCGCGATCGTCGCGTTGATCCTGGTCGCTGCGATCGGCGTCAATGTCACGACCAACGTCCTGTTCCCGGACTATTCGAGCCGGTTCCCGTTCCTCGGGTTCACGGTCTGGGTGGTCCTGCTGCTGACCGCGGGCTGGCGACGGCCGGACTGGTCCGTGATGCCCGCGACCCTGCGCGGCACGGTCTTCCTGCTCTGCCTGGTGCTGGCGGCGTCGCTGATGCCCGTCGAGCGGCTGCCGTCCGCATCGGCCGCGACGGCGTTCGGCCTCGGGTTCATCTCGGCGGTCTTCGACAACATCCCGCTGACCAAGCTCGCGCTCGAGCAGGGCGGCTACGACTGGGGCGTGCTGGCCTACGCGGTCGGCTTCGGCGGCTCGATGATCTGGTTCGGCTCCTCGGCGGGTGTCGCGCTCACCAACCTGTTCCCGGAAGCCCGCTCGGTGGGGCGTGGGTCCGCGGGGGCTGGCACGTGGCGCTGGCCTACGTGATCGGCTTTGCGGCGCTGATCCTGGTCATGGGCTGGCACCCGCATCCGCCGCATCGCACGGTCGCCGGTGCGGACGTGCCGGCCGCCGTCGAGGGAGTCGCGCGATGATCCGCAACGTGGTGTTCGACGTGGGCGGCGTGCTGCTCAACCTGCGCTACGAGCCGTTCATCCGTTACCTGCAGGGCGCCGGCGTCGACATGCGCGACCTGCCGGGCTGGCTCACCGAGCGTGGACCTCGCCGCGCACGAGCGGGGCGAGATCACCGGCGAGGCCCTGCTCGAGCGGATCGCCGGCATGGCCGAGCGATCCGCTCGACCGGGCGGAGTTGCGCGCGCGCTGGCTCGACATGTTCGATCGTTCCGAGGAAATGTTCCGCCTGGCTGCGGGACTGATGCAGGACTACCGCGTGTACCTGCTCTCCAATGTCGGCGACCTGCACTGGGAGTATTTCAACTCGCTGTACGGCCTGGATTCGCTCGTCCACGGCGCGCTCGCGTCCTTTCGCGTCGGTGCGATCAAGCCGCAGGCCGACATCTACCGCAAGGCGGAGTCGATGTTCGACCTCGACCCGGCCGCGACGGTCTTCATCGACGACCTGCCACAGAACGTGGCGGGCGCACGGCAGTGCGGCTGGCAGGCCATCCATCACCACAGGTGCCCGGCGACGCTGGGCCAGCTGCGTCGCTCGGCGTACGGCTGCCCGAGCCGTTCACGCTCACCTGAGGGCACCGCGTCGTGAACGCCATTCCAACGACCATCCTGCTGCTGCCGCATCGAACGTCTTCATGACGTTCGCCTGGTATGCGCACCTGAAGAACCTGAGCGGTCGCGCTGGTACGTCGCGGCGCTCGTGAGCTGGGGCATCGCGCTGTTCGAATACCTGCTGCAGGTCCCGGCGAACCGCATCGGGCACACGGTCATGACGCTGCCGCAGCTCAAGATCCTGCAGGAAGTCATCTCGCTCACCGTGTTCGTGCCTTTCGTGCTGTTTTACATGCGCCAGCCGCTCAAGCTCGACTACCTCTGGGCGTCGTTCTGCATGCTCGGTGCCGTCTACTTCATGTTCCGCAAGTGAGCCGCACATGAACGAGACAGCCATCCACCGCCGTGTCGCTGCCTGCCGCGCGGGCGCAGAACCGACGTTCATCGCGCGCATGGCGGCGGGCTGGGCCGTGCTCGGCGATCCGCAGGTCCTGCGAGGCTACTGCCTGCTGCTGCCGGATCCGGTCGTGCCCCACCTCAATGCGATGGACCCTGCCGCCCAGCAGGCGTTCCTGGCCGACATGGCGCGGCTCGGCGACGCCGTGCAGCGCGTGACCCGGCCCGTGCGCATCAACTACGCGATCTTCGGCAACGTCGAGCCGGCCCTGCACGCGCACGTCCTCCCGCGCTACGCGGACGAGCCGGCGCACCTCGTCACCGCGAACCCCTGGGCCTACGACTGGTCGGCGGCGCCGCGATTCGACCCGGCACGCGACGCTCGGCCTGATCGAAGCACTGCGCCACGCCCTGCGCGGTTAGCCGAGTTTCTGTCCGTTTTGACCGGCTGCGTCGCTGTACGAACGCCGGCACTGCGCTAGCCTTGGCGCGTGCATCACTCCCACCTCACGCGCAATGCGGCAGCCCGGACGTTCACAGCCGGTCTCTGCCTGGTGCTGGCCGTCACGTCGGTCCATGCCGCCGGGGCCGCCTGGCGCTACCGGGATGCGAACGGGCAATGGGTGTACACGGACAGGCCGCCCGCGGATGGCCGCAGCGCGCAGAACGTGTCCATCGATGCCGGGGCGGTGGCAGCGCCGAAGATGACCGTCGTGCCGCGTTCGCTGCCGTCCGGTGTCGCGCTGGTGGCCGTCAACGAGTGTCGCTGCGTGGTCGAATTTGCCGTGCGCGCGCAGTCCGATGCGGGCACGCGCAGCGCGCGGCTGGTCGTACCGGCACGCTCGGAGGCCGTGCTGCTCGAACTCGAGGCCGCCGTGCCCCCGTCGCAGGTCCGGTTCGAGTACGGCTACGTCGTGGGCGAGCCAGGCGCCGCGCACCGGCCGCCCGGGCCCTATCGCGCGCCCTTTGCCACGGCCGGGCAGTTCCTCGTCTCGCAGGCGCCGCCGGACGCAGTGACCCACGTCGATGAGTCGAGCCGCCACGCCATCGACATCGCGATGCCCGTCGGCACTGCCGTGCATGCGGCGCGTGACGGGCTCGTCATCAACGTCGCGCGCGATCATTTCCGCGGCGGCCTGCAGGCGCAGAACCTCAACGAGGCCAACTTCGTGCAGGTCCTGCACGACGACGGCACGTACGCGATCTACGCCCACCTGCAGCTCGACACCGTGCGCGTGCGCCCTGGACAGCGGGTCGCGCGCGGCGAATTCATCGCCAACTCGGGCAATACCGGCTTCACCAGCGGCCCGCACCTGCACTTCGTCGTGTTGCGCAATGCCGGCTTGCGCAGTGAATCGGTCCCGGTGACCTTTGCGGGCCCGGGCGGCGCCAGCGTCACGCCGCGCACCGGGCAGATGCTGCGCGCCTACTGAGCCTGCAGCCGCCGCAGCAGGTCTCCCAGCGTCCGTACCGGTGCGGAGCAGGTCATGCCACGGCAGACGTAGGCGACGACGTCGCCGAGGGGCCGCTTGTCGGCGAGTGCGGGCGGCAATCCCTGCGCGTCGCTCGGGATCGCGACGACCATGCGCTGTGGATCGAACAGCTTGTCGATCTCGTCGCGCCAGGTGTCGAGGCCGGCACCGGGTCCGCGCAGCACGAGCAGCGCGGGCGGCGCGGTCAACTCGTCGAGGGCGAGCAGCAGGCTGCCGTGACCGTGCGGGTAACGCTCCACGGCGGCGCGGGCGGCGCGCAACGTGCCTTCCGCGGCATCGAGGTAACGCGGTTCGGCAAGGAGATAACCCAGTCGCAGCAGCGCGCGCGCTGCGAGCCCGTTACCCGCGGGCGTCGCGTCGTCGGAGAACGTCTTCGGCCGGACGATCAGCGCCTCGTGGTCGTCGGCGGTGAAGAAGAAGCCGCCGGCGGCACTGTCCGCAAAGTGCTGCAGCATGACCTCCGCGAGTTCGATGACCCAGTCGAGCATGGGCGCGTCCCAGCGTGCCTCGAGCAGGTCGAGCAGGCCCGAAGGCGAGCGCCGCGTAGTCGTCGAGGTACGCCGGGAAGCGCGACTCACCGCCGGCGTACACCGCCAGCAGCCGGCCGTCCTGCCAGCATCGTTCGCGCAGGAAACGTGCGGCGCGCAGTGCGGCGTCGGCGTAATCGTCACGCGCGAGGGCACGGCTGGCCCGCGCCAGCCCGCTGATCGCCAGGCCGTTCCAGGACGTGAGGATCTTGTCGTCGAGACCGGGCCAGACGCGCCGGTTGCGTGCCGCGAGGAGCCGCGCCCTGCCTTCGTCGAGCCGCGCGGCGGCGGTATCGACGTCGATGCCGAGGTCGGTCGCGATGTCCGGCACGGACCGATAGACGTGCAGATGCCACGCGCCTTCGAAGTTCGCGTCGCGGTCCAGCCCGAAGCGTCGCTCGATCACCGCGTACTGCTCCGGGGTCACCAGCTCGCGCACCTGCTCGGGCGTCCAGGTGTAGAACCTGCCCTCGTGGCCTTCCGAGTCGGCATCGAGGGTTGAATGGAAGGCGCCACCGGGCGCGCGCAGGTCGCGCAGCATCCAGTCGGCGGTCTCCGTGGCGATGCGCCGGAACAGCGGTTCGCCCGTCGCGACCGCCGCCTGCGCATACACGCCCAGGAGCTGCGCGTTGTCGTACAGCATCTTCTCGAAGTGCGGGATCATCCAGTACGGGTCGACGGAGTAGCGACAGAAGCCGCCGCCCACCTGGTCGTAGATGCCGCCCTCTGCCATGCGCGTCAGCGTGAGCGTGACCATGTAGAGCGCCTGCAGGTCCGGGTCTGCGCTCGCCGCCGTGGCACGCCACGTGCGCAGGAGGAACTCCAGGTTGGTCGGGTGCGGAAACTTCGGCGCATCGCCGAAACCGCCGAAACGCCCGTCGAATTCCCGCTCGAGCGTGGCGCGCGCGAGCTGCAGCGGCTCGCGCGCGAGCGGCTCGTTGCCCGCGTCGGGGGGCGGTTGCAGCTGGCCGAGCACCGTCACGAGCTTGTCGCCGTAGTCGCGCAGGTCCTTGCGCTTTTGCTGGTAGTACTCGGCCACCTTGTCCAGCACCGTCATGAAGGACGGCATGCCGTAGCGCTGTTCCTTCGGGAAATAGGTGCCCGAAAAGAACGGGCGGTGCGAGTCCGGCTCGAGGAACACGGTGAGCGGCCAGCCGCCACCGGCCTGGTTCATGACCTGGTGCGCGGTCTGGTAGATGCGGTCGAGGTCGGGCCGCTCCTCGCGGTCCACCTTGATGTTGACGAACAGCTCGTTCATGCGGGCCGCCGTGGCCGCGTCCTCGAACGACTCGTGCGCCATCACGTGGCACCAGTGGCACGCCGAGTAGCCGACCGAGAGCAGGATCGGCTTGTCGAGCCGGCGTGCGAGCTCGAGCGCTTCAGCGCCCCACGGGTACCACTGCACGGGATTGCCGGCGTGCTGGCGCAGGTAAGGGCTCGTTGCGCTGGCCAGCGCGTTGCGGTGGCCGGATGCTGGGGAGGATTGCATGTCGAACCTGGTGGGGCGGGGTCAGTTAGAATGGAGCGAATATAACGGAAGGCTGCCGCCCGACGGCGGAAACACCCATGTCCACTCCGCCCGGGACGATGCCCGAACCCACTGCCCGCGAATTGCCCGAGCTGCGGCTCAAGCCGCGTGAGGAAAAGCGGCTGGCGGCAGGCCACCTCTGGATCTTCAGCAACGAAGTCGACACGGCGCGGACGCCGCTCACGGACTTCGAGCCCGGTGCGTTGTGCCGGGTCGTGGCGAGCCACGACCGCTTCCTGGGCTACGCTTACGTCAATCCGCACGCGCTGATCTGCGCCCGCATCCTCGGGCGCGACCCGGCCTATCCGCCAGGCAAGTCCCTGATCGCGCATCGCCTGCAGGTCGCGCTGGCATGGCGCGAGCGCATTTACCGCCGCCCCTTCTATCGGCTCGTGTACGGCGAATCCGACGGCCTTCCCGGCCTGGTGCTCGACCGCTATGGCGACGTCGTCGTGGGCCAGACGGGCACCGCCGGCATGGAAGCGCTCAAGCCGGCGATCGTCGCCGCGGTCGAGAAGGTGCTCCGGCCGGCCACGTTCATCTGGAAGAACGACTCGGGCGCGCGTGACCTCGAGGGCTTGCCTGGCTACGTCGAGACGGCCGCGGGCCCGGCGGTCGAGGAGGTCGTGGTCGAGGAAAACGGCGTGCGCTTCTTCGTGCCGATGGGGCACGGCCAGAAGACCGGATGGTTCTACGACCAGGCGGCCAACCGGCACGCGCTGCTCAAGTACGTGCCGGGCCGCCGCGTGCTGGACGTGTTCAGCTACCTCGGTGGCTGGGGCCTCGGCGCCGCGCGGGCCGGGGCCAGCGAGGTCGTGTGCGTCGACTCCTCCGCGCCGGCGCTGGCGACGCTGCAGCGTTCCGCGGCAGCGAACGACTTGCCGGTGCGCACCGAGCGCGGCGATGCCTTCGACGTGCTGGCGGCCCTGCGTGCCGCAGGGGAAAAATTCGACGTCGTCGTGATCGATCCGCCCGCGTTCATCAAGCGGCGCAAGGACGTACCGAAGGGCCAGGCGGCGTATCGCAAGCTGAACCAGGCCGCCATGCAGGTACTGGCGCGCGACGCCATCCTCGTCTCCTGTTCGTGCTCGCACCATCTTGCGCAGGACGACCTGATCCATGCCGTCCAGCAGTCGGCCCGGCACGTCGATCGCTTCGCGCAGATCGTCGAGGTGGGCGGGCACGCGCCCGATCATCCGCTGCACCCGGCCATCCCCGAAACCCGCTACCTGAAGTCCCTGTTCTGCCGGGTGCTCCAGGATTGAGCGGGGCGTACCCGGGCGGGCGGCGGGACGGTTCGACAGGTAAGATAACCAGCTGATGTTCGTCTACTCGCATCCCGATCCCGTCGCGCTGGCGCTCGGACCGCTGCACGTCCGGTGGTACGGCCTCATGTACCTGGTCGGGTTCCTCTCGGCCTGGTGGCTGGCGCGTCGGCGCGCCGCGCAGCCGGGCTCGACCTGGACCCCGACCGACGTCGACGACCTGATTTTCTTCTCGGCCGTCGGCGTGATCTTCGGCGGGCGCCTCGGCTGGGTGCTGTTCTACGGCACGGAGCGCCTGCTCAGCGAACCGATGAGCGTCTTCCGGATCTGGGAAGGCGGCATGTCGTTCCACGGCGGGCTGCTCGGCGTCATCGTGGCGCTCGCCGTCTTCGCGCACAGGCGCGGCCGCGTGCTCGTCGACGTGTTCGATTTTGGCGCGCCCTTGCCGGCCATCGGCTTCGGTGCAGGCCGCATCGGCAATTTCATCAACGGTGAACTCTGGGGCAAGCCCACCGACGTGCCCTGGGCCGTCGTCGTCGATGGCACGCCGCTGCACCCGTCGCAGCTGTACGAGGCGACGCTCGAGGGCCTGGCACTGTTCGTGATCCTGTGGTGGTTCACGGCGCGGCCACGTTATCGCTGGGCGCCCTCGGGGCTGTTCCTGCTGTGCTACGGCGTCTTCCGCTTCCTGGTCGAGTTCGTCCGCGTGCCGGACCACAACCGTGGCTACCTGCTGCTCGACTGGGTCACCATGGGCCAGATCCTCTCGACCCCGATGATCATCGGCGGCGCGTTCCTGCTGGCATACGCGTACCGCACCCGGACACCCTCGGGCAACTATCGTTCGTCCTGAAATCGATGCGGCAATACCACGACCTGTTGCGCCACCTGATCGAACACGGCGCGGAAAAGAGCGACCGGACCGGCACGGGCACCCGCTCCGTCTTCGGCTGGCAGATGCGTTTCGACCTGGCCGACGGCTTTCCGCTCGTCACGACCAAGAAGCTGCACCTGAAGTCGATCGTGCACGAGCTGCTCTGGTTCCTGAGCGGCGACACCAACGTCCGCTACCTGCGCGAGAACGGCGTGACGATCTGGGACGAGTGGGCGGATGCGAACGGCGAGCTCGGCCCCGTCTACGGCGCGCAGTGGCGCGCCTGGCCCACCGCCGACGGCCGCCACATCGACCAGGTCACGCGCGCGATCGACCTGATCCGGCGCGATCCCGATTCACGCCGGATCATCGTCAATGCGTGGAACGTCGGCGAACTGGAGCGGATGGCGCTCACGCCCTGCCACGCGCTGTTCCAGTTCTACGTCGCCGGCGGCCGGCTGTCGTGCCAGCTCTACCAGCGCAGTGCCGACGTCTTCCTCGGCGTGCCGTTCAACATCGCCTCGTATGCGCTGCTCACGCACATGGTGGCGCAGCAGTGCGACCTGCAGGTCGGTGAGTTCATCTGGACCGGCGGCGACACGCACCTGTACGTCAACCACATCGAGCAGGCCCGGACGCAGCTCGCACGCGAGTGCTTCCCGTTGCCGCGGCTGATCATCAAGCGCCGGCCGGATTCGATCTTCGAGTACCGCTTCGAGGACTTCGAGTTCGCCGGCTACCAGGCACACCCCGCGATCAAGGCTCCCATCGCCGTATGAACCAGAAGTCCCCGAAGTCCAGGAAGTCCCCGAAGTCGAAGCAGCCCGCGTCCACCGCGGCGCACCACGCCCACATGCGGCGTGCGGTGACGACGCGCCGGACCGAGGCGGAACCCGCCAACCCGTACGTGCTCGTCAGGAACTCGAAGATCCATGGCCGCGGCGTCTATGCGTCGCGTCGCATCCGCAAGGGCACCCGCATCATCGAGTACGTCGGCGACCGCATCACGCACGAGGAGGCCGATGCGCGCTATGACTCGAAGCCCGAGGACGACGGCCACACGTTCCTGTTCGTCGTCGACGACGATCTCTGCATCGACGCCGGCGTCGGCGGCAACGCGGCGCGCTTCATCAACCACAAGTGCGACGCGAACTGCGAGACGATCATCGAGAGTCGCCGCGTCTTCATCGAGGCGATTCGCACGATCCAGCCGGGCGAGGAACTTGGCTACGATTACCAGCTCACCTGGGAAAGTACCGACGACCCCGAGGAGCTGCAGCTGTACCAGTGCCTGTGCGGCGCGCCGAACTGCCGCGGCACCATGCTCGACCGCGTGCCCCTCGACGCGAAGCGCAAGCAGCAGAAGGCCCGGAAGAAGGCGCGCAAGCCGGCCACGCAAGCCCGGCCGCCGCGGCGAAGAAAGGCAAGCGCAGCAAGAGCCGGCGCGCCAGCCTGAGCGCATCCGTGCCGCGCGTCTCCATCATCGTCGCCACCGACGAACGGGGCGCCATCGGCCGCGCGGGGCAGCTGCCCTGGCGGCTGCCTGAGGATCTCAAGCGTTTCAAGGCGCTGACGCTGGGCAAGCCCGTCGTCATGGGTCGCAAGACCTGGGATTCGATCGGCAAGCCGCTGCCGGGACGGCTCAACCTCGTCG
Organism: uncultured Gammaproteobacteria bacterium; assembly: GCA_963789375.1. Lineage (GTDB taxonomy): Bacteria > Pseudomonadota > Gammaproteobacteria > Steroidobacterales > Steroidobacteraceae > RPQJ01. Next base: position 161,727 of record CAWBKN010000013.1, on the reverse strand, counting down.
TGACGCGCCAGCCGGGACTGGAATGCCCGGGCGCAACCGTCGTGGCGTCGCTCGACGAAGCGTTGTCGACGGCAGGTGACGTGCCCGAAGTCTGCATCATCGGCGGCGCAGAGATTTACCGGCTCGCCTTGCCGCTCGCCGACACCCTGCACCTCACGCGCGTGCACGCCGTCGTCGACGCGGACACGTACTTTCCGCCGCTCGATCTGCGAGCAGTGGGCGGAGGTCGCGCGCGAGGAGCGCGCCGCAGACGAGCGGCACGCCCACGCCTTTGCATTCGTCGACCTGCGGCGCGTCGACCATCAGTAAGCACGACGGTGAACCCGGCCCGCTTCGCTGTCGGCGTAAACGCCCGTGAGTAGACTCGAAATGCGATCGGCGATGGCGGGTGGCGCGCGGGTCGGCGCGATCCTACGCAGCGCCGTGACGGCGCCGGATATGTAAGACTGTAATATCCCAGGCTCCTCCGGTGCGCAAGGTAGCACCCAGCATGCGGACCAGCGACGAGCGCGGAGCGACACATGGATGAACCGAGCCGGGACGAGCTGCAGCCCGTCCGGCTGCTGCGCACCCGGCTGGGCTCGTGGCCGCCGTTGCTGCTCGACGGTGGCCGTGCTCGGAGTCGCGGCGGCCTTGCGCATGGCGCTCGACAGCGTCGGTGCGGACCGCTTCCCGTTCGTTGCGTTTTTCCCGGCGGTCCTGGTCTGCGCGACCGCCGCAGGATGGCGCTACGGAGTATTCGCGCTGCTCGTTTCGGCCGGGTTGGTGGCGGCAACCAACCGGGGCGCCTTCGATATCGGATTCGTCGTCGGCATGGGGCTGTTCGGATTCGGCAACCTGATCATGATCGCCGTGGCCGAGTCGGCCCGCCGGGCACGCTTCCGCGCCGAAGCGGAAGCGGCGTCGGCGCATGAAAGCGAGCGCCGGTTTCGCGTCATGGCGGACCAGCGTTCCGCTGATGATCTGGGTACACGATCCCGCCGGGCGCCTGCTCTTCGTGAACCGGGGCTGGGAGGCGTTCTTCGGCGTCAGCCAGGAACGGGCGCGCCGCAGAGGCTGGCAACCCCTCGTGCATCCCGAGGACGCCGAGACGTACACGGAAAATTTCCTCGCCTGCCTCCGGCGCAAGGAACCCTTCAATGCGATCGGGCGGGTGCGGCGCGCGGACGGCGAATGGCGCTGGGTCGAATCGCACGGCGTGCCGAGCATCGGGCCCCGCGGCGAACTGATTTCATTCGCCGGCACCAGCCTCGACGTCACCGAGCGCCGCGCGCTCGAGATCGAGCGCGAGGTGCTGCTCGAAAGCGAGCGAGCGGCCCGCTCCGACGCCGAGACCGCCACCCGGGCCAAGGACGAGTTCCTGGCCACGCTGTCGCACGAACTGCGCACGCCGCTGTCCGTGATCGTGCTGTGGAGCCGCATCCTCGCGCGCAAATACGGAGCCGCGGGGCGACGACCTCAAGAAGGGACTCGCACTGATCATCGACAACGGCATGGCGCTGTCGCAGCTGATCGGCGACCTGCTCGACATGAGCCGCATCGTCGCGGGGCGCGTCACGCTGGACCTGCGGCCGCTCGACGCGGCGGAACTCGTCAACCAGGCGGTCGACGTCGCACCGGCCGGCGGTCGAAGCGAAACACATCACGCTGTCCTGCGACATCGGGCCCGACGCGAAGGTCGTGCTGGGCGACCCGACGCGGTTGCAGCAGGTGCTCTGGAACCTGCTGGCGAATGCCGTCGAAGTTCACGCCGGAGCACGGGCACATCTGGGTGGCTGCACGCAAGTGCGGCGAGAAGCTCGAGATCACCGTGCGCGACGACGGCGAAGGGATCGCGCCGGAGTTCCTGCCGCAGATTTTCACGCGCTTCCGCCAGGCCGACAGCACCAGTGCGCGTCGGCACGGGGGCCTCGGCCTTGGGCTGGCCATCGTCAGGCAGCTCGTCGAGCTGCACGGTGGCACGGTGGGTGCCGCGAGCCGCGGCGTCGGGTTCGGCTCGACGTTCACCGTCACGCTGCCGCTGCACGACTCCGCGGCCGCGCCGGACATCGATTCGAGCGGCACCTGGCGCCGTCTCGATCCGGACCGCATGCTCGCCACCCGCATCGACGGCCTGCGCGTGCTGGCTGTCGAAGACCAGGCCGACATGCTCGAATCGCTGCGGCAGATGCTCGAAGACAACGGCGCCACGGTGACGGCCGTCGCGTCCGGCGCCGCGGCCTTCGCCCTGTTGCGCAGGGATCCAGGCCAATTCGATGCGCTCGTCAGCGACATCGGCATGCCGCAGATGGACGGTTACGACCTCATCCGCCGGGTGCGGAAGGACCTGGGGCTCGGCCCGCAGCGCCTGCCGGCCGTCGCGGTCACGGCCTATGCCCGCGACGAAGATCGCACCCGCGCCCTGGACGCGGGATTCCAGGCGCACGTGACCAAGCCGTACCAGGCCGGCCAGCTGGTGACGATCCTGGACCAGTTGCGGCCCGCGGCCACGGTCGCCGGCCCGGCGCGCGTGGCGGCGGACGAGCAGGGGGCGTCGCTCGCATCGTGACGGGTCGCGGGGTGCTCCCGCGCGGCCTTCAGTCTTCCAGCGGCAAGCCACCGGAGCGGCTCGGCACGTGCAGCGGCGCGCTGGGCCCGGCGTCGATGCGCTGTGCCCGTCAGCGTGCCGCCCCAGACGCACCCGGTATCGAGCCCGAGCACGCCGGACTCCTCGACGTAACCCAGCGCCGACCAGTGCCCGAAGACCAGCCGCTCGCCCGGCCGAGCGGCGCCAGGGGATCCTGAACCAGGGCGTGAGTCCCGCGGCGCCGTGGCCGGCGGACCCTTGAATTCCAGGCGCATGCGGCCGTCGGCGACATCGCAGACGCGCAGTCGCGTGAACGCATTGATCGTGAATCGCAACCGGTCCCAGCCCTCGAGTTCCTCGCGCCAGAGCGACGGTTCGTTGCCGTACATGTGCTCGAACAGCGCTCCGGCATGCTCGCCGCGCAGTCGACGCTCGACCTCGCGCGCACAGGCGCGTGCCGTCGCGATGTCCCATTGCGGCGGCAGCCCGGCATGGAGCAGCGTGATGCCCAGTTGCGCGTCGTGGTGCAGCAGCGGCCGCGACTGCAGCCAGTCGAGCAGGGATCGCGGCGTCGGGTGCCTCGAGGATGGGCCGCAGGCCGATCGTCGCGCCGGCGCCAGCCGGCCCCGCCGCGCGCAATCGCCAGCAGATGCAGGTCGTGGTTGCCGAGCACGACGCTCGCCGCGTCGCCGAGCGACCTGACCAGGCGCAGCGTCTCGAGCGAGCGCGGGCCGCGGTTGACGAGGTCGCCGACGAACCAGAGCCGGTCGCGGGTCGCGTCGAAGTCGCAGCCGGGCGAGCAGTTCGTGCAGTTCGTCGGCGCAGCCCTGGACGTCGCCGATCGCATAGACCGCCACGGCCGTCAGTGCAGCACGCCGGGCATCGCCAGCCGGAACGGTGCGATCGGTGCGTCGAACTGTTCGCCGTCGTCGGCCACCATGCGGTAACGGCCCTGCATGGAGCCCACCGGGGTCTCCAGGATCGCGCCGCTGGAATAGCGGAAACCCTGGCCCGGCTCGAGGTGCGGCTGTTCGCCGACGACGCCCTCGCCGACGACTTCCTGCACCTTGCCGTTGGCATCGGTGATGAGCCAGTGCCGCGCCACGAGCCGCGCAGGTTTCGAGCCTTCGTTGCGGATCGTGATCGTGTACGAGAAGACGAACCGGCCCTCGACCGGGTTCGACTGGTCTTCGACGTAGTTCGTCGCGACGTCGACGCGGATACGGTTCGACTGCGCCGCGGTCATTTCCTGTTCCAGCGGACCGCCAGGACGTCGCAGGGCGCCGCGTGCAGCACGGTGTCCTCGGTCTGGTTGAACAGGATCGAAACGCCGTGCCGCTCGCGGCTGCCGAGGACGATCAGGTCGATCGCCGCTTCCTGCGCGACCCGCACGACCTCGCTCTTGATGTTGCCGGCCCGCACGATGCGCTCCGCGCTTCCCAGCCCGCACTGCTGTGCCAGTTCGGCGATGCGCAGGGTGGCGCGCTCGACGAGCTCGCCCTCGATCTGCACGGCGGGCAGCAGCGCCTCGCCCATCGGCTCGACCGGGACGTATTCGACGACGTGCAGGAGGATGACCTGGGCGCCGCACTTCAGGGACAGGTCCCTGGCGCGCTCGGCGATCTTCTCGCTGCCTTCCGTCAGGTCGAGGCACGCCAGGATCTTCTTGTATTCGCGCATGGTCTTCTCCCGTCGGACGCGGCAGCCGTCGCCCTCCCGGGCCGCGGGCCGCCATTGGCTCGATTATAGGCGCGCGACCGCGACCCACCAATCGGGGATCGACAGCGGCCCCGGTCAGCCCGCTGCGACGGGTGGCGTGTCCTGCACCTGCAGCGCGAGTGCGCCGAACTGGGTCGGCGACAGCGTCTCGGCCCGGGCGCCGGGATCCACGCCGGCGGCGACGATCTGCGCGGGCAGCAGCACGCCGTGCAGCGAATTGCGCAGCGTCTTGCGCCGTTTCGAGAACGCCGCCGCGACGACACGGGCAAAGGTCGCGGGATCTCCGGTTGGAAACGGCGGCGCCCGGTGGGGATGCAGGGCGAAGAACGTCGAGACAACCTGCGGCGGCGGCTGGAATGCGCCCGTGCCGATGTCGAACAGCGGCTCGACGCGCACGTGGGGAGCCAGCATGACCGTGAGCCTGCCATAGTCGCCGGAGCCCGGGGCGGCGGCCATGCGCGTCACGACTTCGCGCTGCAGCATGAAGTGCATGTCCGCGATCGCGTCGAGCTGCGCGATGAAATGGAACAGCAGCGGTGTGGAGACGTTGTAGGGCAGGTTGCCGATCAGCCGCAGCCGGGGCCCGTCGCCACGCAGCCCGTGGAAATCGAATTCGAGTGCGTCGGCCAGGTGCACCCGCAGCTCGCCGCGGCCCGCGCAATGCTGCTGCAGCGACGGTACGACGTCCGCATCGATTTCCACGACGTCCAGCGAGCCGGCGCGCGACAGCACCGGGGCCGTGATCGCACCGCGGCCGGGACCCACCTCGACCAGGCGGTCACCGGGTTGCGGGTCGATCGCACGCACGATGCGCTCGATTGTCCCCGGGTCGTGCAGGAAATGCTGCCCGTAGCGTTTCTTGGCGCGGGGCCTGTTAACACTCATTGTCATGGGCTGCGTGCTCTCTCCAGACGCCTGCAGCAAGGCGCAAAGCGCAGCCAATATGTCGATATTGGCAAGCTTTGTAACGCAGCGGCAGGCGTCTGGAGAGGCACCCGTTGACAATCGAATATTTTTCGATGGGACGACCTATGGCCGTCCAGCGCGTTGTTGCTCCTCCACTTGTGTACGCAAAGTACACGACGGTCGTCGCGCCTAGCGCTGGGCGGCCATAGGTCGTCGCAGCTCATGACAATGAGTGTTGACAGGCCCAGCTTCACCAGCGCGTGGTCCGCGTGCGCCGGCTGCGGCTGAGTGCCAGCGCCAGCGTGAGGGCGGCGCGCAGGCTGCCCGGATCGGCCCGGTCTGTACCGGCGAGATCGAGCGCCGTGCCGTGGTCGACGGACGTACGGATCAGCGGCAGTCCGAGCGTGACGTTGACGGCGTGACCGAAGCTCGCGTGCTTGAGCACGGGCAACCCCTGGTCGTGGAACATTGCGATCACGGCGTCGCAACCCTCGAGCCGGCTCGGCAGGAAGGCGGTGTCGGCCGGCACCGGGCCGGTGAGCCGCAGGCCCTCTGCCCGCAATCGCTCGAGCACGGGTTCGATGACGTCGATCTCTTCGCGTCCGAGGTGCCCGCCCTCGCCGGCGTGCGGATTCAGGCCCAGGACGAGCAGCCGCGGCCGGCGCAGGCCGAACATCGAGCGCAGGTCCGCGTCGACGATCCGCAGGATGGCTTCGAGTCGCGCCGGCGTGACTGCAGCGCTCACCTTGCGCAGGGGCAGGTGCGTGGTCGCGAGCGCCACGCGCAGGCCCCCGCCCACCAGCATCATGACCGGCAGTCCGGTGCCGGTGCTCGCGGCGAAGTATTCCGTGTGACCCGTGAAGCGGATGCCGGCGTCGTTGATGACCGACTTCTGCACCGGAGCGGTGACGATCGCGTGGAACGCGCCAGCCGCGCAACCGCCGATGGCTGCGTCCAGTGTATCGAGCACGTAGCGGGCATTGGCCGGATCGAGCTGGCCGGGTGTGCACGGCGCCGACAGCGGGACGTGCAGCAGTTCGACGCCGGGACGCGGCACGCCCGCGGGATCGAACGCCGGGATGGCACGCCGGCCGCGAGCCCGTCGGCGCGTGCGGCCGAGCAGCGAATCGTCGCCGATCAGAACCACGCGACAGTCGCGAGGCAGTGATTCACAGAGCGACGCACAGATGTCCGGGCCGATGCCGGCCGGCTCGCCGGTCGTGACGGCGACGGTCCGCAGCGCGCGCAGTGCGGGCCGACCCGCGGCGCGTGCTCACATCCGGTATTCGACGAACGCGTCGTCGCGCAGCCGGCGCAGCCAGATCTCGGTTTCCTCGTCGGCGCGGGCCTCGCGCAGCTGGCTCACGCAGCGGTTGCGCGTGACGTCCTCGCTCGCGTCGTAGGTGCGGTGGCCGAGCAGCTGCACGATGTGCCAGCCGAACTGCGTGCGGAAGGGCTGGCTGATCTCGTTCTCCTTGAGCGCATCGAGCTGCTTCTCGAACTCCGGGACGAAGGAGCCGGGGCCGGCCCAGCCGAGGTCGCCGCCCGCCGCCGCCGAGGCCGGATCCTCGGAGTTGACCGAGGCGATGGCGTCGAACGATTCGCCGTTCAGGATGCGGGTGCGGATCTGCGTGAGCTTCTGCCGGATGGTCTCGTCGTCCTCGACCTCGGTCGGCTTCATGAGGATGTGCCGCGCGTGCGTCTGGTTGACCATCGCCGCGGCCTGGCCGCCGCGGACTTCGAGCACCTTGAAGATGTGCAGGCCGCTCGGCGTCCGGATCGGTTCCGTGACCTCGCCCGGCTTCATGGTCGGGATGATGTCGGCCACGAACGACGGCAGCTGGCTGGCCTTGCGCCAGCCGAGGGCGCCGCCTTCGAGCGCCGTGCCCGAATCGGAGTAGGTGATCGCGAGCTGTGCGAAATCCTCGTTGTTGCGCGCACGCTCATAGACGCCCTGTGCTCGCGACGTGCGCTCCGCGATCTCCTTTTCCGTCGCGGTGCCCGGCGTCGCCACGAGGATGTGCGCGAGGTTGAACTCGTTGTCCGCGTTCGGCGACGCCTTGCGCTTGGCGACGCACTGGTCGACCTCGCGTGGCGAGACGTAGACGCGCGCGATCACGTCGCGCTGGCGCAGCATCTGCAGCGTCATCTCCCGGCGGACCTCGTCGCGGTAGTCGCGGTAGTTGAGGCCCTGCGCCTCGAGCGCCGACGGCAGGTCGCTGAACTTGATCTTGTTGCGCGCCGCGACCTCGTTCAGGGCCGCGTTGATCTGCTCGTCCGAAACCTTGAGGCCCAGCCGGTCGGCGCGCTGCATCTGCAGTTCCTGCAGCACCAGGCGTTCGAGGATCTGCTGGCGGAGCACGTTGCGCGGCGGCAATTGCTGGCCCTGTTGCTGCAGGCGTTCGCTGACGGTCTGCAGCTGCTGTTCCACGTCGCTGCGCAGCACGATGCCGTCGTTGACGATCGCCGCCACGCGGTCGAGCAGCACGCCGCTGGAGCTCAGGTCCTTGGACTGCGCGTGCGCAGTCCCGAGGGACGCGAGCAGCAGCGCGACCGCGCCAAAAAACTGCTTATATTTCAAAGGCATCTCAGGTGCGAGGGCCGGAAGGGAGCGCGGAGTATCCCCGAATCGCATCGCGCAGGAAAGCTTCGTTGTCGACTCCGACACTCGACAACCCCTTGAGTTCCAGCTGCAGGCCGAACGAGGTGTCGGCGTCGCCGGTGCGGCTCGAGATGTAACGGCGCGTGATCAGGCGTATGGCCCAGCAGCACGAGGAGTATTCCAGGCCGACGAACTGGTCCAGCGTCTTGTCCTCGCGCAGCGAGTAGACGACGCGCGCGAAGCCGCGCCAGCGCTGCGACAGCGGCCAGGCCCCGGAGACGTCGAACTGCTCGAGTTCGTCGCGGCGGAAACGGTAACCGGCGTTGACGACCCGGCCCGGCGCCGGCGAATACTGCAGGGAGGTCTCGTTGCGCTCGCCCTGGTTCAGCTCGGGGTTCCACTGGTAGGCGAACCTGGCGTTCCAGTTCTTGAAGGCCGCGAGGTCGAGCTCGGCGATCATGTCCGAAGACGAACGGTCGTCGATCGGCTCGTCGGGCAGGCGCACGCGGGGGTCCTCGAAATAGAAGGCCTGGCCGAGTGTCGCGCTGAGGAACTGGCGGCCGCGCGTCGCGTCGAGCAGCCGGGTCGTGACGCCGAGGCTGACCTGGTTCGCGTCGCCGACGCGATCGGGCCCGACGTAGCGGTTGTCCCGGAACAGCTGGACCATGTTCAGGTCGGGAACCCCGGTGTCGAAGATCGGGAGGTCGTCCTGGTTGCGATAAGGCACATAGAGGTACAGCAGCCGTGGCTCGAGCGTCTGCAGGCGATCGCCGCGTGCACCTGCGGCGCGTTCGAGGACGAAGCCGGTATCGAGGTTGGCCGTCGGCAGTGAACGGCTGGGCGATTCGTCGGCACCCGGCTGCGACGTCGGTCAGCGTGTACTGCGTATAGCGATAGCTTGCATTCGCGGCGACGAAGGCGCCGCCCCGGTCGGCACGCCAGCCCACCGAAGGCAGTGCGTCGACCCGGATGCCCTGCGGGCCGGCATCGTTGCGCTGGAAATTGGTCGCTTCGACGTACAGGGCGCCGCCGAACCCGCCGAACAGGTCGTCCCAGCGTCCGAGCGCCGTCAGCTGCGGCAGGATCCGGTACGGCGCGTCGGCCTCGGGCAGCTCGCGGTCGATGACCTGGTAATCCTGGGCGCGCGCGTTGAAGGACCACGGGCCCACGTCGTGGCGGAAATCGACGTACCGGTTCAGGAAGGTCACGCTCGTGCCTTCGAAACCGACGCCGAAATCCTCGAAATAATCCTGGTCGCTGACGTCCGCAGCGTCGACGCGCAAACGCGTGAGTGGCGCGAAGCGCGTGACGTGCCGCCAGTCGACGAAGCTGCGGGCCTCGCCGCGTTCGCTGTCGTGCGCCAGGTACTCGGCATTGATCTGGCTGCGCGTGTCCTCGTTCAGGATAGCGCAGTTCGGGGTCGAGCCGCACGCCGCGCGAGGAGTAATAACGGGTGGTCAGCGTCGCGTCATAGTTCGGCGCGAGATTGAAGTAATACGGCACCGCGACGAGCGTACCGTTCCTGCTGCTGTTGCCGATGGTCGGGAACAGCAGGCCCGACTTGCGCTGGTCGCCGACCGGAAACGAGATCCAGGGCGTGTACAGGATGGGCACGCCGAGGAATTCGAGCTTGACGTCCCGGCCCGTGCCCATCTGCTTTTTCTGGTCGATGGTGATTTCGCCCGCCGCGAGCTCCCAGTCCTCGATGCCTGGTGGGCACGCCGTGTAGCGCACGCCCTTGAGTTCCAGGATCCCCGTCGGACCGACGCTCGCGCTCCGGGCTGCGCCGCGGACCGAGTGGTCCGGCAGTTCGAACTCGGCCCCCTCGAAGGTGCCGCCCGCCCCCTCGACGAACGAGCCGGCCTGACCGCGGACGTGCAGCCGCGGGTCGAGGTATTCCATGCGCCCCTTGAGCTGGACCCTGCGCTCGGTCGAGCTCAGCTCCGCCTGGTCGGCAGTGAGCAGGCGCTGGCCCGTGCGGATGGTCACGTTGCCGCTGAGGAGCGCGTCGCCGTCCCGGCCGAGCTCGCCGGTGTCGCTGGTGATCTTGATCTGGTCATCGTCCGGGTCGGCCTGCAGCAGGGACTCGACCCGTGGATCGGCCGGCGCAACGCGACATTGCCCGCCGTTGTCCAGCGGCTCGCCCTCGGCGGCCCGCACGGTGGAGGCGGCACAGCCCACGAGGCCGAAGGCAGCGATGCGCAGGATCCCCCGCAGTGCGCTGCGCAGGTCGGTACCGGAACGTGCTGGGACGGACGGCAGGGGCATCCGAACGATTATAATTGCGCGCGGTCCGCTGCAGCGGCGAATTAACCGGGGTATGCCTTGATCCACACGCTCGAAGGCCGCGCCGCGCGCGCTGCTGAAGATCCTCGCCTGCAAAGTCTGCGGGACTGGCTCGAGCGCGGCCTCGGCATGGCCCGTTACGACCTGGCGCCTGCCTCTGCCGATGCGAGCTTCAGGCGCTATTTCCGCGTGACGCGGGCGGGCCATGCCCCACTGATCGTCATGGATGCGCCGCCTGCGAAGGAGGACGTGGCGCCGTACCTCCGTGTCGCGACGATGCTGCAGGAGATCGGCGTCAATGCACCGCGGGTCCTGGAGCGTTCCAGCGACGGCTTCCTGCTGCTCACCGACCTCGGCACCCGGACCTACCTGCCCGAGCTGTCGCAGCCCGGCCGGGCCGATCGCCCTGTATGCGGACGCGATCGACGCGCTGGTCACCATCCAGTCGCGCGGCGCGTCGGCTGCGCTGCAGCTGCCGCCTTACGACGTCAGGCTGCTGCGCTTCGAGATGAGCCTCTTCCCCGACTGGCTGCTGCAGCGGCACCTCGGCCTCGCGCTGTCGGCGCACGACGCGGCGATGCTCGATACGGCATTGGACATGCTCGTCGAGAACGCCCTCGGGCAACCGCAGGTGTTCGTGCACCGTGACTACCATTCGCGCAACCTCATGGTCTGCCCCGATGCCAACCCCGGTATCCTCGACTTCCAGGACGCCGTGCGCGGTGGCCTCACCTACGACCTGGTGTCCCTGCTGCGGGACAGTTACATCGCCTGGCCGCAGGAGCGGGTCGTCGACTGGGCGCTGCAGTTCCGCCGCAAGGCTGCTGCAGCGGGCCTGGACACGGGTCGGGACGACGCGCAGTTCCTGCGCTGGTTCGACCTGATGGGCCTGCAGCGCCACCTGAAGGTCGGCGGTATTTTTGCGCGGCTCTGGCACCGGGACGGCAAGCCGGGCTACCTCGCGGACATTCCACGGACGCTGCAGCATGCCGTCGGTGCATGCGCGCGCCACGCAGATTTCGCCGAACTCGGTGCCTTGATCGAACTGCGAGTGCTGCCCGCGGTCGAGGCCAGGCTCGCCGCAGGTTCCGCGTGACGCGCGACGGCCCGAGGACGCATTCGTGAGGGCCATGATCCTGGCGGCGGGGAAGGGCGAACGCATGCGGCCGCTCACGCTTGAGCGGCCGAAACCGCTGCTCGAGATCGGCGGCCGCGCGTTGATCGAGCATCACCTGCACGCGCTCGCCGCCGCCGGGTTTTGCGAGGTCGTCGTGAATCTCTCGTGGCTGGGCGAGCAGATCCCGGCGGCGCTGGGCGACGGTGCGCGCTTCGGCCTGGCGCTCGCCTACAGCGACGAAGGCCCCGAACCCCTCGAGACCGGGGGCGGCATTTTCCGGGCGCTTGCGCAGCTCAGCCCGATGGGCGTCGAGCCGTTCCTGGTGCTGAATGGCGACGTCTGGATGGACTATCCGTACGCTGCATTGCGCGAGAGCTTCGCGGCCGGTCTGCCCGGCAAGGACCAGGCCCACGTCGTGCTGGTCCCCAACCCACCCCACAACCCGCGGGGCGATTTTGCCTACGCCGACGGGCGCATGGTGGAGCCGGTGCCGGGCATGGCGCCGGACACCGCGGCAGCAGCACTGCTTGGGGCGCTGCCGCGCTACACGTTCTCCGGGCTCGGCGTCTATCACCCGTCGCTGTTCAACGGCTGCAGCGACGGCATCTTCAAGCTCGCGCCCCTGCTGCGCGTTGCGGCGATCAACGGGCGCGTCGGTGCCGAGATATTCGCGGGCGTCTGGCATGACATCGGCACGCCGGAGCGTCTCGCCACGCTGAATCGCACGTACAATCCGCGTCCATGACCGACTTCAAGGGCATCCCCGTCGTCACCACCGACGCCGCTGCGGGCAAGCGGGCGAGCGGCGAAAAGTACGTTACCCCGCAAGGGTTTACGGCGATCCGCGACGGCATCAAGGCGGCCGGGGGCGCTGCCGTCACCCCGGTCGGACGCAAGCCCGCCTGGCTGCGTGCGCCGCTGCCGGCCGGCCGCGGGTTCGACACGGTCAAGCAGACCGTGCGCGAGCACCGTCTCGCCACGGTGTGCGAGGAAGCCAAGTGCCCGAACATCGGTGAATGCTGGAACGCCGGCACGGCGACCATCATGCTGATGGGCGAGGTCTGCACGCGGGCGTGCCGGTTCTGTGCGGTGGACACGGGCAATCCGCGGGGCTGGCTCGATGCGGACGAACCCGCCAATGCCGCCCGGACCGTGCAGCTGATGCAGCTCAAGTACGTCGTCCTGACCTCGGTCAATCGCGACGACCTGCCCGACGGCGGCGCGGCGCATTTCGCCGCGTGCGTGCGCGAGATCAAGCGCTGCAATCCCGGACACCGCCGTCGAGGCGCTGACGCCGGATTTCCAGGGCGTGCTGCGCGACGTCGAGACCGTCGTCGACAGCGGCCTCGACGTGTTCGCGCAGAACGTCGAAACCGTACGACGCCTGACCCATCCGGTCCGCGACCCGCGCGCGTCGTACGAACAGACGCTCGCCGTGCTCGCCCATGCGAAGCAGCAGCGGCGCGAGCAGGGCGACGTGCTCGTCAAGACGAGCCTGATGCTCGGTCTCGGCGAGACCGACGACGAGATCGGCGAGACGCTGCGCGACCTGCGCGCGTCCGGTGTCGACCTGCTGACGCTCGGCCAGTACCTGCGCCCCACCGTCAATCACCTGCCCGTCGAGCGCTTCGTGCGCCCGGAGGAATTCGCGGCGTACCGGGAGCTGGCGCTCGAGCTCGGCTTCCTCGAGTGCGTCGCGGGTCCGCTCGTCCGCTCCAGCTACCGGGCGGAGCAGGCGCTCGCCGCGCAACAACGCGGGCCTCGGTGAAGGCGGGCTCGCCCGACGTGGCTGACGAAGCAGCCGGGACCGCATCAGCGCAGCGCGGGACTTCTGCTCATGCGTCGGCGGACCGGCCCGGCCTGCGCTGGCTCGGACGCGTCCCCTACGAACCGACCTGGCGCGAGATGCAGGCCCGCACGGACACGGCGACGCCCGCGACGCCCGACGAAATCTGGTTCCTCGAACACCCGCCCGTCTTCACGATGGGCATGAATGCCAGGCCGGAGCACCTGCTCGCGGTCGGCGACATCCCGGTCGTCGACATCGACCGGGGCGGGCAGGTCACCTATCACGGCCCCGGGCAGCTGGTCGTCTATCCGCTGCTCGACCTGGTGCGCAACGGCCTCGGCGTGCGCGCGCTCGTCGAAGGCATCGAGCGCGCGGTCATCGCCACGCTGGCGGAATGGGGCATCGATGCGTACGGCAGGCGCGACGCGCCGGGCGTGTATGTCGGCCCGCGCAAGATCGCGAGCGTGGGACTGCGCATCCGGCGCAATCGTTCCTATCACGGGCTCGCGCTCAACGTGGCGATGGACCTCGAACCCTTCGCGCGGATCAACCCCTGCGGGTACGCAGGCCTGCAGATGACGCAGGTCAGCGAGCTCGGCGGCCCGTCATCGGTGCGTACGGTCGGCGAGGCGCTGGCCCCGCACCTGCTGCGCTCGCTCGGGTTCGAGCGGGCGGTCAGCGATCACAGCGCGACGAGCACCTGGCTGCAGGACGTCAGCTCGCAGGTAAAGCGCGTCGAGTTGCGCCTTGCTCTGCGCAACCACCGTGCAGGTGATCGACAGGTACTTGCCGTTGGCGCTGGGTCGCTCCTCGATCCGGGCCGTGCCGAGCTCGCCGAAATGCCGAGTGACGATGCCGAGGACCAGGCTGCGGAAATCGTCGGTCGCCTGGCCCATGATCTTGACCGGGAAATCGCACGGGAATTCGAACAGCGTTTCCCCCCGGCCCGTGGGCGGTGGCGCCGCACCCTCACCGCTCGTCACGCTGCCTCCAGCGCGGGCCGGTCCGCGATCTCGGTCAGGTGCTGCTGCAGCCGCGCGTACATCTCCCGCCACAAGGGGCCGGGGCGCCCGGCGCCGATCGCGATGGCATCGACCGAAGTGACCGGCAGTACGCCGCGACCGGCAGACGCGATCCACACCTCGTCGGCGCCGCGCAGTTCGTCGACCGAAAAATTGCGGATCTGCAGCGGCAGCCAGCCTGCGGCGAGCTCGAGCACCGCGTCGCGCGAAGTGCCGGGCAGCACGCTGCAATCGTTGGGGGGCGTGACGAGGCAGCCCTCGCGCACGATGAACACGGTGCTCGACGAACCCTCGGTCACGCGGCCCTCGCGCACCAGGATCGCCTCGGCTGCGCCGCGCTCGTGTGCTTCCTGTCGCAGCAGCACGTTCGCGAGCAGTGCGACCGACTTGATGTCGCACCGTTTCCAGCGCGTGTCTTCGAGCAGCGCGCCGGCCAGGCCCCCGTTCCAGCGTCGCCGCCGACGGGGGCGGATACGGGCTGACGAACGCGAACCCGGTGGGAGCGACGTCGGGCCCGGGGAACAGGTGATTGCGCCCGGGTTCCGCGCCGCGCGTGACCTGCAGGTAGACGAGCAGTTCGCGCTCGCCCGCGGCCTGCACGAGCCGCTCGATGACGTCGACCCAGCCCTGCCGCGACAGCGGGTTGCGAATCCGCACTTCGGCGAGGCTGCGCTCGAGCCGCTCGAGGTGCTGCCGCAGCCGGAACGGTCGGCCGCGATGCACGGGCACGACTTCGTAGACGCCATCCGCGAACAGGAAGCCGCGATCGAGCGGCGAAATGCGTGCCGCGGACAGCGGCAGGAATTCGCCGTTGAGCCAGCAGGTCGGGAACGGCCCGGCCATGACCGTCAGTGGAACAGCAGCCGCAGACTGTCCCAGGCGCGGCCGAAGAAACCAGCCTGCGCCACCGTCGGTGGCCGGGTAGAGGTCGTACGTGGCAACGGGCTTGCCGTCGACCACGACCCTGGCCTTACCCACGGGTCGGTCGGCCGGCAGCGGCGCCACGAGCGTTTCCGGCAACTCGAAGTCGGCCTTCACGTTGCTCACGACGCCACGCTGGCTGGTCACGTAGAGGTCGCGCTTGAGGACCAGGTCGACCTCGTCGAGCTTGCCCTTCCAGACCCGCGTGCGGGTGAGCGGCTGGCCTGCCGCGTAAATGCGCTTCGATTCGAAGAAGTTGAAGCCGTAGTTGAGCAGCGCCTCGCTGGCGTCCTCGCGCGCGCGCATCGAGTCGGCGCCGAGCACGACGCTGACGAGGCGCATGCCGTCGCGCCGGGCGGAGGCGATCAGGCAGTAGCCCGCGCTCTCGGTATGGCCCGTCTTGACGCCGTCGACGGTGGCGTCGCGCCAGAGCAGGCCGTTGCGGTTCTGCTGCGTGATGCCGTTCCAGACGAACTCGCGCTGCGAATACCACTTGTAGTACTCGGGGAACTCGTGGATCAGGGCGCTGGCGAGCGTCGCGGCATCGCGTGCCGTCATGTAGTGCTCGGGATCGGGCATGCCGGCCGAATTCGTGAAGTGCGAGCCGGTCATGCCGAGCTGCTTCGCGTACGTGTTCATCATCTGCACGAAGGTCGGCTCGTTGCCGCCGACCTTTTCGGCGAGTGCGACCGTCGCGTCGTTGCCGGACTGCACGATCATGCCCTGGATCAGGTCGTTGACCGAGACCTGCTTGCCGACCTCGACGAACATCCGCGAACCTTCCTGCTTCCACGCATGCTCGCTGATCGTGACCAGCTCGTCGGTCTTGATCCGGCCTTCCTTGAGTGCCTTGAACACGCCGTAGGCCGTCATCAGCTTGGTGAGGCTGGCGGGCTCCTGGCGCGAATCGGGCTCGAGCGCCGCGAGCACGCGACCGCTCTCGTGGTCGATCACGATGAAGCTGCGCGCATTGAGCTGCGGCGGCGGCGGCACGGCCGTCGCCGCGGGAGCGGCGGCGGCGGGCGCGGGTGCTGCGGCCGGCGCGGCTTTTTCCGCGTCGTCCTTGCCGCAGCCAGTGAGCGTCAGGCCGAAGCCGGCGGTGAGCGCCAGCGCGAGCAGGGGAAGCTTGGATCTCATTGCAGGAGGTGAACCGTAGGTTGGAGTGGGAGTGATCAGGGGCTGGCCGTGACGCCGGGCGTCGCGGCGGCATTCGCCGTGGCGCGGGCTGCGGCGATGGCGTCGGCGAGGTCGCTGACGGCGCTCGCGTACATGAGGCTGCGGTTATACCGCGTGATGGCATAGAAGTTGGTGAATCCCACGCGGAACTCGTTGCCGAATCCCACCGTGAGCGCCACCAGCATCGCCGGGGCATCGGCGGGAAGGCTGGTCTCGAACTGGATGCCGCGGCTGCGCAGCGAGCCGACCGTTTCGACCAGGCCGGCCTTGCCCATGTCGAGTCCCGAGAGGTCCGCGCCCGTGGCGTCGGCCGGCACCATCACCGGTTCCCCGGCGCGCCAGCCGTGGATCTTCAGGTAATTGCCGACGCTCGAAAAGATGTCGGCCCAGTCCTGCCAGAGATCGCGCCGGCCGTCGGCGTCGCCGTCGACGGCCCATTGGCGGAAGCTCGTCGGCATGAACTGCGGCACGCCCATCGCGCCGGCGTAGGAGCCGAGCGGTGCAAGCGGGTCGAGCTGTTCGTCGCGGGCCATGAGCAGGAACTGCTCGAGCTCGCCGCGGAAGTAGGGCGCGCGGGGCGGGTAATCGAAGGCGAGCGTGGCGAGCGCATCGATGACGCGGTGCTTGCCGGTGTTCTCCCCGTAGAACGTCTCGACGCCGACGATCGCGAGCAGGATGTCGACCGGGACGCCGCTCGCCGCCTGCGCCTGCTCGAGCTCGGCGCGGCGCTCGGACTGGACGGCGACGCCGCGCTGGATTCGCCGTTCGACGAGGAATTTCGCGCGGTACTCGTCCCAGGTCAGTGTCCGTTCGGCGGGCTTGGCGATGGCCGTCAGGATCGACGGCCGCGATTCGGCCTGGGCCAGCGTCGCGGCCAGCGGGCCGGGCTCGAAGCCGTGCTTGTGAGCCACCTCGGCAACGAATGCCGCGATGTCCTCGCGCCCGGGATCGAACGCCTGGCTGCACGGCGACTCGCGCGGCAGCAGGCCGAGCGCGCAGGCGAGCAACGGCGAAGGCAGGGCCTGCGGCGGCCCGGCGCGGGGGACGATTCCTTGTCACGTGGCGACCAGTTTGCGGCGTGAGTTGACCGCCATGAGGATACCGAAGCCTGCCATGAGGGTCACCAGCGAAGTGCCGCCGTAACTCACGAGCGGCAACGGCACGCCGACGACGGGTAACAGTCCTGCGACCATGCCGCTGTTGACGAAGACGTACACCGCGAACGTCAGCGTCAGGCTGCCGGCGATCAGGCGCGAGAACGTGTCCTGCGCCTGCGCGGCGATGAACAGCCCGCGCCCGATGACGAGCAGGTAGAGCATCATCAGCACGAAGCAGCCGACGAAGCCCCACTCCTCGCCGATCACCGCGAAGATGAAGTCGGTGGAACGCTCGGGCAGGAATTCGAGCTGTGCCTGGCTGCCGTTCATGTAGCCCTTGCCGAAGATGCCCCCCGAGCCGATTGCGATCTGCGACTGGATCGTGTGGTAACCCGCGCCGAGCGGATCATTCTGGGGATTGAGGAACGTGAGCACCCGCTGGCGCTGGTAATCGTGCAGCAGGAACATCCACGCGACCGGCACGCGCGCCGGCGAGTGCCGCGCCGAGGCCCAGGATGTAGCGCAACTGCAGGCCGGCCAGCAGGATCACCAGGCCGCCGCCGGCCGACGACGAGCAGCGCCGTGCCCAGGTCCGGTTGCTCGGCGATCAGCAGCGTCGGCACGAGCACGATCAGCACGACCACGACCAGCGTCGTGAAATCGGGCGGCAACGGCCGGTCGTGCAGGTACCAGGCGCAGCAGAGCGGCACCGCGATCTTCATGATCTCGGACGGCTGGAAGCGCACGAAACCGAGGTCGAGCCAGCGTTGCGCGCCCATGGCCACGTCACCGACCAGCGGCGACCGCGACGAGCAGCAGCACGCCGACGGCGTACAGGAAGGGCGCCGAGCGCATGATCCGTGGCGGGACCTGGGCGACGAGCGTCAGCACGCCCAGGCCGAGCCCCATGCGCGCCGCCTGGCCGAGGAAGATGTGCACGTCCTCGCCGGCGGCACTGTACAGCACGACCAGGCCGGCGCAGCAGACGGCCACCAGGCTGAGCAGCAGCGGCCCGTCGAGGTGCAGCGCGGCCAGCAGCCGGCCCGTGAGCGTCAGCGTGCGCTGCGCGCGGCTCGAGTAGCCAGGGCCTGCGATTTCCGTCCTCATTCCTCGGCTCCTGCGGGCGGCGGCACGGCCGTCGTGGCCGGCGGCGGCGGGGTCGCGACCTGTCGGCGCGAGATAACGCGTCGAACACCTTGCGCGCGATGGGCGCGGCCGTGCCGCTGCCGCTGACGTCCGTTTTCGACCAGCACGGCGACCGCAAGTTTCGGTGCATCCGCCGGGCGCGAACGCGATGAACAGCGCGTGGTCGCGCAGCCGTTCGGCGACCTCCGATTCCTTGTACTTCTCGGTCTGGCCGATCGTGAAGACCTGCGCGGTGCCCGTCTTGCCCGCGATCTGGTACGGCGCGCCGGCCTGGGCGCGATAGGCGGTGCCGCCCGGGCTCATCACGCCGACCATGCCGCCGATGATCACGTCCCAGGAAGTCGGGTCCTTGACCTTCACGGCGGGCAGCGGTCGCGGCGGCAGTTCGCCGCACCTCGCCCGTCGACCGAATCGCGCACGGCGCGCACGAGCCGCGGTTCGAAGCGCTTGCCGCGCATGGCGATCGTCGCCGCGACGTGCGCCAGCTGCAGCGGCGTGGCCAGCATGTAGCCCTGGCCGATGCCCGGCGATCACCGTCTCGCCGGGAAACCAGACCTGCAGGGACTTCTTCTTGAAGGCCTTTTTCTTCCAGGCCCGCGACGGCACCAGGCCCGAGCGCTCGCCGAGCACGTCGATGCCGGTCGGGCTCGCCGAGGCCGAACTGCACGAGGAAGTCGTGCATCCGGTCGATGCCGAGCAGGTCCGACACGCCGTAGAAGTAGACGTCGCACGACTGCGCGATCGCCTAATGCATGTCGACGGTGCCGTGGCCGCCCTTTTTCCAGTCACGGTAGCGTGTGGCTCGAGCCGGGGAACTGCCAGACGCCGCGGCACAGCGCGTGTCCCGCGGCGTCGGTGACGCCGTACTCCAGCGCGGCGAGCGCCACGAGCGGCTTGATCGTCGAGCCGGGCGGGTAGACGCCGCGCAGGGCGCGGTCGATACAGCGGCTTGTCGGGGTCTTCCGCGAGGGCGCGGTACTCGGCGACCGTCAAGCCACGCGCGAAGCCGTTCGGGTCGAAGGTCGGCGTGCTGACGAAGGCGAGTACGTCGCCGTTCGATGGGTCGATCGCGACGACGGCCGCGCGCTGGCCGGCGACAGCGCCTCCTCGGCCGCTTTCTGCACGCGCAGGTCGATCGCGTCAGCAGCAGGTCGTCGCCGGCGATCGGCTCCTTGCGCACGAGGTGCGGGCGCCTTGACGCCGACGCGGTCGACGCGGCGGCCCTGCGCGTTGACCAGCAGCTGCTGGTACCCGGTCTCGCCGTGCAGCACTTCCTCGTAGTTGCGCTCGATGCCGAGCTTGCCGATCAGCGTCGTGCCCGCGTACTTGGATTCGTCGATGCGCTCCTGGTCCTTTTCGCTGATCGAGCCGACGTAGCCGAGCGCGTGCACGGCCGTGCCGCCGAGCGGGTAGTAGCGCGTGAGGCGCGGGCGGATCTCGACGCCCGGGAAGTCCGGGCGATGCACCGCGAATCGCGCGAGTTCCTCCTCGGAGAGCTGCAGCCTGATCGGCACCGCGTCGAACGTGCGTCGTGCGAGGATCGTCTTCGTGAGGCGCGCCGATCTCCTCCGCCTCGCAGCAGCTGCAGCGCGACGCAGCCGCGCGAGCGTGTCGTCGAGGTCCGGGACCTGCTCGCGGATGAGCTCCAGCTGGTAGGCCGGGCGATTGAGCGCCAGCGGCTCGCCGTTGCGGTCCAGGATCAGCCCGCGCGGCGGCGGCAGCGGGTCGATGCGGATGCGGTTGCCCTGGGACAGCTCGCTGAAGTAATCGTGCCGGACGATCTGCAGGTAGAAGAGCCGCGTCCCCAGCGCACCGAGCAGCAGGAAGATGACGAACGACGCCGCGACGATGCGGCGACCGAACATGCGCTGCTCGGCGACGTGATCCTTGAGCCGGGAATGGCGTGCCATGGCCGGCGCGCGCTCAGTTCGAGCGGCGCGTGAGCGAGTCGCCCACGGCGACGATCAACGGCCAGAGCAGCGCGCCCGAGATCACCGGCAGCCAGCGCACCCACGCCGTGTAGCCGTGCCCGGTGAGGCCGTCGATCCAGAACACGATGAAATGGTACAGGCCGAGCAGCACCATCACGATCGCGGCCTGTTGCACGATCGGGAACATGCGCATGCGCAGCTGCAGGCGGTGGGTGAGGTAGCCCACCACGAGGAATCCGAGGGCATGCTGGCCGAGCACCATGCCGCGCAGCACGTCGAGAAACAGGCCCGAAAGCCAGGCGTACCCCAGCCCGGCAATTCTCGGGCTGGTGAGGACGAAGTAGATCATGGCCAGCAGGGCGAGGTCCGGACGCACCGGATCGAGCCAGGCGGGCAGCGGGACGATAGCCAGCACCAGGCCTGCGGCCATGCTGAGCCAGTACAGCAGCCGGCGCGCGAACAGGCTGGGCTGCCTCATTCGCCGCCCCCCTGTGGTGCGCGCGGTAACGTCGGGTGTGGCGTTGACGGGCGCCGTGTCCGCAGGCGGCCCCGGTTCGAGAGCAGGTGGCGCCGCGCCGGCATCGACGGGCGCGGCTCCCGCGCTGGATGCCGCCGCAGCGGGATCGTGTCGGGGCGCCATCCGCGGGCCCGGCCGGTGGCGGCGCCGTGGCGGTGGGCTCCGGTGGCCGCGGTGGTTGGGGGTCGTACGCGCCGGAGCGGGCGGCGCCGCTGCCCGCTCGTCGGTCGCCGGCGTCGCCGCGGAGGCCTCGACCGGGAACCGGCATCGCCTTGAACCAGACGAGCAGGACTTCGCGGGCACGATCGAGCTGCGCCGTCGGCCGGGCCTCCACCAGTGCGAACGTGCTGCCCGCGCGCTTGACCTTGCTGACCTGGGCCACCGGATAGCCCGGCGGGAAGACGCCGCCCATGCCCGTGGAAAGCAGCAGGTCGCCTTCCTGGATGTCCGACTCGACGGTGACGAACGGCAGCGACAGCTTGTTGATGTCGCCGGTCCCCACCGCGATGGTGCGGACGCCGCTGCGGTTGGATTGCACGGGGATCGCGTGTTCGGCGTCGCTGATCAGGATCACCTCGGAGGTTGCGGCATTGACCTTGGTGACCTGGCCGAAGATTCCCTCGCCGTCGAGCACGGCCTGCCCGCGGAACACGCCGTCCACGGCGCCCTTGTCGAGCAGCACGCGGTGGCGGAACGGGTCGAGGTCGACGTTCAGGATCGAGGCGACGAGCACCTTCTCGGCCACGCCCGACGTGTTCGCCCGCATGTCGCGCAGGCGCCGGTTCTCGTCCTCGAGCGCGGCGAAACGTTGCAGTTGCAGGTTGGCGAGACGCACGCGTGCGGTCAGCTCGAGGTTTTCCTCGCGCAGCCGGCCGCGGTCCGCAAAAGACGTCGTGACCCAGTCGGTCGCCCGGAACGGAAAATCAACCGCGCGCTGCACCGGCAGGACGGCGGCGCTCAGGATCTCGCGGACACGGTCGATCTGCTGGTAACGCTGGTCGGCCACCATCAGGCCGATCGAGACGGCCGCGAGCGTGAGGAAATACGCGGTGAGCGGGGGGCCCCGGCCGATGATCGGGCGCGAGTCGTGGGTCAGTTCGACCACGGCCGTGCGGGAAATCAATCCAGGCCGAAAATGCCCGGGCCGTGCTCGTCGATCAACTCCAGCATCTTGCCGCCGCCTCGCGCCACGCAGGTGAGCGGGTCCTCGGCCACGACGACGGGCAACCCGGTTTCCTCCATCAGCAGCTTGTCGACGTCGCGCAGGAGCGCGCCGCCGCCGGTGAGCACGATGCCGCGATCGGCGACGTCGGAGCCGAGCTCCGGGGGGGTCTGCTCGAGGGCGGCCTTGACGGCGCCGACGATGCCCTGCAGTGGCTCCTGCAGTGCTTCGAGGATCTCGTTCGAGTTGAGCGTGAAGCTGCGCGGCACGCCTTCGGAGAGGTTGCGGCCCTTGACCGAGATTTCCTTCACGTGCTGGCCCGGGTAGGCCGAGCCGATCTCGATCTTGATGCGCTCGGCCGTGGCTTCGCCGATCAGGATGCCGTAGTTGCGACGCACGTAATTGATGATCGCTTCGTCGAAGCGGTCGCCGCCGATGCGGACGGAGGCGGCGTAGACGATGCCGTTCAGCGAGATGACCGCGACTTCGGAGGTGCCGCCGCCGATGTCGAGCACCATGGAGCCGCGGGCCTCGTGCACCGGCATGCCGGCGCCGACTGCCGCCGCCATCGGCTCTTCGATCAGCCGCACCCAGCGCGCACCCGCGCCCTCGGCGGATTCCTGGATCGCGCGGCGTTCGACCTGTGTCGAGCCGTACGGCACGCACACCAGCACGCGCGGGCTCGGCCGGACCATGCGGTTGCCGTGCACCTTTTCGATGAAGAACTGCAGCATCTTCTCGGTGACGGTGAAGTCGGCGATGACGCCGTCCTTCATCGGCCGGATAGCCGTGATGTTGCCCGGCGTACGGCCGAGCATGTTCTTCGCTTCCGTACCGACGGCCTCGATCTTCTTGCCGCCGCGCGACGGTTCCTCGCGGATCGCGACCACGGAGGGCTCGTTGAGGACGATGCCCTTGCCGCGCACGTAGATCAGCGTGTTGGCGGTGCCAAGGTCGATCGAGAGGTCGTTGGAGAAATATCCCCGGAGTTTCTTGAACATTGAGTGAGGAAGTGCCGCCGAAGGTGGGGGAGCGCTGACTTGCGCTAAATCACGGCAATTTAACCATAGTCACGACTTTCAGCAAGGCGCCGTGTATCATTTTGCGACCGGGATTTTCCTTCCCGTTCGAGCTTTTCGCAGATGAGCCTGACCCGTACCCAGGTCGAGGGGATCGCCCACCTTGCCCGCCTCGAAATCACCGAGGCGCAGATGCCCGTCTACGTCGACAGCCTGTCGCGGATCATCGACTTCGTCGAGCACCTGGCCGCCGCCGACACCGCCGGCGTCGAGCCCATGGCTCACCCGCTGGCGGACCAGGTCCAGCGGCTGCGACCGGATGCGGTCACCGAGACCGACCAGCGCGACAAGTACCAGCGCAACGCGCCGAGCGTCGCGGCGGGACTGTACCTCGTCCCCAAGGTCATCGAGTGAATAGTTGCCCGTGACGGCGCCGCACGGCGCCGGGACGGATCGGTCCTCCTGCCGTGCGCCCGAAGGGCTTTCCCTCCAGAATTCCGTGTCCAGCCAACCATGCACACCCTGACCGTATCGGAACTCGCTGCCGGCCTGCGGGCCCGCACCTTCTCGAGTCTTGACCTCACCCTGCATTTCCTCGGCCGCATCGAGCGTTTCGGCCCCGAACTCAACGCCTTCGTGACCGTCACGGCGGACCGCGCGCTGGCCGATGCCCGGGCCGCCGACGAGCTGCTGGCCCGGGGCGAGGGCGGCCCGCTCACGGGCGTCCCGATCGCGCACAAGGACATCTTCTGCACGGACGGCATCCTGACGACCTGCGGGTCGAAGATGCTGTCGAACTTCGTCGCCCCGTACGACGCGACCGTGGTCGCGCGCTGGCGCGCCGCGGGCACCGTGCTGCTCGGCAAGACCAACATGGACGAGTTCGCGATGGGCTCGTCCAACGAAACCAGCTTCTTTGGGCCGGTGAAGAATCCGTGGAACCTGGGTCGCGTGCCGGGGGGCTCCTCGGGCGGCTCGGCCGCGGCGGTCGCCTCGTGCATCGCGCCCGCAGCGAGCGGCACCGACACGGGCGGCTCGATCCGCCAGCCGGCGGCACTGACCAACCTGACGGGGCTCAAGCCCACCTACGGCCGGGTGTCGCGCTACGGGATGATCGCGTTCGCCTCCAGCCTCGACCAGGCAGGCGTGCTGACCCGTTCCGCGCAGGACGCCGCGCTGCTGCTGCAGGCCATGGCCGGCTTCGATCCACGCGATTCGACCTGCGTGGATGCGCCGGTGCCGGACTACGTCGGCGAGTTGCAGCAGCCGCTCAGCGGGCTGCGCATCGGCCTGCTGCGCGAATTCTTCGAAAAGGGGCTGGACCCGGCCGTCGAAAGGTGCGTGCGCGGGGCGATCGAGGTCCTGCAGGCACAGGGCGCGGTCGTGAAGGAAGTGAGCCTGCCGAGCCTGCCGCTGTCCGTGCCGACGTACTACGTCGTCGCACCGGCCGAATGCTCGTCCAACCTGTCGCGCTTCGACGGCGTGCGCTTCGGCCACCGCTGCGAATCGCCGCGGGACCTGCTCGATCTCTACAAGCGGTCGCGCGGCGAGGGTTTCGGCGCGGAGGTCAAGCGCCGCATCATGACCGGCACCTACGTGCTTTCGGCCGGGTACTACGACGCGTATTACATCAAGGCCCAGAAAGTCCGTGCGCTGATCGCGAACGACTTTGCACGCGCTTTCACCGAGGTCGACGTGGTGCTCGGCCCGACGGCGCCTACCGCTGCGTTCGAGCTCGGCGCGAAGACCAGCGACCCGATCACGATGTACCTCAACGACATCTACACGATCGGCGCGAACCTCGCGGGGCTCCCGGCGATCTCGATCCCCTGCGGCTTCGTCAGCGAGGGCGGCTCCGAGCTGCCGGTCGGGCTGCAGCTCGTCGGCCCGCACTTCGCCGAGTCGCGGCTGCTCGCCGCCTCGCACCAGTACCAGCAGCGGACCGACTGGCATAAGCGCGTGCCGGCCGCGTACGCGTGAGGAAAGTGACTAGTGGCTAGTGACTAGTGACTAGTAGGAGATGCAGCATTGAATGCAGAAGATATCGTCAACATCGTGCACCGGCGCCTCCGGGCCCGTTCCGACTATTCACTAACCACTATTCACTAGTCACTTCCTATGCAGTGGGAAACCGTCATCGGCCTCGAGATCCACGCGCAGCTCGCGACGCGCAGCAAGATCTTTTCCGGCTCCGCGACCGCGTTCGGCGCCGAGCCCAACACGCAGGCCAACCTCGTCGACCTCGGTTACCCGGGCGTGCTGCCGGTACTGAACGGTGATGCCGTCCGCATGGCCATCCGCTTCGGCCTCGCCACGGGCGCGAAGATTTCGCGGCGCTCGATCTTCGCGCGCAAGAACTACTTCTACCCGGACCTGCCCAAGGGCTACCAGATCAGCCAGTACGAGCGTCCCGTGGTCGAGGATGGCTCGCTCGATATCGTGCTCGACGACGGCACGCACAAGACGATCGGCATCACGCGCGCCCACCTCGAGGAGGACGCCGGCAAGTCGCTGCACGAGGACTTCCACGGCCTGTCCGGCATCGACCTGAACCGCGCCGGCACGCCGCTGCTCGAGATCGTGTCGGAGCCCGACATGCGCTCGGCGAAGGAAGCCATCGCCTACCTCAAGAAGATCCACACGCTCGTGCGCTACCTCGAGATCTGCGACGGCAACATGCAGGAAGGCTCGTTCCGCTGCGATGCGAACGTCTCCGTGCGTCCGGTCGGCCAGGCGGAATTCGGCACGCGCGCCGAGATCAAGAACGTCAACTCGTTCCGCTTCGTCGAGCGCGCGATCAATTACGAGGTCGAGCGGCAGATCGAGCTGCTCGAGGGTGGCGGCAAGGTCGTGCAGGAGACGCGCCTGTACGATCCCGACAAGGGTGAGACGCGCTCGATGCGCTCCAAGGAAGAAGCGAACGACTACCGCTACTTCCCCGACCCTGACCTGCTGCCGCTCGTCATCGACGAAGCCACCATTGAAGGGGTTCGCAAGACCCTGCCCGAGCTGCCGGATGAAAAGGCCGCGCGCTTCGTGCGCGAGCACGGCCTGTCCGAGTACGACGCCGGCGTGCTTACCTCGAGCCGCGAGCTGGCCGAGTTCTACGAGACCGTCGTACGCGAGCTGGGCAGCCAGCCCAAGCTCGCGGCCAACTGGGTGATGGGCGACCTTGCGGGGGCGCTCAACAAGGAAAACCTGGACGTCACGCAGAGCCGCGTCGGCGCCAGCGAATTGGCCGGGCTGCTGGCGCGCATCGTCGACAACACGATCTCGGGCAAGATCGCCAAGGAAGTGTTCGAGGCGATGTGGACCGAAGGCAAGGGTGCCGACGCCGTCATCGAGGCGAAGGGGCTCAAGCAGATCACGGACACCTCCGCGATCGAGCAGGCAATCGACGCAGTCATGGCCAGCAATCCTGGCCAGCTCGCCGAGTACCGCTCGGGCAAGGACAAGCTGTTCGGGTTCTTCGTCGGGCAGGTGATGAAAGCCACCGCCGGCAAGGCCAACCCGGCCCAGCTCAACGAATTGCTCAAGCGCAAGCTCTCAGGTTGAACTTGCGCGCGACAGCGCCTCTTGACTATCCGCTATCCGCTAACCGCTAACCGCTAACCGCTTCCTCATCTCCTAACTCCTGGTGCAGTCATGGCCGTGATCCGCGAAGACGACTTCGTCCAGAGCGTCGCCGACGCGCTGCAGTTCATTTCCTATTACCACCCGATCGATTACATCGAGCACCTGGGCCGCGCCTACGAGCGCGAGCAGAGCCCCGCCGCGAAGGATGCGATCGCGCAGATCCTGACCAACTCGCGCATGTGCGCCGAGGGCAAGCGACCGATCTGCCAGGACACCGGCATCGTCAACATGTTCCTCAAGGTGGGCATGAACGTGCGCTGGGACACGCAAGGCAGCCTCGCCGACATGATCAACGAAGGCGTGCGCCGCGCCTACGAGCACCCCGACAACAAGCTGCGCATGTCGGTCGTCGATGACCCGCTGTTCGCGCGCAAGAACACCCGCGACAACACGCCGGCCGTGTTCCACGTCGAGCTGGTCCCGGGCGATGAGGTCGAGGTGACGGTGGCCGCCAAGGGCGGCGGCTCGGAAAACAAGTCCAAGTTCGTGATGCTCAACCCGAGCGACTCGATCGTCGACTGGGTGCTGAAGACGGTGCCGACGATGGGCGCGGGCTGGTGCCCGCCGGGCATGCTCGGCATCGGTGTCGGCGGCACGGCGGAAAAAGCCATGCTGCTCGCGAAGGAATCGCTGATGGACCCCGTCGACATGCACGAGCTGCTCGCGCGCGGCCCGAAGGACAAGGCCGAGGAGCTGCGCATCGAGCTCTACGAAAAGGTCAATGCACTGGGCATCGGCGCGCAAGGTCTCGGCGGCCTCACGACGGTGCTCGACGTCAAGCTCAAGCTGTACCCGACGCACGCTGCATCGAAGCCCGTCGCGATGATCCCGAACTGCGCCGCCACACGCCACGTGCATTTCGTGCTCGACGGCAGCGGCCCTGCGGTGCTCGAGCCGCCGTCGCTCGAACATTGGCCCAAGGTGACGTGGAGCGCGGGTGGCAGCTCACGTCGCGTCAACCTCGACACGTTGACGCGCGCCGAAGTGGAGAGCTGGAAGCCGGGCGAGACGCTGCTGCTCAACGGCAAGATGCTCACCGGCCGTGATGCGGCCCACAAGCGCATCGCGGATCTCTATGCGAGCGGCGAGGGTCTCCCTCCCGGAGTCGACTTCACCAATCGCGTCATCTATTACGTCGGCCCGGTGGACCCGGTGCGGGACGAGGTGGTCGGTCCTGCAGGCCCCACGACCGCCACCCGCATGGACAAGTTCACCGACATGATGCTCGAGAAGACCGGCCTGATTGCGATGATCGGCAAGTCCGAGCGCGGTCCGGTCGCGATCGAATCGATCAAGCGCCACAAGGCCGCATACCTGATGGCCGTCGGCGGCGCCGCATACCTCGTCTCCAAGGCGATCCGGTCGTCGCGCGTCGTGGCGTTCGGGGAACTCGGCATGGAGGCCATCTACGAGTTCGACGTGAAGGACATGCCGGTCACCGTCGCGGTGGATGCCAGCGGCACCTCGGTGCACAACACGGCGCCCGCGGCCTGGGCCGAGAAGATCCGCACGCTGAACATCCCGGTACGGGTCGCCTGAGGACGCGTGGCCGAGGTCGACACGCTGCGGCGCTTCGTCTTCGAGCGGTACCCGTTCCGCGGCCAGCTGGTGCACCTGGGGCCCGCCTGGCAGGCCATGATGGAGCATCACGAGTATCCGTCGCAGGTGCGCGACACGCTCGGTGAGGCCGTCGCCGCGGCCGCGTTGCTGGCGTCGACGCTGAAGTTCAAGGGCCTGCTCACGCTGCAGCTGCGCGGGGAAGGACCCATGCACCTGATGATCGTCGAGTGCACGGAAGGCTTGAGCGTGCGCGCCGTCGCACGGTTCCGCGACCCGCCGGCCACCCCGGACCTGCGCGAGCTCTCCGGCAACGGCACGCTGACCGTGACGATCGAAAACGAAGGCGCCGCGAACCGCTACCAGGGGGTCGTGCCGCTCACGGGCGGCTCCATGGGCGAGTGCCTGCGGGGTTACTTCGAGAGCTCGGAGCAGCTGCCGACGCGGCTCTGGCTGCATGCCGACGGCGAAAGCGCCAGTGGCCTGCTGCTGCAGCGCTTGCCCGTGACTTCGAAGCCCGTCACGGCGGCCGAGTCGGGCGGTGGCGTCGTGCCCGAGGACGAAGTCGAGGATGCCTGGCGACGCGTGCAACTCGTCGCCGACACGGTCACGGGCCAGGAACTCGCGGAACTCGACGACCCCAAGCTGCTGCGCCGACTCTTTGCCGAAGACGACGTCCGCATGTTCGAGTCGGCGCCGGTGTTCTTCCGTTGCCGATGCTCACGCGAGCGCGTCGAGAACATGCTGCGTGCGCTCGGTCGCCAGGAGGTCGAATCCATGGTCGAGGAGTTCGGCCAGGTCGAGGTCCGCTGCGAATTCTGCAGCCGCGCCTATCGGCTCGATGCGGTCGATTGCGCCTCGCTGTTCACCGGGCCGGGGAATCCTTCGGGCCCGGGTCCCGTCGTTCACTGAGCGGTGCGGGGCTGGCGCAAATATATAAATATCTTTATATTTAGTTGAGTGCCAAGTTTCGATGAACTCCTGACCCAACTGCGGGCTGTGGCTGAACCGTCACGGCTGCGCCTTCTCGTGATCCTCGCCCGCGGGGAATTCGCGGTGACGGAGCTGACGACCATCCTCGGCCAGAGTCAGCCACGCGTGTCGCGCCACCTCAAGCTGCTCTGCGACGCGCACCTGCTGGAGCGGTATCGCGAGCAGCACTGGATTCTTTACCGGGTGCCGACGGATGGCGCCGGCCGCGATTTCGTGAGCGACGTGCTGTCCCGGGTCCAGGCCTCGGACCCGACGCTGCTGGCCGATGCGGCGCGCGTCGCGGCAGTGCTCGAAGAGCGGAGCAGGGCGTCCGCTGCAGACGGCGCCATGCTCGCGGGCGGCGCGGGACGCACTCACGCGGAGCTGGCAAGCGTGCTCTCCGCCGAGTTGGGTGATCGCGGACGCGGCTCGTTGTTCTATTACGGCCAGTCGCCGACGGACGTGCTCGGACCGATTGCGTCGCGGGCGCGCCGGGTGGTCGGCATGCACGGGTCGCGGCTCGAGGTGCAGCGTGCGCGGGCCGCGCTGCACTCACGCGGACTCAGCCACTGCGCGCTGCAGCAGGGCGAGCTCAGATCGTTGCCGCACGCCGCCGGGGACTTCGACACCGTGATCCTCGATCGTGCGCTGCCTGGCCAGGACCGGCCCGTCGAGGCACTGCGCGAAATCGCGCGCCTGCTGGGCTCGCACGGCGAGTTGCTGCTGGTCGAGGACTATGACGCACTCGCGTTGCGGACCAGCGCGGACAACCCGTTGGCCGCCTTGCGCGAATGGCTGGCGGAGGCCGGTCTCATCTGCACGCGGCTGCGACCCCTCGACGTCGACGGCCAGCACCTGGTGCTCGCCGTGGCGCGCGCGCACAACGCCGTCACGGCGGCGGCCTGACCGAGCCCGCACCGACAGGATACGGATCGTACCCATGAATGCTCCCATGCCCAGCCCGAACCCGCCGGTGACCGTCTCGTTCGAGTTCTTCCCGCCCAACGACGAGGCGATGGAAAAGACCCTCTGGGCGTCGATCCAGCGCCTGGCGCCACTGGCGCCGAAATTCGTCTCGGTCACGTACGGGGCCGACGGTTCGACGCGCGAGCGTACGCACAACGTGGTGACGCGCATCCTGCGCGAGACCTCGCTGACGCCCGCACCCCACCTCACCTGCGTCGGGGCGCCGCGCGGCGAGATCCTCGACATCGCGCGGGCCTACCGCGACGCGGGTATCCGCAACATCGTCGCCCTCCGGGGTGACACGCCCGCGGGTCAGTTGCGTTATGTGCCGCACGCGGAAGGCTTTGCCTATGCCGCCGACCTCGTGCACGGACTGAAGTCAGTCGGCGATTTCGACATCTCGGTCGCCGCGTACCCGGAAGTGCATCCGGAAGCGCCGAGTGCGGAGTTCGACCTCGACGTGCTGCGCGCGAAACTCGACGCGGGCGCCAATCGCGCGATCACGCAGTTCTTCTTCGACACCGACAAGTACCTGCGTTTCCGCGACCGGTGCGTGGCCGCGGGCATCACCGCACCGATCGTGCCGGGCATCCTGCCCATCACGCGCTTCCCGCAGATGCTGCGCTTCGCGAAGCGCTGCGGCGCCAGCGTGCCGGACTGGCTGGCACACCGCTTCGACGGGCTCGACGACGACCCGGAGACGCGCCGCATGATCGCCGCGAGTGTCGCGATCGACCAGGTGCACCGCCTGCAGGCGCACGGGGTCAACGAGTTCCACTTCTACACGCTGAACCGCGCGGAACTGACCGTCGCGATCTGTCACGCGCTGGGCGTGCGGGCACCGGCTGCCCGAGCCGCCGGCGCCGGAGCCTGACCATGCTGCGACCGGAACGGATCCGCGAATTCCGCCGCCTGCTCGGCGAGCGCGTGCTCGTGCTCGACGGCGCGATGGGCACCGTCATCCAGTCGTACAAGCTCGGCGAGGCCGACTACCGCGGCGAGCGCTTCAAGGACAGTCCGCAGGACCTCAAGGGCAACAACGACCTGCTGGTGCTGACCCGGCCGGAAGTGATCGGTGAGATCCACCGCCGCTACCTCGAGGCGGGCGCCGACATCATCGAGACCAACACGTTCAACTCCAACGCGACCTCGCAGGCCGACTACGGCCTGGCAGCGCTGGTGCGCGAGTTGAACCTGACGGCGGCGCAGATCGCCCGGCGCGCAGCCGACGACGTTGCCGCACGCACGGGCAGGGCGCGCTTCGTCGCAGGCGCGCTGGGCCCGACCAACCGTACTGCCTCATTGTCGCCGAAGGTCAGTGATCCCGGCTTTCGCAACATCACCTTCGACGAGCTCACGGCGACCTACGTCGAGGCGACGCGCGCGCTGGTCGAGGGCGGTGTCGACCTGATCCTGGTCGAGACCATCTTCGACACCCTCAACGCCAAGGCCGCGCTGTTCGCCGTGCGGCAGGTGCTCGACGAGCAGGGCCTCGACCTGCCGGTCATGGTGTCCGGCACGATCACCGACGCTTCCGGCCGCACGCTCTCGGGACAGACGGTCGAGGCGTTCTGGAACTCCGTGCGACACGCGCGGCCAGCCGTCATCGGCCTCAACTGTGCGCTCGGCGCGAAGCAGCTGCGCCCCTACGTCGAGGAACTGTCGCGCATTGCCGATGCGTACGTCTGCGCGTACCCCAACGCGGGCCTGCCCAACGCCTTCGGCGAGTACGACGAGACTGCCTGCGAGACAGCGGACCTGGTGCGGGAGTACGCGG
This sequence comes from uncultured Gammaproteobacteria bacterium, assembly GCA_963789375.1. GTDB lineage: Bacteria > Pseudomonadota > Gammaproteobacteria > Steroidobacterales > Steroidobacteraceae > RPQJ01. Next base: position 129,843 of record CAWBKN010000013.1, on the reverse strand, counting down.
TCTCGGGCTTCGTGAATATCGTCGGCGGCTGCTGCGGCACGACGCCGGAGCACATCGGCCACATCGCCCAGTCCGTCGCCGGCCTGCCGCCGCGCAGGCCGCCGGTGCTCGAGCCGCGCTGCCGCCTGAGCGGCCTCGAACCGCTCAACATCGGCCCGGACAGCCTGTTCGTGAACGTCGGCGAGCGGACCAACGTCACGGGCTCGGCAAAATTCCGCCGGCTGATCGAGGCCGAGGACTACACCGCCGCGCTCGACGTTGCCCGCCAGCAGGTCGCGAGCGGCGCGCAGGTCATCGACATCAACATGGACGAAGGCATGCTCGATTCCGAGGCAGCCATGGTCCGCTTCCTGAACCTCGTTGCGGCGGAACCCGACGTCGCGCGCGTCCCGATCATGCTCGACTCGTCGAAGTGGACGGTGCTCGAAGCGGGCCTCAAGTGCCTGCAGGGCAAGGGCATCGTCAACTCCATCAGCCTCAAGGAAGGCGAGCGCCCGTTCATCGAGCAGGCGCGCCGCGTGCGGGCCTACGGCGCCGCCGTCGTCGTCATGGCCTTCGACGAGCAGGGCCAGGCCGACACGATCGAGCGCAAGGTCGAGATCTGCAAGCGCTCGTACCGGCTGCTGACCGAGACCGTCGGCTTCCCGGCCGAGGACATCATCTTCGATCCGAACATCTTCGCCGTGGCCACCGGCATCGAACAGCACGACCGCTACGCGCTCGACTTCATCGAGGCGACCGCGAAGATCCGCGCGGCGTGCCCGCATGCGCTGGTGAGCGGCGGGGTCAGCAACGTGTCGTTCTCGTTCCGCGGCAACGACGTGGTGCGCGAGGCGATGCACTCGGCATTCCTGTACCACGCGATCCGCGCCGGCATGAGCATGGGGATCGTCAACGCCGGGCAGCTCGCGATCTACGAAGAGGTCGATCCGGAGTTGCGTGAGCGTGTCGAGGACGTGATCCTGGCGCGCCGCACGGATGCCACGGAGCGGCTGCTCGAAGTGGCCGGCCGCTTCAAGGGCGAAGCGGGGCAGAAACGGGCCGAGGACCTCGCCTGGCGCTCGTGGCCGGTGTCGAAGCGCATCGAGCACGCGCTGGTCAGGGGCATCGACGAGTTCATCCTCGAGGACACCGACGCGGCGCAGGATCGAGCTCGGCCGGCCGCTGCTGGTCATCGAGGGCCCGCTGATGGACGGCATGAACGTCGTCGGCGACCTGTTCGGCGCGGGCAAGATGTTCCTGCCGCAGGTGGTGAAGTCCGCGCGCGTCATGAAGAAGGCGGTCGCGCACCTGGTGCCGTACCTGGAGAAGGAACAGGACGGCTCGAACCGCTCCAACGGCAAGGTCGTGCTGGCGACGGTCAAGGGCGACGTGCATGACATCGGCAAGAACATCGTCGGCGTCGTGCTCCAGTGCAACAATTTCGAGGTGCTCGACCTGGGCGTCATGGTGCCGGCCGACCGCATCCTCGAGACGGCGCTGCGCGAGCGTGCGGACATGATCGGCCTGTCGGGCCTGATCACGCCGTCGCTCGACGAGATGGTGCACGTGGCGCGCGAGATGACGCGCCGCGGTTTCGAAGTGCCGCTGCTGATCGGCGGTGCCACCACGTCACCGGCCCACACGGCCGTGAAGATCGACCCGGAGTACGCGGGCCCGGTCGTCTACGTCAAGGATGCTTCGCGCGCGGTCGGTGTCTGCCAGTCGCTGGTGACTGCCGAGACGCGGGTCGGCTACGTCGACAAGATCAAGCAGGACCATGCGCAGCGGCGCGAACAGCACAAGGGGCGCAAGGCCAAGGGCCCGGCGTTCTCGATCGCCGCGGCCCGGGCGAACCGGTTCACGTGCGACTGGTCGGCGTACCGGCCGCCGGTGCCGAAGTTCGCGGGCGCGCGCGTGTTCGAGAATATCCCGCTCGAGGAACTCGTCCGCTACATCGACTGGATGCCGTTCTTCAATGCCTGGGAGTTCGCGGGCAAGTTCCCCGACATACTGACCGACCCGGTCGTCGGCGAGGCTGCGAGCAACCTGTATGCGGATGCGCGGCGCGTGCTCAAGCAGATGATCGCCGAGCGATGGGTTCGTGCCGCAGCGGTGGTCGGCCTGTTCCCGGCCAACGCGGTCGGTGACGACATCGAGGTCTATACCGACGAGTCGCGCAGCGTGGTCGCGCACCGGTTGCACACGCTGCGGCAGCAGAAGCAGAAGCCGACGGGCCAGCCGCACTTCGCGCTCGCGGATTTCGTTGCACCGAAGGAGTCGGGCGTCAAGGACTGGATCGGTGCCTTCGCCGTCACGACCGGGCTCGGGCTCGACGAGAAGGTGCGCGAGTACGAGGCGCGACACGACGATTACGGCGCGATCATGCTCAAGGCGCTGGCCGACCGGCTCGCCGAGGCACTGGCCGAGCGCATGCACGAACGCGTGCGCCGCGAGTTCTGGGGTTATGCGCCGGAAGAGCGGTTCACCAACGACGAACTGATCCGCGAGGGTTACCGTGGCATCCGGCCTGCGCCCGGCTATCCGGCATGCCCGGATCACACGGAAAAGGGCACGTTGTGGTCGCTGCTCGACGTCGAACAGAAAGTGGGCATTCGCCTGACGGAAAGCTTTGCGATGCATCCGACGGCCGCGGTGAGCGGCTTCTACTTCTCGCACCCCGAGGCGAAGTACTTCCAGGTCGGCAAGATCGATGCCGACCAGGTCGCGGACTACGCACAGCGCAAGGGGCTCAGCCTGCAGGAGGCGGAGCGCTGGCTGGCGCCGATCCTCGGCTACGATGTAGCTGCAAGCGCGGCTTGAGCCGCGGCCCTCACCCGGCCTGCGGCCGACCTCTCCCGCCGAAGCGGGAGAGGTGAGGAGAGGGAGCAGATTCACTTGCGCTGGGCGGCCGAGGCGTCGCGCACCTGCTTGAACTCGGTGCCCGCCTGCCACTGCGGCCACGCGTTCGAGTTGGCGAGTTCACGCGTCATTTCGTACACGAGGGTGACGTCGTCGCGCGCGCCGCGCAGGTCCCACTGCTCGCTCCACGCGTCGCACGCCTGGTGGTAGCAGTTGGCGGTGTAGTCCGACACCCATCGATCGCCCGCCGCGCGGCCGCCGTTGACCAGGTCGTGGCCGCCGCTCATGCCCATGAGCAGGAGGGCGGGGACGCCGCGCTTCTGCAGCGGGAAGTGGTCGGCGCGGAAAGCCAGGCCACGCTCGGGGCGCGGATCCGGCGTGATCGTGCGTGACTGGCGCGCCGCAGTCCGCCGCAGGAGTTCGTCGAGTTCGCTCTGGCCTGCGCCGACGAGCACGACGTCGCGCGCCGGGCCCGCCGTCTGCAGGACGTCCATGGTGAAGTTGGCAACGGTGCGCTCGAGCGGCAGCGTCGGCTGCGCCGCATAGAACTCCGATCCGAGCATTCCGCGCTCCTCGGCAGTCCACGCCGCGAACACGACCGTCCGGTCGGGCCGGGGGCCTCGCTTCAGGGCGCGCGCGATTTCGATCGCACCGGCGACGCCGATGGCATCGTCGGCTGCGCCGTGACGGATCGCGTCGCCGAGCGCTGTCCGGCTCGCCGAGCCCGTAGGCATCCCAGTGCGCGCCGACCATGACGCTCTCGAGCGGGTGCCTGGCGCCGGTGATCTTGCCCAGCACGTTGTGGCTGTCGAGGCGCGTGTGGACGAGCGGGAAGTCGGCCGAGAACGTCGCGCCCGCAAGCGTCACAGGCCTGAAGGCCCGGCTGCGCGCGGCGACGCTTCAGTTGCTCGAAGTCGAGCCCCGCCTTGCGCAGGATCTCGACCGCCGTGTCCCGATGCAGCCACGACTGCAGCAGCAGCTTGTCCGCGGCCGGGTTCGGCGCGGGCGATGTCGAAGCCTTCGCCGTTGGACGCGATCGCCGTGTTCCAGCCATACGCGGCCGCGTCCGTTTCGTGCACGATCAGGGCCGCGATGGCGCCACGACGCACGGCCTCCTCGTACTTGTAAGTCCAGCGCGCGTAATACGTCGCGGCCTTGCCGCCAAATCTGCCGTAGGCATCCTCGCCGGGCTGGGCCTCGAAATCCGGATCGTTGATCAGGAAGATGGCGACCTTGCCCTTGAGGTCGACGTCCTTGTAGTCGTCCCACTGGCGTTCCGGCGCATACACTCCATACCCGACGAAGACCAGTGGCGCGCCGGCGATGGTCACCCGATCGACAGGGCGCAGGGCCAGGGCGGCCATGTCCTTCTGCTGCACCAGTACGCGTCGCTCGGCACCGAGCACCACGCTCATCGATGCATCGGCAGGTACCTGCGTGCGCACGAGCGGTACGACCTGGGTGTAGGAACCCTGCGGACCCGCAGGCTCGAGGCCCGCCGCCTTGAACTGCGCCACGAGGTACTCGACGGTCTTCGCTTCGCCGGGCGTCCCCGGCGCCCGGCCCTGGAACTCGTCCGACGCCAGCGTGCGCGTGATCTCCGAGAGCCGGTCGATGCTGATGGGACTGGGGGCGTCGCTGGCGAAGCCGGAGCCCGCCATGCAGAGCGCAGCGGTGCCCAGCGCCGACGTGAGCCAGCGCGCCAGGCATTGCGTCATGTTTCGTAGTCCTCGAGTCTTGCCTCACGCAGCAGCCGCTGGTAGCGGATGGTGCTGTGCGGCCAGTTGTTGGTGATCGTGCCGTCGGCGAGCTTGTACCAGCTCGAGCCGATGGCGGACCACACTGATTTCGCGAGGTCGGCCTGCAGTTGCCGGTTGTAGGCTTCCTGCACCTGTCGCTTCACGTCGATGCGCCTGGCGCCGGAGGCCTTCAGCTTCGCCATGGCGTCGAGGATGTACCCGACCTGCGCCTCGATCATGACCAGGATGCTGTTGTGGCCAAGGTTGGTGTTGGGGCCATACAGCATGAAAAAGTTCGGAAAGCCGGCGACGGTCACGCCGAGGTAGGCTCGCGCGCCGTTGCGCCATTCGTCGCGCAGCCGCAGGCCGTGGCGGCCCGTAACCTCCATCGGCGCGAGGAAGTCGGTGCTCTTGAATCCCGTCGCGTAGATGATGACGTCCGCCGCGTGCAGCTCGCCCGACTTCGCGCGCACGCCCGTGGCTTCGATGCGCTCGATGCCGTCCGTGACCAGGTGCACGTTGGGCCGGCCAAGGGCCGGGTAGTAATCGTCATTGAAAAGCACGCGCTTTGCGCCGATCGGGAAATCGGGAACGAGCTTGGCGCGCAGGGCGGGGTCCTTGACCTGCCGGCGCAGGTGGGCGAGGGACTTCCAGCGTGCCAGCGCCTGCACGATCCTGACCTGCTTCATCAGCGGCGTGAGCTGCATCTCGCCGAACACGAACCACTGCACCTTGTGATACAGCCGGGCCAGTACAGGGAAGCGCGTCAGCAGGCGCTGGGTGCGGGGCGCATACAGGCGGTCCTTGCGCGGCATGAGCCAGTTGGCCGAACGCTGGAAAATCGTGAGCCGCGCGACCAGCGGAGCGATCTGCGGAACGAATTGCACTGCGCTTGCCGCGTTGCCGATCACGACGACGCGCCGGCCGGCAAGATCGACGGAGTGATTCCACTGCGCGGAGTGGAACTGCGTGCCGGCGAACGTCGCCCGGCCCGGGAGGTCCGGTATCGAAGGCCGGTTGAGCTGGCCGACGCCGGCGACGACGAAGTCCGCGACGACCTGCGAGCCATCGGCGCAGGTGAGCGTCCACGTGCTGGCCGCATCGTCGTAGGCGAGTGTCGTCACCTCCGAGTTGAAGCGGCAGTGCGGCAGCAGGCCGTGCTGGATGGCGAGTTCGGTCGAGTATCCCAGCAACTCGGCTTGCCACGCGAAGCGCCGGCTCCAGTCGGTTTTCTGCGCGAACGAAAAGCTGTAGAGGTACGACGGCGCATCGCAGGACGCGCCGGGATACGTGTTGTCACGCCAGGTTCCGCCCAGGGCTGCTCCCTTTTCGAGGATGACGAAATCCTCCACGCCCTGTTGCTTGAGTCTCATGCCCATGCAGAGGCCGGAGTGCCCGGCACCGATGACGGCGACGTGTGTGCGACGACTGTTGACTGGATTCATGCGGTCCCCCGACCTGCATCCTGCTGCACAAAAGACATTGCATCGGTCACTGGAGCTGCGCCAGATAGGACGTTCCACCGAGCGCGTCCATCTGCCGCAGGATCCAGGCCTGGCGCCGCTGCACGTAACGCGACGGCGCCTGCACCCTGAAGCGCGCGGGAGCGGGCAGCACCGCCGCGAGCAGCGCGGCTTCGGGCCGGCTGAGCCGCGCGGCATCCTTGTTGAAATAGCGCCGGCTCGCGGCCTGTACCCCGAAGGTGCCCTGGCCGAACTCCGCGACGTTGAGGTACACCTCGAGGATGCGCTGCTTGCTCCAGCTGGCCTCGATGAGCACCGTGAGGCCGGCCTCCAGGCCCTTGCGCACCCAGCTCTGGCCACGCCAGAGGAAGACGTTCTTCGCGACCTGCTGGGTGATCGTGCTGGCGCCGCGCACGCGGCGGCCACGCTCGCGGTCGGCGAGTGCCTTGTCGATCTGCCTGAAGTCGAACCCGTAGTGGCTCGAAAACTGCTGGTCCTCCGCGGCGATGACCGCAAGCGCGGCGTACTGCGAGATCCGGTCCCAGTCGCGCCAGTCGTGCTTGAAGTCGTAGCCGCGTTCCCGCGTCACGAGCGCAGTGATCCTGTCGCCCAGCATCACCGTCGTGAGCGGAGGGTCGATCCAGCGCAGCGCGACCACGGCCAGTACCGTGAGCACGAGCCATGCCGCGACGGCCAGCGCCAGCCCGCGCAGGATGCGCCGCGCGAGCTTGCGCGCAGACCTTGCCATGAAGGCTCGGGCCCGGCCCGGTTACTTTGCGGCTTCGATCCGCTTCGCGCTGGTGACCTTGATCGGCTCGACGGGTACGTCGTCGTGCATGCCGCGACGGCCGGTCTTCACCTTGGCCATCGCGTCGACGACCGACATGCCTTCCGTCACGCAGCCGAACACCGCATAGCCCGCGCCGCCGCGGCCCGGGTCGAGGTTGGCGTTGTCGACGAGGTTGATGAAGAACTGGGAGGTCGCACTGTGCGGGTCGTTCGTGCGCGCCATCGAGAGCGTGCCACGGCGGTTCTTCACACCGTTGGCGGCTTCGTTCCTGATGGGTGCGCGGGTCGGCTTCTGGCGCATGTCCTCGGACATGCCGCCGCCCTGCACGACGAACCCCGGGATGACGCGATGGAAGACGGTGCCGTCGAAGTGCCCTGCGTCCACGTAGTCGAGGAAATTCTGCACGGTGATCGGCGCATCTTTCTCGAAGAGCTCGATCGTGATCGCGCCGAGGGAGGTTTCGAATCGGACCATCATGGGAACTTCCTGCGAAATTAGGGTCGGGGGAAGGGACGAATAGTGAACGGGCGCGCGGGCGATGTCACGTCCTGCCCTCGGTGCAACGGTCGAGTCCGGCGAGGTCGCGCCGCGTGGCGACGTCGACGAATCCCGACGCACTGAACAGGGCGCGGACCTGCGGGCCCTGGGCGTCACCGTGTTCGACGATGAGCCAGCCGCCCGGCACGAGGTGGGCGGGTGCGGCGCGGACGATTTCGCGCAACGCGTCGAGCCCGTCGGGGCCCGAGAACAGGGCGCCGTGAGGCTCGAAGCGGCGCACCGCCCGTTCGACGCGCGGATCGTCTTCGGCGATGTAGGGCGGGTTGCTGACGATCAGCGTGAAGTGCCCGTCGCGGACCGGGTCAAACCAGGACCCCGTACGGAATTCGACGTTGCGCAGATGCAGCCGAGTGGCGTTGCGCCATGCAACGGCGACCGCCTCCGCGGATATGTCCGTGCCGATGACCTGCAGCCGGGGCCGCTCGTGCGCGATGGCCAGCGCGATTGCACCACTGCCGGCGGCAAGGTCGAGCACGCGCCCCGGGGCATCCACTGCCAGGTGCTCCAGCGACAGCTCGACCGCCAGTTCGGTTTCCGGTCGCGGTATGAGGACGTCGCGCGTCACCTCCAGCGGCAGCGACCAGAACTCCTTCTCCCCGAGGATGTAGGCGATGGGTTCGCCGTGGGCGCGGCGCGTGACGTGGGCCTCGTAACGGTCGGTCGCCGCGCAGTCGAGGACTCGCTCCTCCGGATGCGCCATCAGCCAGGCCCGTGTCCGGCCCAGGGCGGCGGCGAGCAGGATCTCCGCTTCGTGGCGTGGCTGCTCGCTCACGCGGCCGAGCCGCGCCACGCCCTCCGCAAGCAACTGTGAAATTTCGCTGGCCATGGAAGAAGTGACTAGTGATCAGTGACTAGTGACTAGTAGGAAGGAGCGGTGCGGCATGCGGAGCAAACAAACCTCCGACTAGTCACTAGTCACTATTCACTAGTCACTCGAGACTGTGGCCAGTTGCTCCGCCTGCCATTCCTGCTGCAGCGGTCCGATCACGTCGCCGAGAGCGCCTTCCATGATCGACGGCAGCTGGTAGAGCGTGAGGTTGATGCGGTGGTCGGTCACGCGGCCCTGCGGATAGTTGTAGGTCCGGATGCGTTCGGAGCGATCGCCCGTGCCGACCTGGAGTTTCCGTTCCTGGGCCTGTTGCGCCGTCTGCTTCTGCCGCTGGGCCTCGAGCAGTCGCGCACGCAGCAGCGACATCGCTCTCGACCTGTTCTTGTGCTGGGACCGTTCGTCCTGGCATTCAACGACCACGCCGGTCGGCAGGTGCGTGATGCGGATCGCCGAGTCGGTCTTGTTGACGTGCTGGCCGCCGGCGCCGGAGGCGCGGAACGTGTCGATGCGCAGGTCGGCCGGGTTGATCGGCAGGTCCTCGATCTCCTCGAGCTCCGGCAGGATCGCGACCGTGCAGGCCGAGGTGTGGATCCGGCCCTGCGATTCGGTCGCCGGCACCCGCTGTACGCGGTGCGCTCCCGACTCGAACTTGAGCTGCGAATACGCGCCCCGGCCGACGATGCGGCTGATGATTTCCTTGTAGCCACCGTGCTCGCCAGCGCTCTCGCTCAGCACCTCGACCTTCCAGCCCAGGCGTTCGGCATGGCGCGAGTACATCCGGAACAGGTCGCCGGCGAAGATGGCGGCCTCGTCCCCGCCGGTGCCGGCCCGGATTTCGAGGAAGATGTTGGAATCGTCGCGCGGATCCTTCGGGATCAGCAGCCTGGTGAGCTCGGCGCCCTCCGTCTCGATCCGCCGCCGCAGCTCGACCGCCTCAATGGCGGCAAGCTCGCGCATCTCCGCGTCGCCGCCGGCCGCCATCTCCTCGGTGACCCCTCAACTCCTTCTCGAGCCGGGTGAATTCGCGGAAGCGCTGCGCCACGGGTTCGAGCCGCGAGTACTCCATCGAGAGTTCGCGGAACTGGTTCTGCCGGGCAATGACGCCGGGGTCGGCGAGCAGCGCGCCCACTTCCTCGAAGCGCTCGACCGTCCTCTCCAGACGGCGTCGGATCGATTCCTTCATCAATCGTGCGGCTGGTCGAGCTTGTAGATCTGCGCGATCGCGTCGAGGATCTCGTTGTCCCCGGTCTCGGCAGCATCGCGCAGGCGCTGGCTCGGCGCGTGGATCAGGCGGTTGGTCAGCGTGTTCGCGAGGAAGTTGAGCACGTCGTCGTGACTCTTGCCGTGGGCCAGCATCTGCTGTGCCTGGTCGAGCGTCTGTTGACGCGTGCGGTCGGCGTCCGCGCGCAGCCGCCGGATCATCGGCGCGGCGTCGCGGGTGCGCAGCGAGTGCCTGAACCGCTCGACCTCGGCGCCGATGAGCTCACCGGCCTCGCGCGCGGCCTGGCGGCGGCCTTCGAGGTTCTCGTTGACGACCGACTGCAGGTCGTCGACGGTGAACAGGTAGACGTCCTCGAGCTCGGCCACGTCCGCGTCGATGTCACGCGGTACCGCGATGTCGACCATGAACATCGGCCTGCGCTTGCGGGCGCGCAGCGCCTGCTCGGTCATGTGGCGCGTGATGATCGAGTGCGGCGCCGCCGTGGAGGCGACGACGATGTCCGCTTCCTTCAGGTGATTCGGGATCTCGTCGAGGCCGATCGCGAACCCGTGGAACTCGGCGGCCAGTTCGCGCGCGCGATCCACGCTGCGATTGGCGATGATCATGCGGCGCAGGCCGTCTGCATAGAGGTGGCGTGCGGCCAGGGCGACCGTTTCGCCGGCGCCCACCATCAGGGCCGTGCGGTTTTCGAAACTGGCGAACACCGTCCGCGCCATCGCGACGGCCGCCGAGGCGACCGAGACGGCGTTCGCGCCGATCTTGGTTTCCGTGCGCACCCGCTTGGCGACCGAGAACGCCGACTGGAACAGCCGGTTGAGCACCGGACCTGTCGTGCCGGACTCCTGGGCGACGCGATACGCGTCCTTGAGCTGGCCGAGGATCTGCGGCTCGCCGAGCACCATCGAATCGAGGCCCGAGGCCACCGAGAACGCATGCTCGACCGCGTTCTGTTCGTCGTGGTGATAGAGGCTGTGGTGCAGGGAGATCCCCAGGCCGTGGTAGCGCTGCAGCCAGTCCCCCAATTCGCGCGGACCGCTGGTCTCGGTGACGCAGTACAGCTCGGTCCGGTTGCAGGTCGAGACGATGACGGACTCACGGACGTCCAGGCAGGCTCCGCAATTCCTGCAGGGCAGCGGGAATCCGTGCGGGCTCGAATACCACCCGCTCGCGCACTTCGACGGGTGCGGTGCGGTGGTTGATGCCGACGACGACTAGGGACATCCGGATTCCGGGCAGGAAAGTCGCGAAATTCTGGGTGAACGGACCCGGCAACACAAGCCACGAGGCGCTTCGGCTATAGTGATCGGACCATGCCTATCCGCATTTCCCGCGCTTGCGCCTGCGGCCTCGCGGTCGCCTCGCTGTGGTTTGTCGCAGCCTGCGCCCCGACCGCGACCGTCCAGAACCCCGATCCGCCCCCTGGGGCCACCTCGGAGTCCCTGATCGCCGCGGCCGAGGCGGCACTGCAGCAGGGCAGGTTGCCCGAGGCAGCCCGAGCCTATCGCGAGGCGGCGCAACGTTCCGACGACGAGCAGGTCGCCGAACAAGCCACGCGCATGGCGTTCGACAACCACCAGTTGCGCGAGGCGGCACGGGCGGCCGAGCGCTGGCTGGAGATCAACCCGACCAGCGAGAACGCACATCGTTATGCGGGCATTGCGGCGCTCAAGCTGCACCGGCTGGACGAGGCCGAGCGACAGTTCGCGAACCTGCTCGAGACCGTCTACATCAGCCCGGGCGCGGGCTTCCTGGCGCTCGCGCCGGTGATCGGTGGCGAGGGTGTCCCGACGGACGTCATGGAACTGTTCCGGCGCCTGTCGGCGCGGCACCCCAACGTCGCCGAGGGCTATTACGCGCTCGGCAGCGCGGCGCTGCGTGCCGACAGCTACGCGAGCGCCCAGGCCGCGGCCGCCGCGGCCGTCGCCAAGGCACCGTACTGGAGGCCCGCGCAGATGCTGCTGGCCCGCACGTTGATCGCCAATGGCAAGGAAGCGGAAGGCCTCGCCATGGCGCGCGACCTGGTCACTGCGCCGGGTTCCGATATCGGGACCCACCTCGAATACGCCATGCTGCTCGCGGCGACGGGACATGACGAAGAGGCGCGAGCGGTGCTGACGCCCTACGCCTCGGGCGACACCGTGATTCCCGCGGCCGTCCGCGCCCTGGGCGCCATGAATCTCGATGCCGGTGACCTCGATGCCGCGTCGCGGCTGTTCGAGGACCTGCTGTCCACGGGCGCGCAATCGTACGAGGCGCTGTACTACATGGGCGTCATCGCCGAGCGCCGCAGCGACACCGAGCGGGCCCTGCGCTATTACTCACGGGTGTCCGCCGGCGATTACGTGCTCGCCGCACAGCAGCGAGTGGCCCGCATCAAGGCGGACCAGTCCGGCGTCGAGGCGGGCCTGGCGCACCTCGATGAACTGGCGCGCGGCCAGCCCCAGCTCGCCCCCGACGTCGTCGCGTCGAAGGCCGCATTGCTGTCGCTCAAGGGTGACGACAAGCGGGCGGGGCAGGTCCTGGACGAGGGGCTGGCCCGCTTTCCGGACGTGCTCGACCTGCGCATGAGTCGCATCTTTTTCTACGAGCGGACCGGCAAGGAAGACGCCGCCATCCGCGACCTGCGCGCACTGCTCGCCGAGCGGCCCGGCGACTCGACCGTGCAGAACGCACTGGGCTACACGCTGGCTGATCACGACCGCGACCTCGTGGAGGCCCGGCAGCTGATCACTGCCGCGCTGGCGCAGGCGCCGGACAACGTCGCGACGCTCGACAGCATGGGATGGCTGCTGTATCGCGAAAAACGCTTCCCGGAAGCCCTGCAATTCCTCGAGCGCGCACGCAAGTCCGACGCCGACCCCGAGATCGACCTGCACCTCGGCGAAGTGCAGTGGGCCATGGGCGACGCCGATGCCGCCCGCAAGACCTGGGCGGCAGGGCTCGAGCGGGCGCCCGAAAACGAGAAGCTGCGCCAGCGGCTCGAACGCGCCGGTCGCTGAGCGGGGCAACCGTGCGCAGGGCACGCTGTCGACTGTGGGCCGCCTTGCTGGTCGTTGCCCTGACCGGCTGTGCGTCGGTGCGAGCCCCGCAGACCACCGGCACCACTCCCGATCCGGAACGGCTGACCGAATGGGTTGCCCGGGGTCGCATCGGCATCACGGCTGGAGGCGAGGGCGGCAGCGGCAGCTTCTCCTGGCAGCAGTTGGCCGGCCGGACCACGCTTGCGTTGCGCGGCCCGCTCGGCGCCGGCGGCCTGGATCTCGTGACTGACGGCGCGCAGCTGCAGTTGCGGGATGCAGCGGGCCAGGCATTGGACGGCGACGCCGCGCGCGCCGAAGCTCGAACGGCGCGTCGGCGGCCCGCTGCCGCTGGCCCAGCTGCGCTACTGGATGCTGGGCGTACCCGCCCCCGTGCGGGATGGCCCTGGTTCAGCTCCGGTACAGATGGCGACGGGCTCGGTTCCTGGTTTCGTCCAGGACGGCTGGGTCGTCACGCTGGACCAGTCCCGGGTCGTCGGCGGCTGGCGGTTGCCGGTGCGGCTCTCGGCGACGACGGCCTGGGTCCGGATCAAGCTGGTCGTCGACGACTGGCAGTTGCCGCCATGAACCGGCCCTTGGGCGATCCACGACCGTGGCCCGCACCGGGCAAGCTCAACCTGTTCCTGCACGTGGTCGGGCGGCGACCCGACGGCTACCACGAATTGCAGACCGCCTTTCAATTCATTGACTTGCAGGATTCCCTGCGCTTTTTTGAGCGTCCCTGCGGCTGCATCGAACGGCTCGTCGACGTTCCGGGTGTACCGGCCGGGCAGGACCTGGCCGTCCGGGCAGCCCGGCTGCTGGCGGAGCACGCGCTGCGGCAGGGCCGCCCCGTCCCTGCGGGTACGGCCATTGAGCTCGACAAGCGACTGCCGCTGGGCGGCGGTGTGGGCGGAGGCAGCTCGGACGCGGCCAGCGTCCTGGTCGCCTTGAACGAACTCTGGCGGGTAGGCCTGACGGTCGATGAACTCGCCGGCCTGGGACTCGAGCTCGGGGCTGACGTGCCGGTCTTCGTCCGGGGCCGGGCGGCCTGGGCCGAGGGCGTGGGCGAACGCCTCACGCCGGTCGACTTCCCGGAGCCGGTGTTCGTGCTGGTCCAGCCCGACGCGGCGGTCAGTACGGCAGAAGTGTTCAAAGCCCCTGAATTGACAAGAGATTCTCAGGTCACGACAATAGGCGGTTTCCTGCAGGCCGGCGGTCGCAACGACTGCGAGCCAGTGGTGCGAGCCCGCTATCCGGCGGTGGCTGCCGCGCTCGACTGGCTCGCACGTTTCGCTCCTTCGCGGCTCACCGGTACGGGCGCGTGCGTGTTCGCGGCGCTGCCCGACGCGGCGAGCGCAGCGGCCGTCGCGGCGCAGGTGCCGGCCCCGTGGCTGGCGTGGGTGGCGCGCGGGCTCAATCGCTCGCCGCTGCTCGATCGGCTTGAGGACGAGCGGCAGGGCAGCCGCAGATGGGATTGACGGGCTGACGAATGCGTTGGGGTGTCGCCAAGTGGTAAGGCAGCGGGTTTTGATCCCGCCATTCGGAGGTTCGAATCCTTCCACCCCAGCCAACCGAGACAACGAGAGAGGCACGTAATGGACGGCCCCATGATGGCGGTGTTCACGGGCAACGCGAACCCGCAGCTCGCGCAGGACATTGCGCGATACCTGCAGGTACCGCTGGGCCGGGCGCACGTGGGTCGCTTCAGCGACGGTGAAATCACGGTCGAGCTGATGGAGAACGTGCGCGGCCGCGACGTCTTCATCGTCCAGTCGACGTGCCCGCCCGCGAACGACCACTTGATGGAGCTGCTGGTCATGGTGGACGCGTGCCGGCGGGCGTCGGCCGCGCGCATCACGGCCGTGGTGCCGTACTTCGGCTACGCGCGCCAGGATCGCCGGCCGCGCGCGACGCGCGTCGCGATCACGGCGAAGGTGATCGCGAACATGGTCGCAGGCGTCGGCGTGCATCGCGTGCTGACGGTGGACCTGCACGCGGACCAGATCCAGGGCTTCTTCGACATCCCGGTGGACAACGTGTATTCGTCGCCGGTGCTGCTCGGCGAGGTGTGGCGGCAGAAGTACCCGGACCTCGTGGTCGTGTCGCCGGACGTGGGCGGCGTGGTGCGTGCGCGAGCGATCGCGAAGCGGCTCGACGACGCGGACCTCGCGATCATCGACAAGCGCCGCCCGCGGGCGAACGTTTCGGAAGTGATGAACATCATCGGCGAGGTCGAGGGCAAGACCTGCGTCCTCGTCGACGACATGGTCGATACGGCGGGCACGCTGTGCCACGCCGCGAAGGCCCTGAAGGACCACGGCGCGAAGACCGTCGCGGCGTACATCACCCACCCGGTGCTCTCGGGCCCGGCGGTGGACAGGATCGAGGCCTCGGCACTCGACGAACTGGTGGTGACGGACACGATCCCGCTGCGTGAAAACGCGCAGGCGTGCCGCAAGATCCGCCAGCTTTCGGTCGCAGGGCTGCTGGCGGAAACGATGCGGCGCATCCGGGACGAGGAGTCCGTGAGCTCGCTGTATCTGGATTGAGGAAGTGACTGGTGAGATAGGATAGACTAGTGACTAGTAAGAGGGCGCGCCGCGCCTCTTTTCCTACTAGCTCACTATTCACTATTCACTAGTCACTTTTCTTGGCGTCGGTGCTTTTGGTCGCGAATCACCGGCATTCTGTTGTAACTGGAGATACTCATGAAAACTGCATTCGAACTCACCGCCGAGTTCCGTGACGCGCAGGGCAAAGGTGCGAGCCGCCGCCTGCGTCACGCGAACAAGGTCCCGGCCATCCTCTACGGTGGTCATCGTGAACCGCGCGCTCTCTCGCTCGACCACACCCGGCTGCTGGTCATGCTCGAGAACGAGCGTTTCTACTCGACCATCATCAACCTGAAGGTCGGGGAGCTGAACCAGGCGGCGATCCTCAAGGACGTGCAGCGTCACCCGGCGCGCAACGCGATCGTGCACGTCGACCTGCAGCGGGTCCTCGACGACGAGAAGATCCGCATTTCGATCCCGCTGCACTTCAAGGGTGAAGCGGCGGCCCCGGGCGTCAAGAAGGGCGGCCTCGTTTCGCACCTGCGCAACGAAGTCGAGATCACCTGCTTGCCGAAGGACCTGCCGGAATTCGTCGAAGTCGACCTGTCGGGCGTGGACATCAACCAGATGCTCTACCTCGCGGACCTCAAGGTGCCGGAAGGCGTCGAGATTCCCGAGCTGACGCACGGCCGCAATTCCCCGGTCGTCTCGATCCACCACGCGCGTGCGGAAGTGGAAGTCGAGGCTGCGGCGGGCGAGGCTGCGGCGGGCGCGGTGGCTGCTGCTCCGGCAGCGGCGGGCGCAGCAGCGGCTCCGGCAGCGGCGGCGGGCGCGGCAGCGGCCAAGCCGGCCGAGGCCAAGAAGGAAGGCAAGAAGTAACGGGACGTTCCAGCCGTCCTTCACGGCTGGCAAGTCGGGCCGCCCCGTACAGGGCGGCCCGATTCCTTTGGGTTCCGGAATCATCCCAGTGCGCGGACGCGCACGGCAGGCGGCAAGATCATGGCGGGGACACCGTTGCAGATCGTGGTCGGACTCGGCAATCCCGGGCCCGAGCATCGGCTCACGCGACACAACGCGGGCTTCTGGTTCGTCGACGCGCTGGCCTACCGGCACGGCGCGCAGTTTCGCTCACATTCGCGTTACCAGGGCGAGATCGCCAAGGTCGTGGTGGAGGGCACGGAACTCGTGCTGCTGAAGCCGCAGACCTACATGAATCGCAGCGGCCTTTCGATCCGGGCGTTGATGGACTACATCAAGGCGCCCGTCGCGGAAGTCCTCGTCGTGCACGACGAACTCGACCTGCCGAGCGGGGTGGCGCGGCTCAAGCTGGGCGGAGGACACGGCGGCCACAACGGCCTGCGCGACACGATCACGCATTGCGGCGCCGATTTCTGGCGCCTGCGGCTCGGCATCGGTCATCCCGGCGACAAGTCGGAAGTGATCGACTACGTGCTGCAGCGGGCGCGGCCCGCCGAGGAGAACGCAATCGTCGATGCAATCGACCTCGGGATGGAAACGCTGACTACCTTCCTGCGTGACGGCGCCGAGAAGGCCATGCACTGGCTGCACAGCAAGTCCGTCGTGAGCAGCAGTCAGGGGTAAAAACGCCGTGGGCATCAAGTGTGGCATCGTCGGCCTGCCGAACGTCGGCAAGTCGACCCTATTCAATGCGGTGACGCAGGCGCAGAACGCCGCGGCCGCCAACTATCCTTTCTGCACGATCGACCCGAACGTGGGTGTCGTGCCGGTACCGGACCTGCGCCTGAAGGCACTGGCAGATATCGTCAAGCCGCAGAAAATCCTGCCCACGACCGTCGAATTCGTCGACATCGCCGGGCTCGTCGCGGGCGCCTCGAAAGGCGAAGGCCTCGGCAACAAGTTCCTCGCGCACATCCGCGAGACGGACGCGATCGCGCAGGTCGTGCGCTGCTTCGTCAATGACGACATCGTGCACGTGGCCGGCCGCATCGATCCGCTTTCGGACATCGAGGTCATCAACACGGAACTGGCGCTCGCCGACCTCGACACCGTGGAGCGGGGTCACCGGCGGGCGGAGAAGGACGCCAAGGCGGGCGACAAGGACGCGATCAAGCTGCGCGACCTGCTCAAGCGCATGCGCGACCACCTCGACTCGGGCAAGCCGGCGCGCACGCTGCGCGATGGACCCGCTCACCGAGAAACCGCTGCTCAAGGAATTCTGCCTCATCACGCTCAAGCCGCTGATGTACGTCGCGAACGTCGCCGAGGGCGGGTTCGTGGACAACCCGTACCTCGATGTGGTGAAGGAGCGAGCGGCGTCCGAGGGTGCCGACGTCGTGCCGGTGTGCGCGGCGATCGAGGCCGAGATCGGCCAGCTCGACGAAGGCGACCGGATGGTGTTCCTCGAGGAACTCGGCCTGCACGAGCCGGGCCTCGACCGCGTGATCCGCGCCGCTTACCACCTGCTGGGGTTGCTCACGTTCTTCACGGCCGGCGTGAAGGAAGTGCGTGCGTGGACCACGCACCAGGGCGCGCTGGCGCCGCAGGCGGCAGGCGAGATTCACACCGACTTCGAGAAAGGCTTCATCCGCGCCGAAGTCATCGCCTACGACGACTTCATCGCCTGCAAGGGCGAGCAGGGCGCCAAGGAAGCCGGGAAGATGCGGCTCGAGGGCAAGGAATACGTCGTCCGCGAAGGCGACGTGATGCACTTCCGCTTCAACGTGTAGGTCTTCACCTCTCCCGCTCGCGCGGGAGAGGTCGCGCAACGCGCGGGTGAGGGCTCTCTCCCACCGCAGTGGGAGAGTTGACACTCATTACGGCACCGGGACGGCGTCCTTCACCGCTTCGAGCGCGTCCTTCATGCTGAATTTCTTTTTCTTCTTCGGCTTCCTCGGTCGGTGCCGTGCGTCGTCCGTGGCATCATCGCCGGCAGCGCCGCGGCCATCGCTCGCTCGCCCATGCCGTCCATCGACGGCATGCCGAGCATCGACATCGCCACCGACTTCACGCGCACCTTGAGGGCCCAGTCGGGTTCCCAGGCAAGCTTCGGGTCGGTGGGCCGCGGCGGATAGGCCAGGTTCAGTTCGGTTCCATACGCGATCATGCGCAGCATCGCGCCGGCCTGTTCACCCTCGCCGAAAATGCCTTTCGGCACGTCGCAGCGGGTCGTCGACGGCGCGAGCAGCACCTTCTCCTTGAGCCACTGGTCCACGGACTTGTTGGTCTGGTAGTCGACCAGGCCGAAGCCTGAGTCGGGCAGTTCGCTCGAGGTCCAGAGCGTCATCTCGGCCGCGCCGGAATCATCGCCCTTGCCGCCCATCGCCGCGATGAAATAGCCGCGTGCGGTCGGCAGTGCCTGCCAAGTCAGTTGCGTTACGCCGTCGACCTGGGACTGCTGCAACGCGATCGGCGGCATGATGTCCTGGGCCGGCGGCAGCGTGAACTTGAAGCTCTCCGGCACGCCCTGGCCGGTGAAAGCATGCTCCCCGGCGAACGAAGCGCCCGCCGGGTACGAGGCGCGTGTCCTGCAGGTTCGGCCAGACCGGGCGCCCCGGGGCCGCGTGCGTGCCACGCTGGGTGGCGCGGCGCCCCTTGAAGATGTCGCCGAACTGGCTGATCGTCGCCGTCGAAAGGTCGACGACTTTCGGTTGGCCCGGGCGCACGGTCGGTCCGCAGCCCCAGTACAGCTTGATCTTGCCCTTGGGCATCTCCGTCGGCTCTTCGACGGCATCCCCGTCCTTCTCGGGCACGGGCTTGGATTGCGGGAGCACCTTGAGCTGCAGCGTCGGCGCGAGCTTCGTGCCGGCAGGAACCGCCTGCACGGCTTCCGCCAGGTTCGGGTTGCGGCTCGTCCGCAGCGTGACGTCCACGAAGCTGCCGGACCCGCCCGTGCGCGTATGGCCGAACTGGTTACCCTGGGCCTTGCCACCGCCCATCAGGGCGGACAGTGGGGTGTTGCCGGCCCCGCCGCCCATGCCTCCCATCATCATGCCGGCCATGCCGCCCGGCATGCCGGGCGAGGCGAACGTCGCGATGTCGATCCAGCCCTGGGCAATCGGGGGCTTGTCAGCAGGGCGCGCGGCCTGCTGGGCCAGAGCGGCCGGGACGGCCAGGAGGAGGAGGGTGCTGCCGACGACGCGGACAAGAGCCGGGGACGGGCGTGGAAGGCTCATGAATCACTCCTTCACGGCATGGCATCGATCCGATGCGGCCAGTCTGGCACGATCGTTTCACCTGCACACCTGCGGAAAGTCATTTGCCTTGACGGCGCTCGGCGCCCTCGGGACAATTCGCGGTTCCCAGCCGCCCGCGTCCGACAGGTGCCTGCGCCAGGCCTCGTGGTGAGGTAGCTCAGACGGTTAGAGCGAGGGATTCATAACCCCTAGGTCGGGAGTTCGATTCTCCCCCTCACCACCAAATCCCTTTCTCGACTCCATCGCGTCATGTTCCGGCATGGGCCCACATGGGCTGATAGGCCGCGTAAGCACTTCGCTTAACGTGACGCGAACCCGCCCTGCGCCGGGGTTTCTGCATCTGGGTGAGCAGGGCGCGAGTTTGCGCCGCCGCGCTGTTCTGGACAGAGAGTTCACTCGCGGGAGCCGATCTTCAGGCACGGCGGACTCTGCGCACCATACGAGCCTGCGCCGACGATGGACTCCCAGCAGTCCCGGGAGACGGGGTCCATGGCCGAGACGATGCCGCGTATCGTCGAACGAGATGATGAGGCGGTGATACCGCACTGTTTCGCCTCCTGCTCCAGCGGCGCTGCTGCCCGCAAAGAGCACAAACAACACGCCTCCCTTGGCGTAGGCCGAACCATAAGCGAGCCACGAACCGTCCGGGGCCTCGCCATCGGCTTCGCCCAACTTCAGCAACACGTCTTCCCGGGTGGTTACTCCGACCGTGACCCAGTCGAGTGGTTCGGCGGGCAGGTTCTCGCGGGACGATGCCTGATATCCGGCCGGCAGCGGTATCGGACAACCCGCAAGTGCCAGGACAGCCGCCAGCAAGGCGCCGCAGCGCAAAACCCCGAGTGCATTGCCGGCAACCATGTCACGGAGCCTTGACGGCGACGAGCGAATGGCGCCGGAGGAGACCCGCGTCGTCAAAGGCCAGCACCAGGCTGTACTTGACGCTGCGGAAGCCGGGCGCTTTCTCCAGCAGGAAGTACCCTCCGTCGTCGCGACCGAGACGGAAGGTCAGGATCCGCGCGTCGTCGTAGGTCGCAGACGGCTCGCCGAGGGCCAGGAAGACTTGCTCGCGGGTGGTTTGTCCATCCTCGATGAAAGTGAGCAGGTCCGCCTGGCCAACGCGCAGTGCTGGCGCAAGCGCCCAGCAGAACAAGGGCAAGCGCCGACGCAATACGCGGCAGCCTCCCCGCGACATCACTCAAGGCCACTTTGAGCATGGGGGGCTACTCTGGAGTCGCGGGAGCGCGGCACCGGAACGTCAGGTGCCGTGTGGCTGCCCCTACGGAGTTTCGGGCCTTCGTCTCGCTGAGCAGCGCGTACTCCTTCCCCAGCTTCCGACAGAATCTGATCGCGTCTGCCTCAGCAACGCGATACGCCTCGTCCCATTCGTCCCATCCGTAGCCGCTGGCAGAAATCGTGTATGTATCTGCCCCAACTTGAAGCGGCAGCGTCGTCGTCAAGCAACCCGATAGAAGCAGTGCAAGCAGACACCAGGAAAGACGCATTGCGGGCCACTCCGCGGACATCTACTCCGTGAGTCTACGCCGGCTGGTCTCGCATGGACCGCCGTGTCCGCCAAATCGATGACTACGACTGGCCCCGCCAGGGAAGAACTTCGTCACCGCGAGGCATGACACGACGCGGCGACACCCAGCAGCATCTTCTTCATTGATCCGCGGGACGTGAACTGCCAGTCGCCGCCATGGACGAAATCATCGATCAGCCAGCGGCCATCGACCGCCTTCAGCATCACTTCATCGATCCACTGGACCGGTGCGTTGGCCGCCCCCGGTTCGCGCCATTCGAAATGAAGTCGATACGTCTGCCGTTGCCCTTCTGCGGCACCCGGTTCGACGCCGACGACCGCAGTCGCCTTCTCGAAGAGTGAGCTGAAGATGTCGCCCTGGATCAGCGGCGGCTCCTGGCCACGAGCCCGTTCATTGGCGCAGCGTTCGGCGACGGCGGCGCGCTCGAGTGCCTCGTTCAGGTCGTCGGTCAGCAATGGGCGCAACGTGGCGCGCTGGGCGGCATCGGGCAGGCCCGAGCCGTATTCCTTGAAGTAGAAGTCCAGAAAGCGATCGACCGTGGCGCGGGGCGCACTCGCCGCGGGCACCGCTGCACAGGAAACCAGTCCGAGCAGCAGGCATGCGAGCCCGGCTAGAGCGAGCGGTAGTTTTGATTCCATGGCGGCTCAGGAAACGCGACGATTTCCGCCGAGCATGGCCGGCATCAGCGCGAACAGCACCAGCATGACCACGTAGACGGAGCCCGACACCGGATCGCGACTCGCTACATACGAGGCAATCGACGCGCCCGTGAGGGCGACCGCGAGCAGCAATTCGGCGGTCACGAGCAGGGCCAGCGCGATGAGCCCCGCGAACAGCCGTCCCACGATGCGCAGACCGCCGAGGAACTTCCGGTTGACCAGGCGCGCCGCGAGGACGATCACGAGCAGCATGATCGGCATTTCAAGCAGCTCGGCCATGCGTACGCCGAGCGTGGGAACCAGCAGGATCACGCGGGCGCTGCCCAGCAGGAACCCCGCGCCGAATACGAGCGCGAAATAGACGAGCCCGCCGCGCAGCTCACGCATAGTCAAGATCCAGTGCTAATCCTGCATTCCATGATAGAGCAGGCGGATCAGCAGGCGCACGCCGTCGTCGTCCTTCATCTCGTGGTAGCGGGGACCCGTGCGCCCGCCGATGTCGCGGATGTCTTCCATGAGCTCGGGGTGGAACTGGCAGGAGAACGAACGCCGGATCCGGTGCGTTTCCCAGTCCTTGTAATAAATGGCGGTGGCGCCGACTTCGGTCCAGTGCTGCTCGTCCACCTGTGTCTGGCCGAGAATCTCCACCGCATAGGGCAGCGACAGCATCCACGCGACCGGGCCCACGGCCAGCTCGTGCCGTATCGGCACGATCGTCTCGTGCAGCGTGCGGTAGGCCCAGTTGGCGAACAGCACGGCTTCTTCGTTGACCTCGTCGGAGTGGAACATCTCGACGCGCAGTTCGCGCTCGAGCGTCATCGCGGAATCGATCACGCCTTCGAGCTCGTCGGCGATCAGCGCGTGCGTATCGTGCAGTTCCTGCGGTACGTGGCCGTCGTCGTTGCGGCGAGCGTACGGCACGAGTCGCCTCGATCCGACCTCGGGCCCCTCGTTGCGCGCCACGGCGAAACCGGCTTCGTGCCAGCCCGTCGCGCGGACGTCGCCGTCCTTGATGATCTGCAACCGCTCGCCGACCGCCGCGATGCGCTCGCAGGCGTGCCGCAGTGACGCGAGCGCATGTCCGCGAGTGTCGAGAGGAAGACGGCTGAGTGCCGACACCTCGCGCACGGCACGCTTGAGCAGCCGGATGTGCGACGCGGCGGCGAGCTGGTGGCCGAGGCAGATGAAGATGCTGGGTCCGCTGCCGGACGATCGGCGCAGCAGCAAGTGGTCGATCAGGGTGAGCAGGTCTTCGAGGCCTGCGCTGGCACCCTCGAAGCTGCTCGCGTCGTGCACGGACGGATTGCCACCCTGCACGATGGTCGCAATGCCGGCACTGAGCACGTTGGCGAGTCGCTCCGGGTGTCGGACGCCGCTCTGCCAGACCGGAAACAGGATCGTGTCGGCGTCGGCGACCTGCTGGAGGATGTACGCGACGTTCTTCGAGGCGCGCACGGACTCGCCCAGCGGGTTCGTGCCGACACTCGCCCAGGGTTCGACGATCGCGACGCTCTGGCGATAGATCTCGGGCATCTCCAGCAGGACCCGCAGGTGGTCGGGCGTCTCGATGACCTTCTCGAGCGGTCGCGCGAGCCCCCAGTCGAAGAAGCCCTCGGTGGCGAGCATGTCGCGGCCGGGGAAGGGCGTCGGCGACTTGCGGTCCTTGAGGAAGTAACCGAGCAGCGCGTGCACGGACTGCGGGCTCGAAGCGTGCCGGCCGAGCAGGCCGGGCAGGGTCCTCCAGCCGAGGCGTTCCGGATCGAGTTTCTTGATCGTATTGCCCATCCATCCCCCAGGTTACCTGCAAGGTGCAAGCAAGCCGCGTGCCAGCGCCGGGGACGGAGCTGCTCGCGCGTTTACAGCCGCATGCGGTGCGGATGCACGCGCGGGTGTGTCAGGCCTGTGCACCATGATGGCCGTCGCGAGCGACGCCCCGCTCGATGGCAGTGCGCGGCGACGCGGGTGAACGCAGTCCGGGACGGGCGCCTTGCCAGTCCCTGTCACGTCCTCCAAAGTGCACGCCTCGCCGCGCACCCGCAGGACGCCGCTCGAATGTCTGCCGAGACCGACGCCAAGCTCGCCAACCGTATCCTGCGCGGCCTCGTCCTCGGTGCCATCGCAGGCAGCGTCGTGCTGCTGCTTGCGCCCCACGTCCCCGGCCTGCTCGATGGGGCGAAGTGGGTGGCCGAGAACCTGTTCGACCCGCTCGGGCAGGTGTTCCTGCGCATGCTGTTCTTCGTCGTCATCCCGCTCGTCTTTGCCTCGCTCGCGGGGGGTGTCGTGCAACTGGGCGACCTGTCCAACCTCGGGCCGCTCGCGGGGCGCACGTTCGCGCTGTTCTTCGCCAACATGGCCATCGCGGCGACGCTGGGCCTGCTGATGATGAACCTGCTCAATCCGGGCGGGCGCATGGACGATGCGACGACGACCCGGCTCGTGCAGCAGTACAGCGGCCAGGCTTCGCAGCACGTGGCGAAGAGCGAGACCAGGCCCGAGATTTCCCCGTCGGCCGTCGTCGACATGTTCATGCCGCGCAACCTGTTCGGCGCCTTCGTCGGCAACCAGCGCAACGTGCTGGGCGACGTGCTGCCGCTGATCACGTTCGCGATCCTGCTCGGCGCCGCGGGGCTGAAGCTGCCGGAGCCACGTCGCAAGCGCCTGCTGGAAGGGCTCGATACCGTCGCCGACCTGATGACGGGCATCGTGCATTTCGCGTTGCGGCTGGCGCCGTATGCGGTGCCGGCGATGATATTCAGCGTGGTCGTCAAGGTGGGCTTCGACATCCTGGTCGCGCTCGGCCTGTTCGTGATCGGCTGCGGCAGCATGCTGCTCCTGCACCTCTTCGGCACGATGTCGATCTGGCTCAAGTTCCTCGCCAAGCGCAGGCCGGCCGAGTTCTTCCGCGAGATCAAGGACGTGCTGATCACCGCGTTCTCGACCAGTTCCAGCAGCGCGACCTTGCCTGCAGCGTTGACCGCTTGTCGTGAGCGACTGGGGATCGCACCCTCCACGGCGGGTTTCGTCATGCCGCTCGGCACGACCATGAACATGAGCGGCACCGCCCTCTACGAAGGCTGCGTGGTGTTGTTCGTGGCGCAGGTCTTCGGCGTGCACCTTGGCCTGGTCGAGCAGGTCACGCTCGTTTTCCTGTCCGTGCTGAGCGCGGTGGCGGTCGCGGCGATCCCGGGCGGATCGCTGCCGCTGATCGCAGGACTGCTCGTCGCTTTCGGCATTCCCCCCGAGGGCATCGGCATCATCCTGGGCGTCGACCGGCTGCTCGACATGACGCGAACGATGACCAATGTCGGTGCCGACATGGTCACTACGGCGGTGGTCGACGCGGCGCAGCGTGCCAGCGGCAGGGCGGGCGTCGGCTAGCCGGTTGCCGGGTTACAGCTCGCCGTGAGTTGCTCCAGCACCCCGGCCACAGCCAGCGCGTCTCTCGTATCGACCGTGATCGCCACGGCGCCTTCCGCCGGGCCGAGCGGTTCCCAGAAGGCAGGTTGACGTTCCAGCAGCGCCTCGGTCGCCTCCGAGGCATCCATTGCGGACTCACGCCGCCGCGCCACGCGAGCCTTGCGTTCGTCCAGCGGCGCCGTGCAGTGCACGATCGTTGCGGCGGCGCCATGCCGTGCCGCGACCTGCAGGAAATCTTCGCGCTCGTGCCGGCGCAGGTTCGCCGCGTCGACGAGCACCGATTCGTTGCCAGCCAGGCAGGACTCGACGCATTGCTGCAGTCTCGCGTACGTCCGTTCGTTGAATGCCTGGGTGTAGATGCCGCCGTCAGGTGGCGAGTCCGACGTATCCAGCGGCCCCAGTCCCGCGAGCCGCTTGCGTTCTATGTCCGATCGCACGTGAAAGGCGTCGCACGCTGCGGCGAGGCGGGTCGCAAGCCAGGTCTTGCCGCTGCCGGAGAGTCCCGCCATCACGAGGAGTGACGGACGGCGCCGTTGCATCTGGTGGCGTTCCCACGCCAGGTACTGGTGAGCGAGCGTCGTCGAGTCCGCGGCGGCGGGACCTCGCGCCTGCTGCCTGCGCAAGGCGGCCACTTTGGCGCGGACGAGCGCCCGGTAGCCTTCGTAGTAGGGCAGCAGCGTGACGGCTTCGTAATCACCCGATGCGGCCGTCCACGCATTCAGCAATTCGCGACGCAAGTCGGCGCGGGCGTGCGCGCCGAGGTCCATCGAGAGGAAGGCCAGGTCGTTGGCGACGTCGATGAAGCGGAGTGCGGGATCGAATTCGAGGCCGTCGAATGCGACGAGCCGCCGCTGCCAGCGGACGACGTTGCCGCAGTGCAGGTCGCCGTGGCATTCGCGGACGAACCCGCGTTCGCGTCGCGACGCGATCAGCATTCGAACTCTTGCGAAGGTCGCGTCAATGCGTGACCTCATGTCGGCGAGATGTTCGGTTTCCTCGGCGCCGGGTAGACGCCCGGCGATCTCGTCGAAGTTGTCGAGCGTGATGCGATGAACCGTCTCGGGCGTGCCGAAGTGGCCGTCCGCAGCTGCGCGGTCGGCCCGCTGGTGTGCGCGCGCCAGCGATTCGCCGAGCGCCTGGACCTCGCCAGGCTCGAGGTCGCCGGCCTGCAGCAGGTGCGTCAATTCCTGCGCGGGATCGAACTGCAGCATGCGCAGCGCATGCTCGAACGGGGTGCCGGCGCCGCCGACGACTGGCTGCGCAGGCGTGCCGCCGATCGGCACGACGTCGACGTACAGGTCCGGCGCGTGCCGGCGGTTGAGGCGCAGTTCCTCCCGGCACAGCTCGGCGCGCCGCGCGGGGCTCGAGTAATCGAGGAAACTGAGGCGCAGGGGCTTCTTGACCTTGTAGGCATAGCGGCCGGTCAGGAAGACCCACGAAATGTGGGTCTCGATGCAGCGCACGGGCCCGGTCACGCGATGCAACGCGCTGTACGACTCGGGTCGCTGCATTGCGGCGAGGAACTCGGCCTGGGCGGCCGGCGTATCGAGCGCGGAGGTGTGATCTGCGGCGTTCACGCGAGATTCGGGTCTCGACGGGCGCTTCAGGCAGTGTACTCTTGCCCGGTACGCGCGGGTTCCCTGCGATCAATACTGATGGCCCGCGCGCCCCGGCGCTCGACAATGAAACCGTCCTTTCGGACATCACAGCAGAGGGACACATCATCGTGACCATCCCTGTCCAGATCACCTTCAGACACATGGAAGGTTCCGCCGCCGTCGAGACACGCGTGCGCGAACTGACCGACCACCTCGGCACCTTCAGCGACCGGATCCAGGGTTGCCGCGTCGTGGTGGATTCACCGCACCGGCACCACCACCAGGGCAAGGTCTTCAACGTCAAGGTGCAGTTGGCGATGCCGGGCGAAGACGTCGTCGTCGACATGGAACGCCCCGATCGCGACGGACATGAAGACGTCTACGTCGTGCTGCGCGACGCCTTCGACGCGGCGAAGCGCCAGTTGCAGCAGCGCATGTCGGCGCTGCGCAACGAGACCGCGTTACGCGAGAAACCCGTGGCGTGATCGACCGCGCACCGGGCCTGCGGCCAGGCTCCCGGGTAACCAGACCATGAACGCCGGCCCGCTGCTCTTTGCGCCCCATGCCACGCGCCCGTTCGGCGAGCGCATGGCGTCGGCCCTGGGCATCGAGCTCGCGCCGCTCGAGGAGCGCGAGTTCGAGGGGGGCGAGCACAAGACGCGCCCGCTCGTCAGCGTTCGTGGCCGCAACGTCTACGTCGTGCAGTCGCTGAGCGGCGACGAGTCGGGCAGCGCGAACGACCGGCTGTGCCGACTGCTGTTCCTGATCGCGGGCCTCAAGGACGCCGGCGCCGCCCGCGTCACGGCCTGCCTGCCTTACCTCGCGTACGCGCGCAAGGACCGGCGCACCAAGGAACGCGATCCCGTCAATTCGCGCTACGTCGCGCAGCTGTTCGAAGCCGTCCGCGTCGACCACGTCGTCACGCTCGACGTGCACAACGTCGCGGCCTTCGAAAACGCGTTCCGCTGCAGCGTGGATCACCTCGAGACCGCGCCGCTCCTTGCGGAGCATGTCGTACGCAGGGCAGACGGCCGGCCGATAGCCATCGTCTCGCCCGATATCGGCGGGGCGAAGCGGGCGCAGCGCGTGCAGGACCTCGTGGCGGTGCGCACGGACCTCGAGGTGAACTTTGCCGTTTTCGAGAAGCGCCGCTCGAGCGGCGTGGTCAGCGGCGACCTGCTGGTCGGTCCGGTGGCGGGCTGCCACGTCGTCCTGGTCGACGACCTCATCAGCGCCGGCACGACCATGCTGCGAGCGGTGCAGTGCTGCCGTGCCGCCGGGGCCCTGTCCGTCAGCGCGTTTGCGGCGCACGGGGTGTTTGCGCCAGGCGCCGAGCGGCTGCTGGGGCCGGAAGGTCCGGACCGGCTCTGGGTCACCGATACGCTGTTGCCCACTCGCCTTTCCGCTGCAGGCGGCAGGCTCGAGGTCCTGCAGGCTTCAGCACTGTTTGCCGAAGCGATCCGCAGGATCGAGGCGGGCGAATCGGTCGTGGCTTTGCGGGAGATGGAGCGCAAACCGGCGAGAGGGTGAGCCATGACGCGCAGGTTCGGCGATCGAGTCGATGCGGGACGCCAGCTGGCTCCGGTCATCGCCGGGCTCGAGTTGCCGCCTGGAGCCATCGTCCTGGGGCTGCCGCGCGGCGGAGTCCCGGTCGCCGCGGAAATTGCCCGCGCGCTGGGCCTGCCGCTCGACGTGCTCTGCGTCCGCAAGATCGGCATGCCGTACCAGCCCGAACTTGCCATGGGCGCCGTGGCGAGCGGGGGCACCGTCGTCCGCAACGAGGAACTGCTCGCGCAATGGCCGGACGCTGAGTCGGATTTCGAGCGCGTCCTGGCGCGGGAGCGTCTCGAGCTGGAGCGGCGTGAACGACTTTACCGCGGTCCGGCGCCGCCGCTGGCGATCGCCGGCCGTACCGTGATCCTCGTCGATGATGGACTGGCGACGGGAGCCACCATGGAAGCCGCCGTGCGGGCGCTGCAGGCGATGGGTGCCGCGCGGATCGTCGTGGCTGCGCCGGTCGGTGCGCCGGAGGCGTGCAACCGGATCGCAGCCGTGGCCGATCAGGTCGTCTGTCTCATCCAGCCCATGCATTTCGCGGCAGTGGGCCAGTGGTACGACACGTTCGACCAGACGGGCGATGCGGAGGTCAGGGACCTGCTGGCTGCAGCCGCACGCCACCCGCCCGCCGGCAGTCGCGGGTCGTCGTGCTAACCTCGCGGCGCGCAGCGGGCGCAGCCGAGGCAAGACACGCATGGTCACTGCGAATGGACTTCAGGTCGTCACGATCGACGAGAGTTCTGCCCCGGAGGAGCCGCTGTCGCTCGACGCCACGCGCCTCGCCGCGGGCAGCCCGACCCCGGTGCAACTCGTCCGCAACGGGTTCACGGACGCCACGGGCCGGTTCTTCGGCGGCATCTGGCGCAGCAGCCCCGGTGCCTGGCGTGTCAGCTACACCGAGAACGAACTGTGCGTGCTGACGGAAGGCCGGGTGCGCATCACCGATGACGCCGGACACAGCTGGACGTACGGGGCCGGCGACTGCTTCGTGATCCCGGCCGGCTTCCAGGGCCTGTGGGAAGTGCTCGAACCGGCTCGCAAGTTCTACGCGATCTTCGAACCGCCCGCCGCCTGAAGGCGTTCCGCAGCGGTGCGGACGGACTGTGCCGGCGCTCCGAAACGGTGCGCCGCGCCAACCCTAACTCCCTGAATTTACAGAATTCGCGCCATGGCATGCTTTCTGCAATGCAACAGGTCGAGCCGCCGTGTTGTGGGCGTTCGGTTTTGAATCGTATCGCTTCTGCTACGGATCGCGGCGAAGGGCGAAATATTTGTGTTGTTTGAGTACAACAATGAGGTATCCAAGATGAAATTGACCCATGGCCTCGCTGCAATAGCGTTGTCCCTGACGGCACTGTCGGCAAACGCTGAAGTTACCGGCACGTCACGGCGGTCAGCGACTACGACTTCCGCGGCATCACCCAGACCTCCCTGGATCCGGCGCTGCAGGGAAGTATCGACTGGGCGAGCGAAGGCGGCTTCTATGCGGGCGCCTGGGCCAGCAACATCGATTTCGGCGACTGCTGCGACGAGAACATCGAAGTCGACGTGTACGGCGGCTTCCGCGGCGGCGAGACGGTCACCTACGACGTGGGTCTCGTCTATTACACCTACCCGGGCGCCGAGTACGACAACGGCGACAGCCTGCACTACGGCGAGGTCTATGCCGGCCTCGGCTGGAACTGGCTGAGCGGCAAGGTCTGGTATTCGCCGGACTTCGGCAACGCCGACGAGTCGGCGATGTACATCGAGGCCAATGCCAGCGTGCCGCTGCCGGCCAACTTCGGCGCCACGGCGCACGTCGGCTACAGCGACGGCGACTACTGGGACGCGTTCTACGACGGCGGCTACATGGACTGGTCGGTCGGCGTGACCTACGCCCTCGGCCACTTCAACCTGGGCCTCAAGTACATCGACGGCAGCGACCTCGAGGTCACCGACGGCACCCCGGACGACGTCTTCACCAGCGAAAGCAAGGCGGTCTTCTCGGTCTCGACCTCGTTCCCCTGGTCGAAGGAGTAATCGCCCGGCGCGCCTGAGCGCGTTGGCTCGATAAGAAACGCCCGGTCGCCGCAAGGTGGCCGGGCGTTTCTGTTTCGAGCTCCGAACTGCCGGGAGAGCTCCCTACAGCCTGCGATGCAACTGGTCGAGCCGCCGTGTTGAGGGCATTCGGTCTTCAAACGTCTCGCTTCTGCTACTATTTCGGCGCAGGTCGTACTATTTGTGTTGTTCTAATACAACAAGGGGTAACGGAGATGAAATTGACCTATCGCGTCGCTACAGCGGCGTTGCTGTCCCTGGGAGCGCTGGCGGCGCATGCCGAGATCACCGGCACCGTGTCGGCCGTGAGCGACTACAACTTTCGTGGCATCAGCCTGAGCTCGAGCGACCCGGCGCTGCAGGGCAGCCTCGACTGGGCAGGCGAAAGTGGTTTTTACGCGGGCGCCTGGGCCAGCACCATCGATTACGGCCCCGACTACGACGGCAACGTCGAAGTCGACCTCTATGGCGGCTTCGCGGGCGAGTTTTCCGAGGGCTTCGGCTACGACGTCGGCCTGGTCGTGTACACGTATCCCGACTCGAGCGGCGACCGGTTCGACCAGACCTCGGAAATCAAGAACTACCCCGAGATTTATGCGGGCGTGACCTACAAGGGGTTCGAGCTCAAGCAGTGGTACACGAACGACTACGGCGGCTCCGACCTCGACGCCTTCTATACGGAAGGCAACTACACGTATGAACTGCCGGCGGACTTCGGCCTGACCGCGCATCTCGGCTACAGCTACGGCGATGCGTTCTCGGACATCGATTCGGAGTACATGGATTACTCGGTCGGCGTGACCTACACGCTGGAGCCACTTCGACCTCGGCCTGTCCTGGGTCGACACCGACCTGGACGACGACAAGGCGCTCTACAGCGACGACGACGTGTTCAAGTCGACGGGCCGCGCGATGTTCTCGGTCTCCACCACGTTCCCGTGGTCGGCTGAGTAATCGCCCGGCGCGCCTGAGCGCGTTGGCTCGATAAAGAAACGCCCGGTCACCGCAAGGTGGCCGGGCGTTTCCGTTTCGAGCTCCGGACTGCGATGAACGTTGGATCAGGACAGTGGCGGGCGCTCGATCCGGTTCTTGTCCGGACGAGCGGGAAAGGCAGACACGCTCGTCCGGACAAGAACCGGATCGAACGCTCCGTACACGGCGCCTGAGCGATCCCAAATCTGCGCACGCCCCGGTCAGGCCGCGCTACTCATCTCGACCAAGCGCAGATTTGTGCTCGCACGGCGCAAGTAGACCGCACGAGCGCTCCCCCGGGGCCGTGCGACACCATCGAGGCCAACATGCTTTCGAGCGTCGGCGACGTCCTTGCCGTTCGCGCAGGTTGACCGCGCGGCACGAGCTGCGAAGCCGTTCCAGCCGACACCTCCGACCCTTCAACGCTGCGTGCACCGTGCGAGTCTTTTCGCCTGCGAAAAGACTCGCTCAGGTGCGTCGTGTCCAGCACTCGATCCGGTTGTCTTCCGGCCGGTCGTGTCTTCTTCCCGACCGGCCGGGAGACAACCGGATCGAGTGCCTGCCGCCGAGTGATCGACGTCTGTTACCGAACTGCGGGATCGATCGCCTGTGCGAAGTGATCTCGGCTACGCGATCTCGCGCAGGACCTCGGCGAGCGTCCCGAATACCTGGTCGACGTGGCTCTTCTCGATGATCAACGGCGGCGACAACGCGATGATGTCGCCCGTGACACGGATCAGCAGGCCCTTCTCGAAAGCCTTGACGAACGCCGCGTAACCGCGCGCGCCGGGCTTGCCCGGTATCGGCTCCAGTTCGATCGCGCCGATCAGCCCGAGGTTGCGCAGGTCGATCACATGCGGCAGGCCGCGCAGCGAATGCACGCCGTCGGCCCAGCAGCCCGACATCTCGTTCGCACGCGCGAAGAGCCCTTCCTTCCGGTAGATCTCCTGGGTGGCAATGCCGGCCGCGCAGGCCACGGGATGCGCCGAATACGTGTAGCCGTGGAACAGTTCGATGGCGCCTTCCGGCCCCTGCATGAACGTGTCGTAGACGTGCCTGCCAGCCGCGACGGCGCCCATCGGCACGGCGCCGTTGGTGAGTCCCTTGGCCAGCGTGATCAGGTCCGGGGTGACGCCGTAGAAGTTCGCGGCAAAGGGCGCACCGAGGCGGCCGAATCCGGTGATGACCTCGTCGAAGATCAGCAGGATGCCGTGCTTCGTGCAGAGCTCGCGCAGCCGCGCGAGGTACCCCTTGGGAGGGATCAGCACGCCCGTCGACCCTGCGACGGGTTCGACGATCACGGCGGCGATGTTGCTGGCATCGTGCAGCGCCACCAGCCGCTCGAGCTCGTCGGCGAGGTTGCCGCCGTGCTCGGGCTCACCGCGCGTGTATGCATTGCGCGCGAGGTCGTGCGTGTGCGACAGGTGGTCCACGCCCGGCAGCATCGAGCCGAACCACTTGCGGTTGTTGACCATGCCGCCCACGGAAATGCCGCCGAACCCGACGCCGTGATAGCCACGCTCGCGGCCGATGAGCCGGGTGCGCGTGCCTTCGCCGCGGACGCGGTGATAGGCCAGGGCGATCTTCAGCGCGGTGTCGACCGACTCCGAGCCCGAGTTCGTGAAGAACACGTGATCGAGCCCCTGCGGCAACTGGCGGGCCACCTCGTTTGCGAGCTGGAAGGCACCCGCGTGACCCATCTGGAACGGCGGCGCGTATTCCATGGTGGCGACTTGCGCGCTGACTGCGGCCGCGATCTCCTTGCGGCCATGCCCCGCGTTGACGCACCAGAGGCCGGCGACGGCATCGAGGATCTGCCGGCCCTCCGGCGTCCAGTAATGCATGCCTTCCGCCCTGGCCAGCAGGCGCGGGTTCGCCTTGAACTGCCGGTTGGCGGTGAACGGCATCCAGAAGGCCTCTAGATCGGCTCGCTGCAGCGGGGCACTGGCGGTCATGGGCGGGGTCACCGGGAGGGGGTAAAGTGCGGTCGATGATAAGAAAAATTGACACCCGGCTCAAACAGCCGCGATATTTCACGCCGTTTCGCACCCGACTGTGCAGGATATTGAACACCCCGTGAGCGAAATCAGCATCGACGTCGGCGCCCACCTGCGCGCCGTCCGCACCCTGTACGGGTTGTCGCAGCGCGAACTCGCCAAGCGGGCCGGCGTGACCAACGGCCTGATCTCGCTGATCGAGCAGAACCGCGTCAGCCCGTCGGTCAGCTCGCTGAAGAAGGTCCTGGACGGGATCCCGATGTCGCTCGCGGACTTCTTCATGCTCGACTTCTCGACCAGCCCGCAGGTCTTCTTCACCAGCGACGAGCTCGCCGTCATGGGCGATCGCTCGGTCACCTTCAAGCTCGTCGCGGCCCGGCGGCCGAATCGCGCCATGGCGTTGATGCACGAGCGTTACGCGCCCGGCGCGGATACCGGCGCCGACATGCTGCGTCACGTCGGCGAAGAGGGTGGCGTCGTGGTGAGCGGCCGCATCGAGTTGACCGTCGGCGCCGAGACACGGCAGCTCGGGCCGGGTGATGCCTACTATTTCACCAGTGCGATCCCGCACCGGTTCCGCAACACCGGGACCGACCCCTGCGAGATCATCTCGGCGAGCACGCCGCCGACGTTCTGACCAGGAGCACGACCGACCATGGCTTCCGCCCCCGCTTCCTCCGCCGACTGGCGCGCCCGCGCCACCGCGCTTGCGATCGAAACGCAAGCCTTCATCGACGGCCGTTACGTGCCCGCCGCGAGCGGCCTGACGTTCGACGACGTGAGCCCGATCGACGGCCGCGTCATCGCGCGCGTCGCTTCGACCGACCAGGCGGACGTCGACCGCGCCGTGGCGGCCGCCCGTCGCGCGTTCGAGCAAGGCGTCTGGTCGCGCCGGTCCCCGCGGGATCGGAAGGCGGTGCTGCAGCGATTCGCGGAGCTGATCCTCGCGCATACCGACGAACTGGCCCTGCTCGAGACCCTCGACATGGGCAAGCCGATCGGCGACAGCCTGGCCGTCGACATCCCCGCGACCGCACGCTGCATCGCCTGGTACGCCGAGGCCGTCGACAAGGTCTACGACGAGGTCGCGCCCACGGCTCACGATGCACTCGCACTGATCACGCGCGAGCCCATCGGCGTCGTCGCCGCCATCGTGCCGTGGAATTTCCCGCTGATCATGGCGGCCTGGAAGATCGGCCCGGCGCTTGCGGCCGGCAATTCGTTCATCCTCAAGCCTTCCGAGAAATCGCCGCTGACGGCGATTCGCCTGGCGGCCCTCGCGGCCGAAGCCGGCCTCCCGGACGGCGTTTTCAACGTGCTGCCAGGCTACGGCCACACGGCCGGACAGGCGCTCGCGCTGCACATGGACGTCGACTGCATCGGCTTCACCGGCTCGACGCGCACGGGCAAGCTGATGCTGCAGTACTCCGGCCAGTCCAACATGAAGCGTGTCTGGCTCGAATGCGGCGGCAAGTCAGCGAACATCATCCTCGCCGACTGCCCGGATCTCGACCGCGCGGCGGCCGCCGCGGCGTCCGCGATCTTCTTCAACCAGGGCCAGATGTGCACGGCGGGCTCGCGCCTCGTCATCGAGGAATCGGTGCGCGACCAGGTGCTGGAGAAGGTCGTCGAGGCCAGCCGGGGAATGCCACCGGGCGATCCGCTGGACCCCGCGACCCGCCTCGGCGCCATCGTCGACGACGTTCAGATGAAGACCGTGCTCGGCTACATCGACACGGGGCGCGACGAGGGCGCGACCGTGCTCGCCGGGGGCAGGCGCGTCCGGGAAGAGACGGGCGGCTGCTATATCGAGCCGACGGTCTTCGCCGGCGTGCGCCACGAAATGCGCATCGCGCGCGAGGAGATCTTCGGTCCCGTGCTGGCGGCGATCACCGTGCAGGACGCCGAAGAGGCGGTGCGGGTCGCCAACGGCGTGGAGTACGGGCTGGCCGCGGCCGTCTGGACGCGCGACTTGACCAAGGCGCACCGTATCGCGCGGTCACTTCGTGCAGGCATGGTCTACGTCAACTGTTACGATGCCGACGACATCACCGTGCCGTTCGGCGGCTTCAAGCAGTCGGGCACCGGCCGCGACAAGTCGCTGCACGCCTTCGACAAGTACACGGAATTGAAGACGACCTGGATCGACCTGTCGCAATGAGCGGCTACAGTAACGTCACCTACGAAGAGCTGCAGATCGGCGCGACGGCGACCGCCGAGCGGGTCGTCGGCCAGACGGAGGTCGAGGCCCTGCTGCTGGTTTCCGGCGACGTCGTCCCGTTCCACATCGGTGAAGACGCGACGGGTGAGCGCGACGAACTCTACGTGGACGCGGTCGCCGCCGAAGCGATCATTTCCGGCATGCTCGAGCGCCGGCTGCCGGGGCCCGGTACGCGCATCGTTTCACAGAAGTTCGAGTTCGACGGCCGCATCCAGGTGGGCGACCTCGTCCGCGCCACGGTCACGGCGAAGCTGAAGCATCCCGAAAAGCGCCGCGTCCTCTTCGAGTGCCTGGTGGAGGCAGCCGGGCATCCCATCCTCCGCGGCGATGTCGTCGTCGAGGCGCCGAGCCGCAAGGCCGAGTTCCCGGAAATGGGACGGCCGGAGTTCGTGATCCGGCGCAACGACGTCTTCCTGCGGCTGCTGCGGCAGTGCAACCCGCTGCCGCCGGTGACCTGCGCCGTCGCGCATCCCTGCGACCGCGATTCGCTGCTCGGTGCGATCGAGGCGGCACGGCGCAAGCTGATCGTCCCGGTACTGGTCGCGCCCGCAGCCAAGCTGCATTCCGTGGCGCTGGCGCTCGGCGTCGACATCTCCGCCTTCAGGCTCGTCGACACCGCGCACAGCCACGCGTCCGCGGCGGCGGCGGTCGCGCTCGCGCGCAGCGGTGAAGTCGACACCATCATGAAGGGCAGCCTGCACACGGACGAGATCATGGGTGCCGTCGTCTCCTCGGCGAACGGCCTGCGCACGGAAAGGCGCGTGAGCCACGTCTTCGTCATGGACGTGCCGGCTTACGACCGCATGCTGTTCGTGACGGACGCGGCCATCAACATCGAGCCGACGCTGCGCGAGAAAGCCGACATCGCACAGAACGTGATCGACCTCGCGCGCAGCCTCGGCGTCGAGATGCCGAGGGTCGCCATCCTGTCCGCGGTGGAGACCGTCAATCCCGGCCTGCAGTCGACGATCGACGCGGCGGCGCTGTGCAAGATGGCCGATCGCGGCCAGATCACCGGGGCCATCCTCGACGGTCCGCTGGCCTTCGACAACGCGATCAGCGAGTTCGCGGCGCGTACGAAGAGCATCAAGTCGCCCGTGGCAGGCAAGGCCGACATCCTGCTCGTGCCGAACATCGAGGCGGGCAACATGCTGGCGAAGCAGCTGCAGTATTTCTCGGGCGCCGACAGTGCAGGCATCGTGCTGGGTGCGCGCGTCCCGGTGATCCTGACGAGCCGCGCGGACAACGTCCGCATGCGCATCGGCTCGGCGGCAGTGGCCAAGCTCCTCGTTCATGCCCGGCGCGCCGGAGCGCTGAAGCACTGATGGGCCGCCCGGTGGTCGACGGACGTGCGATCCTGGTCATCAACGCGGGATCGTCCAGCATCAAGTTCTGCGTGTTCCGCCTGGACGCGTCGGGTGTGGTCCGTGACCTGCGCGGCCAGGTCTCCGGCCTCGGCACTGCGCCCCAGTTCGTGTTGCTCCGGGGCGCCGAGTCCCTCGCCCGGACGACGCTTTCCGGTGGCGGTGAATCACACGCGGGCGCTCGAGCACATCCTCGGCGCCCTGCGTGATTACCTGGGAGGGACCGAGATCGCCGGCGTCGGCCACCGGGTCGTGCACGGCGGTCTCGAGTTCATGGCGCCGACGCGCATCGACGCCGTGGTGCTGGGCAAGCTCGACCGCTACGTGCCGCTGGCGCCGCTGCACCAGCCGCACAACCTGTCCGCCATCCGCGTCATGCTCGACCACATGCCGGGCGTGCCCGAGATCGCGTGCTTCGACACGGCGTTCCACCGGAGCGTGCCGGAGGTGGCGCAGCTCTTCGCGCTGCCGCCGCGCTTTGCGGCCGCGGGCATCCGGCGCTATGGCTTTCACGGCCTGTCGTACGAGTACATCGCATCTCGCCTGCCCGACATCGACCCCAGAGCCGCGGCCGGCCGGACGGTCGTATTCCATCTCGGCAATGGCGCAAGCATGTGCGCGCTGCAGGGCGGGCGCAGCGTGGCGACGACGATGGGCTTCACGGCGGTCGAGGGCCTGCCGATGGGCACGCGCTGCGGATCGCTCGATCCGGGTGTCGTCCTGTTCATGATGGATGAGCTCAAGCTCGGCCCGCGCGCAATCGAGAAGCTGCTGTACCACGAGTCCGGGCTGCTCGGCCTGTCGGGCATTTCCAGCGACATGCGCGACCTGCTTGCGAGCGACGCACCCTCCGCGGCGCTGGCGCTCGACGTGTTCGTCTATCGTGCGGTGCGTGAACTCGGCTCGCTGGCGGCGGCGCTCGGTGGCCTGGACGCCGTCGTCTTCACCGCCGGGGTCGGCGAAAACCAGCCCGAAATCCGGGGCCGTATCCTGCGGCAGGCGGCGTGGTTCGGCTTCGAGGTCGACGCGGCGGCGAATGCCCGGCAGGGCCCCTGCATCACGACCGGGGACAGCAGGGTCGCGGCATACGTCGTGCCGACGGACGAGGAGAGCATGATTGCCCGTCACGTGCTGGCGCACCTCGAGCGCGACTGAAGCGAGCAGACCGTCCGCTGCGCCGGCGATTGGTCCGCGGCCCGCAGCTTCGTTAGACTGCAGGATTCGACCCGCCCCGCCCGGAGACCGCGATGCAAGTGACCGTCGCCGCCACCCAGTTCGCCTGCTCGCCGAACTCCGCCCTGAACCTCGACAAGGCCGAAGCCCTGGTTCGCGAGGCGGCGTCACGCGGTGCCCAGGTGATCCTGCTGCAGGAACTGTTCGAGACGCCGTACTTCTGCAAGGACCATCTGGCGCGGCATTTCCAGCTTGCACATCCGCTGCCGGACAACCCCGTGGTGCGCAGGTTCCAGGCGCTCGCGCGCGAACTCGAGGTGGCGCTGCCGGTCAGCGTCTTCGAACGCGCCAACAACGCCTATTACAACTCGCTCGCCATGATCGACGCCGATGGCGCGGTGCTCGGCACCTATCGCAAGAGCCACATTCCCGAGGGTCCCGGGTACCACGAGAAGTTCTACTTCTCGCCCGGGGACACGGGGTTCAAGGTCTGGAAGACGCGCTACGGCACGCTCGGCGTGGGCATCTGCTGGGACCAGTGGTTTCCGGAAGCGGCGCGCTGCATGGCGTTGCTCGGTGCGGACCTGCTGCTCTATCCGACGGCGATCGGCTCCGAGCCGCAGGACCCGACACTCGACTCGCGCGATCACTGGCAGCGCTGCATGCAGGGACACGCGGCTGCCAACGTCATGCCGCTCGTTGCCTCGAACCGCGTCGGTACCGAGCGGGGCGAGAAATACGAAATGTCGTTCTATGGTTCCTCGTTCATCGCCGACGGTACCGGCGCCAAGGTGGCCGAGGCGGATCGCGTCAGCGAGACCGTCCTGACCGCGACGTTCGACCTGGACCTGCTGCGCGCGCAGCGCCACGCCTGGGGCGTCTTCCGCGACCGCCGGCCCGACCTGTATGGCCCGCTCTTCACGCTGGACGGGCGCTCCGACGGCTGACCCGCGACCCATGACCGTTGCCCCACTGGCGCTGCGCGCCGCATCGCTGCGCGGCCCGGTGGCGTGCGTCGATCTGGAAACCACCGGCGGCATGGCTGCCCACCATCGCATCATCGAGGTGGGTATCGTGCTGCTCGAGGGAGGCGAAGTCGTCGAGGAGTGGAGCACGCTCGTCCACCCGGGTATCCGCATCCCCGCGGCGATCGCGGCGTTCACCGGGATAGACGATTCGATGGTCGCCGCTGCGCCTCGATTCGAGGAGGTCAGCGAGGCGGTCCGCCGGCGCATCGAAGGACGCCTCTTCGTCGCCCACAACGCCCGGTTCGACTACGGCTTCCTGCGTACCGAGTTCCGTCGCCTGGGCGTGCGCTTCGCGGCCCCGGTGCTTTGTACCGTGCGCCTCTCGCGGGCGATGTACGCCGAACATGCCCGCCACAACCTCGACACGTTGATCGAGCGCTTCGACCTTGCCTGCCTGGCTCGACATCGCGCGCTCGGCGACGCCCAGGTGCTGCCCGCGCTGCTCGCGGCCTTCGAGAGCGACCGCGGCAGCGATTCCGTGCACGAAGCGGTCACGGCGGCATTGCGCGAGCCGCGGCTGCCGGCGCACCTTCCGCCCGAACTGGCCGACGACCTGCCCGAAGGCCCGGGCGTCTACCTGTTCCGCGGCGAGGAAGGCGCGCTTCTCTACGTCGGCAAGAGCCGCAACATCCGCAGCCGGGTGTTCGAACACTTCGCGGGCGAGCATCGCTCCAGCAAGGAAGCGAAGCTGACGCAGCAGGTCCGGCAGGTGGAATGGATCGAGACCGGAGGCGAGCTCGGCGCGTTGCTGCTCGAGTCGCGCCTGGTCAAGGACCTGGCGCCGATCGCCAATCGCCGGCTGCGCAGGAGCGCAGGCGACTGCGTCGTCCAGCTCACCCAGGCCGGCGCCGGCCTGGTGCCGGAAATCCTGCCGCTGGACGCGTTGGAATTCGACGCGGACACGAGCGTCTTCGGGCCGTTCCGGTCGGAGAAAGATGCGTGGCGGGCCATCGAAGGCAAGGCCCGTGAAGCGGGGTTGTGCCTGAAGGTGCTCGGTCGCGAGGGCGGCGAGGGCAGCTGCTTTGCGTACCAGGTGCGCAAGTGCCGCGGCGCCTGCGTCGGCGAGGAGCCCCGCGCGCTGCACGATGCGCGGCTGCAGCTGGCCCTCGTGTCGCTGCAGCTCAAGCGTTGGCCGTTCGCCGGGGCCGTGGGCATCCGCGAACCGAGCGCCGATGCTCGCGGCACCTGCATCCACGTCATCGACCGTTGGCGTCACCTCGGCACCGCGCGCGACGAACGCGAGGTGGCGGAACTGTTGCGCAGCGCCGATAGTGTCGGTTTCGATGCGGACAGTTACCGCATCATCGGCCGCGCGCTGCGGGACGTGCGTCCCCGCGACCTGCTCGTGCTCACACCCGGGAAGATTCCTTGAGCGAACCCACGGCGACTTTCTTCGCGGCCTGTCCGCTCAACGTCAGCGACATGCTGGCGGGCGAGCTGCGCGAACTCGGCATCGCGGTCGGGCGCGAGCACCCGGCGGGCGTCGGCTTCTCCGGGCCATTGCGCAGCGCTTACCTCGCGTGCCTGCATTCGCGCACCGCGAGCCGGGTCCTGCTGACCCTTGCCGACCTCGACGCCGCGGATCCCGACTCGATGTATCGCGGCCTGCTCACGCTGCCGTGGGAGACGCACGTGCGGCCGGATGGCACGTTCGCCGTGGCGGTCGTCGGCGACCCACCGCCGTGGCTGCGTCACACGCAATTCGCCGCGTTGCGCGCGAAGGACGCGATCGTCGACCGCATGCGCGAGCAGGCCGGGGTGCGTCCCTCCGTCGACCTCGCCACGCCCGACCTGCGCGTGAGCCTGCGCTTCGCGCGCGAGCGCGTCACCGTCGGCATCGACCTGAGCGGCGAGCCGCTGCATCGGCGCGGGTACCGCCAGACCGGCATCGAGGCCCCGCTCAAGGAGAATCTCGCTGCCGCACTGCTGCTGCGCTCCGGGTGGGCGGAAATCGCGCGCGAGGGCGGGGCGTTCTACGACCCGATGTGCGGATCGGGCACGCTCGTGATCGAGGCGGCGCTGATGGCGGCGCAGGTTGCGCCTGGCCTGTTGCGCAAGCGGTTCGGCTTCGAACGCTGGATGCAGCACGATGCCGGGCTCTGGCAGGAACTCGTCGCGACAGCCCAATCCCAGCGCAGGCTGGACACGCTCGAAGCCGGGCGCTGCGCCGGCAGTGACCGCGACCAGGGCGCGGTCCGGGCGTGCCTGGCCAATGCCAACCGTGCCGGCCTGGGCAATCACCTGGTCTTCGAGCGCCGTGACCTGTCCAACCTGGCGGCGACGAAGTACGAACGCGGCCTCGTCGTGACGAATCCGCCGTACGGTGTCCGCATCGGCGATCCGCAGATGATCGAGTCGCTGTATGCGAGCCTCGGCGAGAAGCTGCTGCGCTGCTTTCCCGGCTGGGAGGCGGGGGTATTCACGGGAGATCCGCCGCTCGGTCGCGCGCTGCACCTGCGGGCCTATCGCACGCACACGTTCTACAACGGCGCCATCGAGTGTCGCCTGCTGCGCTTCCATCTCGACGAGTCGGCGGTGGAGCCCGATCCGGAGCAGGTGCGCGCAGCCCGTCTCGAGTCGGCACGCGCCCGTCCCGGCGCCGCCATGTTCGGCAATCGCTTGCGGAAGAACTTCGACCGGCTGGACAAGTGGGCGCGCAAGAACGACGTCGCGTGTTACCGCGTCTACGACGCCGACATGCCGGAGTACGCGTTTGCGGTCGACATCTACGGCAACGACCAGCGCTGGGTGTACGTGCAGGAATACGCCGCGCCGGACACCGTCGCGCAGGAGGCCGCGCGGGCGCGGCGCGACGAGGCACTCTCGGTGATACCGGAAATCCTGCAAGTGCCCGCGGAGCGCATGCAGCTGCGCGTACGCAGGCGGCAGAAGGCGGGCGAGCAATACGAAAAGGTCGACTCCGAGTCGGAATTCCACGCGGTGCGCGAAGGCCGCTACCGGTTCCTGGTCAATTTCACGGACTACCTCGACACCGGGCTCTTCCTCGACCACCGGCTGACCCGTGCGCGGCTGGGCGAAATGTGCGCGGGGCGTCGCTTCCTCAACCTGTTTGCCTACACGGCAACGGCCACGGTGCACGCGGCCGGCGGCGGTGCGAGCGCGTCCACGACGGTCGACATGTCGAAGACCTATGTCGACTGGGGCGTGCGCAACATGGACCTGAACGGGTTGCGTGGCCCGGCGCACGAGTTCGTCCAGGCGGACTGCCTCACCTGGCTCGACTCCCAGGCGCAACTCCCGCGGCCGCCGCTCTACGACGTGATCTTCATCGATCCGCCGACGCATTCACGGTCCAAGCGCATGCAGCGCGAGTTCGACGTGCAGCGTGACCACGCCTGGCTGCTGGCCACGGCCGGTCGGCTGCTGGCGCCGGGCGGCACCATCGTGTTCTCCAACAATTTCCAGAAATTCCGGCTCGACGCGGCACTCGAGCGCGATTTCGTGGTCGAAGACATCACGCGCTCGACGATCCCTGAGGACTTTGCGCGCAATTCCAGGATCCACGTCTGCTACCTGCTGCGTGCCCGGCCTGGCCTGCTTGCCGGCGCCTGACCCGCTGCCGATACTCGACATCCCGAACCGGAGTGCTCCCACATGACCAGGAACATCGCTCATTGGCTTACCGCGCTCGCGCTGGGCGTGGCGTTGTCGTCCGCCGCGATCGCCGACCCGCCTGCCGACAAAGGCAAGGGGCAGGGCCAGTCCGCGTCGCAGCCGGCCGGGCAGGGTGGCAAGAACCAGTCGGCCCATGGCCATGACAGTGACGCCAGTGCGGGCAAGGGCAATGACAAGTCCAAGGACGTCGCGAACGACTGGTACGACCCGTACAACGACAAGTACCAGGGTTCGAAGTCGGACGCGAATCACGGCCAGCGTGTCTCGGACTGCAACCACCGCGCCAACAGCAAGCAGATGAAAGGACAGGAGCGCAAGCAATACGTCGAGTGGTGCGTCGACAATGGCGAACGCTACAAGTACGAGGACAAGAGCTGGAGCGGCAGCCGCACCTGCTACCAGAAGGCGGACGACCGCAACTTGAGCGGCGAAGAGCGCAGGCGTTACGTCAACAACTGCCTGGTCAGCGCGGTCTTCAAGTAGGCAACGTCGGGAAGCGGCAGCCCGTGGAAATCTTCAAGGCCTTCACGCTCGAGAGCGCGCACCGGTTACCGAACGTGCCGGCGGGGCACAAGTGCGCGCGCGTCCACGGGCATTCGTTCCGGATCGAACTCCATGTCTCCGGTCCGGTCGATGCGCACCTCGGCTGGGTCATGGATTTCGCCGAGCTGAAGCAGGCGTTCGAGCCGCTGTTCCAGCGGCTCGATCACCATTACCTCAACGACGTGCCCGGGCTCGAGAATCCGACCAGCGAAAACCTGGCCCGCTATATCTGGCAGCAGCTGAAGCCTACCCTGCCGCTGCTGTCACGCGTCGTCGTGCACGAGACCTGCACGAGCGGCGCGTCGTACGGCGGTTGATCGTCCGGAGGCCCCGCGATCCGGTCCCCGCGGGATGGGATTGATAACGGCATGTTGACGTTTCCGCGGAAACGTCCGGACCGTCACATCGAGGCGCTTATGCAATCTCCACGTCGTGATTCGGGACCACTCCGTCACTTCATCGTGCGTGAGTGCACCGCATACGTATCGTAGCTGACGCTGCTCGTGGCGAAGTCCGCCATGCCGACGCTCAGGCACTGCAAGCGATTGAGCCACAGGTAATCGGGGTGCGACGTTAGACACCGCGGTGCCACCTGGATGGCGGCCCGCGCGGGCGGATTGCCGGCAAGCATGCGCTGGTAACCGTCCGGACCGAGGTCCATCACGCCCATGTACTCCAAGTATACGAGCGCGCCGTCGCTGGTCTCGATGGTGGCGCGCACGTCGAGCACACCCACGCCGTCGGGGCGAATCGTCAGCCAGTCAGCGCCCACGGGCAGGACTCGACCACGAAGACGGGGGCCCCAGATCTCGCCGCCCGAGATGTAGGCATTGAGTCGTAGGCCCACCGGTGTTTCGCCTATGACTTCGAGGGGCTGACGCAGCGTCGCGTTGTAGCTGCAGATGTGCTCAAGGTTGTAGTCGAACATGGCTTGATGCCCTCGTTGTGATGAGTCTGCATCTCGTGACGAACGATTCACGTCTGGCTCGCAGGTCGGCGCGCGCAACGCTTCCTACTATCCGCAATCCGCTAACCGCTATCCGCTTCCTCTGAGGCGCATGCCTCAGAGCAGGTCCTTGAGGCGGAACCACAGCATCGCGAGCACGAGGCCCGGCATGCGCAGCGCGGGGCCGCCCGGGAAATCACGGTGCTTCAGCCGGGTGAAGAGGTCGAATCGCTC
Organism: uncultured Gammaproteobacteria bacterium; assembly: GCA_963789375.1. GTDB lineage: Bacteria > Pseudomonadota > Gammaproteobacteria > Steroidobacterales > Steroidobacteraceae > RPQJ01. The sequence continues at coordinate 85,725 of CAWBKN010000013.1, read as the reverse complement.
GGCCTGCCCGGCGATCGTCTCCGCGACGAGCTTGCCGGCGATGCCGGTCAGGGCGATGCCGTGCCCGGAGAATCCCTGCAGGTAGTACACGTTGGGCGCCAGGCGGCCGAAGTCCGGCGCGCGGCTCATCGTGATGTCGACGTGTCCGCCCCAGGCAAATTCGATCCTGGCGTCCGCGAGGCCCGGGAAGACCTTGAGCATGCGCACGCGCGTGGCCCGGGCGGTATTCAAGGCGTCGCGCCCCGAGTAGCTGACGCGCCCGCCGAACAGCATGCGGTGGTCGACGGAGCGCCGGAAATAATCGAGCACGAAGTTGACGTCCGACACCGCGACGTTCTCGCGCAGCAGCGCCTCGATGCGCGCCTGACCGAGCGGTTCCGTGGCGATGATGTAGGTGCCGACCGGCATGATGCGGTCGCGGAGTCGCTTCGAGATCCGGCTGTCCATGAACGAGTTGCAGCACAGCGCAACGTGCCGCGCGCGCACGGTCGCACCCGCGGCCGTGCGAACGCGCACGGTCGGGCCTTGATCGAGCCCGACGACGGCCGCCTGCTCGTAGATCTGCACCCCCGCCGCTTCCGCCGCCGCGGCCAGGCCCAGCGTGTAGTTGAGCGGGTGCAGGTGGCCGCTGCGGTCGTCGCGCAGGCCGCCGATGTAGCGGTCGGTCGCAAGCACTTCGCCCAGTTCGGCGCGGTCCAGCCAGCGCGTGCCCTGGTAACCGTAGTCCCGCTCCAGTTCCTGCTGGTGCGACTTGAGATCATCGACCTGGCGCGGCTTGAGCGCGGTGTGCAGGTGTCCCCAGCGCAGGTCGCAGTCGATGCGATGCCGTGCGACGAGGGACCCGATCAGTTCCTGGGCCTCGACGGAGATGTCGAACATCCGCTTCGCGGCGTCGCGTCCGACCTGCGCGACCAGCTTGTCCTGGCTGCAGGCGTAGCCGACGATCGCCTGTCCGCCGCTGCGGCCGGAGGCGCCCCAGCCGATCCGGTTCGCCTCGAGCAGGACGACCCGGTAGCCCCGCTCGGCGAGGTGCAGCGCGGTCGAGCAGCCGGCGATGCCGCCGCCGACGACGCAGACGTCCGTCTCGACGTCGCCCGTCAGCACCGGGCGATCGGGCGCCGGGTTCGCCGACGCCGCGTAATAGGAGTTGACGTGGTCGATGGCCATCAGCTGGTCGTCAGGTACCAGTCATAGTCGATGGCTGGTACGTAGGAGTTGAAGTCCTGCATCTCGCCGCGCCGGGTCTGCGCGAACAGGCGCGCGAAGCGTGCACCCAGGTATTCGCGCGCGAAGTCGCTGCGGTCGAACGCGTCGAGTGCCTCCGCCCACGACAAGGGAATCGTCGGCGTCGTGTCGCGATAGGCGTTGCCGGCGAGGACGGGGCCCGGGTCGAGACGGCGCGTGAGGCCGAGGTGCATGCCGGCCAGCACGATCGCCGCGAGCAGGTAGGGATTTGCGTCGGCGCCCGCGACCCGGTGTTCCACGCGGCGGCTGTCCGGCGGGCCCGCGGGCACACGGAACGCCACGCCGCGGTTGTTGACCGACCAGCTCGGATTGAGCGGCACGTACGCCTCGGGCTGGAACCTGCGGTATGAATTTGCGGTCGGCGCGCAGATCGCCATGGCGTCGTTCATCGTCGCGGCGAGGCCGCCGATCGCATGTCGCAGCTGTTCGCTGCCCGCCGGGTCGGCCGCGGCGAAGATGTTGCGGCCCTGCGCATCGACGAGGCTGATGTGCAGGTGTGCGCCGCTGCCTGCGTGATCCCGATAGGGCTTCGGCATGAACGTCGCCTCGAAGCCGTGCTGCAGCGCGACTCCCTTGACGAGTCGCTTCAGCCGGATCGCGTGGTCGCAGGCGAGCAATGCGTCGTCGACGTGATGCAGGTTCACCTCGAACTGGCCCGGACCGTATTCGGCGAGCACCGTTCCCGTCGGCAACTCCTGCGCGTGCGCGGCGGCGTCGATGGCGGCGAGGATCGCGGAGTACTCGTCGAGCTCCTGCATCGAGTTGATCTGCGTCTTGTGCTCCCGGCGGCCCGTCAGGGGCTGGCGTGGCGGTTGCGCGTGGCCTGCGGCCGTGCGCTCGCGATCCACCAGGTAGAACTCGAGCTCGACCGCCATGACCGGTCGCAGCCCCAGCGCCGCGAAGCGCCCGACCACCTGCCCGAGCACGTGGCGCGGGTCGCCAAAGAATGGCGAACGGTCGTGGTCGTACATGCTGACCTGCATCTGCGCGACGTCCGGCCCGAGCCACGGCACGGGCACGAGCGTGCCCGGGATCGGCAGGCAGACGCGGTCGGCGTCGCCTTCGTCGAAACCCAGCCCCGTGGCCTGGACCGTGCCGCCGAGCACGTCGAGGGCGAACATCGACGCCGGCAACAGCAGGCCGTTGCCATGCATGTCTTCGAGTTCGGCGACCGTGACGCGCTTGCCCCGGGGAATGCCCATCTGGTCGGCGAGCAGCAGGTCGACGAACTTGACCTGGCTGTGGCGACTGAGCCAGGCCCGCGCCTGCTCGAAGTCCGCGAACTGCGGCATGACAACCCCGTTGTTTAGGATTTAGCGACGGTCGGGCCGTCGGGGAGTCCGCAGAATAGCCCGCCGCCGCGGGGCCGGGCAAGCCGGGCAGCGCCCCGGGGAGTGCGTGTCAAGTCCCTGTTCTGGCTTATTTTTGCCTCGTTTTTTTGCATTGCGCGGCGACGCCCCGGGGGTGGCTGTGGTTTAATCCTCGATGTCCACCGAGGACGGCCTGCCAGTAGCCGTCTAGGATTTTAAACGTGTCTCGCCGCAAACCACTGATCGGGATTCCCGCGGATCGCCGGATCCTCGGCCCGCACCCCTTCCACTGTGTCGGGGAGAAGTACATCGCCGCGGTCGCGGAAGCGGCCGACGCCATCCCGCTGCTGATTCCTGCGCTGGGTGAGCGTGACTTCGACGAGTTGCTCGGGTCGCTGGACGGCATCCTGCTCACGGGCAGCCCGTCGAATGTCGAGCCGCATCGCTATGCGGGGCCGGCCAGCGATCCGGACACGTTGCACGATCCGCATCGTGACGCGACGACGCTGCCGCTCATTCCGCACGTCGTCGCCGCGGGCCTGCCCCTGTTCGCGATCTGCCGTGGCTTCCAGGAAATGAACGTCGCCTTCGGCGGCAAGCTCTGGCAGAAGGTGCAGCAGGTCCCGGGCATGCAGGACCATCGCGAGGACAAGGAGGATCCCGCTCGACGTGCAGTACGCCCCCGTGCACGACGTCGAACTCGTCCCGGGTGGAATGCTGCACGGTCTCGCGGGGGCGGAACGCGTCAGGGTCAATTCGCTGCACGCGCAGGGCGTGCACGAACTCGGCGCCGGTCTCGAGGTGGAAGCGCGGGCGCCCGATGGACTCATCGAGGCATTTCGCGTCCGCTCGGCACCGGGTTTCACGCTCGCCGTGCAGTGGCACCCCGAGTGGCAGGTCATGAAGAATCCATTTTCGCGCGCCATGTTCGCCGCTTTCGGCGACGCGGCGCGCGCCAGAATCAAAAGACGGTAATCACGCATGAGCACCCCGATCCAGCAGTTCTTCAAGGAACACGGCATCTCCGAAGTGGAGGCCGTCGTCCCCGACATGGCCGGCATTGCACGCGGCAAGGTGATGCCCGCGGTCAAGTTCGCGGAAGACGAGGGCATGCGCATGCCCGAGAGCATCTTCCTGCAGACCGTCACGGGCGAGTATCCCGACGACGACCGCGCGATCAGCCCCGCCGAGATCGACATCGTGCTGAAGGCCGACCCGGCCACGACGCGAGTCGTGCCGTGGGCTGCCGAGCCGACCGCGCAGGTCATCCACGACGCCTTCTATTCGGACGGTCGCCCGGTCACGATGGCGCCGCGCTACGTGCTGCGCCACATCCTCGACCTGTACGCGCAGAGAGGCTGGAAGCCGATCGTCGCCCCCGAACTCGAGTTCTACCTGGTCGAGCCGAACATCGACTCCGACTATCCGCTCAAGCCGCCGGTCGGGCGGTCGGGCCGTCCCGAGATCGGTCGCCAGTCCTACAGCATCGCCGCGGTCAACGAGTTCGACCCGCTGTTCGACGACATCTATGCATTCTGCGAGGCGCAGGAGATCGAGATCGACACGCTGATCCACGAGGACGGCGCGGCGCAGATGGAGATCAACCTGATCCACGGCGACGCGATGTCGCTCGCCGACCAGGTGTTCCTGTTCAAGCGCACGGCGCGCGAAGCAGCGTTCCGGCACAAGATGTACGCGACGTTCATGTCGAAGCCGATGGCGCGCGAGCCCGGCAGCGCCATGCACATCCACCAGAGCATCGTGGACACGAAGACAGGCAAGAACGTCTTCAGCGACAAGGAAGGCAATCCGACGCAGCTGTTCTTCTCGCACATCGCCGGCCTGCAGAAATACCTGCCCTCGGCGATGTGCCTGTTCGCGCCGAACGTCAACGCGTTCCGCCGGATCATCCTGCGGCACATGGCGCCCATCAACACGCAGTGGGGCTACGACAACCGCACGGCGGGCCTGCGCGTGCCGATCTCGAACCCGGACAACCGCCGCGTCGAGAACCGCCTCGGCGGCGCCGATGCCAACCCGTACCTGGCGCTGGCCGCGTCGCTGGCCTGCGGCTATCTCGGCATGCTCGAGGGCCTCAAGCCCACCGAACCGGTCTCCGGCAGTGCGTACGACCTGCCGTTCGGCCTGCCGCGCAGCCTCGAGGAATCGGTGCGCATGCTGCGCGACTGCCGCCCGCTCATCGACCTGCTCGGCGAGCGCTTCGTGCTCGCGTACACCGCGGTCAAGGAAAGCGAGCACGACACGTTCCTGCAGGTCATCAGCTCGTGGGAGCGCGAGCACCTGCTGCTGAATGTGTGAGGAAGGGGATAGGGGATAGTGACTAGCGGATAGTGAGTGAGCGGAGAGCGGTGCGGTTAGCAAGGCGCCGCACGCTCCTGTTCTTCACTCTCCACTACTCCACTCTCCACTAACCACTATTCACTTCATTCACTTCACTCGCACTTCCTGGTCTACCCATGACGTCATCCACCCCTACCTCGCCGACAAGACCACCGCCTACTGGCAGGAGCTGGACCGCCAGCACTACCTGCATCCGTTCACCGACTTCAAGTCGCTGCACGCCAAGGGCACGCGCGTCATCGTCAAGGCCGAAGGCATATACCTGTACGACTCCGAGGGCGAACGCCTGCTCGACGGCATGGCGGGGCTCTGGTGCGTCAACGTCGGCTACGGCCGGCGCGAGCTCGCCGAGGCGGCCTATCGGCAGCTGCTCGAGCTGCCGTACTACAACAGCTTCTTCCAGACGGCCCACCCGCCGGCGATCGAGCTGGCGAAGCAGCTGGTGGACCTGACCCCGCCGCAATTCAACAAGGTGTTCTTCACGGGGTCGGGCTCCGAAGGCAACGACACCGTCCTGCGCATCGTGCGCCGCTACTGGGAAATCCTCGGCCAGCCGGAGCGCAAGGTCGTGGTGAGCCGCGTCAACGCGTACCACGGCAGCACGATTGCCGGCGCGAGCCTGGGCGGCATGGCCTTCATGCACGAGCAGGGCGGCCTGCCGATCCCGGACATCGTCCACATTCCGCAGCCTTACTGGTACGCGGACGGCGGTACGCTGAACCCGGCGGAGTTCGGCCTCAAGGTCGCGCGCGCGCTCGAGCAGAAGATCCTCGAAGTCGGGCCGCACCGGGTCGCGGCGTTCATCGGCGAACCGATCCAGGGCGCCGGCGGCGTGATCATCCCGCCCGACACCTACTGGCCCGAAATCCAGAAGATCTGCGACCGCTACGGCATCCTGCTGGTGGCGGACGAGGTGGTCTGCGGGTTCGGGCGCACGGGGCACTGGTTCGGCTGCGAGCATTTCGGCTTCAAGCCCGACCTGATGACGATCGCCAAGGGCCTGTCCTCGGGCTACCTGCCGATCGGCGGGGTGATGGTGGCCGACAAGGTGGCCGAGGTCCTGGTCGACCGGGGCGGCGAGTTCGCCCACGGCTTCACCTATTCGGGACACCCGGTCGCCTGTGCCGTCGCCAGCGCCAACCTGACGATCCTGCAGCAGGAAAACCTGGTCACCCGGACGCGGGACGAGACCGGCCCCTACCTGGCGACCAAATGGCGCGAACTGGCGGACCACCCGCTGGTCGGCGAAGCCCGCTCGGTGGGCCTGATCGGCGCGCTGGAACTGGTCAAGGACAAGGCGACGCGCCGGTTCTTCGACAAGCGCGGCGAGGTCGGGACGATCTGCCGGGATTTCTGCTTCCAGAACGGCCTGATCATGCGCGCGACGCGCGACACGATGATCATTTCGCCGCCGCTGGTGATCAGCCGCGAGCAGATCGACGAGCTCGCCGAGAAGGCCTGGGCGTGCCTCGACCTGACCTACGCGCGCTGCCGCCAGGAAGGCCGGCTGTAGGTCGGGCGACTGCACCGCCCGGGGGCGTCGCGGCTCCGGGGCGCACCGAACCCGAGCGCAGCCCGCATTCCCCCTAGCCACGGTAAAATATCCGCGCTATACAGCTTGGATTGCGTCGGCCGCCCGCGGTCCGGCGTCCCGATCGTTTAACTTCTCCAAGGGGTACGCCTACGATGAGTATCAGCATCCGCGCAGGGCTGTTCGGCCTTGTGTTCGCCACCGCGCTGGTGGGTTGCGGCAAGAAGCAGGAAGCGCCTCCGGCGGCCGAGACCGCGGCGGCCCCCGTTGCAGCTGCGCCGGCCTCGACCGAAGAAAAGGTCGTCAACGTCTACAACTGGTCGGATTACATCGACCCGAAGACGATCGAGCAGTTCACCGCCGAGACCGGCATCAAGGTGAACTACGACGTGTTCGACAGCAACGAAGTGCTGCGAGACCAAGCTGCTCGCCGGCAACACGGGCTATGACGTCGTGGTCCCGTCCGCTTCGTTCCTGGAACGCAGATCAAGGCGGGCGTGTTCCGAAGCTCGACAGGTCGAAGCTGCCCAACTGGAAGAACCTCGACCCCGACATCCTGCAGCGAGTCGCGCTGCACGACCCGGGCAACGAGTACTCGGTCAACCACATGTGGGGCACGACCGGCATCGGCTACAACGTCAAGCAAGGTGCAGGCGATCGACCCGAAGGCACCGGTCGACAGCTGGACCCTGATCCTCGATCCGAAGTGAGCAGCCAAGTTCAAGGACTGCGGCATTTCCGTGCTCGACGCGCCGGACGAGGTCGTGGGCGTCGTGCTGGCCTACCTCGGCAAGGACCCGAACAGCGAGAAGCCGGAGGACCTCAAGGCCGCCGAAGACGTGCTGATGAAGATCCGCCCCTACATCCGCATGATCCACAGCTCGCAGTACATCGACTCGCTCGCGAACGGCGACATCTGCGTCGCGCTCGGCTGGAGCGGCGACATCCTGACCTGCGAAGTCGCGCGCGCAGGAAGCGGGACAGGGCGTCGACATCGCGCTCAGCGTGCCGAAGGAAGGCACGATCATCTGGTTCGACATGTATGCGATCCCGGCCGACGCGCCGCATCCGGACAACGCCCATGCCTTCATCAACTTCATGATGCGGCCCGAGGTCGCGGCGGCGAACTCGAACTTGGTGCACTACGCCAACGGCAATGCCGCGTCGATCCCGCTGATCGACCCCGCCGTCCATAACGACCCGGGCGTCTATCCGCCCAAGGAAACCATGGACAAGCTGTTCCCGAACCTGGCCCGCTCGCCGGAATTCACCCGGTTGCTGAACCGCACCTGGACGCGCTTCACGACGGGCAAGTAAGGCGTGCCGGACGATGGATCAAGGGGCGGTCGGAAACTGTTCCGGCCGCCCTTTTTGCTGGCGGCGGGCGCTACCCAAGCCGCAGGCGCTGCGCTATAACCGGCAGCGCACAACAGGGCGCTGACAGGACGCGCGCTTCGGCCATCCATCACCTGCAGAGAACCCATGGAAAACTCACCGCGCAGCGCGCAGCAGAAGTTCGAGCCCTGGACCGACCCGCACGGCAAGCCGTACGTCCGCATCGAGAAAGTCACCAAGAAGTTCGGTGACTTCGTCGCGGTCGACGAGGTCTCGCTCGAGATCTACCAGAAGGAAATCTTCTGCCTGCTGGGTGCCTCGGGCTGCGGCAAGACGACGCTGCTGCGCATGCTCGCCGGGTTCGAGCGACCCACCTCGGGCAGGATCTACATCGACGGCGTCGACATGACGTCCATCCCGCCGTACGAGCGACCGGTCAACATGATGTTCCAGTCGTATGCGGTCTTCCCGCACATGACGGTCGAGCAGAACGTGGCGTTCGGGCTCAAGCAGGAGGGCCTGCCGAAGGCGGAGATCGCCCAGCGCGTCGCGGACATGCTCAACCTCGTGAAGCTCGGGCAGTTTGCGAAGCGCAAGCCGCACCAGCTCTCGGGCGGACAGCGCCAGCGCGTCGCACTCGCCCGCTCGCTGGTCAAGAAGCCGAAGCTGCTGCTGCTCGACGAGCCGCTCGCGGCGCTCGACAAGAAGCTGCGCGAGCACACGCAGTTCGAGCTGATCAACATCCAGGAAACGCTCGGCGTGACCTTCATCGTCGTGACGCACGACCAGGAGGAGGCGATGACGCTTTCCTCGCGCATCGGGCTGATGAACCACGGCGAGATCATCCAGGTCGGCACGCCGAGCGAGATCTACGAGTACCCGAACTCGCGCTTCGTCGCGGAGTTCATCGGTTCGGTCAACACGTTCGAGGGCCGCCTGGTCGAGGACGAGCCTTCGTACGTGCGCATCGGCTGCGACGACCTCGAGGCGCCGATCTTCGTCGACCACGGCGTCAGCTCGGCACCTGGCGCCACCGTCTGGGCGGCGATCCGCCCGGAGAAGATCATGCTGAGTCGCGAGAAGCCCGCAGGACCGGACAACTGGGCCGGCGCCATCGTCCAGGACATCGCCTACATGGGCGACATGTCGATCTACCTGCTGCGGCTCGCCGTCCGGCAAGGTCGTCCGCGTGACGCAGCCGAACGTCCAGCGGCACGCCGACGACCGCCTGACCTGGGACGAGCAGCGTCTACCTGAGCTGGCACGCGAACAGCCCGGTCGTGGTGACCAAGTGAAGGGCCTGCTCAAGCGCTTCGGCGTCGGCGGCCGCACGCTCGTCACGGCGGTGCCGTACGTCTGGTTGCTGGTCTTCTTCCTGATCCCGTTCGTGATCGTGCTGAAGATCAGCTTCTCGACGACCGCAGATCGCGATGCCGCCCTACGCGCCGCTGCTGCACTGGGCGGGCGAGAAGATGCTGCAGGTCCAGCTCAACCTGGGCAACTTCGCGTTCCTGGTGGAGGACAACCTCTACTGGAGGGCCTACCTCAACTCGATCTTCGTCGCGGGCGTGTCGACGCTGATCTGCCTGCTGATCGGCTACCCCATCGCCTATGCGATCGCGCGCAGCAGCCCGTCGGCGCGCAACGTGCTGATGCTGCTGATCGTGCTGCCGTTCTGGACGTCGTTCCTGCTGCGCGTCTACGCGTGGATCGGCATCCTCAAGAACAACGGCCTGCTCAACAATTTCCTGATCTGGATCGGCGTCATCGACCAGCCGATCCAGATGCTGCAGACGGATTTCGCCGTCTACGTCGGCATCGTCTACTCGTACCTGCCGTTCATGATCCTGCCGCTGTACGCCAACCTCGAGAAGATGGACCTCACGCTGCTCGAGGCCGCAGCCGACCTCGGCAGCAGGCCCTGGCAGGCGTTCTACAAGATCACGCTGCCGTTGTCGGTGCCGGGGATCATCGCGGGCTGCCTGCTGGTATTCATCCCGGCGGTCGGCGAGTTCGTGATCCCGTCGCTGCTCGGCGACCCGGGCATGCTGATGATCGGCAAGGTGCTCTGGACCGAGTTCTTCAACAACCGTGACTGGCCGGTCGCGAGCGCGGTCGCCATCGCGCTGCTGATGTTCCTGGTGATCCCGATCATGTACTTCCAGCGCGCCCAGGACGCCGAGGCGGGCGCGGGGGTGCATCGATGAACCAGGGACGCAACCTGTTCCGCGCGATCGTCCTCACGCTCGGGTTCGCGTTCCTCTACATCCCGATCGTGTCGCTGATCGTGTACTCGTTCAACGAGTCGCGACTCGTGACCGTGTGGGGCGGCTTCTCGACCAAGTGGTATGGCGCGCTGCTCCAGAACGAGCAGATCCTCAACGCCGCCTGGCTCAGCCTCAAGGTGGCGGCCCTCTCGGCGACGCTCGCCGTCGTGCTCGGCACGCTGGCCGGCACCGTCGCTGGCACGCTTCGGCCCCTTCAAGGGCCGCACGCTGCTCGTCCGGCCTGACCACCGCACCGCTCGTCATGCCCGAGGTCATCACGGGCCTGTCGCTGCTGCTGCTGTTCGTGACGATGGAGCAGTTGCTCGGCTGGCCCAAGGGCCGCGGCATGACGACGATCGTGATCTCGCACATCACGTTCACGATGGCTTTCGTGACGGTCGTCGTGCAGTCCCGGCTCGCGCAGATGGACGACTCGCTCGAGGAGGCCGCGATGGACCTCGGCGCGCGGCCGCACAAGGTGTTCTTCCTGATCACGCTGCCGATCATCTTTCCGGCGCTGCTGTCGGGCTGGCTGCTCGCCTTCACGCTGTCGCTCGACGACCTGGTCATCACCAGTTTCGTCGCCGGGCCCGGGCTCGAGCACGCTGCCGATGGTGATCTTCTCCAAGGTGCGCCTGGGCGTGAGTCCCGACATCAATGCGCTGGCGACGATCCTCGTCGCCGTGGTCGCCATCGGCGTGCTGGTCGCCGGCATCGTGATGCGCCGGCAGCAGATCACGAAGGACCGCGACGCGCAGATGGCGCTCGCGGCCAACCAGCAGATGATCGACAGCCTCAAGAAGGGCTGATCCGGCTCCCGGGGAAGGACTGACGTGGACGCAGCAACAGCAGCAATCGACCGGGGCGCGGCGCAGGGTCGCCGATCCTCGCCTTCGACGTGGGCGGTTCGTACGTCAAGGCCGGCCTCGTCGATCGCGCGTCCGGGCGGGTCGTCTGCGACGTATTGCGACGCGCCACGCCGGCGGGGGCGACCCCCGAAGCCGTGCTGGACCTGCTGGTCGACCTGAGCGTCGAGCTGCCGTCGACGGGCCCGGTCGGCCTCGCCTTTCCGTCGGTGGTGAAGCAAGGCGTGGCCTGGACCGCGGCCAACATCGACAAGCGCTGGATCGGCATGAACGCGCAGGCCCACCTGCAGGCCCGGCTGCAGCGGCCGGTCGCGTTCCTCAACGATGCCGATGCCGCGGGCGTCGCAGAGATGACGCTGGGCGCGGGCCGCGGCCGCCTGGGCACGGTGATGATGGTCACGCTCGGGACCGGCATCGGCTCGGCGCTGTTCGTCGATGGCAGGTTGCTCGCCAACACCGAGCTGGGCCACCTCGAGGTGGGCGGCAGGGAGGCCGAGCACCGGGCTTCGGCCAAGGTCCGCGCCGACCGCAACCTCGACTGGGTCGAGTGGGCGGCCGAGGTCAACCTGGTGCTCGCGGCGTATCACGCCCTGCTCTGGCCCGACGTGTTCATCGTCGGCGGCGGCGTCACCGAGAACTGGGACCATTTTGGCCCGCTGCTGCGCAGTCGCGCGGAGATCGTCCCGGCGCAGTTCGGGAACGACGCCGGCATCGTCGGGGCGGCCATGGCCGCCCTGCAGCTCCACGGCTGAGCCGGAGCATAATCGGCCCCAATGCGCCCGCCGATCGACAGCAAGTTGCCGAGTGTCGGCACCACGATCTTCACGGTCATGTCCCGCCTCGCGGCCGAGCACGGCGCGATCAATCTCTCGCAGGGTTTCCCCGACTTCGAGCCGCCGGGTCAGCTCGTCGACCTGGTCGATGGCCACATGCGTCGCGGCGGCGCGAACCAGTACGCGCCGATGGCTGGATTGCCAGGCCTGCGCGAGGCGATCGCAGCCAAGGTCGCGACGTACTACGGCTGCAACGTCGACCCGGAGTCGGCCGTCACCGTGACCTCGGGCGGCACGGAAGCGCTGTTCTGTGCCATCCAGGCGCTCGTGCACGCCGGCGACGAAGTGATCGTGCTCGACCCGGCCTACGACTCGTACGAGCCGGCGGTCACGCTGGCGGGTGGCAGGACCGTGCATGTGCCGCTTGCGCAGGCCCGCCTTCAGCCCGGATTGGGACCGGGTACGCGCGGCGCTCACGCCGCGGACGCGGCTGCTGATCCTCAATTTTCCACACAACCCGACGGGCGCCGTGCTGGAGGCCGACGACCTGCGACGCCCTGGCGGAAGTGCTGCGCGACTCGTCCGCCTGCGTCCTCGCCGACGAGGTCTACGAGCACATGGTCTACGACGGTCGGCGGCACCACAGCCTGCTGACGCACCCCGAACTGGCCGAGCGCAGCCTCGTGGTCTCCTCGTTCGGCAAGACCTATCACGCGACGGGCTGGAAGGTGGGGTACTGCGTCGCACCGGCCGCGCTGACCGCGGAATTCCGCAAGGTCCACCAGTTCGTCCAGTTCGCGGTCGCGACACCCCTGCAGGCTGGCATCGCCGACTTCATGGCCGCCTGCCCCGAGCACGCCCGGGACTGCCGGCCTTTTACCAGGCGAAACGCGACCGTTTCGTCGAACTGCTGGGCGCCACGCGCTTCCGCTTTGCTCCAGCCTCGAGCACGTATTTCCAGCTGGCCGATTACTCCGCGGTGAGCGACCTCCCCGACGTCGAGTTTGCGCGCTGGCTCACGACGCAGTGCGGCGTGGCGGCGATCCCGATCTCGGTCTTCTCGGCGCAACCGCCCGCGGCGGAGCGCATCGTCCGTTTCTGTTTTGCAAAACACGAAGCCACGCTGGTGGCAGCGGCTCTGAAATTGAGGGAACTATGACTTCCAACCTCCGCGTCACGATGATCCAGGCCGACCTGGCCTGGCAGGCTCCCATGACCAACCGCCGGATGCTCGCCAGGCATTTTCGCGGCCTCGTCGGCCACACCGACGTCATCGTGCTGCCCGAAATGTTCACCACGGGCTTCACCATGGATGCGGAAGGACTCGCCGAGACGATGCACGGCGAGACCGTCGGCTGGCTGCGCGAGGAAGCGGCCGCCGTCGGCTGCGCGATCACGGGCAGCCTCATCATTCATGAGGGCGACCGCTACTACAACCGGTTGCTGTGGGTCACGCCGGACGGCGCGATCAAGCACTACGACAAGCGCCACCTGTTCCGGATGGCCGACGAGCACGCGCATTATGCGGCCGGCCGCCACCGGCTGATCGTGGAGTGGAAGGGCTGGCGCCTGTGCCCGCTGATCTGCTACGACCTGCGCTTCCCGGTGTGGAGCCGCAACCGGGGCGACTACGACGCGCTGCTCTACGTGGCCAACTGGCCCGCGAAGCGGCGGATCGCCTGGTCCGCCTTGCTGCGCGCCCGCGCGCTCGAAAACATGAGCTATGCCGTCGGCGTCAACCGCATCGGCAAGGACGGCAACGGCATCTGGTATGCGGGCGACAGCGCCGTGATCGACTGCCTCGGCCAGTCGCTCGGCGGTGACCACGGCGGGGATTTCGTCGAGACCGTCGTGCTCAACCAGGAACACCTGCAGAAATACCGCGACCCGGTTCCCGGTGCACCTCGACGCCGACGCATTCGAACTGAAGCAGGAATGAAGCAGCGCACCCGGGTCACCCATCCGCCGCAGGTCGAGGTCCCGCCGGACAATCGACCGCTCGTCGCGCCGATCTACCAGTCGGTCAAGTTCACGTTCGACGACGTCGAGCAGACGCTCGCCCAGTTCCGGGGCGAGCGCGCGGGTTTTTACTACTCCCGCGTCTCCAACCCGACGCTGCGCCAGCTCGAGCTGTTGCTCGCGGAACTGCAGGGCCGTGACGACTGCATCCTCACCGGCTCGGGCGTCGCCGCGATCGCGATGCCGCTGCTCGCCCTGCTCAAGTCGGGCGATCACGTCGTCTGCTTCGCCGAGCAGTACCAGCCGACGCGCGCGCTGATCGGCCGCCTGCTGCGGCGTTACGGCGTCACCAGCACGCTGCTCTCGATCGACGACCTCGAGGGACTGGAGCGGGTGCTCGGCGCGACGCCCACGCGCCTGGTCACGTTCGAATCGCCGACCAATCCGGTTCTCAAGGTCGCCGACATCGAGCGGATCACGACGAGCGCGCGGCGTCACGGCGCGCTGACGCTGCTCGACAACACGCTCGCCGGATTCCACAACCATGGCCAGTACGACGTCGACATCTTTGCGCACAGCCTGACCAAGTACGCCTCCGGGCACGGCGACGTCATGGGCGGCGCGATCATTGCCCGGCGCGAATTGATCGAAGCCATGCACGACGACGTCGCCATCCTCGGGCCGACGCTCGATCCGCACGCGGCGTACCTGGTGCTGCGCGGCATGAAGACCTATTTCGTCCGCTGGGAGGCGCAATGCCGCAATGCACAAGCGGTCGCCGAGTTTCTGGCGAGCCATCCTGCCGTCGAGCGCGTCCGTTACCCCGGCCTGCCGGCTGATCGCGGGCACGAACTGGCGCGGCGGCAGATGCACGATTTCGGCACGCTCGTGACGTTCGACGTCCGCGGCGGGCTGGAAGCGGGGACACGCTTTGCCGAAGCGCTCGAGCTGTTCGCGATCGCGGCCAGCCTCGGCTCGACCGAATCGCTGGTCGTGCCTCCTGCGCTGCAGCAGCCCCGCGGCCTGACGGCCGAGCAGAAGGCCTGGTCGGACATCGGTACCGGAACGGTCCGGCTGTCCGTTGGGCTGGAAGACCCGGACGACCTGGTCGCCGACCTGCGGCGTGCACTCGATGCGAGCGTCGACTGATGTTCCCGGGACCTCTGCTATGCTCTGCGAGACCAGGGAGTAAGATGACAAAGCGCGATGGACGCCGCGGGTCTTCGAAGGGAACTACCGCGTCGGCGAGTGGCTGATCGAGCCGCAGCGCTGCGCGCGCGCAGCCGGGGCGACCAGTCGGTCGCGCTGACCTCCGAACAGCTGCAGGTCCTCATCGGCGCTCGCGGATGCGTCACGGCGAGGCCGTCGCTGCGCCGCACCTTGCGCACGCTCGTCTGGCCGGGGCAGATCGGCTCCGACGACAAGCTGCGTGAAACGATCGCCGCGCTGCGTGCGATCTTCGGCGACCGGCCGCGGCATCCGCGCTACATCGCCACCGTCGGCCACGACGCCTACGCGCTGATCGCGCATTACGAACGCGTCGAGTCCGCCCGCAGCGCCGGCGCACCGGCTCGCGCGCCGTGCGCGGCGCGCTCGCATCGTACTTCGCTCGGCGAATTGCGCCGGCGCAACGTCATCAAGGTCGCTGCGTCGTACCTGTGTCGGCATGTGGGTGGTGCTGCAGGTGGCGCGAGGTCACGTTCGCGCCGCTGCGTTTCCCGACGTGGTGGATCACCGCGCTCACGATCCTCGCCGTGCTGGGACTGCCGATCGTCGTTGTCGCTCGCCTGGATGTACGAGATCACGCCGAGCGGCATCGTCGCTCGACCCGGGCAGTGCCGGCGCCGGGTCAGGTCAACCTGCCGCGTCCGCCGCAAGTCCATCGCGCCCGTGATCCTCGCCGGCGTCGTGCTCATGGCGCGGCGTCACCGGGTTTGCATGGTGGCGCACGCTCGATGCGCAGGCAATGGCCGTCGAACGGCGGCCCGGGCCGCCCGCGAGCCCGGGGCGCCCTCGATCGCGGTGCTGCCCCTGGTGGACATGAGCCCCGGCGGGCGGGCAATTCCTACCTTGGCGACGGCCTCACCGAGGAACTGTCGACGCGGCTCGCGCAGATCCCGGGCCTGCGCGTCGCTGCGCGCACGTCTGCCTTTGAATTCAAGGGCCAGAACATCGACGTCCGCAGGATCGGGCAGTCGCTCGGCGTGACGCACGTGCTCGAGGGCAGCGTGCGCCGCGTCGGCGACACCGTGCGCGTGACCGTGCAGTTCATCGACACGCGCACCGGTTATCACGTCTGGGCCGGCAATTTCGACCGTGCGTGGCGCAACCTGCTGACGCGTCCAGGACGACGTCGCCGCGCTCGGTGACGGAGGCGCTGCGCCTCGTGCTCCAGAAGGCGGAGCGACGCGGAACGCACGGCGCACGCGTGCGCTCGACGGGCGCGCGCTCGATCCTTACCTGACGGGCCTGGCGCTGTTGCGCCAGCCCGCCGACGCAGAGCAACCTGCGCAAGGCGGAAGCAGCTTTCCGCGAGTCGATCGGCTATCGACCCGACGTTCGCCGGTGCGCACGCCGGCCTGTGCCGGGTGCTGGCGCGCGACTACGCACGCGCACCAAGGACGTCACGGTGCGCCCCGCGGCCGAGGCAGCCTGCCAGACGGCGTTGCAGCTCGACGCGCTCGCTGCTCGACACCGAACGCGCCCTGGCCGAGCTTTCACGTAGCGAGCGGGGCATTCGCCGCAGGCGATCGCGACGTACGCCGGGCTGATCGAGCGCGATCCGCACAATGCCGACGCGCATATCGGCATGGGAGAGGCGCTCGCGGGTGCGGGGCGTGCCGCCGAGGCCGAGGCCAGCTAGCGTCGTGCCGTGGCGGTCGAGCCTTCCTATTCCGAGGCCCACGCGGCCCTCGCGCGCATTCCTGTTCGAGCGCGGCAAGATGCGGAGGTCGTCGCCGCGCTGCGCAAGGCGACCGAACTGGTGCCCTCCAGTGCGCGGTCTGGAGCAATCTCGGCGGCGCACTGCAGATGAAGGGCGACAACGCCGCGCCGCGAGCGTACGAGCGCTCGCTGCAGCTCGAGCCATCGAAGAAAGCCTACTCGAACCTCGGGACCACGCAGTACTACGACGGCCATTTCGCCGAGGCTGCCGCAACCTTCGATCGCGCCTTGGCGCTCGGCGAACACGACCAGCTCATCCGCGGCAACCTCGCCGACGCCCTCTGGTGGACCCGGGCCGCCGCCGCGAGGCCATCGCGCTCTACCGGCGGGCCATCGGGCTCGCCGAGACGGAACTCGGCGCGACGCCCGACGATCCCATGCTGCAGGCGCAGCTGGGGTACTACTACGGACGTGTCGGCGATCGCGCGCGATCGCGCCGTTACCTTGACGACGCGGTCGCCGCTGGACCCGATATGCTCTACGTGCAGTATTATCGCGCGGTGGCTGCCGCCGATCGCGGCGATCGAGCCACGGGCCTGGATGCGATGGCGGAGTTGATCCGCCTCGGGTTCCGCCCGATCTGATCCGCTGCGGACCCGAGTTTCCGCGGTGCTGCACGATCCAGAATACCGGCGATTGTCCGGGCGGCTGAAGGACAATCGACGCATGGCGGCCCAAGGAGGGAAATGAAATGACGTCGATGACGATCACCGTGCGCCACGGCACGTCACCTGTGGGCCCGACGGCGGCAATCTGTTTCGTCGATGCGAAGCGACAAGATCAAATGGAAGAAAGGACATCGGCAAGGAGTTTCGATTCCGGCTGATCTTTTCCGCGAGGAGCCGTTCGCAGGCATTCCACCGCCGGCAAGGAACTGGCCGTTCGGGTCCAGCCGCCCGCGCCGGAACCGAGCACGGACTGGCGCGAGGATTTCGTCGGCACCGTCGCGGCCGACAGCGTGTTCAAGTACATCGGTCGAAGTGCGGGACAAGGACGGCACGATCCGCGTGCTCGACCCGATGATCATCGTCACGTCGTGAGGGACTCGGGGCGGTGCTGACGGACCACGCCGGCCTCAGCCGGCTTCGAGCGAGTCCTGACGCTCTTCACGCGCATGCGGCCCGGCGAGGGCCGCAGCGCGTTCCTGTTCTTCCTGCACGGCTTCCTGCTGCTGTCCTCGTACCAGGTCGTGAAGGCACTGCGCGAGGCCTTCATGCTGACGAGGTTCTCGGCTGAGGTCCGCGCTTACGCCGTCGCGGTGATGGCACTGGTGCTGATGGTGGTCGTGCCGCTCTACGGCCATGTGCGCCGCCACCTCGACGGCGCGCGCCTGCTGCGGGCGGTCACGCTCTTCTTCGTCGCAACGCATGCCGCTGTTCGCGGCGCCTGCGCATGGGCCGGCGTGCCGATCGCGTTCATGTTCTTCATCTGGGTCGGCATCTACGGGGTGATGGTCGTCTCCCAGATGTGGGCGTTCGCCGCCGACACGTTCAACCTGAAGAGCGGCCAGCGGCTGTTCCCGGTCATCATGCTGGGGCCAACCTCGGCGCGCTCGCGGGCGCCAAGCTTGCGCAGCTCGCCGCAGCGGCGCTGTCGCCGTCGGGCTGATGGTGCGTCGCCACCGGCACGCTGGGCGCGACGCTGTTCCTGGCCGGGCCGGAACGTGAGTGCGTGCCCGGAGGGTTCGCGTGCCATCGCCGGGGAGCACGGGAAGCCGGTCCCGCGACTGCTCGGGGCATCGGCCTCGTGCTTCGGGACCGCTACCTGCTGCTGATCGCGTTGCTGGTCGTGCTGCTCAACTGGATCAACACGACCGGTGAATTCATCCTCGCGGACTTCGTGCAGGCGCGATGCCGGCCGCGCGGGTCGCGGCCGAGCGGCGGCATGCTCGACGCCGGCACGCTGATCACGGCGTTCTACGGCAACTTCCAGTTCTGGGTGACGCGTGGTCGGCCTGCGTCATCCAGCTGTTCCTCGTCTCGCGCATCTATCGCGCGCGTCGGCATCCGTGGCGCGCTGCTGATTCATCCAGTGCTCGTCGCGATCGGTTACGGCATGCTGGCGCTCGTCGCCGCTGCTCGGGCGGCTTCATCCCGATCTTCACGCTGATCCGCTGGGTGAAGATCATGGAGAACAGCGTCGACTACTCGCTGATGAACACGACGCGGCACGCGCTGTTCCTGCCGGTCGATCGCGACTGCGAAGTACGACGGCAAGACGGCCATCGACACGTTCTTCTGGCGCTTCGGCGACCTGGTGCAGGCGCGGGCCGTCTATCGCCGGCCTCAACCTGCTGCACTGGCAGGCGCCGCAGTTCGCGCTGCTGAACCTGCTGCTCGCGCTCGCGTGGATCGCGCTTGCCGTCGCGATCGGCCGCGGCTTCAGCCGGAAGGCGCTGGAGAACGTCATCAACGTGGCGCCGGAAGCGGGCGACCCGATCCCCGACCTGCACTACCCGCCCGGGCAGCCGTTCTTTCACCCGATCGCCGCCGACGGCATTCCGCGACGCCGATCCGGGCGACGTGCTGCATCTGCGGGCCTGCTGCGGGGATGGCCGGCCGCTGCCGCGCTGGTTGCAGTTCGACCCACAGGCGCGGCGCGTTCGTCGGGGACCGGGCCTGCCGGCGCTCGAGGAACTGCGGGTCGCGGTGATCGCGAGCGACGTCGACGGCATGGAAGCCCGCAGCGCTTCGTCGTCCGCTGATCGCGGCGGGTCGAGCCGCGACAGGCTTGACGCTTGCGTCAGCGGCCGTGGCGGCTTGCCGGCGGCGGCGGGCAGCGCGAGCAACGCGTCCCGGCGTCGCAGGATCGCCTTGCGCGCACGCGCGTCCACCATGTCGCCAGAGCTGCCGCGAGGTTCTGCTTCGTCAGCGTTGCCAGCCGCCGGCGCATTTCCGCGCCGGGCGCGGGCGGGCGCGCCTTGAGGTAGGCCGGGAAGTCGCGTCCGGTGCCGAACGCGCGGTCGTGGCCGGTCACGTAGACATACCATTCGTCGGTATCGAACAGCAGCGTCTCGGGCGTGCGTCCTTCGTTGCCGGTCAGGCATCGAACGCATACACGAGCTGGAACTGCGGCTCGAGCGCGCACCACCCGCCGCCGCGCAGCGCCTGGCGCTGCACGTCGCCCTGGGTCACCCATTTCGCGGGCCGCGCCTGCAGTACGCCGCGCTGCCCCTGCACTTCGCGCACCACCGTCGCCGGCACGATGCCCAGCCGCAGCTGGCGGTCGAGGCGGTAGGCAGCCAGCTCGTGCGCGAGTCGCGCTCGGCGCCCGGCACATGAACACGGCCGGCACGCGCCGGCCCTGGTGCTCGACCGTCGACGTCGATCTCGCCCGGGGCCGCGCGGCCCGGTCGACCGTCACCTTGCCGTCGCGCAACACGGCGAGCAACGTCGCATCGTCCATCTCGTTGGGCGCCACGTACAGGCCTTCGGCTGCGAGCGGTGGCGACCGCAGGCTCGCCCGCGTAACGCACGCTGCAGCCTTGCCGCCTTCGAGAACCAGCGCCGCCGCCGACCCTTGTAGGCGGCGCGGTTCATGCCGGCGTCGAGCTTGACGACCCGGCCGTCGAATCGCGTCACCACGCGCGAGTCGCGCGTCGACGGTGTGGCCGACGACGAGGCGCGCGGCGCCGAACTGCTGCAGCACGGGCATCGAGCACGTCGGCTTCCGAGCACCTCGTTGCAGAGCGCCGCGCCGCGATACCAGTTGGGTCCGTCCGGACCGAGCAGCGGTTGCGTCCGCCTGCCGGAAGCGCGCGACGGCCGTCGACAAGTTCGGCGCGGCGTCGATGCCGCGCCGCTGGCCGCCAGCGCGCGAGACGTTCTGCGGCCAGGCGCGGCCGCGCGCGGAACGCATCACCGGCCTGCAGCAGGCCCGCCTGCTCCAGCCCGTTCACGCAGTCCAGGTACTCGTCGAGCGCGGTCCGGTAGCGCAGGTTCACCTCCGGCAGGCGACATGCCCTGCAGGACTCGGCGAAGGCCCGGCGTGCATGAACAGCGTGTCGTTGATTGACGATCGCGACTGGCAGCGCGAGCAGCCACTGGCCGTACCGGCCGTCGGGAGCCAGTGCGGCGCGATGGCCGAAGTATCCCGGCGGAAACCTCTGCTCGAATGCGGCGCCGGACTCGGGGCCGTTGGCAGCCTGCCAGGCGCGCATTCGCCGTGCCCGCACCTCGGCCGGCTCCATGTCCGGTACGCGGCGTATTCGCCGGCGACGACGTAGCGCAGGTCGCCGAGCACGTTCATCGCCTCGTGGTTGCCGAGCACGACGTGCAGCTGGCCGCCCGCAGCGCTGGCCTCGCCCTGCAGCCGCATCAGCAGGTCCATGACCTTGCGCGAGTCGGCACCGCGGTCGAGCAGGTCGCCGAGGCTCACGACGTGCGTGCGGCCGGCCGACCAGTGGTCCTGGGCGTCGATGATGCCGGCCTCGCGCAGCAGTCCCGGTCAGTTCCGCGTAGGCGCCGTGCACGTCGGCGAAGGCCACGACTCGCTCGACACCGCTGCCACTGCACTGCGCGATCGGTCGCCGCCAGGCGCCGGCACGATCGCGAGGACGAGTGCAACGGGCCACGCGGCAGCGAGTGCGTCGCCGGCCGCAATTCGAGCTTGTGTGCATCGGCGATTTCCCTTGCATCGGCCGCTTCGAAAGTCGTGATTTCGCCGTGCTCGACGCGCTCGCAGCAGCCGGTCGAGCAGGCGTTGGATCGGCGTCGATCTCCACGCGGTCAGGCCCATCTGCAGCTGGTCGCCCGACGTCGCACGCCGCGCTTCGGCGCAAGGTTCGGCGCCGGGCGGCACCGGCACGTAGCGTCCGTCCCGCAGTTGCCACTGCGCCAGGACTTCGAGTCGCTGCTCGAGCAGTCGCCGGGGTGATCGTGCGCAGGCGGGCGACCGGATCGGCCGGCAGCTTGCACGCGCATGTCCTTCCAGAGCACGCCGCGATCGCTGTCCATCGATGCGAAGGCGACGCCGTGATCGATCGAGAAGACGCGCGCGCCCGGCCTCGGCGCGCCGATCAGGAAATTGCCGACGTTCGAGTCGCGATGCCTGATCAGGTAGGTCAGGACGTTGAGCTGGCCGATGTGCCGCGCGTACACGGGATCGGCGTCGAAACGCGCGGGATCGTAGACGTCCGCGATGACCTTGATGTCGCTGCAGCCAGTACTGCACGACGGCGAGCACCTGGTCGGCCGCCGGGAACGTCGGCTGCGACGCCTGGCGAATAATTCGCGAAGTCCGCCAGCGGCACCATGCGCAGCGCCGTCGGTGGCACGACGTATTCCGGCGGGTCCAGGAACAGCTTCTGCAGCTCGTACGCCGCCAGGTCGTAGCGCGGGACGTTGTTGAACGTCGTCGGCGCCGGGTTCGGCCTTGCGCAGCTTGACGCGCAGCGGCTCCGCGCCACCGAACGGACGTCGGCCTTGAGCGTGATGTCGCCCTTGGCCTTGGGCCGGCTGATCTCGGCGTGCATGATGACGAGCGGTTCGGCCGCGAGCATGCGCTCGATGTCCGCGACGGGCTGCGGTGATGTTCGCGTCCTGCGCGCGCCGCCGCCGCAGCGATCAGCAGCAGGGCCGCACGAAGCGCGCGCGAGCCGGGCCATGCGGTTCCATCCGCTCTCCTCCTGCGTCGGGCCGCGGCGGGCCGCGGCCCGCGGCGCTGCAATCCTAGCCCGATTCCGCTCAGTTCGCGCGGGGGGCCATCAGAAGAACTCGATCCGGTTACCGTCCGCGTGCACTGACCCGATCGGACCTGCCCTGCCAGCCGCAGCCTTGCGCGGTGGCGATGAACTTCGCGGCAGTTGCTGCTGCTTGAGCGCGTAGACCGAGCGCTCGCCGTCCGGCCAGTTCGGCGCACAGGTCCTCGTGCGTGACGAACTTCGAATATTCGAAGCGCCGTTCGCCGATCTCGACCCCCTCGACGTGCTTGTCGAGGTAGACGTTCAGCCCGTAGAACGGACGCATGCCGACGAACACGATCTCGTCGATCGCGTGCGGGTCCATGATCGTCGTCGAGTTGCCGCGGCCAGCGCGCGCGCGTCGCGATCCGAGGGCGCGTAGGCGATGGCCCCTTTCATGCCACCATCGCGACGCACGTGATCGCGAGCGTGACCGTCGAGGCGACGCCCCTGCAGCCGGGCCAGTCGCGCCAGGGCGCGTGACATGACCAGCGCGAGCGGCACGAACAGCGGCAGCACGTACATCTGCAGGCGCGAGCGCGCGAGGAAGAACACGAGCAGCGGCACCGCCAGCCAGTAGGCCAGCAGCAGCGCCGCCGGCTGCCGCTCGCGCAGCCGGGCCTGCGCACGCGGTCCAGGCCGGCCGGATTCCGCCCGCCGCACGCACGGCGAGCACCGACCACGGCAGCGTGCCCAGCAGCAGCACCGGGCACGTAGACCTCGAACCCGCCGTACCACTCGCGCATTGCGCTTGTGCACGTCGGTGAAGATGCGGTCCCGCACCTCGTAGCCGAGGAAGTAATCCAGGCGGTCCGGATCCTGGGCGATGACCACGCCGAACCAGCTGAAGGCGACGAGCGCGAACAGCAGCAGGCCGACGGCGGGTGAACATCGCGCGCAGCCGCGCCCGGTCGTGCACGCGCGAGGAACACGATCATGCCGAACAGCGGCAGCAGGCCGGGCGGACCCTTGGTCAGGAATGCGAGGCCCCAGCCGAGCCACATCAGCACGTACCAGCGCCGTGCCGCGGCGCCGTCCCGCGACCACGCCTCGACGAACGCGAACATCGCGGCGGTCTCGAAGAACGCCAGCAGCGGATCGGTCGAGACGACGTTGGACGCGACGACCGGCGCCAGCGACAGGGCCCAGACGGCCGCGGGCAGCCACGGGCGCGACGGGCAGAGGCGACGGCCGAGCCCGAACACGAACAGGCCCGTGCCGATGAACGCGAGCGCCGAGGGCAGGCGCGCCGCCCACTCGTTGTGGCCGAGCAGGGCGAAGCTCGCGGCCAGCGCCCAGTAAGTCATCGGCGGCTTGGTCAGGTGCGGGTGTTCGCCGTCGACGGTGGGGATCAGCCAGTCGCCGCTCTCGTGCATGTTGATGCCGGCGGAGCTGTAGCGGCCCTCGTCGGGCTCCCAGATGCCGCGGGTGCCCTGGAACGCGAAGGCGACGACGACACAGCAGGGCCAGGAGCCAGGGCAGGGCGCGGGCGGGTGGCCATCGTCATCTAGTAGAGACTGCTGAAGACCCGGACGCGATGCCGGTGGTACGGCAGGACCTCGAGCAGGTCGCCCTCGTTCAGGCGCGCCTGGATGGCCCGCCACCATTCGGCCGTCAGGATCTCGGCGTGCGCGTCGAGGAAGACCTGCTTCAGGTGCGGGTCGAACCCGAGGAAGTTGATGAACGTCTCCGGGAAGACGTCGCTCTCGCCGACGTAGAACCAGGCGTCGGCCCGCATGTCGTCCTCGTCGTGCTGCGACTGCGGGATCTCGCGGAAGCGGCACTCGGTGACCAGGCACAGCTCGTCGTAGTCATAGAAGATCACGCGGCCGTGGCGGGTGACGCCGAAATTCTTGAGCAGCAGGTCGCCGGGGAAGATGTTGGTGACGGCGAGGTCGCGGATGGCCTGGCCGTAATCGATCACCGCCTTTTCCGCCTGCTCGCGTTCGGCCGAACGCACGTACAGGTTGAGCGGCGTCATGCGTCGCTCGGTGTACATGTGGTCGATGATGACCTGGTCGCCCTCGAAATGGACCGTGCGTGCCGCTTCCTTCTGCAGCTCCGCGAGCAGCTCGGCCGAGAAGCGCGACTTCGGGAGCTTGATGCGCTTGAACTCCTGCGCGTCGACCAGGCGCCCGGCGCGGTCGTGCTTGAACACGAGTTCGTACTTCGACAGCACGTCCTCGCGCAGGATGTTCTTCTGGTACGGGAACTTGTCGCGGATCAGCTTGAAGACGAGGTCGAACGACGGCAGCGTGAAGCAGATCATGACCAGGCCGCGCTCGCCCGGGGCGAGGATGAACTGGTCGTCCGAGGTCTGCAGGTGTCCGAAGAGCTCGCGGAAGCGCTCGGTCTTGCCCTGCTTGGCGCGGCCGAGCACCGTGAACAATTCGCTGACGGGCTTGAGCGGCAGGATCGCCTTGAGGAACTTCACGACCTCGCCGACGTGGGCGAGGTCGACGTGGAAGTACGAGCGCGTGAAGCTGAACAGGATGCTGACCGGGCCCTGCTCGAGCATGATCGCGTCCACGACGACGCCGCTGTCGATGTTGCGCAGCGCCACGACGAACGGCGCGTTCCAGCCGCGGCCGTTGATGCGCCCGACGAGGTAGGCGCGGGTCATCTGGTAGAAGACTTCCTTGATGACCTCGACCGACTCGATCGTGCGGCTGCCCCGGGTCGTTGGTCGCGAGCAGGGCCTTGATCTCGTCGGCGATCATCTTCGCGCTGCGCTCGAAATCGCGGTACGGCGTGCGGAAGCGGAAGTCCGCGAGCAGCTCCTCGGACAGCAGTTCGATGTCGCCGCGCACCGGGTAGACGCGCGTCTCGACGTGCGAGTGGACGTTGGCGAGGGGGTCGAGGTCGAGCGCGATGAACTCGATCGCCGGGTCGACGCCGACCGTGCCGAACGTCTTGCGCGTGACCGAGCTGAAGAAGGTCTTCGGGAACTCGCAGTCGGGCAGCGGATCGATCATCTCGTCGAAGCGACGCTTGATGGCCGACCAGATCGCGCGCTCGTGCACCTCGTCACCGAGCCGGTGGCGCATCAGTTCGACGGTGCCGTCGACGTACTTTTCGTACAGCTCGATGCGCTCGACCGCGTCCTTCTGGCTGCCGCGCCAGTCGCGGTCCTCGAAACGCTGGCGCGCGCGCCGCGTGACGTCGCGGAAATCGGTGTTGTAGTCCTTGAACGCGTCGACGAGCGTCTGGGCGCAGTCCTGGACCAGCGTGTCGCGCGTGCTGGGCTGCGAGACGGTGAGGTTCATCGTGTCAACCTGGCATCCGCCGCGCAGCCCGCCCGTCGCTCAGAGGTTCGCGATCAGCTTGTCGCCGAACTCGCTGCACTTCACTTCGGTGGCGCCTTCCATCAGGCGGGCGAAGTCGTACGTCACCGTCTTGTCGCCGATGGTCTTGTCCATCGCGCTGATGATGGCGTCGGCCGCCTCGAACCAGCCCATGTAGCGCAGCATCATCTCGCCGGAGAGGATCACCGAGCCCGGGTTGACCTTGTCGAGGTTGGCGTACTTCGGCGCGGTGCCGTGCGTCGCCTCGAACACGGCGTGACCGGTCATGTAGTTGATGTTGCCGCCCGGCGCGATGCCGATGCCGCCCACCTGGGCCGCGAGCGCGTCCGACAGGTAGTCGCCGTTCAGGTTCATCGTCGCGATCACGTCGAACTCTTCGGGGCGCGTGAGCACCTGCTGCAGCGTGATGTCCGCGATCGCGTCCTTGATGATGATCTTGCCGGCGGCCTTCGCCGCGTCCTGCTCGGCATTCGCGGCCTTCTCGCCCTTGGCGGCCTTGGTGCGCTCCCACTGGTCCCAGGTGTAGGTCCGGTCCGCGAATTCGCGTTCGGCCAGCGCATACGCCCAGTTCCGGAAGGCGCCTTCCGTGAACTTCATGATGTTGCCCTTGTGCACGATCGTGACACTCGGGCGCTTGTTGACGATCGCGTACTCGATGGCGGCGCGGAACAGGCGCTCGGTGCCTTCCTGCGAGACGGCCTTGATGCCGATGCCCGAGGTGTCGGGGAAGCGGATCTTGCCGTACAGCTTCGGGAAGGCTTCCTTGAACAGCTTCTTGAACTTCTCGTTCTCGGGGCTGCCCTGCTCGAACTCGATGCCGGCGTAGATGTCCTCGGTGTTCTCACGGAAGATCACCATGTCGACCTTGCCCGGGGCCTTGACCGGGGAGGGCACGCCCTTGAACCAGCGCACGGGGCGCAGGCAGACGTACAGGTCGAGCATCTGGCGCAGCGCGACGTTCAGCGAGCGGATGCCACCGCCGATCGGCGTGGTGAGCGGGCCCTTGATCGAGACGAGGTATTCGCGGCACGCGTCGACCGTCTCGTCGGGCAGCCAGGTGTTGAACAGGTCGTTCGCCTTCTGGCCGGCATAGACCTCCATCCAGTGGATCTTGCGCTTGCCGCCGTACGCCTTGGCGACGGCCGCATCGAGCACGCGCACGGAAGCGCGCCAGATGTCGGGACCGGTGCCGTCGCCTTCGATGAAGGGGACGATCGGCTGGTCGGGAACGACGAGCTTGCCGTCGTGGATCGTGATCTTCTGCCCCTGGGGGGCACGTTGAGCTTGAGCGCGGTGGACATCGACCCTGCTCCGATGTGGCTTGTAGCGTGGTTGGGAGGCCGGAAATGCTAGCACAGCCACCCCGTCGCCGGGGCCGCGCCCCGGATCACTGCAGGGGTGCGAACGCCGTGCGCACGGCGGGTGTCGCCGCACTTTCCGTCCAGGCAAACAGCAGGCCGTCGCCTACGCCAAGCATCTGCGGGAAGCCCGAGGAACGAGCAACGTCGCTCGCCGCGATATCGATGGCCGGCCCGGCCGGCCCTGTCGACGTGAAGGGCTGCGCCCGGATTGCTGCGCCGCCACGGGATTCCGCCAGCCAGCTGACGACCGCGCGCCCGTCTGCCAGCAGCACGACGTCGACGCGCCCGACGACGCGTCCGGAGGCGACTTCGACCGCAGGCGAGAATGACCGACCGCCATCGTTCGAGAAGGCCAGCCGCACCCGCGGCTGGTCGGGGGCGGTGAACCAGGCGACGGCGACGTCGTCGCCGCGTGCGGCCACGGCCGGGCCGTTGACCGGGCAGGCCGCGATGCGCCAGCCGTCGGCATGTACCGGCACCGGCGACGACCAGTGGCCGTCCACGTACCGCGCGGCATGGATGTCGCGCACTTCGTCCGCGGTCCGGTCGCGGTACACCACGAGCAGGCCGTCGCGCACCGTGGCGACGTCGGTCTGGCAGCAATCGCAGACGCGCGCATCGATTTCGGCGCCGTGCGTCGGTCCCTGCGGCGACAGCTCCGCGCCGCGCAACGTCATCGCACCAGCGTCGGCATGACTGTCGTGGCCTTCGTGTCCGCCGCCGGTCTTGCGGCCATCGAGCCAGATCGCCTAGCGGCTGGCCGCTGGCAGTGGCGAGCGAGACGAAGCCGTGCTCGGTCGGGGTGCCGTCGTCGTGCGGCGCATAAGGCCGCGACCACGACCGGCCGCCGTCCAGGCTCAGGCTCGTCATGACGTCGTACGAGTAGACGTTGCCGGGCCGCTGCTGCAACCAGTGGGCGACCCAGTGCGCTGCGTCCAGTGGCACGACGGACGGGAAGTCGGCCCAGTTGACGAACCAGTCGGCACCCGCAGCGACCACACCGGGTTCGCTCCATGCGCGTGCCGGCCGTCCAGCGGGCGTGACGCAGCTGGAAGGCGAATCCGCACCCGGTTCGAGCCAGCTCATGACCACGCTGGAGCCGTCGTGCGCCGCAGCAAGATGCGGGAAGCGGGAGCCCGGCGCTGCAGGGACGCTGACCGCCGTCACGGCCCCCAGCCATGGCCGGGGGGCGGCGGCGCACGACGCCTGACGACTCGCCCGGCGGCTTGCTGCACGCCGGCGAGGGCGAGCAGCGTGGCCGAGGATGGCGCAGATACGCCGTTCGCATGCACCACATTCTGTCATGCCGACTACGCATTTGCCGCAGACGGCGCGCGGCTGTGCAACAATCGGGTTGCTGGCGCTGTCAGAGCGCTGTATGTTCCGCCAGAATCTGGCTTCGGTGTCCACTTGAGTTGCAACAGCTTGACCTGGTTGCGCAGACGGCAACGCACCCTGACCCAGGGTGTGCTGGCGCTGTTCTGCCTGGTCTGGCTGCAGGTGGCGCTGCTGCCGTGTGCGATGGCCGCGTGCCGGACGGCATGTCGGGCGCCGCGGAAGAACATTGCCCGTACTGCCCGCCTGACCACGCGCCCGACGGTCCGGGCAACGAAGGCCCGGCCGTGCTGTGGTTATCCTGACGGTCCGCAGGTCGATACACGCGGCACGCTGGCAGCGGCGGTGGCGCGATGGTCGCGCCGTCATCCTCGCTTCTCGCCCCCCTCGTCATGCGCTCGTCAGCAGCCCGTCCCGGACGATACCGCGCGCCCTGCCGCGCACTGTCCTTCGCGGTCACCTACTGCCGTTTCCTGGAGTAGGTCGGTCCTCCACCGCGTTCGTTCTCCGCCGGCCGCGCCGTCGCGGCCGACGCACGTTGAATTGCTGGAGCCCGACATGTCCCTTCTACGATATCCCCGCGCGAGCGTTGCAGCGCTGCGCATCCCTGCTGCTCCTGCTGGGCCCGCCCATCGCGGCACGCGCCCAGGACCTGACGCTCGCCGACGCCGAGCACATCGCGCTCGAGCGTGACGCGATGACCCGGGAGATGCGCTCGCAAGGCCAGGCCATGCGTGAGCGGGCGGTCATGGAAGGCCAGCTGATGGATCCCGAGCTGCGGTTCGGTGCCGTCAACGTCCCGGTCGACTCCTTCAGCCTGACCGCCGAAGACATGACCATGCTCGAGGTCGGGCTGAGCCAGGAATTCCAGCCGGGCAAGTCGCGGCAGCTCTCGCGCCAGCAGATGGAACAGCTGGCGTCCGCCATGGACGCCGTCGCCGAGGACCGCGAGCGACTGGTGCGCCGCGAAGTGCGCAAGCTCTGGACCCAGCTCGCCTACGTCGGGGCGGCACGCGGACGTGCTCGAAACGCAGACGACCTGGGTCGACCAGATGCGCCAGTCGGCGCGCGCCCGCTATGCCTCGGGCGAAGGCCAGCAGCTGGACATGCTGCAGGCCGGGCTCGACGTCGCCATGCTGCGCGAGCAGCTGCTCGACCTCGACCGCGACGAGGCGATGTACCGCTCGCAGCTCGTCCTTCTGGCTCGGCCCGGACGAGGCGACGCGCGCGCAGGCCGACAGCATGTCGCGCCGCGCGCCGAGCTGGAACCGCTCGCCGCACTGGAGGCCCGGCTCGCCGCGCATCCGGCGATGTCCGACTACGAGCGGCGCATGGCCGCGGCGCGTACGGCCGTCGAGGTTGCGCGCGAAAAGCGCAAGCCGAACTGGATGCTCGACGTGAGCTACGGCTTCCGCCAGGGCGAGATGCAGGGCGGCATGGGCGAGACCCGGCCGGACATGCTGAGCGCGATGGTCACCGTCGGCCTGCCGTTCTTCCGCGAGAACCGCCAGGATCGCGAGGTGAGTGCTGCCCGTCTCGAAGCACGCGGTCTCGAGTTGCGTCACGAGGACCACGCGCGCGAGTTCGAGGCCATGCTCACCGAGTCGTGGAACACGGTGCACCGCACCGGCGAGCTCGAGCAATTCTACGAGACGGACCTGCTGCCGCTCGCCGACCAGTCGGTCACCGCCGCGCTGCTCGCGTGGCGCTCGAACCGCGTGATGATCGACGAGGTCGTCCGTGCACGGCGGATCGCCGTCGAAACCCGGATGAAACACCTGCGCCTGGCCGCCGACCGCGCCCTCGCGCAGCATGAAATCGACTACCTCGCAGGTGAAGCACGATGAACGTCGCCCTGGGCCGCCTCGCCGGCATCTTCCTGTTGTCCCTGGTACTCGTGGCCTGCTCCAGGGAGCAGCCGAGCGAACCCGTGCGTACTGCGGCGGACGATACGGCCGCCGAGCATGCACTCAAGCACACCAATCCAAAGTATCGCTGCCCGATGCATCCGCAGATCCTGCGCGACGAGCCTGGCAGCTGCCCGATCTGCGGCATGACGCTGGTCAAGGTGGACGCATCGCCGGAGGCGGCGGCGCCCGTGGCCTCGGGCAAGCCGCTGTACTACCGCAATCCGATGGATCCCGCGATTCACTCACCGGTGCCCGCGAAGGATTCAATGGGCATGGACTACGTGCCGGTCTACGCCGAGGCCACCGGTAGCGAGGTACGGATTTCGCCCGCCGTCATCAACAACCTCGGCGTGCGGACGGAACCCGTGGTCAAGGGCAGCCTGCCGCGCGGCAGTGACGTCGTGGGCTACGTGCAATTCGACGAGCGCAAGGTGCAGCAGGTACGCACGCGCGCCGAAGGCTGGGTGGAAGGGCTCTCGGTCCGCGCCATGGGCGAGACGGTGCAGAAGGGACAACTGCTGTTCACGTTGTACTCGCCGATGCTCGAGAGCGTGCAGCAGGAGTATCTCGATGCGCTCAAGATCGGCAACCGCGACCTGATCGACGCCTCGCGCGACCGATTGCGTGCGCTCGGGCTCGAAGGCACGGGCGCCGCTCTTGCGAAGACCGGCCGTACGACCGGCCGCGTGGCGTTCTACGCGCCCGTTGCCGGTGTCGTCACCGAGCTCATGGCGCGCGAGGGCGCGATGGTCAGCACCGACATGATCGCCATGACCATCACCGAGCTTGGCAATCTCTGGGTGATCGCCGAGGTGCCGGAGGCGCAGGCCGGCTGGCTCGAGGCCGGCACGCACGCGACGGTGAGCTTTCCGTCGATGCCCGGCGAGCCCGTGCAGGGCAAGGTCGAGTATGTCTATCCCGAGCTCAGCATGGAGACGCGCACGATCCGTGCGCGCATCACGCTGGACGAGCTGCCCGCCGGGGTCAAGCCCAACATGCTGGCGCGCATCGACCTGCTCGCCGCGGACGGCGAACCGGTCCTGCACATTCCACGCAGTGCCCTGATCCGCGGCGGCAGCCAGGACCGCGTGGTGCTGGCGCTCGGCGACGGTCGGTTCGCATCGCGCAAGGTCGTGGCGGGCGTGGAGAGCGGCGAGCGCGTCGCCATCCGCGAAGGCCTGCAGGAGGGCGAGCAGGTCGTCGTGGCGGCGCAGTTCCTGCTCGACTCGGAGGCGAACCTCAATTCGGGTCTCGATCGCCTCGGCAGCAGCGGCGAGGCGCAGGCCGACCCGCACGCTGCACACCAGGGGCAGTGAACATGATCAACGCGATCATTCGCGGATCGCTGGCGAACCGGCCCCTGGTCCTGCTGCTGACGGTGATGCTCGCGGCGTTCGGGGCGTACTCGGTGTTGCGTACGCCCGTCGATGCACTGCCGGACCTCTCGGACGTGCAGGTCATCGTCCGCACGCCTTACCCGGGACAGGCGCCGCGCCTGGTCGAGGACCAGGTGACCTACCCGCTGACCTCGGCGCTGCTCTCGGTGCCCGGAGCCACCACGGTCCGCGGGTACTCGTTCTACGGCGATTCCTTCGTCAACGTGCTGTTCGAGGACGGCACGGATCCGTACTGGGCGCGCTCGCGCGTGCTCGAATACCTGAGCCAGGCCACGGCCCGGCTGCCGGAAGGCGTCCGCCCCGCGCTCGGTCCCGACGCGACGGGAGTCGGCTGGATCTACCAGTACGCGCTGGTCGACCGCACCGGCCAGCACGACCTGGCGCAGCTGCGCTCGCTCCAGGACTGGTTCCTCAAGTTCGAGTTGCAGGCGCTCGACGGCGTCGCGGAGGTGGCGACCGTCGGCGGCATGGTCAAGCAGTACCAGGTCGTCGTCGACCCGCTGCGCCTGCGCGGCTATGGCCTCTCGCTGATGATGGTGGAAGAGGCCATCCGCAAGGGCAACCAGGAAAGTCGGCGGTTCCGTCATCGAAATCGCCGAGGCCGAGTACATGGTGCGCGCGACGGGCTACGTGCGCAGCATCGCCGACCTCGAGCGCATTCCGGTGATGATGACGAAGGCGGGCACGCCGGTGCTGATCCGTGACGTCGCCGAAGTGCGCCTCGGGCCCGAAATGCGCCGGGGAATCGGCGAGCTCGACGGCCAGGGCGAAGCCGTCGGCGGCGTCATCGTCATGCGCAACGGCGAGAATGCGCGCGACACCATCGTCCGCGTCAAGGACAAGCTGGACGAGCTGCGCGCCGGGTTGCCGCAGGGCGTCGAGATCGTCGAGACGTACGATCGATCGGCGCTGATCCAGCGCGCCATCGACAACCTCAAGGGCAAGCTGCTCGACGAATTCATCGTCGTGGCACTGGTGTGCTTCGTCTTCCTCTTCCACGTCCGCTCGGGCCTGATCGTCGTGATCGTGACGCCGATCGCGGTCGCCTCCGCCTTCATCGTCATGCGTGCGCAGGGCATCAACGCGAACATCATGTCGCTGGGCGGCATCGCCATCGCGATCGGGACGCTGGTCGACGCGGCGATCGTGATGATCGAGAACGTGCACAAGAAGCTCGAGCACGAGCCTGACGAGTCGCGGCGCATGGAGGCGATCTACGAGGGCTGTCGCGAAGTCGGGCCGTCGCTGTTCTTCTCGCTGATGATCGTCGCGCTGTCCTTCCTGCCCGTCTTCACGCTCGAGGCGCAGGAGGGCCGCCTGTTCGCGCCGCTCGCCTACACCAAGACCTACGCGATGGTCGCCGCGTCGCTGCTGTCGATCACCCTGGTGCCGGTGCTGATCTGGTACCTGGTCCGCGGCAGGATCCGGCCCGAGCATGCCAACCCCGTCAATCGCGGTGCCGCCCTGGCCTACAAGCCGCTGCTCGACTTCGCGCTGCGACATCCCTGGGGGGTGGCGCTCGCGGCCCTCGTGCTGATCGCTCGCCACGCTGTGGCCCGCCTCGCGCCTGGGCACGGAGTTCATGCCCGAGCTCGACGAAGGCGACCTGCTCTACATGCCGACGACGATGCCCGGGCTGTCTACCGACGCGGCGCGCGCGCTGCTGCAGCAGACCGACCGGCTGATCAAGACCGTGCCGGAGGTCGAGCGCGTGTTCGGCAAGGCCGGGCGCGCGGAAACGGCGACGGACCCGGCGCCGATCGAGATGTTCGAGACCACGATCATGCTGAAGCCGCGCGACGAGTGGCGACCCGGCATGACGCCGGAGAAGCTCAAGGCCGAGCTCGACGCGCTGGTGAAGTTCCCGGGCATGTCGAATGCCTGGGGCTACCCGATCAAGACGCGCATCGACATGCTCGCCACGGGCATCCGCACGCCGGTCGGCATCAAGATCATGGGTCCCGACCTGCAGGTGATCCAGGACCTCGGCCAGAAGATCGAGGGCATCGTCCGCGAGGTGCCGGGCACGACGTCGATCTACGCCGAGCGCACCGCGACCGGTCGCTACGTGGACGTCGACATCGATCGGCGTTGCAGCCGCGCGCTACGGGCTCAACATCAAGGACGTGCAGGACATCGTCTCCAGCGCGGTGGGCGGGATGACCGTGAGCTACACGGTCGAGGGCCTCGAGCGCTATCCGATCAACCTGCGCTACCCGCAGGAATTCCGCGACTCGCTCACGCACCTGCGGCAATTGCCGATCGTGGCGCCGACCGGAGCCAACATCACGCTCGGGGACGTGGCGCGCGTCGACATTGCCGACGGTCCGGGCATGATCCGCAGCGAGAACGCCAGGCCCTCGGGGTGGGTGTTCGTCGACATGCAGGGCCGCGACCTGGGCGGCTTCGTGCAGGAGGCGAAGGGCCGCATCGCCGAGCAGCTGGAACTCCCCGCCGGGTACAGCCTGGCCTGGTCCGGGCAGTACGAGTACCTCGAGCGCGCGGTCGACAGGCTCAAGCTCGTCGTGCCCGCGACGCTCGCGATCATCGTGCTGCTGCTCTACCTGAATTTCCGCAATGGGCGCGACGTCGCGCTGATCCTGTTCACGCTGCCGTTTGCGCTGGTGGGCGGCATCTGGCTGCTCTACCTGCTCGGCTACGACCTGTCGATCGCGGCGGCGGTCGGCTTCATTGCGCTGGCGGGCGTCGCGGCCGAGACGGGCGTGGTCATGGTCATGTACCTCGAGCACGCCTGGGCGGACCGGCGCGCCCGGGCCGCAGCGGAGTCGCGCCCGCCGACACGGGCGGAACTGCGCGAGGCGATCGTCGAAGGAGCACTGTTGCGGCTGCGGCCGAAGCTGATGACGGTCATCACCATCATCGTCGGGTTGCTGCCGATCATGTGGGGTTCCGGAACGGGCGCCGGCGTCATGCGGCGCATCGCGGCACCGATGGTCGGCGGGATGGTCTCGGCGACCGTGCTCACGCTCCTGATCATCCCGTCGCTGTACCTGATCGTGAACGGCTGGAAGCTGCCGCGCGAGGCATGAGCACGGCGTAAAATGGCCCGATGACCGAACCTGGAAATACGAGCGGCGGCGACTGCTGCCACGGGTCGCCTGCGGTGTCGCCACCTGCACCGGGCGCGCACGACTGCTGTGCTGCACCCGCCCCGACTGTGACAGGCGCACGCCTGCTGTCACGGGGACGCAGCGGCCGCCGCGCCGACGGTCGCGCGCCGCGCGCTGGCGCCGGGCGAAATGCTCTATGTCTGCCCGATGTGCCCCGGTGTGGAGAGCCCGGTTCCCGCCGCCTGCCCGAAATGCGGCATGGCGCTCGAGCCGGCGATACCCGTGCAGGACCAAGGTGAGGATCCGGAACTCACCGACATGCAGCATCGACTGCTCTGGTCGATCGTTCTCTCGATTCCCGTGGTTGCGCTCGCCATGCTCGGCATGATCGGGCAGCTGCCGGCCGTGCTGACCGGGCCGGCCAATGCCTGGCTGCAACTGGCCCTCGCGAGCGGGGTCGTCCTCTGGTGCGGCCGGCCGCTGCTGCAGCGGGGAGCACGCTCGCTCGTGTCACGCCAGTTCAACATGTTCACGCTGATCGGCCTCGGCGTCGTCGTGGCCTACGGTTTCAGCGTGTTCGCCGTCCTGGCTCCCGGGCTGGTCCCGCATGCTTTCGCACACGCGGGCTCGCCCAGTCTCTATTTCGAATCCGCGGCGATGATCGTGACGCTGGTCCTCGTCGGGCAGGTGCTGGAGTTGCGCGCGCGCCAGCGCACCGGCGCTGCGCTGCGCGCACTGCTCGACCTCGCGCCCCGCAAGGCCTGGAAAATGGAGGCCGACGGCTCCGAGCACGAAGTCGACCTGGCCACGGTCCAGGCGGGGGACATGCTGCGCGTGAGGCCGGGCGAGAAGGTGCCGGCCGACGGCGTGATCCTCGAAGGCGCGGGGCCGGTGGACGAGTCGATGGTGACCGGCGAGTCGATCCCCGTCGACAAGCAGGCGGGCGGCACCCTGATCGGCGGCACGGTCAACGGTGCGGGCGCTTTCCTCATGCGTGCGGAGCGCGTGGGCGCGGCGACCTTGCTCGCGCAGATCGTGCAGACCGTTGCGGAAGCACAGCGCAGCCGCGCCCCGGTGCAGGGCCTGGCCGACCGCGTGTCGGCATGGTTCGTGCCGGCGGTCGTCAGCATCGCGCTGCTGGCTGCCATCACCTGGGCCGTGTTCGGCCCCGAGCCCCGGCTCGCCCATGCGCTCGTCGTCGCGGTCAGCACGCTGATCATCGCGTGCCCCTGTGCGCTCGGTCTCGCCACACCGATGTCGATGACCGTCGCGATGGGCCGAGGTGCGCAGGCCGGGGTGCTGTTTCGCAGTGCCGCGGCGCTCGAGGCCCTCGACCAGGTCGATACGCTCGTTTTCGACAAGACGGGCACACTCACGACCGGACGGCCCGAGGTCGTGACCGTGCTGCCGGTCGAAGGCGTGGCAGAGGGTGAGTTGCTGCGGTTCGCGGCGAGCCTCGAGCAATCGAGCGAGCATCCGCTGGGCGCGGCGATCGTGCGGCTCGCGCAGAAGCGCGGCCTGCGGCTCGGCCGCAGCTACGGCTTCGAGGCCAGGCCCGGGGCAGGGGCGACTGGCGTCGTGCAGTTGCGCCGCGTGGTGGTCGGCAACGAGGCGCTGCTCGAAGCCGAAGGCATTGCTCCGGGTTCCCTGCGGGTCGAGGCGGAGCATCTGCGCAGCGAGGGCCAGACTGCGGTCTTCGTCGCGATCGAAGGACATCCCATGGGGTTGCTGGGCGTCGCGGACCCGCTCAAGCCGGAAGCGTGGGACACGGTGCAGCAGCTGCGCCAGTCAGGCCTCGCACTGGTCCTGCTCTCCGGCGACCACGAGGCGTCCGCGCGTGCGGTCGCGGCCCAGGCCGGCATCAAGGAAGTGCACGGCGGAATCAGTCCGACGGCCAAGGCCGCGTTCATCCGGCAGTTGCGCGCTGCAGGGCGGAAGGTGGCCATGGCCGGGGATGGCATCAACGATGCGCCGGCACTGGCCGCGGCGGATGTCGGCATCGCGATGGGCGCGGGCAGCGACATCGCCAAGCAGACCGCCGGCGTGACGCTGGTGAGTGGCGACCTGCGCGGCCTGTCGCGGGCGCTGCGGCTCAGCGAGGCGACCATGGACAACGTGCGCCAGAACCTGTGGCTCGCGTTCGGCTACAACGCGGTAGGTGTGCCCCTGGCCGCCGGGGTCCTGTTTCCGTTCCTGGGGCTGCTGCTCACGCCGGCCGTGGCTGCGGCGGCGATGTCGGTCAGCTCGGTCAGCGTCATCGGCAATGCGCTCCGGTTGCGTCACGCGCGGCTCGACTGAGGCGTTTGCTACCATCGCACCATGACCCGCACGCTCGACACGAACCCGCGCCGCGACGGCTATCGGATGCCCGGCGAATTCGAGGCGCACGCCGGCTGCTGGATGCTCTGGCCCGAGCGCCCGGACAACTGGCGACTCGGCGGCAAGCCTGCCCAGCACGCCTTCGTCGAACTCGCGAAGGCGATCGCCGGCAGCGAGCCCGTGACCGTTGGAGCTTCCGTGTCGCAGTACGCCAACGCGCGGCGCCTGTTGCCTGCGTCGGTCCGCGTCGTGGAAATGTCGAGCAACGACGCGTGGATGCGTGACGTCGGGCCGACGTTCGTCGTCAACGACCGCGGCGGCCTGCGTGGCGTCGACTGGCAATTCAACGCCTGGGGGGGTCTCGACGGCGGCCTCTACTTTCCGTGGGACAGGGACGACGCCGTGGCCCAGAAGGTGCTCGAGATCGAGGGGTGCGACCGCTACCGCGCGCCGTTCGTGCTCGAAGGCGGCGCCATCCACGTGGACGGGCAGGGCACGCTGCTCACGACCGAGGAGTGCCTGCTCAATCCGAACCGCAACCCGCACCTCGATCGCAACGGGCTCGAGGCGCTGCTCAAGCGCTACCTCGGCGTCGAAGCCATCGTCTGGCTCGGCCGGGGCGTGCACCTCGACGAGACCGACGGGCACGTCGACAACCTGTGCGCTTTCGTGCGTCCAGGCGAGGTCGTGTTGACCTGGACCAACGACCGCAACGATCCGCAGTACGAAATCTCGCGTGACGCCTACGAGCGGCTCGCGACAGCGCGTGATGCCCGGGGCCGGCGTTTCAAGGTCCACAAGCTGCACCAGCCGGGGCCGCTGTACATGACGCCCGAGGAGGCCGCTGGCGTGGACGCTGCCGCGGGCACCCGGCCACGCGAGGGCGGCGGGCGCCTGGCGGCCTCCTACGTGAACTTCTACATCGGCACGCGACGCGTCGTGATGCCGTTGCTCGATTCGCGGCGCGACGGTGCGGCGCGAGCGAAGCTGCAGGAATTGTTTCCGAAGCGTGAGGTCATCGCGGTGCCAGGTCGCGAAATCCTGCTCGGCGGCGGCAACATCCACTGCGTCACGCAGCAGGTTCCGCTGCCGCGCGACCGCAGCCGCTGAGAGGACGATCGTGTCGCGACGGCGCCTGCACGAAGTCCTGAGCGGTCGCCGGCTGACGCGACTCGAATACCAGCACGAACTGCCGAAGCTGCAGGACCGCCTGCTCGACGCGCAGTTCGAGCTGCGCCAGGCCGAGCAGCGTGCCGTCGTGATGATCGTGACCGGCATTCCGGCCGCCGGTCGCAGCGAAGTGGTCAACGAGCTCCTCGGCTGGCTCGACCCGAAGCTCGTCACGGTCTACGGCTTTCGCGGCATGAACGACGTCGAGTGCCAGCGGCCCGTGCTGTGGCGTTACTGGCGCATCCTGCCGCCCAAGGGCCGCATTTCGATCCTGCATGCGGGCTGGTACCAGGAGTTGCTGCAGCAGGCCCAGGAGCGGCGAGCGAGCAAGGGCGCGCTGCCGCACCGCCTCAGGCGGGCCGCGGAACGCATCCGGCAGCTCGAGCGGATGCTGGTGGCGGACGGCGTCGCGCTGGTGAAGGTGCACCTGCATATCGCGCCCGATACGCAGAAGAAACGCCTGGAAAAACTGCTGGCCGACAAGACCACGCGCTGGCGCGTCTCGAAGGAGGACCGGCAGCATGCGCGCGACTATCACGCGATCGAGCGCACCCTCGAGAACATCCTCGCGGCAACGGAGCAGCCGGCGGCTCCCTGGCACCTGGTGGACGGAACCGACGCGGAACATCGCGCGCTGGAGGTGGGGCGACAGCTGCTCGCCGGGCTCGAGGGCAAGTCGCGTCCGGCGGCGGCGGCTCTCGCATCCAGGAGCAGGCCTGCCGGACCGTCGCCAAGCCCGTCGCCAGGGTCGCGTTGCCGACGCGGGTCGCAGGCATACGCATCGCGGACGAGCGAATACGACGCGCAGCTCGAGGAGCTGCAGGGCCGGCTGGCGTTGCTGTCGCGGCGCAAGCGCTTCGCGAGGCATGCAGTCGTCGCGGTGTTCGAGGGCATGGACGCGGCGGGCAAGGGTGGAGCCATACGGCAGGATCACCGCGGCACTCGACGCCCGGCAGTTCCGGGTCGTACCGATTTCGGCGCCGTCACCCGAGGAGCGGGCGCGGCCCTACCTGTGGCGCTTCTGGTTTCACCTGCCGCCACGCGGCAACTACACGATCTTCGACCGCAGCTGGTACGGGCGGGTCCTGGTCGAGCGGGTCCGTGGCCTGGCACCGCCGCGCGACTGGCAGCGGGCCTACGAGGAAATCAACGAGTTCGAGCGGCAACTGGCCGAGCATGCGGTCATCGTCGGCAAGTTCTGGTTGTCGGTGAGCCGGCAGGAGCAGCTGGAGCGGTTCGGCGAGCGCGACCGCAATCCCCTCAAGCGATTCAAGGTCGACCCGGAAGACTGGGCCAACCGCAAGCACTGGGCTGACTACCAGCGGGCGGCCCGGGAAATGATCGCGCGGACGGACACCGCTCACGCGCCGTGGGTCCTGGTGCCCGCCGACGACAAGCGCCACGCGCGCCTGGCCGTGCTGCGCGCGCTGGCCGATCGCATCGAAACCGTGCTCGACTGAATGCCGGCCGCGGCGAGGACATCGTGCCCCACATCGCACTCGTGAGCGCGCAGGCTGCGCTCGATCTCGACGAGGACATGCCGCCGCTGGTGCATGCCCTGCAGCAGGCCGGCGCACGTGTGGCGACGCCTTGCTGGGACGATCGAACGGTCGACTGGGCCTGCTTCGATGTCGCCCTGCTGCGCTCGACCTGGGATTACGTCGAGCGCATCGACGAATTCCTGGCCTGGGCCCGGGGCTGTGCCCGGCAGACCCGATTGCTGAACCCACCCGACGTGGTCGCCTGGAACACGGACAAGCACTACCTCGCTGCACCTGCATCGGGCGGGTGTCCCGGTCGTCCCGACGCGCTTCGTGGAGCCGGGTGACGACGTCGAGCCGCGTCTTGCAGTCGTTCCTGGACGGCGGGGAAAGCGCGCAGGCCGCGGGTCATGCCGTCGGGTTCGAACAGTTCGTCGTCAAGCCATCGATCGGGGCAGGCTCGCGCGATGCGGCGCGCTACCGGCGTGCCGACCAGTCGAACGCGCTCGAGCACCTGGCACGGCTCGTCGTGGCGCAGCGGCGCAGTGCGATGCTGCAGCCCTACCTGGCGAGCGTCGACAGCTGCGGCGAAACGGCGCTGGTCTACCTGGGCGGCGAGCCGAGCCACGCGATTCGCAAGGGACCGCTGCTGCAGCTCGATGCCGGACTCGTCGCGGGCCTGTTTGCGCCCGAAGAGATCGCGCGACGCGAACCCGGCGTGGACGAGCGGCGACTGGCGGCCGCAGCGTACGCTGCGATTCCCTTCGAGCGCCCTTTCTACGCACGCATCGACATGATCCGCGATAACCGGGGCGCGCCGGTGATCCTCGAACTCGAGATGACCGAACCGTCGCTGTTCCTGGCGCACGCGCCGGGAGCCGCGGACCGGCTGGCGGGACTGCTCGTCGAACGCTGCAGGACCTAGAACCAGCCCGACCAGAACAGCCGGATCACGTCGGCTTCGAAACTGTACAGCGGCTCGGTGCCCGGGGCGCCGCCGCGGGTGATGTCGCGGAAGTCCGCGTAGTCGTACAGGATGTGGTCGTAGAACAGGTTGACCGTCGCACGCCCGATGCGGTCCCAGCCCGGCGCAGGCAGTTCGTACGTCGCACCCAGGCTGATCATGTGGCTGGTGAAAGTACTGAGTTCCTTGTCGCGCGCGAGAAAGTTCTGCTCGTCGGGGCGGGAGAACAGGTCGGAATAGAAGTCCGCGGCTGACTGGTCGTACCAGCGGTAGCCCGCCTCGAAGATCCACCTCTTGCGCCACGGCTGCGTGTACCCGACCGCGACCGTGTTGGCATCGATGCCCCAGGTATCGGTGAAGTAGCGATATTCGCCATGGACCGCAGCGCGCCAGGGCAGGAAGTACCGGGCGTTGATCGCGACGGCGTTGCTGGTCCGTGTCCGCGGATAGACTTCGGGCTGGAAAGAGAAGCCGCGCTCGCTGGTGTCGTCGAGGTAACGAACCGAACGATACGGATTGTTGAGGTAACCCTCGTCGGTGATCACTTCGTAGTTCAGGCCCGCCATCAGGCGCGGCGTCAGGATCTGCTGCAGGCCGAAGCGGTAGTTGCGGCGGTCGACGTCCTCGGCGAATGCCTCGTCACCTCGCTTGCGCACCTCGTCCCAGCCCTGGCTGAAGCCGAACGACACCGTGGTCAGGTCACCGAAGACGTCATGGCTCAGGTCGAAGCTCGCCGTGTTCGCGGTGTAGTCGTTCTCGTCGCTCAGCGTATAGCTCAGGCTGTACTGCGTCTTGCCCTGCAGGAAGTCGAAGCCGAGGCTGCCCTGGGTGCGCTCTTCCTTGTAGGGACTCGCCGTGGTCATCACGTCGATCGACGCGCTCGACACCATGTCGAGGTAGAGGTTGCCGACGACCGAATACTTCTCGTCGAATTTCTTGCGCAGCATGACCGAGGGGCCGTCGACCGTCACGCCGCCGCCGTCGTAGCGGTGGTAGAGCACGTCGGCGCGGTCGTCCGGCAGCACGCCGGCCGAGCCGCTGGCGGCTGCGAGCAGGGTGGCACCGAGGACGACGCTGCGGAGGCGGGTTGACGACACTGCCGGCCTCAATTGCAGCCGCAGCCGCCGCCGTGACTGCCCGTGGCGCCGCGTGCGCCCTCGCGGGCCTCGAACACGTGATTGATGTAGGCCGCCGCCACCGGGTCCCGCTCGCTGGACATGATGATGTCCGCGAAGTGCTGTCGCTCGTAGGGTTTCACCCACGGCTCGACGTTGCTGCAGCCGCTTGCGGCAGCGAGTGCGATGAATGCGAGCGCCAGGGAGGCCGGGTTGCGCACGGCGGTCACTCCTTCACCAGGCTGCGGATCATGTCGGCGTACCTGGCCTCGTCTCCCGGCTTGTAGCCGCGATGCACGTAGCGCACCTGGCCGCTGCGGTCGACGAGCACGGAACTGGGCATGCCGTCGACGCCGAAGCGGCCGGCGACGGCGCTGTCCGTGTCGAACAGGATCGGGAACGTCACGGGCAGGCCCTTGAGCCAGGCGACTGCAGCCGCGCTGTCCGGCTCGACATTGACGCCGAGCAAGGTGAAGCCGAGCGGCGCGTACTTGTCGTGCAGTTGTGCGAGCAACGGCATTTCCTGCCGGCAGGGGCCGCACCACGTCGCCCAGAAATTGATCATCACGACCTGCCCTTTTAAGTCGGCCAGGCTGACCTTGCCGCCGTCACGCGCGGCGAGCGTGAACGCCGGTGCCGGGGCGCCCGGGTTCGCGGCCGCGACGGTGCGCGCCGGTGACACGCAGGCGAGACCGGTCACGAGCAACAGGAGGCTGGCGGTGCGCATGGTGCAGGCCTCAGAAGAAGGCGGTGACGCTGAACCCGACCTGCAGGTTCTGCGTGGTCTTGTTGCGCCCGAGCAGGTCACTCTCGAACATGTGGTCACGGACGTCGAGGTGCAGGGCGATCCAGTCGGTGGCGAGCAGGCGAAGACCGGCACCGAGCACCACGGTGAAATGGTCGTCGTCCGCGAAACGCGTGCTGCCAGCGCCCACCGTGAAGTACACGGCGCTCGGCATCGCGCGCGTGCCACCGAAGAACACCTCGCCTGGCAGTGCATTCCAGCCGAGCGCCAGGTCGTAATAGGTGTACCGCCTTTCGCTGTCGGTCAGCAGGTCGGCCGAACCGCTCAGGTCCTCGTAGCTGGTCCGGCCGGCCTTTGCCGTGCCGATCGTCGCCTCGGCGAACACGTCTTCGGTGAAGTGATAGGCGAGCCGTCCACCATAGAGCAGGCTCGAGCCGAAGTCCTCGATGCTGACGGTGCCGATGAATAGGCCCGCCTCGAAGTTCTCGGTGTCGATGCGGACCGGTTCGATGTCGCGGCGCGCGACGGCCGGTTCGACGACCTGCGGCTGCTGTGTCGGCAGCACGGCAGGGTCGGGCGCTGCCTGCGCGGCACCCGTCGACGGCATGGCCGCGGCGGCCAGCGCCGTCAGAAGAAGTACGTGAAGCCCACGGTCCATTCGTCGATCTCCTCGTTCTCGTCGCGGCTCGTGAACACGACGTAGCTGCGGTATTCAGCCTGCAGCAGGAAGCGGTTGGTCAGGAACCCGCGCAGGCCGAGCCCGGCGTACGCGATGCTGTCGGTACGGTCCTCGGCCTGGACCAGCGTCGCCTTGGGCGACACGGACAGGACGCCGCCGCCGATGCCGACGAAGGGCGAGACCCGCCAGGCCGGCATGAAGACGTGTGCAATCCCGATCGTGCCGAGCCAGCCGTTCGAGTAGTCACCGAGCAGTTGCCTGGCGTCGGCCCGCACATGCAGCTGCGGAGTCAGCGCGTAGGCGCCCGTGACGGCGACGACGTTGGCGCCGCCGAAGTCCCCGGTGGCGAGCCCCGCTTCCCATGCATGCTCGGTCCTGGACTTCGGGGCCGGGTCCGGCGACCTGCACCGGCGCGCCGCCGGCAGTCAGCGTCCGCTCGAGCTGCGCGCGGTGCACCCAGCCCTCGCGGCCGTCCTCGGTGCGGACCTTGATCCAGTCCGTTCGCTGGCGCAGCAGCTGGATGGCGGCGTCGCGTGCCACGGAGTAGGTCGCAGGGAAGCCGCGGCCAGGCCCCGTGCGCAGGTCGACGAAGGCGTCCTGCACGACCACGGTCGTGACCGGGCTGGCAGCGAGCGCATCAAGACCGTGCCCCACGCCGAGCAGTGCGAGACAACAGGCGAGCAGCGGGCGGGCGTGGAGTCCTTTCAATCGAGCGGTGCCGCAAAGGGGTCGTTGAAGTATTGGGCACCGATGTCGGTCCATTCCGAGACGAGCTTCAACTCTGCGGTACTGAGGCGGCCCGCATGCGAGCCGCCAGGGCCGAACAACGAGAAGAAGGTCACAGAGCCGTTCGCCGAGCCGGCCCGCAGGGCCGGGGCGACAGGGACGGTGGCGAACTGCGGCTGGCCGGTGACGGGATCCACCCCGACCTGCACCAGCCGGTCCTGCAACTGGCCGTTCAGCAACTCCTGTTCGGCATCCGTCGCGAGCAGTTCCCGGTACGCATGGAACTGTGCAGGCACGTCGGCGGAAGGCCCGTCGGTCAGTTCCAGCTGTCCGGCAGGGACCTGTGCCGCACCGCTCGCCAGGCGCGCCGTGTGGCAGGCAATGCAGGTGTCGTCACGTGCCACCGAGCCGTCCGCCGCCAGCGTGATGCGTGGCTTGCTCCACAGCGGGTGGATGTGCCGCTCGTAGTGGATCGTGATGCGGCAGCCCGCGCGCCACGTGGTCACGCAATCGGGCGACGTGGGCGCCGGCGTGTCGAGGCTCGCGTAGTCGTAGGTGAACGGCGCGTCCGCCGCCCGTCCCGCCGCGACCGGATCCGTCCAGACGTCCGTGAACCGGATCGCCGTGCTCGGCAGCAGGTCGGCGCAGTCGGACTGGCAACTGATCCGCGCCCGCACCTG
The DNA here is from genome assembly GCA_963789375.1 of uncultured Gammaproteobacteria bacterium. Classification (GTDB taxonomy): domain Bacteria; phylum Pseudomonadota; class Gammaproteobacteria; order Steroidobacterales; family Steroidobacteraceae; genus RPQJ01. The sequence continues at coordinate 41,197 of CAWBKN010000013.1, read as the reverse complement.
CGCCATCGTCTCGCCGAAATCGGCGAAGTACGCGGGGTTCGTGTTCGGGAACGGCAGCCCCGTGCCGGGCGCGCCCGCGTTGGCCGCGGCGAACAGGTTGCTGCGGCCATGGGACTCCGGACCGCCGGCGGTATGGCAGCCGTTGCAGGTCAGTTCCTGGCCCGCGCGCAACTGCAGCCACTGGTCGTGCCGTGGCCCGATGCGCCGGCCGTTGGCATCGAGCACGGTCAGCGCGAAGGCGACGTCGGCGGGGACCTTGACGCGGACCGAGCCGTCGGGCTCGACGGGTGCATAGCCCAGGATCTCGCGCATGCCAAAGGCACGCGTGACTCCGAAAGCGGCATTGTCGAAATCGCGCACGTCGTCGTCGGGAATGCTGACCGCCTTTTCGATGCGGACGAAGCGGGCCGGCCGCTGCGCCGCGAGCGTCAGCGCGGGGTCGCGGATGACCGCGATGCCACCCGGCGCCGTGTCCCGGCCTGCGATGTCGTACACGCTGCGGATGTCGACCAGGCCGACGCCTTCCGCCTCCAGTTCGGCGTCGAAATCGACCCCGGCGATGCGGTCGAGCAGTACGGGGGGTGATGGCCGTGGCTGCAGCGCGACGACCTCGGAGTAGACGGTGCCTTCGACCGGAGCCGCCACGGGCAATTGCGTCCGCTGGGCCGGATCGTAGATCCACACTCCGTAAAGCGGCGCGGCCGTCACAGGGTTCTCGGCGGCCAGGCGTTCGGGCGTGCAGGGAACGATCCGCGACGTGGCGGCTGGCGGGCTCGCCGGCTCGAGCAGACGGCACTGCGTCCAGGTCAGCAGGATGCGGCCGGTGCCGTCCTGCAGCGGGAACGCAGAGCTGTACCGGCCGCCCGGGGAGGGGCCCGCGAGGGTGCGCACGTCGTTGACCGTCGCCGCCTGCTGGGCCGGGCCGGTCATCGCGCCGCGGTTCGGCAGCGTCGGCTGGGTGTTCTCGACAAAGTTTGCGGTGTCCACTTCGAGCAGGGTGCCGCCGAGATCGGGCGCCTCGAACGGTTGCGCGAGCACGAGGAGCCTGCCGTTCGCCAGGGGACGCGGATCGAGGAAATGGATGTCCGCGCCATCCGTGCCGGTGGCGTGGCTGCGTGCGCCATACAGCAGTTGCAGGTCGCTGCCATCGGGTCGCATCGCATGGAGATTGAGTTCGTCGTGACCGGGCGCATGGTCCCAGCGCGAGAACACGACACGACCATCCGGCAGCACGGCGGGATCGAGGTCGTGGCTCTGGTTGAAGGAGACCTGGTGGATCCCGGAGCCGTCGGCGTTCATCACGTGCAGTACGAAGGCCGGCTCGTCATCGCTCTCGTCCTGCGCGGCAAACTGCGGCTTGCCTTCGTCGAGCAGGATCGCCTTCGACTGCCGCTGGCGCGTCGAAGAGAAGACGATGCGCCCGTCCGGCAGGTAATGCGGCGCGACGTCCTCGCCATCCCTCGCCACCGTGTCCGAGTTCATGACACGCCGCAATTGCTGCGTGCCGAGGTCGTATTCCCAGATGTCCCAGTCGGGCTGGTCTGCGGGCGCGGCGCCTGCGACCTCCGGCTCGTGCAGCGCGAACACGAGCCTGCTGCCGTCGTAGGACGGCTCGACGTCACGGACATCCCCGAGCCCCTGCGTCACGGCCGCCGTGATGTTGCGTTCAGCCGACGATGGCGATGCGCGGTCGCGCAGGTAGAGGTCCGCACCCGGCTGGAAGTCGAGCAGCTCGCGCGCGTCGGGAGACAGCGCGTTGCCGGACGGCACGGGGCGCTTGACGTAGGCGATCGGGAAATCGAGGACGACGGGATCGGGCGACTGCCCGCCGCCAGGACCCGCACTGCCCCCGCCGTCGCTGCTCGTGCATGCGGCCAGCGCCGCGCAGGCGAGCAGCAATCCAGTGCGTTGCCAGTGCCGCAAGCCGCGTCGGCCGGCCGCCGCTGATCGTCCAGCCATCGTGTTCCCTCACGGCAGGTCCAGGTCCTCGGCCGCCGCGTGGGCTTTTTCTCGCACAAGTCGCCCTGCCGGGTGACGGTCGTGCTCCAGTTGTGTGAGGACCCTCTCACAAACAGACAGGTGGCTTTACGCTGGGCGGTCCGAACCCACAGATTCCGTCGCGAAGCGGCTCGAGCGGTCGCAGGGAGGGTGGAATGCTGCGGACCCGGATGTCTGGCGCGCGATTCGCGAGAGCCTGCCGCTGTTGGCTGGTCGGATTGTCGCTGCTCTGCGCCGGGCTGCCGGCGAGCGTTGCGCACGCCGACGCCCGCACGCAGGCGAAGCGCATGCACGACCGTCTCGTGGGTGTGCCGCCGAGCGAGGCCGTGCTCACGTCGATGGCGAACGACATTGCCGCCGGCCGGCCTTCCGCGGCCGCCTACACGGCGATGCAGCATCGCGCGTTCTACGACGTCACCCTGAAGAATTTTGCGATGCCCTGGACCAACCGGGACCAGACGGTGTTCGCGCCGCTGAACGACTACGTTGCGACCGTCATCGGCATGGTCCGCGATGACCTGGGCTTCGATCGCGTGCTCTACGACGACATCCTCTACGTCGGTCGCAGCGGCCTCGGCGTGCCTGGCTATTCCGCCTCGAGCAACGACCACTACGCGGCGCTCGAGTCGCAGGGCGTCAACCTCAAGGACAACCTGGTGCAGACGACGCAGTCCGCGGCCAACGGCCTCCCGGCCGAGGCGACGGCCGGCGTCATGACGACCCGCGCCGCGGCCCAGGCGTTCTTCGTGGCCGGCACCAACCGCGCGATGTTCCGCTACACGCTGCTCAATCACCTGTGCACGGACCTCGAGCAGGTGCAGGACACGACGCGTCCGCCCGACCGCATCCGGCAGGACGTCAGCCGCAGCCCGGGCGGGGACAGCCGCGTCTTTCTCAACAACTGCATCGCCTGCCACTCCGGCATGGATCCGATGACGCAGGCCTTCGCGTACTACGACTACGACGAGACCGCAGGCCGCCTGCTCTACACGCAAGGCGTGGTCCGCCCGAAATACTTTCACAACCAGGACACGTTTCCGGCCGGGTACGCGACGCCGGACGACACCTGGGACAACTATTGGCGCAAGGGCCGCAACTCGCTGCTCGGCTGGGACGGCGCGCTGCCCGGCAGGGGCGCGGGTGCCAAGTCGCTCGGTCGCGAACTGGCCCGCAGCGACGCGTTCGCCTCCTGCCAGGTGCAGAAGGTCTTCAGGAACGTCTGCTTCCGGAGCCCAAGCGATGCGCAGGACCGCTCGCGCGTGCAGGCCATGACGACCAGCTTCAAGTCGAGCGGCTACCAGCTGAAGCGCGTGTTCGCGGAAGCGGCCACGTACTGCATGGGCGATTGAGGAGCAGACATGGCACCCACGGCATCGAGGTCGTCCGTCCGTGCGCTGGCTGTCAGCCTGCTCGCGCTCCTGCTTGCGGCATGCGGCGGTGGTGCCGAGACCACCGTGAACCCTGTCACGTCGGGCGGCCCGCCGCCGGCTTACTCGGGCCCGGCGCCGACGACGGCCGACGTGCAGGCGTTCAAGATCAACGTCTGGGAGAACCTCAAGGCGGGCAACCGCTGCGGCCAGTGCCACGTCGCGGGCGGTCAGGCACCGCAGTTCGTGCGCCAGGATGACGTCAACCTCGCCTATTCGTCAGCGAACCAGGTCGTGAACCTGGTGTCGCCGCGCGACTCGCGCATGGTGCAGAAGGTGGCGGGCGGGCATCACTGCTGGCTCGCCAGCAACGACGCCTGCGCCGACATCCTGACGACGTGGATCGCGGCCTGGGCGGGGGCCGCTGCCGGTGGCGGTGTGCAGGGCGTCGTGCTGAAGGCGCCGCTGATCAGGGATCCGGGCTCGAGCAAGGGCTTTCCGGATTCCCCGGCACTCTTCGCGACCACCGTGCACCCGGTCGTGGAGCAGTACTGCTCGCGCTGTCACGTCTCGACAGCCGCCGCCGCGCAGTCGCCGTTCTTCGCGTCGAGCGACGTGGACGAGGCGTACGCCGCGGCGAAGACCAAGATCAACCTCGACGAGCCGGCGCTGTCGCGCCTGGTCGTGCGCCTGCGCCAGGAGTTCCACAACTGCTGGAGCGACTGCGCCGCGAACGCCGACGCGATGGAGGCAGCGATCCAGGCCTTCGCGAACCAGGTGCCGGCCACGCAGGTCGACGCCTCGCTGGTGTATTCGAAGGCGCTGCGGCTGGTCGATGGCATCGTTGCGAGCGGCGGGAACCGCTACACGGCCAACACGATCGGCCTGTGGGAGTTCAAGACGGGCCGCGGCTCGGTCGCCTACGACACGAGCGGTGTCGAACCGGCGCTCAACCTGAACCTGGCGGGCGACGTCGCCTGGGTCGGCGGCTGGGGAATCAACCTGCGCGGCGGCAAGGCACAGGGTTCGACCACGGCGAGTCGCAAGCTGCACGACCTGATCAAGGCGACCGGCGAATACACGATCGAAGCCTGGGTCGCGCCGGGCAACGTGGCGCAGGAGGACGCGCGGATCGTGTCGTACTCGGGCGGCACGACCACCCGCAACTTCATGCTGGGCCAGACGCTCTACAGCTACGACTTCTACAATCGTTCGACGCGCACCAGCGTCGCGGGCGATCCGAAGCTCACGACGGCCGCCGCCGACGAGGACCTGCAGGCGACGTTGCAGCACGTCGTCGTCACGTACGACCCGGTTCGCGGCCGACGCATCTACGTCAACGGCGAGTTCACCGACGACCTCGACCCGGTGGCCGGCGGCACGCTCGGCGACTGGGACGACACGTTCGCGTTCGTGCTCGGCAACGAGGTGTCCGGCGACCGCCCGTTCCAGGGCGTGTTGCGCCTCGTGGCCGTGTACAACCGCGCGCTCACGGACCCGCAGATCCAGGCCAATTTCCAGGCCGGCGTCGGCGAGAAGTTCTACCTGCTGTTCTCGGTGAGCCACCTGGTCGACGTGCCCCAGGCCTACATCATGTTCGAGGTGAGCCAGTTCGACTCGTACAGCTACCTGTTCACGAAGCCCACCTTCATCAGCCTCGACGCGAATGCGCGCCCCGGTTCGATCCCGCTCGCCGGCCTGCGCATCGGGGTCAATGGCGAGGAAGCAGCCGTCGGCCAGGCGTACCGGACGCTGGACATGACCATCAACGATTCGCAGTACGGACCGCTGGGGCAGCCACTCGCCACCGTCGGCACCGTGATCGCGCTCGAGAAGGGTCCGGAGGCGGACGAGTTCTTCCTGACCTTCGACGTGCTCGGTTCGCACCGCAACGTGCGACTCGATCCCGTCCCGCTGGCGCCCGCGCCTCCGGCCGACGTGCGGCGTCCCGCCGACATCGGCCTGCGCGTGTTCGACGAACTGAACGCGACCATGTCCGAGCTCACCGGCATCGGCTCGACCGATCCGGGCGTCGCAGCGACGTACGCGACGATCAAGCAGTCCCTGCCAACCGTCGAGACCATCGACACGTTCGTATCGGCGCACCCGGTGGCGGTGGCCCAGCTGTCGATCCAGTACTGCAATGCGCTCGTGGAGAACCCATCGGCGCGCAGCACTTATTTTCCGGGCTTCGACTTCAATGCCGCGCCGTCGACGGCATTCGCCCCGGCGGGGCGGGCCGTCGTGCTCGATTCGCTGATCGGCCGGATGCTGCGCACCAACGTCGCTACGGAGCCGGACGCGGCGGGCGTGCGCGGCGATCTCGACGCGCTGATCACGCGCCTGGCGGCCTGCGGCAGCGCCTGCCCGGCGGGCCGCACCGCAACCATCGTCAAGGCCAGTTGCGCCGCGCTGCTCGGCAGCGCTGCGACCCTGGTCCACTGACGCGCCGGGTACCGAGGAAAACGTACATGCTGATTCGCAAGCCGACTCCCCGCGCACTCGCTCCCGACCAGCCGATCCGGCACGACGGCCCGCACAAGCGTCCGGTGACGCGGCGCGACTTCATCGCGCAGGGCCTTGCCTCCGGCATGGCCACCGTGATGGCGCCGACGGTGTTCAGCCTGTTCGCCAATCCGCGCGAAGCCGCGGCTGCGCTGTCGCCCGACCTCGAGGCGCTGAAGGCGAGTTGCGGCATCGCGGTGCAGGGCGCCGGCAAGATCCCGTTCATCTGCATCGACCTGGCCGGTGGCGCCAACATGGTCGGTTCGAACGTGCTGATCGGCGGCCCGGGCGGGCAGCTCGATTTCCTGAGCACGGCCGGCTACGGCAAGCTCGGCCTGCCGGGCGACATGCTTCCGGGCATGACCAGTGCCGCGACCGGGCTCAGCTTCACCGACACACGGCTCGGGCTCGCCTTCCACAGCGACAGCGCTTTCCTGCGCGGCATCCTCGATCGGGTCGCGCCGGCCACCGCGGCGGCCATCAACGGCGCGGTGATCGCGGCGCGCTCGGAGAACGATACCGGCAACAACCCGCACAATCCGATGTACGGCATTCACCAGGCCGGGGCCGACGGTTCGCTCGCGACACTGGTCGGCTCGCGCGCGTCGGACTCCGGCGGCAACTCCATGGCGCCTGCCGGCATGATCGACCTGTCGGTGCGGCCGACGAAGGTCGACCGCGCGAGCGACGTCACCGGCCTGGTCGATACCGGGCAACTCGCCAGCCTGCTGAGCCTCGACGACACCGTGGCCGTGATGGAGACCATCCAGCGCATCAGCGACCGCAAGCTCAGGGTGGTCGACCCGAAGCAGCCGTGGCTCGACCCGAAGCAGACGACGGTGACCCGCGACGAGGTCGTTAAGGAACTCGTCAACTGCGGCTACGTGAAGGCGGCCGATGTCGTCGATCGCTACGGCGATCCCACCAGCCTCAACCCGGACCTCGATGCCGACATCGTCGGTGCCGGCGGCGTCTTCAGTCGCGCGGAGTACGACAACGACGCCGAGTTCCGCAAGACCGCGGCCGTCATGAAGATGGTGCTGTCGGGCTATGCGGGCGCGGGCACGATCACGCTGGGCGGCTACGACTATCACGGCCAGGGCCGAGCGACCGGCGAACTCCGCGACCTGCGCGCGGGTCGCTGCATGGGGGCCTGCCTCGAATACGCCGCGCGCCGGGGCCTGCCGCTGATGCTGTACGTCTTCTCGGACGGCTCGATCTCGGCCAGCGGCCAGGTCGACAACAGCGCCGAGGGCCGCGGCAAGTTCATGTGGACGAGCGACAACCAGTCGACGGCCGCTTCCTTCTTCCTCGTCTACAACCCGCGTGGCCGGCCGAGCCTGGTGACGACCGGCGCGGGCGGCGCGGCACGACACCAGCAGATCGGCTATTTCCGTGCCGACGCGTCGGTCGAGACGGCGTCGAGCCCGGCGGCCGGCAACGTCAACCTGCTGGTCGAGACGGTCGTGCTGAACTACATGGCGCTGCACGGCGAGCAGGCGCAATTCGCGACGCGCTTCCCGCGTCACGGCCTCGGCGGTGCTACGCTGCAGGACAGCCTGATTGCCTTCAACCCCATCGTCAGCGGCCGGATCGGCTAGCGGAGAATATTGAACGGTCGTGTCCCCGGCGCCGTGGCGTCCCTGCTGCGGTGCCCGCGTTGCGCGGGCACGCTGGCTGGCGACGCCGCTCTCGCCTGCGCGGGCTGCGGGGCGCTGTACCCGATCATCGACGAAATGCCGTGGCTGCTGCCCGAGCCGGCGCTGGCCGAATGGCGTGGACGCCTGCATGCGCTGAGCGCGCACCTCGAAAGACAGGCTGCGCAATACCGTTACGCCCTGGGGCCGGATGTGACGCGCAACTCGACCCGCAAGCGGCTCGAGCTGCTCGCGCTGGCGTGCACCGACCATGCGCGGCGCGTGCGGGCGCTGCTGGCGCCACTTGAGGCGGATGCGCAGCCGGCCTCGGCAGCGACCTATGCTGCGCTCGAACCGGTCGTCGCGTCGTCCCACGGGCTGGCGAGCTACTACGCCAACGTCCATCGGGACTGGTGCTGGGGCGAGGAGGAGAACGACGCGGCACGAGAGGCCGTCCAGCGCGCATTGCACGGCGCCAGTCCGCGCCGGGTGCTGGTGCTCGGCAGCGGGGCGGGGCGGCTCGCCTATGACCTGCACGCGATCCTGCGCCCCGAACTGACCATTGCGGCCGACATCAATCCGCTGCTGATGGCCGTCGCCCGGCGGATGTTTGCCGGTGAACGGCTGGAACTCCATGAATTCCCCGTCGCTCCGCGCGATCTCGCCAGCCACGCGGCCCTGCGCACGCTCGCAGCGCCGGCGCCAGCCGATGCCGGTCTGCAGCTCGTCTTCGCGGATGCGAAGCAGCCGCCGTTCGCGCCGGGCAGCTTCGATACGGTCGTGACGCCCTGGCTCGTCGACGTGATCGACGCGGACCTCGGCTCACTCGCGGCGACCGTCAACGAACTGCTCGTGCCCGGCGGACTCTGGGTCTGCACGGGGACGCTGTTCTTCCAGCAGCGCGATCCGGTGCATGCGTACTCGAGCGAGGAAGTACGGGAGGTCGTGGTCGAGGCAGGGTTCGAGGCGCCGGCCTGGGCTGCCGCGCGCGTCCCTTACCTGTCGTCACCGGCCAGCCGACACGCCCGGTTCGAGGAAGTCGTGACGTTCGCCGTGCGCCGCCTGCGCGCTGCGTCGCCTCCGGCCCGCGTGATGCCGGCCTGGCTCGTGGACCCGCGGCAGCCGGTGCCGCTGCTGCCCGAAGTTGCCGATCACGTCCTGGCGCTGCGGGTTCGAGGCTACGTGGCATCCCTCGTCGACGGCCGGCGCTCGCTCGCCGACATCGCATCGCGACTGGTCGAGGACCGCCTGTTGCCCGCAACCGAGGCGACTGGCATCGTCCGCGACTACCTGCTGCGCCTGCACGACGACGCGCAGCTGCGACCTGGCAACTGAGGCTCCCCGATGCGAAGGATCGTCCTGGCCCTGGCACTGCTGACTGTCGCCGCCCCGGCGCGTGCCGAGTGGTACCAGCGCGAAGAAGCGATCATGGGCACGCGCATCGCCGTGCAGCTGTGGTCCGACGACCCGGTGCAGGCGGTCAACGCGATCGATGCGGTCATGGCGGACATGCATCGCACCGACTGGCTGATGAGCACCTACAAGCCGGAGAGCCAGCTGTCCGAGGTCAATGCGCACGCGTTCGAGCGGCCGGTGACGGTCGATGCCGACATCATCGACGTCGTGACGAAGTCACTCGAATATTCGCGGATCAGCGACGGTGCCTTCGACATCACCTATGCGAGCGTCGGCTACCTCTACGACTACCGCAAGCACCAGCGGCCGACGGAGCAGCAGATCAAGGCGGCCCTTCCCGGCGTGGACTACCGCTCGCTGCAGGTCGACCCGGTCGCGGGCACGATCCGGTTCCTGAAACCGGGCATGCGCATCGACCTGGGCGGCATCGCCAAGGGCTGGGCGGTCGACCGCGGCATCGAGATCCTGCGCCAGGCCGGCATCCAGCACGGCATGGTCAGTGCCGGCGGCGACACGGGCCTGCTCGGCGACCGCCGCGGCAAGCCGTGGGTGGTCGGCATCCGCGATCCCCGCAAGCAGGGCGCCGTGGTCGCGCGCATACCGCTGCAGGACGAGGCGATCTCGACCTCCGGCGACTACGAGCGCTACTTCGAGGAGGATGGGCAACGCTATCACCACATCCTGGTGCCGGGCACCGGCAAGTCTCCGGACGCGGTCCGCAGCGTCACCGTCATCGGCGCCAACGCCACCCGCACCGACGGGCTCACCAAGACGGTGTTCATCCTCGGCGTCGAGCGCGGGATGGAATTCATCCGCCGGCAGGGCGACGTCGAGGCCGTCATCGTCGATCGCGACGGTCAGATTTTCTACTCGGCGGGCCTGCAGGCGCCGCAATAAGGTCGATGCAGCGGCCTGCCGTCGATCTGTGACGGAATGCACGGGATTCATATTTGCGGGGTGACACGACACCCGGCGGCAGCAACGATGCCGCTCATGGTCAAAGGCAAACCCGTCGAAAGACGGGGACGCAAAGCCACCGGTCTTCGGGACTTCCCATGACAGCGGGGTTGCCGGGTGCAACGCAGGACACGGACTTCGAGTGCCCCGTCAGGGGCAATGCGCGCAGGGTGGATCGCGGCAATGGCCGCGTGCGCCGCATTGCCTGCGCCTGCCGCCCCGCCGGCCGTCGCTGACACCGCCCCGGATTTTGCGCTCAAGGGCATCGACGGCCACAACCTGCGCTTGTCCGAATACCGCGGCGAACCGGTCGTCCTGCACTTCTGGGCTGGCTGGTGCGGTCCGTGCCGGGAGTCCGCCGCCGCCCTCGACTGGCTCGCCACCACGTCCAGCGTGCCCGTGCTCGGCGTGAGCCTCGACGGTGCCGTCGAGCGCGCTGCCGCGGTCGCCGCGTCACTCAACCTGCGGTCGCCGACCCTCGTCGACGCGCGCAGGCCGTCGCCCGCGCCTATGACGTCGAGCAGCTGCCGCTGACGCTCCTGATCGATCGTGACGGCGCCGTGCGCGCGTCCTGGTCGGGCGTCCCGGTCGATCTCGCCGAACTCAACCTGCAACTCGCACGCCTGCGCCAGGACTGACGGAGCCTCACGAGCATGAAGCCACTTGCCACTGCGATGCGATACGCGACGCGACTGCTGGCGCTGTTCGCGCTGCTGACGGCCCCGTTCGCAGCGCTGCCTGCCGACGGCGCCGCGCCCGAGCTGCAGACCGTCGACCAGGACGTACAGGTGCTGAAGAAGCAGCTGGTCGACCTGAACCGCGACCTGTTCAAGCTCGAAGAAGAGCTGCTGTATCCGGCCAGCACGCAGGTGGCGGTGTTCCTCTCGGTGGACGTCGGCACGTTCTTCGCGCTCGACTCGGTGACGCTCAAGGTCGACGACAAGGAGGTCACGAACTACCTCTACACCGACCGCGAGGTGCAGGCGCTGCACCGTGGTGGCGTGCAGAAGCTCTACCTCGGCAACCTGAAGGCCGGCAGCCACGAGATCGTCGCGTTCTTCACCGGCAAGGGCCCGCACGAGCGCGACTACCGCCGCGGCACGACCGTGAAGTTCGACAAGACCGTCGGCGCGAAGTACGTCGAACTGCGCATCAGCGACCGCGAGGCCGCGCTGCAGCCGGAGTTCGTCGTGCGCCAGTGGGAATGACCCGGGCGCGATCGACCCGAAGTGCCTGAGCCAGCCATGCCGCAACGTTTCCGCACCGTTCGCATCTATGCGTTGTGCCTGGTGCTGGTGCTCGGCGCGGCTGCAGCCTGGACCGCGCGGGCCGGCGAGCCGTCGCGCGATGTGCCGCCGCCGACGACGATCCGCGACCTCGATTACGGCGACGTGCTGTTCCATTTCTTCCAGGACGACTATTTCGAGTCGATCGTCCGGCTCGAGGCCAACCGCGACTTCGGCCGCATGACGCAGCACGCGGGCGAGGCGGAGTTGCTCGCGGGCGGCCTGTACCTTTCGCTCGGCCTGCAGCGGGAAGCCGAGCAGATCTTCGACCGGCTGCTGGCAGGCCCGGTCGCGCCCTCGGTGCGTGATCGCGCACGGTTCTACCTGGCGCGGATCGGGTACCAGCGCGGTTACTACGAGGATGCGGCTCGCAACCTCGCGCTGGTCCAGCAGCCGCTGACCGGCCCGCTGGAACCCGAGCGGCAACTGCTCGAGGCGAACGTACTGATGAGCCTCGGCCGGTACAGCGAAGCCGCCAGCAAGCTCGAGGCATGGAACGATTCGAGCGGCTGGTCCAGTTATGCGCGGTTCAACCTCGGCGTGGCGCTGGTGCGCGGCGGCCAGCCGGAGCGGGGCCGCCAGTTTCTCGAGCAGGTCGGCACGATGGACGCGCGGCCAACGAAGAGCAGGGCTCGCTGCGCGATCGCGCGAACCTGGCGCTGGGCTTCGCGATGCTGCAGCAGCCGGGCAGCGGCGATCCGTCGGCGGTGCTGGGCCGTGTCCGTCTCGACGGCCCCTTCACCAACAAGGCGCTGCTCGCGCTCGGCTGGGCCGAGTCGAATGCCAACCGGCCGGAGCGCGCGCTGGTGCCGTGGCTCGAACTGCAGGATCGCAAGCTGCTCGACGCCGCGGTGCAGGAATCACTGATCGCCGTGCCTTACGCCTACGTCAGGCTCGCGGCGAACGGCCAGGCGGCGCAGCACTACCGCTCCGCGGTCGAGGCTTATGTGCGCGAGTCACGCCGCATCGACGAGTCGATTGCCGCGATCCGCCACGGCGGCTTCCTCGATTCGATCCTCGCGACGGTGCCCCCGGGCGACCAGCCGGGCTGGTTCTGGCAACTGGAACGTCTGCCGGATGCGCCGCACACGCGTTACCTGTACCACCTGCTGGCCTCGCACGAGTTCCAGGAAGGCCTCAAGAACTATCGCGACCTGCGCCTGATGCAGCGCAACCTGGCGCGCTGGCCGGAGGCGCTGGATGCGTTCGGTGCGATGATCGAGGCGCGTGACCTGGCCACTGCCCGGATCGAGCCGCGACGACAGCAGGTGCTGGCGAGCACCGACCTCGAGGCGTTCGCGCAGACGTCACCGTGATCTCTCGGACCGCCTGGCGCAGGCCGAGTCGGCCCGCGACGTGGTCGCGCTGGCGACGCCGGCCGAGCGTGCGCACTGGGACACGCTCGCGCGCATCGACGCGACGGTGGCCGCACTGCCAGCGGGGACGCAACGCGACCAGTTTGCTGAACGCGCACGGCTGCTGCGTGGCACGCTGCTCTGGGATCTCGACCGTGCGTACAAGCAACGGGCAGCCCAGGTGCGCCGCGACCTGAGACTGGCCGGGGCTGCGCTGCAGGAGGCGAACACCCGCTTTGCCGCCATCGGCGCGGCCGGGGACCTCGTGCCGCAGGATACCCGGGGCTTCGCGGGCCGCGTCGCGGACCTCACCGATCGCGTCGCCCGCATGACACCCGTGATCGACGCGACGGCGCTGGCGCAGGAACGCGCACTGGCCGATCTTGCCGTCGCGGAACTGCAGGCCCAGCAGCGGCGGCTCGGCAGCTACGGTACGCAGGCCCAATTCGCCCTCGCGTCGCTGTACGACGGTGCCTCCCACGGCGGTGGCCAATGAGGGCGTCGCGCCATCTCTGGCTGGCGGTGGCCGGCATGCTGGCCTCGGCCTGGGCGGGTCCCGCCGCAAGCGCGCGCAAACCCGTGGAGCCGACACTCGGATCGCTCGCCGGCCGCAGCGCGCCGATCGACCGCTCGCAGGCCGTGCAGGCGGCACCCGACACTGCGGCCAGCAGTTACGAGGCATTCCTGCGCATCGACGGTACGGACCCGGCACTGCAGGCGCAGGCGCTGCGGCGCGTGGGCGACCTGCGGCTCGAGCAGGCCGCGGCGCTGGGCGCCGAGGGGGAGGACGCCGACGCCGTGGCGCGGGCCAGGGCCCGCGAGGCCGTCGACGCCTACCAGCGGTTGCTGCGCGAACATCCGGACTACCCCGCACGTGACGCGGTGCTGTACCAGCTGGCCCGCGCATCGGAAGTCGCCGGCGACGGTGACGCTGCCCTGGCGGCCCTCGACGAACTCGTGGCACGTCACCCGCTGGGTGCGCATGCGGATGAAGCACAGTTCCGCCGCGGCGAGGCCTTTTTCAGTGCGCAACGCTACGCCGACGCTGTCCAGGCCTATGGTGCCGTGCTGGCCATGGGCCCGGGCAGCGCCTTCCAGGAGCAGGCTCTGTACAAGCGCGGCTGGGCGCACTTCAAGCTCGGCGACGATGCGGCGAGCAGCCGCGACTTCCTCGCGCTGCTCGACACGGTGCTGGTCGATGACGGCAAGCTGCGTGATGCATCCCGACTGACGCGGCCGGCACAGGAACTCGCGGACGACACGCTGCGGGCACTCAGCCTGATGTTCGCCGCCGACGCGGGCGCGGCCTCGCTGCAGGCAGCGCTGGCGGGCCGCGGTCCGGCCCCGTACGAATCGCGGCTGTACCGCGCGCTGGGCGACCTGTACGTGGAAAAGGAAAGGTTCCAGGACGGCGCCGAGGTGTACCGCTCGTTCGCGCGGCGCCAGTCCATGGACCCGGAAGCGCCGATCCTGCTCGGCAAGGCGACCGAGGCCTACGGCAAGGCCGGGTTCACTGCCCTCGTGCTCGAGTCGAAGCAGGAACTCGTGGAACTCTACGGCCCGGGCAGCGCGTACTGGGCGCAGCGCGGCGCCAGCATCGACCCGCGTGTCGGCGCGGCCGTGCAGGCCGACCTGCTCGACCTCGCGCGGCATCACCACGCACTCGCGCAGAAGCGGGGTGGCGACGCCGATCGCGCTGCCGCCGTGCGCTGGTACCGCGAGTATCTCGACGGTTTCGATGCGTCCGCCGCAGCGCCGGCCACCCGGCTGTTGCTGGCCGACCTGCTGTTCGAAGGCTCCCGCTACGTCGAGGCCGCCGACGAGTACGAACTGGCCGCGTACCACTATCGGGATGCGCCAGAGGCGGGCCGCGCCGGTTATGCGGCGCTCGTCGCCTACGACAAGGCCGAGCCGACGCTGCCCGCAGCCGAGCGGCCCGCGGCTCGCGAGCGGGCGATCGAATCCTCGCTGCGCTTTGCCCAGGCCTTTCCCGATCACGTCGAGACGCCCGGCGTGCTGACCCGCACGACCAAGCAGCTGTTCGACCAGGGCGATCGCGAGCGGGCCGAGTCTGTCGCGCAAAGCGTGCTCGCGCTCGGACCGCGCGCGAGTGCTGAGCAGCAGCTCGTCGCCTGGACGGTGCTTGCGCACACGTACTTCGATTCGTCCCGCTACGTCGCAGCCGAACGCGCTTATGGCGAGATCGTCGCGCGCACGCCGGCGCAGGATGCGCTGCATGACGAGGCCGTCGAGCGCCTGGCAGCGTCGGTCTACCGGCAGGCCGAGGCACGCCGGGCCGGCGGCGATACGGCCGGGGCGGTGCAGGATTTCCTGCGCGTTGCGACCGTGGCGCCGTCCTCGCCGATCCGCGCACAGGCGGAGTTCGATGCGGCGGCCCTGCTGCTGGCAGACAAGCGATGGAGCGAGGCGGCCGTCGTCCTGGAAGGTTTCCGCCGCGCCCATCCCCGGCATGAGCTCGCTGCGGACGTGGACCGCAAGCTGGCCGTCGCGTACCTCGAATCCGGGCAGCCCCTGCAGGCAGCGGCCGAGTTCGAGCGCGTGGCCGCCCGCCTGACCGAAGACCCGGAGGTGCGCCGGGCAGCCCTGTGGCAGGCCGCGGAGTTGCAGCAGGCGGCGGGCGATCGGGCGGCCGCTGCACGGGTGTATGCGGAATACGTGAAGCGCTATCCGAGACCGGCGGGCGCGGTACTCGACGCGCTCCAGGCCCTGGCGGATCTCGCACGCGACGCGAACGACGTCGACGGCCGCACGCGCTGGCTCGAGGAGATCATCGACGCAGATCGTACGGCCGGCTCGGAGCGCACCGACCGCACGAAGTTCCTCGCGGCGAACGCCGCGCTGGAACTCGCGCGCCCGCTCGATGCGGCGGCCCGCGCGATACGGCTCGCCCTGCCGCTCGAGAAATCGTTCCCGGCCAAGCGCAGGGCACTCGAAGCCGCGCTGGGCGCCTATGGGCGTGCCGAGGAGTACGGCGTCGCGCAGGTCGCCACGGCGTCGGCCTATGCCATGGCCGACCTGTACCGGCACCTCGGCCGCGCGCTGCTCGATTCCGACCGGCCGCGGGACCTCGACGCCGACGAACTCGAGCAGTACGAAGTGCTGCTCGAGGAGCAGGCCTTCCCGTTCGAGGAAAAGGCGATCGGCATCCACGAGGCCAACGCACGCCTGGCGGCGCAGGGCGTTTACGACGAATGGGTGCAGAAGAGCTACGCCGAGCTCGCCGAGTTGAATCCCGGTCGCTATGCGCGCACGGAGGCTTCGAGCATGCCGGCGACCGGGTCGGTCCTCGCGCCGGAACTGGACGCCGCCGCGCAGAACCTGGCGGGCGTCAGCCTGCGGCGCAGCGGCAAGTTCGCCGAGGCACGGGCCGCCTACGAACGCGCGCTGGCACTCGATCCGACGTGTGCCGATGCCGAACGCAATCTCGCCATCCTGCAGGACCTCTACCTCGACGACCCGTCGGCCGCACTGCCGCACTACGAGCGCTACCAGCTGCTGACGCAGGGCAGCGACACGCAGGTCACCGCGTGGCTCACCGAACTGAAGGCTCGCCTGGGTTCCGTCACGCGCACTGCAGAGGTACAACCGTGAATACCGCCCGCAACGGGCTCTGCGCCTGCCTCGTGACCCTGTCGGCGATGGTCGCCGCACAGGCGGCGGACCCGCCGCCGGCCGGTGCCAGGCCGCGGCCTGAGCGCGCCGTCGACCGCCTGCAGCTCGATGCAACTGCGATCACGGGCAACCGCGAGCTGCCGAAGGTCATGAGCATCGTGCCGTGGAAGGCCGCCGAACCGCCCGCCGGTCCCGACCGCCCGCTGGGCAGCCTCATCGATGAAATGCTTGCGCCGCTGGACCGGGACGAGTTCCGGCGCGAAATCCATTACTACCGCGACCTGGCGTCGCCCACGTCCATCGAGTCCAAAGCCGCAGTCCCCGGAGCAAGAGCGCCATGAACACCGTCGAACTGATCGTCAACTTCTTCAAGCAGGGTGGGGTGTTCCTCTACCCGATTGCCGCCGTCTTCGTGATCGGCCTGGTCGTCGCCGTCGAGCGCTTCATCTACCTGACGCGCGTTTCCACCGGCAACCGCCGCCTGTGGGCGGAGCTGTCGCCGCTGATCGCGGCGGGCAACTTCCGCATGGCGCTGGAGGTCGCCGGCAAGACCGACTCCGCGCTCTCGACCATCATGCGCTACGGCCTGTCGCGCATCGCCACGGCCCAGCGCCGTGACGACGTCGAGAAGGCAATGGAGGAAAGCCTGATCGAGGTGATCCCGCGCCTCGAGAAGCGCACCCACTACCTGGCGACGCTCGCCAACATCGGCATGCTGATGGGCCTGCTCGGCACCGTCATCGGCCTGATCCACGCATTCGCAGCCGTGGCGGCGGTCAACCCGGCGGAGAAGGCGAGCATGCTGTCGGCGAGCATCTCGGTGGCCATGAACAACACGGCACTCGGCCTCGGTCTCGCGATCACGCTGCTGCTCTGCCACATGTACCTGGAGACCAAGACGACGGAGCTCGTCGACAGCCTCGAGGTCGCCTCGATCAAGTTCCTGAACTCCGCGGTCGAGGCCCGCGAGCAGGGGTTGAGCGCTTACGCGCAGTCGGCGGCGACGGCGGGCTCCGCTGCGGTACGCAAGTCGGGCCGCGTGCCTGACGACGCCCTGCGCGAGGCTGCGCGCGCATGAGAAAGAGCTCCGTCATGGCGCGGCGGCAACAGCGCAACCATGCGCGTTACCGCGGTCGCAACGACCTGAACATCGTGCCGATGCTGGACGTGATGGTGATCCTCACGTTCTTCCTGATCTTCACGGCCGTGTTCTCGAAGACGAGCGTGCTCGAGGTGAACCTGCCCGGACCGGGGACGCAGGCGGACGCCGTCGAGCCACGCTTCGAACTGGAACTGATCCTGCGCAAGTCGGGCATCGAGGTCGCCGACCGCAACCAGGGCGTGCTCGAGGCGATTCCGGCCGTCGCGACGGGACAGGACGTCGCGAAGCTGACCGAGTACCTCGCCGTGCTCAAGCAGCGCGTGCCCGAGGTGAGCAACGCGACGCTGCTCGTCGCCGAGGACGTGGACTACGACACGATCGTGCAGGTCATGGACGCTGCGCGCGTGCGGCAGACGGTCGCGGGCGGCAAGGTGTCGCGCGAGACGCTGTTCCCGCAGATTGCACTGGGAGACGCCCCGACATGATCCGCACCGGAATGCGACGCCACTCGCGTCATGGCAAGGGCGGCGGTGGCGGCCACGGGCCGCTCGCGCTGATCCCGATGATCGACATGCTCACGATCCTGGTCGTGTACCTGCTGGTACACGCAGCCGACATGGACATCCTGCCGAACTCCCGCAACATCACGATCCCGCAGTCGATCTCGGAGCAGAAGCCGCGCGAGGCGACCGTCGTCACGGTCACCCGCGAGATGCTGTACGTGAACGGCGCGCCCGTCGTCACCGTGGCGGAACTGGGAGCGACCAGCGGCCAGGTCAGCGAGCCCCTGCGCGCGGCGCTCGACGCCCAGGCCGTGGGCGTGCTGCCGGGGTCGGAGGCGAACCGCGAGGTGACGGTGATGGCCGAGAAGTCGCTGCCGTACGCGATCCTGCGCCGGATCGTCGCCAGCAGCTCCGCCGCCGAGTACACCAAGGTGTCGCTCGCCGTCGTCGAACGCGAGCAGGCCTTCGCCGGCCTGGCAGGCGCAGGCGCCTGAGGAGCCGACGCGACATGAGCCGTACCGCCGTCATCCCCGACTACTTCCGCGTCTATGAGCTGCCGTGGACGCCCTCCGCCGAGGAGGAACGCCGCTTCCGGCGCGTCCTCGGCGCGGCGCTCGGCCTGTTCATCGGCTTCGGCATCGTCATCCCGCTGTTGCCGGATCCGCCGCGCACGGCGGGCGTGGCCCCGGCCGTGCCGGAACGGATCGTCGAATTCATCCTCGAGCAGCCTCGCCCCAAGCCGAAACCGATCGAGATGCCGCCGCCGCCGAAGCCGGTGGAGGTGCCCAGGGTGGAGGCAAAGGTCGAGCGTCCCGTGCCCGCGACCCAGTCCGAGCCGAAGCCCGATCCGCGCAAGAAAGCCGCGGCCTCGGGCCTGCTCGCCATGACCGACCAGCTGGCGGAGCTGCGCGACCTCGAGGTCACCAGGAACGTGCCGGCGCAATCGCTCAACGCCGGGGCGGGCGAACGCACGCGCGTCGACCGCTCCCTCCTGACCGCCAAGGTCGGCACGGGCAGTGGTGGCATCGCCGTGGGCGCAGTGAGCCGCGGATTCGGCGGCGGTTCGACGGGCCTGAAGGGTCACGCCACGGCGCAAGTCTCGTCGGCCGCGACCGAGGCAGGCCCGGCAGCCGAGGCCCAGCGCTCGGGCAAGAGCGCGAAGGCGGCCCGGACGCGTGAGGAGATCGAGCTGGTCTTCGACAGGAACAAGTCGGCCATCTACGCGCTGTACAGCCGGGCACTGCGTGAGAATCCCACCCTGCAGGGCAAGGTGGTGCTCGAGGTCACCATCGCGCCCTCGGGCGAAGTCACCGGCTGCAAGGTGCTTTCCAGCGAGCTGGGGGACGCCGAGCTGGAACGCAAGCTCGTGGCGCGGGTGAAGATGTTCCGGTTCGAAGACCGGGACGTCGCCGTGATGACGACCACGAAACCGATCGAATTCTTCCCGGCCTGAGGCCCGTTCTGAGGGCATAACCACCCGGCCTTTCCGGCCGGGGGGTGGACGTCCCTAGGATGCTCCCTGCCTGACTGTCGCAGGCGAGGATCCGGATGACCGCAAACAACGTCACTGCCCTGCCGCTGGGGCCGCTCGATGCGGAGCGGGCCGAGCTGCTGCTGCGGGTCGTCGACGGCCTCGATCCGGCCACGCTGCAGTGGCTCTCGGGCTTTGCGGCGGGCGTCGCGCACGAGCGTGCCGGCGGTCGAGCGGTGAATGCGGCGGCGTTCGCTGGCGCGACCGTGGCGGTCCCGGCCGTGCGGCCCGAAGCCGCGGGTCGCGTGACCATCGTCTACGGCTCGCAGACCGGTAACGGCAAGCGCATCGCCGAAAAGGTGGGCCGTGCCGCCGAGGCCGCGGGCCTCGCCGCGCGGGTCTATGCCTCTGGTACCTATCCGCTCAAGGACCTGGCGAAGGAGCGGCTGCTGGTCGTCGTGGTCAGCACGCAGGGCGACGGCGATCCTCCCGACGACGCGCGGGGCTTCATCGAATTCCTGGCTTCGAAGCGTGCGCCCAGGCTCGAGCAGCTGGCGTTTTCGGTGCTCGCGCTGGGCGACTCGAGCTACCCGAAGTTCTGTGAAACCGGCCGCCAGGTCGATGAGCGCCTTGCCGCACTCGGCGCCCGGCGCCTGCTCGACCGCGTGGATTGCGACGTCGACTACGAATCGCTCGCCACGCCGTGGCTCGATCGTGTCGTGACCAATGCGCGTGACGTGCTTGGCGGACCCCAGGTCGCCAGCGTCACGCGGCTGCGGGCGGCACCCGCGGAGCCGCAGTTCTCGCGCGAGCAGCCGTTTGCCGCCGAGGTGCTGGCGAACCAGCGCATCACTCGCGCCACGCCACCCGCGACGTGCGCCACCTCGAGATCTCGCTCGCAGCCTCCGGCCTCCGTTACGAGCCCGGCGACGCGCTGGGCGTCTGGCATGAGAATCCGGCACCCGTCGTCGCCGACGTGCTCGAGGCGCTGCGTCTCGAAGGCGAGCAGTCCGTCGAACTGGAAGGTACGGCCAGGACGCTGCGCGAATGGCTGACGACTGCACGCGAGATCACGCGGCTGACGCGTCCGTTCCTGCAGCAGCAGGTCGAGCGCTCGCGCGACGCAAGGCTGGCGGCGGTGCTGCAGCCCGGCCAGGACGTGGCACTGCGCCGCACGCTCAAGGACCTGCAGGTCGTCGACGTGCTGCAGCGGCATCGCGGCGAGTGGGACGCGAAGTCCTTCGTGCAGGCGCTGCGGCCGCTGGCACCGCGCCTGTACTCGATCGCCTCCAGCCAGGAGGCCGTGGGCGAGGAGGCGCACCTCACGGTGGCCGTCGTCGACTACGACCTCGATGGCCAGCGCCGGCAGGGCGCAGCGTCGTCCTGTCTCGCGGGCCTTGCCAGCGAGACTGCACGCGCACGCGTGTTCGTCGAACACAACGAGCGCTTCCGCTTGCCCGTGGACGCGTCGCGTGACGTCATCATGATCGGCCCGGGCACGGGTGTCGCCCCGTTCCGTGGCTTCCTGCAGCATCGCGAGGCGCTGGGCGCCCCCGGGCGCAACTGGCTGTTTTTCGGCGCGCGGCACTTCCAGAGTGAGTTCCTGTACCAGGTCGAATGGCAGGACCTGCTGAAGAAGGGCGTGCTGACGCGTCTCGACGCGGCGTTTTCGCGCGACCGCTCGACGCCACGCACCTACGTGCAGGACAGGATCCGCGCTGCCGGCCAGGACCTGTATGCGTGGCTGGAGAACGGCGCGTACGTCTACGTCTGCGGCGACGCCGAGAAGATGGCGCCGGACGTCCATTCCGCCCTGGTCGACGTGGTGGCGAGGCACGGCGCGCTCAATCGCGACGACGCGGAAGGCTACGTGCGCCGGCTCGCCGACGATCGCCGCTACCTGCGCGACGTGTACTGAGGCACCGATGACCGAACTCTCCCCCGTCGAACGCATCAAGCGCGACAGCCGCAACCTGCGCGGCACGCTCGCCGCGAGCCTCAGCGATTCGCTCACGGGAGCAATTCGCGAGGACGACCAGGTCCTGATCAAGTTCCACGGCAGCTACCAGCAGGACGATCGCGACATCCGCGACGAGCGCCGCCGCCAGAAGCTCGAGCCCGCCTGGAGCTTCATGATCCGCACGCGCCTGCCGGGCGGAGTCTGCACGCCGGGCCAATGGCTGCAGCTCGACGAGATCGCGCGCCGGTACGCCAATGGCACGCTGCGGCTGACGACGCGCCAGACGTTCCAGTTCCATGGCGTGATCAAGACCGAGCTCAAGACGACGATGCAGGCGATCAACGCTGCGTTGATCGACACGATCGCCGCCTGTGGCGACGTCAATCGCAACGTGCTGGCGAGTGCGAACCCGGTCGAGACGCGCGCGCACCCGGTGGTCTACGGATGGGCGAAAAAGCTCTCGGAGCACCTGCTGCCGCAGTCGCGTGCCTATCACGAGATCTGGCTCGACGGCGAGAAAGTCGTCGGTGAAGAAGTCGAGCCGCTCTACGGCCCGACCTACCTGCCGCGCAAGTTCAAGGCCGCGATCGTGGTTCCGCCCGTCAATGACGTCGACGTGTTCGCGCACGACCTCGGCTTCATCGCCATCGTCGAGAACGGCGAGCTGCAGGGGTTCAACCTCACGGTCGGCGGCGGCATGGGCGCGACGCACGGCGACGCCGAGACCCACCCGCGCCTCGCGGACGTCGCGGGCTTCCTGCGCCCGGAGCAGCTGCTCGCGGTGGCCGAGGCCGTGCTCACCACCCAGCGGGATTTCGGCAACCGTGCGGTGCGCAAGCGGGCCCGGCTCAAGTACACGATCGAGGACCGCGGCCTGCAGTGGTTCGTCGCCGAGATCACGCGTCGCCAGGGTTTTGCCCTGGAACCCGCACGACCGTTCGAGTTCACGACGACGGGCGACCGGTTCGGCTGGACCGAGGGCCACGATGGCCGGTGGCACCTGACCTTGCGCATCGAGGCGGGGCGGATCGCCGACAACGAGTTCGGCCCGCGCCTGACCGGCTTGCGCGAGATCGCGAAAGTGCACCGCGGTGACTTCCGGCTCACTCCGAACCAGAACCTGACCATCGCCAACGTCGCCCCGTCCGAACGTAACTTCATCGACGCACTCGTGGTGCGTTACGGGCTCAACCGGCACGAACGTGCGACTCCCGTCGCGCGTGACGCGCTCGCATGCGTCGCGCTGCCGACCTGCGCGCTGGCGATGGCGGAGGCGGAGCGGTACCTGCCGCGCCTGGTCCGGCTGGTCGACGATCGCCTCGCGGCCCACGGCCTCGCCGGCGCGCCGCTGGTGTTGCGAATCACGGGTTGCCCCAATGGTTGCGCCCGGCCTTACCTCGCCGAAGTGGCCCTCGTCGGCAAGGCGCCGGGCCGCTACAACCTGTATCTCGGTGGCGACGGCCGTGGCCAGCGTCTCAATACGCTGTACCTCGAGAACATCGACGAGGCTGCGATCGTGGCGGCGCTCGACGAAGCCTTTGCCCGCTATGCCGCGGAGCGCACGGCGGGCGAGCGGTTCGGTGACTTCGCCTGGCGCGCCGGCCTGGTCGGCGCGCAGGCGGCCTGAAGGGTCGAGGTGGCACGGATGAGGGCACTGGCCTGGGACGCGGGGACGGCGATGCACGAGCCGGCCGTCCTCGATGAAATCAATCGCGACCTTGAAAGCCGCAGCGCCGAAGAACGCGTCCGCTGGGCCGTGGCGCACCTGCCGGGCGAGCACGCACTCTCGTCGAGTTTCGGCGCGCAGGCCGCGGTTTCGCTGCATCTCGTCACGCGGTTCCTGCCGTCGATCCCGGTGGTCCTGATCGACACGGGGTACCTGTTCCCGGAGACGTACCGGTTCATCGACGATCTCGTCGAGAAGCTGGACCTGAACCTCAAGGTCGTTCAGCCGCGCGTGTCGCCGGCGTGGCTGGAAGCGCGTCACGGGCGGCTCTGGGAGCAGGGCATCGAGGGCATCGAGCGCTACAACGAGCTGCGCAAGACCGAGCCGATGCAGCGCGCGTTGCGCGAACTCGAGGTCAGCACCTGGTTTGCCGGGCTGCGACGGGACCAGGCGCAGAGCCGCCAGCGCATCCGCCCGCTCGAGTGGCGCGACGGACGCTGGAAGGTTCACCCGATCTGCGACTGGAGCGACCGGATGATCTTCGACTACCTGCGTACGCACCAGCTGCCGTATCACCCGCTCTGGCACGAAGGCTACGTCTCGATCGGTGACTGGCACACGACCCGGACGCTCGCCGAGGCCGGCGATCCGGAGGCGACGCGCTTCTTCGGCCTGAAGCGCGAGTGCGGCCTGCACGGCCTCGAAGGCTGATGCGGTATTTCCCGCTCTTCGCCGACCTGCAGGGCCGACGCGTGCTCGTCGTCGGCGGCGGGCCCGTGGCCGCACGCAAGGTACGACTGCTGCTCGAGGCCGGGGCCCACGTGGTCGTCGTCGCCCCGCAGGTCCACTTTCCGGCGTCGCTTGCCAGTGAGCACGGGTCGCGGGGCCAGCTTGCGCTCCTGCACGAGGCCTTCGATCCCGGGCATTTCGACGGGGCGGTCTTCGCAATCGCCGCCACCGGCGACCGCGTGGTCAACGCGCAGGTCGCGGCGATCGGGCGCGAGCGCAACGTGCTGGTGAACGTGGTCGACGACCTGGAGTTGTCCAGCTTCATCGTGCCCGCCATCGTCGACCGTTCACCGCTCGTCGTCGCGATCTCCACGGGCGGCGTCGCCCCGGTGCTGGCCCGCCTGGTGCGCGAGCGCCTCGAGTCGATGCTCGACGGCTCGCTGGGTACGCTGGCCGGCCTGCTCGAGCGGTGGCGATCGCGCATCAAGGCGCGGCTGCCCGACGTCGATGCGCGGCGACGGTTCTACGAAGGCGTGGTGCGCGGGCGCGTCGCCGCGCTGCTGCGCAGCCGCCAGCCCGGACCGGCCGAGCTCGAAATCGAGCGCACGCTCGCGGCCGCGGCAGGCCCTGGGCCAGGCTCGGTGGTGCTGGTCGGCGCCGGTCCGGGCGACGCCGGCTTGCTGACGCTGAACGCACTGCGCGCCTTGCAGGAAGCGGACGTGATCCTGCACGACCGGCTCGTTTCAGCCGAGGTCCTGCAGCTCGCCCGGCGCGATGCCGACCGCATTTGCGTCGGCAAGTCCGCCCACGGACAGGCGGTGGCGCAGGAGCGCATCCACGAACTGCTGCTCGAGCACGCACGGGCGGGCAGGCGCGTCGTCCGCCTCAAGGGGGGCGACCCGTTCATCTTCGGGCGTGGCGGCGAGGAACTCGAGTTCCTCCACGCCCACGGCATTCCGTTCGAGGTCGTGCCCGGCATCACCGCGGCCGTTGCCTGCGGCGCCTATGCCGGCATCCCGCTCACGCATCGCGAGCACGCGCAGTCGGTGCGCCTCGTCACCGCCCACTGCGGCGATTCGCTCGACACGCTCGACTGGCAGGCCCTGGCGCAGGAGCGCCACACGGTCGCGCTGTACATGGGAGTCGCCGGCCTTGGCCGCATCCGCGACGGCCTCATGGTGCACGGGCGTTCGGGGCGCACACCGGTGGCGATCGTGGAGAACGGTTCGCGACCGGAGCAGCGCGTGCTGCTGACCACCCTGGCGGAGCTGGAGGATGCCGGCCGCGAACAGCAGGTGCGGTCACCGGCGCTGGTCATCGTGGGCGAGGTGGCCGCGCTGGCGGCCAGGTTGCACTGGTACGGGACGCCGCCCGTGCTGGTACGCCCGCTGCGGCGGGCTGCCTAGGGGAGCTCTGCACAGGTCCGCAGCGGCCGCCACGGCGACCTTACTATCCGGTAGCCGTCACCGAGCGCTCAAGGTCAGCCGCGCCGGCTTCCGATTCGGCACCGCGCGTCGAACATGCGAGCGCGGGCAGTCGCTGACGCGTCCGACCCGGTACCGTTCCCCGAGCTTGGAAAGGCAGACACGCGCTCTGGGAACGGTACCGGGTCGGACGCTTGCGACATGCCAGCCTGCGACGCTGCCAGTGCGCTCGATCCGGTGCCTGTCACAGAGCGCGTGTCTGCCTTTCCAAGCTCGGTGGCAGGCACCGGATCGAGCGCACGCAACGCGTCACTTGCGGACCTGTGCAGAGCTTTCCTAGCTAGCGCACCGAAGTGGTCAGCTCGAAGAACGCCGAGCGCGGACGACCGGGGAAATAGCGATACGAGCCGAAGGCGTAGTCGGCACGATCGGCGTAGGCAGTATCGAGCGCATTGTTGACCCTTACGCGTGCGGACCAGCGCGAAGCGAAGTCCCACCGCGCACGCAGGTTCAGCAGCTCGTGCCCGTCGTATCGATGCGCATTCGACGCGTCGAGGAAATAGTCGCCGACCACGAGCCATTCCGCTTCGGCAGCCACGGCCGCGGTCGGCGTGTACTCCACGGCGACGCGCAGCAGCTCCCTGGGCGCGGTGTCGACGTCGTTGCCGGCCCGATCGTTTCGCCGCCTTCGATGGACGTCGAGAAATCGTACTGGTGCCGGGCATAGGTGCCGCCCACGCGCGCCGCGAATTGCTCGAGCGGCTGCCAGGTGGCCTGGTATTCGACGCCGACGTGCGTGGTGCGGCCATTGCTCACGTTGTAGCCATTGGCGTCGCGCAGGATGACGTTTTTCTTGCGCATGTCGAACGCGGCGAGCTCGACCTGGAAGCCGGGGGTTCCCGCTTTCATGCCGAGTTCGAGCGCTTCGATCTGCTCGGAGTCCAGGTCGGCGACGACCTGGCCGCGTTGCAGGCGGTAAAGCTCGGTCATCTCCGGTGGCCGGAAGCCGCGTGACGCATTGGCGTAGAACATCCAGCCCTGGGCCGGCGCCCAGCGCAGGCTCAGCTTGGGCGCTGCGTTGGTGAACGAATCGTGCCGGTCAGCCGGACGCGTATACAGGCATCCCGGCGGCGGACAGGGCTGGCCCGTCTCGTCGGTGTTGCCCGCGAGCATGCGGTTGTCGTAGTCGTAGCCCACGTACTCGACGCGCAGGCCGGCGCCGACGTGGAGCGATTCCGTCAGCGCGTACTCGAGCTGCCCATAGGCGGCTGCAACGTTCGAGACCACGGCGTAGTCGTAATGTCTGCCAGCCGGCCGGCTGGCGTTCGCCGCGGGGCTGCCGCCGGTGGTCGGGCCCGCCTGGTCCTCGAGCAGGAACGAGTCTGCCCACTCGAGGTCGACACCCGTCACCACGGCGACCCGCGCCGGGGCGTCCCAGTCCACCGAGGAAATGAGGCCGAAGCTCTGCTGGCCATTGCGCTCGACGGGCTTCCCGAGCAGGAAGTGCTGCAGGAAATCCATGCGGGAATAGCGCGCGAATGGCCGCAGTTGCAGCCGTCCCGGCAGCGACGTCGCCGGCTCGAGCAAAGCCGTCAGGCGTGTCGACTCGACGTTGCGATAGGCCTCGGGATTCGGGTTGCTGCGGCTCAGGGCCCGTCGCGATACGCATCCTCGCCGAGGATGAAGCCGGCGGTCTGCTGGTCAAGCTTCGTCGCGGCAAGATCGACGCGTACCGGCGTGGCTGCGCCGTCCGCCGCGGCCCAGGTTGCATTGAGCTTGCCTTCGTCGAAGCCCGAGTCGTCGCGCCAGCCGCCGTCGTGGGCAATGAAGCCTTCAGCCCCGTGCCTGCGCGGGGCCCGTCCTGCCCGCCGACGAAAGCCAATCGGTAATAGTCCGCCGGTCCCAGCATCAATCCCAGCCGGCCCGGCGGCAACCGGGCTGGCGCGTCCTGCAGCACGTTGATCGTGCCGTGCACCGCATTGGAACCGTAGAGCGCGCTGCCGGTCCCGCGCAGCACCTCGATCGCGTCCGCCTGTTCGGTGTTGATCTCGAGCAATTCGTTGACGTTGCAGAACCCGGTCGGGCGGATGGGCACGCCGTTCTCCAGGTACAGGAATGCCCCGCAGGAACCGGCGCCCGTGAGCACCGGGGAGCGGATTGCCGTGAGGCTCTCCTGGCCGCTGCCGCGCTGGATCAGCACGCCGGGCACGCGGTTCAGGACCTCGGAACTGTGCGTGGCGCCGACGAGCGTGATCTCTGTCGCGCCGATCCGGCCGAGGCTCAGCGGGGTTTCAATCGCCGGGACGGGCTGACGTCGCGCGGTGACCACCACCTCCTCGAGGCTCGTGTAGGTCGCCGCAGCCGTCCCCACGGCCGGCAGTGCGGCGACGAGCAGGAGCGCGAAATGGCGTGTGGCGATCGTCAGGCGTGGCATCGTGGGGCGGCAGCGGGCCCGGTTCCGACCGGGCTGGCGCTGGATTATCACCCAACGTCGATGGCCGGAAGGGGCGCGCGACGGACCTTTGTTACCATTCCACCCATCGCGACAGCGTGCGAGGCGGATCCGTCAGATGCAGGCCAGGTTGCCCCGTTTTTCAGCAGCTTGCTGGCGACGTGCCCGCGGCTTGGCTCTAGGCGGCCTGCTGGCGATGCCGTTCTGGTCCGCCGCCGGCAGCGCCGCCGCGCCGCTGCCGGCGCAGGCCGTGCCGGCGGAGCGGGTCGACGTTCCCGCCCGCCCGCGCATCGGGCTCGTGCTGAGCGGTGGCGGCGCACGTGGCGCGGCCCACGTCGGTGTCATCCGGGCCCTCGAAGAGATGCGAATCCCGATCGACGCGATCGCCGGAACGAGCATGGGCGCCGTGGTCGGAGGTTTGTACGCGGCGGGGTTGACGGGCGAGGAGATCGAGCGCGTGTTCCGCCAGCTGGACTGGCAGGAAATGATCCGTGACCGGTCCCCGCGGCAGGACCTCGTCTATCGGCGCAAGCAGGACGACCGCAACATCCTCGCGCCCGGCCAGCTGGGCGTGAACGCGACGGAGGGCGTCGTACTCCCGCTCGGCCTGGTGCAGGGGCACAAGATCAACCAGGTGCTGCGTACGGCCACGGTGCGCGTGGCCGACGTGCAGGACTTCGACCAGCTGCCGACGCCGTTCCGCGCGCTGGCCACCGATCTCGAGACCGGCGAGCCCGTCGTGCTCGACCGCGGGGACCTCGTCACGGTGCTCCGGGCGAGCATGTCCGCGCCGGGTGTCCTCACGCCCGTGGAACTGAACGGCCGGTTGCTCGTCGACGGCGGGCTCGTCGACAACCTGCCCGTGGCGCTCGCGCGCAGCATGGGGGTCGACACGCTGATCGTCGTCGACGTCAGCTTTCCGCTCGCACGCCGCGACGGCTTCGATTCCGCGCTCGACATCACCAACCAGATGATCGGCATCATGGTCCGGCGCGGCACGCTCGAGTCCAGGGCGAAACTCCAGCCGGGCGACGTACTGATCGAGCCGAAGCTCGGTGCGATGACGGCGCTGGAATTCGCGCGCATGCCGGAAGTCATGGAACTCGGCAGGCAGGCGGCACAGGCCGGGGCGGCGGAACTCGCCGCACTTTCGCAATCCCCCGCAAGTTACCAGGCGTACACGGCATCCCGGGTCCGCACGGCGGAACCGGCGCTCAGCGTTGCATACGTCCGGCCCGGCGAGCATTCGCAGCCCGAGGCGCGCCGCATCGAAGCCGTCTTCGGCGACCTCGCGGGCAAGCCACTGGACACGCCGGAACTGCAGCGGAGGCTCGCGACGCAGTACCAGCTCGACCAGTTCGAGTCGATCGATTACCGCCTCGTCGGTACCGAGGCGCGGCGCGGGATCGAGGTGGACCTGCGTCGCAAGTCGTGGGGGCCCGCGTTCCTGCGCATGGGCGTCGGCGTCGAGAGCGATTACGAAGGAGGGGCTGCGGCCAACGCGGCCGCGAGACTGACGTTGACGGGCCTCAATGCACTGGATGCGGAGTGGACGATCGACGCGCAGATCGGCGAGGAGCCCCGGTTCATGACGGAGTTCTACCAGCCGCTGTCACTGCGCGTGCCCGTCTTCATCGCCCCGGCCTTCCGCTACGAGCTGCAGACGCTGCCGCTGGTCGACGCCGCAGGCGAGCGCGTCGCGCGCTACCGCGTGCGGGACACCGAGGTATCGCTTGCGGCTGGAGCGGAGCTTTCCAACTGGGGCGAAGTGCGCGCCGGCCTGCGTTATGGCAACGGCAGCAGCAGGGTGCTGGTCGGCGATCCGTCGCTGCCGACCGGCGAGTTCGACCTCGGGGGCGCGTTCGTACAGTTCGGCTACGACCGGCTCGACAGCGCATCGTTTCCGAAGCGCGGCCAGGCGTTCCGGCTGCGCTGGCTCGGCGACCGGGAGTCGCTCGGCGCGTCACTCGACGCCGACGTCGTGGCGGCCTCGTGGCAGGTGGCCAGGAGCCGCGATCGCTACAGTCTCGTGCTGTCGATGGATGCCGGGTCGGCCCTCGACGACGTGGTCGCGTCGCCGCAGGAGCTGTTCACGCTCGGCGGCCTGTTCGAGATCTCGGGGCTGGCGCCCGATGCCTTGAGTGGCACCCAGTACGGCATCGCACGTTCCATCGTCTATAAACGCATCAGTCGCGGCGGCACCGGGTTCTTCGAGTATCCCGCCTACCTCGGCGTCTCGTTCGAGGCGGGCAACGTGTGGGCAACGCGCGACGACGTCGACTGGGGACATCTCGAGACCGGCGGCAGCCTGTTCCTCGGCGCCGAGAGTCCGTTCGGGCCCGTGTATCTCGCCGCCGGCCTCGCCAGCGGCGGCGAGATGGCGTTCTACCTGTACCTGGGCAAGACCTTCTGACCGGTGCCGTCGCGCACCGATCGGCTAAAATGCAGCGCTCACCGGAGTGAACGATGGCCATCGCAAACGACCAGAACCTGCGCCAGTCGCTGCCCGAGTCGCGCCCCTACGGGCTGCGCCTGAAGCCGCGTCGCAACGATCCCTTCCGCAACCTGGTCGGGGACGACTGGCAGAAAGAGCATTGGTTCGCGACCCGCGCAGGAGCGTGACGCTGCGTTGCTGCAGATGAGCTGCCGTTACCCGTATTTCCGGCCCGGCGATGCACCGACCCTCGACTTCGAGAAGATCGAGCCTTGAATTGAGCCTGCCGACGCGGCAGTCATGCCCGCATTCCTGCGGCCTTGCTAGAGTGCGCGAATGAACTGGCTCGGTGCTTACCTCGGCTACCTCGCGGGCGCGCTGCTCGCGATCCTGCCCATCGTCAATCCGTTCGGCGCGGTGCCGCTCGTCATGTCGGCGTCCGGCCACCTGCCCGAGCAGGAACGGCTGCGGCAGATCCGTCGCGCGTGCATCTACACTTTTTTCCTCATGGCCGGCTTCCTGGTGGCGGGCGGCCTGGTCATGAACTTCTTCGGCATCTCGCTGCCTGGCATGCGGATCGCGGGCGGCCTGATCGTCGGCTTCCTCGGGTTCCAGATGCTGTTCCCGAACCCGATCTCGGACAAGGAAGCGATGGCGAAGGCGGCGGAGACGAAGTACGACATCGCCTTCACGCCACTCGCGATGCCGGGCCTCAGCGGTCCCGGAACCTTCGCCGTGGTGATGAGCCTGTCTTCGCAGGCGGCCTCGCGGAAGGGTTGGCTGAGCATCGTCGACTTCGCCGCCGTGTTCACGGCGATCCTGCTGACCGCGTTGCTGGCCTGGTTCGTGCTGCGCGGTGCCGAGCGGGTCAATCGGCTGCTCGGTGCCACCGGGATGGTGGCGCTGACCCGCCTGACCGGCTTCCTGATGATTTCGATCGGCGTGCAGTTCCTGATCAACGGCACGACCATGGTGCTCGACGACCCTGCGTTCTGGTCCGGGCTGGCCAGGGCCATCCAGGCGGGAGGCCGATAGTGTTCCTGGGACGCAAGAAGACACTGGAACTACCCACGGCGGCGACCGCCCTGCCGGGACGCAAGCAACGCGTCGCGGTGCCGGCCCGTCATTTCGTCAATGGCAATCGCCTCGAGCCGCCGTTTCCCGCAGGTGTCCACTATGCCCTGTTCGGGCTGGGTTGCTTCTGGGGCGCCGAGCGGAAGTTCTGGAGCGCTGCCCGGCGTGCACAGCACGGCGGTCGGTTATGCCGCGGGGCTCACGGAGAACCCCACGTACGAGGAGGTCTGCACGGGCCTCACCGGCCACAACGAGGTGGTGCGCGTCGTATATGACCCAGGGGAGGTGAGCTACGAGGACCTGCTGCGCGTCTTCTGGGAATCGCACGACCCCACCCAGGGCATGCGGCAGGGCAACGACGTCGGTACGCAATACCGCTCCGGGATCTACTACTACGACGAGGCGCAGCGCCAGGCGGCCGAATCGAGCGCGTCAGCGTACGGCGCGCGCCTGCGTGAGGCTGGCTACACCGCGGTCACGACTGAAATCCTGCCGGCCCCGGCGTTCTATTTCGCCGAGGAATACCACCAGCAGTACCTGGCCAAGAATCCCGGGGGCTATTGCGGGCTGGGTGGCTGCGGCGTCGCGTATGGGAGCTGCCGCGGGCGTCTAGGACCCGGCCGGCGCCACTCAATTCGGCGGCGGAGCGCCCGGGTTCGGATCTTCCATTGGATACGTCGTCGCCGGCTCGCTCGGCCGCGGCAGCCGGAGCGGCCGTTGCCGGCGCTGCAGGCTGAGCCGGTTGGGCCGGCTGCGCCGTTGCGCCGCCAGGCGTCGTCGCGCGGGCCAGGAGGGCCGTGAATGCCTTGGCGCCTTCCGGCACGCTGCTGACCTTGCCCTCGAGGATCTGCGAGGCAAGCACATCCGAGATGCCGTAGGCCGATTCGTTGGCGGCCTTGTCGACGACGATCCAGGTCCCGTCGAGGGCGATACCCGCGAAGAGCCCGGAATTGCGCGAATAGGACAGCACCTGTGCGGTCAGCGTTGCATCCGTCGCAGCGGCCGACGACCGGCCGAGGGGGCCTGCAGCGACGCTCGCATCTGCGCCGAGCGTGACCTTGCCGCCCGCGATGCCTTCGACGCTGCGCCGGGACATCAACACCAGCACGACGTCGGTCGACTGCACGCCGAACTGGAACCCGAAGCTGCCGCCGCCCAGGGTCACGAAAACCGGGTTGCTCCAGGTGCCGTCGGGATTGCGCACCGACATGACGCCCCTGCCGCCGCGTCCGCCGATCGACAGCGCCACCTTGACCACCCGCGGCACGACCACGACGCCATAAGCCCGTTCGAGCAACCAGACCGGGATCGCCTGCTCGCTCAGGTCCGAGAAAGCTTCGAAAACCTTGCGCGACTCCTCGAGTCGCTGGTCGGTCTTGCTGTCCGCCAGGGCGGTCGCGGGGGCACCCAGCGTGAGCGCCAGGAAGAGGGGGGCGAGCAGGGCGAAGAGTCGATTCATGTTGCTGAGGTGACCTCGTTTCGAATGCAAATACTTTAGCAGAATGCCTTCCGTGGCTGAGCCATCGACGGCCCTGCGCGAGGGAGCGACGACGGCGATGACCCATTCGACCAACGACGAGCCGTTCGGTTCGCCTTGACCGGTGGATGGGGCTAAGCCTTCAGGTCTTTGGCGTAGTAGCGGTCACAGGCGAAGTGGCCTGTTGCGCCCCAGGGCGAGCACAGCGCCGTGAAGCCAGCCTCGGTGTACAGCCGCATGGCGGCGTTCATGCCAGTGAGCGTCTCCAGGTAGCAGCGTTCGTAGCCGAGGCGACGGGCCTCCTGCAGGCAGTGTGCGAGCAGGCGACGGCCCTGGCCGCAACCGCGGGCCTCCGGCAGCAGATACATCTTGCGCAACTCGCAGGTCGAGGCTTCCGCTCCTGCCAGGGGCGCGATGCCTGCACCGCCAACCACGCGGCCCCCCGTCTCGATCACGAAATAGGCTGACCGGGGGCTCGCGTAGGCGACGCTCAGGTGGTCCACCTCGGGGTCGCTGAGAGCGAAGCCGGGGCCAGAGGCGCCGAATTCGGGCATGACCTTGCGGATGACTGCGGCCATGGCGAGATCGTCGGCGCGGACGATCGGGCGCAGGATGAATTCGGAAGTGGATTGCACGCAGGAAGAGTCTAGCATCGCGGTGCCGCCGGCCGGTCCGGGGTCTTTGCACGAATGGCTCGTCACGTCTGGTAGCATTCGCACCCGGGCCATGCCACGCAAGGACATTTCATTCCCGTCGAAAGACACGGCGCTGCGTGACGACGTCCATACGCTCGGCAACCTCGTCGGCGAGGTGCTGCGCGACCAGGGTGGAGACGGCCTGTTCGACGAGGTCGAGGGCGACCGCCAGCTGGCCATTCGCCGCCGCGACGGCGATGCCGATGCCAAGCTCGAACTGCTCGTGCGCACCGAGTGCCGTGGCCCGGAGCAGGCCGCCGACCTGATCCGCGCGTTCACGACCTGGTTCCAGGTCGTCAACATGGCGGAGAAGGTGCATCGGGTGCGCCGCCGTCGCGAATACCTGAACGACAGCAGCAAGCCGCAGCCGGCGGGCCTGAGCGAGTGTTTCCAGCGCCTGCACAGTCTCGGCTATTCCCTGGAGCAGACCGTCGCACTGCTGGGCGAGATCAGCATCGAGCCCGTGTTCACGGCGCACCCGACCGAGTCGACGCGCCGCACGCTCCTGCGGCAGCAGCAGCGCATCGCCCAGCTGCTGATCGGCCGCCTCGATCCGTCGCTGACGCCGGCCGAGCGGCGCATGATGCTCGATCGCGTGCGCACCGAGCTCACGACCGGCTGGCAGACCGCGGACAACTCGCGCGAAAAGCTCTCGATCGCGGACGAGCGCGAGCACGTGCTGTTCTTCCTCGTCGAGGTCATCTACGAAGTCCTGCCGATGTTCTATGAGGCCATCGAGGCCTCGCTGGCGTTCGTCTACGGCGAGGCGGCGCACGCGGCGTGGATTCCCGAGATGCTGCATTTCGGTTCCTGGGTGGGCGGTGACATGGACGGCCTGCCCGACGTGCACGCCAAGACGATCCGGGAAAGCTGTGCACGCCACCAGGCACTGATCGTCAATCGCTATTTCCTCGAGGCACAGGCCCTGGCGGAGCGGCTCAGCCAGAGCGACCGCCGCGCACCGGGAATCTCGCAGGCCGTGCGCGACCGCATCGAGCATTACAAGTCGATCGTGCCGGCCGCCCGGGCGAGCGCGCCCTCGGGGCACGACGAGATGCCGTACCGGGTGCTGCTCGGCCAGATCGCCGAACGGCTGCGTGCCACCTACGACCATCGTTCGGGACAGTACGAGCGTGTCGAGCACCTGGTCGACGACCTGACGATCATTCTGGACAGCCTCGTCGCGCATCGCGGGCGTTACGCCGGAGCATTCCTGGTCCGGCGCCTGCTGCGTCGCGTGCGGACGTTCGGGCTGCACCTGGCCACGCTCGACGTGCGCCAGAACGCCGAGGTTCACCGCCAGATCGTCGGTCGCGCGCTCGGCGAAGAACGGTGGTCGGAACGTCCCGCGGCGGAGCGCATCGAACGCCTGCGCGAGGCGCTGTCGCGGGACGAATCACCGCCCGGGATGCTCGAGGCCGCGGGCAAGCGTGCCCTCTGGGTGTTCGAGGCGATGGAATACTGCCGGCACCGGTATGGCACGCCGGCGATCGGGTCCTATGTGATCAGCATGGCCCGTGACATCGACGACGAGCTGTCGGTACTGCTGCTGGCGCGCTGGGCGGGTTTCCTCGACCCGGGCACCGGGCAAGTGCCGCTCGACGTCGCACCGCTGTTCGAATCGGTGGATGCCCTGGATGCCGCGGGTGACATCCTCGGCCGGTTGCTGGCCGACCCCATCTACCGTGCGCACCTGGCCGGGCGGGGCAACCGGCAGGTCGTCATGATCGGCTACGCCGACAGCAACAAGGAGTCGGGTGTGGCGGCGTCGCGCTGGCTGCTGCGCAAGGCGCAGATGGCGATGTTCGAGGCCTGTGCGCACGCCGGGGTGCAGCTGCTGATATTCCACGGCCGGGGCGGTGCCATCAGCCGGGGCGGCAGCCGGACCGAGGCCGTGATCGGCAGTTTGCCGGAGGCGGCGACCGGTGGCCGGCTGCGGGTGACGGAGCAGGGCGAAACCATCAACGATCGCTATGGCCTGCAGGCGATCAGCCTGCGCACGTTCGAGCAGGGCGTGAACGCGATGGCGCTGGCCCGGGCGGGCGACCGCCGCGAGATCGTGCGGGCAGGCTGGAACGAGGCGATGGAGGTGCTGGCGCAGGCCAGTCGTGTCCGGTACCGGCAATTCGTGCATGACGACCCCCGGTTCTTCGAATTCTTCCAGGCCGTGACCCCCGTCGACGTGATCGAGCGCATGCAGATCGGCTCGCGGCCGTTGGTGCGCGGCACGGGCGCGGGCGTGGATGCGATCCGCGCGGTGCCCTGGGTGTTCGCCTGGTCGCAGAGCCGGCACATGCTCCCCGGGTGGTTCGGCGCGGGTACCGGCCTCGCCGCCGTCATCGAGCGCGTCGGGCCCGACGTGATCCACGAAATGCACAGGGACTGGCCGTTCTTCGCGGGCCTGATCGACGGCGTCGAGATGCAGCTGGCGCGCGCCGACATGGAGATCGCCGAGCGCTACGAACGCCTCTACAAGGGCGATGCCGCGCGCTACTCGCAGACGATCCGCGACGAGTACGAGCTGACCCGGAAAATCGTCCTGCAGCTGAAGGGCTCGGCCCGGCTGCTCGACTCCGAGCCGACGATGCAGCGGTCGATCTGGCTGCGGAACCCGTACGTCGACCCCATCCATCTCACGCAGATCGAACTGCTGCGGCGCTGGCGCGAGGCGGGTTCACCGAGCGAAAAGGGCCGTCCCGGCGACGACGATGCCGCCCGGCGCCTGTTCCCGGCGCTCGTCGCGTCCGTCAACGGCATCGCGCACGGATTGCAGGGCACGGGCTGATCGTCTCGGGCCCCGGACGAGGCCGCGCATCGCCGCCGGCGAGCTTGCCGATGCCCCGACGCTGGGCCCGCTGGCGACCTCGCCGCGTTTTCCCTTGTTGACGGCATCGGCGAGTGGGAATAGCGTCCTCCTGTCGAACGCGGCGGCGCTCGCCGTCTACGAACCACATGCACTCAAGTCGAGGGAGATTGACTCCATGGCAGCCAAGAAAAAGGCGCGGCGCGCGGCGCCACGCAGGGTGACCAAGGCCAAGGCCGCGAAGAAGCGCAAGGTCGTCGCGAAGCGCAAATCGTCCGAAGCGCAAAGTCGTCGCGAAGAAGCGCGTCGTCGCCAAGGCAAGACCGAAAGCCGCGAAGGCCAGGCGCAAGGTTGCGAAGCCGAAGTCGGCTACAGCTCGTCGCGTTGCGGCAGTTCGCGCCGCGGCCAGGAAGGCGCCGGCCAAGACTCGCGCGGCAGTGCGCAAGGCCGTACGCAAGCTGCCGCCCAAGGCGCAGAAGGCCGTGAAGCAGGCTGAAAAGAACCTGGTGCAGGCCGAGAAGAACATCTCGAAGGCGTTCGGTGCGGCCAAGAAGCAGGCGACCAAGACGGCCAAGCAGGCCGGCTCGATCGTGACCTCCGTGCAGCACAGCGCGGAGAAGCAGGCGACTGCGGTCATGGACCAGGCCAAGGAAATGGCGACGAAGGTCAGCGAGACCGTCCAGAGCGCCGTCGGCAACCTGATGCCCGGCGACCAGCGCTGATCCCGTAACGGCCAGCCGAATTAAGGGCCCCGCGAGGGGCCCTTAACGTTTGAACGAGCGCCGCGACGGCAGCGCCAGAATGTAGTCCGGGTAGTTTTCCGCGACGGCGCAGCCTTCGCCGACGCAGGACGCATAGCCTGCGTCCCACGGCAGCACGATCTCGTACGTCCTGCCTCGCCCGCCTGCATCTTGGGAAGGATCGGGGGCACCACGCGACTCCTCTCGGCGGCGAGCATCGACTCCAGGCCGCCATGCCGTGCGTGACTCCGCCACAGGTCCTGCAGCGTCGCCAGCGTCGGCGGGGCAACCTTGATTTCGCCACTCTGCAGGCGCTCCCGGAACTCGGCTTCGGTGAACCAGGCGTGGTGAGTCAGTTCCGAGCGGTCGACGCTTGCCACCTGGCCCGCTCGAACCTGCACGGCGAAGAAACGCGTATCGAAGCGCTTCTTCTCCAGCGACGGCGTGATCCAGTGCGACCAGTAAACCAGGCGATCCAGGTCGAGCAGCAGGTCCTCCTGCTCGAGCAGGCGCACGAAGTCCGCTGCGGTGGCCTCGGGGGTGCGACGCGACGCGACGCGCGCGAGCTGCGTGTCGTCGATGACCCCGGCGCCCGATCCCGGTCGCGCAAGCAGCACGCCGGATTCCTCGAACGTCTCGCGACAGGCCGCCACGTGCAAGGCGAGTGCCGTCTCGCGCGCTATGGTTCGACCGTCCAACCCGAGCATGCGCTCGTGGATCTCGTCCCGTCGGGTCGTGGACGCGCGGGCCAGGATCTCCGCCGAGCGGTCGTCATCCTCCATTCGACCGCCCGGGAAAACCCACAGGCCGGCCATGAAGGACAGGCCGGCGGCACGCTTGGTCATGAGGACCTGGAAGCCCGCTGCGGATTCGCGCAACAACAGCACGGTTGCGGCCGCTGGAATCACGGGCCGGGTGTCCGCGTCGCTCACACCAGCTTGACCAGCTGCTTGCCGAAGTTCTTGCCGCGCAGCATGCCGATGAAAGCCTCGGGGGCGGCGGCGATCCCCTCGGCGATGGTTTCGCGATACCTGATCTTGCCGCCGGCGACGCCCCGCCCGAGTTCGGCCAGGGCGGCCGGCCAGAGTTCGAGGTGTTCCGAGACGATGAATCCCTCGACGCGCAGCCGCATCGTCAGCAGCATCCGCGTGTTACGGATCGCGACGTCGCCCCCTTCGTAGCCGGCGATCAGGCCGCACAGCGCGATGCGACCGAACGGGTTCATGCGCGTCAGTGCTGCGTCCAGGCCGATGCCGCCGACGTTCTCGAACACCGCATCGATGCCGTCGGGGGCCGCGGCCGCAAGCGCCTCACTCATCGCGCGTACGTCGGTGAGCTGGCGATGATCCAGGCACGCATCGAATCCGAGCTCGTCGCGGACGTACGCACATTTCTCCGGTCCCCCCGCGATGCCGATGGCCCGGCAACCCGCCATCTTCGCGAGTTGGCCAACCACGGATCCGACGGCCCCGCTTGCGGCCGATACCAGCACGGTCTCGCCGGATTTTGGATGACAGATCTGCGTGAGGCCGTACCACGCGGTGACGCCGGGCATGCCGACGGGCCCCAGGTAGGCCGACATCGGCACGTGCCTGGTGTCGATCTTCATCAGGCCCTGGCCGTCGGAGAGACCGTATTCCTGCCACCCGAGGTATCCCGCGACGATGTCGCCCGCGGCGAATTTCGGGTGCTGGGATTCCTCGACGATGCCCACTGTTCCGCCCACCATCGTCTCGTCGAGGGGCTGTGGCGCGGCATAGGACTTGAAGTCCTCCATGCGGCCGCGCATGTAAGGGTCAAGCGACAGGAAATGGTTGCGGACCAGGACCTGCCCGGCGCCGACGGCAGGAATGGGCACCTCCTCGAGCCGGAAGTGCTGCGGAGTGACCGGGGCGCCGCGCGGCCGGCTCGCGAGGACGATGCGTTGGTGGGTGCGGGTCATGCGGTCGCTCCAGACGGTTACTGCATCGGTGGATCGCAAATCATATACGCACCGGCCCGGCTGGATTGCGTCGGGCGGCTGCTACACGATCCTACACGCCGCCAATTGCAAAGGACACTGCACCAATCGTGGCGATGTACGGGCCCTGTGCGGCTTGCGCCGGGATCCCTCCTGGATTTCCGAAGAGGGCAGGATCGTCGCGCTGAGCACGATGTTTGCCGGCCACCTCTCGCGCGGACCGTTCGAAGAAGACACCCAGATGACGTGGTGTAACGCATGACGCTGGTCATGAGGATCCAGTTGGACCGATGGGGCTCGTACCTGGCGTAGCTGGCGGATTTGCTGTCAAACCGCAGGACGCTGCCATGGGAGCGGCGACGTCAGCATCATATGAAGCGACAGCTTCCCATGGGTCCGATGAGATTGAGATAGTCTCGGCCGGAAAGTATCCAGTCGGGATGTCTTCATAAGTCGTCGACCTTTATAACCCGGACCGTGCACATCGCTCAAACAGCAGTGCGTTCGGTCCCCCCGTTCCTGGGCAGTACGGTTCCATCTGGCAAGCGATAGGAGTAGCGTTCTTTGGATGGCGAAGAGAAGACCCCCTGGCGGCACCTCCATCGTGGTGCGCAACCTCGGGGGTGGTTGGAAGTGCCAGACGCTCCACGCGCCCGCTTCCCGGTCGTGTTGACCGCGTAACGCTGACGTTGGTGAGGTGCCCCCGGCCAGGCCGCCACGCAATCAGGCCGCGTATTCAATGTCGCTTCGAGTTCAGCGCGCGAATTGCTCGCTGAATGACCTCAGTGCCGGGACCCGTGCCGTCTCGCTTGAGGGACGCGGAGTTCTGACCAACGCCACGAAGTGGCCCCGCCACGGCCGCGCACGACTTCGCAACCTCGCAGGCCGTCGCGCCCGTCAGCAGTACCGCGGTCAGGTAATCGCCGCTACGGGCAGCGTCGTACGCGTCGCTGGCATCGTAGAGCGGCCCGAGGACGATCACCTCGACCGAATTGATCCCCAGGTCGATGAAGAACCGCTGCAGGTTCTCGGTCGCATACTCGTCCTCGACGGCAGTGTGCCAGGACGACGTGCCGGGGCCACCGGCGGCGGGCGAGGAGGCACCGGCATACAGGACCATTCCGCCGCACGTTGGAAAGGTGCCTGGCCCGCACATTCCGACGCCGTTCTGCGCGGACTGGCCGGGAGGGCGGTCGCCGGCGGAGGCGGCGGGCCCGCATGGTGGCCGAACAGGCCCGCGACGGTAGCGATCGCCGAGGCGACGATCGAACCGCAGATGCCGGCGCAGGCACCGTCGGGCACATACACGAAGGCGAGCCCCGACGGATCTACCGCAATCAGCGGCCGGTTGCCCGCGTACGCATACGGGTTGACGGCCTGGCTGTCCGTGAGGTCCCCGACCAGCGGATCGGCCGAGAGGAAGCGGCCGAGCGACGGGTCGTAGACCCGGCCGCCCGTGTGGACCAGGCCGATGTTGTCGAGCATTTCATGCGACGTGAAGCCTTGCCGGGTGGCGTTGGCGATGCCGAGCCAGTCGGGCGTCGTCGACGAACTCCAGTTGCTGCCCCGGCGGCTCCCGAACGGCGCAAAACTCTCGCGCGTCTGCACGCCTCCGGTGGCGCCCCACCAGCGTCTCGCTGCTGCCGAGATTGTCGGTCGCAGGTCGTGGTCGTCGTGGTCGCGTCGGAGTTGCGCAGCGACCACTGTCGCACCGCCGGGCGTCGGCACGTCGTGCCGCCAGTAGGTGCGACCCGTCGAAGTGGTGGCTTCCTTTTCCAGCAGGGCGCCGACGTAGTGCGTCGTCTCGACGCCGTTCTGGTACGTCGCCACCTGTCGCCACCGTTGATGGTCCGGGCCGTATGCGAACTGGCTCTGGTATCCCAGCCTCTGCACGGACGTGGGCAGGTTGAAAGATGCCCACAACTGCGGCTGCCCATTGCGGGAGACCACGTTGCCGTTCGCGTCGTAGGCGAGGGTCTCGGTGCCGGCCACGGTCACGCCGTGGCGATGATTGGCGTCGCCGTACACATAAGAGCCGACATCGGACTTGCTGGTGACGTTGCCCGAAGCGTCGTACCCCACGGCCAGGTTGGGCATGCCGTTGAGGCTCGCTCCCACGAGCCGGTCGAGCGCGTCGACCGTAAACGTCTCCGTCAGGTTCTGGAGGGCGTCGCGCCGCTGCGGCAAGCTGCCCGCGGCATCCCAGCCGTACGACAGGTCCTGCCACGAGGCCCCCGTGTTGACGCTGGTCGATCGCCGGGCCAGCAGGTTGTTGGTCGGCGGGTCGAATACCGAGGTGACGGACACTGCAGCGGGGCCGAACGATTCGGCCGTGACCGATCCAGCCTCGTTCGTGGCGGCCAGCGTCCAGAGTGGCCGCGCCGCGCCCTCGGTCACGTCCTCGATCTGGGAAGGCGCGCCATTGCTGTAGCTGTATCGAATCCTGAAGCGCGCGTTCGACTGGCCAGCCGGGACGGGGCTCGCCGGGAAAGTCACGGTGTCGAGCAGGCCCGACGGGTTATAGGTGTAGTCGTAGCGATAACCCTGGTCGGA
>CAWBKN010000012.1:0-42671 GCA_963789375.1 uncultured Gammaproteobacteria bacterium | reverse complement strand
AATCGGGGAGGAATACACCGCCCGCGACCGGAAAGTCGGAGTGATACTAGGTCTCGGTTAATTAGGCTCATACCCGTACAACCCCGTATGAACCGAACCCCGGAGTTGCGCTCCAACGGCACGGGACGGTGGCAGTCGGCTATTAGCAAGCGGGACGATGTCCTTTAGACTGCCGCGTCCTACGTACCCTTGTCACGAATCGGAGAATACCCCGTGTTGAAGGCATCAATCGCCAGCGTGCTGGCCCTGGCCGCGGTCACCGCCCTGTCCGGCTGCGCCAAGAAGGATAACGCGGCTGCGCCCCAGGCCGCGGCCCCGGCGGCACAGCCCGCCCCCCAGATGACCGAACCTCACCCGATGCCGGCAGCCGCGCCCGCAGAGGCGGTTGACCTGACCGGTATCGCCAAGGCCGAAGGCGGCCTGACGGTCGCCGAAGTCTTTGCCGACCCCGCGAAGCTGGCCGGCCAGAAGGTCATCGTCCGCGGCAAGGTAGTGAAGACCAACGCGGGCATCATGGGCACCAACTGGGTCCACGTCCGCGACGGTTCGGGTGCGGAAGGCACCAACGACCTGACCGTGACGACCAAGGGCGAAGTCCCGAAGGTCGGTGACACGGTCGTCGTGTCCGGGCCGGCGTCGCTCAACAAGGACTTCGGCATGGGTTACACGTACCCGGTCATGCTGGAAGATGCGACGGTGACGGTGGAAGCCGCGAAGTAGCTGGTCGCCCGGGTGGCTGCCTTGCTGGGCAAGCCACCGCAAGAAAAG
This sequence comes from uncultured Gammaproteobacteria bacterium, assembly GCA_963789375.1. Lineage (GTDB taxonomy): Bacteria > Pseudomonadota > Gammaproteobacteria > Steroidobacterales > Steroidobacteraceae > RPQJ01. Next base: position 41,903 of record CAWBKN010000012.1, on the reverse strand, counting down.
CCGGGCAATCTGCCCGGCTTTTTTTTGGTGCGCACCACCGGTTGATGCGCACTACCGGGCGCATTAAGAAAAAAGGGCGGAAGCCTGCGCCTCCGCCCGTATCTTCAATCTCGACCTGGCTTCGGTGTCACGGGGTGGGCCGGACCGGCCCACCCCACTCACCTGATGCTCAGTCGGACCGCGCCTTACTTGTTCGCCTCGTCGACGATGGTCTGACGACCATTCTCGAACGTCTGCGGGACCCAGCCATTCTGGTTGGCATGGCCCTTGGCGGCGCTGTCCTGGTGGCAGCTCATGCAAGCCGCCGCACCGGCGCCCTGCAGGACGTCGTCGACCTGGTTGGGCCACGGCGCGGCACCGGCGTCGAGCGTCGTCGCCACGGCCTTGTCCTGGTTCGGGACCTGGTCGAAGCCAGCCTTGTGGCAGGCCGCGCAGTCCTTCTCATCCCGCGGATAGGTCGGCTCGTACAGGCTGTGCGGCTGGCACGCCACGGCCGGGTAGGTGCCGTCCGCTCTCTTGTCCGCACCATAGACGATGTTGCCGGGCGTGCCGAGCTCATGCCGGCCGGGGCTGTAAACGTCGGGGGCGGGTTGAGCTCGGCGAAGCTCTGCGGGGTGGTTGCCGGCGAGATCGGCGATACACCTACACACGCGTGCCAGTCGCCCAGTTCGCCAGGGTCGAGCCCTCGGGGATCCAGGCATAGAGACCGCGCGTGCGGTAGATCACGAGATTTTCGGCGCCCGCACGGCCGGACTTGTGCAGCTTGTGCAGCATCGTCTTGAACTCGTACGTCTGGCCCGGCTTGCCGTCATACGCTTCGGCCGCCGTGACGCCCATGGTCACGCGGTTGTTCTGGTCCGAAGAGGCCGAGTTGTGGCAGATGATGCACATCGTCACGTTGTCGACTCGCGTGTTGCCGTGCTGATAGAGCGAACCGACATGGCACTTCAAGCAAGCGCTGGTGTCGGCAATCGCGCGACGCGGGGTCGCCAGCTTGGCGCCCGTACCCACTGCAAACTCGTAGGTCGGGGTCGGGACGCGGACGTACATGGCGTCATAGTCCCAGTGCTCCCTGGTCATGCCGGCAGGAACCGGAACATCGGCTTGCCCTGGAGGGCCAGGATCGCGCGTGTTCCATCGGCCTTGGCGTCCCGCGTGAGGTACGTGGTGGCCACGTTCGCTGCGCAAGTGGTGTAGCCATTGCCGGTCGCATTCGAGGACTGCAGGGTCACGGAGCCCGGCTGACCCGGAGCAGACTGCGACGTGCCGACCACGTAGTCGTCACCAATCGCGTAGCTGCGGATGATGCTCATGCCGCCTTCGTCCGCGGGCCACGTAGTCAGGTTGAAGAACACGGGCGCCGTCGCGGACAGGACCTTGTTGCAAGGATCAGCCGCCATGCCCTTGTACTTCGCCGACCAGGACACTTCGAGCTTGCTCGTGGTCTTGTTGTCGACGACCTGAGTGATCTTCCACTCAGTGAAGTCCTTGCCTTGCTTCACGGACTGGTCTTCACCACCGTAGATGATGCCGACGCGCTCGGTCTCGAGGCCGTCGTGGAAATCGCGGACGTCGATCAGGTCAGGCGCCGCTGCGCCTGCGTCCGTGCTGTGGCACCTCGTGGCGCAGTCCGTGGCCTCCGTGTACACCTCGTGGAACGTCGCGCCAGACTCCTCGAAGCCTTCCGCCCAGCTTTCCATCGAACCATGGCAGCTCAGGCAGCCTGGGCCGGACACCGTCATCGCATTCGCCGCAGCGAGTGACGCCGGCGAGTCATGGCAAACGGCGCAGTTGGTCATGTACGTCGGGTACGTGACCCGGATGCCGAACTGTTCCCACTCGCCATTCGGCATGAGGTGCGAGTTGTGCACGCTGTGGGCAACCGTCATCAGGTTCGGGAAGTCCGGAATGAACGGGTACGCATTGCTGTCGTGGCAGACGACGCACTCCGAGACCTTCATCGACGGGTAGTCGTACGGATACAAGGTGTGCGGGGCGATCCCCATGTCGCCGTGGCAGTTGTCGCACGCCTGCTCACTCGCGAGATCTGTATGGGCGGCGGCCGGGAAGTCGCCCGATACGCCGATGCTGGTTGCGCCTGCTCGCAGCCTTGTCGCTGACGCGGAAGAAATACCGGGAATTGACGCCTGCGTTCGCCGCGCCACCCAGCAGTCGGATCGTGAAGTCGCCGGCCGTTGCGCCAGGAACAGCCTGCGCCTCGGCGCCCGCGTCACTCTGCACGCCGGCCGCGAAGCGGTAATCGGAGCGCACGGTCGTGATGCCCGTTGTGGGCTGGCCGTCGATCTTCGCGTTGTACTTGACGAGCAGGTCCAGCCCGTCGACCACGAACGTCACGTTGGTGACCGAGACCTGGCCAGTGAGCGCGTGCGCTGCGTTGGCCGCGAACGCGGACGCCATCGTATGACAGGTGTTGCAGCTCTCGAGCGGCGTCACCTTGGCGCCAGCACCCGCAGGACCCGTCGGACCCGTCGGACCCGTCAAGCCATCGTGCCATGGTGCCCTCGGGCCCGTCGGAGCCATTGGTGCCATTGGTGCCATTGGTGCCATTGGTGCCGTCCCTGCCGTCATCGCCGGAACATCCGGCCATGCCGACGCCGAGCGCCAACAGCGCAAAGAGCGGCACGACACCGCTGCGAAGTTTCGTAAGTCTCATTTTGACTCCCTCACCCGGCGTTGACCGAGACAATGACGCGAGCCGCTCCCCTGCGGCCCAACGGCGCCATGTTAGGGATCGTACCCACCGGGATCACCTCGGATTACCGAAGTCCTGCTGCGGCGTGGGGAACTTTCTCGCTTTGCTCCGACGATCGAGGAGAGTGGCTGCGACTCATTCGCGCCTGAACGCTGGATGACGCATCAAAGGCAGCCTCGATAGGCACAGATCGTCGGCGTTCGCGGGCACGAGTACCGCAGACAAAAAAAGCCCGCAACTCGCGTTGCGGGCATTCCCTTCTTCTTTCCGGGCGTCGGAGGTGGACCCCGTAGGGCCCACCCCGCTCGCCTTTCAGTTCGATCTCGAACAGCCGTTACTTGTTCGCCTCGTCGACGATGGTCTGGCGACCATTCTCGAACGTCTGCGGCGACCCAGCCATTCTGGTAGGCATGGCCCTTGGCGGCGCTGTCCTGGTGGCAGCTCGTGCAAGCCGCCGCGCCGGCGCCCTGCAGGACGTCGTCGACCTGGTTGGGCCACGGCGCCGCACCGGCGTCGAGCGTCGTCGCAACGGCCTTGTCCTGGTCCGGGACCTGGTCGAAGCCCGCGACGTGGCAGGCCGCGCAGTCCTTCTCATACCGCGGATAGGTCGGCTGGTACAGGTTGTGCGGCTGGCACGCCACGGTCGGGTAGCTGCCGTCCGCATCTCGTGTCCGCACCATAGACGATGTTGCCGGGCGTGCCGAGTTGCATGCCGGCCGGTGGCTGTAAACGTCGGGGGCGGGTTGAGCTCGACGTAGCGCAGCCGGGGTGGTTGCCGGCGAGATCGGCGATACAACCTGCACACGTGGTGCCAGTCGCCCAGTTCGGCAGGGTCGAGCCTTCGGGGATCCAGGCATAGATGCCGCGCGTGCGGTAGATCACGAGCTCGGCGCCCGCACGGCCGGACTTGTGCAGCTTGTGCAGCATGGTCTTGAACTCGTACGTCTGGCCCGGCTTGCCGTCGTACGCTTCGGACGCCGTGACGCCCATGGTCGACGCGGTTGTTCTGGTCAGACGACGCCGAGTTGTGGCAGATGATGCACATCGTCACGTTGTCAACGCGGGTGTTGCCGTGCTGATAGAGCGAACCGACATGGCACTTCAAGCAGCGCTGGTGTCGGCGATCGCGCGACGCGGCGTCACCGGCTGGCCCCGTACCCACGGCAAACTCGTACGTCGGCGTCGGGACGCGGACGTACATCGTCGCATACGGCCCAGTGCTCGCCTGGTCATGCCGGCCGGAACCGGCAGCAGCGGCTTGCCCTGCAGGGCCAGGATGGCGCGTGTGCCGTCGGCCTTGGCGTCACGCGTGATCACGTGGTCGCCACGTTCGCGGCGCACGTCGTGTGCTTGGTCGCTTCGAGGCTGCACGTTCACCGAGCCCGGCTGGCCCGGAGCAGACTGCGACGTGCCGACCACGTAGTCGTCACCCATCGCGTAGCTGCGGATGATGCTCATGCCGCCTTCGTTGGCCGGGAACGACGTCAGGTTGAAGAACACCGGGCGCCGTCGCGGACAGCGACCGTGTTGCAAGGATCGACCGCCGTGCCCTTGTACTTCGGCCGACCAGGAGATCTTCGAGCTTGCCCGAGGTCTTGTTGTCGACGACCTTGGTGATCTTCCACTGTGAACTTCTTGCCTTCGTGACGGACAGGTCTTCGCCGCCGTAGATGATGCCGACGCGCTCGGTCTCGAGGCCGTCGTGGAAGTCGCGGACGTCGACCAGGCCGGGCGCCGCTGCGCCTGCGTTCGTGTTGTGGCAGCTCGGCGCAATCCGTGGCCTCCGTGTACGCCAGGTGGAACGTCATGCCGGTCTCCGTGAAGCCCTCTTCCCAGCTCTCCATCGACCGTGGCAGCTCAGGCAGCCTTCGCCGGAGACCGGCATCGCGTTCGCCGCAGCCAGCGTCGACGGCGAGTCGTGGCAGACGCTGCAGTTGGTCATGTACGTCGGGTACGTGACCCGGATGTCGTAACTAGTTCCCAGCCGTACTCGCCGGCCGGCATCAGGTGCGAGTTGTGCACGCTGTGGCCGAGCCTGAACGAGCTCCGGATAGTTCGTGTTCGCCGCGTCATGGCACACCGCGCACTGCGCCACGCCCATCGGGTAGCCGTAGTGGATGCCGCTCGGCGATCCCGTCTCTGCCGTGGCAGTTCTGGCACGCCGGCGTCGCTGACCAGGTCCGTGCGCGGCGCAGCCGGGATAGTCTCCGCTCACGATGGCGCGCATTGGCCGGCATCGTCGGCATCTCGAACCTGGAACAGGTACCGCGACGGGATGACCGCGTGCAGCTCGCGGCCATCGGTGATCGTGATCGTGTAAGTTGCCGCCGCCGTCGTCGAGCAGGCAGACGTCGCCACGTCGCCGGAACTGCGTGCGCGTCGCGCCGTCGTTCCTGTATGCCGGATGACGGTCACGCCGTCGTGATCGCGTGGCAACCTCGGTGAAGTCCGTGGCGTGCGACGCCGTCGACCTTCAGCGTTGAACTTCACGACCAGATCGTCGGTGCCGACGCACGGCGAACGTGACGCCGCTGACCGCGGGCAGGTTCATGTCGGCATGCGGTGCATCGCGGCCGCGAACGCAGAGCCGTCACTGTGGCAGGTGTCGCAGCTCTCGAGCGGCGTCGATCTTGGCGCCAGGACCCGCAGGACCCGTCGGGCCCGTGGGACCCGCCACGCCGGACCCGTCGGGCCCGTAGCGCCCGGAGCGCCGTTGGTGCCATTGGTGCCATTGGTGCCATTGGTGCCGTCCTTGCCGTCATCGCCGGAACACCCGGCCATGCCGACGCCGAGCGCCAACAGCGCAAAGAGCGGCACGATTCCGCTCCGAAGTTTCGCAAGTCTCATTTTTGACTCCCTCACCCGGCGTTGACCGAGCAAATAACCCGGACCGCTCCCGGCCCTAATAACAACGGGGGCCATGTTAGGGAACGAAGGGCGCCGCAATAACTTCGGATTACCGAAGTTTTTCTGCGTCGTGGGGAACTTTTTCCGCTGTGTTGGCGCCACGCAACGAGTAGTTGTGAGTCATTCGCAATTGGACGACGGAACGCATGTCTTGCGCCTCGACGCCACTGCGGAGAATACGTATGTCAATCGTGGGCTCACCGTGTTTCGGTCGCGGGCCGCTATCAATAATTGCGTAGCCCGAACTGACGCTGCGGGGGCCGCGTGGCAGAATTTGCGGCGACCTTCCGCGACTGGAGTGCCGCATGCCGAACCGAGCCTGGTGGCTGGACCTGTGCCGCGCCATCGATGCCAAGGACACGAAGGCACTTCGTGTCGTTTCTGACCGACGACTGCGAGTTTCGGTTCGCCAATGGCCCTGCGGCCGTGGGTCATGCGGCGATCGGCGCGGCCGTCGACGGCGTTCTGGGCGTCGATCAAGGCGAGCCAGCACGAGGTCGGGCGCAACTGGAACGATGCGGACAGCGGGGTTTGCGAGGGCTACTGCACGTACACGCGGCACGACGGCTCGCAGGTCCGGCTCCCCTTCGTCGACGTGCTTTTCTTCCGCGGCGACAAGGCCGCGAAGTACTGGATCTACATGGATGTAGCGCCGCTCTACGCGCAGAAGTGATCAGTGACTAGTGAATAGTGACTAGTAGGAAGCGTGCGCGACGCGCAGCTCTTACTAGTCACTAGTCACTAGCTCACTAGTCCACTTCCTCAGCAGATTCTGGGCAGCGGATCGTCCTCGAGTTCCTCGATCACGCGCTCCCCGCCCAGCGGCGTGCGCAGCACGACGCGGTGCCGGCTGCTCGCGCACCTCGCCGATGATCGCGGCATCCGCGCCGGAAGGCAGCGCGCGCACCGCGGCCAGTGCCGCTGCCGCTTCGTCCTGCGACACGACCGCGACGACGCGGCCCTCGCAGGCGAGGAAATACGGGTCGTAACCGAGCATTTCGCAGACCGAGCGCACGGAATCGCGCACGGGAACGAGCGTCTCGTCGAGTTTCACGCCGAGCCCCGTGCCCTGCACGATCTCGTGGGCCACGGTCGCGAGGCCGCCGCGCGTGGGATCGCGCATGAAGCGCAGGCCCTTGAAGCGCGCGAGTTCGAGCGTGATGGGCAGCACGCTGGCGGCGTCGGACTTGAGGTCGCCGCGCAGGCCGAACTGCTCGCGCGCGAGCATCACCGCGATGCCGTGATCGCCGACGGGACCGCTGACCAGGATCGCGTCGCCCGCGCGGATTTCCTTCACGCCCAGGCGCAGGGCGGGATTGCGCACGCCGATGCCGCTGGTGTTCAGGTAGATGCCGCCGCCTTCGCCGCGCCGCACGACCTTGGTGTCGCCGGCAGCGACCACGACGCCGATTTCCCGCGCCGCCTGCGCAATACCGACGACGATGCGCTCGAGCACCGCGAACTCGAGGCCTTCCTCGAGCAGTACGCCGAGGCTCAGGTACTTGGGCACCGCACCGGCAACGGCGAGGTCGTTGGTGGTGCCGTGCACGGCCAGCGAGCCGATGTTGCCACCGGGGAACTCGATGGGCTGCACCGTGAAGCTGTCGGTCGTGAACGCGAGCAGCCCGTCCGCGGCGTCCCAGGGCAGCACTGCGGCGTCGCGTGTCCGTGTCGAGGTACGGATTGGCGAGATGACGCGCGAAGATCTCCTGGATCAGTTCGCGCATGTAGCGGCCGCCGTTGCCGTGGGCCAGCGAGACGTGGGTGTCCTGCATGCTCAATTTCCTGCGGCCTTGTGCATCGGCGCGTGGCCGATCGCCGCGGCCGGTATCCTTGCTTCTTCGTTCCAGGTTTCCAGCTCGGCGCGGATGTGCTCGCGCATCTGCTCGCGCACCGAGTTCACCGAATTGAAGAACTCGGCCATCATCAGCACCCAGCAGTACATGCCGCGGTGCGTGAGGCGGATCGCATCCGGCTCGTGCCGCGTCGCCCCGAGCGCGCGCATCGCCAGCAGTTCCGGCGCCATGAGCAACCAGAAGGCCTTGCCGTAACGCCGCTCGATGTAGTCGCGCTTCAGCTCGCCGCCGAACAGGCGCACGAGGTAGTCGTAACGCATCTGGTCCTTGCGGCTGACCGGGCGGCGCTGCGTGATCCCGGACTGCCCGCCTTCGATGCGACGGCAATAGTGGTTCAGCGAGAACGTCGTGGAGTAGTACGCGCCGCCCACGTAGCTGAAGGCGCCGCTGCCGACGCCGACGTAGTCGGCCTGGTCGATGATGTATTCGTCGAACATGCCCTGGTTGCGCGAGAAGCACCAGGCGGAGGCGGCGTGGTATTCCGCGCCGCAGCAACCGCTCGAGGATGCGCTGGTACATGGGTTGGCGCAGCGACGGATCGTTGTGCCCCATGGTCTTTTCCATCTTGTGCCGCGCGGTCGGCGCGGTCATCAGCGGATAGAACGAGATCTGGTCGACGCCGAGGTCGCGCAGCACGTCGAGGTCGTGCTCGAGCATCGCGAGCGACTGCCCGGGCAGGTTGAAGATCATGTCGACGTTGAGCGTCGGGAAGATGCCCTGCACGGCCGCCAGCCGCTGCCGTGATCACCTCGCCGCTGCCGTATTTCTCGAGCCGCTCCATGCCGGCCGAGCAGCCCGTCGTCGAAACTCTGCACGCCCACCGAGAGCCGCGTGACGCCCGCGGCGCGATATCGCTCGAGTGTCGGCGCGCTCGAGGTGGTTCGGGTTCGTCTCGATCGAGACCGTGCGCACGGGCGACAGGCTGCGCACCAGTTCCAGCGTCGCGATCAGTTCATCCGCATTGACGGTCGGCGTGCCGCCGCCGACGTAGACGTCCGCGAACCTGAAGCCCGCGTCGTGGTAGTGCTGGATCTCGCGCCGCAACGCCTCGAAGTACCGGTGCGTCCTGGATCTCGTTGTACCGCACGCGGTGGAACGAGCAGAACGGGCACAGCACCTCGCAGAACGGCACGTGCACGTAGAGCTGGCACGGTAATTCCGGCGCCGCCGGCATGACCTCGGCGGTCTCGTCCTCCGTGAAGCGCATCGAGGCGTGGTACTCGTGGCGCAGGACGGCGAGGAATGGGCGTTCGAACCACAGCATGGGGCGACGATTCTAGACCGAGTTCAGCGGATGCGGCCGACGAAATCCGCGACTTGACCGTAGCTCAGGCCGCCGTCGTTCGCCGGGACCGTCTCGGGCAGCAGCACACGAAAGCCTTTTTCGCCGAGTTGCGCTAGCCGCCAGCTCGCTCAGCAACCGGTTCTGGAACACGCCCCCGGTGAGGCCGACGACGGCGCAGCCCGGTGGCCTCGCGCTGTGATCTCGGCCACCCGGACGATCGCATCGGCAAACGCCGCATGCACTGCGCCGGCGCGGGCAGCCGCATCCAGGGCGGATCGGTCGCGGAGCCAGGCCATCAACGGCGCCCAGTCGATGCGCAGCAGGCCCCCCGCATCCGTGGCCAGCGTCATCGGCGGGAATTCCCCGGACGGCTGCGCCATGGCCTCGAGCCACATCGGGCCCTGGCCCTCGAAGCTGGTCTCGCCGACCCCGAGGATCACGGCCGCGGCCGCATCGAACACGCGGCCCGCCGCACTCGATTGCGGGGCGTTGAGCCGGCGCTCCCAGGCATTGCGCACGATCGGGTCCGGGATCGCGACCGGGCACTCGTCGCCCATCTCCCAGTACAGGGCCGCGGCACTGCGCCACGGCGCGCGGCCCGCCTTGTCGCCGCCCGGCAGGCGGAACGGCCGCAGGCTGGCGCAACGCTGCCAGTGCCCTGCCCGGCCGAAGAACGTCTCGCCGCCCCAGAGCGTGCCGTCGCCACCCAGGCCGACGCCGTCCCACGCGAACACGATGGCAGGTCTCCTCGAGACACGCCGTGCTCCGCCAGCAGCGCCGAAGCGTGGGCGTGATGGTGCAGCACCGGTCGCAACCGGCAAGCCGCTCGCCCGCGCCCAGCGCGACGTCGCGTAGTCGGGATGCGCATCGCAGACGACCACGGCGGCGCGGACGTCGTAGAGCTTCTGCAGGTCGGCCGCGACCTGCGCGAAGACCTGCTCGCTGCGCAACGTGCCCATGTCGCCGATGTGCGGCGAGACGACGACGCGCCTGCCCCAGGCCAGCGCGACCGTCGCCTTGAGGTGCCCGCCCACCGCGAGCACGGGCTCGGGCACCGCCTGCGGCAGTTCGAGTTCCAGCGGCGCGATACCGCGGCCGAGCCGCACTGGGCGCGCGCGGCCCGCGATGACGCGCACCACGGAATCGTCGGCCGGCCGCACGATCGGCCGGTCGTGATGCAGGAACGCGTCGGCGACGTGCGCAATGCGCGCGGTGGCTTCCGTCGCATCGGTGAGCACGGGCTCGCCACTGACGTTGCCCGACGTGGCCACCAGCGGGCCGTCGAAATCGCCGAGCAGCAACTGATGCAACGGGCTGTACGGCAGGAACACGCCGACTTCGCGCAGACCGGGCGCGACCTGCGGCGCGAGGTCGAGGCGCGGACCGGTGCGCAACAGCACGATCGGCCGGGCCGGGTCGAGCAGCGCCGCACGTGCCGCGGGTTCCAGGTCGAAGCTGGCTTCGACCGCGGCCAGGCCTTCCGGGCCGCGCCACGGGTACATGACCGCCAGCGGCTTGTCGGGGCGGCGCTTGCGCTCGCGCAGGCGGCCGACTGCAGCCTCGCTGCGTGCGTCGCACATCAGGTGATAGCCGCCGATGCCCTTGACGGCAAGCACGCGACCCTCGCGCAGCACGGCGACCGCGGCGGCGAGCGCCGCTTCGTCGTCGCCCGCCACGCTCGCCGGAGCCATCGGCCAGCACGAAGCTGCAGGTGCGGGCCGCACGCCGGGCACGCGACCGGCTCCGCATGAAACCGACGATCCAGCGGATCCTCGTATTCGCGGCGGCAATCGGCGCAGAGCTCGAAGCCGCGCATCGTCGTGTTGGGCCGGTCGTACGGCAGCGCTTCGATCAGCGTGTAGCGCGGCCCGCACTGCGTGCAGTTGATGAACGCGTAGCGATGCCGCCGGTCCTGCGCGTCGGCGAGTTCCGCGAGGCAATCGGGGCAGCAGAAGAAATCCGGCGGGACGGAGATCTGCGGCTCGAGCGCCGTCGAGCTCGCGGCGATGCGGAAACCGGGATCGATGGCATCCGGGTACTCGACGACACCCTGCACGACGGGGCGCGCGAGCGGTGGCGCCCGGCCGACGACATCACGCGACGAATCGATCGAGCTTGCCGGCCGGGCCGCGCAGCACGACTTCGACGTCCCCGCGCAGGTTGCGCACGAAGCCGTCGAGCGGCGAGTTCGTGCGCGAGCCGATAGACGAAGGGACGGAAGCCGACGCCCTGCACGCGCCCGGTCAGCAGCACGCGACGCGAAACGACGGCCGGAGCCGGCTGTTGCATCGCCCTGCCCTGGTCTGCGCGCCCTGCCGGTCAGGCTTCGGCGCCCGACGCCTTGCGGCCCGCCCAGACGTTTTCGCGGACGCCGTCGGCCCACCAGATGCGGCACGCGCCTTCGTCCGAGACCATGCACGGTCCGATCGGATGGCGCGGCGTGCACGCCGCGCCGAAGAGCCGGCATTCGTTCGGGTAGATGCGGCCGAGCACGACCTTCGCGCAGTCGCAGCCCGGCGGCATTTCGCCCGCGCGCTTGCGCGACATCTCGGTGTACGAGGGCAGCTGCACGCGGGAATCGTGCGCGGCGTACCGGGCTTCAGCTGGTAGCCCGACGCCGGGATCGAGCCGATGCCGCGCCAGTTGCCGGCGACGACGTCCATCGTCTGCGTCGATGTAGCGCTTCGCCGTCGCGTTGCCGCCGGGGCGCACGACCTGCGGGTAGCAGTTGTCGAGGAAGCACTTGCCCTCGAGCTTCTGCCGCAGCACCGAATAGAGCGCCGCGAGCAGCGAATCCGGGGCGAACCCTGCGACGGCGGTCGGGATGCCGTGGTCGCGCGGCACGAATTCCCATTCCTCGGGGCCCATCACCGTCGCGACGTGACCCGGCGCGATCAGCGCCTCGAAGCCCGGGCTGGCCCGAGTTGAGCAGCATCGACACCGCCGGCCAGGTCAGTCGGCCGGACATCAGGAACAGCAGGTTGTCCGGCGCGCCCTGCGCCAGCAGCGCGGCGGCCGGAGCCGTCGTCGTCTCGAACCCGGCCGCAAGGAACACGACCTTGCGGTCGGGGTTATCGAGGGCGATCTTCGCGGCCTCGAGCGGGCTCGCGATCGGACGCACGTCGCCGCCCGCCGCCTTGGCCTGCTCGAGCGAGCGCGGCTCGCTCTTCGGCGCGTTGACCGGCACGCGCAGCATGTCGCCGTAGGCGACGAGGATGACCTTCTCGTGCAGCGCGAGCTGGATCGCCTCGTAGATGTCCTCTTCGGGGCAGATGCAGACCGGGCAGCCCGGCCCCGGGACGAGCTCGATGTTCGACGGGATCGCCTTGCGCAGTCCCGCGGTCGTGATCGACCGCTCGTGGCCGCCGCAGACGTTCATGACCTTGATCGACGGCGGCAGCGGCAGCGCACGGATGCGCTCGAGCCATTCGGCGGCGGTGCTCATGAGGCGGCCTCGGCGTGCGCGGCCGTCGCGACATTGCGCGCCTGCGCCTGGCGGCCGCGACTTCGCGGCGCAACCAGTCGAGCCACGCCGTGAAACCCGCGCCGCCGCGCTTGCTGACTTCGATGATGGTGCCGTCGAACCCCACCTGGCGCAGCGACTCGCGCGCGCGCTCGACGCTGAACTCCTCGATGTGCGGCAGCAGGTCGACCTTGGTGATCAGCGTGAGGTCGCCGGCGCGGAACATCACCGGATACTTCGCGGGCTTGTCGTCGCCCTCCGGCACCGACAGCAGCGTGACGTTGCGGTGCACGCCGAGGTCGAAGCTCGCGGGACAGACGAGGTTGCCCACGTTCTCGACGAACAGCACGTCGAGCCCGCCGAGCGGCAGGTCGTGCAGGACGTCGTGGACCATCTGCGCATCGAGGTGGCAGGCATTGCCGGTCTGGATCTGCACGGCGGGCACGCCGCACGCGCGGATGCGCGCCGCGTCGTTCTCGGTCGCGAGGTCGCCTTCGATGACGGCGACCTTGAGCTCGCCAGCGAGCGCCTTGATCGTCGCCTCGAGCAGCGACGTCTTGCCCGAGCCGGGCGACGACATCAGGTTGATCGCGAGCACGCCCTGGGCATCGAAGTGCTCGCGGTTGTGCTGCGCCACGCGGTCGTTCTCGTCGAGGATCGCGGTGATGACCTCGATCGATTCGACGTGCACCGAGGGGCGCGCGCGCAGGCGCGGGTGCGCGGCAAAGGGCGCGCGGGCGGCCGCAGGGCCCAGTGAACAACCGCAATCACGGCACATCGGCACTACCTCGTCTTGGTTCAGCCGCCCTCGCGGGGCGGCCGAGCTGGCGGCAGTCTACTGGACGCTTTCCGCCGCGGTCTCGACTTCGACGCGCAGCAGCATCATGTCCTCGCCGGCAATCACTTCCACCTGCCAGTCCTTGCACGAGCCGCACACCAGGCGGTTGGGCGCCACCTCGGTCTCGGCGTGGCACGTGCGGCAGCGCACGACGACCGGCACCGTCTCGACGATCAATTCCGCGCCTTCGGCGACCGTTCCCGCGGCCGCGAGCGGATAGGCGTGCTCGAGCAGCTTGGGCTTCGACTCCGCTCAACGGGCCCACCGAGACGTGGATGGTGACCACCCGGCGCGCGTCCGATTCACGGGCGACGCGCTCGACCTGGCCGATCAGCGCCTGGCAGATCGACAGTTCATGCATGCTCGATGATCTCGTCGAACAGGTCCCAGGTCGCGCGGGCTTCGTCCGCGCTGATCTTCTGGATCGCGTAGCCGACGTGGATCAGCACGTGGTCGCCCACCTCGATGGGCTCGCCCTGCAGCATGAAGAGGCTCACCTCGCGCTCGATGCCCTTGGCCTCGCACGTGGCGTTGAAGCCATCGATGCTCTTGATCATCATGGGTACGGCCAGGCACATCGAGGTCCTCCTGCGGTTCTGACCGCCTTGCAGGTCGGCGAGGTTCGCAAACGCCGCCAACCTAGAAGAATAAGGAATTACCGCGAATGCGGCTTTTCCGCAACACCTGCTGCATCCAACCCGACCAGGGTGGATGCGAAGTCCGGTCCCGCCGGCTGCGCATCGGGCCCACGCAGGCCGCTCGATCCGTCGGGGTCCGCGGTCGAACTGCCTTACTTGCTGCAGCCCGCCTTATAGGCGTCGCCCATGATCTTCTCGAGGTTCGCGGTCCACGCCGGCGTCCTGGGCCTGCTCGAAGGCGTCCGGAACTGCTGGCACTCGGGCTTGTCCTGGATGTAACCGGGCCAGCTTCGTCGCCCGCTCGGCGATGGTCTCCTTCGGCGTTTCCGGCCGCTGTGCGCGCTGCCTCGGACATTTCGTCGTCGGCCTCGGCTGTGGGGACCGCGCGGCGCGGCCGGCGCAGGTTGCTTCGAGCAACCCAGCATGCCAGTGCAGCGATGCCAATCAGCAGGAACGACGGCGTCTTCTTGATCATGTGACGAATGCTCTCCGTGAAACGCAAACCGCGCATGCTGCCACAAACGATCCGCGAACCGATACGGAAATCCCGGGCATCGTCGCAGGCTGGCTGGGGCGAGACCATCGCTGCTCAACGCCCGCCTGGCGTCGCGACCTCGACGGCGAGCGTGAACGTGCGCGCCTCGGCGGGACGCAACGCGCCCACGCCCACGACCTGCCGCGAGATCTCCTCGCCGCGTTCGTTGCGGATCGACAGCACGACCGAATATTCCCAGTCGCCGCCGCGCTGCGAATGACGCAGCGTGCCCTCGACGTTCAAGGCCGAGAACTTCGGCGTCGCATCGCCCGCGCTGCCCGCCGCACCGTGCTTCAGGTGGTGCCGGCATTGCGGACAGATGGTCGCGCTCTCGAGGATCGTGGCCTTGCAATGCGGGCAGGAACGGGTCCTGCCCACCGTACCCGCCGCAGAGCGTCCCGGCAGCATGGCCGCGGTCGCCGGGCGCCTACTTGGAGTCCGGCCAGCCGAAGTCGGCGTTGCCGCGCATGCGCGAACCGGCCGCAACCGTGAGCACCGCCGCCTTGACGTCGCCATTGATCGCGCCGGTCTCGAGCAGTTCGACCCGCGAGCTGGCGTTGATGTTGCCGTGCACCTCGCCGCTGACGATCACCGTCGCCGCAGCGATCTGCCCGGTGACGTGCGCGCCGTGCTCGATCGTCACGTTGCCCTGCACGTTGACGTCGCCCTTGAAGCGACCCGCGATCCGGACGTGGCCGGCGCCTTCGATCTTGCCTTCGATGGTGACGTCGGCGGCGATCAGCGATTCCTTCGCCGGGCCGGTGGCGGCTGGCGCGGGACGGCGCGCGGTCTCGCCTGGCGTGGCGGCGGGCACGGGGGTCGGGACCGGCCGCAGCACGGGCTCCGGTGTTGCCACGGCCGCGTCGCTGCCGGGTTCCTTGGTCGGGTCTTTCCAGAGCGCCATATGCCATCCCCTTGTCTGCTGGACTGATGTGCGGCGGCAAATTGGTGCCGGCTGAGGGATTCGAACCCCCGACCCCCTGATTACAAATCAGGTGCACTACCAGCTGTGCTAAGCCGGCACGATTGCCGTGGAGGGCGGATTCTAACCCTGTCCCGCGGCGGATGGCTCGGCGGGGCACGCCCGCATTTCGAGCGGCAGGTCTCCGTTTGGCCCGCCGGGCAGCGCGTCGAGCGCAGGCAGGCTGCCGTTGGCCTGCCGGTCGATGTCGAGCCAGAACACGTCGAGCGTGCGCATCCGGTCGCTGATTTCGGGCGTGAATCCCGCCGTGATCACCGTCGTGGCGACCTCGGTCGCCCTGGCGGGATCGGCGAACACGCCCGACCGAGACGGTATTGCCGGGCTCCCCCTCGGCGACGACGTAGGCGTCGGTCAAGCCCGCGGCCTGCAGGCTCGCCAGCGCGTTGGCGGCGTCTTCCGGCGTCGCCAGGTTGGGCACGCGGACCCAGGAGCCCACGCGGACCTCGTCCGTGGCAGCACGTGGCGCGTGCGTCGTGAAGCCGAGCCTCTGCAAGTGCCGCCGACGCGGCTTCGGCCTGCTCGCAGGTTCGCGAAACGGCCCCATGCTCACGCACGCGGCGGCCGCAATTGCCGCGCTCCGCGGCGGAGCCGGGTCCCCGGTCGGCTGCGCCATCGGCGGCGGCGGGCTCGCGCTGCAGGCGGATCGGCTGGAGCTTGCCTGCCACCGCCGACGGGACGCTGCGTGCGCGTGACTCGCGGTCGGCGCGACCCAGCGGATCCAGGCGAGGAACAGCAGGTTGGCCAGCAGCAGCAGCAGGAACAGGACGCGCAAGGCACCGCCCGAGGAAGTCGCGATGCGCGCGATGGTAGCAAACTCAAATAACGAGGCCCGGCCGCTCGAGCGACCGGGCCCCGGGGACGTCACTCGAAAGCGAGTTACTTGCCCGCAGCCATGTAGGCCGCGAGGTCGGCGATCTCGGCATCCGACAGCTTCAGCGCGTTCTTGTGCTTCTGCTTGCCGGCAACGATCTTCTTGAGCGTTTCGGTCAGCGCCGCGGCGGTCTCGCCTTCGAAATCGGCGACTTCGTGGCATTCCGCGCAAGCGGCCGTGAACTTCGCCTTGCCGCCGCTGCGTCGGCGCTGGCGACGCCGCTGAAGCCCGCGAGACCGAGCGTGACGAGGGAGACGGCAAGAATACGCGTGACTTTCATCGAAAACCTCCGGAGATAGGCCGGCCGCGCCGGACCATGATGCGGTGCAATGATAGCGGAACCGTTGCGAAATTCGGACCGTGAATTCCGCAATGACAAACGAAAACGGGCCCGGTTCCAGGCTGGAAACCGGGCCCGCATGCGATCGCGAAATATTCGCGTTGGCGGTTACTTGCCGCCGGCCGCCATGTAGGCCGCGACGTCGGCAATCTGCGCGTCCGTCAGCTTGAGCGCCTTCTTGTGCTTTTTCGTGCCCGCGACGATTTCCTTGATGGTCGCGGCGACTTCCTTCGGGTCTCTCGCCGTCGAAGTCGGCCACTTCGTGGCACTCCGAGCACGTGTCCTCGAACGTGGCCTTGCCCGCGGCCGCATCGGCCTGTGCGAGCGACCCATAACCCGCCAGCGTGACCAGGGCGGCTGAAATTCCGATCAAACGAGTGGCTTTCATGCATTTCTCCTGCTGTGCGAGCCGCCGGCAAGCCTTGCCGAGGCCCGAATCTGGATACGAATGACGGGGCAATGCCCCGTCCCGCTGCCGATTGGACAACGGCCGGACCCCGCCGTTCAAGTCCCCGGCTGCGCCAGCTGGGCCAGTCCGCGCAGGACCAGGTCCGGCACCGGCGCACCGGCGCGGGATCCAGGGCTCAATTTCCGCGCGGCGCCCCCGGTCAGGACCACGGTCGGGATGCATCCCGGTGGCTGCGCGCGAGATCGGCGTGCGCGCGGTCGACGAGCGCCGCCAGCGCCACCCGGCAGCCGCGCTCGATCGCCTCGCGCGTGTTGTCGGCCAGCAGCGCACCGGCGTGCACACCGCTGGCCGCCGTGTACGACGCCAGCTGGCTGGTGCCGGCGTGCAGCGACCGCACCATCATGTGCGGCCCCGGCACGATGTAGCCCGCCGAGGTGCGTGCCCGCTCGCATCGACCGCATCCACCGTCGCCGCGGTACCCACATCGACGACGCAGCACGCGCCGCCGCAGAGATGGTACGCGCCGATCACGGCCACCCAGCGATCGACGCCGAGCAGCCGTGGGTCCGGATACGCGTTGCGCACGCCGCCCGCCGCGGCCGTCGACTCGATGAACCGCACGTCGGCCACGCCGCTGCGACTCGCAGCTTCGGCGAGGCATGCGCGTGCTGCTCTCGCCGGCCACGGAGGCGACGATGACCCGCTCGATGCGGCGCGAGCCGAACAACGTGCGCTGCCAGTCCGATCAACGGTCCATCCCGCGTACTCGGCCGCCTGCTGCGGCTCGAGTGCGCCATCGACGCAGGCCGCCCATTTGACGCGCGTGTTGCCGATGTCGACGAGCAGCATCACGGTGTCGCCCTCCCGCCGCCCGACGCAGGCTCACGTCGCCCGGCATGCACCTTCTCCAGCCTGCCGGCCACCTCGATCAGCAGCGCACCTGCCGGATCGGTCCCGCGTGCGATGCCCTCGAGCGTGCCGTCGTGGCGCAGCACCGTGACGGGGGCATCGCGCAGCGAATCGAACGCCGACCAGTCGGCAGCGAACGGCGCGAAGCCCGACCGCGCGAACCTGCCAGATCCGTCGAGCATGGTCGCCTGCGACCCGCGCAGCGACCGCGATGCGCGCGGGTGCCGCGCCGCCGCACGCCGCGGCAAGATCGGTCGGCGGCGTGGCGAGAGGCGACGCGCGCAGAGCCTCTGCGCCGCGGCCTGGCAGTTCGAGGTTGAGCCCGAGCCCCGCAACGACGTAAGCGGGCCCACCCGCTTCGGATCGCATCTGCAGCAGCAATCCACCCAGCTTGTGGTGCCGATGCACGATGTCGTTGGGCCACTTCAGTCGCGCGTCGGTTGCACCCAGCGAACGCAGCGCACGGACGACGCATACCCCGAGCGCAAGGCCGAGCGCCGACAGGTCGGCCCGCATCTCGGCGAACGTCCAGCCGATCGAGAACGTCAGCCCCGATCCGAACGGCGCGAGCCAGTCTCGGCCCCGCCGCCCGCGCCCGGCAGTCTGCAACTCGGCGAAGACGAGCCTCGGCGCAGCCACGGGCGGCGCCTCGGCCGCCTGCAGGTATTCGTTGGTCGAGGGGATTTCGAACAGGACGGCGCAGTCCCCGGGCAGCGTCAGGCCGGCGGCGTCCGCGGCGGCGCGCAGCGCTGCAACATCGAGCAGTTCGACGGGACGCGGCAACTGGTAGCCGCGACGCTCGAGGCTCGCGACCTCGATGCCGCGCTCCCGCAGCTCGGCGACCGACTTCCAGACCGCGGCTCGCGTCACGGCGAGATCTTCGGCCAGGCGCTCGCCGGAGTGCAGGGCGCCATCGGCGAGCAGGCGCACGAGGCGCTCGGCGGTGTCGCTCATCGTGGCCGCAGCAACCACAGGCGGCGCGCGCGATTTTCGTTGCCGGCGCGCATGCGTGCGACGTTCGACCGGTGCGTGAACACGATAAAGGCCGCCATCGCGACGCCGAACACGACGAGGGGCAGCTGCCCGGGCGTCGCCAGCGCGAAATAGACCGGCAGCGTCGCCGTGCCGAGCATCGTGCCGAGGCCGACGAATCCGGTGAGCACGACCGTGAGCAACCAGACCGCGAGCACCGGGACGAGCGCCGCGGGCGCGAGCACGGCGACGGCGCCGATCAGCGTCGCCGCGCCCTTGCCGCCGCGGAATTCGTACCAGACCGGGTAGACGTGGCCGATCACGACCGCCGTGGCGCACGAGACCTGCAGCCAGTCGCGGTCGACTGCCGGGTCGAACCCGATCCCGGGCAGGTCCAGCAGGGGCAACCAGCCGACGGCCAGCAGGGCCTTGCCCACGTCGACCAGCACGACCCCGAGCGCGAAGCCCCAGCCCTGCGTGCGCAGTGCGTTGGTGCCGCCGGCATTGCCGCTGCCCTGGGTCCGGATGTCGACGCCGCGCAGCTGCCCGAGCAGCAGGCTGCCGATGACCGATCCCAGCAGGTAAGCAACCAGGGCCTTGCAGCCGAGTTCCAGCACGTGCGTCCTCCTACGCGGAGCGGCCGGATTCTAGCATCGGCGCGCGCCCTGCCCGGTGCCCTAAACTGCGCGGCCTGCAACTGCCGCCGGAGACCCGCCATGGGCAAGCTCGAACAGGAATTCGCGGCCTACCGCGAACGCATGAACGCCCGCATCCTCGAGGAGGACAACCGTGTCATCAAGCGCGTGTATTCGGTCGATGCGCTGGCCTACGCCGCGGACGCCGGTGAACTGCCGAAGCAGACCCGCGAACTGCTCGGTCTCGTCGCCTCGCTGGTGCTGCGCTGCGACGACTGCGTCAAGTACCACGTCAAGGAGGCGCGCGACGCCGGCAACAGCCGCAAGGCGATCGTCGAGGCCATGAGCATCGGCCTCGTCGTCGGCGGCACGATCGTGGTGCCGCACCTGCGCCGCGCGATCGAATTTCTCGACGACATCGAGGATCCGGCGCCGGCCGGGTGACGCTACTGCGGCAGGAAGACCTCGGCGAGCATGCAACGCACGGAGCCGCCGCCGAGCGCCTCGATCGTCGGCACCGGTGTCACGACCAGCCGGTCGATACGTTGCTGCAATCGATCGAGCGCTGCCGGCCCCAGGGCGTTGGCGGCAGCCGCGGAAAGCGCGAGGATGCGCGCACCATCGGCCGCGCGCAGTTCGAGGACGTTGCCCGCAAAACCCGCCAGCTGGGTGGCGTCGATCGTTTCGAGCACGTGCCCCGAGGCTCGCAGCCCCGCGAGGACGCGAGCGCGATCCGCGGCGTCGATCGCATCGGCGGCTATCACGGCCTGCGCCGTGCCGATCGCCAGCAGGACGTTCGTGTGGTAGATCGGCACGCCCGCCGCATCCTTCGCGGCGAACGTGCAGGCGCTGTAGCCGAGTTCGGCACAGAGTTCGGCGAGCGGCTCGCGGTGGGTCCGCGGTGACAGGCACGCATAGGCCACGCGCGCGACGTGATCAAAGACGATGCTGCCGGTGCCTTCGAGGAACCTGCCGTACTGCTCGTGATGCGTGAGGTCGAGGAGGCGCGTCACCCGGAAACCGCCACGTTCGACGAGCGTCCCGATCAGCTCCGGCCGTCGCTCGAGCCGGCGATTCGGCGCCAGCATCGGGTACAGCACGACGGTGCCGTCGGCATGCAGGCTGAGCCAGTTGTTCGGGAAGACCGCGTCGGGACGAGCGGGCACGGCTTCGTCCGCGACCGCGTGGACGGCCACGCCGCTCTCACGCAGCTTGCGTGCAAGCGCATCGAATTCGGCGCAGGCGCGGGCATTGGCGTCGGATGCGAGTTCTGGGTCGTCGCGCTGGAAGCGGTTGCTCGCGTGCGTCTCGACATTCCAGGCGAAACTCGCAGGCCGCACCATGAACACCGCCGCTGCGGTCTGTGCCGGCACGCCCGTTGCTGGATTCAGCTCGACACCGGCATGCGCGGGTTCTTCGTGCATGCGCGGATTGTATGCGGTCAGGGCCGGGTGACGCGGGCGGACGGCTTCGCGGCACCCTGGATCCAGGCGTCCGCACTCGCTTCGAGGCGGCCGCGCAGGCGGGGTGGCAGCGTGGAGCGACGGAAGACACGCAGTCGCAGCAGCGTGCCGCGCAGCAAGCGGCTCAGGACATCGCCGGTCCCATCTGCCTCGGATTTCCGATGTTCATCCACTGCCGTACCTGGATCAGGCCTCGCCGCATCTGCGTCTTGACGGTGCCCAGCGGCATCCCCGTCGCCGAAGCGATCTCCGAGTGCGTCATGCCCTCGAGCAGGCCCATGCGCAGGACCTTGCGCTGGTCCGGCCGCAGGCGTGCGACGACCTTCGCGGCCTGCTCGGCCTCGGTCCGCACTTCGCCACCGTTACCGGGTTCGGCAAAGCGCAGGTCCTCGAGCGCTTCCTCGCCATCCATGAACGCATTCATCCGTCCGCGGCGAATGCGATCGATCAGGCGCCGTCGCGCGATCGTGGTCACGAACACCTTCTCCGAGCCCTGCGCCGCATCGAAGCGCGATGCGCTGCGCCAGACGTCGATGAAGATCTCCTGCACGGCGTCCTCGGCATCCGCGCGCGAGCGCGTCATGCGCCGCGCAATGGCCCATACCAGGCCGCCGAACTCGTCGATGCACTGGCGGACCGCTTGCTGGTCGCCGCGTGCCACACGCTCCAGGATGGACTCCGACATCGCTTGATTCCCCTGTTCGTTCCCGGCGGTCGCCGGTTTCAAAGCCGTGCTGCTATTTGCGAGAACGGAGTATAGACAGGGATGTACAGGTTTTGTACATCCTCTTGTCTATGGCATGCATAGGAATCGCCGATGGCTGGCCACCGGGCACCGTGAACGGACCGGACTGGGAACGAAAACCATTGCGGGTTTCCCTTGTTGCGAACGAATCTCATTAAGTTGACACTGCGAACCCCTGCCCCAACCGTGTCCTACTGCCGAATGCCTCCCGTCAGTCTCGCCACGCTCCGCAAAGGCGCCCGGGGTGTGGTCGTCGACGTGCGCGACGACGCCCAGAGCCTCGGCGACGAGTCGCAGTCGACGGTCAGCCGACGCCTGCTCGAACTCGGCTTCGTGCCGGGCGAGAATTTCGAAGTCGTCGAGGAGATCTGGCCGGGCGGCGACCCGATGGCCGTGCGGCTCGGTAACACGACCTTCGCCCTGCGGCGCCGTGAAGCGAGCGCCGTCATCGTCGAGCCCGAGGCCGCCTGAGACATGAGCCACGCCACCGCCCTCGATCCCATGCGTCTGGCGCTCGTCGGCGTACCGAACAGCGGCAAGACCGCATTGTTCAATCGGTTGACGGGCAGCCGGCAGCGCGTCGCCAACTACGCGGGCGTGACCGTCGAGCGCAAGGAAGGCCAGTTCGTCGGCCCGGCGAAGCAGCGCCTGTACAAGGTGCTCGACCTGCCGGGCGCGTACAGCCTCACGCCGACCACGCTCGACGAAGCGATCACCCGGGACTTCCTGCTCGGACGGCTCGCCGACGAGCCGCCGCCGGAGTTCGTGGTCTGCGTCGTCGACGCGACCAACCTGCGCCTGAACCTCCGGCTCGTCCTCGAATTGCGCGACCTCGGCGTGCCGATGGTCGTGGCGCTCAACATGAGCGACCTCGCCGCAGGTCGTGGCTATCGGCTCGACCGCGCGGTGCTCGAGAGCGAACTTGGCGTGCCGGTCGTGGAGACCGTTGCGGTCGATCACGGTGGCGTGCGCGGACTCGTCGAGAAGCTCGAAGGCCTGCCGCATCCGGGCATGCGCACGCCCGTGGTGTGGCGCGAGCCTTCTTTCGAGCAGATCCAGCGCACGCAGCGCGAGGTGCGCCGGATCCTTGGTGCGATCGGCTACACGGAGCCGCTGCGCAAGCAGGCCCTGGCGCGCCTGGACGCGCTGGTCATGCACCCGTTCGCGGGGCCCCTGATCCTTGCCGCGATCCTGTTCTTCGTCTTCCAGTCCGTGTTCAGCTGGGCCGCGGTGCCGATGGAATATATCGACGGCGCGGTCGGGGCGCTGGGCGCGTGGCTGCAAGCGACCTTGCCGGACGGCGCGCTGCGCAGCCTGCTGGTGGACGGCGTCATTGCCGGCGTGGGCAGCGTGCTGATCTTCCTGCCGCAGATCCTGATCCTGTTCTTCTTCATTCTCGCGCTCGAGGACAGCGGCTACCTGCCGCGCGCCGCGTACCTGCTCGACCGCATGATGGGCAGCGTCGGCCTGTCGGGCCGCGCGTTCATCCCGCTGCTGTCGAGCTTCGCCTGCGCGGTCCCGGGAATCATGGCGACGCGCACGATTCCGAACCTGCGCGACCGCATGGCGACGATCATGATCGCGCCGCTGATGACGTGTTCGGCGCGCCTGCCCGTCTACGCGCTCGTGATTGCGGCGTTCATCCCCGCCCGCCCGGTGGGCCCGTTCAACCTGCAGGGCCTGGTGCTGTTCTCGCTGTATTTCGCGGGCATCCTCGCCGCAATGGGCGTGGCGTTCCTGCTCAAGCGCACGGCGCTGCGCACGGCGTACCACCCGCTGCTGCTCGAACTGCCCGAATACCACTGGCCGCATCTCAACAACCTCGCGATCGGCCTGTGGGAGCGGGCCAAGGTGTTCCTGCAGCGCGTCGGCACGATCATCCTGGCGCTGATGATCGTGCTGTGGTTCCTGAGCACGTACCCGGCGCCGCCGCCGGGCGCCGAGGGACCGGCGATTCTCTACAGTTTCGCGGGCACGATCGGGCGCGGCCTCGAGTACGTGTTCGCACCGCTCGGATTCAACTGGCAGATTTCGCTCGCGCTCGTGCCCGGGCTGGCGGCACGTGAAGTGGCCGTGGGTGCGCTGGGTACCGTGTATTCGCTCTCGAACGAGGGCGACGTGTCGGCGACGCTGGTCCCGATGATCGCGCACACGTGGAGCCTGGCGACGGCGCTGTCGCTGCTGGCCTGGTACGTGTTCGCGCCGCAGTGCCTGTCGACGCTGGTCGTGGTCAAGCGCGAGACCAATTCGTGGCGTTACCCGCTCGCGATGGCCGCCTACCTGTTCGCGCTGGCCTACCTCGCGTCGTTCGTCACCTACCGGGTCGCCAGCGCACTGCTCAGCTAGGGGGCCGGGCCATGGAACGACTGCTCGTTGCGCTGATCGTCCTCGTCGCCGCCGCCTATGCGGCCTGGGCCATCACCCCGACCATGACGCGCAACAGCCTCGCGCTGCGGGCGGCACGCGCCCTGGGCGGGCCGCAGCAGCCCGGGCTGCGCGGCCGGCTCGCCGCAGGCCTGCAACGCCTTGCGCAGGCTCCGGCGACCGGCTGCAGCGATTGCCCGGCGCACAAGCTCACTCCGGCCGAGCGCTCACAGGCCGAGCGCGCGCGCAAAGACCCGCCCTGAACCCGCGGGCCTGACGGCCCGAGGGCCTGAGGGCGCGGGGCGCGGGGCGCGCGACGGTGCGCGGCACCGGTACCAAAAGGAAAAAGGGCCGCGAGGCCCTTTTTCATTGCCGTCCCGCGTGAGCAGGGACTGCCCTCTCCCGCGCCGAGGCGGGAGAGGCGTGCTCGCCCGTCAACCGGCCGGCGGCGCAGCGGCGGTACCGCCCGCGTCGGTCGTCGTCGCGGCGGCGGCTTCCGGGGCTGGCGCAGGCGCCACCTCCTCGCCCGCCATCTGCCGCAGGATCGCCGGGTCTTCCTCGTCCTCGGCCAGGATCGTGTGGCAGGTGTCGCAGTCCTTGGTGATCTTCTCGCCGTCGTCGGTCTTGTGCTTCTTGTCGTGGCAGCGGAAGCAACCCGGCGCGTCCTTGTGGCCGAGATGATTCGGATACGTGCCCCAGGTGACCTTCATGGCGGGGAAGACGTTCCAGGCGTAGATGTCGCCAAGCGCCTTGCCCGCCTGTGCGACGGCCTCGGCCTGGCCCGAAGCAACCTCCGGATACGCCTTGGCATAGAACGCCGCGATGTCCTTGGCGATGCCTTCGCGGGCCGCCTCGTGCGACGGGTACTCGACCTGGATCGCCCGCAGCCCTTCGCGCTTGATGTAGGGCAGCGTCTTGTCGATCGTGCCCTGGTCGAGTGCGGCGTCGATTTCCTTGTCGGGCTGGCGATAGATGTGCGTGGGACGGTTGTGGCAGTCCACGCAGTCCATCGTGCGCCAGGCTGCGTCCGCCGGGGCCGCATCCTTGGACTTGAACAGCTTCTTGTTGCCGTCCTTGTCGGTCATCTCGACGTCGTAGATGGTCTCGCGCTTCAGGTCGGAGAGGTAGCGGATGCTGACGCCCGGGTCGACGTGCCAGTGGATGCCCTTCGAGGTCGCGGCCATGCTCGCCACCCACTTTGACCAGCAGCACGTTGTGCAGCTCGGTGTTCTTCTCGTCTTCCTGGTAATGCACGCGCACGCGCAGCTTGTCGCCCGCGAACTTCGTGGGCCAGTGACACTGCTCACAGGTCTCGCGCGCCGGGCGCAGGTTGTGCACCGGCGTTTCGATGGGCGTCGGATAGAGGTTGAACATGACCGCGATCATCTGCCAGCTGCCGGAGAGCTTCGATTTCACGAACCAGTCTGCTCCCGGGCCGATGTGGCAGTCGGCGCAGGCCACGCGCGAATGCGGCGATCGCTGGTAGGCCGTGTACTCCGGCTGCATGACCGTGTGGCACGTCTCGCCGCAGAACTCCACCGACTCCATGTATTCGACGCCCTTGTAGGTGCCGACCGCGAGCACCACGGTGCCGACGAGCGCCATGACCGCGAAGACTGCGAGGGCCTTGCGCGTGCGTGGCGCGTTGAAGTCGATCACCGGCAGGTGCGGTGCCGGCTCGCCGTGGGACGCAGCGATGGCTTCCCGCTTCTTCTGCCGCCAGATGCCGACGGGGACCAGCACCAGCCCGGCGACCACGATGGCGGGCAGCAGCAGGTAGGTGATGATGCCGATGTAGGGTCCACCCCGGAATCCGGTGACCTGGATCGCGAACAGGGTGACGAACATCAGGACACCCACCGTCGCGATTGCCGTGCCGGCAATGCTGAGCGTGCTGCGGGTGATCACCGAAAAATAGTTCTTTAACATGCGTAACTGGCTCCAGGGCCGTCAGACGGGCAATACTTTGGCGGGCGAAGCATAAACGCTTCGCGCGATGGGTACCAATGCCGGGATCTCCCCAGCCTGTCGGCCGCCTCGGGGTGAAAACGCGCTGCTATTTCAGGGTCGAGTAGTACGCCGCCAGGTTGGCGACGTCCGCGGCGGACAGCTTCTTCGCTTCCTTGGTCATCTTGGCACTCTTCGTCCGCGTGCCATTCTGGTATTCCGCTATTGCCTTCGCGAACTTGTCCGCGTTAAGGCCGGCGATGCCCGGCACGTCGGCGTCACCCTTGCCGTCGTCACCGTGACAGTCGACGCAACCGTCCGCTGCCTTGGCCTTGCCGGCCGCCACGTCCGCGGCGTGGACCTGGGCGGCCAGCAGCGAGCCGGCAGCCAGCATTGCAATCAGGGCGAATCTGCTCATGTCTGCTCCTGGGTGTGAATCCGGCAATCGTTCTTCAGTGCGCGGTCGACATCTCGCGACGTTTCACCCATCGCGTCGGCAACAGGTAGTTGAGGATCGTCAGGATGATGAAAGGCAGCGACAGCAGCACGAGCGCCATCAGCAGGCTCTCCATGCCGGTCAGCTCCATCTTGTAGGCCATCAGGCCCCGGAAACTCTTCGAGAACAGCTGGCCGCCGATCACGACGTTCCAGCGCATGCTGAAGATTCCCAGCTGGATCAGCAGGACCGACAGGAAGTAGAGCGCCCTGCGCGTGCCGTCGTTGAGCCGGCGGCTGCGGACCACCGCCAGGATCAGCATCGGCAGCAGCATGCCGAGCGCGATCTGCACGATGACCAGGCTGTTGAAGAGCTTCACCGACACCAGTTCGCCGAGGATCTTGATCGACTCCTCGCTCTGGTAGACGCGGTGGATGTAATCGAGCGCCTCGAGCGCAAAGTCGACGATGATCGCGACCAGCAGGAACAGGCCGACCTTGTCGAGGCAGCGCATGTCGACCTTTTCCCTGCGCAGCGCGCTGATCACCATGTAGACGAGCATCACCATCGCGATGCCGGAGACGATGGCCGACATCAGGAACACGATCGGCATCAGCACGCTGCCCCACCACGGGTTCGCCTTGATCGAGCCGAATATGAACCCGACGTAACCGTGCAGGAGGAAGGCCGACGGGATGCCGACGATCGTGACGATCCTGCTGGCCCGGTGATCCCAGGCCACCGCCGCGGGGCTCACGTCGTTCGAGAAGAGCGAAAGGGCCCGATAGACGGGCTTCATGATGCCCCGCGCCTCCCGCGCCATCAGCACGAGCTGCTCGCGGTACTCGAGCCAGACCTCGATCAGCAGGATGCCGAGCAGGTACCACAGGTACACGAAGCCGAACATCGCCATCGCCGACGTGGGCTGCGGCGTCATGAAGATCTCGTAGGCGCGCTCGGGGTGGCCGAGGTGCAGCTGCAGCGGCAGGCCGGCGATCAGCATGAACGACAGCGCCGTGAGCAGCGAAAGCCGGTAGATCGGCTGGACCTCGACGACGTTGAATACCTTGACCAGGGACGCCAGGATGAATGCGCCCGCCACGATCCCGGTCAGGTACGGATAGACGACGATCAGGATCGACCAGTGCGTCTCCACTTCGTTCGGGTAGATGAAGCCGATCACCTGGCTCAACTGGTGCGCCAGCTGTTCGTACAGCCCGCCGGGGATGGAGGGGTCGCTCATCGCACTGCTCCGTCGAGGTTGGCGTAGCGCACCTTGGGCTCGGTGTTCAGGTCCGACTTGAGCACGTTGATCGCGTTGTCGCGATGGAAACTCACGAGACGGTCGGCCTTGGCCCTCAGGTCACCGAAGATGCGTGCCTCGGTGGGGCAGACCTCGACGCAGGCCGGCAGCAGGCCCTTGGTGACGCGGTGGTAGCAGAACGTGCACTTGTCTGCGGTGCGCGTCTGCGGATTGAGGTAGCGCGCACCGTACGGACAGGCCTGGATGCAGTACCGGCAGCCGATGCAGCGGTCCTCGTCGACCAGGACCACCCCGTCCTTGGTCTGGAACGTGGCACCGACGGGGCACACCTGGACGCACGGCGGATTCGCGCACTGGTTGCAGAGCTTCGGCACGAAGAAGGTGCGGACCACGCTGGGGTCGATGGGTTCGTTCTGCTCGGCGAGCCGCTGCTCCGGTGTCATCGTGCTGATGCACTTCACGGTCACTTCGCCGTCCGCGCGGATCTCGTAGCGCTCGATCCAGGTGCGGAAGTAGAACGGCTCCTCCGGCACGTTGTTCTCGGTCTTGCAGGCCTCGACGCAGCGGTTGCAGCCGATGCACTTGTCGACGTCGACACCCATGCCGTACCAGTGCGCGGACGGATCGGCCTCCGCGGCGCCCGCCGTGGAGGTCGCGCTGGCTTCCGCGTCCGCAGCAAGCGCGCGCAGCATGCCGACCGCGGGAAAGAAGAAGATCGCGTCCTTCAGGAAATCGCGCTTGTTCATTTGGGTCCCTCGGGCAGGTGCGCGTAATGGCATTCCCAGCACACGTACGTTCGGCCATGCGAGCCGAAGTCGACCCGGGCCCTGGCGGCGGCGACATCGGTCGCATTGAGGTCGTGGCACCCGGCGCAGGCGTCCCGCGTCATCGGCTTCGTCGGCAGCGCCAGGCGCGGCTCCGTCATGTGCTGCTCCGCGACCTGGTGGCATTGCGTGCACTCGAGCTGCGCATGGGTCGACGCGGCCTTGATCCGCGCGATGCGGCCGTGGCAGTTGCCGCAGTCGGTCGGCGTCTCGTCAGGCACCGGGTCGTGCGGGTCGTGGCAACTCACGCACTTCTTGCGGCCGTTGTGCTTCTGCCCGTCGACCTGGGGGAAGCCGTTGGGGCGGGCAGCCAGGAAGCCGTGGCAGCCGAGGCAGAATTCGCGGTCGCGATGCTTGGGCGGGGTGGCAGCCTTGTCATCCTTGTTCGCGACGTGAGCCGCGGCAGCGCCATGGCAGTTCTCGCAGCCGATCGTGCGATGGTGACCGCCGAGCTTCGTGGTGTATTCGTCCTCGTGACATTCGCGGCAGGTCGCCATGCCGGCGTAGTGGACCGGCTTGGCCATTTCCCGCACGACCTTGGCCGCCTGGTGCGGCTTCGCGGAGATCCAGGGCTCCGGCAGCAGGAAGAACCGGACGATGACGACGATGACGAACAGCCCGACGATCACGCCGAGGCGCTTCAATTGTTCTGGAAGCTTCACCTGCTGTCCCCCCGGCTGCGGACGGTTCATCACCGCGCAAACACCGGCCGATGGTATGGCGCCACCGGGACCGGGGATCTAGGGAATAACAGCTAGGCGATTGCGGGGAACCGTCGGCAAGCCGGCCCCGATCCCGGCGGGTTGCCGGGGCCCCCAGGCTTCGCTGCGGATCAGTTGCGCGACCATCCGCGGGTCGCGCAACTGTCCCGGGCTCGGACTAGCCGAAGAACATGCCCCAGAGCGCCACGAAGATGCCTGCCGCGCAGAGCCAGGCCGACGATGACCGCGATCGTGCCGAACACGTACGCAGCCTTCAGGTTGGCCTGCTCAGGCGCCGGCACCAGGTTCTTCTCGAGCGTGCCATTGGCCACCATCCGCTCGTACTCGAGCGGACGCTCTTCCTTGAAGCGCTCGAGCGGCATCGAGCCCGTGAAGATCACCGGATCCATCGGGAACGCTTCCGGCCGCAGGTGCGTGTGGAAGAAGTGGAACAGGAAGATGAAGCCCGTCGCGAGCAGCGCCTCGTCGCTGTGGATGATGTACGCCGCGTTCAGCGCCCAGCCCGGCAGCACCTTGGCGAAGACCTCGGGGATCCACAGCATCAGGCCGGACACGCCGATCATCGCCACGCCCCAGAACACCGCCAGGTAGTCGAACTTCTCCCAGTACGTGAAGCGGTCGAACTTCGGCTTCGGCCCGAGGTACAGGAAGTACTTCATGTTGGCGATGAAGTCCTTCACGTCGGTGAGCTGCGGCACCATCGACCGCCAGCCCCAGAGGAAGCCCTTCTCGCCCTTGACGAACATCTGGTACGCGAGGTTGGCCAGGTGCACCGCGAAGTAGCCGAACGTGATGATCGCGGCGATGCGGTGGATGATGCCAGCGGCGTGCGCACCGCCGAGGTACTTGATCATCGTCTCGGCCCACGGCGACGCCGCGAACTTGAGCGGCAATCCGCTCACCGCGAGCATCAGGAAGCTCACGACGATCGAGATGTGCAGCCAGATCTGGCCGTTGTTGAACCGCTTGACGTACGGCCCGTGAGCCGCCGTGGCCGGTCTTGAACTCACCGCGCATCTTGCCGACGAGGCCGCGCTGCAGCCACAGCAGCAGGTGGATGCCGAAGAACGCGAACACGCCGAGCAGCAGGCCCGTCATGAAATAGTAGATGAAGCGCAGCTGCGGCAGCGTCGTCCGGATTGTTCGGGTTGACGTGCGGGTCGAAGGTCAGGAACCCGGCCGTCTGTACTTCCTTCGCGTGGCAGGCGCCGCAGGTCGCCTGCAGGTTGTCCGGGTGGACGCTCGAGCGCGGGTCGCTCGCCGGCAGGTTCTTGTGCGGAGTGTGGCAGTCCGAGCACATCGCGACGGAGGACCAGCCGAGTGCCGTCGCCTTGCCGTGGAAGCTGTCGCGGAACGTCTCGAGGCCTTCCTCGTGGCAATTGCCGCAGTCGCCCGGCATGTGCTGGCGCATCGCCGCCGAGGTGGGATCGCTCACGCCGTGCTCGTCCATGTGGCAGTCGACGCAGACTGGGCCGTCCTTGCCCGCTTTCCAGGCCATGCCGTGCGCGCTTTCCTCCTCCCAGGTCTTCAGCACCGAGGCGTGGCAGGCGCCGCAGGTCTCGGGCGACTTCAGGTGGCCGGTCCTGGCCTTGTCGTCCGCATGCTTCTGGATGTTGTGCGTGCCGTGGCAGTCACTGCACGACGGCGAAGCCTCCGTCAGGCCGGAGAGCAGCAGGCCCTTGCCGTGCACGCTGTCCTTGTACTTCTGCACGACTTCGTCGTGGCACTTGCCGCAGCTCTTCAGCTGGCCAAGGGCCGACATTTTCGCGTCGTCGTTGGTCGCCTTGTCGATCTTGTGGGCCGGGCCGTGACACTTCTTGCAGGTGTGGTCGGCATGCACGCTCTTCGGCAGCTGCTTGGCAGCCATGCCGTGGCATTGCGCGCAGATCGCGTCTGCCTCCATTTTCAGCTCGGCGGGCAGGGCGTCCTTGTGCTCCACCGTGATGTTGGTGTGGCACTCGGCGCACTGGGTATCGGGGTGCGCCGGGGATTCGAAGGCCGCGTCCTTGTGGCACGCGAGGCACGCGGTGTTCTCGAGGCCAGGCGCAACGTCCGCAGCGCTCGCCACACCGGCGGTAAACATCAACGAGGCAAAGACGAGCAGGCCAGATCCCAGACGGGTCCAGCCGCGTGCTTGCTGCATGGTCATGGTTTCGATGCTCGAATGGACGGCCGTCGCGATCGGCCAGTGCGCGCATGATGTTTCAGTGCTGCACTGCGTCGTAGCCGTTCAAACCACTACGCGTTTTTACCTACTTGGCTCGATCAGGCAGCCTGCACTTCCAGTTTTGGCTCGCTGCGGCGCAGGCGGGGCGCAATGATCAAGGCGGCGCCGTAGAGGGCCATCGCGATGAAAAGCGTTGCGGGACGCGAGTGCTTGAAGTCCTCGGTCGCCATCTTGACGCCGATCCCGACCAGCATCGGGTAGACGAGCCAGGCCCACTCGCGGAACCGCGGTTGACGCCCCATCCATGCAATCAACAGCGTCGACAGCGCGAGCACGCCCGTGCCGAGGGTCGCAAATGCGCCGGCGTCCAGAGTTCGATCGCTCCGGCCAGCCGCCAGCGGCGCCAGCCAGCCGATCGTGCAGGCGGCAGCCGCGGCGAAGAAGACGAGGACGATGATCAGACGCATTCCACTCGCGATTTCGTCGGCGTCCGCATTGCGACGCGTCGCCGCGAACCACGCCGCAGCGGCGCCTGCGATCATCACGGCAGCCATGGCGAACCCCGGCAGGGTCCAGGGGCCGGAAGGAATCGTCAGCGCGCGCACGCTGTAGAGCAGGACGCCCGACGCGATGGCGCCTGCAAGCAGGTAGACGGCCGCATGCAGCAGCATGAACGAACGTCCCAGGCGCGACCACAGCACCGCCGCCAGTACCGCCAATGCGGCCAGTATCGTGCCGAGCCACGGGTCGGTCAGCACCAGCGCCAGGCCAGCGATGACGTAGACGAGCGCAAGGCTCGTGTAGAAGTACACGTTGGGGCCCTTGTCCTTGCTGCGGTCGAGGAATACGACCGCCAGGCCATAGCAGGTCGCTCCCAGCACCAGGCTGACCATGCCGATGGTCTGGGGCAGGATCCCCGTGACTTGCGTGAGGTACAGCGCACCGCCGAAACCGACGACCAGGGCGGCGAGGGTCTGCGCCACTTCGAACGGCACGACGTTCCGGCCGCGGATCAACGTGCGGACGGCGATACTGCCGAAGTAGGCGCCGAGCAGCGTCAGCTGCAGCAGCATCGCCACCTGCGGTGGATCCGGCTGCACGGGAGCGAGCACGCGCATCGTGACGCCGACGACGGCGAGGTCGGCGGCCAGCGCCGTCGGCCAGCGGATGCCCCACCAGTCGAGCGTGTAGCTGAACCACAGCGTCACGGTGCCGAAAGCGATGAAGAACAGCGCATAGGGCGCCACGGCGCCCGTCTGCGACATCAGCACCGCACTGGTCGGCAACACGCCGATCACCGCGATCCACGCGACCAGGTGCAGGCGCCGGTGCCACGCGACGAACAGCAGCGCGGCGGCGAGCAGCGCGACCCCGCCGACGCTGGGCGTCCCCGGCAATACCTTGAACTTCGTGGCTGCCTCGACCAGCAACGGGAAGCCGATCATCGCCGTCGCGAGCGAGTGGAAGAACGCGTTCTGCGCCTGCCCGCGGCCGCCCGCACGGTCCGCAAAGACCAGCCACAGCAGCGCATACGCGAAGCCGATGGACAGGCCGAGGCGCGGCACGAGCACGCCGGAGTCGGTCATTGCACGCAGGAAGAACCCGCCTGCAAGGACGAGGAACAGGCGGCCGATCATCGAGAGGAGCACGATCGGGTCGTTGGCTGCCTTCTTGCGCGCGTTTCCCTTGGGAGCCCCGGCCCCCTCCAGTTGCGGATCGGGGAGACCCTGGGTCGCGGCGGCAGCTTGTCGATTCTCGACGGAATCGAGCCTCAGCCGGAGCGACAGCAACGACTGCTGCAGTTCCCCAACCGTGGCCTCCAGACGAGCGAGACGATCGTCCATGGCACTCCCCCCGTCCCGCGCCCGGTTTGTGAGTTGTCTCCGGGGCTCGGACTGCAGGATGACCTCTATCAATGTCCGCCGTGAAGGTGCATCAGGGCTTGCCGAAACGGGACATTGGCGAGCCTGCCACGAGCACCTGCGCTGTGCGATGCTCGTCACCCTCATGCCCCTGCTCACCCTGCTTCGCGCCGAACTCGCGTTCGGCGCCCACCCCCTGCTCGACCGCGCCGAGTTCAGTCTCGAACCCGGTGAGCGCGTCGGGCTGATCGGCCGCAATGGCACCGGCAAGTCGTCCCTGCTCGAGATCATCGCCGGCCGCCTCGCTCTCGACGATGGCGAACTGCAGCAGTCCACCGGCCTGCGCGTGGTTTCGATCCGGCAGGAGCCCGTGCTGCCGGAGGCAGCCTCGGTGCGCGAGGCGCTCGCCGACTGGGCCGGGATCGAGCGCATCGACGACGAGCGTGCCCGCTGGCGTGCCGAGGCACGGCTGGTCGAGTTCCTGCACCGGTTCGGACTGGACGGGTCGGTGTCGCCGGCCGGGCTCTCCGGCGGTGAGCGCAAGCGGGCGGCGCTGGCGGCTGCCTTCGCGCTCGAGCCGCAGTTGCTGCTGCTCGACGAGCCCACCAATCACCTCGACATCGACGGCATCGAACGCCTCGAGCAGCTGCTGCTCGACGGCCCGACGGCGATCATCGTCACGCACGACCGGTCGTTCCTCGATCGCGTCGTGACGCGCATCGTCGAGCTCGACCGCGGCCTGCTGCGTTCCTACCCGGGCAACTACGCGGCCTACGAGCGGCGCAAGGCCGAGCAACTGGCCGACGAGGCGGTTGCGCAGCGCAAGTTCGACAAGTTCTGGGCGCAGGAAGAGGTCTGGATCCGCAAGGGCGTCGAGGCCCGGCGCACGCGCAACGAGGGGCGCGTCAAGCGTCTCGAGCAGTTGCGACGCGACCGCGAGGCGCGACGCGAGCGGCTCGGCAACGTCAGGCTCAACGTCGAGCTCGGCGACCGGTCGGGGAAGCTGGTCGCGGAACTCAGGCGAGTCGGCAAGCGCTTCGACGACAAGGTGGTGGTCCGCGACCTCGACCTGCGCGTCATGCGTGGCGACCGCATTGCGCTGGTCGGTGCGAACGGTGCCGGCAAGTCGACGCTGCTCAAGCTCATCCTCGGCACGCTCCGCGCCCGACAGCGGCGAAGTCCGCCTCGGCACGCAGCTCAACGTCGCGTATTTCGACCAGCTGCGGGAACAGCTCGATCCGGAAGCCACGGTCGCCGCGACAGTGAGTCCCAACTCGGACTGGATCGGCGAGGGTGAAAGCCGCAGGCACGTCATCAGTTATCTCGGCGACTTCCTGTTCCCGGCGCAGCGTGCCGATTCGCCGGTGCGGATGCTCTCTGGCGGCGAGCGCAATCGCCTGCTGCTCGCGCGGCTGTTCGCGAAGCCGGCCAACGTGCTGGTGCTGGACGAGCCGACCAACGATCTCGACATCGAGTCGCTCGAGCTGCTCGAGCAGACGCTGCAGGACTACACGGGAACCCTGCTGCTGGTGAGCCACGATCGCACGTTCCTCGACAACGTCGTCACCCAGGTGATTGCGCCGGAGGGCGGCGGGTACTGGCGCGAATACGTCGGGGGCTACAGTGACTGGGTGCGGCAGCGGCCCGCTTCCACCTCTCCCGCGCCGGCGGGAGAGGTCGCCCGCAGGGCGGGTGAGGGCCTCGGGGAAAAACAGCCCTCACCCCGGCCCTCTCCCGCCAGTGCGGGAGAGGGAGTGAGAGCGAAATTGAGTTACAAGGAAAACCGCGAGCTGGAGCAGTTGCCCGGGCAGATCGAAAGTCTCGAAGCCGAGCAGAAGTCGCTCACCCAGGCGATGAGCGGACCGGACTACCACAAGCGGGGCGGCGAGCAGATGCGCAAGGATGCGGCCCGCGCCCAGGCCATCGAACAGGAGCTCGAGGCCGCCTTCGAGCGCTGGGCGGAACTCGACGCGAAGCGCATTGCCGCCGCGCGCTAGCTGCTAGCGTGCCAGCCAGCGCAGCTGCCAGAGGTCCTTGGCGGTCGTCATGACGATCGGCCGCAGGGCCAGTTCGCCCGACCGGCCGAGGCTGCGCTCGAGGTAACGCAGTTCGCCGATCTGCGCCTCGAGTTCCTCGTCCATGGGCGGTTCGTCGAAGCCGCTTTCCTTCAGCATCAGCACGCCCTTCGCGCGCAGCGCGAGCTCCACGTGCAGCCGCAGGTAACACAGCATGTCGGCGACCACCGGGCCATCGAAACTGTCGCGCAGCGAGTGCAGGTAGCGCCCGACGTGCGTATCCGGGAACTCGCCCGAGTTGATCGCCTCGAGCAGCTGGACGTCGGAGTCCAGGTCCGACTCGAGCCACACGCGCAGCGACTTCTCGCTGTGCTCGAACGCAAAGTAGATCAGGGGCGGCAGCAGCATCAGGATGCTGAGCGTCGCGAACACGGGCCTGAGCAGCAGGCTGTTGTACACGGCGTGCAGGATGACGGCTGCGACGAGCCCGGGGCCGAACACGCGCAGCCAGCGCTCGGTAAACCTTTCGGCCTGGGAGAGCGAGACGATCGCGAAAATCGGCCGTCGCACCGCCGTGCATGATCGCCGTACCCAGGCCCCGGATGACCTGCACCGCGGGGTGCGTTTCCGGGCGCGCCAGCAGGTAATACGCGTTTTCGAACAGCGCGAATCCGGTACCCACGGCGAAACCGTAGATCGCCGCGTCGACCAGCATGCCGACCCGCCGCGTCCGGATCAGGTAGACCACCAGGGCGGCCTTCAGTGCTTCCTCGAGCCAGGGCGACACCCAGCGCGCGTAGTCCACGTAGCTCATCTCGAGCACGTAGATCATGTAGCCGTTGATCCAGTAGCCGGCAAATGCAGCGAGCATGCCGGCCGCGGCCGCGAGCAGGACGGCCTTGGCGCGAACGACCTTGAAGCTGTCGAAGTAGATCAACCCCAGCAGGAACACGAGCACGGGCAGCAGCGCCACGACGCCCCGGGACAGCCCGCTCAGGATCACGCGCGACCGCCCGGCCGGTTGCCCGGCGCCTCAGAGCACCTTGAGCGACAGCATGAACTCGTCCTCGCCCTGGTCATTCCCGCCGAAACCCCGCGCGTAACCGAAGGACAGCATCATCGGCAGTCGATGCAGGACGTGCAACTGCAGGTCGAGCTGCAGGCCGGCGTTGTAGGCGTCCACGCGCTCGTGCGCGGAATCGGGGTTCGTGACGAGCGCTGTCGTGAACAGCGCAGGCCGTATCCAGCTGCCGTAGAAGCCTGGCCGGCCGAGCGCCTCGAAGCGGATCGGCGGCAGGTTCCACTCGAGCATGCCCTTGACGAACGATCGCCCGTTCAGCGCGTCGATCTCGAAGCCCGGCATGCTGAGCAGCTCGCGGTAGCGCTTGGCTTCGCCATTGTCCACGTAGTTGTTGCGGAAGCCACCGAAGTAGGCGTTGGCCAGGGGATCCTCGATGTCTCCCGAGGCGACGCCGGCCCCGGTTCGCAGCCAGATCGACGAGTGGCCGAGCCGCAGCGGAAAGCCGACGTCGTACGTGCCGAGCAGGCTCGGCGTGAATTCTCCTTCGGCTTCGTACGTGTGCGCGACCAGTGCCCACTGGTGTCCGGTCTCGTCGTCGACGTTGCCCACGGAGGAGCGCGGGTACTTGTAGACGAGACCCAGCTGCGCCTCACCGAGCTTGTCGGTGGGCGACGGTACGTTCTGGAATCCGGGCAGCGCATCGAGGTCGCCGAAATAGGCGAGCCGCGTGACGACACTGAGCGTTTCCGGTGGATCGAACACGATCGGGCGCTCGTATTCGACGAATCCGCTCCAACCCTCGCGGCCCCGCTTGATCGGACCGAACAGGTCGTAGAAGTCACCCGGATTCCACCGCAGCCCGGCCCTCCACAGGAAGTGCTTCAGCACGACGGAGGCGTGCAGGCGCTCCTTGGACTCGAGCTCCGTGTCCGGCCTGTAGGCGAGCGTGACGTTGACGGCGGAGAAGCCCATCGGGTCGCTGAAGCGCGCATGGCCGCCGAATCCGACCGAGTCCTTGTAGCCTTCGACGATCGGGTAAACGGATTCGCGCCTCAGCTCGCGCAGCGGGAAGTACGCCGAGTCGCGGATGGTCCGGGCCGACAGGTCGACCTGCGACGGCGGCCCGGCGCCCCATCCCTGCACGACCGGGTGCTCCGTGGCGATGCGTTCGCCGAGGAACGTGATCGCGCTGAGATCCTCGGTCGGCTGCACGCCGATGATGGCGGGCACGAAACCCTCGGCGGTGTAATGGAACACGAGCAGGCGCGACTCATCCAGGGGCAGCGGCCGGAAATAGCCGACTTCGGCGTTGCTCAGTGCCTCGAGTTTCGAGCTCGCGAGCTCGTAGCGGTAGATGTTGGAGACACCGGTGTAGTACGAGCTGCCGTAGAGATAGCGCCCGTCGGCAGAGAACACGAACCCTTCCGGGACGGCGGTTCCCATCTCGAATCGGTGCAGCGGGGTGGCATCGCCGGCCAGCAGGCGCTCCGTGCTCAGCACGCGCAGCTGCATCACCTGGGCACCTGAGCGCTCACCGTCGGGACCGGCCAGCGAAAGCGACAGGTACTTGCCGTCACGCGACAGGTCGAGGTCGAACGGGACTTCGCCGAACGGGTAGACGTGCAGGGAGTCGAAATGGTCGTAGGGGTAGGGAATCCGCACGATCATCATGAAGCCGTTGTTGGTGCGCAGGCCCCACAGCGAACGGTCCACCGGGTTGAAGGCAAGGTCGCCGATGCGCTCGTGCTCGAGCAGGACCCGGCTCTTGCCACTCTTGATGTCGTAAGCGACGACATTGCGGTACGTCCCGTTGTCGGTCGTGTAAAAGAGCGTCTCGGTGTCGCCGTCGTAGGCCAGCGACGCAACGCGGTAGGAAACGGCGCCCTCGATCTCGACCAGCTCCTTGATCGCCCCGGAAGCCAGGTCGATGCTGACGAGATAAGGCACGCGCCCGGGATAGCGAACGGCCGCGTAAAGCCGGGTGCCGTCCTTGCTGACGTGCGCCTGCGAGATCGCACCGAGCCCGCGCCGCGCGACTTCCTTGTAGGGCGTGATCGGCTGCTGTCGCACGGAGGCGAGGTTTGCCTGCTGGAACTCCTGCTCCCAGGCGACCCACTCCGACCAGGCCTGGTCGAGCGGCCGGCCGAACACGCGTTCGAAGTCGCGGGCATAGTTGCCCAGCGACCCCTCGCCGCGACCGATCCACTGCAGCAGTTTTTCCGGCGTGTACTGCAGGGCAAGGTAGCTCATGAAGCGCGTACCGTAGAGATACGCGTTCGCCCCGGTCTGGAAGTCGACTTCAGTACCCTTGGAGACCAGGCCGAGCGGGTCGTAGAACGTCGCCCCGTCACGGACCATGGCACGAAAGACCATCTCGTCGTAGCCACCCTGGGCCCGCCCGAGTCCGCCTCCGTACCAGGTCTCCATGAAGGTCGCGCCGCCCTCCTGGAACCAGCGCGGTGCCGACAGCCGCGGTGTCGCCAGGTACTGGTAGAGGATCGACTCGGGTCGCTCGGCGACCGGGTCGACCTTGCCGCCGAGCCAGCGGCGTGCTTTCGCGTCCGCCGGGCTCGCCTGGTCCTGCATGACGAAGTGCACGCCCTCGTGATTGGCGATCGTGTAGAGCCGTTCGCCGGGACTGAAGGTTTCGAAGGTCAGCGGGACCGGAGCGATGTCCAGGAACAACCTGTTGCGCGGCGTCGGCACCATGGTTGCGTTGCCCCGGTCCGCGAAATCCTGCAGCAGGACCGAGACTTTGCCATCCGGCACGTAGCCGAACCGCGCGTGCTGTGCGTCGAGGCTGTTGAGGAACGACTGCGTTGCGTAGGGAACCAGGTAATCGGTCGCCGGCGTGAAATACACCATGCGCAGGTTCTCGGTCTCGAGAATCTTCATCTGCGCGTGGGCCGGTCCGGGCTGCACCGAGACGAACAGGCATGCCGCAAGAATGGCGGCGGTGCCGTGCAACCGGCTGAAGATGGTGTTGGTCGTCACGTGTTCGACGCCGCCGTTGCCGCGGTGCCGCGCTCCCCCGGGTCAGCCCATCAAGCAAAAAACGAACCCTCCCCGGACGGGAGGGTTCGCGTGCTTCTTAAAGATCCCTCGGCGGGATGCGGATCAGCGAGTCTTCAGCGCTGAACTCGCGGCCGAATCTGCAGCCGACTTCGCCGCCGACTGGGCGGGCGCTGAGTGTGCAGCCGATCTCGCACTTCGCAGCCGAATTGACCGCCGAGTCTGCGGCCGATTTCGCGGCCGAGCTGGCAGCCGACTTGGCAGCTGACTGGGCGGCCGAGTCTGCAGCCGACTTAGCAGCCGAATTCACCGCCGAGTCTGCGGCCGATTTCGCGGCCGAGCTGGCAGCTGACTTGGCAGCTGACTGGGCGGCTGAGTCTGCAGCCGACTTAGCAGCCGAATTCACCGCCGAGTCTGCGGCCGATTTCGCGGCCGAGCTGGCGGCCGACTTGGCAGCTGACTGGGCGGCCGAATCTGCAGCTGACTTGGCAGCCGAATTGACCGCCGAGTCTGCGGCCGATTTCGCGGCCGAGCTGGCAGCTGACTTGGCAGCCGAATTCGCGGCGGAATTCGCTGCGGAATTGATCGCGCCCGCGGCGGCGGCATTCACGCCCTGTTGCGACGCAGCACTGTCCCCGAGGATCGAGCTGCCGCCACCGTCCGCGCGGAAGCGCTTGGCCGGGACGATCGTGCCTGCGGTGTCCGTCAGGCCCGGCGGATAGTCGACGGCGATCATGCCGACGACCGCGATGACTGCAACCGCGCCGCCAGCAATCCAGAACTTGCGTGAATTTGACTGAGCCATTGTTTTCTTCCCCTGTCGTGTGCCCGGAGGCCGGGCGCGGTGTTGATGACTACACATCGAATTACCGACGGCCCCAACGAAAGTTGGTGAACCGTCATTTTTATTCTCGGTTCGGAACCTCGGGGCGCAGGGACGTGGTCTGCAGCACCGCGCCCGTCGCCGCATCGACGACCCTGATTACCACGATCGGTCGCTCCGCGCGAGACTTTCCCAAGTCCGCGCTGAGTTCGATCGGTGCGTCTTGCGGCGCAACAAAACCTTCCAGGCGTACTTCGCGTCCTTCCGAGCTCGCGATCACCGTGACCGGTGAGGTTGCCGCCAGCCTCGAAATAACCACCCGCCCCGTCGCGGTGCCCGTGACGGCGACCTGGCCCTTCACGTCGGGCAGGTCGACCTGCACGGCCGTGCCGCGTGCCGGCGCGATCGTTCCGGCAAGGTCCTGCAAGCCGATGCCCGTGGCGCCGTCGCCGTTGAAATGGAAGGCCAGCGCACTCACCAGCAGGCCCCCGGCAAGCGCCGCGGCGTACCGCAGCACCGGCCTGCCCGGACCGCGCGAGGCCGCCGGCTCCTCGCATTGGATCTGGCTGGCGGGTAACGCAGACATGATCGATTCGTGCAGGTCGGCCGGGATCTCCTCGTCCTCGAGGGCAGCGAGCTCCTGGCACGTCCGCCGCAGGTCATCACGCAGGCGGCGGATGGCCGGATCGGCGAGCAGCAGGCGATTGAGCTCGGCCCGTGCCGCGCCGCTCAGGACGCCGTCGATTTCGGCGTTGATCAGTTCGATCGCTCGTTCGTTCACGTGGGCGCCCATCCTTTCGATGCCATGGCCGTCTTCAGCAACTGGCGGGCGCTGAACAGGCGCGACTTGACGGTTTTCTCGGGTACTTCGAGGATCGTCGCCATGTCCTCGTAGCTGCAGCCCAGGAAGTGGCGCAGCACGATCACGGCACGATACTCGTCACTCAGGCTCATGATGGCCGCCGACATCCCGTCGCTGAGCTGGAGGCTGCGCACGGCGTCTTCGGGGCCCGGCTCGTCATCTGCCAGCTCCGGATCGAGGGCCGCCCGGGGGCGGCGACGGTGCAGGGTGTTGATCGATTCATTGAGCGCGATCCGGTAAATCCAGCTGTAGAACCTGTGCGACGGGTCGTACTCCGCGAGGTGCTCGTACACCTTCAGGAACACGGTCTGGGCGACGTCCCGGGCTTCCTCGCGGTCGTGCAGCATGCGCAGGGCCGCGTTGAACACCGGTTTCTCGTAGCGGACGAGCAGCGCGTCGAAGGCGCGCCTGTCTCCGCTGCAACAGCGTCGGACCAGTTCCCCGTCGTCATCCTCGTTCATAAATACAGGCGGGTCGTCCGAAAGTTGGTCCGGTCGTGGGCGGCGGATCAGCTACCGCCCGGGACAATTTCGAAAATCCTGTCGAACCCGGCGTACTTGAAGATGTCCCGGATGTGCTTGTTGGCATTGACCAGTCGCAGGCTCCTGCCCCCGGCCATGGCCCGCTTCTGGGTCTTCAGCAGCACGCCGAGGCCGGCGCTCGAGATGTAGTCGAGTCCCGCGAGGTCGATCACCTGCGGCGCGGACAGGCCGTCGAGGAACTGCAACGCCTTGTCGCACTGGGCGGCATCCAGCCGTCCGGCCAGCACCACTTCACCCTGTTCGCCCAACCGAATCTCGAACATCGCCGTCACCCCGGATCCAGAGCTTTCGTGAACGTGATCGTGCTGCGCCGCTCCGCATACTCGTACTGCAGGGTGTCGGCCATCTGGCGCACCAGGTGCAGTCCGAGCCCACCCGGCTGCCACTCGCTGAGCGGCTTGTCGACGTCGACTGCCGGCGCCTTCGTCGGGTCGAAGGAATCCACGTCGAAGTCGGTCAACTGCACCGTGAGCATCTCCGG
>CAWBKN010000011.1:2500-80178 GCA_963789375.1 uncultured Gammaproteobacteria bacterium | reverse complement strand
CGATCGCGTCCCGGAATCGCGCCGCGTCGACGGACCCGTGCTCCCGCCCGATTCCAGCTGCGATCCCGGCCAGTTCGTCGATGCGTCCGCTGTCGTAGAACAGGTCGCGCACGACCTGGTAAACCGTACCCTGGGTGACCTGCTTGCGCAGCACCTGACGCACGCGCTCCTCCGGCTCCCGCAACGCGGATGCCAGGTCGCGTACCCACGGTGGATCGAAGCGGCCCTTCGCGATCAGCGGCTGCAGCTGCCGCGCGAGCGCTTCGTCGCGCTCCGAAAGCCTGACCGTGTGCTCCGGCAGGTGCAGCCACGGCCCGTTTCGCAGCACGACGCGTTCGTCGACGAGGTCGTCGATCAGGCGTCGCCAGAGCGCGTGCGGCAGCTCAGGCAGCGCAATGCGACGCAGCCGGCCGACATCGGGGCCGGGCTCGTCGGGGGCCCTGGCGTGAAATTCCCGCAACGCACCCGCCGCGCGCTCCCGTAGTTCGAGCCAGGCGGACGGAAGGAAGACGAATCGCTCGGGCCCGGCCTCGATCACCAGCGCATCGGCCGGAACCGGAACGCGGTCGGGAGCGTAACCGGTGAGGCGCACGAGTGCAGACATCGGCATGCCGAAGCGCGCCTGCTGCAGCAGCGGTCCGATCCCTTCGCCACCGATCATCCGTTCGAGCATGTCGAGATGACGCTGGCGTTCCGGGGAGCGTCGCTTTCGCGACGGTGCAGACGGGTCGAGCACGACTCCGCCGCCGACGGTGTGCGCGGCCTGTGCATCGCGCACGATGAAGCGGTCCCCGGGAGTCGCGCACACCGCCGTTTCGAAGACCAGCTGGACGCGGGCCGATTCGCCGGCCGCCAGCCGGTCGACGCGAGCAGCACCACGTGGGCGACGCGGTGGGTCGTACCCACGTGCACGTGCAGCGGGGCCCATGATGCGAGGCGCGCGCCGCCGTCCGCCAGCAACCGCAGACGGGCGTCGATGCGCGTCGCGGGCGCAAACAGGCGGCGATCGGCGAGCCAGTCGCCACGGGCGATCGCGCTCTTCTCGACACCTGCGACGTTGATCGCGCAGCGCTGCCCGGCGTGCCCGTTCTCGGAGGCCGGTTCTGCGCGTGGATGCCGCGCACACGCGCGGGTGTGCCCGCGGGCATTACGACGACCGTGTCGCCGACCCGGACCCTTCCCGAGAACACGGTGCCCGTCGCGATCACGCCATGGCCGGTGAGCGTGAAGACGCGATCCACCGCCAGGCGAAACAGTTTCTCGTCGTGCCGCGACGGCAGACTCGCGGCCGCCTCGTGGAGGTGGCTTCGGAGTGCGGCGATGCCCGGGTCGTCCGCGGCGGTGGCGTTGAGCGGGAAGATCGGCGCGGCATGCAGCGGTGTCGGCGCGAGCACGGCCGCCAGCTCGGCCTGCACCTGGCGCAGGCGCTGCTCGTCCACCCGATCGGCCTTGCTCAGCGCCGCCGCGCCGCGCGTCACGCCGAGCAGCTCGAGGATGGCGAGGTGCTCTCGCGTCTGCGGCATCACGCCGTCGTCGGCCGCGACGACAAGCAGCGCGAAATCGATTCCGCAGGCGCCGGCGACCATGGTGTGGACCAGCCGCTCGTGGCCGGGCACGTCGATGAACCCGAGCTCGCCGCCGTCCCCGGCCGCCGTATAGGCGTAACCGAGCTCGATCGAGATGCCGCGTGCCTTCTCCTCCTTGAGCCGGTCGGTGTCGACGCCCGTGAGGGCGCGTACCAAGTCGTCTTGCCGTGGTCGATGTGTCCGGCCGTGCCGACGATCATGGACGCAGCGCACCCCATTGCGCGGCGAACTCCGCCTCGTCGGATTCCTCGAGGCAGCGCAGGTCGAGCCACAGCGTCTTCCCGGCAATCCGCCCGATGACCGGTCTCGGCAACGCGCGGTGCGCGGCATCGAGACGATCCAGGCTGCCGCGCCTGCCTGCGGCCCGGCGCACGGCGAGGCCGTAGGTCGGCAGCGTGTCGACGGGCAGGGCGCCGCTGCCGATCTGGCTGAGCATGGGCTCCGAGGTGACCACGTACGCATGGCCGACGGCCGCTTGCACGACGGGCAGGAGCCTCGCTGCCTGGGCCTGCATCGCTTCCGGCAGCCGCGCGAGCAGGCGCAGCGTCGTCAGCCGCTCGGCCAGCAGGTCAGGCGAGCGATGGAGCGCGAGCACGGCCTCCAGTGCGGCCATCGTCAGTTTGCCGACGCGCAGCGCGCGCTTGAGCGGATTGCGCTTCAGCCTGCCGATGAGGTCGGCACGACCGACCAGCAGGCCCGCCTGCGGCCCGCCGAGCAGCTTGTCACCGCTGAAGGCCACGAGGTCGGCACCGGCCGCGACCGTCTCGCGCACCGTCGGTTCCTGCGGGAGACCCCAGCGCGCCAGGTCCACGAGGGATCCGCTGCCGAGATCCACCGCGACCGGGATCCCGCGCGCGCGGCCGAGTTCCGCCAGCTCGCCCGTCGTGACGCTGCTGGTGAACCCGGAAATGACGTAGTTGCTCGTGTGCACCTTCATGAGCAGCGCGGTGCGCGCCCCGATGCCCTGCTCGAAATCGGCCCGGTGCGTGCGATTGGTGGTGCCGACCTCGACGAGCTTCGCGCCGGCCTGCCGCATGATGTCGGGTATCCGGAACGAGCCGCCGATCTCGATCAGCTCGCCACGCGAGATCACGACCTCGCGCCGCCGGGCGAGCGCGCTGAGCATCAGCAGCACCGCTGCGGCGTTGTTGTTCACCACGGTCGCCGCCTCGGCGCCCGTCAGCTCTCGGAGCAGTCCTTCGACGAGTTCGTCGCGGTCGCCACGGCGGCCGGATGCGAGATCGAATTCGAGGTTGACCGGCGCGGTCATCGCCTGCGTCACGGCGCGAACGGCTTCCTCGGGCAGCACCGCGCGGCCGAGATTGGTGTGCAGC
This sequence comes from uncultured Gammaproteobacteria bacterium, assembly GCA_963789375.1. Classification (GTDB taxonomy): domain Bacteria; phylum Pseudomonadota; class Gammaproteobacteria; order Steroidobacterales; family Steroidobacteraceae; genus RPQJ01. The sequence continues at coordinate 77,258 of CAWBKN010000011.1, read as the reverse complement.
ACCGTGCCGGTCAGGTTGAAGACGGGGCGCAGGCGCGGCTGCGCCGCTGCCGCCAGCGTCGCTTCCAGGGCGAGTGCGATGGCATCGTCAGTCAGCGCGGCGCGCGCGAGTGTACCGGCCAGCGTGGCACGACGGAGGTCGTCGAGGTGGGCGCGCAGTGCGGACGTGGCCAGCGTGCGACCATGGCGGGCCAGCAGCGGCTGCAGCAACGGTCGCTGCAACAGTCGATCGACGGACGGCAGGTCCGTGGCGCGGGCGATCGGTGTTGGCGCGGGCGGCGAGTCCACGCGCCGGATATTACCCTCGGGGCTGCCAGAGCAGGGGATTGCCGCTTCCGCGATGATAGCCGGCGTCGGTGAGGAGCAGGTCGAGCGCGAGTGTCGCGAGGTCGTCCGCCACCGGTTCGACCGCGCGGTCCTTCTCCTGATAGAGGATCTTGCGGTAGGTCTTGCAGGCGTCGCAGCATTCGGCGCGGACCGCATCCGTTCCGCCTTCGATCGTCTGGTAGGAGATTCCCTTCGTGGACGCGCACTGGCTGCAGGTCACGCGAACCATGTGCCATTCCGTCGCGCACAGGGAGCAGTGGAGGTATCGATAGCCCTGTGATCGCGGGTCCGAATGGACGACGCTTGCCACCGGCAGCGAGCCACAGATCGGACAGACGCCATGTGTCGGCAGTTCGGCGACGTCTGCCGCTGCGAGTCGGGACGCGAGGTCCACCCAATGGACCTGCAACGCAGCCATCAGGAACGGCGCGGCCGCCGCGTCGACGCCTTCGGTCCGCGCCGCGAGCAGTGCATCGGCCTGTGCCTCGAGTTGCTCGACTGGGGCATGGCGCAGCCTGTCGCACAAGTCGCGCACGCCGGGCGGCGCGTCGGGCGACGCCGCCACGGTCTCGCATAGCCGCGCGAGCAGATTGCGCCAACGGCCCTCGCGCGGCCAGCTGGCCGCGGGGGCGACCGGCATGCCGTGGGTTCGTGCCAGCCTGAGCTGTTCAGCGGTGGGCGGGAACGACTCGGCAGTCGCCAGCATTGCTTGCTGGGCATCCGCCACCGAGGCCATCAGGCGCAGGTAATCGCCAACCGCGTTTCCGCCGGCGCCGAGCTGGCGCAGGCGAACCGCGCGCAGCGCGAATACCTGAGCGCGATCCGGCAGGCGAATCCGCGGAATCGCTCTCTCGGCGAGTGCCTCAATCTGCCCGGGTTCGAGAATTCGCTGCACGGATCGTCTCGCGGAACCAGGCCCTATGATGTCTCCAGGCCCAGCCCGGCGTCACGAATCCGCGCGTCATCGCACCCATCGAGCCGGTTACCCAGAAGATCGCCGCGTAGACGTGCCCGATGATCGAGCAGACCAGCACGAACCCAGCCAGCGCGTGCACGACGGCTGCCAGCCGGACGATGCCGATGGGGAAATACGCCGAGAAGTACGACCGCCAGATCACGATGCCCGACAGCAGCAGCAGGACCATGCTGGCGACCAGCACCTTGAACAGGATCTTCTGGCCGCCGTTGTAACGCCCGACCTCGGGCAGCCGCGGGTCGTCGTGCGACGTCGCTTTCGGCATCTCGCGCAGCCACTTCCAGTCCCGCTCTTCCATCCGGTTGTGCTTGCCGACGGCCAGCGCCAGCAGCACGAACGAGACCGTCATGACGAGCCCGATGAAAGGATGCAGGATGCGCGACCACGTGCCGCCGCCCACCAGGCTGCTCATCCAGTACATGGACGGATGGAACAGCGCGAGGCCCGACAGGGCGGCCAACACGAAGGCGATGGCGAGGATCCAGTGGTTGATGCGTTCGCGCTCGCTGTAGCGGGCGATGACCGTGCGATGAGCTGCGTCACCCATGGTTTTTCTCCATTTCGCGCGCGGCCGCCGCCTCGTCGTCCTCGGTCGTATCGTTGGGACCGACCCGCAGATAGTGGAACAGTGCAGCCAACGCGGTGAGGGCGATGCCGGCCACGGCCATCGGCTTGGTGAAGCCCTTCCAGGCGCCGACCATCGGACTGATGCGCGGCTCGGCGGGCAGGCCGCTGTAGAGCTGCGGCTGGTCCGCGTGCTGCAGCACGTACATGACGTGCGTGCCGCCCACGCCGCTCGGGTCGTACAGCCCGGCCTGGTCGAAGCCGCGCGACTGCAGGTCCTTCACGCGGCCCTCGGCGTGGTGCTTCATGTCCTCCTTGGTGCCGAACACCAGTGCGCCGGTCGGGCAGGACTTGATGCAGGCCGGCTCGAGCCCGACCGCGACGCGGTCCGAGCACAGGGTGCACTTGTAGGCCTTCTTGTCCTTCTTGGAGATGCGCGGGATGTTGAACGGACAGCCCTTGATGCAATAGCCGCAGCCGATGCAGTTCTCCTGGTGGAAGTCGACGATCCCGTTCGCGTACTGCACGATCGCGCCGGGTGCCGGGCAGGCCTTGAGGCAGCCCGGATCCGCGCAGTGCATGCAGCCGTCCTTGCGGATCAGCCACTCGAGGTCGCCCGTCGGGTTGTCGCACTCGGCGAAACGCATCAGCGTCCACGAGTACTCGCTCAGGTCGGCCGGATTGTCGTAGACGCCGACGTTGGTGCCGATCTCGTCGCGCAGGTCGTTCCATTCCATGCAGGCGGCCTGGCAGGCCTTGCAGCCGATGCACTTGGAGACGTCGATCAGCTTCGCGACTTCGCCGGTCGCCGGTCCGCGCGCGCTCGGCGAAGGGAGTCGTGGTCGCCGAGCGCCGCACGATGTCGAGGGATTGGAGCGCCATGCCACTCTCCTCAGATCTTTTCCACTTTGACGAGGAACGCCTTGAACTCCGGCGTCTGCACGTTGGCGTCGCCCACGAACGGCGTCAGCTTGTTCGCCAGGTAGCCGGGCCGCGCCACGCCAACGAACCCCCAGTGGATCGGAATGCCCACCGTGTGCACCGTCTTGCCGTCGATGTTCAGCGCCTTGATGCGCTTGGTGACCACCGCCTCGGCTTCGATGTGGCCGCGCTTCGACGACACCCGGACGCGTTCGCCGGCCTTCACGCCGATGTCCTTGGCCAGCGCCTCGCCGAGTTCGACGAACTGCTCCGGCTGCAGGATGGACGGGATCGGTGCGTGCTTGGTCCAGAAGTGGAAGTGCTCCGTCAGGCGGTAGGTGGTGGCGACGTGCGGGAACTGGTCCGCCTTGCCCAGCGCCTCGAGGTCGCCCTTGAAGATGCGCGCCGCCGGATTGCTCAACGCCAGCGGCTGGCCCGGATTGAGCGGATTGCGCGCGAGCGGCGTCTCGAACGGCTCGTAGTGCTCGGGGAACGGGCCCTCGGCCATCATGTCGCGCGCGAAGAACCGCGCCACGCCTTCCGGGTTCATGATGAACGGGCCCATGCCGCTCGCCGGGTCCTCGTCCGCCTTGAAGTCGGGGATGTCGGCCCCGGCCCAGGCCTTGCCGTTCCAGCCGATCAGCTTGCGCGCCGGATCGAACGGCTTGCCGGACACGTCGCAGGACGCCCGGTTGTAGAGCACGCGGCGGTTCGCCGGCCAGGCCCAGGCCCAGTTCAGGGTCTGGCCGATGCCCGTCGGGTCGGAGGTGTCGCGCCGCGCCATCATGTTGCCGGCCGGGCCCCAGGACGCCGGCATAGATCCAGCACCCGCAGGCCGTGCTGCCGTCGTCGCGCAGCTCGGCGAAGCCCGCGACCTGTTCACCGGCCTTGCGCAGCACGGTGGTCCGGGTTCTTCGGGTCCATCACGTCCGCCAGCGCCTTGCCGGAGTACTCCTTGGCGAGTTCCTCGGGCTCGGCTTCGCCGGCTGGGCGTACGGCCACGCCAGATTGACGATCGGGTCCGGGAAGGCGCCGCCCTCGGCCTTGTACAGGTCGCGCAGCTGCACGAACAGGCGCGCCATGATCTCGATGTCGGTGAGCGACTCGCCCGGGGGCTCGCCGCCCTTCCAGTGCCATTGCAGCCAGCGGCCGGAATTGACCAGCGCGCCGTCTTCCTCGGCGAAGCACGTCGTCGGCAGGCGGAACACCTCGGTCTGGATCTGGCTCGCGTCGACGTCGTTCAACGGGCCGTAAGTTGCGCCAGAACCCCGACGTCTCGGTCACCAGCGGGTCCATCACGACCAGGAACTTGAGCTTCGACAGGGCGGAGGTCATCTTCGCCATGTTCGGCGCCGAGGCGAGCGGGTTGAACCCCTGCGCGACGTAGCCGGTGACCTTGTCCCTGGTCCATCAGCTCGAAGACCTGCAGCATGTCGTAGAGCTTGTCGAGCTTGGGCAGGTAGTCGAAGCGAAGTTGTTCTCGGCCGTCGCCGCGTTGCCCCACCAGGACTTCATCAGGCTCACGAAGAACTTCGCGGATAGTTCTGCCAGTAGCTCATCTGGTTCGGGCGCAACGGCTTCTGCGTGCGCGTGGCCAGGTACTGCGCGTAGTCCTGCTCGGCCTCCTTCGGCAGGCTCATGTAGCCCGGCAGCAGGTCGGACATCAGGCCGAGGTCGGTGAGGCCCTGGATGTTGGAATGCCCGCGCAGCGCGTTCATGCCGCCGCCCGCGATGCCGATGTTGCCGAGCAGCAGCTGCACCATGCGCCGCAGCGGATCATCTGCGAGCCGACCGTGTGCTGGGTCCAGCCCGAGCGCGTACATGATCGTCATCGCGCGCGTCGGCGACGACGTCGCGCCGATCAACTCGCAGATCTGCAGGAACTTCTCCTTGGGCGTGCCGCAGACGCGCTCGACCATCTCCGGCGTGTAGCGCGCATAGTGCTGCTTCAGCAGGTTGCACACGCAGCGCGGATGGCTGCAGCGTGGGATCGGCCTTGACGAAGCCGTCCTCGCCCTTCTCGTAGTCCCACGACGACTTGTCGTACTTGCGCTTGTCCGCGTCGTAGCCCGCAGAACAGGCCGTCGGTGAACGCGAACCCCTCCTTCACGATGAACGAGAGGTCGGTGTAGTTGCGTGACGTACTCGCGCTGGACCTTGTCGTTCGCGAGCAGGTAGTGGATGACGCCGCCGAGGAAGGCGATGTCGGTGCCGGCGCGGATCGGCGCATAGATGTCGGCCACGGCGGCCGAGCGCGTGAAGCGCGGATCGACCACGATCAGCTTGGCGCCGTTGTGCGCCTTGGCGTCGGTGACCCACTTGAAGCCGCACGGATGCGCTTCGGCGGCATTGCCGCCGATGATCAGGACGAGGTCGGTGTTCTTGATGTCGACCCAGTGATTCGTCATCGCTCCACGGCCAAACGTCGGGGCAAGACCTGCCACCGTCGGGCCGTGTCAGACACGTGCTTGATTATCGAACGCTAGTGCCCCCAGGCTGCGGACCACCTTGTGCGTGATGTAGCCGGCTTCGTTGCTGCTCGCCGACGCGCCGAGGAAGCCGGTGGTCGTCCAGCGATTCACCGTCTTGCCGTCCGCGGTCTTCGCGACGAAGTTCGCGTCGCGGTCCTGCTTCAGGAGCTTCGCGATGCGGGCAAACGCGTCGTCCCAGGAGATGCGTTCCCACTTGTCCGAGCCCGGCGCGCGGTACTCGGGGTACTTGAGCCGGTTCGGGCTGTTGACGAAGTCGAGGAGGGCCGCGCCCTTCGGGCACAGCGTGCCGCGATTGACCGGATGATCCGGGTCGCCTTCGATGTGGATGATGCTGGCGTTGACGTTCTTCGCCTTGTCACCCAGCGAGTACATCAACAGGCCGCAGGACACCGAGCAGTACGGGCAGGTGTTGCGGGTCTCGGTGGCGCGCGCGAGCTTGAACTCGCGGACCTCGGCAAGTGCCACGCCGGGCGAGAAGCCCAACAGTGCGAGGCTGGAACCGGCGAGCGAGGCGCCTGTAATTTGCAGGAATTGGCGCCTGGTCATGTCAGTCATGGCGATCCCCTTGACCTGTCGGCAGACCGCCCGAGTCTATGCCCCGTGCGCGGCGCTCACAATAAGCAGCCGACCCGATCACTCGTGCCGGGTTGCTGCGCTGCAGCGCAGTCGTCAGGCGAGCCGCTCCGCGTGCGTATAGACGTTGTACGAATGGGGACGCAGGAATCCGGCGAGCAGGATGCCGGCGCGCTCGGCGAGATCCACGGCGAGGCTCGACGGCGCGCCCATCGCGACGACGACCGGGATGCCGGCTGCCATGGCTTTCTGCAGCAGTTCGAAACTGGCGCGGCCGCTCAGCAGCAGGATGCTGCTGGTCGCGGGCAAGGCGTCGCGCAGGAGAAGCGAGCCCACCAGCTTGTCCGTGGCGTTGTGCCGGCCGACGTCCTCGTAGGAGGCGAGCAGGTTGCCGTGGACGTCGAACAGGCTGGCGGCGTGCAATCCACCGGTCTGCTCGAACACCTGTTGTGCCCGGCGGGCCCGCTCGGGGAGCGTCGGCAGCAGTGCGGCATCGACCCGGAGGTCGCTGGCCACCGCGTGCGTGGGTACCGTGGCGGTGACGGCCTCGATCGAGGCCTTGCCACACACCCCGCAGCTGGAATTCATGTAGAAATTCCGCTCCATGCGCGCAAAGTCGATCTTGAGTCTGCGGCGGACATTCGACGCGGATCACATTGCCGGTGCGACCGTACGGCTCGATGGCGACGATGTCGCCCGGGCCGCGGATGAGGCCTTCGCCGCAAAGGAATCCTGCAGCAAGTTGCGCATCGTGGCCGGGCGTGCGCATGGTGATCGCCACGGCGTGTCCCGGGCCCGCTTCGCCGTGGTGCAGGAGGCGGATCTCGAGCGGTTCCTCGACCGCGACGTAGTCCTCGCGACTGTCCCGCTCAGTGCCGCGCAGTGCATGGACAGTCAGGGTCCGGACGGAGCGGTTCGTCATCATGCATCTCCCGCGGGGTTCGCGGGGATCGTAGTTGGCCGGCCGGGACGTGTCCACGACCGGGCTGCAGGTTGCGGGCACCGCAAACGAAGATGCCCGTGACTGGCGTCACGGGCATCCCAGGGGCGGACCCGCCTGGTGGTTTGCAGCCTGCCGGGCGCTCAGTCCTCGAGGAAGCTGCGCAGCTGCTCGGAGCGCGAGGGATGCCGCAGCTTGCGCAACGCCTTGGCCTCGATCTGGCGGATGCGCTCGCGGGTGACGTCGAACTGCTTGCCGACTTCCTCCAGCGTGTGGTCCGTCGTCATGTCGATGCCGAAACGCATGCGCAGCACCTTGGCTTCGCGCGGCGTCAGGCCGGCGAGCACCGAGTGCGTCGTCTCGCGCAGCGACTCGGTCGTGGCCGAGTCGATCGGCGATTCCACCGAGGTGTCCTCGATGAAGTCGCCGAGATGCGAGTCCTCGTCGTCGCCGATCGGAGTCTCCATCGAGATGGGCTCCTTGGCGATCTTGAGGACCTTGCGCACCTTGTCCTCCGGCATTTCCATGCGGACTGCGAGCTCTTCGGGCGTGGGCTCGCGGCCCATTTCCTGCAGCATCTGGCGCGAGATGCGGTTCAGCTTGTTGATGGTCTCGATCATGTGGACCGGGATGCGGATCGTGCGCGCCTGGTCCGCGATCGAGCGCGTGATGGCCTGGCGGATCCACCAGGTCGCATACGTCGAGAACTTGTAGCCGCGGCGGTACTCGAACTTGTCGACGGCCTTCATCAGGCCGATGTTGCCTTCCTGGATGAGGTCCAGGAACTGCAGGCCGCGGTTCGTGTACTTCTTCGCGATCGAGATCACGAGGCGCAGGTTGGCCTCGACCATCTCCTTCTTCGCGCGGCGGGCCTGCGCCTCGCCCACGGCGATCTCGCGATTGATTTCCTTGACCTCGGTGATCGACAGCTTGGCGCGCTTCTCGATCTCGGCGAGCTTGCGCTGGCCCGCCTCGATGTCCTCGCGGAACCGGGCGAGCGCCGCCGAGTGCTTGCGCTTGGCACGCACGTGCTTGTCGAGCCAGCCGAGGTTGGTCTCGTTGCGCGGGAACGTCTCGATGAAGTCCGACCGCGGCATGCCGGCGTCGCGGACGCAGCGCTGCATCACGGCCTTCTCGAGCGAGCGGATCTCGTTCAGGTGCTCGCGGATCTGCCCGATGAGCTGCTCGAACATCTTCGGCGACAGCTTGAGCTCCATGAACTCGTCGGCCATCTTCTTGCGCAGCTTGATCGTCTTCGGGTCCCTGGTGCCCTTGTCCTCGATCGACTTGAGGACCTGTGCATAGCACTTGGCGAGCGACGCGAAGCGGCGTGCAGCCTCTTCCGGGTCCGGCCCCGTCTCGAGTGCCTCTTCCTCTTCCGTCGCCTCTTCGGCCGTCTCGTCGTCGCCTTCGGGCTCCGGCGCTTCCTTGGCGGCAAGCTTCGGATTGATCGGCTCGGCGATCACGTCGGGCGCGTTGGGGTCGACGAAGCCGACGATGATGTCGACGAGGCGGCCCTGGCCGTTCTTGAGCGGCTCGTAGGCGCGCAGGATGTAGGCGAAGGTCGGCGGATAGTGCGACAGCGCGCGGCGCACGGAGTCGAGGCCTTCCTCGATGCGCTTCGCGATCGCAATCTCGCCCTCGCGCGTCAGCAGCTCGACCGTGCCCATCTCGCGCATGTACATGCGGACCGGGTCCGTGGTGCGGCCGAACTCCGCGTCGACCGTCGTCGCCAGCGCCTGCGCGGCTTCCTCGGCGGCTTCTTCGTCGGCCACGACCGGCTCGCGCATGAGCAGCGCTTCGGCGTCCGGTGCCTTCTCGTACACCGGGATGCCCATGTCGTTGATCATCTGCACGATGTCTTCGATCTGTTCCGGATCGACGATCTCGGACGGCAGGTGATCGTTGACTTCGGCGTAGGTCAGGAAGCTCTGTTCCTTGCCACGCGCGATCAGCAGCTTGAGCTGCGACTGGCGGTCTTCCGGCGTGCTCGCCGGCAGCTTGAGTTCGATCTTCTCGGCCTGGGCCTTGCCGGCCTTGCGGCCCTTCTCGGGCTTGGCCGCGACGGCAGGAGCGGAGGCGGGCGCTGGCCGGCGGGCTGCGTGGCCCTTGGCGGACGTCGACGCACCCTTCAGGGCCTTGGCTGGCGCAGCCGCGGGGGCCGGATGTGCCTTCGCAGCCTTGGTCGGGGCGGGGTGGGCCTTCGCCGGGGCGTGCGGCTTCGCAGCCGGATGCGCCTTGGCGGCAGCCTTTGCCGGCGCCACAGGGTGCCTGGCAGCAGGTTTCACGTGCGCGCGTGCCCCGGCATCCTTGCGCAGGATCTTGACCGGTTTGACCGTCTTCTTCGTCTTGGCAGGGGTCTTGGCGGCGCCTTTGGCACCGAGCTTCGACCGCGTCGCCGACGCCTTCTTGACAGGCTTGGCCTTGGCGGCCGTCGACTTGCGGGCGGGGAGCTTCTTGACCTGCTTGCGTGCCGTCGTCTTGCTCAAGATGGGGCGCCTCAAGGGGGGTCTAAAAAAGAGCGGAATTGTACCATGCCGGTATCCGGCATGCCCGGGTTACGTCGCCGGCGGGCTGCGTCGGCGGGCCTGCCCGCCGGCGTGCAACAGGCCCTGGAGTTCCTGCTTTTCCGCCTCGTCCAGCGCCGAATCCCGCGCTTTCGCCAGCAGCTCGTCGAGCCTGCGCACCGGGGATTCCTCGGTAATCAGGCGGTTGAGGGCGGATTTCAGTTCCGCGGCGGCGCCCGCGGCATCCGGGGCCAGGCAGACCGCGACGGCCAGCCTGGCCAGCGAGGCGTGCTCCGGGCGGTCCCGCCAGCGCTCGAGAACCGCAGCGGTGCTTGCCGGGGGATCCTCCCGCAGCTGCGCGAGCAACTCGGTGAGCAGCGGAATGCCGGGCCGTGCGATCGTCGCGACCGCGTCGATCTGCTGGGCGCTGACGCCCTGGGCGGCCGCGGGATGGTGCACCAGCAACGTCACGGCCTGGCGCACGAGATTGCCACGGCCCGTGCCCGACGCCCCGGGCGAGCCGGTCGCCGTGCGCGGGCCCTCGTAACCGGACCGAGCCGGCGCATTGCCGCGGCCGGGCGCACCGGCGGACGAATGGCGGCCGGTCTGGATTCCGCCCGCGGCCTCGTTGGCGTCCCCGCCCAGCAGTTCATTGAGTCGGGCGGCGGGCATGCCCACCACCTCGGCGAGCTGGCCGATCAGCAACTCGCGGTAGACGTCCGACGGAATGCGGCGCACCAGCGGGCGCGCCAGCTCGACGAGCTTGGCCCGGCCATCGACGCTGCCGGTTTCGACGCGTGAGGCCAGCTCGCGGATCAGGTATTCCGACAGCGGCTCGGCGCGCGCCAGCCGCGCCTCGAACGCAGCGGCGCCTTCTTCGCGGACGAGCGTGTCCGGGTCGTGACCCTCGGGCAGGAACATGAAGCGCACCTGCCGGCCCTGCTTGACCTCGCCGACGGCGTTCTCCAGCGCGCGCCAGGCGGCGGCACGGCCCGCCTTGTCGCCGTCGAAGCAGAACACGACCTCGCCGACGAGCCGGAAGATGCGCTGCAGATGCTCGGGCGTGGTCGAGGTGCCGAGCGTGGCAACCGCATAGCTGACGCCCGCCTGGTGCAGGCTGACCACGTCCATGTAGCCCTCGACCACCATCAGGCGCTGCAGGTTGCGCGTGGCCTGCCGCGCTTCGTACAGGCCGTAGAGTTCGCGGCCCTTGTGGAAGAGTTCCGTCTCCGGCGAATTGAGGTACTTCGGTTCGCCCTGGTCGAGCACGCGCCCGCCGAAGGCGATCGTGCGTCCGCGCGTGTCGCGGATCGGGAACATGAGGCGGTCGCGGAAACGGTCGTAGTACCCGCGTTCGCGCTGCCCGGCGCCCGACGCGCCGCCCTCGTTCTGCCGCTCGATGATCAGTCCCGCGCGCAGCAGGACGTGCCGCTCCTCGTCCGTGGTGCCGTAACGGTCGAGCAGGCCGTCCCACTTCGGCGCGGCGTAACCGATGCCGAAGCGCTGGACGATCTCGGCGTCGAGCCCGCGGCGCTTCACGTAGTCGCGCGCACGCTGGTCGCCGCTCAGGCACTGGCGGAAATAGAGCGCAGCCCGCTCCATCGCAACGTACAGCTCGTCGTGCGGATTCGCCGGCCCGGCCGCCGCGCCACCCTCGCGCGGCACCTCGAGTCCCGCGCGCGCAGCGAGCTCCTCCACCGCCTCGACGAAGCCGAGGTGGTCGTATTCCATGACGAAGCCGAGCACCGTGCCGTGCGCGCCGCAGCCGAAGCAGTGATAGAACTGCTTGTCCACGCTGACCCAGAACGACGGCGTCTTCTCGTCGTGGAACGGGCAGCACGCCTTGTATTCGCGCCCGGCCTTCTTCAACTGCACGCGGCCGCCGATCACCTCGAGGATGTCGGTGCGGGCGACGAGTTCGTCGATGAAATGCTGGGGGATGCGGGCCACGGTGCGGGGTTCGGCGTCGGTCGGATTGGGATAGTGGGGGCGTGGATGGGCGCTCGCAAGTGTGGCTTGCGGCCGGTCGGCAAGCAGGATCAGAGCCGCGTAATGGCGTTCGATCCGGTCCTGGTCCGGGCGAGCGGGAAAGGCAGACACGCTCGCCCGGACCAGGACCGGATCGAGCGCTGGATAGACCGCGCCTGAGCGACTGTTGCGGCCAGGGCCGCAAAGTCGCACGGCGCACGCGACGTTTACCGGGCGGAGAGCAGCGCCCATTCCGTCAATGGTCGCGATCGCAATCCTCGGTTACCGCATCTGCGGCTCTCGGCTGCCGAGTCTGCATGCGCCGTGCGTCTTCGTCGGGCGCGCGCTCTCTCTTCGGATTTGGCGTCAGTCATTACCGCCCGACGAAGCGCTCAGGCGCCGTCGGTCAGGCTGGGTTCCGGGTCTTCTGCCCGAACCCGTGTCGGTTTTCCCGGGTTCGGGCAGAACACCCGGAACCCAGCCTTGAGTGCCGGGCTTCAGCTGCTCGGTTCGCGTCGGACGCAGACCGCATGGCTCGACGAGAGGTGCGCCGCCCGCCGAGTCGCAACGCGCACGCAGCCGTCAGGCGCCGAGTGCCGCCTTGATGCGGGCGCTCACCGCGCCCATGTCGGCGCGTCCCGCAGCCTTGGCCTTGACGACGCCCATCACCTTGCCCATGTCCTTGATCGAAGCGGCGCCCGTCGAAGCGATCGCCTCCCTGATCAGCGCATCGACTTCCACCTCGGAAAGCTGCGCGGGCAGGTACGCGGTGAGCAGTTCGATCTCGGACTTCTCCCTCGCGGCGAGGTCGGCGCGGCCGCCCAGCTCGAACTGCACGATCGATTCCTTGCGCTGCTTGACCATCTTCTCGATGACGGCGAGCACCTGCGCATCGTCGAGCGTGATGCGCTCGTCGACTTCGCGCTGCTTGATCGCCGCCTGCAGCATGCGGATCGTGCCGAGGCGCTCCTTCTCGGCGGCGCGCATGGCGGACTTCATGTCCTCGGTGATGCGCTCTTTGAGCGTGGTCATCGTGTTCTCGCCTGGCTCGGAAAAAAGAAAAGCGGCGCTCGATCCGTGACCGTGGCGCCGCTGGTTGTCGACGGCGGTGCGGGACGCACGCGCCGTTCGGTCGGGTCTCTGGCGTGCTGGCCTAGAAGCTGCGCGCGCGGGGAGCCGAGGTAAAATCGCGCGTGCTGCGCTTCTGGTGGCGCTTCACGGCGGCTGCCTTCTTGCGCTTACGTTCCTGCGTCGGCTTCTCGTAGAATTCGCGACGGCGGAGTTCCGTCAGCACGCCGGCCTTCTCGCACGCGCGCTTGAAGCGGCGCAGGGCGGCATCGAAATACTCGTTCTCACGGATGCGGACGCTGGGCATCGAAACCTCGTCAGGACACTTTCAACGGCTGGCCGGCTCAAAGCTTCGAGCCAGTCATCACTCGGTTTAGGGCAGCCGGTCGGAGGTCTTTGGGACGTCAGCCCGGCAAGGGACCGCGAATTCTAAAGATCGCGGGGGGTAAATGCAAAGCTGGCGGGCCCGCTGCCGCCTGGAGTCGCCCCCGCCGGGCAGGTCAGCCATCGATGATCATGCGTGTACTCGGGATCGAAACCTCCTGCGACGAGACCGCGGCCGCCGTCTACGACGGCCGGGCGGGGCTGCTCGCGCACGAGCTCTACAGCCAGGTCGAGCTGCACGCGGCCTACGGCGGCGTGGTGCCGGAACTCGCCTCGCGCGATCACCTGCGTAAGTTATTGCCGTTGCTCGAAAAAGCGCTGAACCAGGCGGGGGGGCGCGAGGCCCTGGACGGCATCGCATACACCAGCGGGCCGGGCCTGGTCGGGGCGCTGCTGGTGGGCGCCGCCGTCGGCCGGAGCCTTGCCTACGCCTGGGACCTGCCCTGCGTCGGGGTGCACCACATGGAAGGCCATCTGCTGGCGCCGCTGCTCGAGTCCGAGCCGCCCGAATTCCCGTTCGTCGCCCTGCTGGTCTCGGGCGGGCACACCCTGCTCGCGAGGGTCAGCGGCATCGGCCAGTACGACATCCTCGGCAGTTCGCTGGACGACGCGGCGGGCGAGGCCTTCGACAAGACGGCCAAGCAGCTGGGCCTCGGCTACCCGGGCGGCCCGCAACTGGCGGCATTGGCCGAACAGGGACGGCCGGACGTATTTCGCTTCCCGCGGCCACTGACCGAGCGCCCGGGGCTCGATTTCAGCTTCAGTGGGCTCAAGACGGCCGTCGTCGTCGCGCTGCGCAAGCACGGGCCCCTGGACGCGCAGGCGCGGGCCGATGCGGCGCGAGGTTTCGAGGAGGCGGTGGTCGACACGCTCGTGATCAAGTGCCAGCGCGCGCTCGAGGCGACGGGCGGGCAGACCCTGGTCGTGGCGGGCGGCGTCGGCGCCAATCGCCGCCTGCGGGCGCGCATGCTGGCGATGGGTGAGCGGGAAGGGGTCCGGGTCGTCTATCCTCGCGCCGAGTTCTGCACCGACAACGCGGCGATGATCGCGCTGCTCGGTCAGTTGCGGCTGGCCGCGGGCCAGCGCGACGATTTCTCGATCCGTGCGCGCGCGCGCTGGTCGATGACCGAACTGGGGCCGCCCGCGCGCGTCACCGTGGCGTGACGGAATCTGCCGCCCGCGCCGAGCGATCCGACCTTCCCTCTTGAGCAAACGAGCACCGATGGACACCATTTTCCTGAGCGGCCTCACGGCCGAATGCATCATCGGCATCTGGGACTGGGAGCGGAAGGTCAAGCAGAAGGTCGTCATCGACCTGGAAATGGCGGCCGACATCCGCAAGGCCGCGGCGAGCGACCACATCGACGACACGCTCGACTACAAGAAGGTTTCCAAGCGGCTGCTGCAGTTCGTCGGTGACTCGCAGTTCCAGCTGGTCGAGACGCTGACCGACCGCATCGCGCAGATCGTGATCACGGAGTTCGGCGTCCCGGCGGTGAAGGTGCGGCTCAACAAGCAGGGCGCGCTCCGTGGTTCACGCGACGTCGGCATCGTGATCGAGCGCCGGCGCGAGGACTATGCCCCCGGCGCGGCTGCGGGCGCCGGCTGAGCCGCATTGAGCCGCGCACTGCCTCGCCGGGATATCACGTGACTGCTGCGCCGGGCATCGGGGCCGTCCAGGTGCTGGTCGCGGCCGGCAGCAACGTCGATCCCAGGATCCACCTGCCCACGGCGCTCGACGTGCTCGAGCGGCATTTTTCGCCGTTGCAGGTGTCGCGCGCCTATGCCAATGCAGCGGTGGGGTTCGAGGGCGAGGATTTCGTCAACCTGGTCGTGGCCTTCCGGACCTCGCTCCCGGTTGCCGCCGTGATCGCGCGCCTGCACGAGGCAGAGGCGGCCTGCGGGCGCGCACGCGATGCACCGAAATGGGCGCCCCGCGCGATGGATCTCGACATCCTGCTCTTCGGTGACACGGTCTGCGCCGAGCCGGGGCTGACGCTGCCGCGGCCGGACCTGCTCAGGCGGGCCTATATGCTCGGGCCCGCGGCGGAAGTCGCGCCCGACCTCGTGCATCCGACCGAGCGGCGGACGCTGCGTGAGCTATGGGCGGAAATGCGCGAGCGTGACCCGCACGAACTGCGGCCGGTCGAACTGCCGTGGATCGCAGGCAGGCGTTCCTGATGGCAGCGCGCTCAGAGGCTGCGGCCGCCGTCGACGGCGAGGACCTGCCCGGTGACGAAGGGCGCCTCGGCCGCGAAGAAATACGCGGCACGCGCGATGTCCTCCGGGGAGCCCTCCCGCTTGAGGGCGGTCTTGCCGATGATTTCCTGCTGCAGGGCCGGGTCGAGCCCCTGCTCGGGCCACAGCACCGGGCCCGGCGCGATCGCGTTGACGCGGATCTCCGGCCCGAGCTCGCGCGCGAGCGCTTTGGTCAGCATGATCATCCCGGCCTTGGCGGCGGAATACGCCGCATGTCCCCTGAGCGGCCGCTGGCCGTGGATGTCGGCCATGTTCAGGATCAGGCCGCGCGTGGTGCGCAGGTGCGGGGCGGCGGCTTGCGACAGGAACAGGGGCGCACGCAGGTTGGTGCCGATGAGGTCATCGAACTGCGCCGCGGTGATCGTGCCGATGGGCGTCGGATAGAAGCTCGACGCATTGTTGACGAGGACGTCGAGGCGCCCGAAGCGCGCGCAGGCGTCGCTGACCAGTTTCGCCAAGGCGTCGAGATCATTGAGGTCGGCGGCGAACGCGGCAGCGGAGCCCGCCCGTGCCTGCTCGAAGGCCGCCACCATCGCGGCGGCTTCGGCCGCGGACGAGCGGTAATGCAGGGCAATGGCCGCACCGGCCGCATGCAGCCTGCGCGCGATCACGGCGCCGACGCGGCGTGCGCCGCCGGTGATCAGCACGCACCGGCCGGCGAGGGGTTGTGGAGTCGCGGCTTCGCTCATGGGCACGACCTCAAGATACCTCCCTTTCGGGCGCGAGGCGTAGCAGGATTCGAGCCTGACGCATGAGCACCGCCGCCACCGAACTGCCCGAACTGACCGCCGACGAGGCCGAGCACAGTGCCCGGCTGGTCGAGCGCATCCGCGCCGTGATCGAAGCCGAGGGCGGCTGGATCGACTTCGCCCGCTACATGACGCTGGCCCTGTACGAGCCGGGGCTCGGCTATTACAGCGCCGGTGCGCGCCAAGTTCGGGGCCGCAGGCGATTTCGTCACGGCTCCGGAAGCTGCACCGGTGTTCAGCCGGTGCCTGGCCGCGCAGTGCGCGGAAGTCCTGCAGGAGCTCGGCGAGAAGGCAATCGTACTCGAGCTCGGCGCGGGCTCGGGGGCGATGGCCGCCACGCTGCTCGAGGAACTGGAGCGCCGCGGACGATTGCCCGCCGAGTACTGGATCCTGGACCTCAGCGCGGACCTGCGCGAGCGCCAGCACGCGACGCTCGCCGCCGCCGTGCCGCACCTGCTCGAGCGCGTACGCTGGCTCGACGGCCTGCCCGGCGAGAGCTGGGTGGGCATGATCCTCGCGAACGAAGTACTCGATGCGCTCGCGATCGAGCGCTTCGCGATCCGCGCCGGCGAGGTCCATGCCGTGGGGGTCCGCACGGACTTCGGACGACTGCAGCTCGCGGAGGTACGGGCCAACGCCGCGCTGCGCACCGCGGTGCGTCGCATCGAGACGGACCTCGGCGCGCCGCTGCCCGATGGTTATGAGTCCGAGGTGAATCCGTCGCTCGGTGCATGGCTCGCGGCGCTCGCCGCAGCGCTCGAGCGCGGCGTGCTGCTGTTCGTCGACTACGGGCTGCCGCGTCGCGAGTATTACTCGCCCGAGCGGATGCAGGGCACGTTGCTCTGCCACTTCCGGCATCGCTTTCACGACGACGCGCTCGCGCTCGTCGGCTTGCAGGACATCACGGCGTGGGTGGATTTCACGGCCGTGGCGGAGGCAGCCCAGGCGGCAGGGCTCGAGGTGGCCGGGTACACCACGCAGGCGCATTTCCTGATCGGCTGCGGTCTCGGCGAGTTCGTCGCCGATGTCAGCGACCTCGGCGTGGTCGAGCGCGTCAACCTGTCACGGCAGGCGATGATGCTGACGTTGCCGGGCGAAATGGGCGAGCGTTTCAAGGTGATCGCGCTCGGCAAGGGGTACGACGCGTCGCTCAGCGGGTTCGCCGTACGCGACCTGCGTCGCACGCTCTGATCCGCCCCGACCGGCTTTCAGCCGTTCCAGCCGACCGCGCCGGTCCAGGCGGTGGCGAGCACGACGAGGCCGAACGCGATCCGGTACCAGGCGAACGGAATGAAGGTGTGGGTCGACACGTACCGGATCAGCCAGCGCACGCAGACGAACGCCGAGGCGAAGGCGAAGACCATGCCGACCACCCACATGCCGATGTCGTCGAAGACCAGCAGGTGGCGTTGGTCGTACAGGGAATAGAGCGAGGCGAGCCCGAGCGTGGGAATGGCCAGGTAGAACGTGAACTCGGTGGCGACCTGCCGCGACAGCCCGAACAGCAGGCCGCCGATGATCGTCGCGCCCGAGCGACTGGTGCCCGGCACGAGCGCGAAGGCCTGCGCGATGCCGACCTTCAGGGCGTCGAGTGCCGTCATGTCGTCGACCGACTGAACCCGCACGACGTGCTGGCGCTTTTCCGCCCACAGGATCAGCAGGCCGCCCACGATGAAGGCCGTGGCCACCGTCGTCGCGTTGAAGAGGTGCGCTTTCAGCGTGGCGCCGAAGAGCAGGCCAAGGACGGCCAGCGGCAGGAAGGCGATCGCGACGTTGACCAGCAGTCTTCGCGCCTTCGCGTCGCGGTGCGCGTTGGCCACGGTCGTGAAAATCCTGCGCCGGAATTCCCAGACCACCGCCAGGATCGCACCGGACTGGATCACGATCTCGAACAGCTGGCCGCGCGCGTCGTTGAAATCGAGCAGCGACGCCGCAAGGATCAGGTGCCCGGTGCTCGACACGGGGAGGAATTCCGTCAGTCCCTCGACGATGCCCATGATTGCGGCTTTGACCAGCAGTTCGAGATCCACGATGGTCTACTCTCCGGATGAGCTGGCTTGGCGCGTGGCGTGAATCGCGGCGACGCGCGCGGCACGCACGCGGCTCGCGATCTCGGGTCCCTTCGACTCCTGCAGCACCTCGGGCGCGAGCTTGACCGCGGCGGCAGCCTCCCGCCACTTGCGCAGCAACGCGCCCTGCACGTACGGACGCGCCCGCAGTTCCGGTCCCCGGCCGCGCGCATCGGCCTCGCACGCCAGCAGCAGTTTCTCGAAGCGCTCGGGGCGGCGGAACGCGTCGGTGGCCTCGAGCAGTTCGAGCACGGTCGTGTCGCGCATCTGCAGCGCGCGATGCACGCGCTGGTGCTCCCGCGAGGCCATCACGCCGAGTTCGCGCGGCTCGGTCGGCACCTTGAGGCGCTCGCAGAGCCGGTCGATTTCGCGCACGCCGGCCTGCTCGTGGCCGACGTGGCTCGGCCAGCGGTCGGGCGGGGTGACGCCCTTGCCGAGATCGTGGACGAGCGCGGCAAAGCGCACCGCGGGATCGGTCGAGAGCTCGCAGGCGACCTCGAGCACCTGCAGCGTGTGCTCGCCCGTGTCGATCTCCGGATGCCACTGCGGTGGCTGCGGCACCCCGAACAACCGGTCGATCTCGGGGAACAGCGCGGCGAGCGCGCCGCAGTCGCGCAGCACTTCGAAATACCTGCGCGGCTGCGCTTCGCCGAGGGCTCGCTCGGTCTCGACCCAGACCCGCTCGGCGACGAGGGCCTGCATCTCTCCGGACTCGACGATCCGCTGCATCAGGTCGGCCGTCTCCGGCGCGACCTTGAAACCGAGCGGGGCGAAGCGTGCCGCGAAGCGCGCCACGCGCAACACACGCAGCGGATCTTCCACGAAGGCGGGGGAGACGTGCCGCAGGATCCTGGCTGCGAGGTCGCGGCGGCCCCCATGCGGGTCGACGATCGTGCCGTCGACGTCGCGAGCCATGGCGTTGATGGTCAGGTCGCGACGCGCGAGGTCTTCCTCGAGCGTGACGTCCGCAGCGAACCGCGTCGCGAACCCGTAGTAACCCGCGCCCGTCTTGCGCTCGGTCCGGGCGAGCGCGTACTGGTCACCGGTCTGCGGATGCAGGAAGACGGGAAAGTCCTTGCCCACCGGTCGAAACCCGAGCGCGACGAGCTCGTCGGGCGTGGCGCCGACGACGACGAAATCCTGCTCCGTGTGCTCGCGGCCGAGCAGCGCATCGCGCACCGCACCGCCGACCAGGTAGATCTTCATCCGGACATCGTAGCCGAAAGCCCTCGCGCGGCCGAAATCCGCGAGCATTCCCGGATGGGTGCCAGGACGCTTGGCGCGGGGTCTTCTGCCGCTAAAGTAGGGCCATGGTTTCGCGCCTCGTGCTGTACCGCCTGTCCTTGCTGCTCGCCTTCCTGCCGCTCGGCGGCTGTTACGTGCTGCAGGCAGCCCAGGGGCAATACGAGGTCATGCGTCGCAGCGAACCGATCAGCACCGTGCTGGCCGATGCGGATACGGCACCCGCGACGCGCGCCAGCCTCGAGCTCGTTACCGCTGCCCGCGCCTTTGCCGTCGCCGAGCTCGGCGTTGCCGGACAGCCGCAGCTACCGCAATTACGCGGATCTCGGCCGTCCCTACGTGGTGTTCAACGTCGTGGCGACCGCCGAGTTCTCGGTCACCCCGCGCCGCTGGTGCTTCCCGGTCGCGGGTTGCGTCGCTTACCGCGGTTACTTCGACGAGCAGCGCGCGCGCGACTTCGCGCTTGCGGCGCTCGATCCGCGGCGACGACGTGAGTGTCGGCGGAGTGCCCACGTATTCCACGCTGGGGCACCTGCCCGACCCGGTCTTCGGTTCGATGCTGCAGTGGCGCGAAACGCGCCTGGTCGGCACGATCTTCCACGAGCTCGCGCACGAGCAGTTCTACCTCGCGGGTGACAGCGAGTTCAACGAGGCCTTCGCCAGCGTCGTCGAGGCAGCCGGCGTCCGGCTCTGGCTGGAAAACGCGGGCCGGCAGGCCGAACTCGAGCGCGTGCGGCTCGAGGCGGTGCGGGAGAGCGAGTTTTCGACGTTGCTGCGCCACACGCCGCGACCGGCTCGACGCCCTGTACCGGTCGGGTCTCGATGTCGACGCGATGCGCATCGCGAAGCAGCGTGAGTTCGGCCTGCTCAAGTTCGACTATGAGCAGTTGCGGCGTCGCTGGGGCGGCTATGCGGGCTACGACGCCTGGTTCGCGCAGCCGCTCAACAACGCTCGACTTGCAGCGGTGGCGACGTACCGCGACTGCATGCCGGGCCTGCAGCGCGAACTCGACCAGGCCGGTTCGCTGCCCGCCTTCTACGACCGCGTGGAAGCACTTGGCCGGCTGTCGGCGCGGCAGCGGCACGAGCAGGTCTGTCAGCCTTGAATCGCGGCGGGACTGTTACGGTCCTCGTCCGATGTAGCTGGGCAGGACGCTCTGCAGCGTCGTGCGCTTGATGCCGAGGTCAGCGAGGCCATCGCGACTGCACACCGAATCGAGGGTGGCGGAGAGGAAGTTGTCCGTCGAGAACGGCTTGCCGGGTACGAAATCCATCACGGCTGCCTGCACGCGCGCAACGGACTTCGGCAGCGGGATCACCAGCCGCTTCAGGCCCAGCAGCCGTGCCGTCCGGCGCACGATGTCGCCGAGCGTCAGCGTGTCCGGGCCGCACAGTTCGAAGGTGCGGCCGACCACGTCGCGGCGGTCGAGGCAGGCCACGAATGCCGCAGCCACGTCACCCACGTAGACCGGGGCGAATTTCGCGTCCGCGCAGGCGAGCGGCAGTACGCCCGGCGTGAGCTTGAGGATGCCGGCGAAGTTGTTGATGAACGCGTCGCCGGGCCCGAACACGACCGACGGCTGGAAAATCACGTATTCGAGCTCGCCGCCGGCGCAGTGCTCGTGGATGTAGTCCTCGGCGAGGCCCTTGGTCTTCAGGTAGTGGCTCGGGCCGCGCTGGGAATCGGCCTTGAGCCCGCTCATGTGCAGGTACCGGCGCACCCCCGCCGCCTTGCACGCCCGCACGACCTTCTGCGGCAACTCGGTGTGCACGCGGTGGAACTGCGCGCCACTGCCACGGCCGAGCGTGGTCTCGTTGAGGATCCCGACGAGGTTGATGACGACGTCGCAGCCGGCGAACTCGCGTTCCAGCCGCGCTTCGTCGTGCACGTCGGCACGCACGAGGCGGACCGTCGGCAGCACCTTGAGGCCGCGGTGCTGCGCGGGGTTGCGCGTCAGCACCTTGACCTCGTGGCCCGCGGCTCCGAGCCGGGCCACGATCGCCTCGCCGATGAAGCCGGTGCCGCCGAGGACACAAACGTTGTGAAGGGTCATGCCGTGCTTGCGTGCCTTGCGGGTAGAGCCGGCTCGGCGCCTCAGCGGATCGGGATCACGAGCACGGCGCTGCCGCGGCGCAGCGTCAGCACGAACGCGGACTGGCCCGCCGTCGCGCGCCGGAACTCTTCGACCGTGGCTACGCGCGTCCGGCCCACCTGCAGGATGACGTCGTTGGTGCGCAGGCCGCGCTGTGCGGCCGGGCTGCCCTCGGCCACGCTGCGGATCAGCACGCCGCCGCCTTGCGCGTCGACGATGTCCGCACCGGCGAGGCCCGGGTGTGCGCCGGTGGCCTTGGCTTCGGCGGCCTCGGCGGCTTCGTCGCGCTCGCTGACCGTCGCCGTCACGCGGCGGGGCTTGCCGTCGCGCAGCAGCGACGAGGTCGACCTTCTCGCCGACGTTGAGCAGCCCGATCGCATTGCGCAAGCCACCGGCGTCCTTGACCGGACGCCCGTTGACCGCAGTGACGATGTCGCCGGCCTTCACACCGGCCCGCTCGGCTGCGGAACCATCGACGACCTGCGAGACGAGCGCACCCTGCGTGCTCTCGGGCAGGCCCATGCTCTGGGCGATTTCCGGCACGAGCGTCTGGATGTTCACGCCGAGGACGCCGCGCTTGACCTTGCCGTACTTGATGAGCTGGTTCATCACGACCTTCATCATGTTCGACGGAATCGCGAAGCCGATGCCGATGTTGCCGCCGGTGCGCGACAGGATCGCCGAATTGATGCCGACGAGCTGGCCGCCCAGGTTGACCAGCGCGCCACCCGAGTTGCCGGGATTGATCGACGCATCGGTCTGGATGAAGTCCTCGTAGCCTTCCGGGTTGATCCCGGAGCGGCCGAGCGCACTGATGATGCCGGAGGTCACGGTGTGGCCGAGGCCGAACGGGTTGCCGATCGCGACGACGAAATCACCCACCTCGGCGCGGTCCGAGTCGGCGATGGGCAGGTCGACGAGGTTCGCCGCCTGCACCTTGACGACCGCGACGTCCGAACCGGGATCCGTGCCGACCACCTTGGCCTTGAGCGAGCGGTTGTCGAGCAACTGCACGGTGATTTCCGTGGCGTTCTCCACCACGTGCGCGTTGGTGATGATGTAGCCGTTCTTGGCGTCGACGATCACGCCGGAACCGGCGCTCTGGAACTCGCGCTCGCGCGGCGTGTTGGGGACATCGAAGAAGCGGCGGAAAAACGGGTCGTTCAGCAGCGGGTTCTGTTCCTGCACGGTCCCGCGCGTCGCGATGTTGACGACGGCGGGGCTCACGCGCTTGAGCATCGGCGCCAGCGACGGCACCGGCGTTTCGCCGACGGCGGCGGGCAGCTGGGCGCCCGCGAGCGGTGCCCAGGCAGCGAGAAGGAACAGGGTCAGGCTCGTGTGAAGCTTCATGGGATCTCTGTGTTTACCAGGTTGCAGCGGCCCGGCCCGCGCTGACGGGAGTTTACCAAGCGCATGCGGTGCGCTTCGGTACCGGACGGTCTCGTTGGGACTGCGCCGTGCGCCGGGAGTTCCGCGACGCGGCGGGCCGCTACCGCAAAACAGCCGACGAACGTTGTGCACAACCCTGTGGAAATCTTGTGGGCCTGCGGTGTGGCACCGGTGCAGCCGCGCCCACCACTAGATGTTGTGTTCAAGCGTCAATGTCCGACTTGACGGCGAGGGCGTTTCAGGCATCGGCGCGCCGCACCTCTTGGAATTTTCAAGTACATGAATAATAAGGAGATAATTTTTCAAACCACCCGGATACAACGATTGAACGAAGCAGTTGACGCGAGTGCGGACGGTGCATAGGCTTGGCCCCCTGACCCTATATGTTGTGTCTGCACGAATGCCCGCTCAGGGGGTTACTGGGGCATTCCGAGCAGACCCCGACGGGTCAGCCGGTCGGCATCCTCGCGTCGCCAGTCGCGTGGCCGGTCGCCGGGGGGGCGTCTTTTCCTTATCAATCTGCAGCACCGTGAGCCGGGGAGCCGTGTCGCCGCAATGAGCACCGCCGTGAAATTGCACACCAGAGATGCGCGCAGCATCCCGTTCCAGGAAGCGTCGCTCGACATCTGGGACAAGAAATACCGCCTGTCCGCCAAGGACGGTTCGCCGATCGACCAGTCCATGGACGACACCTACAAGCGTGTCGCGCGTGCGCTTGCCGACGTCGAGGCGCCCGAGGTCCGCGAGACCTGGAACGAGCGCTTCCTGTGGGCCCTGCGCCGCGGCGCGATCCCGGCGGGACGCGTCACGTCCAATGCCGGCGCCCAGGAGCACAAGCCCGCCACGTCGACGATCAACTGCACCGTGTCCGGCACCATCCGCGACTCGATGGACGACATCCTCGGCAAGGTCCACGAGGCGGGCCTGACGCTGAAGGCCGGCTGCGGCATCGGCTACGAATTCTCGACGCTGCGGCCGCGCGGCGCCTACGTGTCCGGCGCGGGTGCCTACACCTCGGGCCCGCTCTCGTTCATGGATATCTACGACAAGATGTGCTTCACGGTGTCGTCGGCGGGCGGCCGCCGCGGCGCGCAGATGGGCACGTTCGACGTCGGCCATCCGGATGCGATGGAATTCGTCCGCGCCAAGCGCGAGGCCGGCCGGCTGCGCCAGTTCAACCTGTCGCTGCTGGTCACCGACGAGTTCATGCGGGCAGTGCGCGAGGACAAGGACTGGCAGCTCGCGTTCCCGGTCCGCGAGGCCGAGATCGCCGGCGAGGACACCACCGACCGGGCCAGGTACATCTGGCGCGAGTGGCCCGACCAGTCCAACTACGTCCGCAACGACGCAGGCCTCGTGCTCTGCAAGGTCTACAAGACCGTGCCGGCCAAGCGCATGTGGGACGTCATCATGACGTCGACCTACGATTTCGCCGAGCCCGGCTTCGTGCTGATCGACCGCGTCAACGAGATGAACAACAACTGGTGGTGCGAGAACATCCGCGCCACCAACCCCTGCGGCGAGCAGCCGCTGCCGCCGTACGGCTCGTGCCTGCTGGGCTCGATCAACCTGACGAGCTTCGTGCGCGACCCGTTCACGGACGAGGCGCGCTTCGACTGGGACGAGTACCGCGAGGTCGTCAAGGTCTTCACGCGCATGCTCGACAACGTGGTCGAGATCAACGGCCTGCCGCTGCCGCAGCAGCGCGACGAGATCATGCGCAAGCGCCGCCACGGCATGGGCTTCCTGGGCCTGGGCTCGACCATCACGATGCTGCGCATGAAGTACGGCTCGCGCGAAGCGGTCGGCTTCACCGAGCGCGTCTCGAAGGAGCTCGCACTCGCCGGCTGGGAAGCGGGCCTCGAACTCGCCGACGAAAAGGGCCCGGCCCCGATCATGACGGAGGAATTCGTCGTCACGGCCGAGATGCTGCGCAAGCGTCCCGAGATGGGCCGCGACGGCATCAAGGCCGGCCAGAAGCTGCCGGGCCGCATCCTGCATGCGAAGTACAGCCGCTACATGCAGCGCGTCGCCGAGGTGGCGCCGGAGCTCGTCGAGAAGCTCGCGGCGAAGGGTGCGCGCTTCACGCACCACAGTTCGATCGCGCCGACCGGCACGATCTCGCTGTCGCTCGCCAACAATGCCTCGAACGGCATCGAGCCGTCGTTCGCGCACCACTACTTCCGCAACGTGATCCGCGAAGGCCGCAAGACCAAGGAGAAGATCGACGTCTTCTCGTTCGAGCTGCTGGCCTACCGTGAGCTGATCAACTCCAAGGCGATGCCGAACTCCGACGTCGCCGGCGAGAAGCTGCCCGACTATTTCACGACCGCCGACGACATCTCGCCGCGCGAGCACGTGGACATCCAGGCGGCCTCGCAGAAGTGGATCGACTCGTCGATCTCCAAGACCGCAAACGTGCCGACGGATTACAAGTACGAGGACTTCAAGGACATCTACCTCTACGCGCACGAGCAGGGCCTCAAGGGCTGCACGACCTTCCGCTTCAACCCCGAGGCGTTCCAGGGCGTGCTGGTCAAGGAAGAGGACCTCAAGAACACGACCTACGTGTTCACGCTCGAGGACGGCACCGAGGTCGAGGCCAAGGGCGACGAGCAGATCGAGTACGACGGCGAGATGCACTCGGCCGCGAACCTGTTCGACGCCCTCAAGGAAGGCTACTACGGCAAGTTCTGAGGGCCCGCCGGCATTGAGCTGAGCGCGGGTGCCCACACGGAGCAGAGAGACGATGAGCGCACACAAGATCGACAGGAAGATCGTCAAGTACCGGGTGGTGAAGCCCGGTGAGAAGGAAAAGGCGGAGGCCGAGGCACGGGCGAAGGAGCCGGCCGTCGACCCGAAGCGACCGAACGTCATCTGGATGCACGAGAAGCTCGAGCGTCCGGAGGAACTGATCGGGTCCACGTACAAGATCAAGACGCCGGTCTCCGACCACGCGATGTACGTGACGATCAACGACATCGTGCTGAACGAAGGCACCGAGCACGAGCAGCGCCGGCCGTTCGAGATCTTCATCAACTCGAAGAACCTCGACCACTACCAGTGGATCGTCGCGCTGACGCGCATCATCAGCGCCGTGTTCCGCAAGGGTGGTGACGTCACGTTCCTGGTCGAGGAACTGAAGGCCGTGTTCGACCCGCGCGGCGGCTACTGGCAGGCGGGCGGCAAGTTCATGCCCTCGATCATCGCCGAACTCGGCTACGTGATCGAGAAGCACCTGCAGAAGATCGGCCTGCTGCGCTCACCCGAGATGGACGAGCACCGCAAGGCCCTGATCGACCAGAAGCGCAAGGAATACGAGCAGCAGCAGGCGCAGCAGGATGCGTTCGCCAAGAGCCATTACCCGCAAGGCGCGCAGCTCTGCCTCAAGTGCAGCACGGCGGCGGTCGTGCTGATGGACGGCTGCATGACCTGCCTGAACTGCGGCGATTCGAAGTGCGGGTGAACCGGCACTGTCCAGGTTGACGACGAGAGACTAACCCGACTCCAGGATGGAGATGTCGAGCAGGGGCGAGGACAGGAGTCCTCGCCCCCTTTTTTTCGATCACTGCGCCAGGCCGGCCGTGCACCCGGAGCGGGGCGCGCTGCTCCTGCCGGGACGCGGCGCAATGGCCACGGCGAACCCGCGGCGGTTTGCGCTGTCCAACCGGGGCCTCGTTGCGTGAGCGCCGACACGGCAATTATTCACCGCGCCGTTATAATCCCCACCCCATGAATCGAGCCCTCGTCATTTCGCTGCTGTCGGCAGTGCTCGGGTGCGGCCTGGTCGCCGTGCCCGGTGGACTGGCGCAGGCCCAGGGATTCGGGTCCATTTCCAGCGCAACTGCGACCGCAGCGGAGGTCGCCGCGCCGGCACCCGACGTGGCCGTCCCGGCAGCCCCGCCAGCGGCAGACGCAGCTGCCGTTGAACCTCTTCCCGAGCCCGTCGCACAGATGGCTTCGCTGGGCTTCAGCTCCATCTCCGGTGCGACACCGGACGTGACGACGGCGCTGCCGACCACGGCAGACGCGCACAGGTCCGGCGGGTCGAGCGAGGCGTTCGAGCAGGCGGACCGGGTGGTCGTCGTCAAGCACGAGCGGCTCCTGTACCTGTACCGGGGCGACCGCGTCGTCGCGCAGTACCCGGTCAAGCTCGGCCTGAACCCTTACGGTCACAAGCAGCAGGAAGGTGACTTCCGCACCCCCGAGGGCAAGTACCAGCTGACGCGACGCAACCGGCAGAGCGAATTCTTCCTCTCGATCCAGGTGTCCTACCCCAACCGCGAGGACGCGGCGTGGGCGAAGGAAAACGGCTGGAAGCCCGGCGGGCTGATCATGATCCACGGCCAGCCGAACCTGCCGAAGCGGTCGCCCGAGTTCTACGCGACGCGTGACTGGACGGACGGTTGCATCGCGCTCGGCAACGCGGACATGGTCGACGTCTGGCTGCGCACGGCTCCCGGCATTCCGATCGAGATCCGTCCCTGATGATGCGACGCGCCGAGGTCACGATTCCGGCCGAGCCGCCGGAGGATGCCGGCTCCGTCGACGCACGCGTGTCGCCGACGGGCAGCCTCGAGAACCTCTCGCAGCTCGAAGTCGACCGGTTGCTCGATTCCTCGCGGGGCGGGCTTTACCCGCTGTATCGCCGCTGCTCGCTGGCGGTGCTGAACAGTGGCGGCGAGACGGACGATGCGCGCGCGATCTTCGACCGTTACGCCGACTTCGAGATCGGCATCATGCGCCAGGCCTGGGGCGTGAAGCTCGAGCTGCACAACGCGCCGGCCGCGGCCTTCGTCGACGGCCGCATGATCCGCGGCATCCAGGAGCACCTGTTCGCGGTGCTGCGCGACATCCTCTACCTCCACGGCGAGGTGTACGAGCACGGCAGCATCGAGCTGCGCGAGTCCCAGGGCATCACCAACGCCGTCTACCGCGTGCTCCGCAACGCCGGCATCCTCCTGCCGCGGGTCCGGCCCGACATCGTCGTCTGCTGGGGCGGTCACTCGATCGACCGCGAGGAATACGAGTACACCAAGAAGGTCGGTTACGAGGTGGGCCTGCGCGGCCTCAACGTGTGCACCGGTTGCGGGCCCGGCGCGATGAAGGGCCCGATGAAGGGCGCCACCATCGGCCACGCCAAGCAGCGCATCCATGCCGGCCGCTACATCGGCCTGACCGAGCCGGGCATCGTCGCGGCCGAGCCGCCGAACGCGATCGTCAACCAGCTCGTGATCCTGCCCGACATCGAGAAGCGGCTCGAGGCCTTCGTGCGCGTCGGCCACGGCATCGTCGTGTTCCCGGGCGGCGCCGGCACGGCGGAAGAAATCCTCTACCTCGTGGGCATCCTGCTCGATCCGCAGAACGAGCCGCAGCCTTTCCCGGTCGTCTTCACCGGGCCCCGCGGCAGCGAGGAATATTTCCGGCAGATCGACGCATTCCTGGCAGGCACGCTCGGTGAGCGCGTGCGGCAGTGCTACCGGATCATCGTCGACGACCCGGCCGAAGTGGCCCGCGAGATGCTCCGTGGCATGGCGTCCGTCCGTGAGTACCGTCGCCGCCAGAGCGATGCCTACAACTACAACTGGCTGCTGCGCATCCCGCACGAGCTGCAGCAACCGTTCGAGCCGACGCACGCGGCGATGGCGGCGCTCAACCTGCGGCGCGATGCCCCGGCCCACGAGCTGGCGGCGGACCTGCGCCGCGCGTTCTCAGGCATCGTCGCGGGCAACGTCAAGGAACAGGGGCAGCGCCTGATCGAGGAGCACGGTCCCTTCGAGCTGCATGGCGACGCGGAGCTGCTGCGGCCGCTCGACGCGCTGCTCGCGTCCTTCGTGCGCCAGCGTCGCATGAAGATCGCGGGCGATTACCGGCCCTGCTACCGCATCGTGGCCTGATCGCCCGCACCCCGGGTCCTCACCCGCAGCCCTCACCCCAACCCTCTCCCGCTCACGCGGGAGAGGGAGTCGACAACTGTGATGCAGTACCGGACGGCGTGCGGCGCCCGGCGTAGGTTGCGTGGCATGGCCGACCGTACCCCTCCCACCAAAGGCGCAGCGCCGGGCCCGCGCACCACGCTGACCCAGGCACCGCGGCTCGAGCGGGCAATGACCGCCACGGAGGCGGATCCGCGCCGGCCGACCAAGTTCGGTTCGGCGACCGATGGCTGGGATGCCTACAACTCGTGGCTCGATCGCGTCCGGCAGCCGGCGCCGCCGTCGCGCCAGGCCGTGATCGCCAAGGCGCTCTACAGCGTCTCGAGCTACAAGAACTGGGCGGACAAGGCGCGCGGCGCCTTCGACAAGGCCAAGTAAGTCCTACGGCATGTCAGGCCACCGGGCGCGCAAGAATCGGACTGGCGGCGTCGCCCGCCGGGCTGTTTTGCCTTAAAGTCCGCGCTCCCGCCAGGTCTCACATGGAAATACTGCTCAAGTGGCTCGACGACTGCGACGATCTGCTGGTCGTGTTCCGTGTGCAGGCCCCGGCTGTCGCAGTCACCGCGGCGCTCGCGGCAGTCTTCCTGGCCGGCCTCGGCGCCCTGCTGCTGCTGGGTCCCCCGGACCTGCTCGCCGCCCCCTGACGCGAGGCACGTTGCATGACTGACGAGACCTCCAGGCACCCCCCGGGTGAGGACGAACTGCGCGCGCGGCTCACGGATGAACAGGTCCGCGTCACGCAGCAGAAAGCCACCGAACGTCCATTCACCGGCCGTTACCTGCACAACGACGAGCAAGGCATCTACGCCTGCGTCGTCTGCGGGGCCGAGTTGTTCGCATCGGCGACCAAGTACGACTCGGGTTCGGGCTGGCCGTCGTTCTGGCTGCCGCTCGCCGGCGATCGCGTCGCGACGCATCGCGACTCGAGCCACGGCATGGTCCGCACCGAGGTCACCTGCGCGGCCTGCGGCGCACACCTCGGGCACGTCTTCGACGACGGTCCGCAACCGACCGGGCTGCGCTATTGCGTCAACTCGGCGTCCCTCGATTTCCACAGGAAGCAGGATCCATGAATCACTCCGGAAGGCCCCGCCTGCTCGCGATCGCAGGCAGCGTCGTCTTCGCCGCGACGCTCGCGGGCTGCTCCCGACCGCAACCGCCGGCAGTCACGGCGGCGAACCAGGTTGCCGAGATGCAGGTCACCGACCTCGTGGTGGGGCAGGGTACCGAGGCGACCCGGGATGCGAAGGCCACGGTCCATTACACGGGGTGGCTTTATGACCGCGCCGCTGCCGATGGCAAGGGCCGGGAGTTCGACAGCTCACGCAAGGGGGGCCAGCCGTTTTCGTTCCAGATCGGCCGTGGCCAGGTCATTGCCGGCTGGGATCGCGGCGTGGACGGGATGCGTGCGGGCGGCCAGCGTCGGCTGGTGATTCCAGCCGACCTCGCTTACGGCGACCGCGGCGCCGGCGGCGTGATCCCGCCCGGTGCCACGCTGGTGTTCGACGTCGAACTGCTCGAGGTCGAGCCCGCGGCGCGCTGAGCCGGCGCCTATTTCACGGCCGGGTTCAGCGAGTACGTGCCGGTCAATCGCGCCTCGGCCAGCACGTGCCGCGCAATCGCGTCCTTGACCTGCGGCCCGGTGAATTCGCCTTCGACCGCGCAACGCGCCAGGTCGGTGGCATAGAGCACGAAGTGATAGTGATGCAGCAGGGCGTCGTTCCACGGCGGGCAGGGGCCGTCGTACCCGAAGTACCTGCCGTCCATGTCGGCGTCGCCGGCGAACCAGAGCGTGTAGTCGTTGAGTCCCTGGCGTGATCCTGCCGGGCCGCGCGCATCACGCTTGCCGCGCGCCGTGATGCCATCGGACGCACTGCCCGCGGCTATCTCAGTGACGTGGGGCGGGACGTCCACGAGCACCCAGTGGTAGAAGTCCGTGCGCGGCAGGTCCGCCGGTACGATCCGGCCGTCCTTGTTCACGTCGTCGGCGCGTGTCGGTACGTCGGTGTCGACGCACAGCAGGACCAGCGATTTCGCCGTGGACGGCACCCCGGTCCAGCGCAGGTGCGGGTTACGATTGGCCGACATCCGGACGCGCTGCGCGGGATCGGGCGCGCAGAAGGCGAACTGTTCCGGAATCCTCTGGCCGTGGACGAAGCTCGACGAGAGCAGGTGCACGCGATTCTCCTCTTGGCGTCGGTCCGATTCTGCCACGGCACGACGACCGCTGGCACCGATCTGGCACACTGCCGCCCGTCGTGAGCCGTCGCCGAGGGCCGCAGTCCGTTGCAACGTCGCAACCCCACAGCCGAGCCGTTCCGGCCGCCTGTCCCGCAGGCCGTGGTGGTCCCCGGTCCCGCGGGCGACATCGAAGCGCGCATCGAAAACCCGGTCCCCGCCGATGCGGTGCACCGTGTCATCGGCGTGGTCTGTCATCCCCACCCGCTCTACGGCGGCACGATGCAGAACAAGGTCGTCCACACGGCGGCGCGCGCCATGCAGGAGGCCGGGGCCGCCACGGTACGGTTCAATTTCCGCGGCGTGGGCCGCAGCGGCGGGCAGTACGACAAGGGCGTGGGCGAACTCGAGGATGCGCTCGCCGTCGTGGAATGGGCCCGCGCCCACTTCGGTTGCGACGAGCTCTGGCTGGCCGGGTTCTCGTTCGGTGCGGCCGTTGCGCTGCAGGCAGCCACGCGGCACGCGCGGCCCCGGCGCCTGGTCACGATCGCGCCGCCAGTCGGGCGCATCATCACGGAGCCGGTGGCACGGCCGGACTGCCCCTGGTTGATCGTGCAGGGCGACCGTGACGAGCTGGTCGAGGCGGACGCGGTGCGGGCGTGGGCCGCCAGTTACGAGCCCGCACCGCGACTGATCGTCATCGGCGGCGCCGAGCATTTCTTCCACGGCAAGCTGCTCGAGCTGCGCGCCGGGATCATTGATTTCCTGCGAGCCGATGAACTCGCCGGGCCCGTGAAGGACGGCTGAGCCGTCGGGGCACCACCAGCAAAAACGCCGGGGCCCTGGGCGCCCCGGCGTTCGTCCCCAGCGGCAGGACCGCTGGAAAACCAGTCGCTTACGCGATCAGTTCACGAACCCCTTGAGGTTCTTGAGCGGCATCACGCGGACCTTCTTGCTGGCCGGCTTGGCCTTGAAGACCATCTTTTCGCCCGTGAACGGGTTGATGCCTTCGCGCGCCTTCGTGGCGGGCTTCTTCACGACCTTCATCTTCGCGAGGCCGGGGAGCGTGAACAAGCCGTGGCCCTTCAGGCTCTTCTTGATCACGACGTTGAGGGAATCGAACACCGAGCTCACCTGCTTCTTCGACAGGCCCGTGTCCTTCGAGATGCTCGCGAGGATGTCGGACTTCGTCGGTGCAGAGCTCTTCTTGGCTGCCATCTTGATGTGTCTCCTAGTTGGGTGCTGCGGGCCGCTGGCCCCGGTTAGTCTCTCAGCGTGCGCGAAAATACCACGAAAACTAGGCCTGTTAATACGTCGAAACCGATTTTTTCCTATTTTTTTAGTGCTGCGGCGCTTCAATCGCCGAAGAACTCGCGCCTGAACTGCACCGAGTGACGGCCGCTGCCGTCGGCCGGCGTCACGTCGATGTCGAAGACGACGATCTCGTTGCCGCTGATGCCGACCTCGCCGATGAAATAGATCGACGTTCCTTCCTGCACGCGGCGCATCTCCAGGTCCTTGAGCTGGCCGTTGAGGTTGCGCGCGGTCGCCGTGACGGTGCCGTCGATCGGCGTGGTTCGCCCGTCGGCGGCCTTCTGCAGCAGCGAAACGTTGAGCAGCACCCGGTTGCCGCTGCGCTCGATGCCATAGGCACGCGCCACCTCGGGCGTGAGTTCGTCCGTGCGCAGCGCGTTGTAGTGCACTTCGAGGTTGCCGAAGCTCTGCGAGTTCTCCTCCGCAGGACGGGCCGCCTGTGGCGCGCGGCCGAAATCCCCCGAGTCGCACGCGGCGAGCCCGAGCGTGGCCACGACGAGCAGCACCGCCGGGGCGAGAACAGGTCGCTGCATGCGGACGGGGCGGCGGGACGAGGGGTTTTTCCGGGGTGAGGTCGTCATCGCAGGATCCTCCCGAAGAAAACGCTGCGGCCGTTGCGGCCGACGGCAACACTATAGAACGAGTGGCGGCAATTCGTACCGTCCCGAGCGCCGGCACGATCGCGGCGTCTGTTATTGCGCTGCGGGAGGAAAAGTCAGGTCGGCGTGCCTGCCAGTGCGCGCTGCAGCGCCGGCGGCAAGGTCGGCACGCCGTGGAGGCGCACGCTCTTGTCCCGGCCGGCGAGACCGTGCTCGAGCGTCACCCGGGATTTCGGCAAGCCGCAGGCCGTGGCGAGAAATTCGCGCAAGGCGGCGTTCGCGCGCCCATCGACGGGCGGGGCGTTGAGGCGTATCCGGAGCCGCTCACCCATCATCCCGGCGAATTCCGTCCGCGCGGCGCGTGGCTGCACGCGGATGTCGAGCAGCCAGTCGGATCCGTCGCGGCGCAGGACGGGCATGGGCTGGCGGTGCCGCGTCAGCGCAGCAGCATCAACAGGGCCTGCAGGCCGATCATCAGGAACAGCGCGGAGAGATCGAGCCCGCCGAGCGGCGGGATCACGCGCCGGATCGGCGCCAGCAGCGGCTCGCAGATGCGCGCGAGGATCCGTCCCGCCGGGTTGTGGCCGGCCCCGGCAAACCAGCTGAGCAGCGCATACATCAGGACGGCGTAGAAGTAGAACTGCACGATGAGGATCACGAGCCCGTGCAGGCCCGAGACCAGCACGCCGGCCACGTCGATGCCGCCGCCGGCCACGAGCATCAGCACCGTGGTCTTCACGAACTGCACGAGCAGCAGGGCGATGATTGCAGCCGG
The DNA here is from genome assembly GCA_963789375.1 of uncultured Gammaproteobacteria bacterium. Taxonomy (GTDB): domain Bacteria; phylum Pseudomonadota; class Gammaproteobacteria; order Steroidobacterales; family Steroidobacteraceae; genus RPQJ01. Next base: position 43,936 of record CAWBKN010000011.1, on the reverse strand, counting down.
GTCCAGGCGGCGGGCGGGCGGCAGTGCCCGCCGCAAGGGCAGGACCAGCGGGTTGGTGACCTTCAGGACGGCTTCGCCGATCGGATTGCGAAAATCGGCACGGACCAGGGGCAGGATGACGCGCAGCAGGAACGCAACCACGACCAGCGTGAAAAGCGCGTTGAGTATGTACAGCAGTGCAAGCATGGAGGCGTGTCCCGTCGGGCTCCGGAATGCAGACTCAGGCCGTGCCGTAATCGCGCGCCAGTTCGCTCGAGCGCCGTGCCGCGGCGGCAATGGCGTTCGCCAAAATAGCACGCAGGCCGCCCGCTTCGAGCACCTCGAGCGCGGCGGCCGTCGTCCCGCCCCGGGACGTGACCTGCTCGCGCAGTTCCGCCGGCGAATCGAACGCGGACGCGGCCATGCGCCCCGCGCCGTGCGCCGTCTCCACGCTGAGCTTGCGCGCCGTGACGGGGTCCAGCCCGAGGTCGATCCCGGCCTGCTCGATCGCCTCGATCAGCAGGAAGAAATAAGCCGGCCCGCTGCCCGACACCGCGGTCACGACATCCATCTGCCGCTCGTCGGTCACCCAGACCGTCGGGCCACAGGCGGCCATGACCCGGTCCGCCGCGGCACGCGCCGCCTCGCCGACCTCGTGACCCGCGTAGAGCGCGGTGATCCCGCAGCCGATCAGCGCCGGACGATTCGGCATGGTCCGCACCAGGGGAACGTCCGGGCCGAGCCAGCGGCCCAGGTCGTGCAGCCGGATGCCGGCAGCGATCGAGATGACGAGCGGCCGGCGCAGCGGCGAGCGCGGGCGCGATGGCGCGGCAGGCTTCCGCCATCTGTTGCGGCTTGACCGCGAGCACGACCACGTCCGCGTCGTGGACTGCCGCGACCCCCTGATCGACGACGTGCACGCCGAAGTCGCGGTGCAGCCGCTCGCGTTGTCCCGGCGACCGGGTCCGCCACCGTGATCGCGCCAGCGGGCGTGCCGCGTGCGATCAGGCCGCCCACCAGGCTCGTGGCCATGTGGCCGCCGCCGACGAAAGCAATCCGGGTGGTCATGGTGCCGAGGGTCTCCTGGAAGGGTCGTCTGCGGCGCTCAGGCCGGCCGCGGACCGAAAATGGCCGTGCCGACGCGGACGATCGTCGCGCCCTCGAGGACCGCGGCCTCCAGGTCGTCGCTCATTCCCATCGACAGTGTGTCGAGCTGGAAGCCGGACGCGTTGAGGCGACCGAGCAGCTCGCGAAGCTCGCGGAATGCCGCCCGCTGGGCCACGGTGTCCGGGGTCGGCGGCGGAATGCACATGAGCCCGCGCAGGCGCAGGCGCGGCATCGTGCAGATGACCGTCGCGAGCGGCGCGACCTGGTCGGGCGCGACACCTCCCTTGCCGGGCTCGTCCTCGAGGCGCACCTGGATCAGGACTTCCAGCGGGGGGGCATGGTGCGGCCTCTGCGCATTGAGACGGGCTGCGACGCGCTCGCGATCGACGGTGTGGACCCAGGCAAAGCGTTCGGCGACTTCCCGGGTCTTGTTGCCCTGGAGCTGGCCGATGTAATGCCAGCGGATCTCCTCGAGCGCGGTGAGTGCGTCGACCTTGGCGACACCTTCCTGCACGTAGTTTTCTCCGAAATCGCGCTGGCCCGCCGCGTACGCGGCCGCCACCAGCGCCGCCGGCTGCTGCTTGCTGACCGCGAGCAGGCACACCGACGCGGGATCCCGCCCGGCCGCGGTCGCCGCCCTGGCGATGCGATCGCGCACGACCTGCAGCGCTGCGGGTGAGAACTGCGGAGCGGTTAACATATTAGGGTCCGAGGGGCTGATCTATACTGCAAACACCTGCAAGACCGACCCGGTCCCGGATCCGGCTGGCAGGCCTGAGGGAGCCTCCATGGCGCTCGACATTGCCCAGCTTCTGGCCTTCGCCGTCAAGAACAAGGCCTCCGACCTGCACCTGTCGTCGGGTGTCCCGCCGATGATTCGCGTCGACGGCGACATGAAGCGCATCAACATGCCACCGCTGACGCACAAGGAAGTGCACAGCATGGTGTACGACATCATGAATGACAAGCAACGGAAGGCGTACGAAGAGTTCTATGAAACGGACTTTTCGTTCGAGATTCCGAAGCTCGCGCGCTTCCGCGTCAACGCGTTCAACCAGAACCGCGGCGCCGCGGCGGTGTTCCGCAACATCCCGTCGGTGGTGCTGTCGCTCGACGACCTGAACGCGCCCAAGATCTTCAAGGACATTTCGATGCAGCCGCGCGGCCTGGTGCTCGTCACCGGGCCGACGGGGTCGGGCAAGTCGACGACCCTCGCGGGGATGATCAACTACGTCAACGACAACCGGCCGGACCACATCATCACGATCGAGGACCCGATCGAGTTCGTGCACGAGTCGAAGCGCTGCCTGATCAACCAGCGCGAGGTCCACCGCGACACGCTCGGCTTCAGCGAGGCCCTGCGGTCGGCGCTGCGCGAGGATCCGGACGTCATCCTGGTCGGCGAAATGCGCGACCTCGAGACCATCCGCCTGGCCCTGACCGGCGCCGAGACGGGTCACCTGGTGTTCGGCACGCTGCACACGAGTTCCGCGGCCAAGACCATCGATCGCGTCGTCGACGTGTTCCCGGCGGCGGAGAAGGAGATGGTCCGCGCGATGCTCTCGGAGTCGCTGCGAGCCGTCATCTCGCAGACGCTGCTGAAGCGCATCGGCGGCGGCCGCATCGCCGCGCACGAAATCATGATCGGCACGCCGGCCATCCGCAACCTGATCCGCGAAGGCAAGATCGCGCAGATGTACTCGGCGATCCAGACCGGCCAGGCGGCGGGCATGCAGACGCTGGACCAGTGCCTGAAGGAGCTGCTGCAGAAGGGCCTGATCACCAAGGAAGAGGCGCGGTTCCGCGCGCAGAACAAGGAGGACTTCTAGGCGCCGGCGCGGGCTCACCGCGCACGCGCTGAAAGGAAACTATGGATCGCGACACCGGCATCAAGCTCATGCAGGACCTCCTGCGCCGCATGGTCGAGCGCAAGGGTTCGGACCTGTTCATCACCGCGGGCTTCCCGCCCGCGATCAAGATCGACGGCGAGATCAAGCCGCAGACCAACCAGCCGCTCGCGCCCGAGCAGAGCCAGCTGCTGGTCCGCGCGATCATGAACGACCGCCAGACCAAGGAATTCGACGCGACGCGCGAGTGCAATTTCGCGATCGCGCCGCCCGGCATCGGTCGCTTCCGCGTCAGCGCGTTCGTGCAGATGGGCCTCACGGGCGCGGTGCTGCGCACGATCAATTCCCAGATCCCGACGATCCAGGACCTCGAACTGCCGCCGATCCTCAAGGAGATCGTGCTGTCGAAGCGCGGCCTCGTGATCCTGGTCGGTGCGACGGGTTCCGGCAAGTCCACGTCGCTCGCCGCGATGCTCGACTACCGCAACGAGAAGACCCGCGGCCACATCATCACGATCGAGGACCCGATCGAGTACGTGCACACGCACAAGAACTGCGTCGTGACGCAGCGCGAAGTCGGCGTCGACACGGAAAGCTGGCACATGGCGCTGAAGAACACGCTGCGCCAGGCGCCGGACGTGATCCTGATCGGCGAAATCCGCGACCGCGACACGATGGAGTACGGCATCCAGTTCGCGGAGACCGGCCACCTGGTGCTCGCGACGCTGCACGCGAACAGCGCCAACCAGGCGATGGACCGCATCATCAACTTCTTCCCGGAGGACCGCCGCGAGCAGCTGCTCATGGACCTCTCGTTGAACATCCGCGCCATGGTCGCGCAGCGGCTGATCCCGCGGGCGGCCGGCAAGGGACGCATTGCGGCGATGGAGATCATGCTCAACACGCCGCTGATCGCGGACCTGATCTTCCGCGGCGAGGTCACCGCCATCAAGGAGATCATGGCCAAGTCGAACCGGCTCGGCATGAAGACCTTCGACCAGGCGCTGTTCGAGCTGTACGAGGCCGAGGTGATCTCCTACGAGGAAGCCCTGCGCAACGCCGACTCGAAGAACGAGATCCGGCTGCGCATCAAGCTCGAGAGCAAGCGCAAGGACAAGCACATGGCGGAAGACACCGGGTCGCTGGCCATCCTCGACGACGAAGAGGCGAAGTAACGCCATGTCCGCCAACGCCGACCAGACGATCGAAGACACCAGCGCCGCGCAGGAACGCCTGCTGGGCGACACGGCCGGGACGGACACGACGCGCGCCTTCGTGCTCAACACCAAGCCGCTGTTCAAGCTCATGGTCGAGAAGAAGGCATCCGACCTGTTCTTCACGGCGAACGCCCCGATCAAGATCAAGATCGAGGGCCGGATCATCCCGGTCAACCGCCAGGTGCTGACGGCGGACCAGGTGCGCCAGGCCGCCTACGGCCTCATGAACCAGGAGCAGATCGACTACTTCCAGCAGGAACTCGAGATCGACTTCGCGGTCTCCGAGCCCGGCCTCGGCCGGTTCCGCGTCGCGCTGTTCCACCAGCGCGGCAATCCCGCGATGGTGCTGCGCTACATCACGGCCGAGATGCCTTCGCTCGAGGAGCTGGGCCTGCCGGCGATCATGAAGGAACTCGTCATGATCAAGCGCGGCCTGGTGCTGATGGTCGGCGCCACGGGCTCGGGCAAGTCGACGTCGCTCGCCGCGATGCTGAATTTCCGCAACGAGAACTCGTCGGACCACATCCTCACGGTCGAGGACCCGATCGAGTTCCTGCACCGGAACAAGAAGTCGATCTTCAACCAGCGCGAAGTCGGGCTGGACACGAAGTCGTTCCACCGGGCGCTGCGCAGCGCGATGCGTGCCGCGCCCGACGTGATCCTGATCGGCGAGATCCGCGACCGCGAATCGATGGAGTACGCGATCACGTTCGCGGGCACGGGCCAGCTGTGCCTCGCGACGCTGCACGCGAACAACGCGGCCGAGGCGCTCGACCGCATCATCAACATGTTCCCGCGCGAACAGCACTCGCAGATCTTCCTCGACCTGTCGCAGTACCTGAAGGCGATCCTGTCGCAGCGCCTCGTCATGGGCAAGTCCGGGAAGCGTTGCGCGGCGATCGAGGTCCTGCTCAACACGCCGCACGTGCAGGAGCTGGTCAAGAAGGGCGACGTGATGGGCGTCAAGGAAGCGCTGGTCAAGAGTGCCGAGAAGGGCATGCAGTCCTACGACGTGGCGCTGTACCAGCTCTACCTCGACGGCAAGATCACGCTCGAGGAGGCGGTCAGCAACGCCGACTCGCGCACGAACCTCGAGGCGAAGATCAACTTCGGTTGAGCGGCGGCGGGCGGAACCGCTTCACACGGGCGCTGACGGAAAATCCAGGGCGCGGGTTCCGGTTGTCTTCCTGGAACGCGGGAAAGGCAGACACGCGTTCCAGGAAGACAACCGGAACTCGCGCTTGATGTCCGGCGCCTGAGCGAGCGGAATCGACGTCCACCGTCGCCCGAACCGGAACCTGAGTCGCCGTCGATTCCACTCGCACGGCGCAAGTGGCGTCAAGACTGCAGACCGGAACTTCGGCGTGATTTCGCCAGCGAGGCAGGATCTGCCTCGCGCCTCGCGGCGCAGCCGCTGGCCGCTACCCCCTCCGTTTTCACCGAACGTGGTTGTTCCGCCGGCCGCTGCTTGCGCCGTGCGACGTTCCCGGGCTTGCCCGGGAACGAGCTCAGGCGCTGTACATCCAGCGTCCGGTCCGGGTGTTTTTCCCGGCGACATGTCGGCTTTCGGAGCCGGGAAAAACACCCGGACCGGACGCCTGAATGCTGCTTCGCCGCGCCGTTTCTGCGGGCTGCCCGGAGCGTCGCCCGCGCAGCTAAGCCGCCGGCGGATACACCGCGTTCGCGTCGAAAACGGGCCCATCGACGCAGACGCGCTTCATCGCGAGCGTCCCGTCCGCCTGCACGACCGGCACCGCGCAGCCCGCGCAACCGCCGACCGCGCAAGCCATGAATTCCTCGAGCGACACCTGGCACGGAACGCCGAACTTGCGCGCGACACGGGCGGTCGCCTGCAGCATGGGCGTGGGGCCGCAGGCGAACACCTCGACCTCCTGCAGGGCGTCGGCATCGAGTGTGGCGAGCCAGTGGGCGGCCAGCTCGGTCACATAGCCGTGGAAACAGCCCGGAAAGTCGCCGAAGCTGGCGAGCCTGCTCGCGATGCCCCAGTCGTCGAGCAGCGGCATGCACGCGATCGCTGCCGCCGGCATTCCCGGCACCACGATCTGCGAGGGCCGCGCCTTGAAGGGGAATTCGATCTCCGACCCCATCAGCACCAGCGGCTGCCAGGTGGCCTGCGCACTGCGCGACCGCAGCGACTCGGCGAGGAACACCATCGGCGGGATACCGACGCCGCCGCCGATCAGCAGGGTTCGCGGCCGGGCCGGGTGCGCGACGAATCCTTGCCCGATCGGCCCCAGCACGCTGACGGTGGCGCCCAGCGGCTGCTGCGAGAGCGCATCCAGCCCTGGGCCGATCACCTTGTAGAGGACGTCGATCCAGCCTTCGAGCGCGTTCGCCCGCATGATCGACAGCGGGCGCCGCATCGGCCGCTCCGGGTCACAGGTCAGGTGCACGAAGCTGCCGGGCTGGGCAGACGCGGCGCATTTCGGCGCACGGACGCGGACGACGTACTGGCGGCCCGGATATTCCTGCTGCGCCAGCAGCGTGCCGTCCTCGAGGAAAATCGTGTCGCGCTGCGCCTTCGCTGCCGGCTCACCGCGCGAACGGCCCGGTGCGTCGATGCTGCAGGTCGCGGTGGTGCCCACTCCCGTCGTCACGCCCTCACGCCTCGCGCCGGCCGGCTTCGACGTTGCGGATCTGCACGTTGCGCACGATCGTGGCGAGCACCGCCATCCGCACCGCCACGCCGTTGCGGACCTGCTGCTGCACCGCCGACTGCGGCCCGTCCGCGATCGCATTGGTGATCTCGACGCCCCGGTTCATCGGTCCCGGGTGCAGGACGACGGCGTCCTTGTGCGCGAGCTGGATGCTGCGTTCGGTGATGCCCCATTCGCGGCAGAACGCGTCCACGTCGGGAATCTGGCTGGTATCCATGCGCTCCTTCTGGATGCGCAAGGCCATGATGACGTCGACGCCGCGCAGGCCCTCCGCCAGCGCCGTGCAGCGCTTCGCGCCGGCCAGCTCGTCGGCTTCGGGCAGCAGCGCTTCAGGCGCGACCAGCCGCAATTCGCCCACGCCGAGCGTCTGCAGTGCCGTGCCGGTCGAGCGCGCGACGCGCGAATGGCGGATGTCGCCGACGATGGCGACGCTGAGCGAGCCGAGGTCCTTGCCCTTGCGCTGGCGGATCGTCAGCACGTCGAGCAGGCCCTGCGTCGGGTGCGAGACGTGCGCTTCGCCCGCGTTCAAGACGCTGACGTGCGGCTGCACGTGCGCCGCGACGAAGGCCGGCACGCCGGGCTCCGAGTCGCGCATCACGAAGACGTCGACGTGCATCGCCTGCAGCGTGTAGATCGTGTCGAGCACCGTCTCGCCCTTGACGCGCGACGACGAATGCAGGTCGAGGTTCACGACATCGGCGCCGAGGCGCCGGGCGGCGAGCTCGAACGACACGCGCGTGCGCGTGCTCGGCTCGAAGAACAGGTTGGCCACGGTGCGACCGGCCAGGCTGCCGTCGCGGGCCGCCAGGTCGCCGGGATGGCGCACGTAGAACTGCGCGAAATCGAGCAGGTGCTGCAGCTCGCCGGCCGCGAGGCCTTCGAGCGTGAGCAGGTGGCGCAGGCGCCCGGCATGGTCGCGCTGCAGGTCTCGGCCGGTGTCGGTCTTCATTGCTGTTGCATCCAGGTCGCGAGGATCAGCCGTGCCGCATTCGCATCGATGTCCTCGGGGCGGATGCGCCGCGCGCGTACGCCCGAGCGGCGCTCGGAGCGCAACTCGTCATACGCGGCTGCCGAAGTCAGGCGCTCGTCGACGAACTCGACGGGCAGGCCGCAACGCCGGGCGAGCTCGTCGCCGAAGGCACGGCAGGCCGCCGTCGTGGTCGTGTCGGAACCGTCCATATTATAGGGGAGCCCGACCAGCAGCCGCCCGGGGGCCCATCGGGCAATGCACGTATCGACGGCAGTCCAATCCGGTGTACCGGCGATTGCGGCGAGTGTCCCCGCGGCGCTGGCTGAGCGGGTCAGCGTCTGCCCGACGGCGACGCCGATCCGGCGGCTGCCGAAATCGAACGCGAGCACCACCTGGCCGGTCCCGGGCTCGCGGCGGGTCGGGGAGGAGGGCGTCGAGGGAGCGTCGTGGTTCAGGCGTGGCCCGCATCGCTGCTGAGGGTGAACAGGTCGACACCGAGCAGGCGCGCCGCCGCGCGCCAGCGCTGGTCGACCGGTGTGGCGAAGACCACGCGCTCGTCCGCCGGTACGGTCAGCCAGGCGTTGCGCGCCATTTCCTCCTCCAGCTGCCCGGCCTCCCACCCGGCATAGCCGAGCGCGATGACGGCGCTGGCCGGGCCTTCGCCGGCGGCGAGCGCGTCGAGGATGTCGCGCGACGTGGTCAGGTGCATCCGCTCGGAAAAAGGCAGGGACGACTCCCAGGTGCCGGTCGGTGAATGCAGCACGAAGCCGCGCTCCGTCTGGACCGGGCCGCCCTGCAGCACCGGCTGGTCGTTGACCCGGGATCGGGTCGCGTCGAGGCCGAGTTGCTCGAACACCTCGCCCAGCGTCATCGGCAGCGTGCGGTTGATGACGATGCCGAGCGCGCCGCGGTCGCTGTGCTCGCAGACGAGCGTGACCGTCTGCGCGAAGTTCGGATCGTCCATCGCGGGCATGGCAATCAGGAACTGGTTGTTGAGGTAGTCCGCCACAGTGCGGACAGTATCGCGCTACTGCCCCGACGTGAATACCGCGCCGTCGCCGGCCAGGCGACCGTTGAGGAACTGCCACTCGTAGGCAAAGCGGAGCACGGGATAACGCTCACGCATCGCGGTCGGGAACGGGTCGAACGGCGCGGCAATCCGGACGATGCCGAGCGCCGCGCTGTCGAGCTCGCGATGGCCGCTGCTGCGCCGCACGACCGCCTGCTCGAGCGATCCGTCAGCGCGGATCGCAACTTCGACGACGGGATTGCCGGACATGCCGCTGCGCCGTGCCTCGTTGGGAAAATTCAAGGTACCGACACGCTCGATCCGGCGCTTCCAGCCGTCGAGGTAGGCAGCGATGGCCGATTCCCGGGTGTCGGCGAGCAGCTCGCCGTCGACTGACCTGTTGCCCCGCAGGTACAGGGAACGGTCGGCGACGGCGGCATTGAGCCCGATGGTCGGCGTGGCCGGCGTTGGCTGGGCATAAAAGACCGGTGGGGACTCCGGCCGGTCGGCGCCCGCCGGCAGTCGTTCGGCGTCCAGTGCCCGCCGGGCGAGGACCGACACCGCGCCCAGTGGCTCCGCGGGCGAGGACTGCTCCGCGTCCGGCTCGATCGGCCCGGCGCCGGGGTCCGGTGTCGGCGGGCTGGCCTCCGGCAGTGAGCTCCGGTGGGCCGTGGTCCCGGTCCCGGTGCCCTTCTGCGTGCGCTCGGCCAGGTAGGCCGCGCTTTCATTGCTGCCGGGGTCGTCCGGTCCGGGCGGCACGAGCAGGATCTCGAGCGTCGGCAGCGGCGGGTTGGTCCCGGGGCCCGCGAACCTGACGCCGAGGATCAGCACGCCGTGGACCAGCGCGGCGATGAATATCGCCGTGGCCAGCCGGTCGCCGGCCGGGTCGCGGTGCCGCATTGCCCCCGGTCCGAGCATGAGGTCAGTGCGCCCCGAGCCGTCGCGCGATCGCGTCGAGCAGGGTGCCCGCGATGTCGATCCCGAACTGCTGGCCAAGCTCGCGGACGCCGGTCGGGCTGGTGACGTTGATTTCGGTGACGAAGCCGCCGATGACGTCGAGACCGACGAACAGCATGCCCCGTTCACGCAGCACCGGCCCGATCTGCGCCGCCAGCCAGCGGTCGCGGTCGTCGAGCGGCCGTCCGACGCCCTTGGCGCCGGCCGCCAGGTTGCCGCGGTTGTCGGCGTCGGTCGGGATGCGTGCGAGCGCATAGGGCACGGGTTCGCCGTCCACCAGGATCACCCTCGAGTCGCCGGTCGTGACGATGTCGGGGATGTAGCGTTGCACGATCGCATAGCGCGTGCCGTATTCGGTGAGCGTTTCGAAGACCACGTTCGCATTCTTGTCGCCCAGGTCGACCACGAAGATCGAGCGCCCGCCCATGCCGTAGAGCGGCTTGCAGACGGCACGGCCGTGTTCGCGCAGGAAGGCGTGCATGTCCGCCATGTCGCGCGTGATCAGGGTGGGCGCGCAGCACTGCGGGAACCAGGCCGTGTAGACCTTTTCATTCATGTCGCGCAGGCCCTGGGGCCGGTTCACGACCAGCGCGCCCTGCAGCTCGGCCCGCTCGAGGATGTAGGTGGAGTAGATGTATTCGGTGTCGAAGGGCGGATCCTTGCGCATCAGGATCGCCGCGAAGTCGCCGAGCCGGCTCACGACCGGGTCGCCACGGGTGAACCAGTCCGTGTCGTGCTCGCGCACGGCCAGCGGGTGCGCGCGGCCCATCGCGACGCCGTCGCGCAGCCAGAGGTCGCCGAGTTCGAGGTAATGCAGCTCCCAGCCGCGGCGCTGGGCCGCCAGCAGCATCGCGAGCGTCGTGTCCTTCCGCGGCTTGATGTCCTCGATCGGATCCATCACCACGGCGATGCGCACAGGGTTACCGGGCATGCGTTCTCCAGGCAGGGCGTGGCGGTTCCAGGGCCACTGTGATGGCCGTCATGGTATCGAAAGCCGCCAATGGCAGGGGGGTGTCCAATATGTTAAAACGCGCTCGCGAGCGAATGCCTCGCGCATAGCGTCGCAACCGCCCGCGCGCTCTACTGTTTCCGAGGGATCGACGGCATGGAAAATACGGCAGCCAGCAACAGCCGACCGCGGCTGGCCGGCCTCAAGGTACTCGTCATCGACGACAGCAAGACCATCCGGCGGACGGCCGAGACGCTTCTCGCGCGCGAGGGCTGCGAGGTCTTCACGGCCGTCGACGGCTTCGACGCGCTGTCGAAGGTGGCGGACCACCAGCCGGACATCGTCTTCGTCGACATCATGATGCCGCGCCTTGACGGCTACCAGACCTGCTCGCTGATCAAGCACAACAAGGTCTTCCGGTCGATCCCGGTGATCATGCTCTCGAGCAAGGACGGCCTGTTCGACCGCGCGCGCGGCCGGATCGTCGGCTCGGAGCACTACCTGACCAAGCCCTTTACGCGCGAAGAGCTGCTGAGCGCGATCGAAACCCACGTCCAGCGCGCCTGAGCGCACAGCTTCCGGAGGATTCCCAGTGGCACTGGTTCTGATCGTGGACGATTCCCCGACCGACGTTCACGTCATGCAGAAGGCGCTGGAGCAGAACGGCTTCACGACGCGCGCGGCGGCCGATGGCGACGAAGGGCTGCGGCTCGCACGCGAGCTGCGCCCGGACCTGATCCTGATGGACATCGTGATGCCCGGGGTCAACGGCTTCCAGGCGACGCGCGAACTCGCCAGCGACCCGGACACCCGTTCCATCCCCGTCATCATGGTGACCTCCAAGGCCCAGGAATCGGACCGGGTCTGGGGATTGCGCCAGGGCGCGGTCGACTACCTGGTCAAGCCGGTTGCGACCGAGCAGCTGGTGCGCAAGGCACAGGCAGCCATCGCGACCTGACCCGCATGCAAGGTGCCAACGGACTCCGCTCGCTGCGCGAACGCCCCTACGAGCTGCTGCGCGAACTCGACCGGCGCGCCCGTGCGGCTGCGCAGGGCCAGCCCGAATCGGTCGCGTCGGGCCCGGAGTGGGTCGGCGTCGCCTTCAGGCTCGGCGGTGAGGCCTTCCTGCTCGCGCGGGAGGAAACGCGCGAGGTCCTCGCGTATCCGGCCGCCGTGTCGCGGGTGCCGGGGGCCCGGGCCTGGATCCGCGGCCTGGCGAACGTACGGGGGCAGCTGCTGCCGGTCATCGACCTGCGCGCGTTCCTGGGCGCCGGTGCCACCAGCATCACGCGGACCAGCCGGGTGCTGGTCGCGAACCACCGGGAGATCCCCGCCGGCCTCGTCGTCGACGAAGTCATGGGATTCCGGCGTTTCTACGAGAGCGAATTCGCGGCCGACCTGCCGCCGACGCTGCTGCGTTGCGAGCGCTACCTGGCCGGCGCGTTCAAGCGTGGCGCGGAGGTCTGGCCCGTGTTCAGCGTCCGCACGCTGCTCGAAAGCCCACAGTTCATGCAGGCCGCGGCTTCCTGAGCCGCCCGCCCCACGACCCAAGGTTCAACGACATGACCAATAGAATCGACGCCGCCCGCCTGCAGCCGCTGCTGCTCGGCGTTGCGCTCGGCGCCGCACTGCTTGCCGCCCTGTCGCTGCTGCTGACCGGCCGGGCGATGCAGCAGCAGTCGCAGTTGCGCGAGCACATGGCGTCGCTCACCGCGCTGTCGCAGAACATCCCGCTGCAGGCCGGTGCCGCCATCCGCGGCTCGGCCCCGGCGTTTGACGCGCTCACCGCGTCGCGCGCACGTCTCGATCGCGTGATCGACGAGATCGACGCCGGCAAGTCCGCGGTCGGCCTGTTCTCCACGCCCAGCGCGCGCGTGCTCGGCGGCGAAAGCGGGTGGCCCGCACTGCTCGAGCAGTCACAGGCCGTGCTCGATGGCCGCGCAGCCGCGCTGCAGGCGCAGGCTGCAGCGGCGAAGGTACGGGACCTGACCCCGCAGTTGCTGACCGCCGCGGCCGACGTGCTCAAGGCCATGGGCCCGGGCCGGCCCGAAGCCGTCAATCGCAGCTTCGAGCGTTTCGAGCTGCGGGCCCAGGCCGTCGAGCAGGACCTCGCCTCGCTGGCCGACGGCACGTCGCCCGTCGAAGCGGCGGCGCGGCGCCTCACCGACAGCCTCAATTTCATGGGTGAAGTCGCCGGCGGCGTGAATGGCGAAGCCAATGCCCTGGGTCTCGCGGCGGCGCGCGGCGAGGCCGCCGATCCGGCCACCGGCATGCTGGCGCTCTACCGCGACATCGCCGGGCCGGTGCAGGCGGTCATCGCGGTGTCCGACCAGCTCGAGCAGATGCAGGCCGCACGCAATGCCCTGACCGAAAGCGGGGCCGGTCTCAGCGCGAGCCTCGCCGCGCTGGACACCGGCGGCACGATCCGCAGCGGCGGCTTGCTGGCGAGCCCGTGGCTGCCCCTCGGCTTCATCCTCGTCACGCTTCTCGCGCTGGTCGCAGCGGCGTGGGTCCAGCGCGAACTGGCGGCGCTGCGTCTCGCGGCGGAGCAGCAGGCGCGCCAGAACGAGCGCAACCAGCAGGCGATCCTGCGCCTGCTCGACGAGCTCTCGAACCTCGCCGACGGCGACCTCACCGTACAGGCCACCGTCACGGAGGACATCACCGGCGCAATCGCCGACTCGATCAACTACGCGATCGATGCCCTGCGCGAGCTGGTCGTCACCATCAACGACTCGGCGGTCAAGCTCGATGCGGCGACCCGCCAGACGCAGGCGCTGTCGACGCACCTCGCCAAGGCATCCTCGGCGCAATCGAAGCAGATCGGCGCCGCATCCGAGTCGATCGCGGCGATGGCCGCCACGACCGAGGAAGTGTCCGGCAACGCCGAGCGCTCCGCCGACGTGGCGCGGCACTCGGTCGACATTGCGCACAAGGGCGGCGATGCCGTGCGCCGGACGATCGACGGCATGAACGCGATCCGCGAGAACATCCAGGAGACCTCCAAGCGCATCAAGCGCCTCGGCGAGAGCTCGCAGGAGATCGGCAACATCGTCGAACTGATCAACGACATCGCCGAGCAGACCAACATCCTCGCGCTCAACGCGTCGATCCAGGCCTCGATGGCCGGCGAGGCGGGGCGCGGCTTCGCGGTCGTGGCCGACGAAGTGCAGAGGCTCGCCGAGCGGGCGGCCAATGCGACCCGGCAGATCGAGGTGCTGGTGCGCACGATCCAGGCGGACACCAACGAGGCCGTCGTCTCGATGGAACGCACCACCACCGACGTGGTCGGCGGCGCGTTGCTCGCCGAGAATGCCGGTGCCGCGCTCGAGGAAATCGAGCAGGTGTCGAACCAGATCGCGAGCCTCGTCCAGAACATCTCCGCGAGCTCGCGCCAGCAGGCCGGGGTCTCGCAGAGCATCTCGCGCAACATGCAGGTGCTGCGCGAGATCAGCTCGCAGACCGCCGAGAGCACGACGGCGACGTCGACCTCGATCGGCAAGCTCGCGGAGCTCGCGACGCAGCTGCGCAGGTCGGTGTCGGGATTCCGCCTGCCGGGCTCGATGTCCGCCGGCGCCACCGGTGAATTCCCGGTGCTGCGTCCGGAGGACACGCCGGCGATCGCCAGCGCGGCCGGCGAAGACCGCGTCCGGCGCATCGGCAGCCTGACGGGCTGAAGAACGCGGCGACCAGCGTGACCAACGGACCCCTGCCGCTCGCGACGGTCGACGAGGCGCATGCCTCGCTGCACGTCATCTCGCGGGAAATCACCACCGAGCTCAACGAAGCCCGGGTGGCCCTCGAAGCCTTTGCCGAACGCCCGGACGATCGCGGCGCGCTGCATCGCTTTGCCGCGCACATCCACCTGGCCCGGGGCGCGCTGCGCCTGGCCGAGGTCTACGGCGGTGCGTTGCTCGCCGAGGAAATGGAATACGTCGCGCGCTTCGTCGATGCGCACTCCGGGGAGGGCCGCGCGGATGCCGACGGCCTGGACGCGCTGGTGCGCGCGATGGAGCAGCTGCCCGCGTACGTCGAGCGCGTGGCGACGGGCGCCCGTGACGTCCCCATCGTGCTGCTGCCCCTGCTCAACGACCTGCGCGCCGTGCGCGGCGGTTCGCTGCTGTCGGAAGGCACGCTGCTCCTGCTCAACCTGAAATCAGACGCCCGTCCCCAGCAGACGCGGCCGGAGCGGGAAACGGCCGAGCTCGCGCGCAAGCTGCGGCCACGCTTCCAGCTGGCGCTGCTCGGCTGGATCCGCGGCGAACACGCCGCGGAAAACCTCGCACACCTCGCCGACATCGCCAGCCAGTTCGCGGGCGCTGCCTCCACCCAGCCGCTCTACCAGCTCTGGTGGGTCGTGGGTGCGTTGCTCGAGGCGCTGCAGGCGAATGGCATCGACGCCAACGTCTCGCTGAAGCGGGTGCTCGGGCACGTCGACCGCGAACTCAAGCGGCTCAGTGACCTCGGTGAGCGCCGGTACGCCGAATCGCCCCCCGTCGACGTCCTGAACAACCTGCTCTACTACGTCGCGCAGAGCAAGACGGCCGGGACGCTCGTGGCGGACGTCAGGCATTCGTTCGGCTTGCAGGACATGGTGGCGACGCACGACACCGAAGCCACCGAGGCAGCCGATACGCTCTCGGCGCCGAGCGTGCGGCTCATGCGCACCGTCGCCGCCGCGATCCGCGAGGACCTGACTCGCGTCAAGGACGTCCTCGACATCTTCGTGCGCAAGGGCTCGACGCAGGTGGACGACCTCGCGCCGCAGCTCGAGATGCTGCGCAAGATCAGCGACACGCTCGGCGTGCTCGGTCTCGGCGCGCTGCGCAGCCGGGTCGAGGGCGAGCTCGAGTCGCTGAAGGCGATCGTCGAGAGGCGCATCCAGCCCGACGACACCGCCCTGCTCGGCGTCGCCGCGGCATTGATTGCCGTCGAAGACAGCCTCGACTCCCAGCTGTTGCGCCAGATCCTCCCCGAAGCGACTGCGGCGGAGGGCGACGGCGAGCCGACTGACGAGGAATTCCGGCTCGTCCAGGAAGCGGTGCTGCGCGAGTGCATCGTCAACATGGCGCGCATCAAGGAAGCGGTCACCCACTCGCTGTCGGCACCCGCCGAGGCGCAGGGGCTCGACCAGGTGCCGCAGCTGGTCCGTGGCATCACGGCGGGCCTGTTGATGCTCGGCAAGCAGCGTGCCGTCGAGGTCATGGAGGGCGTGGGTCGGGCGCTCGGCCGCATCGTGCGCCCGGACGCGGGTGCGCTGACGCCCGCGCGGCTCGAGAAACTCGCGGATGCCGTGGTTGCCGTCGAGTATTACATGGAGACGCTGCAGGCCGGCCGGACCGACCAGTGGCAGATGCTCGAAGCCGCCGAGGCGCGTCTCGCCGAAATCGAACCCGCTTCGGCGCGCGTGATCCCGTGGCGCGAGGTTCAGCCGGCCGAGGAGGCGCCCTCGGCCCGTACGCAGCCGTCGCTGCGGACGATCTCGGAAGGGCAACCCGAGCCTGCAGCCGCGCCGCAGTCGCCGCCCCCTGCACCCGCCGCCGCGGCTGCGTTCACGGCGGCCGATCCCGAGTTCCTGCAGCTCTTCGTCGAGGAAGCACGCGAGAACGTCACGCGGCTCGAGGTGCTGTTCCCGCAGTGGGAGCAGAACCCCGGCGACGTGGAAGCGCTGCGCGACCTGCGGCGTGCCTTCCACACGTTGAAAGGCAGCGGCCGCATGGTCGGCGCGAAGCGCATCGGCGAGTTCAGCTGGAGCATCGAGTCGCTGCTGAACCGCGTCATCAGCCAGACACTGGTACGCACGGCCGAGATCGTCGCGGTGGTCCGCGATGCCGTGGCTGCGATGCCGCAGCTCATCGACGAAATCGACGGTGGTCCGG
This sequence comes from uncultured Gammaproteobacteria bacterium, assembly GCA_963789375.1. GTDB lineage: Bacteria > Pseudomonadota > Gammaproteobacteria > Steroidobacterales > Steroidobacteraceae > RPQJ01. The sequence goes on along the minus strand of CAWBKN010000011.1, from coordinate 27,344 downwards.
CGGCCACGCTCGACGTCGCCGCGATCATGCAGCGGGCCGACGCGATCTCGGGGCGCGAAGGCCCGGCGCTGCCCTCGCTCCCCGCGCCGGCTGTCGCGCAGCCGGTGCCAGCCGAGCCCGCCGTCGCGACCGTCGAGCCGGTCCAGGAACCGGCGATGGACCCGATCCTGCGTGACATCTACCGCAAGGAGACCGCGGGCCACATCCTCGTCGTCCGCCAGTTCCTCGAGCGCTGCGCGCGCGGCGTGGCGCCGCACCCGGTGTCGGAAGCGCTGTACCGGGCCTGCCATACGCTGAGTGGCATCGCCAAGACGGCGGGAGCACGCCAGGGCATCAAGGTCGCGGAGCCGATGGAGCACTACATCCGCGCGCTCTACGAGAATGGTCGCGGTCTCGACCAGGATGCGCTCGCGCTGCTGCAGGACACCGTGCGCCTGCTCGAGACGGTCTCCGCGCACGTCGACGAAAGCACCGGGTTCTTCCCGGAGCAGGGCCGTCTCATCGCCGGCTGGTCGGCGCTGGAGCGTGCGCTGGACGCGGAACTTGCGCACCTGACCGAGGCGGCCGAACGCACGCTCGGTCCGGACTGGGCGGCGGAACCTGCTGCTGCACCGGCTCCCGTGGCGGGCGAAGACCGGACCGAGCCCTCGCTGCCGAGTCTCACCGAGGCGGCGCTGCGCGAGGACACCGACGCCGATCACACGGCCCCGCACGCCGTCCTGCCCGACACGATGCCCGTCGAGGAGGCCGCGCCGATCATCGAACCCGATGTCGCCGGAGCGGCGCTCGAATCCGGGCTGTCCGAGGATTTCGACGCGGACATCGCGGCGATTTTCGGCGAGGAGGCCACCGAGCTGCTCGAGCAGGCCGAGGCGTCTTTCACGAACTGGCGTGCCGACCGTGCCGATCGCAGCCAGGTCACCGAGTTGAAGCGCCTGCTGCATACGCTGAAAGGCGGCGCGCGCATGGCGGGCATTCGCGCGATGGGCGACCTGAGCCACGAAGTCGAATCGTTCCTGGCGGCAATCGAGTCCGGCGCCGCTGCCGGCGACGCGGCCGCACTCGACGTCCTGCAGGCATCGATCGACGAACTGCATCGCATGCGCGAGATGGCGAACTCCGGGCTGCACATCGCCCACGCGGACGACCTGATTGCCCGCATCCGCCAGCTCGGGGCAGCAGGGCCCGTGCCGGTCGCGCCGGCGCCCGTCGCCGAACCGGGATTCGAGCGCGCAGAAGAAGAGATCGTCATCGAGGCAGAAGCTCCTGCCGTCGAGGCGCCCGCGCTTCCGGCCGAGGTCGTCGTGGCGTTCGAGGAGCCTGTCGAGGTGCCTGTCGAGGCGCCGCCGCGCACGTTGCACCGGAGCTGCCGGCTGCAGCGACGGCGGCCGCACCGCCGCCCGGGGAGGGCGTCGAATTCGAGCCCGAGCCGGAGCCGGCTGCGGAACCGGGCCCGGCCGACCAGCCGTTGCCGCCGGTCGAGCCCGCTGTCGCCGAGCCCGTGGTTGCCGAGCCCGACTTCCTGCCAATGGAGGCCGAGCCTGCTGTCGCGGCGGTGGGAGCCCGTTGGTTCGAGTCCATGCCGACGACCTTCGAGCAGCCCGTCGAGCAGATTGCGGCTGCGCTGGTGCAGCCGATCCTGCCGGGCCGTGAGCCCATGGCACCGGCGGAACGGGCCGAGCTCGCCCGCGTCGACGCCGAACTGCTCGACGATCTGCTCAACAATGCCGGCGAAGTCAGCATCTTCCGCGCGCGCATCGAGCAGCAGATGACCTCGATCGAGTTCAATCTCGCCGAGCTCGATCGCACGGTGACGCGACTGCGCGAACAGCTGCGCAAGCTCGAGATGGAGACGGAAGCCCAGATCCTGTTCCGTCACCAGCAGGAGGACGCGGCGCACCGTGCCGATTTCGATCCGCTCGAGCTCGACCGCTACTCGACCATCCAGCAGCTCTCGCGCGCGCTCGCCGAATCGGTCAGCGACGTGGCCAGCATCGAGGGCCTGCTCGAGAACCTGAACCGCGAGACCCAGAACCTGCTGCAGCAGCAGGGCCGCGTCGTCACGGAAGTCCAGAACGGGCTCATGCGCACGCGCATGGTCCCGTTCCAGCGGCACGTGCAGCGCCTGAGTCGCCTGCTGCGCCAGGCCGCCCAGGAAGTCGGCAAGAAGGCCGAGCTCGTCGTCGAGGGCGCGCAGGGCGAACTCGACCGGCAGGTGCTCGAGCGCATGCTCCCGCCGTTCGAGCACATGCTGCGCAATGCGGTGATCCACGGCCTCGAGTCGCCGGCGGAGCGCATCGCCGCGGGCAAGCCCGAGACGGGCCGCATCACCATGAAGCTGCAGCGCGAAGGCGCCGAAGTCGTGATCACCGTCGAGGACGACGGGGCCGGCCTGAACGTGCCGGCCATCCGCACGAAGGCGCGGCAGATGGGGCTGCTGCGGCCCGACCAGGAACTCACCGACGAGGAATCGCTGCAGCTCGTGCTCGAGCCCGGGTTCAGCACGGCGAACCGGCTGACGCAGTCGGCGGGACGCGGCGTGGGCATGGACGTCGTCGCCACCGAGGTGAAGAAGCTCGGCGGCGGGCTGTTCATCGAGTCGAAGCCGGGCTACGGCGCGCGCTTCACGATCCGGCTGCCCTTCACGCTCGCGATCACGCAGGCCCTGATCCTGCGCGTGCACGACGAACTGTTCGCGCTGCCGATGGCGACGGTCGAGGGCGTGGCACGCCTGTCGCGCTCCGAGATCCAGCGCCACCTCGACGAGGACCAGCCGACGTTCGATTACGGCGGCAACGTCTATCGCTTCCAGCACCTGGGCACGTTCCTGGGCAGCGGCCCGTCGCTGCTGCCGGAGACCGACACGTCGCTGCCGATCATCCTCGTGCGCGCCGGCGAGCATTCGACGGCCCTCGTCATCGACGAACTGCTCGGCAGCCGCGAGATCGTGGTCAAGCCGGTCGGTCCGCAGATCGCGTCCATCCGCGGCATCTCGGGCGCGACGATCCTCGGCGACGGCCGCATCGTCATCATCCTCGACATGGGCACGCTGGTCCGGTCCGAGTGGCGTGCGCGCTCGGGCGAAGGCGATCGTGCCGTGCGCGACGACCGGATCTTCGCCCTGGTCGTCGACGACTCGATCACCGTTCGCCGCGTCACGCAGCGGCTGCTCGAGCGCAACGGCATGCGCGTGATGACCGCGAAGGACGGCGTCGAGGCGATGGCGCTGCTGCAGGACCACGTCCCGGACGTGATCCTGCTCGACATCGAGATGCCGCGCATGGACGGCTACGAGGTGGCGGGCCAGGTCCGCAGCGATGCGCGCATCGCGGACGTGCCGATCATCATGATCACGTCGCGGGTGGGCGACAAGCACCGCGCCCGCGCGATCGAGCTCGGCGTCGACGACTACCTGGGCAAGCCGTACCAGGAAAGCCAGCTGCTCGACGCCATCGAGCCGCTGGTCCTGGCGCGGCGGCGCCTGCAGCAATAGAGCGGGGCACGGGATGATCACGAATGCGACCAACGTCCGCGGCATGCAGGCAGCAGGGGAGGAGATCTATTGCCTGCTCCTGCCCCTGGCCGAGGACCGGCTGCTGTTGCCGCGCTCGTGCGTGACCGAGGTGATCAACTACCAGGCGCCGGCGCCGATGGAAGGAGCGCCGCCCTGGTATCTCGGCACGGTCGCCTGGGGCGGGCGGCGCGTGCCGCTCATTTCCGTCGAGGCTGCCTGCGGTCGCGCCTTGCCGCGCACCAGCGGGCGCACGCGCATCGTCGTCATGCAGGGCATCACGGACCAGACCGGCGGCCATTTCGCCGTGCTGACCCAGGGCTTCCCGCAGCTCGTGCGCCTGAGCCCCGACGTGGTGCACCCGGACGACTCACGCAGCTTCGGCGAGCGCAGCCCGGTGATCAGCCAGGTGCGCATGGTCAATGAGTTCCCGCTGATTCCGGACTTCGAGCGGATCGAGGAAATGATTGCCGAGGAAACCAGGGCTTGAAGGAAGTGACTAGTGAATAGTGAATAGTGACTAGTAGGAAAGAAAGGCCGGCGATGCCGGCCTCTTCTCTCCTACTAGTCACTAGTCACTATCCACTATCGCTTCCTACTGCAGGTCCCCCCACAGCGCCTGCAGCACGGCCAGCGCGACGATGCCGGCGGTTTCGGTGCGCAGCACGCGGGGCCCGAGGCGTACCGGCGTGAAGCCAGAGGTGATCGCGCGATCGATTTCCGTGTCGTCGAGGCCGCCTTCCGGCCCGATCAGCAGTTCGACTCGGCTGCCGATGCTCGTCGTGCCGGCAAGCGACGCCGGACCGGTGGGGCTCAGGACGAACCGCTGGCCTTCGCGCGGTGCGGCGTCCAGGTAGCGGGACAGTTCGAGCGGCGCCCGGACCCCGGGCACGACGCTGCGCCCGCACTGTTCGCAGGCTCCGGCGACGATCGCCTGCCAGTGCCGCACTTTCCGTTCGGCCTGCCGGTCGTCGAGGCGCACGACGCTGCGGGCGGACAACACCGGCACGATCGTGGCGACGCCGAGTTCGGTCGCCTTCTGCAGGGTCCAGTCCATCCGCTCACCGCGTGACACGGCCTGGACCAGCGTGATGCGCAGCGGCGATTCCCTCATGCCCGCTGACCTGGGCCCGACGCGGACGCGGACGGCGTCGCCCTTCACCTCGAGGATCTCGCAGCGGTACTCGCTGCCGCTGCCGTCGAACGCGACGATGACCGCGCCTTCGCGCAGGCGCAGGACGCGCGCGACGTGATACGCCGCCGCCTCGGGCAGCGTCACGTCGGCATCGGTCGCAAGCCGCGAGTCGACGTGAACGCGGGTCAGTCGCATGTCGCCGCCAGGATGCCGTCGCGGGCCGTGGCGATCAGCGTGTCGATCTCCGCAGGCGTGATCACGTAGGGCGGCATGAAATAGACGACGTTGCCGATCGGCCGCAGCAGCGCCTCGTGCTCGAGTCCGTGCCGGTACACGCGCAATCCGCGCCGTTCGCGCCAGTCGAATGGCTGGTGCCGGTCGCCATGCCGCGCGAGCTCGGCGGCCACGATCATGCCCGACTGCCGGACCTCCGCGACGTGCTCGAGTCCCTCCAGTGCCTCCCGCGCGCGACGGCCCATGTGCTCGGCCAGCCCCCTGTTGCGGGCGATGACGTCGTCGTCCGCGAAGATATCGAGCGTCGCCAGTGCTGCCGTGCAGGCGAGCGCGTTGCCGGTATAGCTGTGCGAGTGGAGGAACGCGCGCAGCTGCGCGTACTCGTCGTAAAAGGCCTCGAAGACATCCTCGTTCGTCAGCACCACCGACAGCGGCAGGTAGCCGCCGGTGAGGCCCTTCGACAGGCACAGGAAGTCCGGCGTGACGTCCGCCTGCTCGCAGGCGAACAGCGTCCCCGTCCGCCCGAAACCCACCGCGATCTCGTCCGCGATCAGGTGGACGTCGTGGCGGTCGCAGGCCTCGCGCAGCATCCGCAGGTACAGCGGCGCGTGCATGCGCATGCCGGCGGCGCACTGCACCAGCGGCTCGACGATCACGGCGCAGGTTTCGTGGGCGTGCCGGGCGAGGAGCGCTTCCATCGCGGCGGCGGCACGCCTGGCGCAATCTTCGGCCGTCGCGCCGGCCTCGCCAGTGAACGCGTCCGGCGACGGCGCCGTGATCACGTCCATCAGCAGCGGCTGGTAGATTTCCTTGTAGAGCTCCACGTTGCCGACCGCGAGCGCACCGAGGGTCTCCCCGTGATAACTGCCGGCCAGCGTCATGAACCGGCGCTTGCCCGTGCGGCCGCGGTTGCGCCAGTAGTGGTAGCTCATCTTCAACGCGACCTCGATCGCGCTCGAGCCGTTGTCGGCGTAGAAGCAGCGCGTGAGGCCCTGCGGCGCGAGCTGCGTCAGCCGCTCCGCCAGCAGCACGGCGGGCTCGTGCGTGAAGCCGGCCAGGATCACGTGCTCGAGGCGGCCGAGTTGTGCATTGATGGCTGCGTTGATGCGCGGATTCGCGTGCCCGAACAGGTTCACCCACCAGGAACTGATCGCGTCCAGGTAGCGGCGGCCATCGGCGCCGTACAGCCAGACGCCCGCGCCGCGGTCGATCGGGATCAGTGGCAGCCACTCGTGGTCCTTCATCTGGGTGCACGGATGCCAGACCACGCGCAGGTCGCGCTGTGCGAGCGGATGCAGGGGGCGGGAAGCGTTCGACGGGAACGACATGGGACGAGTCTAAATCAAGCGTGTGGCGGCCGCGCTGCCGGGACGGCATGATGTGTGCGATGCGCAGCCACCGTACAGCGTCCAACGCTGCCGAACCCCTCGCCGTCGACGTCAGGACGGGGCTGCTGACCGGCGTCCGCCAGGTGCCGTCGCCCAATTGCGATGACCGGCCCTCAGGGATGCTGCCGGACCTGATCGTGGTGCACGGCATCAGCCTGCCGCCGGGCGAATACGGCGGGCCGTGGATCGACCAGCTCTTCACGAATTCGCTGCCGCGCACGGCGCACCCCTATTTCGAAGCGGTGGCCGGCCTGCGCGTGTCGTCGCACGCGCTCGTCCGGCGCGACGGCGAGGTGGTCCAGTACGTGCCCTGCCACCGCCGCGCCTGGCACGCCGGCGTGTCGTCGTGGCAGGGGCGCGAGCACTGCAACGACTTTTCCATCGGCATCGAAGTCGAGGGGGCCGACCACCAGCCCTACGACTCGCCGCAGTATGCGATGCTCGCGCGCGTGCTCGCCCTGCTGTGCCGCGCGTATCCCAGCCTGTCGCTCGATCGCGTCGTCGGGCACAGCGACATCGCGCCCGGGCGCAAATCCGACCCTGGCCCGGCTTTCGAATGGCCGCGATTGCGCGCCCTCGCGCGCTTCGAATGGGAGGTCGCACCCCCATGACCCTGCTCGCGCTGCTGTTCGCGCTGGCCTGCGAACGCGGCCTGACCCACCTGCTGCACCTGCGCGAATGGCGCTGGCTGGATTCGTTCTTCGACGTTGCCGACCGCGTGCTCGGCGGCCGGCGGGGCATCGTGCCGGCCGTGGCCGCAGTCGCGTTGATCGTGCTGCCGGTGCTGCCGGTCGCGCTCTTCTCCGGCTGGCTCGGGTCGCGCCTGCTGCACCTCCCGCAGTTCGCCCTGGCGGTGTTCGTGCTGCTGTTTGCGCTGGGACCGCGCGACCTGAAGGACGAGGTCGACGATTACGTCGGTGCGCTCGAGCGGCACGATCGTGATGAAGCCTTGCGCCGTGGCAAGGAACTGCTGGAGTCGAGCCCGACGCAGCACGGGCTGGGAGCTCGCGCCGCGATCGAGGAAGCGATCTTCATCCAGGCCAACAACCGCATCTTCGGCGTGGTGTTCTGGTTCGTCGTGCTCGGCGTGGCCGGCGCGTGGGCCTATCGCGTCAGCGACATGCTGCGCCGGCGCGCGGCGTTCGAGGCTGCGCGCCAGGGCGTGCCAAGGATGTCGGGCGACCTGGGCAGCCAGCTGCACGCGATCCATGGCCTGCTGTCATGGGTCCCGGCGCGGCTTGCGGCTTTCGCCTATGCGCTCGCGGGCAGCTTCGAGGACGCCGTCGGCAACTGGCGCGTCGCCGTCGACCGCGCCGGCAGCGGCATCCTCGACCGCGCCGAGAACATCCTCGCGCGGGTAGGCGTGGCGTCGTTGCAGCCGAGCCTGGCGGGCATCGCGCCGGAGCGCATCGACGTCGCCACGGCACGCGGTGCCTGGCGGATCGTGTTCCGGGCGCTGCTGATCTGGCTGGCGGTGATCGCGTTGTGCGTCCTCTCCGGCGTGATCGACTGAACATGCGTCGCCTGGCCTGGGTGGCCGTGCTGTGCGGCTGCAGCGTCGCCGCCGGCGTGCCCGCCGCGACGCCGCGCGGACCGCAGATCCTGAGCCTCGCGCCCAATCTCACCGAGATTGTCTACGCGGCCGGGGCGGGCGACCTGCTCGTCGGCACCGTCGACTACAGCGACTACCCCGCGGCCGCGCGGCAATTGCCGCGCGTCGGCGACGCCTGGCGCGTCGACACCGAGCGCGTCCTCGCGCTGCGTCCGGACCTCGTGCTGGCGTGGGCCACCGGTACGCCGCAAGCAACGGTCGGCCAGCTGCGCCGCCTCGGCCTGAACGTCGTCGAGGTGCGCACGCAGCGCCTCGCAGACGTTCCCGTCGCGTTGCGCCAGCGTGGGCCAGCTGGCGGGCACGGAGCGGGCCGCGGAGCGGGCTGCACGCGATTTCGATGAGCGCGTGGGGGCGCAACGCATGCGCTACGCGCACAGGACGCCGGTCGCGACCTTCATCCAGATCGATGACGAACCCATCTACACGGTCAACGGCCGGCACGTGATCAGCGAAATCGTGGAGCTGTGCGGTGGCCGTAACGTCTTCGCCGACCTGCCGCAGCTGGCACCCGCGATCAGTGCCGAAGCCGTACTGGCCGCCGACCCGCAGTTGATCCTGACGACCGACGACACGATCACCGACCCGCTCGCGCAATGGCAGAAGTGGCCGCGCCTGCGGGCCGTGGCGACCGGGACGGTCTACGCGTTGCCGTCGGACCTGGTGACGAGGGCCTCCCCGCGCCTCGCCGAGGGCGTGGCGGTCACGTGCGTGGCGATCGAGCGCGCGCGGCAGCGCTACAGCGCCGCGCATTAGCGTTCAGCGGCGGCGCCAGAGCACCTCGCTGCCGTGCTCGTGACGCGCCAGCACTCGCGCCAGCACGAACAGCAGGTCGGACAGCCGGTTGAGGTATTGCGGCACCTCGGCGGCGACGTTCTCGACCCGGGCGAGCGCCCAGACGCGACGCTCCGCGCGGCGCGCCACGGTCCGTGCGAGGTGGCAGGCAGCCGCGGCGGCCCCGCCGCCCGGCAGGATGAAGTCCTTGAGCGGTGGCAGGTCCGCGTTGAACAGGTCGAGCGCCTGCTCGAGGCGCTCGACATACGCCGCCGTGATCGCGCGGTGGCCGGGAATGCAGAGCTCGCCGCCGAGATCGAACAGGTCGTGCTGGATGTCGGTCAACGTCGCCCGCACCGCGTCGGGCAGCCCGGGGACGGCCAGCACGACGCCGATGGCGCTGTTGGCCTCATCGACCGTGCCGTAGGCCTCGACCCGCAGGTGCTCCTTGGGGACCCGCATGCCATCGCCGAGGCCGGTGCTGCCGTCGTCGCCGGTACGCGTGTAGATCCTGCTCAAGCGATGGCCCATGGTGCTGAACTCACTTTCGCTGCGGTGCGTAGCGCACCGCGAAGTAGAGGCCGCGGTCAGGAGTATTGTACGTGTCGGCCAGTTCGTACTGCTCGTCGAGCAGGTTCTCGACCCGTGCAAGCAGCGTGAGCTCCGGCGTGGCACGGTATTGCGCCGTCAGGTTGGCGAGGACGTACCCGTCGAGCGTCACGTCCTCCGGAAAGCCGTAGTCCATGCGCTCCCCCGTGGCGAGCACGTCGAGCCCGAGCAGCACCGGCCCGAACGCGCGGCCGAGCGCGATCGTCAGGCTCTGCTCGGCGCGGCGCAGCAGCTGCGAGTCGTCGCTGAGGTTGCGCGGGTCCTGGTAGATCGCCTCGACGCGAGCCTGCCAGGCCGGCCCCGCGTACTGCCACGTGGCTTCGACGCCGCGAATGCGCGCCGCGGCGACGTTCTGGTTGATCCCGACGAACGGGTCGTACGACAGGACGGTGAAGTCGATCAGGTCGTCGATGTCGTTTTCGAAAGCGGACAGCCGCACGCTCTGGCGCGGCGTCACCGCGTGCTGGACACCGACCTCGTAGTTGCGGGAGCGTTCCGGCTGCAGGTCCGGGTTGCCGCCGTAACCGTAGCGGTCGGTCGCGTCGGGCGCGCGAAACCCCGTGCCGGCCAGGGCAAACACGCGCGTCCGTGCCTCGCCGAACGTGTAACCGTATTCGGCATTCCAGGTGAACGCGGTGCCCGCCGTCTCGTGATCCGAGTATCCCAGGGCGACGAGGCCGAGGTGCGGCCCCGCCGCGATGCGGTCCTGCAGGTACACGCTGATGGAATCGGTCACCGCGCGCATCGGCTCGCCGTAGGACTCGGCACGCGCGTCTTCGTTCGAGTACATGGCGCCGGCACCGAGCGTGTGCGCGCCGTGCGCGTGCCAGTCGAATTGCGCTTCGACCGTGTCGCGCCGCGTCTGGAGGAAATCGCGCGACTGGTTCTGTTCGATCTCGTCCTCGAGGTGACTCACCCCGACACGCGCCTCGCCGGCGCCTGCGACCGGCAGCCGTACTTCGGCTGCCGTCGTTGCCGTGACGAAGTCCTGGTCGACGGGCGTGAGGAAGAAATCCGAATATTCCGTGGTGCCCGCGGCGCGCCAATGGCGCAGGGCGACCTGCGCGTCGCCGACGTCTGCGCGCAGTTGCAGGTTCGCGCTCAGGTTCTCGAAGCCACGATCGGTCTCGCTCGTCGTGCGGGTCGGGAAGCCCTTGCTGTCGAGCCAGGAAACGCCGAAGTCGAGCCCGGTCGTTTCGCTGAGCGACAGGCCGCCGTTGAGGCTGGCCTTGCGCGTGTCGTAGTCGCCGTAGCCCGCCTCGGCGACCCAGCCGTCACGTGATCCGCGGCGCGTCACGACATTGACGACACCGCCGATGGCGTCGCTGCCCCACAAGGCCGAGCGCGGTCCCTTGACCACCTCGATGCGCTCGATCATGTCGGGTGCGATGTCCTGCAGCGCCGGCAGTCCGATCGTGCCCGGGTTGACGCGCACGCCGTCGATCAGGACGAGGGTGTGGTTGCTCTCGGCGCCGCGGATGAACACGGCCGTCGACTGGCCGGGCCCGCCGTTGCGCGCGACGTCCAGGCCCGCGTGGAATCGCAGCAGGTCAGCCGGCGTCGTTGGCCGCGCTGCGCTCGATCGTGGCGCGATCGATCACGATGACCGGGGCGAGGACTTCGGTGAGCGCAGTTTCGACCCGCGCGGCCGTGACGATGACGGCCGGCTGGGGCACGTCGGGCGCAGCCGCGACGGCAGCAGCAGCCCGCGAGAATGGCGGGCAAAAGGACAAGAACACGGCAATCAGGCAAGGACATCGACGGCCACACCCCGAGCGCGCGCCCCCGTGGGCGTCAAGAAATCGCCAGCTGCGGAGCGGGGTGGGCTGACCGGGGCGGGCTCGACGGACGCCGACCCGAAGTCCGGCCGCTCGCCCGCCGCGAGGCTGGTCAGTGCCGACGGGCCGGTCTCCGGGCTCTCGAGCGGATCCGCTGGATCCTGCGGCATCCCCTTCCCGCGCTTTCGCACAGTGGGCCCCGATTGATGGTCTCGGGCAGATGCCAGCTTGACTCGACTACCGTTGCGGGGGCAGCGCCGGCTTTCGTCCGGCTTCCCGTTCTCCCTGAGCCTGCGCTCGCGGGATCACCTGTCGTTGGCGGCAAGGTAGGGAAGGGGGCAGGGGAAGTCAAGAATGCGGTTACTATGCACACTTCCCGACCGCCCCCGCGCGACATGCAACACTCAGAATTTCTCGCGACGGCACTCGACGCCGCTCACGCTGCCGCCGAAGTCGTCCGCCATTATTACCAGCGCAACCTGCACGTCACCCTCAAGGCCGACAAGTCGCCAGTGACCGAGGCCGACGTCGAGACCGAGAAGACCATCCGCGGCATCCTCGCGCGCAGGTTTCCCGGGCACGGCTTTCACGGCGAAGAGACGGGCACCGCGGACCTCGATGCGGAGTACGTCTGGTTCGTCGATCCGATCGACGGCACGAAGGCGTTCGTGCGCGAGTACCCGATGTTTTCGACGCAGATCGCGCTGGCGCACCGCGGCCGCCTGGTCGTCGGTGTCTCCTCGGCACCGGTCTATGGCGAGCTGGCGTACGGCGAGATCGGTGCCGGCGCGTGGCTCAACGGGGAGCCGATTCGCGTGAGCAGCATCGAAAGGATCGAGGACGCCGCCCTGTCGACGGGCAACCTCAAGACACTCGCGACCGGCCCGCGCTGGCCAGCGTTCGGCCAGCTCGTCGGCCGACTGGGGCGGATCCGCGGCTACGGTGATTTCCTGCACTATCACCTGCTCGCGTCCGGCCGCATCGACGCCGTCGTCGAGTCGGACGTCAACATCCTCGACGTGGGCGCCTGCGCCGTGATCGTCGAGGCAGCGGGCGGTCGCTTCACCGACCTGGAAGGCCGGGCGCTGACGCCGGCGAGCACCAGCGTCCTCGCCTCCAACGGCCGACTTCACCGGGATGTCTACGACGCCATTCACGCGCGCGGCTGACGCCGCGCCAGCCAGGCCCTGAGGAGCACAGTCATGAGCAAGCGGAAGAAGGTCATCGCCGTGGTCGGCGCGACGGGCGCGCAGGGCGGCGGCCTCGTGCGGTCGATTCTTGCCGAGCCGGACGGTGAGTTCACCGTGCGCGCCATTACCCGCGACGCCGGCACGGACAAGGCCAGGCAACTGGCGGCTGCCGGTGCGGAAGTCGTGACGGCTGACCTCGCCGATCCCGCGGCCGTCGAACGGGCCTTCGAAGGCGCGCACGGTGCCTATTGCGTCACGTTCTTCTGGAACCACATGTCGCCGGACCAGGAGCGCGCCGAGGCGCACGCGCTGGCCGACGCTGCGCGAGCCGCCGGCGTACAGCACGTGATCTGGTCGACGCTCGAGGACACGCGCCGCTCGATCAGGCTCGACGACCCGCGCATGCCGACCTTGCTCGGCAAGTACAAGGTGCCGCACTTCGACGTGAAGGGCGAGGCGGATGCGTACTTCCGTGCGTCCGGCGTGCCGACGACGTTCATGTTGACGTCGTTCTACTGGGACAACCTGATCCATTTCGGCATGGGCCCCAAGGCGGGCCCGGACGGCCGGCTGTATTTCGCGCTGCCGATGGGAGACCGGCCGCTGCCGGGCATCGCCGCAGAGGACATCGGTCGCTGTGCGCACGGCATCTTCAAGCGTGGCCAGGAATTCTTCGACCGCACGGTAGGCATTGCCGGCGAGCACCTGACGGGCGCGCAGATGGCGGCGGGACTGACGCGGGCGCTCGGCCGCGAGGTCGTGCACCAGGACGTGCCGTTCGATACGTATCGCGCTCTCGGGTTTCCGGGCGCCGACGACCTCGGCAACATGTTCCAGTTCAACCACGACTTTGCCGACGCTTTCTGCCGTGCGCGCAGCGTCGATTTTGCGCGGTCCGTCAACCGGCGGCTGCAGCGGTTCGACGACTGGCTTGCCGCTCACGCCAGTGAGATCGCGATCGGTTGAGCCGGCTGCCCGTCGAGTTCGACGCCGCAATGCCGCGGCGGACTACGCGGCGACGAAGGTCCGCCCGCCGTCCCAGCGCAGTTCGCGCACCGCCACACCGTAGAGCTCACCGAGCGAGCGCTCGTTGAGCACCTCCGTGCATGCGCCGTGCAGCCAGCGCCCGTCGCCGTAGAGCAGCAGCGCGTCGTCCGCGAAACGCGCCGCAAGTCCCACGTCGTGCAGGCTCACGACGACGGTACGCCCCGCATCGGCCAGGCGCCGGAACAGCCGCAGCACTTCGAGCTGGTGCTGCGGGTCGAGCTGGTGGATCGGTTCATCGAGCAGGAACACAGCCGGGTCCTGCGCCAGGATCGTTGCGATGGACAGCCGGCGGCGCTCGCCGCCGGAGAGTGTCGTGACCTCGCGTTCCTCGCAGCCCGCGAGATCCACGGCCGCCAGCGCGGCACGGGCCGCTGCGCGATCGACCTGGCCTTCCCATGCCCAGAAATCGAGGTGCGGATGCCGTCCGACGAGCGCCGCCTCCAGCGCTGTCGCCGGGAACGGATCCTCGACGAGCTGCGGCAGCAAGCCGAGCGTGCGGGCCAACGGGCGCCTCGCCCACTGCGCCAGCGCGCGGCCGTGAACCTCGACTTCGCCCCGGGTCGGCGCGTGCAGCCCCGCGAACGTGTGCAGCGTCGAACTCTTGCCGGCACCGTTGCGGCCGAGCACTGCGAGCATGCGGCCCGCCGGCAATGCAAAATTCAGGTCGCGGACGAGCGTCCGGCCGGGCACCTCGACGGTGACGTCGCGGCATCGCAGTGCCATCGAGGTCGTCACTCGATCCACCCGATCTCGCGCGCGGTGAGCGGGCCCACGCGCATCGACTCGAGGTCCGGCGCGATCGCGGCTGCGCGCGGGCCCGTGGCGATGCGGCCTGCCATGATCTCGCCGTAACGCTGCGGATAGGTGGGGTCGCGGTCCGGTTCGCCGAGCCCGTCCGGCACGCTGGGCTGCCCGGTCGCCGGGTCGTACTTGTCGGTCGCGCCCAGCGTATGCAGCAGCTCGTGGGCCATCACGACCTGGTTCGCGCCGGCGGCCTGCGCGTCGGCATACAGGTGCGCGACCGCGACCAGGCCTTTGCTGAGCCCGACGGAATCGGGCAGCGGCACGGCGCCTGGGCTGATCGGCGCGAAGGCCGCAAAGATCTGGATGTCCGGGTCCGGCAATGAATCCTTCCAGGCGACGCGCGCCGCGTGCCATCGCAGTCGCAGGCTCCACCACGCAATCGTGAGCGGACCGGGGCGTTCCGGCAATGCGGGTGGCAGCCCCTGGGAGGCATGCGACACGCGGATCCGGATCGGTGGATCGACGGCGACGCCGTGATTCCGGGCCTGTGTGCCGAAGAATGCGGCGACATCCGTGAAATCGTCGGCCGTGAGGCCGGCCACATACTCCCGCGCGAGCGGATCATCCGTGACCGCAGCCGGGTAGACGGTGACGCGCAACGTGCCGTCCCAGTCACGACTGCGCGAGCGATCCAGCCACGCCCCCAGCCCGACGCACGCCAGCACGGCCAGCAGCAGCGCCAGGCGCAACGTCCCGAGGAATGTGCGACGTGCCATGCGCTGCGCTCAGCGCAGCATGTCAGGGATAGAGCCGCGTGGACTGCCAGGACCCGGCGTCGAACCCGCCTGTCGCCGGCTGCAGCGTGCGCGTCCAGAGCGCACGGTCGTGGACGCGAAACGCACCCTCGCACCACAGTTCGACCGATTCGGGCCAGAAACGGTAGCCACCCCAGTGCGGCGGCCGCGTGGGCGCCGTGCCGTGGCGTGCTGCTTCGATCGCCACGCGCTTGAGCAGCGTGGCGCGGGACTCGAGCGGCTGGCTCTGCAGGCTCGCCCACGCGCCGATCCGGCTGTCGAGCGCCCGGCTCGCGAAATACTCGTCGCTTTCCTGCGGCGGGCTCAGCACGACCCGGCCCTCGAGCCTGACCTGGCGGCTCATCGAGTCCCAGTGCAACACTCCCGCGACGCGCTGGTTGAGGGCGAGTTCCCGGCCCTTGCGGCTCTCGTAATTGGTGAAGAACACGACGTAGCCGGGATCGGCCACGAGTTTCTTGCACAAGACGACGCGCGCGGAGGGCGCGCCGTCGGGCGTCGACGTGGCCACGACCATCGAGTCCGGGTTGGGCTGGACCTTGCGTTCGCGCGCCTCACGGTACCAGGCCTCCACCGTCGGCATCGGGTCCTCAGGCAGGGTCGAGGGGAGGGTTCCGGTGAAATGCATGGGACGGGCTCTCGGGGCGGGACGGGCGGGAAGCGAATTATGCCGCAACCCGACAGTCATCCCTTGCGGCGCAGCGGTGGGGACCGGTAAAAGGTGGAGGTCGCTTCACGCCGCACCCCCATGAAATCGCTCGAAGAACTGCGCGCCCGCCTCGACGTCATCGACCGCGAACTGCTGCACCTCGTCGCCGAACGCCAGGCGCTGGGCAGCCAGATCGCCGCCGTGAAGCGGTCCTCGGGCCAGTCCACCCGCGACTTCCGCCGTGAACGTGAAGTGCTGCTGCAGGCCCGGCGCGATGCCGAGTCACTCGGCGTCTCCCCGGCACTGGCCGAGATGCTGATGCGTGCGCTGATCCAGGGCTCGCTCACGACCCAGGAGCAGGCGCGCATCGCCTGGCAGGGACGCGGGTCGGGCCGGCGTGCGCTCGTGATCGGTGGCCGCGGCAAGATGGGACGCTGGTTCGCCGACTTCCTCGCCTCGCAGGGATTTGCGCTGACCGTCGCGGATCCCGCCGGCGAACCGACGGTCTACGAGACGGTCGTCGACTGGAGGCAGTGCGACCTGCAGGCCTACGACCTGATCGTCGTCGCGACGCCGATCCGCATCGCGAACGACGTGCTGGGCGAACTCGCCGAGCGCCGCCCGCGCGGCGTCGTCTTCGACATCGGCTCGCTCAAGACACCGCTGCGCTCGGGCCTCGAACGGCTGCGCGCCGCGGGGTGCAACGTCACCTCGGTGCATCCGATGTTCGGTCCCGACACGGAGCTGCTCTCGGGCCGTCACGTCGTCTTCATCGACCTCGGGTGTGCGCTGGCGCTCGAGGAGGCGCGCAGCCTCTTCGGTTCGACGATGGCCGATCTCGTCGTCATGGACCTCGACGAGCACGACCGGCTGATCGCCTACGTGCTCGGGCTCTCGCACGCACTCAACATCGCCTTCTTCACCGCGCTGGCCGAAAGCGGCGAGGCGGCGCCGCGCCTCGCGCGCATGTCGAGCACGACGTTCGACGCGCAGCTCGAGGTTGCCACCCGCGTGGCCGCGGAAAGCCCCGAGCTCTACTACGAAATCCAGAGCCTGAACGAATACGGCGAGGAATCGCTGAATGCACTGCGTACCGCGGTGGAACGGCTCTGGCACGCCGTGCACGATCGCGACTCGCCGGAGTTCGTGGCGATGATGCGGCGCGGTCACGATTACCTGCGCGTGCGCAAGGCGGCCCGCGAGCAGGTCGAAGCGTAGACACGCGCACGATGGCGAGCAGCCCGCTGCAGACCGAGGTCCTGAGCTGGTCGAACGAACTGCTCGGCGCGCGGACGCTCGCCGATCTCGCCGCCATCCTGGCCCGGCCCCCGCAGGACTCGCGCTTCGCCTCCACCGCGCTGCTGGTGCTGGCCGATCCACGGCACCACTTGCGCGTGCTCGCCGCCGGCGAAGGAGCGACTTCATCGCTGCGTTTCGTCGACAGCCTCGGCGGGATCGCGCCGGCCTACGCGTCGCTGCACAGGCCCTGGGCCGGCGCCTACTGCGCGGTGGACCACTCGCTGCTGCTCGATCCGGCCCTGGAGTGCACGCACCTGGCGCTGCTGCCCTTGCCGCGCGGCATTGCGCTCTCGGGCGTGTACAACGTCGGCTCGCGCGGCGCCGTGCCGGCGATCGCGACACTGGCGCCCGAGTGGCAACAGCACATCGCCAGCCAGGTGCTTGCAGCCGCCGAGCGATTGTTCCAGCGTGCGCAGCTGCTGCGTGCCGGGGTGGTGGATCCCGTCACGGGCTGGAACAGCACGCATTACCTGATGGCCAGGTTGCGCGAGCAGGTGGCTGCCTGCCAGCGCCGCGCCGAGCCCGCGAGTTGCCTCGTCATCGACGTCGACGGGCTCGCCAGGGTGAACGAGCGGCACGGTGTGACGGCCGGTGACCGGGTCCTGCAGGAGATCGGTGCGCGGGTCGAGGCGCAGGTCCGCTCGAGCGATGCGTTTGCGCATCTTGGTGACGACGAGTTTGCCGTGATCCTGCCAGCCACCGCCGCGTCGCTTGCCGTGCCGCTCGCCGAGCGGATTCTTGGCGCATTGCGCGCGTCCCCGGTCGCCGTCGATCCGTCGTTGCCGATGAGCGTGTCGATCGGGATTGCCGGTCTCGAACCCACGCGACTCGAGGCGAACACCGACCGCAAGGCCGTGGCGGACCAATGGCTCGCCAACGCGCGCGCGGCGCTGCACGAGGTCAAGCGCGCCGGCGGCGACGGTCGCGCGCTCAGCTCCGCTGACGCAGCATCAGCGCCAGGAAAATAGGGACGCCGACCAGCGCCGTCAGTGCGCCGACCGGCAACTGGCGGGGCGCGAGCACGACCCGCGAGGCGAGGTCCGCGGCCATCAGCACGACGCCGCCGAGCAGCGCCGAACCGGCCAGCACGACGCGCTGGTCGTTACCGACAGCGAGCCGCACGAGGTGCGGCGTGACGAGCCCCACGAAGCCGATGCTGCCCGCGGTGCTCACGGCGAAGCCCGTCAGCACGGAACTCAGCACGAACACCACGCTGCGCACGCGGCGCACGTCGAGACCGACCGTGGCCGCCAGGGTTTCGCCGCGCGCGAGGACGTTGAGCGGACGGCCGAGCGCGACACAAAGCACCGTCGCTGCGCCGAGCAGCGCCAGCAACCACGGCCAGCGGTCGCTGCGACCCAGGTCGCCGAGCAGCCAGAACACCATGCCGCGCAGGCGCGTGTCGTCGCTCATCGCGAGCAGCAGGCTCACGATCGATCCCGCGCCGGCGGCCACGACGACGCCGGTCAGCAACAGCCGGGTCGGGGTCCAGCCGCCGGGCCCCTGCGCCAGGGCAAACACCAGCACGCAGGCGGCCAGGGCGCCGAGGCCCGCGGCACCATCGACCAGCACCGCCGGCAGGCCGAGCATCAACGCCAGCAGTGCGAGCACCGAGGCACCCCCCGACACACCGAGCACGTAGGGGTCGGCCAGGGGATTGCGCAGCAGAACCTGCAGCAGGGCGCCTGCGAGCCCGAGCAGGCCCCCCACCGCAAAGGCGCTGAGTGCGCGCGGCAGGCGCAGCTCGAGCACGATGTCGCGCGCGAGCGAGGGTTCCGGGTCGGCCAGGGCCTGCCAGATTGCGAGGGGAGAAAAGTCGGCGCTGCCGAGCAGCAGCGAGAGCAGCAACATGCCTGCCGTCGCTCCACCGAGCGCGACGAACACGGGAATCAGGGGAAGTCTGTGCAAGGGGGACCCCGGGAGTGGGCGTGAGGTTAGGCAAGCCGTGCCACGACTACAAGTGTCCGCGCGGGCGCCTGTTGTTGTGCCGTTTAGCCGCCGATGTGAAAAAATCGCCCCCAGGGACCTTCCCAGCACCATGACCGACTACATCGACAGCCAGGGTTTTCGCGCCAATGTCGGCATCATCCTGATGCGCGACGGCGGCGAGCTGTTCCTCGGCGGTCGGGCGGACGGCCGCGGCTGGCAGTTTCCGCAGGGCGGCGTGCAGCGCAACGAGCGGCCCGAGGATGCCCTGTTTCGCGAGCTGCACGAGGAAATCGGGCTCGCAGCGCGACGACGTCGAGCTGGTAGCGAGCACCGGTCGGTGGTTGCGCTACCGGTTGCCACGACAATACGTGCGCCGGCGCGGCAACCCCCTGTGCATCGGCCAGAAACAGCGCTGGTTCCTGTTGCGCATGGTCGCGGATGAGGCGCGGCTCCGCTTTGACGCGACCCCGGATCCGGAATTCGACTCGGGCCGCTGGGTCGATTACTGGTCGCCGGTACGCGAAGTCATCTATTTCAAGCGCGCCGTGTACGCGCGGGCGCTGCAGGAACTCGGGGAACAGGCGTTTGCCGCGGGACCGCCGCCGCGTCCCGAGTGGTGGACGGACGCACTGCTGCGGACACCGCAACCGCTGCCAAGGCGCCGGCGTCGGCGTCCGGCACGGACTGCCGCCGCTGCCACCGATTCCGGCACGCCCCGCGTGCCACCGGAAGGAACAGGGACGTGACTCCCCCGGACAGGCCGGTGCAACGCAAGGCCGCCTGGGTCATCGCCGCAATCGTCGCCTCCCTGCTGATCGCTGCGCTCGGGGCGTGGTTCGGTCATCTGCAGGGCCAGCGCACGGCCGGGCACGATGCCGCCCGGGAAGCGTCGGCCCAGCGCATGCTGGCCGCCCAGCTCGAAAGCGTCGAGGCCGAGAACAAGACGCTGCACGCCCGGGTGGCGGAGCTCGAAATGGCGCGCCGACTCGACCGTGACGCCTACGGGCAGGTCGAGCGCACGCTCGGTGACCTGCAGTCGCAGCTGGCCCGGCAGAGCGACGACCTCGCCTTCTACCGGAGCATCGTCTCGCCGGCCGACGGGATCCAGGGTCTGCGCATCCAGCGCTTCGAAGTCCTGCCCGGCACTCGACCGGTGGAATTCGTGCTGAAGCTGACGCTCGTCCAGGCCATGCGCCACGACAGCGTCGTCTCCGGGCTCGCGCAAATCACGGTCAGCGGCATGCGGGACGGTGCGCCGGCCAGGTACACCGTAGGTGAACTGCTCGGGCGGCCCCGCGCCCAGTTGCCGTTTTCGTTCCGGTATTTCCAGGCCGTCGAGCAGGCCGTCGTGCTGCCTGAAGGGTTCGAGCCCTACGCAGTGGATGTCCGGCTGCAGTCGAGCAAGCTGCCCCGTCCGGTGCAGCAGGCATTCCCCTGGGACCCGCGGGCGACGGCTGCGCTTTGATCGGCCGGGGTTGAAAGCTAGAATCCGAGGCACAATGAAGACCGACCGCACCCACGCACGGAGCCACCCATGACCGACACCAACGCGCTGACCGATCCGGCGGATGCGCCCGTGCTGGTCTTCACCGATTCCGCGGCCCGCAAGGTCGGCGAACTGATCCGCGAGGAAGGCAACCCCAACCTCAAGCTGCGGGTGTTCGTCTCCGGTGGCGGCTGCTCCGGGTTCCAGTACGGCTTCACCTTCGACGAGAAGGAGGAAGAGGGCGACACCTGCGTGATCAACCAGGGCGTGCAGCTGCTGGTCGACCCGATGAGCTTCCAGTACCTGAGCGGGGCCGAGATCGACTATCGCGAAGACCTCGAAGGCGCCCAGTTCGTCATCCGCAACCCGAACGCGACGACGACCTGCGGCTGCGGATCCTCGTTCGCCGCCTGACGAGGCATCGTGCCGCACCCGGTGCCAGGGGTCCTCGCGGCGGTCGACCTGGGCTCGAACAGCTTCCACATGGTCGTGGCCCGTCATACGCACGGGCAGCTCGTCATCGTCGACCGCCTGCGTGAGCCCGTGCGTCTCGCCGCGGGACTCGACGAGCACGGCCACCTGAGCCGCGAATCCACGCAACGCGCGCTGCAGTGCCTGGAGCGGTTCGGGCAGCGACTGAGCGACATGCAGGCCGAGAGCGTGCGCGTGGTCGGCACCAACACGCTGCGCAAGGCGCGGCGCCGCGGTGCGTTCATGGATCGCGCGCGTGACGCACTCGGCCATCCCATCGAGATCATCTCCGGCGTCGAGGAGGCCAGGTTGATCTATCAGGGCGTCGCGCACACGACGCCCCAGGAAGGCGGGCATCGTCTCGTGGTCGACATCGGCGGCGGCAGCACGGAGCTGATCGTCGGCGAGGGTTTCGCCGCCAAACGGCTCGAAAGCCTGTACATGGGTTGCGTGACGCTGACCTCGCGCTACTTCCCGGACGGTGAGGTCACCGAAAAGCGATTCAGGAGGGCGCGCACGTTCGCCCAGCTGGAACTCGAGCCGGTCACCGCGCGCTTCAAGCGCTCGGAATGGGATATCGCGTATGGCGCGTCAGGCACGCTGCGGGCGATCGCCGACGTCATCGGCGCACGCGAGCCCGCGAAGACTCACATCGACCGTGCCGGCCTGGAATGGCTGCTGCAGGAGTGCCTGAAGGCTGGCGACGTCGCGCGCATCAAGCTGCCGGGGCTGTCGCTCGACCGCGCCGAGATCCTGCCCGCCGGGCTCGCCATCATCATCGAGATCTTCGACAGCCTCGGCGTCGATACGCTGCGCGTCGCCGACGGGGCTTTGCGGGAAGGCCTGCTTTACGACCTGCTGGGTCGCCTCACCGACGAGGACGCGCGCGTCCGCAGCGTGCGTGCGATGGAGGCACGATTCCACGTCGAAACGGCGCAGGCGGATCGCGTCGAAGCGACGGCGCTCGGGTTCCTGCGCCAGGTGCGCAGCGACTGGCAGCTCGACGAGCCGCTCGCCGAGCAGGTGCTGGGCTGGGCGGCACGGTTGCACGAGGTCGGCCTCGACATTTCGCATTCGCACTATCAGCGCCACGGTGCGTACCTGCTGCAGCACGCGGACCTGCCCGGCTTTCCGAGCGAGGAACAGCAGCTGCTCGCCGCCATCGTCGGCGGTCACCGGCGCAAGCTGCAGCCGGGTGCGCTCGACGAGCTTTCGCCGCCGTGGCACCTGAAGGCCCTCTACCTCGTCGTGCTGCTCAGGCTCGCGGTGCTGCTGCACCGCGGCCGCGGCCCGCGCTCACTGGCCGATGTCCGCATTGCCGTGCGTGGCAAGAGCGCGGAGCTCGCGTTCCCGCGTGGCTGGCTCGGTGAGCATCCGCTCACCGCGGTCGACCTGGAACAGGAGGCGGAATACCTGGCCGCGGCGGGGTTCAGGCTGAAAGTAAGCTGAGGAAGCAGTGACTAGTGGATAGTGACTAGTGACTAGTGAAGAAGAAGAAGGCCGGCAATGCCGGCCTTCTTCTGCTCTGACTATTCACTATTCACTATCCACTAGTCACTTCATCGCGCAGCTGCGTCGTCGCCGTTCGCCCGTTGGTGAGGTCCAGCTTCGCCAGCACGGTCTCGCTCTGGCCGCGGAACTCCGCCATGTACTGCGAGGGAATCTCGGTGCGCGGCATCGGGATCTTGGCCGGGTTCTTCTGCGCGCCGTTCACCATGTATTCATAGTGCAGGTGCGGGCCCGTCGAGAGGCCCGTGCTGCCGACGTAGCCGATCGTATCGCCCTGGGACACGGTGCGTCCGGCGCGCATTCCCTTGCCGAAGCGCGACATGTGGCCGTACAGCGTCTTGATGCCCTTGCCGTGGTCGATGATCACGACGTTGCCGTAGCCGCCCTTGCGGCCGACGAACGCGACGCGACCTGCGCCGGCGGCCCAGATCTTCGTGCCGCTCGGCGCCGCGTAATCGGTGCCCTTGTGCGCGCGCACGATGCCGAGCACCGGGTGCAGGCGGCGCGAATTGAACGACGAGCTGATGCGGGTGAAATCGAGGGGAGCGCGCAGGAATGCCTTGCGCATGCCCTTGCCTTCGGGCGTGAAGTAACCGTCCACCGCGCCGTCCCTGGACTGGAACCACACCGCACGATGCTTGCGGCCCTGGTTCACGAACTCCGCCGCGAGCACGCGGCCGTCGTCGACGTACTCGCCGTCCTGGTACTTCTGCTCGTACAGCACGCTGAATTCGTCGCCTTCGCGCAGGTCGAGCGCGAAGTCCACGTCCCAGCCGAACATCTTGTTCGCCACGGTCATGATCGTGGCCGGGGACATGCCTGCGTCCTGGCCGGCGGCGAACAGCGAGGAGGTGATCTTCGCCTTGCGACCGACGATCTCGGTCTCGAGCGGATTCTCGAGGTAGTTGACCGCGAAGCCGTCGTCGGAGCGTGCGACCTGCAGTGTCAGCGTGTTGCTGATCTGCCGGTTGAGCGACTGCAGCGCACCGTCGACGTGCGTGAACGTGATGATGTCGCCGGGACGCACGACGTCGAGCGCGCGCCGCACTTCGGGCAGCGAACGCAGTTCGGCGAGTGCGCCGATGTCGAGGCCGACCGTGCGGAAGATGCGGTCGAGCGTGTCGTTGCGCTGCACCGTGTATTCGACGCTGTCGGCCGTGTCTTCTTCGACAGCCGGCGCGGGCACGCCCGGTTGCGCGGCGACGAGCGGGGTGAGGTCCAGGGAGCGCGGGGCCTCGTAGCTCGGCCAGGCGGCGCCGACGAGCACGGCGGCGACTGCGGCGACGAGCGGCAGCGTGGTACCCACCAGCCAGCGGCGCCGGAGCAGGTTGGAACTGAAGGCTTCAGACGCCCGCTCGGCAGCGGATGTCGCGAAATCGGTCGGTTGCAAGGGCCACCCCCGGCACAAGATGCCGCGTAAAGTAGTTGCGCGGACGCGACGAGTCAACTGTTAAATGTGCGAATTTCCGAGATTTGTCAGGGTCTTGCGAAATTCGTGACAGAACCGTGACGGCCCTCACGCGGCGGGTCGGCGTTGCCTGCCTGCGCCGCAACCCCTACAGTCCGGCGCCTTGCGCTGCAAACCCGCCCGGAGCGAGCCGACCGATGCTGTTGCCCCAAGAACAAATGGCCGAATTGCGCCGCGGTGCGTCCGAGATCCTGCTCGAGGCCGACCTGCTCAGGAAGCTCGCCCGCGGCAAGCCGCTGCGCGTCAAGGCCGGGTTCGACCCGACGGCTCCGGACCTGCACCTCGGCCATACCGTGCTGATCAACCGGATGGCGATGTTCCAGCGGCTCGGGCACGAGGTCATTTTCCTGATCGGCGATTTCACGGGCCTGATCGGCGACCCCACCGGGCGCAACGCGACGCGCCCGCCGCTGACACCGGATGAAATCAAGGCGAACGCCGAGACCTACCAGGCGCAGATCTTCAAGATCCTCGACCCCGCCGCGACCCAGGTCGCCTTCAATTCGACCTGGATGACCGAGATGGGGTCGGCCGGGATGATCAAGCTGGCGTCGCGGCACACCGTGGCGCGCATGCTCGAGCGCGACGACTTTGCGAAGCGCTACAAGGGCGGCCAGCCGATCGCGATCCATGAATTCCTCTACCCGCTGGTGCAGGGTTACGACTCGGTCGCGCTCCGGGCCGACGTCGAGCTCGGCGGCACGGACCAGAAGTTCAACCTGCTCGTCGGCCGGCAGCTGCAGGAGGCCTACGGCCAGGAGCCGCAGGTCGTGATCACGATGCCGCTGCTCGAGGGCCTCGACGGCGTCAACAAGATGTCGAAGTCCCTGGGTAATTACATCGGCATCACCGAGCCTGGCGAGCAGATGTTCGGCAAGCTCATGTCGGTTTCGGATGACTTGATGTGGCGGTATTTCGACCTGCTGTCGTTCCGGTCGAATGCCGACATCGACCGCCTGAAACAGGCATGTGCCGAAGGGCGCAATCCACGGGACGCCAAGTTCGAACTGGGCGTCGAGATCGTCGATCGATTCCACGGCGCCGGGGCGGGAAACCGGGCGCGCGACGAGTTCGTGGCGCGGTTCCAGCAGGGTGCGCTGCCCGAGGACCTGGCCGAGCTCACGCTCGAGGCGGAGCCCGCCGGAATGAGCATCGCCCACGTGCTGAAGGCCGCCGCGCTCGTGCCGAGCACCAGCGAAGCG
>CAWBKN010000010.1:0-154297 GCA_963789375.1 uncultured Gammaproteobacteria bacterium | reverse complement strand
CGATCGGGCGCAGCAGGGCGACGACGTTTGGCTCGGACATCGATCCCAGCGACTGGACGGCAAACCCGGCGAGGGAGCCCGGCAGCGCGGATGCAGCGAGGCCGTTCGTCAGCATGATCGGTGTGCCGCAGCCGCGCCTCCAGCGCAAGTTCGCTCCCCACGCGCGGCACCGCAGGATGTCGCCGCGCTGCCTGCCGCGCTGGCTGCACACCGGAATCGCGCCGACGCAGGCCTCGCTGCATCCGCGCTGCCCGGGCTCCCTCGCCTGGGTCTGCCGTCCAGTCGCTGGGATCGATGTCCGAGCCAACGTCGCTGCCCCCATCGCAGGCCTCGGCACCGAGCGCTTCACCGTGCTCACTCTCAGCAGACGTCCTCTGCTGCTCACCATGGCTGCCCATGAGCGGTCCGAGGAAGGGCCTTGAGCTTTCGCTGCACACCTCGGGCTCGGGCCGACGCTCGCGAGCCCGCGCCTCACCGTGCACGGGGCGCAGGCAGCCGTGGCCGCCTCCTGGCCGTCGTCGGTGTGGTCGATCAGGAGGCGGCCACGGCTGCCTGCGCCCATCCGCACGGTGAGGCGCGGGCTCGCGAGCGTCGGCCCCGAGCCCGAGGTGTGCAGCGAAAGCTCGAGCACGTCCTCGGACCGCTCATGGGCAGCCATGGTGAGCAGCAGAGGACTGCTGCTGAGAGCGGCATTGAGCGCGGTGAAGCGCTCGGTGCCGAGGCCTGCGATCGGGCGCAGCAGGGCGACGACATTTGGCTCGGACATCGATCCCAGCGACTGGACGGCAAACCCGGCGAGAGAGCCGGCAGCGCGGATGCAGCGAGGCCGTTCGTCAGCACGATCCGGTGTGCGGCCAGCGCGGCAGGCAGCGCCGTGACATCCTGCGGTGCCACGGTGGGAGCGAACTTGCGCGACTCGAGGCGACGCAGGCTCGTGTATTTCCAGGCTTCCTCGCGCGCGCCGGGAAACCCGAGCTCGGTGAACCGTGCCATGGCGGCTGCGCGCACGCTAGGGTCACCGCGCAGGTCCGGCCGCACGCGCTCGAACTCGTCGCGCAGCCGGGTGACGGCCGGAGAAGTGGCAGGGGCATTCATGCCGCGCTCGCCTCCTGCCGCACCCAGTCGTAGCCGCGCTTCTCGAGCTCGAGCGCCAGCGTGCGATCGCCGGTGCGCAGGATGCGGCCGTCCGAGAGCACGTGCACGTAGTCGGGCTCGATGTAGTCGAGCAGCCGCTGGTAGTGGGTGACCAGCACGATCGCACGCTCGGGCGAGCGCAGGCTGTTGACGCCGTTCGCCACGACCCGCAGCGCGTCGATGTCGAGGCCCGAGTCGGTCTCGTCGAGCAGCGCGAGCTTCGGCTCGAGCACCGCCATCTGCAGGATCTCGTTGCGCTTCTTCTCGCCGCCGGAGAAGCCCTCGTTGACGCCGCGATTCAGGAAGCTCTCGTCCATCTGCATGAGCTTCATCTTGTCGCGGATCAGCTGCAGGAACTCGAACGCGTCGAGTTCCGGCAGGCCGTGCTCGCTGCGCTTCGCATTCAAAGCGGCCTTGAGCAGGTAAGCGTTGTTCACGCCCGGGATCTCGACCGGGTACTGGAAGGCGAGGAAGACGCCCTTGCGCGCCCGCTCCTCGGGCTCGAGCGCGAGCAGGTCCTCGGCCGAGGAATGTCGCGGTGCCCTGGGTGACTTCGTAGCCGGCGCGGCCGGCGAGCACGCTGGCGAGCGTGCTCTTGCCGGAGCCGTTCGGTCCCATGATCGCGTGCACTTCGCCGGCCTTCACCTCGAGGTCGAGTCCCTTGAGGATCTTGCGGGCGCCGATCTGGGCGTGGAGGTCGCGGATGCTGAGCATGGCGTGGTGTTCTCTTGGTTCGGGTTCAGCCGACGGCGCCTTCGAGGCTGACCGACAGCAGGTTCTGGGCTTCCACGGCGAACTCCATCGGCAGTTCCTTGAACACCGTCTTGCAGAAGCCGTTGACGATCATGTTGACCGCGTCTTCCGCGGACACGCCGCGGCTGCGGCAGTAGAAGAGCTGGTCTTCGGAGATCTTCGACGTCGTGGCCTCGTGCTCGACGACGGCCGTGGGGTTCTTGATCTCCATGTACGGGAAGGTGTGGGCGCCGCACTTGTCGCCCATGAGCAGCGAGTCGCACTGCGTGTAGTTGCGCGCGCCTTCGGCCGACGGCAGCACCTTCACGAGGCCGCGGTACGTGTTCTGGCCGCGGCCCGCCGAAATGCCCTTGGAGACGATCGTGCTGCGGGTGTTGCGCCCGATGTGGATCATCTTGGTGCCGGTGTCGGCCTGCTGGTAGTGATTGGCAAGCGCC
Source organism: uncultured Gammaproteobacteria bacterium (assembly GCA_963789375.1). Lineage (GTDB taxonomy): Bacteria > Pseudomonadota > Gammaproteobacteria > Steroidobacterales > Steroidobacteraceae > RPQJ01. Next base: position 151,973 of record CAWBKN010000010.1, on the reverse strand, counting down.
ACCGAGTAGAACTCGCCGACCGAGTTGTCGCCCGTCAGCACGCAGCTCGGGTATTTCCAGGTGATCGCGGAACCGGTCTCGACCTGCGTCCAGCTGATGCGCGAGTTGGCGCCGCGGCACTCGCCGCGCTTGGTGACGAAGTTGTAGATGCCGCCGACGCCGTTTTCGTCGCCCGGGTACCAGTTCTGCACCGTCGAGTACTTGATGTTCGCGTCCTTGAGCGCGACCAGCTCGACCACCGCGGCGTGCAACTGGTTCTCGTCCCGCATCGGCGCCGTGCAGCCCTCGAGGTAGCTCACGTGGCTGCCCTCGTCGGCGATGATCAGCGTGCGCTCGAACTGGCCGGTGTTGGCCGCGTTGATGCGGAAGTACGTGGACAGCTCCATCGGGCAGCGCACGCCCTTCGGCACGTAGACGAACGAGCCGTCCGAGAACACGGCCGAATTGAGCGTCGCGAAGTAGTTGTCCGTGTACGGCACCACCGACCCCAGGTACTGCTCGATGAGTTCCGGGTGGTTCAGCACCGCGTCGGAGAACGAGCAGAAGATCACGCCGGCCTTGGACAGCTTGTCCTTGAACGTGGTCGCGACCGAGACGCTGTCGAACACGGCATCGACGGCCACGCCGGCGAGTCGGGCACGCTCGTGCAACGGCACGCCGAGCTTCTCGTACGTGGCGAGCAGCTTCGGATCGACGTCCGCGAGGCTCTTCGGACCGTCCGTCTTGGTCTTCGGGCGCGGAGTAATACGAGATGCCCTGGTAGTCGATCGGCGCGATCTTCACGTGCGCCCAGGTCCGGCTCCTGCATCGTGAACCAGTGGCGCAGTGCCTTGAGGCGCCAGTCGAGCATGAACTGCGGCTCGCGCTTGATCTTCGAGATGCTGCGGACCACGTCTTCGTCGAGGCCCGGCGGCAGCGTGTCGGACTCGACGTCGGTGACGAAGCCGTGCTGGTATTTCTGCGCGACGAGTGCGTCGAGGTCGGTGGACGAGGTCGACATGCGTAGCTGCTCCTCAGATCCTGCCGGGCCGCGCGCCGGCGGGCAGCGGGACGGACGCGCGCCCGTGAGCTGCGGGCGCCACACGGCGACGTGCTTCCTGGCCGGAGAGCTGGGCGAGCGAAATCTCGTCGAGCGAACGGCGGATCGCACCGTTGATGCGCTGCCAGGCGTTGCCGGTGCTGCAGGAGACCTCGTGCGTCGCAGGTGCTGTGCTCGCCGCTGCACTCGGTGATCGCGACGGGGCCTTCGATCGCGTCGATGATCGCGGCGGCGCTGATGCGCCGCGGCCGGACGGGCGAGCTGGTAGCCGCCGCGCGAGCCGCGGGTCGACGTCAGCAGCCCGGCGCGGTGAAAATTCTTCAGCAGCTTGCTGACCGTCGGCAGGCCCAGCCGGGTGCGCTCGGCGACCTCGGTCGCCGTCAACCGCTGGTCCGGCGCCCCGGCGAGGCAGGCGAGGATGACGGTGCCGTAATCGGTGAGTTTGCTGATGCGTAGCATGGCTGGTCCTTCCAATTGGGACGATTTTAGTCCTATATGGCGCCGGAGCCAACCCCAGCCGCGGCCAGCGACCGAGGCCGAAAAGCCTGTTCTGCTAAGATTCCGCCTCCGCTTCCCGCCGCTGGCTACCGACAAACCGCCTTGAGACATACGCCCCCACCGGGCACGTCCGGCCATCGAGCCGGTCACAGTGCCGTGACCCCATCGCCACCCTGACCGGCGTCCACTACGCCGTGGATTCGGGCAAGGTCATCTTTCAGCGGACTCGACATCGAGATCTGCCGCGGCGCGGTCACCGCCATCATGGGCCCGAGCGGCACCGGCAAGACGACGCTGCTGCGGCTGATCACGGGCCAGATCACGGCAGACCAGGGCCAGGTCGTCGTCGACGGCCAGGACGTCGCGAAACTGGACCGGGCAGGCATCTTCGCGCTGCGCAAGCGCATGGGGATGCTGTTCCAGAACGGCGCGCTGCTCACCGACCTCGACGTCTTCGAGAACGTGGCCTTCCCGCTGCGCGAGCACACGCGCCTGCCGGAGCGGCTGATCCGGACGATCGTGCTGACCAAGCTGCACGCGGTCGGCCTGCGTGGCGCCGCCAAGCTCTATCCCGCAGGAGCTGTCGGGCGGCATGGCGCGGCGCGTGGCGCTTGCCCGCGCGATCGCGATGGATCCCGACATCCTGATCTACGACGAACCGTTCGCCGGCCTCGACCCGATCTCGATGGGCGTGGTGCTGCGGCTGATCCGCTCGCTCAACGACGCGCTCGGCATCACCAGCATCGTCGTGACGCACGACGTGCGCGAGATTTCGCAGATCGCGGACATGAGTTACATCCTGTCGGAAGGCCGCGTGGTGGCGAGCGGCACGACGCGCGAACTGCAGGCGCATCCGTCACCGATCGTGCACCAGTTCGTCGACGGCCTCGCCGACGGTCCGGTGCCGTTCCATTACCCCGCCATCGAGTACCACGAGCAATTGCTCGGCGGTCGCGCGTTTCAGTGATGCGGGTCGTTATCTCCGAATTCGGCACGATGCTGAAGAACTTCCTCGAGCGGACGGGGCAGATCACCCGTTTCGGCCTGCAGCTGCTGGCGCTTACGCCGGGCGGCCTGCTGCGAGTTCGCCCCATCATCGAGCAGGTCTACAACACCGGCGCGTTGTCGCTCGTGATCATCATGACCTGCGGCCTGTTCGTCGGGATGGTGATGGGCCTGCAGGGCTACGAGATGCTGACGCGGTTCGGCTCCGAGGAGTACCTCGGGACGGCGGCCGCACTGAGCCTGCTCAAGGAGCTCGGCCCCGTCGTCACGGCGCTGCTGTTCGCCGGCCGGGCCGGCACGGCGCTCGCCGCGGAGCTCGGCCTGATGCGCGCCACTGACCAGATCGCTGCGATGGAAATCATGGCGGTCGACCCGATGCGTCGCGTCGTGCTGCCGCGCTTCCTCGGCGGCGTCATCGCGATGCCGCTGCTGAGCGCGATCTTCATCGCCATCGGCCTGTTCGGCGCGCAGCTCGTCGGCGTCCAGTTGTTCGGCGTCGACCAGGGCAGCTTCTGGTCGCAGATGCGCGGCTCGGTGGAACTCGACGACATCAGCGAAGGTCTGATCAAGGGTGCGGTGTTCGGAGTCGCCTGCAGCTTGATCGCCGTCTACGAGGGTTACCACGCGATGCCGACGGCCGAGGGCGTCGGCCGGGCCACGACCCGGACGGTAGTGAATTCCGCGGTCGTGACCTTGGTTCTCGACTATATCCTCACGGCACTGATGCTCTGACCGAGGCGACACATGCGTCCATCGCGCACGATCGACATTTCCACCGGCCTGTTCGTCATGCTCGGCCTCGCGGCCATCCTGTTCCTGGTCACGCAGATCACGAACCGGGAGTTCACGGTGAACAGCACGTCGTACCGGCTGCGCGCGGACTTCGAGAACGTCGGCGGCCTCAAGGCGGGTGCACCCGTCTCGATGGCCGGCGTCACGATCGGCCGCGTCGAGGACATCCGGTACGACATGAAGCTGTTGAAGGCGGTCGTGACGCTGCGCATCGACGGGCGCTACAACGAGATCCCGAACGACAGCGACGCGAGCATCTTCACCTCCGGCCTGCTCGGCGGGCAGTACGTCGGGCTGTCGCCCGGCGGCTCGGAAGAGTTCTACAAGGACGGCGACAAGATCGAGTTCGTCCAGGATGCGGTCGTGCTGGAGAGCCTGATCAGCAAGTACCTGTTCAATTCGGCGGGCAAGACCGAGGCGGCCCCGGCGGCCGCGCCCGAGTCAAAGGAGTGATGCAATGCGCATGATGCGAATCGCCGGTTCGATGTCGTTGCTGGCACTGCTCGGCCTCGCGCCGATCGGCGTGCCCGCGGCCGATACCACGGCACAACCTGCCGCACCGGCGACAGTGCCGGGGCCGGCGCCGCAGGAGCTGATCCAGAAGGTCTCGCAGGACCTGCTGCGCGAGCTCGACGCCAACCGGCCCCTGTATACGAAGGACCAGCAGAAGCTGCGTGGCCTGGTCGACAAGTACCTGCTGCCGAACTTCGACGTCGATTATTCCGCGCGCCTGGTGCTCGGCAAGAACTGGCGCACGGCCACGCCGGACCAGCGCCAGCGCTTCATCGATGCGTTCTACCAGTCGCTGATGCGAAATTACGGCGACGCGATCCTCGAGTTCAAGGCCGACCGGCTCAAGATCCTGCCGTTCCGGGGCGACCTGACGTCGGGTTCGGCGACCGTGCGTACGGAGATCACGCGCGACAACGGCACCCCGGTGCCGGTGAATTACAGCGTCCGCGCGACGCCGCAGGGCTGGAAGGCCTGGGACGTCACCATCGAGGGCATCTCGTACGTGAAGAACTACCGCACGGACTTCGGTTCGCAGGCGGAGAAGGAAGGGCTCGAGGCCGTCATCAAGCGTCTCGAGACGCAGAACTCGTCCGGCAAGCCGGATCCGGGGCTCAAGGCCGCGAGCAAGTCCGCGGGCTGATCCCGGAGCGTCTTATGGCTGGCAGATTTCCGAATTACGGCCTCCGCGCCCGGGCGCCTCGAGGCTCATGGCGCGATGAGCTACGAGAGCGCCGGGCAGGCGCTGCAGTCCGGCCTGGCGCTGATCCCGCACGAGTCGGAATGCACGATCGACCTGTCGCAGGTCACCGAGGCCGATAGCGCTGGACTTGCCGTGCTGGTCGAGTGGCTCGCCACTGCGCGCATCCGCCACACGACGATTCACTACCAGGCCATCCCGGCGCAGATTCTCGCCGTGGCCCGCATCTCCGACCTCGACGAACTGCTGACCGAAGGGAAATAGGTGACACTCTCCTGTTTCCGGATCCGGAAACAGGAGAGTGTCCCCTATTCTCACTGGTTCGGCGTCGGCGGCCGCTTCGTCTTCCCTGAGCGCTTCCTCGGCCCAGTCGGAGTCGTCCTCGGCGGCCTGCGCGGCGGGTTGCCGTCATGGACCAGATACTCGCGGCGCTGCAGGAACGCGTCGCGGATGAACACGTACGGGTCATAGGCTTCGGCGATGAGCCGGTCGAACTGCAGCAGGGACGCCCGCTTGTCGACGAGGCTCAGCGCCAGCGAGAACCAGCGCTCGTTGTCCGCGTTGTACCAGCGAAACGGCTGGACGTAGGTGTCGGCGAAGCGCGATGGTGCGTCGCGCACCGTCGCCGGTCCGAGCAGCGGGATCACGAGGTAAGGCCCCGGCGGCACGCCCCACCAGCCGAGGGTCTGGCCGAAATCCTCGTCGTGAACCGGCAGCCGTGCACCCGACGCCACGTCGAGCACGCCGCCCCAGCCGAGCGTCGTGTTGATCACGAAGCGGGCGACGTCCTGGCTGCCCTGCTTGAACTTGCCCTGCAGGAGCTGGTTGGCGATCGTCGTCGGGTAGAACAGATTCTGGAAAAAGTTGCTGACACCGGTCTGCATCCACGCCGGCGTGTGATCGTGATACGCGACGGCCACGGGCCGCAGCGCATTCCTGTCGATCACATCGTTGAAATTGTGGACCCCGCGGTTGAAGCCCTCGATGGGATCGGGGTTTCTCGCGCGCGGCTCAGCTGCAGCGGCGCCCCCGGTCGAAGCACAGCCAGCCAGGGCCAGCACCAGCACGGCGATGGCGAGGCGGGCAATGCATCTTCCGTGTGTCCGCGCGCGCGACGCGGTCGCTGCAAGCCATCGGGTGTAGCGCTTTCCAGGGGACGAAGCGCCGCATTCTACCGATCCCGGCCGCGAAGCCCAGCCGGTGCGCGCCTACCGGCCGCCGGCGGGAGGCTGGCCCGGCCCCTGGCCCGGCTGGCTGGGCATCCGTTTGTTCTTCGGCAGCCACTCGCGGATTTCCTGCAGCCGTGCGACGAATTTCGAGCGCTGCTGGGCCGTGATGTTGGGAACCGAAAGCGCGAGCTCGAGCTGGTTGATGGCGAGCAACAGGTCGCCCCCGACGAGGTGATACTCCGCCATGTACGAATAGGCGTCGGCGACGTCGCCCGCTGCGTTCGCCGCCTTCGCAGTGAGGCGGATCTGCTCCTGGGTCGGCGCGACGTTGTTGAACAGGTCGAGCAGGACCTCGTGCGCCTTCTTGGGCCGCCCCGCCTGCAGCAGCGCCTCGCCGTAACGCACGGTGACCGGCACGTTGCGCGGTGCGAGTTCGTGGGCGCGTTCGAGCGTCTCCAGGCCGTCCCTGACCCGGCCAGCCGCGAGCTCGGCCTGGCCGAGCGCGGTGTGGAACAGCATGACCTGCGGATAGGTGGCGCGCAGGCGCTCCAGCGTGGGAATCGCCGCACTCGCTTCGCCACCGTAGGTCTGTGCCACGGCCTGGCCGTACACCTGTGCCAGCGACAGGTCGGGTGCGTTGCCGGTGGCGATCGCCCCGTAATAGGCCCGGGAATCCGTGCCACGGGGCATCGACAGGACGCGCACGCGTTCCTTGATCAGCGCATAACTGAAGCTGTCCGTGACATTGACGGGCGGGTACTGCAGGGCGCGGTCCTTGGACTCCGCGATACGCGCACTGGTCACCGGGTGCGTGCGCAGCAGTTCCGGCACGCGGTCCGGCCCGAGCTGCGTGCGCCGGAACATCGTGTCGAAGAAGGCCGGCATCGCATTCGGGTCGTAGCCCGCGCCGGCGAGTACGCCGATGCCGATGCGATCGGCTTCGTATTCGTTCTCGCGCGTGAAGTTGATCCGCGCCTGAACCGACATGTTCTGGGCCGCGGTGATCGCGCCCATCGTGGCGTCCGAGCTGCCACCGGCGGCGCCGATCAGGATCGCGGCGAGCACGGCGGCCGTCGAGACCAGGTTGGTGCGTGACTGGGCCTCGAGGCTGCGCGCGATGTGCCGCTGGGTGACGTGGGCGACCTCGTGCGCGAGCACGCCCGCGAGTTCGCTCTCATTGCGCGTCTCGAGCAGCAGGCCCGAATGAATGCCGACGAAGCCGCCGGGCAGCGCGAATGCGTTGATGGCGGGGTCGCGGACGATGAAGAAATTGAAATTGCGATTGCCGTCCTGCGCGAGCGACGACAGCCGCAGCCCCAGCGTCTGGACGTATTCACCGACCTCGGGGTCTTCCAGCAGCGCGCCGGATTCCCTGATCTCGCGCATGACCATGCGGCCGAGCCGGCTTTCGTCCTCGAGGCTGAGGGTCGCCTGCGCCGCCGTGCCCATCTCCGGCAACTGGTCCTGCGATACCTGGGCCTGGACCGGAAAGCCTGCACCAAAGACGGTCAGCGCCACGCAGAGCGAGGCGAGGGCGCTGAGGGGGTTTTTATGCGTCATGTGCTCCCTCAGACCGGGCGCGCCGCCGCGGGTTCCGTTACGCCTACAGCGCTTCGGACGCGTAATCGGCCAGGCGCGAGCGCTCCCCGCGGGTCAACGTGATGTGCCCGTAGTGCTTCCAGCCCCGGAACCGGTTGACGACGTAGGTGAGGCCGCACGTGGTCTCGGAGAGGTACGGCGAATCGATCTGCGCGATGTTGCCCAGGCAGACCAGCTTGGTGCCCGGGCCGGCGCGCGTGACCAGCGCCTTCATCTGCTTGGGCGTCAGGTTCTGCGCCTCGTCCAGGATCAGGTAGCGGTTGAGGAACGTGCGACCGCGCATGAAGTTGAGCGAGCGGATCTTGATGCGATTGCGCAGCAGGTCGTTGGTGGCCGCGCGGCCCCAGCTGCCACCTTCCTGGCTCTGCGTGAGCACCTCGAGGTTGTCCATCAGGGCGCCCATCCAGGGCTCCATCTTTTCCTCTTCGGTACCGGGCAGGAAGCCGATGTCCTCGCCGAGCGGAATCGTCACGCGCGTCATGATGATCTCGGTGTAGCGATTCGACTCGAGCGCCTGCGAGAGGCCCGCCGCGAGCGTGAGCAGCGTCTTGCCGGTGCCGGCGGGTCCGAGGATCGTGACCAGGTCGATCTCGGGATCGAGCAGCAGGTTCAACGCGAAATTCTGTTCTCGATTGCGCGCGCTGATGCCCCAGACGCCGTGGCGCTCGCTGCGGTAGTCGCGCACGACCTCGATCACGGCGGACTCGCCGTCGATCGAGCGCACGATCGCCTCGAGCCCGTGCTCGCCGGCCTGGTAGATGTACTGGTTGGGCGCCCAGTTCAGGACGATCTTGCCGCGCACGCGATAGAACGAGCGGCCACCGTTCTCGTGCCAGGACTCGAGCTTGCGCCCGGCCTTCTCCCAGAAATTCTGCGGCAGTTGCTCCATGCCGGTGTACAGCAGGTCGGCGTCTTCGATGGTCCGGTCGCTGTTGTAGTCCTCGGCGTGGATGCCGATGATCGCGGCCTTGATGCGCAGGTTGATGTCCTTCGACACCAGCGTGACCTTCGCGTCAGGCTGCTGCTGCTGCAATGCCAGGGTCTGCGCGAGGATGGCGTTGTCGGCGCCGTGGCCGGGCAGGTTGGCCGGCAGGCCGCTGTCGAGGCACCCGCGTCTGGAAGAACAGGCGCCCGCTGGGCGGACGCTTGCCGGAAGGCGCGTACTTCGCCGCAGGCAGTTCGATGCCGCGGTCGATCTGCTGCTTGTCCGCACCGCCCATCAGTTCATCGAGGAAACGGCTGACCTGGCGCACGTTGCGCGCGGACTCCGAGACCCCTTTCTTGCCGCCGTCGAGTTCCTCGAGCACCGTCATCGGGATGAAGATGTCGTGCTCCTCGAACCGGAAGATGGCCGCGGGGTCGTGCATCATCACGTTGGTGTCGAGGACGAAAATCCGGCGGGGTTCGTTCTGCTTCCTGCGGGCCAAGGATCGCTCCGGGTGCGGTGGATGGAAAAAGGGCCGGCTGGGCCGGCCCTGTCGCTCAGATCGCGGCGGCGGCGGCGAGCACTTCGTCGGCGTGCCCGGGGACTTTCACCTTGCGCCATTCCCGGCGCAACACGCCCTTGGCGTCGAGCAGGAACGTGCTGCGCTCGACGCCCATGTATTTCCTGCCGTACATGCTCTTTTCCTTCCAGACGCCGAAGATCTGGCACGCGGCCTTGTCTGCGTCGGCGAGCAACGGGAACGGGAAGCCGAACTTGTCCTTGAATTTCTCGTGCGAGGCGACGCTGTCGGGCGACACGCCGACGATTTCGACGCCGGCCCGCCTGAACTTCGGGTACAGGTCGCGGAACGCCTCGCCCTCGCTGGTGCAGCCCGACGTGTTGTCCTTGGGGTAGAAGTACACGACCAGCTTCCTGCCCGCCGCATCGGCGAGCTTCCACTGCTTGCCGCCGGTGGCGGGCAGCGCAAAGGCGGGCACCTTGCGGTCCAGGGTGGCGATCTTGTCGGTCATGTCACGCTCAATTCTTCATGGGTTCGAGGATGGCGTCGAGGTTCATGTTGTCGCAGAGATCCATGAATTCCTCGCGCAGGGCCGCGATGTGGATGCGGGTCGGGACGTGCACGACCAGGTACACCGAGAACATCGGCGCGCCCGTGTGCGCCGCGTTGTAGGTGCGGGTGTTGATCTCGCCGATGTCGATGCCGCGCGAGGAGAAGAATCCGGACAGCGCATGGAGCACGCCGGGCTGGTCGAGGCAGACGACGTCCGCCGTGTAGGTGACCATGTCCGTGCGCGGCGGGCGCTGCTCGGTGCGGCGAATCGTGATGGTGAGGCCCGCGGACTCGCCAAGCTTGGCGATTTCGGCCTCGAGCTTGGCGAGCGTGTGCCAGTTGCCCGCGACGAGCAGCAGCATCGCGAACTCGTTGCCGAGCGCCGTCATGCGGCTTTCGAGGACATTGCCGCCGCAGTCGACGACGACGCGGGTGAGGTCGTAGACCAACCCGGTCCGGTCGTTGCCGATGGCGCAGATCGCGATCAGTTGCTTCATGGGAGTTCGGACTCAGTTTAGCCGCGCACGTTCGGCGCCGATACGTTGATTTTGCCTTGCTTCGGTGGATTGCGCTTAAGTAGCATGAGCGGTCTCCCCACCGAGGTGCGTCATGTTCCAGGGCAGTATCCCGGCGATCGTCACGCCGATGCAGGCGGACGGGGCGGTGGATTACCCCGCGTGGGAGCGCCTGCTGGATTACCACCTCGCGGAAGGCAGCGACGCCCTGGTGGTTGGCGGGACGACGGGCGAATCGCCCACGCTCGACGAAGCCGAGCTCGTGCAGCTCGTTCGCCGCGCCAGGGAGCGTGTCGGCGGGCGGTTGCCCATCATCGCGGGCAGCGGCTCCAACTGCACCCGCAAGGCGATTGCGCGGTCCAGGGCGATGGTGGCGGCGGGGGCCGACGGCCTGCTGGTCGTCACGCCGTATTACAACAAGCCGACGCAGGAAGGCCTGTTTCGTCATTTCACGGCCATTGCCGATGCCGTCGACTCGCCGATCCTGCTGTACAACGTCCCCGGCCGGACGGCCTGCGACATGCTGCCGGAAACGGTCGTGCGCCTCTCGCACCATCCGCGCATCGTCGGCATCAAGGAAGCCACCGGCGACTTGTCCCGAGCGCAAGCCATCCTGGGTTCCGCCCGCCCGGGATTCCTGCTGCTGAGCGGCGACGATCCGACCGCAGACGAGCTGATGCAGCGCGGCGCGCGCGGCGTGATTTCGGTGACGGCGAACGTGGCGCCCCGCGCGATGCACGACCTGTGCGCGGCAGCGCTGGCGGGCGATCACGGCCAGGCGGCGCAGATCAACGCCAGGCTGATGCCGCTGCACCTGGCGATGTTCGTCGAGGCCAACCCGATCCCGGTGAAATGGGCGGTGGCGCGGCTGGGCCTGATCGGGCCCGGCATTCGACTGCCGCTCACCCCGCTGTCCGAGCGGCTCGAAGACGAGGTGCTTGCGGCCATGAAAGCGGCGGGAATCCGCGAGCGCCTGAAGCCCCGGACTAGCCGCTGCAGCGCGGGGCGTGTACCCTTCGCCCCCCGTCCGGAGAGGTGGCCGAGTGGTCGAAGGCGCTGGACTGGAATTCCAGTTACATCTTAACGGGTGTACGTGGGTTCGAATCCCACCCTCTCCGCCAGTTGCATTCGACGCCCCGCTGCGCGGGGCGTTCGAGTATCTCGCCGGGGCGAGCGTACTGGCGCTGCTTTGTCCTGCTCGGCGCCTGCACCCCAGCACCCGAGACGCTCAATCTTGCCGGCCCGACGATGGGCACGACCTACCACGTCACCGTACCGGGCGCGCGAGGCAGCAGAGATCGACAGCGTGCACAGCGTTGCATCGACCAGGTGCTGGCTGATCGGTCGACGAGCATCTTTCCACGTACTCGGAATCGAGCGAGATCTCACGGTTCAATCGCAGCGCGGCCACCGACTGGGTCGCCGTTTCCGGTCCGTTGTTCGCGGTGATCGCAGCGGCCAACCGCGTCAGTGCCGAGACGGACGGGGCGTTCGACATCACGGTCGGTCCACTGCTGCGGCTCTGGGGCTTCGGCCCGCAGTCGGCGCTGCAATCGACGCGCGACGTTGCCCCACCCGACCGCGAGTTCATCTACGACGCGCAGGCCTCGGTCGGTTACCGGTGGCTCGAGCTGCGCGACCCGGCCCGACCAGGCGGTGCGCAAGTTGCGCGCCGGGGTGCAGCTCGACGTCAATGGCATCGCACCCGGCTACGCCGTCGATGAAATCAGCGGCTGCCTGGCGCGCAGCGGCCTGCCGGACCACCTGGTCGAAATCGGCGGCGAAGTGCGCGCGCATGGGCACGCGGGGTGACGACCGCGCCTGGCAAGTCGCGGTGGAGGCGCCCGTCGCTGGCGAACGCAAAGCCTACGCGGGCCTGCAATTGAGCAACCTCGCGGTTTCCACCTCGGGCAACTATCGCGACGCGCGCCGGCTCACCGACGGCCGTGTCGTCTCGCACACGGTCGATCCCCGCACCGGTGAGCCGGTCACGCATGCGCTCGTCTCGGTCACGGTGGTGCACCCACGCGCCATGCTGGCCGACGCCTACGCCACGGCGCTGATGGTCCTCGGGCCGGAGCAGGGCTACACCCTGGCCGCGGCCATGGACCTGCCCGCCCTGTTTCTCGAGCGAACCGACCGGCCCGGCCAGTGGCACGAACGGGCGACTCCCGCATTCGAGAGGCTGCGTCGCCCGGTGGACTGAGCGCTTGGTTATGATGCTCCGATGGACCCGCTGACCAGGCTCCGGCGCCGCCCGTTCATGGCGCCGCTGCTGTTCCCGCTGCTCGCCGTGCTGATGGCGGTTGGCGGGTTCTATTGGCTGAGCAACTGGGCCAGGACCACCGTGGTCATCCTGGTGCGACACGCCGAAGCAGGCGAGAGCGCGTCCGGCGATCCCGACCTGAGCCCCGCCGGCGAAAAGCGCGTCGCCGCGCTCGGGGCGTTGCTCGATGACCTGCTGGCAGAGCGCAAGGTCGACTACCTCTACGCCGCGGACACCCGGCGTGCCCAGCAGACGGCCGCACCCGTCGCCAACGAGTTCAAGCTGCCGATCAACGTCCTGGCGAGCAGCGACTGGGCCGGGCTGCCGGCCCGGATCCGCAGCGAGCACCGCGGCAAGACGGTCGTCGTCGTCGGTTACGCGACGACGCTGCCCGGAGTCATCAACCAGCTCAGTGGCACGGAACTCGCCATGGGCGAACGCGAGTACGACTCGATCTACGTCGTGGTGATACCGAGCCCCGGTGAAACCCGGTTGCTGCGGCTGCGGTACGGCGACCGCAGCACCGCCGATTCGAAATAGAGTGCTTTAAGAACCTGCTATAAGAATTTGATTATTAAGGCTCTTGAGCGCCGAACTTGATGGCGCGCTCGACGAACGCCTCGTGCTTGGCGATCTGGAAATCGGCCAGCACGCGGTCCTTGATCACGCCGTCCGCACCGATCAGGTACGTGCCGCGACGCACCCCGATGCCGAGCGGCCCATCCAGGTCGTAGGCCTTGACCGTCTTCTTGTCGGGGTCGGCCAGCAACGGGAAATTGAGCTTGTGCTTCGCCGCGAAGCGCTGGTGCGAGTCGGCGTCCTGCGGACTGATCCCGACGACCCTCAGCCTGGCCTGCACCAGGTCTTTCTGCAGGTCACGGAACGTGCAGGCCTCCTTGGTGCAGCCCGGCGTGAAATCGGCCGGATAGAAATAGAGGATCAACGGGCCTTTCTCGAGCAGGGACTTGAGCGTGCGGCGCTCGCCGTCCTGGTCCTCGAGGCTGAAGTCCGGTGCACGCTTGCCGATGTCGAGCATGTTCAATCTCCGGCGCGACCGGGCGCGCGTGAATAATCCACTTCCATGACGCGGTAACCCGCATCGACCATGCCGCACCGTTCGTAGGTGCGTTGCGCCGCGACGTTGTCCGCCTCGACATAGAGCCGCAGGCCGCAGACGCCGGGCGTGCTGCGCGCCAGTGCGTCGACATGATCGTACAGCGCGCGGAACACGCCACGCCGGCGAAAGTCGCGCGGCACGTACACGCTCTGGATCCACCAGAACTGGCCATTGCGCCAGTCGCTCCACTCGTAGGTCACCATCATCTGGCCGACGGGCCCGTCGCGCGCGTCCTCGGCGACGAAGTAGCGGCCGTGAACGGCGTCCGCGAGCGCCGTCGCGACTCCACGACGGACGACCTCCGGGTCGAGCGTCCTGTGCTCGGTCTCGAGCGCCATGGCCTCGTTGCCATGCGCGAGAAATTCCTGGTCGGCGGGTGTGGCGTCGCGGATGGCCAGGCTCATGGTGAGCGATCATACCGTTCGGAACCCGTTGCTCACATTGGGTTGCGGTGCAGGAACCCGGTGCTACAATGCGCGCCCTCGTGTGGGGCGGTAGCTCAGCTGGGAGAGCGTCGCGTTCGCAATGCGAAGGTCGAGGGTTCGATCCCCTTCCGCTCCACCAATTTTTCTTCCGCCCGACGCGACGATCGCACGCCCCGGTAGCTCAGTGGATAGAGCGACCGCCTCCTAAGCGGTAGGTCGTCGGTTCAACTCCGGCCCGGGGCGCCAGTCACCATGCCATCGCGTGCGGCAGGGAAAGTCATGACGCGCCGTACAGCCAAAGACCTGGGTTGGTGCGCCACCTTGCTGCTCGCAGCGTTGGCTCATGGCGGCCTGGCCTGCGCGTCGGTGCCGGCGTCGGCTTCAGCAGAAGCAGCGCCGCTCGAAGAAGTGCTGGTCACCGGCGAGCAGCCTGGCCCGGGCCTGTGGAAGGTGACCCGGCCGGATGACGCCGCCGGACACGCGCTCTGGATTCTCGGCAGCCACAGTCCCCTGCCAAAGAAGATGCGTTGGCGTTCCAGTGAACTGCAGGCGGTGCTGGCCACGTCGCAGGAACTGCTCGCGCCGCCGTCCGTCGACGCGGACGTCGGCCCGCTCGGTGGCATCACCTTGCTGCCCTCGCTGATCGGGGCACGCCGCAATCCGCACGACCAGCGACTCCAGGAGGTGGTGCCTCCCGACCTTTACCTGCGCTGGTTGCCGCTGAAGGCCCGCTACCTCGGCAACGACAGTGAGGTCGAGGAACTGGCGGCCGATCTTCGCGGCCCAGGAGTTATACCAGGCGGCACTCGAGGATCACGGACCTCGTCCCCTACGAGGGCGTCTGGCCGGCGGTGGAAAAGCTCGCCCGCAAGCAGCGCGTGCGCATCACCGAGCCGGTGGTGGACCTGAAGGTCACGAAGGCACGTTCCGCGATCAAGGAATTCAAGACCATGCCGCTGTCCGACGTCGATTGCTTCGCGCGGACCATCCAGAGGCTCGAGGGCGACATGGACCTGATGCGCGAGCGGGCGAACGCATGGGCGGTCGGCGACGTGCCGCTCCTGCAGCGACTGGCCCCGGTGGAGCGGGCCAGGCCTGCATCGGTGCCATTCTCGATTCGTCGCTGCATGCGCGAGCGCGGCCTGGCGGACGTTCCTGACCGGTTGCGTGCGGCGTGGGTGCAGGCCGCCGAGCAGGCCCTGGCGCGCAACGTGTCCACGGTCGCGGTCCTGTCCGTGGACGAAATGCTGCGGCCCGATGGCTACCTTGCCCGCCTGCGACAGCGCGGCTACCAGATCGAAGATCCCTGAGTCCGTGCAGGAATGCCGCAATGCGACCGACGATGGCGTCGCTTCTTGCCGCGTTTCTGCCTACCATTCGGGACAAGGACCGATGACAGGTTCGCAGAGCTGGGGGAATCACGATGAATGAACCGTTGGGCTGGCGGTGGCTGCGGGCTGGGTTGCTGGCGGCCTGCCTGATGGTCGCAGGGCCGGTTCTCGGCCAGGATGACGACGCCGCGCTGGACGAGGAGGCGGCGGCTGATTCTTCCGCCGACGAGGCGCGCCGACTGCCCCGGCGCCTGAGCACCAGGACGACGAGGAAGCCGTCCCGGGTCGCGACGACCGCGGCGGCTGACGTGCAGCCGACGATGCAGCCGGCGTCGAGGACGAAGACGCGCGTGACCGGCGACCGGCTGACGTCGCAGGAAGAAGTCGACGCTGGCCGATGCGGACTGGGAGCCCGTCCCGATGGCCGAGGACGAAGCCTGGGCGCCCGACATCATCGACGATCCGTCCGACGACGCCATCCCGATCGACACCACGCTCGATCCGACCGGATCCGACTGGCAGGTCGTCGAAGATGACGTCGTCAGCGACTACAGCGAGGAGGTGCCCGCGGTTGTGCAGGGCGGCATCCGCACGCCCGGCGACATGCCGGTCGTCCGCCGTGCGAAACCCGGTTCGTCGACGGTCCCCAGGGCGCCCGGCCGGCACCCGCGCCCGGCCGGCAACCTGCCGCTCGTGCCGGCGACGACGAGGACGTGACCTACTCGACCGGCGGCAAGCCCATCCGCGACAACGGTGCGCCCTGGCAGGCGCAGATTTATTATCCGAACTCGGCGCCGCAATGGGCCGAGAAGCTCAAGCAGGGCACTCCACTGTGGCAGTTGCAGCACTACTGCGGCGGCACCCTGATCGCTGCAAACTGGGTGCTCACGGCGGCGCATTGCATCGACAACGACATGGTGCGTGCCGGCTATCGCGTGCGACTGGGCGCGAACGACATCTCGCGGCCGGACGAGGGCTTCAGCTTCAAGATCGATCGTATCGTCCGGCATTCGCAGTACGCGGACGAGCCGCTGCCGAAGCAGCCTAATCGCTATGCAAACGACATCGCGCTCGTGCACATCGTTGCGGACGCGAAGAGCAAGCCGCTCGATCCGGCGCGGGTCCGTCCGATTCCGTTGCTCGAGAAGCCCATTCCGCCCGGTGTCGAGGTGGCGGCGACGGGGTGGGGCAAGACCGAAGCCGTCGATGGGGCCGCGCCGAACGCTGAACTCATGCGGGTCGATCTGCGCGTCATGGACACGGAGCGCTGCAAGATGCTGCCGGGCTACGGCCCGCAGAAGATCAGCGGGCGGGTCATCTGCGCCGCGAAACCGAAGAAGTCGACCTGCCAGGGCGACAGTGGCGGAGGGCTCACGCTCGCATCCGGTGCGCCGAGCGTCGTGGGGATCGTGAGCTGGGGCAAGAAGCGCTGCAGCGGGGATGGCCAGCCGGGCGCGTATACGAGGGTGGAGAGTTACCTGGGCTGGATCAAGCAGGCGATGACGCTCGATCCGACGCGAAGTTCGTTGCCCTGACAGGGCAGGGCCCGCGGACCGGGGATTCCGGTCCGCGAACCCGTCGCTGGGTTATTACGCGGCGCAACCTTGTCGCCACCCGAATCCGTCCCGCCCTGTGGCGCGACCTTGTCGCCGCCCGACTGGGAAGCGTCCTCGTCGGTGGCGGGAGCTGCGGCGGCGTCGGCGGGCGCCATCGCATCGGCCGCAGGCGCCGCGGCCGCAGCGCAGCCGCTTCGGCCGGGGCAGGAGTAGGCTCGGCAGCCGGCGCTGGAGCCGGCTTCTTCCTTCTTGGCGCACGCCGGCCAGCAGCAACGCAGTCGCCACCAGAGCCAGAGTCTTGTTCACGGACTTCATACGTTTCCCCTTTGTTGTGGATGCCCTGCGTCCCGGCCGCGCAGGGCTGGCCGAGCCTATGCGAACCCGAGGCCCTGCAGCAACTCGCTGGAAGTCGGTCCGGCCCCGCAGGGGGTCGAGCAGAGGGTCGTTGCGGGCGTAGATCAGGCCCGAATCGCCCACGCGCCGCGCCCGCTGCAATCGGTCGAGGGCTGCATCCGGTTCGTTCGACTGGGCGAGCACCTGGGCCTGCTGGTACAGGACCCGGTCGCCTTCGCTGGCGACCAGGGCGTCGAAGGCCGCTCGCGCCGCCTTGACGTTGCCACGCTTGCGTTCGACGACCGCGATGCCCGTCAGCCCGAAATCCCGGCTCGGTTCGGCCGTGTATTCCGCGAGCGCCTCGCCGTAGCGACCGAGCATCAACAGCGCGTCGCCGATCGCGGCATGGGCACGCGACATGCGGGGGTTCAGGGCCAACCCCTGGCGCACGGGCGCGATCGAATCGGCATAGCGGCGCGCGGCGTATTCGACTGAGCCCGCGGCGCGGTGGATCAGAGGATTCAGCCGGTCGAGGAGCAGTGCACGCTGCATCGACTCGACCGCTTCCGGGTCGCGGCCCGTCCGCGCGCAGAACTGGGCGTAACGGGCGAGTACGGTGGCTTCGCCGGCGCCGAGTTCGCGCGATCTTGCGAACGGCTCCCGCGCCGCACGTGCATCCAGGCGACCCTGGAACAACGTGAAACCCAGCGTCGAGTACGCTTCGGCAAGGTCCGGAGCGATGGCAATCGCACGTTGCGCGGAGGCGATGGCTGCCGCATACAACTCCTCGAGCTGGCCGACCTTGCCGTACTGGTTGGCAATGGCGGTCAGCGACCGCGCGCGTGCAGCATGCGCCGGCGCGAAGTTCGGATCGGCAGCGATCGCCATGTCGAACTGGGCGAGCGCGCTGCGCTCGGAGGTCTCGTCGGCGCTCAGTTCGTACAATGCGCGGCCGCGCAGGTATGCATCGTAGGCTTCGACGCTGCGCGTGCCGCCTGCGGCAGCCAATGCATCGGCGCTGCCGAGGTCGGGCTGCTCGTCGGGCGCCATCCTCGCGGCCAGCGCTCCCGCCACGGTGTGGGCGATTTCGCTCTGCACGGCGAAGATGTCGCGCATCGAGCGATCGAAGGTCTGCGACCAGCGACTGAAGCCGCTCTTGCCGTCGACGAGGTCGGCCGTGATGCGCACGACGTCGCCGGAGCGCCGCACGCTGCCGTCGAGCAGGTAGGCGACGGCGAGCTTGCTGGCAATCGTCACGGCGTCGTCCGAGCGGCCGCGGAATTTCGCGGAAGACGCCTGCGCCATCACCTGCAGCTTCAGGTTGCGCGCGAGCGTGGCGCGCAATTCCTCGGAGAGCCCGTCTGAGAAATACTCCTGGGTCGGGTCACCGCTGAGATTCTTGAACGGCAGCACTGCGACGCTGTTGCCGCTCGGCTGCCAGCGTGCCCCGAGCAGGCCGCGCTGCCAGGCGTACAGGCCCGACGCGAGGAGGCCACCCGCGCCGCCGATGAGCAGGGCACGCCGGCTCAGCCTCGACCGTGGGACGTGTGGCTGCGGGGGTTGGGTCGTAGCCCGACCGGCAACCGCCGCGACGCCGCCTGCGATCGCCACGATCTCCGGCGCATCGCTGCGTCCCGTGCCAGCCGGAGACATCGACGGAGTGGTATTGCCGGAAGCCGAGCGGGGGCATCGTCCCATCGAGCGTCACCGGGACGAGTTTGTGCAGTTCGCGTCCCCGTGCCGCTTCGTCGAGGACCCAATCCGAGGAGATCGAGGTGGGCGACCAGAGGACCACCACCGCGTCGCAACGCTCGAGGGCAGCTTCGATGGTCTTGGCGAAGGCGGCGCCGCCCTCGATCAACGTGTCCCACCAGACATTCAGGCCCGATTCTTCCAGGGCGCGCGCAAGTTTGCGGGCGGCGGCCTGGTCGGCGCGCGCGTAACTCAGGAATACGGTCGCATTGCCCTCGATTCCCCGTTCCGTGGTGCCGGACATCAGCGACTGGTCCTCCTGCATTTTTCCGCGGAGTCTAGCGTCTCGCGCCGCGCCTCGTCCGGGTTGCTGCTTGGCCGACCCGTCCGGCGAGTGCGCGGGTCCTGGCACGGCTGCCATAACCCGCTGATTTGGATACACTAGAGGGCTCATTTCTGTCATTTCCGGGATCCGACTGCGGCCCGGGAACGAACCTCTGGACGGTATGACCGAACCAAAACCGATGCTGACGGCGACGCCCCTGGCGGCCGGCAACGACGCCTACGTCGAGTCGCTGTACGAGCAATTCCTCGCTGCACCCGACTCGGTCGGTCCCCGCTGGCGGGAGTACTTCGCGGGCCTCGGCGCCACCGGGCAGGACGTTCCGCACGGCCCGCTGGTCGAGGAGATCGCGCAACGTGCCAAGGGCACGCGGCGGCTGGCTGCGACGGGTGCCGCACCCGCAGGTTCCCCGCCGACCATTGACAGCGTGGCAGCGAAGCAAGGCGCCGTTTCGCGCCTGATCCAGGTGTACGCCAACCGCGGGCACCTGGTCGCCGAACCTCGATCCGCTCGGCCTGACCGTGCGCCCGGTGCCCGCAGGTGCTCGGGCTCGATTACTTCGGCTTGAGCGAGGCGGACTTCGACACCGAGTTCCTGACCGGCAGCCGCAACGAGGCGATCAAGCCCCGGCTCAAGCTCCGCGACATCATCGCGCAGCTCAAGCGGATCTACTGCGGCACCATCGGCGCCGAGTTCGCGCACGTGTCGGACGAAACCGAGCGCCTGTGGCTGCAGGACCGCTTCCAGGTCGGCCGCATGCACCAGCATTTCGGCCCGGAGCAGCGCAAGGAAATCCTCTGGCACCTGACCATGGCCGAGGGTCTCGAGCGCTACCTGGCGACGCGTTATCCGGCGCAGAAGCGCTTTTCGCTCGAAGGCGGCGACAGCGCCATTCCGCTGCTCGAGGAGATCATCCAGACCGGCGGGGCCAACGGCGTCGAAGACCTCGTCTTCGGCATGGCGCATCGCGGGCGGCTGAACGTGCTGGTCAACGTGCTCGGCAAGTCGCCGGAGACGCTGTTCTCGGAATTCGAGGGCAAGTACGACCTCAAGGCGCTCAAGGGCTCGGGCGACGTCAAGTACCACAAGGGCTTCTCGTGCGACGTGCGCACGCCCGCGGGCAACGTGCACGTGGCGCTGGCCTTCAATCCCTCGCACCTCGAGGTGGTGAACGCGGTCGTCGAGGGTTCGGTGCGCGCACGCCAGGAGCGTCGCGGCGACGAGCGCGGCGACAAGGTGATGCCGATCCTGATCCACGGCGACGCCGCGTTCGCCGGCCAGGGCGTCATCCAGGAAACGCTGCAGATGTCGCAGGTCCGTGCGTTCTACACGGGCGGCACGATCCACGTGATCATCAACAACCAGGTCGGTTTCACGACGCACGACCCACGCGACGCGCGCTCGACGCTTTATTGCAGCGACGTCGCCAAGATGATCGAGGCGCCGATCCTGCACGTGAACGGCGACGACCCCGAAGCGGTGGCCTTCGTGGCGCGCTTCGCCGTCGACTACCGCATGAAGTTCCACAAGGACGTCGTGATCGATCTCGTCTGCTATCGCCGCCTCGGCCACAACGAGGCCGACGAGCCGGCCGCGACCCAGCCGGTGATGTACGCGAACATCCGCAAGCGCCCGACGACGCGGCAGCTGTATGCGGACAAGCTCGTGCAGGAGGGCGTCATCACGACCGCCGACGCGGAGTCGATGGTCGAGCAATACCGCCGCGGCCTCGACGAAGGCAAGCCGCAGACGAAGAACGTCGTCGGCCTGGTCGGCAACAAGTACACCGTCGACTGGAGCAAGTATCACGACGTCGACTGGACCGAGGAGGTCCGCACGGGCGTGAAGCCGGCGCTGCTCAGGAGCCTCGCGACGAAGCTCACGACGTTCCCGGAAGGCTTTGCGCTGCACCGGCAGGTGCAGAACATCGTCGAAGGGCGCCGCAAGATGGCCGCGGGCCAGCAGATGCTGGACTGGGGCTTCGCCGAGATGCTGGCCTATGCCTCGCTGCTGGAAGAAGGCTACGAGATCCGCCTGACCGGCCAGGACAGCGGCCGTGGCACGTTCTTCCATCGCCACGCGGTCGGTCACGACCAGAACACGGGCGCGACCTACATTCCGCTCAAGCACCTGCAAGCCCGGCCAGCCGCGTTTCCGCGTGACGGACTCGTTCCTGTCGGAAGAAGCCGTCCTCGGCTTCGAGTACGGCTACTCGACCACCGATCCCGAACTGCCTCGTGATCTGGGAAGGCCAGTTCGGCGACTTCGCCAATGGCGCGCAGGTCATCATCGACCAGTTCATCTCCTCGGGCGAGACCAAGTGGGGTCGCGTCTGCGGGCTGACGCTGTTCCTGCCGCACGGCTACGAAGGGCAGGGTCCCGAGCACTCCTCGGCGCGCCTCGAGCGCTTCCTGCAGCTCTGCGCCGAGAACAACATGTCGGTGTGCGTGCCGTCGACGCCCGCGCAGATGTTCCACATGCTGCGCCGGCAGATGCTGCGCGTCGTTCCGCAAGCCGCTCATCGTCATGACGCCGAAGAGCCTGCTGCGCCACAAGCTGTCGGTGTCGAAGCTCGACGAGCTCACGACGCGGCTCGTTCCGCGAGGTGCTCGACGAGATCGACGACCTCGCGCCGAAGGCAGATCGATCGCGTCGTGTTCTGCTCGGGCAAGGTCTACTTCGACCTGCTCGAGGCAGCGCCGCGCGGGCGAGGTGCGCAACGTCGCGATCGTGCGCATCGAGCAGCTCTATCCGTTCCCGACCGACGAATACCAGCTGGTGCTGGCGCGTTATCCGAACGCGCGCGAAGTCGTCTGGTGCCAGGAAGAGCCGCAGAACCAGGGCGCGTGGTACCAGGTCCGCCATCGCCTGCAGCACGGTCTCAACGGCCGGCAGGAACTGCTGTATTCGGGCCGCCGGCCGGCCGCGGCGCCGGCCACCGGCATCATGCAACTGCACACGACTCGAGCAGCACGGCCTGGTCAAGGCGGCGCTCACGGCCGCCCCGCACGATGAACCCGAGCGCGCGCCCGGCAACTGCGTGCCGCGGGCAGCCCCCAGGAAGAAGTCATGAGCACGATCGAAGTCCGCGTCCCGCAACTGCCCGAATCGGTCGCCGATGCGACGCTCGTCGCCTGGCGCAAGCAGCCCGGCGACGCCGTCACGCGCGACGAGAACCTGGCCGACCTCGAGACCGACAAGGTCGTGCTCGAGGTGCCGGCGCCGGCGTCCGGCGTGCTCAAGGAAATCAAGGTACAGACCGGCGCGACGGTGACGAGGCGGCGACCTGCTCGCGGTGATCGAGGAAGGCGCGGCTGCCGCCTGCGCCCGCGAAGGCGGAGGCAGGCCGCTGCCGCGCGCCGGCAGCCGCCGCTGCAGAGGCGGCGACGCCAGGCGAAGCGCGACAAGCTCGCGCCGTCCGTGCGCCGCCTGGTCGAGGAGCACAAGCTCGAGCCGGCGAGCATCCCGGGCTCGGGCCGCGATGGCCGCATCACCAAGGCCGACGTGCTCGACGCACCTGGCCGAGAAGGCAGCGCGGCGCCGGCCGGCCCGGCGCGCAGCCGGCGGCTGCCGCCGCGCCGGCGCGCGTGCGGGCGTCGCCGGCCGGTGAGCGTGCCGAGCGTCGCGTGCCGATGACGCGCCTGCGTGCGCGCATCGCCGAGCGCCTGGTGCAGGCGCAGTCCACGGCCGCGATGCTGACGACCTTCAACGAGGTCGACCTGAACGCCGTCAACGAGCTGCGCGCGAAGCTACAAGGAACGCTTCGAGAAGGAGCACGGCGCGCGGCTCGGCTTCATGTCGTTCTTCGTCAAGGCGGTCGTCGAGGCGCTGAAGCGCTTCCCGGTCGTCAATGCCTCGGTCGACGGCAACGACGTCGTCTACCACGAGTACTACGACATCGGCGTCGCGGTCTCGACCGATCGTGGCCTGGTCGTGCCGGTGCTGCGCGACGCGGACGTCGATGTCGCTTCGCCGAGATCGAGAAGACGGTCGTCGACGTACGCCGACGCGCGCCCGCGAAGGCACGATCTCGCTCGAGGAACTCACCGGCGGCACGTTCACGATCACCAACGGCGGCGTGTTCGGCTCGCTGCTGTCGACGCCGATCCTCAACGCTGCCGCAGAGCGCCATCCTCGGCATGCACAAGATCCAGGAGCGCCCGGTGGTGGTCAACGGCCAGGTCGTCGTGCGCCCGATGATGTACCTGGCGCTGACCTACGACCACCGGCATCATCGACGGCAAGGACGCGGTGCAGTTCCTGGTCGCGGTCAAGGAAGCGCTCGAGGATCCGGCGCGGCTGCTGCTGCAGATCTGAGAAGGGGCTAGTGTATAGCGGATAGCGATAGTGGGCGGTGCAGCCGACGCTCTTTCCGCTAACCACTACCACTGTCGCTATCACTTCTTCTACGGAGTTGACATGACTGACACTGCCTTCGACGTCGTCGTCATCGGCGGCGGCCCTGCCGGCTACCCGTGCGGCGATCCGCGCCGCGCAGAACGGGCTCACGGTCGCCTGCATCGACGAGTGGAAGAACTACGACGGCAGCTACGCCTTCGGCGGCACCTGCCTGAACGCGGGCTGCATTCCCTCGAAGGCGCTGCTCGAATCGTCCGAGCTGCTATCACCGCGCGCACGTCGGAATTCGCGGCGCACGGCATCAAGGCCAAGGGCGCTGGCGTTCGACGTCGGCGACGATGCAGAAGCGCAAGGCGGGCATCGTCAAGGCATGACGCAGGGCATCCCGCGGCTTGTTCAAGGCCGCGGGCGTCAAGGCGCTGCAGGGCCACGGCAGGCTGCTGCCGGGCAACCGCGTCGAGTACACGGCGCCGGACGGCAGCAAGCAGGAGCTGTCGGCGAAGCACGTGGTGCTCGCCTCGGGCTCGCACGCCGATGCGCACTGAAGTCGCTGCCGTTCGACGGCAAGCAGGTCGTCGATTCATGGGGCGCGCTCGAGTTCGACGCGGTGCCGAAGCGGCTCGGCGTGATCGGCGCCGGCGTCATCGGCCTCGAGCTCGGCAGCGTCTGGCGCCGGCTCGGCGCCGAAGTCGTCGTGCTCGAGGCGATGGAGCAGTTCCTGTCGATGGCCGACCAGCAGGTGGCCAAGGAAGCGCTCAGGCACTTCAAGAAGCAGGGGCTCGACATCCGGCTCGGCGCGAAAGTCACGGGCGCCGACGTCGGCAAGGACGGCGTGGCCGCTCAAGTACACCGACGCCGAAGGGCGAGCAGTCCGTGACGGTCGACAAGGTCGTCGTCGCGATCGGCCGCCGGCCCTTACACGGCGGGCCTGCTCGCCGAAGGCACGGGCGTCGAACTCGACGAGCGCGGCTTCATCAAGGTCGACGAGCGAGTGCCGCACCGGTGCCGGCAACGTCTGGGCGGTCGGCGACTTCGTGCGCGGCCCGATGCTCGCGCACAAGGGCAAGGAAGAGGGCGTGATGGTCGCCGACCTGCATCGCCGGCCGCTACGCCGAGGTCAACTACAACGCCGTGCCGTCGGTGATCTACACCGCGCCGGAGATCGCCTGGGTCGGCCAGACCGAGGAGCAGGTCAAGGCGAGCGGCCGCGACTACAAGGTCGGCTCGTTCCCGTTCATGGCGAGCGGCCGCGCCCGCGCGATGGAGGCCCCGGCGGGCTTCTGCAAGGTCATTGCCGCCAAGGACGACGACGAGATCCTCGGCGTGCACATCATCGGCCCGATGGCCGGCGAACTGATCGCCGAGGCCGTGCTGGCGATGGAGTACTCGGCGAGCACCGAGGACCTGCAGCGCACGATGCATGCGCACCCGACGCTGAGCGAGGCGTTGCACGAGGCGGCGCTGAGCGCGGACAAGCGGGCGATCGACATACCGAACCGAGTGACGAGTGAACAGTGGATAGTGATAGGGGATAGGGGATAGTCAGAACGCGCGTTGCGCGCAGAGGCTCGCGTGGTGCGGCGCAGCCGCCCCTGCTTCCGACTAACCCCTAGCCACTCGCCACTCTTCTTCTTCGCGCCGTATCACGTTCGGCAGCATCGAGAACCGCGCCAGCAGGCGGCTCAGTTCGTCGAGCCCGTGGACCTTCACCGTGACGTCGATCGTCGCGATGTTGTCCGCCGGGTTGGTCTCCGTGTTCATCGCCTCGATGCTGATCTGCTCGTCGGCGAGCACGCCGGATATGTCGCGCACCAGTCCGCGGCGGTCGTAAGCCTCGATGCGGACGACGACCGGGAACGTCCGCTCGTCGGCGGGACGACCCCAGTCCGCGGCCAGGACTGCGTCAGGGTTCTTCTCGCGCAGCCGCACCAGGTTGGCGCAGTTGGCGCGATGGATGCTGACGCCGCGGCCGACCGTGATGTAGCCGAGGATTTCCTCCGGCGGCACCGGCCGGCAGCAGCGGGCGATCGTGCTGAGCAGGTCGCCGACGCCATCGATCATCATGCCGGGCGAGTCGCCCGGCGCCCTGGCTTGTGCAGGGCGCGCGCGGGCGTCGGCGGCTCGCTGTTCCTGCAGGCGGCGATGCACGGCGCCGGCAACCTGCGCGAGCGTCAGTTCGCCTTCGCCCAGCCCCTGGTAGAGCGCATCCGCGTTCGGCAGCCCGAGGTCGGCGAGGATTTCCGGCAGCGGCGAGGCGCGCGCACGCCCAGCCGGTCCAGTTCGCGCTCGAGCATCTGCTTGCCCTGTTCGCGGTTCTGGGATTCGTCCTGCTTGCGGAACCAGGCGCGCACCTTCGCGCGACTGCGGGGCGAAGCCAGGAAACCGAGCTGTCGGCACCAGCCAGTCGCGGCTCGGATGCGGCTGCTTGGCCGGGATGATCTCGACGGTGTCGCCGTTGGACAGCTTGTAGTCGAGCGTGACCATGCGGCCGTTGACCCGGGCGCCGCGGCAGCGATGGCCGAGGTTGGTGTGGACCTGGTACGCGAAGTCGAGCGGCGTCGCGCCCTGGCGGCAGGTCCACGACCTCGCCCTTTGGGCTCAGCGCGTAGACGCGGTCCTCGAACACCTCGGCCTGCAGGCCGGCGAGCAGGTCGCGGCTCCGCGCCTTCGCGCTGGGACGGGCTCGAGCAGCTGGCGCAGCCAGACGATCTTCTGCTGGAAGCTCGCCTCGGCCTTGCGTCCCTCCTTGTACTGCCAGTGGGCCGCCACGCCGAGCTCGGCATGCTCGTGCATCTCCCGCGTACGGATCTGCACCTCGAGGGGCAACTTGCCCGGGCCGATCACCGCCGTATGCAGCGAGCGGTAGTTGTTGTCCTTGGGCGTGGCGATGTAGTCGTCGAACTCGCCCGGGATGTAAGGCCACAGCCCGTGCACGACGCCGAGCGCCGCGTAGCACTCGGCGATCGTGTCGACCATGACGCGCACGCGCGAGCACGTCCATGACCTGCTCGAACTGCAGGCGCCTTGCGCTGCATCTTCCGCCAGATGCTGTAGATGTGCTTCGGCCGGCCGGTCACTGTCGCCCTGGATGCCCAGCTTGCTCGAGCTCGCGGACTCAGCTCGCGCTTGACGTCCTCGATGTACTGCTCGCGCTCGGCGCGCTTCGACTTGAGCCAGCCCGCGATGCGCTTGTATTCCTCGGGCTGGCTGAAGCGGAACGCGAGGTCCTCGAGCTCCCACTTGAGCTGCCAGATGCCGAGGCGGTTCGCGAGCGGCGCATAGATCTCCTGGGTCTCGAGCGCGGCGCGGCGCAGTTCGGCCTCGGACGCGCCCTTGAGCGAGCGCATGCGCACGAGCTGCAGCGCCAGCCGGATCAGCACCAGCCGCACGTCGGAGGCGAGCGCGAGCAGCAGCTTGCGCAGGCCCTCGGCCTGCTCGGGCTTGAGCGTGCTGGCCCGGGTTCCAGTCGGCCGGGATGCCGCTGTCGCCGACGCGCTCGAGTTCGCGTGGCGAGTCCGCACGGCAGCTTCGCCGAAGACCGGCACGGCCCGCTCGACGTCGAGCCGCCGCCCGTGCAGCAGGGGCACGAGCATGCCGGCGAGCAGCACGTCGTCGTCGGCCTGCAGCGGGGCCAGGACGGCGAGCATGTCGATGCTGCGCAGGGTGTGCTCGTCGGGCGGCAGGAGCGCCAACGTAGTCGAGCGCGGCGCGGACCCGTGGCGCGAGCGAGCGGATGTCGATTTCGGCGGGCTTCACGGCTCTGGCGGGAGGGGCGCGAGTGCTGCGGGGCGCTGGGGAAAGACGCTATCATACGACGACACATTTCCAGGCCGTCGGCCGGGTGGTTATTTGCCCAGACTCAACCGTGGCGGACGGCGCTGGACGCTCGCGGCGGGCGGTCCGGGAACGGCCGGCGCAACGGTTCGCATCCTCGGGATCGATCCCGGGCTCGCAGGCGACCGGGTTCGGCATCATCGACTGGCGGGACGGCGACGCCCGTTACGTGGCGAGCGGCGCGATCCGCACGCGCGGCGAGTGCATTCCCGCCGCGGCTGCGGCAGATCTTCGACGGCGTGCTCGAACTCGTGCGCGCAATACCAGCCGGGCGAGGTGGCGATCGAACGCGTGTTCATGCATCGCAACGCCGACAGCGCGCTCAAGCTCGGGCAGGCGCGCGGGGCAGCCATCTGCGCGGTGTACTCGGGCGCGTCGATGCTGTACGAATATGCGCCGCGCGAGGTCAAGCTCGCCATCGTGGGCCAGGGCGGCGCACAGAAGGAACAGGTGCAGTTGATGGTACGGAACCTGCTCAGGCTGCAGGGCGAACTCGGACCCGACGCGGCGGATGCGATCGGCCTGGCGCTGTGCCATGCGTACTCGCGCGAAACGCGGCAGGCGGTCGACGCCATCGCTCGCGTTGCTGGAGGCGCAGCCCGTGATCGGCTTCCTGCGCGGGCGAGTCGCGGCGAAGCACCCGCCGGTGCTGCTGCTCGACGTCAACGGCGTCGGCTACGAGGTCGAGGCGCCGATGTCGACGTTCTACGGCCTGCCGGCCGTGGGAGCCGAGGTGCAGCTGCACACGCACCTCGTCGTCCGCGAGGACGCGCACGTGCTGTTCGGCTTCGGCACGGAGCGCGAGCGCAGCCTGTTTCGCGAGCTGATCACGGATCTCGGGCGTCGGCCCGCGCATCGCGCTCGGCATCCTCTCCGGTGCGAGCGTCGACGAATTCCACCGCTGCGTCGAAGCGCAGGATGCGGCGTCGCTCACCCGGATTCCCGGGCATCGGGCGCAAGACCGCGGAGCGGCTGATCGTCGAAATGCGCGACCGCCTGAAGGCGCTGGCGGGAGGGCAGGCGTTCGAGGTCAAGGGCCGCCGCAGGCGCCGGGGCGGTGCCGTGCCCAGCCCGCAGGCCGAAGCCTTCAGCGCGCTCGTGGCGCTGGGCTACAAGCCGGCCGAGGTCACGCGACTGCTGCAGAAGGTCGATCCGGCCATGACGACCACCGAAGAACTGATCCGCCACGCCCTGCGCGCGGCGACCTGATGCGCCGCGAGGCCCCAGCACCGTGACGATCGAACCCGACCGCGTGATCTCCGCGACGACGCAGCGCGACGAAGAAGTCTACGACCGCGCCGTGCGGCCGAAGACGCTCGCCGATTACGTCGGCCAGCCGGCGATGAAGGCGCAGATGGAAATCTTCATCGCGGCGGCACGCAACCGCGGCGAGGCGCTCGACCACACCCTGATCTTCGGCCCGCCGGGGCTCGGCAAGACCACGCTCGCGCACGTCATCGCGAACGAGCTCGGCGTGGGCTTCAAGCAGACCTCGGGCCCGGTGCTCGAGCGCCCGGGCGACCTGGCCGCGCTGCTCACCAACCTGCAGCCGAACGAGATCCTGTTCGTCGACGAGATCCACCGGCTGAGCCCGGTGGTCGAGGAAATCCTCTATCCCGCGCTCGAGGACTTCCAGCTCGACATCATGATCGGCGAAGGTCCCGGGGCGCGTTCGATCAAGATCGACCTGCCGCCGTTCACGCTGGTCGGTGCGACGACGCGCGCGGGCCTGCTGACGTCGCCGCTGCGCGATCGCTTCGGCATCGTGCAGCGCCTCGAGTTCTACGGCCACGACGAGCTGCAGCGCATCGTGCAGCGCTCGGCCGGGATCCTCGGCGTGCGCGACGGACCCGGAGGGGGCCGCGCAGATCGCGACGCGCTCGCGCGGCACGCCGCGCATCGCCAATCGCCTGCTGCGCCGCGTGCGCGATTTCGCCGAAGTGAAGGCGGGCGGGCGGATCACGCTGGACGTGGCCAGGGCCGCGCTCGACCTGCTGGACGTCGACCCGCAGGGGTTCGATCCCATGGACCGGCGGCTCATGCTGACGATCATCGAGAAGTTCGACGGCGGCCCCGTCGGCGTGGACAGCCTGGCAGCGGCGCTCGGCGAGGAACGCGGCACGATCGAGGACGTCATCGAGCCGTTCCTGATCCAGCAGGGTTACATCATGCGGACCGCCCGCGGCCGGGTGGCCGCGCGCAACGCGTACCTGCATTTCGGGCTGACCCCGCCGGCACCGGAAGCGCGGCCGGGCACGCTCGGGTTGTTCGAGGGCTGACGAGGTGACGAACGCATGATCGGTGAGCATTCCATCCTCGACCTGCTGCTGCAGGCGAGCCTCGTCGTGCAATTCGTCATGCTGCTGCTGGTCGGCGCATCGGTGGCGTCCTGGGCGATCATCTTCAGCAAGCGCAGGTTGCTCGGCGACGTGCGGCTCGCCGCGGACCGTTTCGAGACCGAGTTCTGGTCCGGCGGGGACCTCGCCGCGCTCTACAAGTCGCTCGACGGCAGTTCGCCGACCGGCATGGCCGGCATCTTCGTCTCCGGCTTCCGCGAGTTCTCGCGGCTGAAGACGCAGCTCGGCCTCGCGGGCGCGCAACTGCTCGATGGCAGCCGGCGGGCCATGAAAGTGGCGCAGATGAAGGAAACGGACCGGCTCGAGCAGAATCTCTCCACGCTCGCGACGATCGGCTCGACCAGCCCGTACGTCGGCCTGTTCGGCACGGTCTGGGGCATCCTCACGGCGTTCCAGGCCCTGGGCAACGTGCAGCAGGCGACGCTCGCGACCGTGGCGCCGGCCATTGCCGAAGCGCTGATCGCCACGGCGATGGGCCTGTTCGCGGCGATCCCGGCCGTCATCGCCTACAACCGCTATGCCGACCAGGTCGCCCGGCTCGAGCTGCGCTACGACACGTTCATGGAAGAGCTGTCGACGATCCTGCAGCGCCACGCGGGCTCCGCAGGACTGAGGCGGAGTCGACGCAGTGCGCAATCGCGGCCGCAAGCTGATGGGCGAGATCAACGTCGTGCCGTACATCGACGTGATGCTGGTGCTGCTCATCATCTTCATGGTGACCGCGCCGATGCTGAGCCAGGGCATCAAGGTGGACCTGCCCCAGGCCGCGGCCGAACCGATCGAACCCGACAAGCTCGAGCCGCTGCTGCTCAGCGTGGACGCGACGGGCGCGATGTACCTCAACCTTGGCGATCCGCGCCAGGCGCTCGAGCCGGCGAGGCTGCTCGAGGTCGCGAGCGCTGCCCTGCGCCGGGAACCCGAGCGGCCCGTACTGGTCAAGGCAGATAGGGCCGTGGCGTACGGTCGCGTCGTGGAGGGCATGGTGTTGTTGCAGCAGGCGGGCGCGAAGAAGGTCGGTTTCGTCACCGAGCCACCCGTCCCGGAACGCAGGGCGGGGCAGCGCTAGGGCATGCCGTCGCTCGCGAGCGAACGCCTGCAGCCCTGGATCGGGTCCGCGGCGCTGCATGTGATCCTCATCGGCTTGCTGGCAGGCTTCGCGGTGAACTGGCGCACCGAGCCGCCGCCGCCCCAGCTCGCGATCGAAGGCAGCGTGGTGCGTTACGAGGACCTGCCGTCCTCGGTGAAGTCGGGCAGGCCCTTGCGCGAGAAGGTGCCGCAGCCACCTCCGCCCGTCCAGGCGCAGCCCGAGCGGCAACCCGAGCCCCAACCCAAACCCGAACCCAAACCCGAGCCCAGGTCGCAGCCCGAGCCCGATCCGGCCGTCGAGCAGAAGCGCGCCGCGGAGCAGCAGGCGCAGCTCGCGGCGCAGCGCGAGCGTGCCGAGCAGCAGCGCGCGGCCGATGCGGCAAAGAAGGAAGCGGCCAAGAAAGAAGCAGCGAAGAAGGAAGCGGCAAAACAGGATGCCGCGAAGCAACAGGAAGCGTTGCAGGCGCAACGGCGCCAGCAACTGGAGCAGGAGCAGGCCGCGAAGGAGGCGAAGCTCAAGTCCGAGCGCGATGCCAAGGTCCGCACCGAGCGGGAGGCCGAACTGAAGCGAGCCCTCGCCAGCGAGGAGGAGGGCGAGGCCATCCAGCGCTCGGGCGTCGTCGACGAGTACCGCACCCTGCTCACGCAGACCGTCGAGCGCAACTGGATCCGGCCGCCCTCGGCCAAGGCGGGCCTCGAATGCACGCTGTACGTGACCCAGGCGACGGGCGGGACGGTCGTCGACGTCAAGGTCGGCACCTGCAACGGCGACCAGGCCGTGCGCGAATCCATCGCCAATGCCGTGTATCGTTCCTCCCCGTTGCCGGCTCCGCGGGACCCTCGAGCGTTCGAGCGGAAGCTGGTGATGGTGTTCAAGCCAACGGAGTAGCCCAGTCTTGACTACGCGCAAGCGCGCCATCGCGCGCCACAGCTTCACTATCGCCATGCCGGTGCTCGCGTGTCTCGCCGCGCTGCTGTCCGGCCTGTGGCCTGCCGCCGCTTCGGCCCAGCTTCGACTCGACATCACGCAAGGTGTGCGCGATGCCGTGCCCATCGCCATCGTGCCGTTCGGCGGCCAGGCCGAGGGCGGCCCCGGCGACATCGCCGCCGTCATCGCCAACGACCTGCAGCTGAGCGGCCGTTTCAAGCCGCTGGAGCGCCGCGACATGGTCACGCGCCCGACGACGGGCGCGGCGATCCGCTTCGAGGACTGGCGCCTGCTGCGCTCGGACTTCATCGTGGTCGGCCGGGTCGAGCCGGACGCGGCCGGCCTCGGCGTCACGTTCGAGCTGTTCAACGTCCAGACCGGGCAGCCGCTCCTGGGCCAGCGCCTCGTCACCACCGAACGCGGCCTGCGAGCCACGGCTCACCGTATTGCAGATCTCGTCTACGAGCGGCTGACCGGTATCCCGGGTGCGTTCTCGACGCGCATCGCGTACGTGACGGTCGATGGCCGGCCGCCGAGCCAGCGCTTCCGGCTGGTCGTCGCCGACGCGGATGGCTACGGGCCGCGGACCATCACGGAATCGTCGGAGCCGATCATGTCACCGGCCTGGTCGCCGGACGGCCAGAACCTGGCGTACGTGTCGTTCGAAGGCAAGGCCTCCGCGGTGTACGTGCAGCGTCTCGCCACGGGCGATCGGCGTCGCGTGTCAGCGCGGATGGGCATCAACGGTGCCCCGGCATGGTCACCGGACGGCAACCAGCTCGCGCTGACGCTCTCGCGGGGCGCCAATCTCGACATCTACGTGCTCGACCTGGCATCACAGTCCCTGACGCGCATCACGTCCGACGGCGCCATCGACACGGAGCCGGAGTGGTCGCGCGACGGTTCGAGCCTGTATTTCACCTCCGACCGGGCGGGAAGTGCCCAGGTCTACCGGGTTGACGTCGGCAGCCCGCAGGACGTGCAACGGCTGACGTTCACCAACGGTTACAACGCCCGGCCCCGGCTCGCGCCGGACGGACAGTCGCTCGCCCTGGTCACGCTCGACCGCGGTGCTTACCGGATCGCCGTGTTCGACCTGAAGACGCGCAACGTCCGCGTGCTGACGGACGGCCAGCAGGACGAGTCGCCGAGCTTCGCGCCGAACGGCGCCGCAGTGATCTATGCAACGCGCTCGGGCAAGCGCGGCACGCTGGCTGTCGCCTCGAGCGACGGCCGCTTCCAGCAGCGCCTGAGCTCGGACACCGGCGACGTCCGTGAGCCGGTCTGGTCGCCCTATCCTGTGCGGCAGCGGTGATGCCGCGCAGGCCGCAAGGTATCATTCACGCATTCGACGGCTTCCGCCGTGATTTGCCCATTCGAGGAGTTCGATCGATGAAATGGACCCATGCCCTTGCCGTCGGCCTGATTGCACTCGGCCTCGCTGCCTGCACCAAGCCGAAGCAGGTGCAGCCTGAGACGACTGCTCCCCCGGCGACGACCGACACGAGCGGCGCGCAGACGACCGGCATCGACACAGCGGCCGGCCCGGCCAATGGCGCGATGAGCGCCGAGCAGCAGCAGGCGCTCGCCGCGCTGCAGGCCCGCAACGTCGTGTACTTCGATTTCGACAGCAGCGAGATCCGCGGCGACGACCTGCAGACGGTTACGGCGCACGCGGCTTACCTGGCCAGGTACAAGAACGCGCGCGTGCGGCTCGAAGGTCACACCGACGAGCGTGGCTCGCGCGAATACAACATCGGCCTCGGTGAGCGTCGCGCCCAGACGGTGCGCAGTGCCCTGCTGGTCCAGGGCGTGGCCGAGTCGCAGATCACGACGGTGAGTTACGGCGAGGAGCGCCCTGCGGTCGAGGGCTCCGACGAAGCGGCCTACGCGAAGAACCGTCGCGTCGAACTGGTGCAGGGTCCCTGATGGACAAGACGATTCCCGCGCGCGCGCTGCTGGTGCTCGTCGCACTGGCAGCCGGTTCGGTCGCGCACGCCACTGCCAGCAACAAGGAACTCGAGCAGCGCGCCAACGACACGGATGCGCGCATCGCGACGCTGGAGGGCCGGCTGAACCAGTCGCTGCTGCAGCTGCAGCAACAGGTCGAAGGTTCGAAGGACGAATTGCGCAAGCTGCGCGGCCAGATCGAGGAGGCCCGGCACGAGCTGGAGTCGATCAAGCAGCAGCAGCGTGACCTTTATGCCGACCTCGACCGCCGGCTGCTCTACATCGAGAACGGCGCCGGAACGGGCGCCTCGCCGCCGGCAACCGGGGGCGCCACCCAGGCGCCGGACGTCGTCTTTGCGGACGAGTCGACGGTCTACGGCGACGCGTTCGCGGCCATGAAGGCCGGCCGGTACGAGGAGGCGGCGCGGGGCTTCGAAACGTACCTGGCCAAGTATCCACGGGGACCCCGCGCCGACAACGCCACGTACTGGCTCGGCGAAGCCCAGTACATGCAGCAGCAATTCGACGCGGCGCTGAAGTCGTTCCAGGCCGTGGGCAAGTTCCCCGAGTCGCGACGCCTGCCCGACGCGATGCTGAAGGTCGGCTACTGCCAGTACGAGCTGAAGGCGTTCAAGAACGCGCGCGCCACCTTCCAGAAGGTCGTCTCGACCTACCCGGAAACCGACGCCGCCGCCCAGGCTCGCATGCGTATCGAGAAGATGAATTCCGAGGGCCGGTGAGCCGCCTCAAGGTCACCGAGACCTTCGTCTCCATCCAGGGCGAGGCGGACGCGGTCGGCTGGCCGACGCTGTTCATCCGCCTGACCGGGTGTCCGCTGCGTTGCGTCTACTGCGATACGCAGTATTCATTCTTCGGCGGCGAATGGCAGACGGTGGAGCAGCTTGTCGAAATTGCCCGCGGCAGTGGCATGCGCCACGTCTGCGTCACGGGCGGCGAACCGCTGGCCCAGAAGGCGTGCCTCGAGTTGCTGGGGGCGCTGTGCGACGCCGGCTTCGACGTTTCGCTCGAGACGAGCGGCGCAATCGACGTTGCGCCCGTCGACCCGACGGGTCAGCCGGGTCGTCGACCTCAAGACGCCGGGCTCGGGTGAGGAACACCGCAACCGGCTCGAGAACCTCGACGTGCTGACGCCGCGTGACCAGCTGAAGATCGTGCTGAACTCGCAGGCCGACTACGCGTGGGCTCGAGACCTCGTGCGCAGCCGGCAGGGCTCCCTGCCGTGCCCCGTCCTCTTTTCACCGGTCTGGGGCGAAGTGCCGCCGCGCGATCTCGCCGAGTGGATCCTCGCGGACCGGCTCGACGTGCGGTTGCAGCTGCAACTGCACAAGGTCCTCTGGGGCAACGAGCCCGGCCGATGAGCACGCTCCCCACGGCATCGCCCGCAGCACCGCCAGCCATCGTGCTGGTCTCGGGCGGGCTCGATTCCGCCACGTGTCTCGCGATCGCACGCGCTGAAGGGTTCCGCTGTCACGCGCTGAGCTTCCAGTACGGCCAGCGGCACCACGCCGAACTGGCCGCGGCGGCGCGCATCGCGCGGCAGCTGGGCGCGGTCGAGCACCGCGTCATGCAGATCGACCTGGCGGCCTTCGGCGGATCTGCCCTGACGGACGCGTCCATCGCCGTGCCGGAAGACGGCGAGTCGGTCCAGGCGATCCCCGTGACCTACGTGCCGGCTCGCAACACGATCTTCCTGTCGTTCGCGCTCGCCTGGGCCGAGGTGCTGCACGCGCACGACATCTACATCGGCGTGAATGCGGTCGATTACTCCGGCTATCCTGATTGCCGGCCCGAGTTCATCCGTGCCTTCGAGCAGATGGCGAACCTGGCGACGCGAGCCGGCGTCGAAGAATCGCCACGCCTGCGCATCCGTACGCCACTGATCGATCTCACCAAGGCACGGATCGTCGAGCGCGGCACGAGGCTCGGCGTCGATTTCGGCGCGACCGTTTCCTGTTACCAGGCGGACGCGGAGGCCGGGCCTGCGGGCGCTGCGATTCCTGCCGTCTGCGCAAGGCGGGCTTCGAGGCGGCGGGCGTGCCGGATCCGACCCGCTACCGATGATGCGAGTGCGCCTTTCGGGCTAGGCGCAAGTCCCGATGCTGCCTTGGCGGCGAATGGGCTACCGTCGCGGCAAGGTCGCGACGAGCGCGACGTCGCAGGCTCGAGCCACTTGCTCACCAAGACCGGTACGTTTGTCCCCAGCCCGATGTACGACGCGCTGTCGCGGATGCGCAGCCTGACGCTCTGCCGCTCGTCGCTGCAGGGCGGGCGGACCTGGTTCTTCGGCGCGGAGGCCCAGCGCATCGTCCTGCCCAGTTTCGTGGGCGAATGGCTGTCGCGGGCAGGGCTGATCGAGGTCACGAACCCGGACGGGCCCGAGGCCGGCGGGCACGAATTCCGCATGACCCGGGCGGGGCGCGAACTGGTCGAGCGCTGATTCGACCGCACGGCGGGTGGTGAGCCGCCGGCGCGCGCTGCTATGATGCGCGGCCCGGAAAACCGGCAATGGGCCGTTAGCTCAGCGGTAGAGCAGCTGGCTTTTAACCAGTTGGTCGATGGTTCGATCCCATCACGGCCCACCAATCACGAAGACGTCAATGACGTCAATCCGTCCGCAACGAGCCGATCGGCCATCGGCCTCGACGCGCCGGGCACCCCCGGCTCCAGGAGGCATTCACATGCGCATCTTTAACGCTGCCCTGGTCGCAGTGCTGCTGGTCGGTTGCAGTTCCACGACGTGCCAACGTCTCAGCCCACCGCGGCGGCACCTGCGGCCGCAGCGGCCCCAGCCGCGGCTGCGCTGGCGACTTCCGCGACCGAGCCGAACGTCGTGGCGGGCTCGGCTGCGGAGCAGAAGAAGGCTCCTCCGGGTTACAAGGCGATCAAGCGTGACGGCCAGATGTTGTACTGCAAGGAGACAACGCAGGTCGGCACCCGCTTCACCAAGACCAAGTGCTTGACGCCCGAAGAATTCGCCGAATACGAACGCGGCAACGCCGAGATGCGCCAGGATTTGCAGCGGCGATCGAACATCTGCAACAGTCCCAGCGGCAACTGCGGCGGCGGCTGACCCGAGCCCGCGCCGCACGCTCGCGCGCCCGTTCGCCGGGCAGCGGCGGGCAACTCGCCCGCGTTGCGGGCGAGCGCCGTCTCGAGCGGTCGTCCGCTTTCAAGGACCCGCGCGGCGTTCGCTATCATGCGATTAAGTTTCAGTTGCAACTAATCGCCTGAGCAGGGACACGCCATGGCCGACCTCTTCGAAAACCCGATGGGCACCGACGGCTTCGAATTCGTCGAATACACCGCGCCCGACCCTGAACTGCTGCGCACGCTGTTCGAGCGCATGGGCTTCCCCATCGTCGCGCGTCATCGCAGCAAGAACGTCACGCTGCACCGCCAGGGCGACGTCAATTTCGTCATCAACGCCGAGCCCGGCAGCTTCGGCCAGCGCTTCGCGCAGCAGCACGGGCCATCGGCCTGCGCGATGGGGTTTCGCGTCAAGGACGCCGCCCGGGCCTTCAAGCGCGCCGTCGATCTGGGCGCGACGCCGGTGTCGAACCCCGTCGGCCCGATGGAGCTGAACATTCCAGCCATCGAAGGCATCGGCGGCAGCATCATCTACCTGGTGGACCGATACGGCGACCACACGATCTACGACGTCGATTTCGTGCCGGTGCCGCAGTCGGGTTCGCTGCGCAGCACGGGGCTGCAGGTGATCGACCACCTGACCCACAACGTCAAGCGCGGCAACATGGACACGTGGGCCGGGTTCTACGAGAAGCTCTTCAACTTCCGCCAGATCCGCTACTTCGACATCGAGGGCAAGAAGACGGGACTCTTCAGCAAGGCCATGACCAGCCCGTGCGGCAAGATCCGCATCCCGATCAACGAGTCGCAGGACGACAAGTCGCAGATCGAGGAGTACCTGCGCGAGTACCAGGGCGAGGGCATCCAGCACATCGCGCTGTCGACCGACGACATCTACGCCACGGTGGACGCGCTGCGCGCCAACGGCATCACGTTCCAGGACTCGCCCGACACGTACTACGAAGGCGTCAATGCCCGCGTGAAAGGGCACCGGGAGGACCTCGCCGAACTGCAGAAGCGTCGCATCCTGATCGACGGCACCGACCAGGAAGGCATCCTGCTGCAGATCTTCACGACCAACGTCATCGGGCCGATCTTCTTCGAGATCATCCAGCGCAAGGGCAACGAAGGCTTCGGCGAGGGCAATTTCCGCGCGCTGTTCGAGTCGATCGAACTCGACCAGGAACGGCGGGGCGTCATTTGAGGAAGTGGCTAGTGACTAGTGAATAGTGACTAGTAGGAACAGAGCCGCGCTGCGGCCTCCTGCTAGTCACTAGTCACTGCTCACTAGTCACTTCCCTCACTGAGGGGACGAAGTGAAACGCTACATCCCCATTTCCCGCACCGAAGGCACGGCCTCGCGCCAGGCGCACTGCGACCTGCCGGAGGGCACGTACGAGCGCGAGATGAGCAAGGAAGGGTTCTTCGGGCCCGCCGCGTTCTTCCATCACCGCCATCCGCCGACGGGGTGGTCGAACTTCGAGGGGCCGCTGCGCCCGCGCGCGCTCGACCTGACGCTCCTGCCGGAGGCTTCAACCAGCCCCTGGCAGGCAGCCGAAGTGCTGGCCAACGCGGCCTGCCGCGTCCGCTTCTGGCGCCTGGCTCGCAGCATGGAACGCCTCGCGCGCAATGCCGACGGCGACGACCTGCTGTTCATACACCGCGGCACGGCCGACATGCATTGCGATTTCGGGCACCTGGCGCTGGCAGCGGGCGACTACGTCATGCTGCCGCGCGGCACGATGTGGCGGCTGGAGACGACCGGGCCGCTCGACGTGCTGATGATCGAGTCGACCAACACCAGCTACCACCTGCCGGACAAGGGGCTGGTCGGTCCGCACGCGATCTTCGATCCCGCGCTGCTCGACACGCCGAAGATCGACGACGCATTCAAGGCCCAGCAGGTCGGGGCGCGCGAATGGCAGGTCGAGGTCAAGCGCCGCGGGGCGCTCTCGACGATCACGTATCCCTTCAACCCGCTCGACGCGATCGGCTGGCACGGCGAGCTCGCACCGGTCCGGCTCAACGTCCGCGACATCCGGCCCCTGATGAGCCACCGCTATCACCTGCCGCCGTCGGCACACACGACCTTCCTGTCGTCGCGCTTCGTCGTCTGCACCTTCGCGCCGCGGCCGTTCGAGACCGACCCGAAGGCGCTCAAGGTGCCGTTCTTCCACAACAACGACGATTACGACGAGGTCATCTTCTATCACGCGGGCGATTTCTTCAGTCGCGACAACATCCACCCGGGCATGGTCACGTTTCACCCCGGGGGCTTCACGCACGGCCCGCATCCGAAGGCGCTCGCGCGCATGTTCGAGCAGACCAAGCCGGGCACGGACGAGTACGCCGTCATGATCGACACGCGCGACCCGCTCGACGTGACGGAGGCGGGCGCCGCGGTGGAATGGATGGGCTACGTCGACAGCTGGAAGGGCGCATGAAACTCGCCACGTTACGCAACGGCACGCGGGATGGCCGCCTGGTCGTCGTCAGCCGCGACCTCGCGCGCGCCCTGCCGGTACCTGCCATCGCCGCGACCTTGCAGGACGCGCTCGACGATTGGAGCCGTGCCGCGCCGTTGCTCGAGGCCGCGGCGGCTGGCCTCGAAAAAGGCAAGGGCGAAGGCATCGTTGCGTTCGATCCGCTGGCCGCAATGGCGCCCCTGCCGCGCGCGTACCACTGGGTGGACGGGTCGGCCTACGTCAACCACGTCGAGCTCGTGCGCCAGGCGCGCAATGCCGAGATGCCGCCGAGTTTCTGGACCGATCCGCTGGTCTACCAGGGTGGCTCGGACGATTTCCTGGCGGCCATGGACGACGTGCCGGTCGCGAGCGAGGACCACGGCATCGACCTTGAAGCCGAGGTCGCGGTGATTACCGACGATGTCCCGATGCTGACGAGCGCGGCGGATGCGAACAGCCACATCCAGCTGCTGATGCTCGTCAACGACTGGTCGCTGCGCAACCTGATCCCGGGCGAACTCGCCAAGGGGTTTGGTTTCTATCAATCGAAGCCGGCGACGGCTTTTTCACCGGTGGCCGTGACGCCGGACGAGCTCGGCGACGCGTGGCACGACGCGAAAGTGCACCTGCCGCTCGTCTCGCACATCAACGGCCAGCTGTTCGGCCAGCCCGACTGCGGCGTCGACATGACGTTCGATTTTGCGCAGCTGATCGAGCACGTCACCCGGACACGGCGGCTGCGGGCGGGGGCGATCGTGGGCTCGGGCACCGTGTCGAACTACGACCGGTCGCGCGGGTCCGCGTGCCTCGCGGAAAGGCGGGCGCTGGAGACGGTGCAGCACGGCAAG
Source organism: uncultured Gammaproteobacteria bacterium (assembly GCA_963789375.1). GTDB lineage: Bacteria > Pseudomonadota > Gammaproteobacteria > Steroidobacterales > Steroidobacteraceae > RPQJ01. Next base: position 112,151 of record CAWBKN010000010.1, on the reverse strand, counting down.
CCGCTCACGACCTTCCTGATGTTCGGCGACCGCGTCCGCATCGAGATGTTCGGCCGTGACGGCGCGAGCGTCTTCGGCGCGATCGACCAGAAGGTAGTCCAGGCGCTGCCGGCCCGTCCCCGCTGACCACGACGGGCGAAGTCGGGCATCATGTGCGGCGCAACGCACTGGAAGGCCCATGTTCGAAGTCCTCGACCGCCTGCCGCCCGATCCCATCCTCGGGGTGACCGCCGCATTCCGCGCGGATGCGTCGCCGGACAAGATTGACCTCGGCGTGGGCGTCTACCGCGACGAGCGCGGCATCACGCCGGTGCCGCAAGCGGTGCTGCATGCCGAGCGCGCGCTGATCGCGGACCAGGCGACCAAGAGTTACGTCGGTCCGCTGGGCAATCCCGAGTTCAATGCCCGCATCGTCGAACTTGCGCTCGGCCCGCTGGCACCGCAGCTGCGGGATCGGCTGGCGACCATCCAGACCGTGGGCGGTTGCGGTGCCTTGCGCCTCGGCGCCGAGCTGGTCCGTGCCTCCAGCCCCGATTCCGTCATCCACGTCAGCACGCCGACCTGGGCCAATCACGAGCCGCTGATCGGCAATTGCGGCCTGCGGCTCGAGCGCTACCCGTATTACGACGCGGCTCGGCGCGACGTGAACTTCGAAGCGATGCAGGACACCCTCAATCGACTGCCTGCCGGCGCGGTGGTGCTGCTGCATGCCTGCTGCCACAACCCGACCGGAGCCGAATTGACGCCCGCGCAGTGGCGGCTGGTCGCGGACACCGTCGAGCGCCGCGGACTCCTGCCGTTCGTCGATCTCGCCTACCAGGGCTTCGGGGACGATCTCGAGACTGACGTCATCGGCCTGCGCGTGCTCGCGGAGCGCGTGCCGGAGTTGCTGCTCGCGGTGTCCTGCTCGAAGAATTTCGGGTTGTACAAGGAGCGCGCGGGCGCGCTCGTGGCGATCTGTCGCAACGGCACCGCGGCCGCGGCCGTCGCCACGCACCAGGCCCGGACCGCTCGTCGCATGTATTCGATGCCGCCGGACCACGGTGCTGCCGTCGCAGCGCGCGTGCTCGCCGATGCCGGCCTGCGTGGACAGTGGCAGCAGGAGGTGGCGGCGATGGTGGCGCGCATGAAGTCGTTGCGTGCGCTGCTGCAGTCGCGGCTCGAAGCCCGGCGGCCGGGGCACGACTTCAGCTGGCTGACCCGCCAGCGCGGCATGTTCTCGCTGCTCGGGCTCGGCGAGCCGGGCCTCGTGCGGCTGCGCAGCGAGTTCCACGTCTACGTCCCGCCCGATGGCCGCATCAACGTGGCGGGGATCAGCGCGGGCAACGTCGACCGCGTTGCGGACGCCGTCGCGACGCTGCTCGACTGGACCGGATGATCCGCGGGAGAAAGGCCGACCGATGCTGAGCCTCACACGCTACCAGTGGACCGTCCTGCTGGCCTGCTGGCTGGGCTGGGGCTTCGACGTTTTCGACGGCTTCCTGTTCAACTACGTCGCCCCCAACTGCGTGCCCGTGCTGCTCGGGCTGGAGATCGGCTCGCCCGAGGCCAAGCAGGCCACCCTGTTCTGGGCCGGTACGCTCACGTCGGTGCTGCTGCTGGGCTGGGCCGCGGGTGGAGTCCTGTTCGGCATGGTGGCCGATCGCATCGGGCGCATGCGCACCTTGATGCTCACCATGCTGCTCTATGCCATCGGCACGGCGGCGTGTGCCTTCGCGCCCAACATCTGGGTGCTCGCGGTCTTCCGGCTGGTCGCGAGCCTGGGGATCGGCGGCGAGTGGGCTGCGGGCGCGTCGATGGTCGCGGAGGTGGTGCCCGAGGAAAAGCGCGTGGAGGCCGGCGCGCTGCTCTACACCGCTGCACCGCTCGGACTGTTCCTCGCCACGTTCGTCAATCACCAGGTCGCGGCGGTCTGGCTGGCGGACTCGCCCGAGACGTCCTGGCGCGTCGTCTTCCTCTTCGGCCTGATCCCGGCGGCCATCGCCTTCCTGGTCCGCCTGCTCGTGCACGAGCCTGAGCGCTGGCCGGCGTGCGCGAGCGCGTACCCACCGCACACATCCGCGACCTGTTCGCCCCCGGGCTGCTGTCGATCACGATCCGCGGCACGCTGATGGCGATCGTCGCGCTGATCGCGTGGTGGAGTTGCAACGCCTTCATACCCACGATTGCCTCGGGCCTCGCGCAGACGGCGGCGCAGGCGCAGGGCCTCGAGCGGGCGGCCACGCTCGCGCTGGTCGAAGGCTGGAAGACGACCGCAACGACCTGGTTCAACCTGGGCGGACTGCTCGGCACGCTGCTGACGATCCCGGTGGCGAAGGGCCTCGGGCGCAAGCCGATGTTCGGGCTGTATTTCGCGGCGTCGGCGCTCGCGATCTTCACCACGTTCGGCCTCGACTGGCCGCCGCGAAACACGGCTGTTCCTGGTCTTCTTCATCGGCCTCTCGGTGTTCGGCATCTTCGGCAGCTTCACGTTCTACCTGCCGGAACTGTTCCCGACCCGGCTGCGCGCGACCGGCTCGGGCTTCTGCTACAACATCGGCCGCGTCGCGGCGTCGGCGGGTCCGTTCATCGTGGGCTCGATCGCCGCCCGCGGCGTGGACCACGCCCTGGGGGCGATCGCCTGGGTCGCCGTGGTCCCGTTGCTCGGGTTGCTGCTGGTACCGTTTACGACCGAGACCCGGGGCCGCCCGCTCGCCGACTAGCCGGGGCGGCCGCCCATGGGCTAGAATCCGCGGTCCAAGGCGCCTGTGCCCACCGTTGCGGTGGCCAGCCGGGCACTTGGCCGGTCCGGCAGGCACCTCGCGGCGCCCGTCGGAACGGCGGTGGATTCGACAGAGAAATCCCCGGATGCGGGGATTTTTCGTTTGCGGCGGCGCAGGCGTGCCGCCAGAAGAATGGGCCGCGGGCCCATTTTTTGTTTGTGAGGTGCGGCGAATGCTCAGGGAAACGCTCTTGGCGTTGCTGCAGCCGGTGGTCGAGGGGCTCGGTTACGAGCTCTGGGAGCTGGAATACCAGCCCGGCCGGGGCAATGCGCTGCTGCGCATCTACCTCGACACGACGGCCGCGGGAGGCATCACGGTCGACGACTGCGAGCGGGCGAGTCGCGCGGTGAGCGAGGTGCTCGACGGCTCGGACCCGATCCCGGGCAATTACACCCTCGAGGTGTCGTCGCCGGGCATCGAGCGGCCGCTGCGTACGGCGCGGCACTTCGCGCCCTACGTGGGCGAGAAGGTCTTCGTGGAGACGGTGCACGTCGTCGACGAGCGCCGCCGCTTCAAGGGCGTGCTGGTCGCGGCAGGCCCCGAGTCGATCGAAGTGGACGTGGAAGGACGCCGGCACGTGTTGCCGCTTACAGGAATTCGCAAGGCGCACCTGGCGCCGGACATTTGATTCCCGGGTACCGGGAGGGCGAGAGATGCAGAACAAAGAAATTTTGCGTGTGGCCGAAGAGGTCTCGAACGAGAAGGGCGTCGACAAGGAGATCATCTTCGAGGCGCTCGAGATCGCCATCGCCTCCGCAACGCGCAAGAAGTACGGCGAGGAAATCGACGTGCGTGTCGCGATCAACCGCAAGACCGGCGAGTACGACACGTTCCGCCGCTGGAAGGTGTTCGCCGACGATTCGACCGAGCTCGAGTTCCCCGACAAGGAACTGCGCCTCGAGGACGCGCTCGACCTGTCCCAGGACGCCGAGCCGGGCGGCTACGTCGAGGAGCCGCTCGAGTCGGTCGCGTTCGGCCGCATCGCCGCGCAGACCGCCAAGCAGGTCATCGTGCAGAAGGTGCGCGAGGCCGAGCGTGCGCAGGTCGTCGACCAGTACAAGGGCCGCATCGGCACGCTGGTGTCGGGCCTCGTCAAGCGCGTCGACCGCAACGGCATCTTCGTCGACCTCGGCGGCAACGCCGAGGGCTTCATCTCGCGCGACCAGATGATCCCGCGCGAGCCGGTCCGCACCCAGGACCGCATCAAGGCCTTCCTCAAGGACGTGCGCACGGAGCCGCGTGGCCCGCAGCTGTTCCTGAGCCGCACGGCCCCGGAGTTCCTGATCGAGCTGTTCAAGCTCGAGGTGCCGGAAGTCGGCCAGGGCCTGATCAACATCCTCGGCGCGGCCCGCGACTCGGGGGCACGCGCGAAGATCGCGGTGCGCTCGAACGACCCGCGCATCGACCCGGTCGGCGCCTGCGTCGGCATGCGCGGCTCGCGCGTCCAGGCGGTCTCGAACGAGATCGCCGGCGAGCGCGTCGACATCATCCCGTACGACGACAACGCCGCGCAGTTCGTGATCAACGCCATGCAGCCGGCCGAGGTCAGCTCGATCGTCGTCGACGAAGAGACGCACTCGATGGACATCGCCGTCGCGGAAGAGAAGCTCTCGCAGGCGATCGGCCGCGGCGGGCAGAACATCCGCCTCGCCTCCGAACTCACCGGCTGGAAGCTCAACATCATGAGCGAGCAGGCCGCCGAGGAGAAGAGCGAGACCGAGCAGAAGACGCTGCGCGAACTGTTCATGCAGCAGCTCGACGTCGACGAGGACGTCGCGGCGATCCTGGTGACGGAAGGCTTCTCGAGCATCGAGGAAATCGCCTACGTGCCGCAGTCCGAGATCGCCTCGATCGAGGAATTCGACGCGGACATCGTGCAGGAGCTGCGCAACCGCGCGCGCGACGTGCTGCTGACGCAGGCGATCGCGAGCGAGGAGACGATCGAGAAGGCGGCGCCGGCCGAGGACCTGCTCGAAGTCGAGGGCATGGACCCGGCGCTGGCCGCGGAACTCGCGCGCCACGGCATCGTCACGCGCGAAGACCTGGCCGAGCAGGCGATCGACGACCTCGCCGACATTCCCAATCTCGACGAGAAGCGGGCAGGCGAGCTGATCCTCGCCGCGCGCAAGCACTGGTTCGAACAGGGCCAGCAGGCGTGAGCGGAGGCTTGAATACATGGCAGAAGTGACGGTCACGCAGTTCGCCGAGGTCCTGAAGGTACCGGTCGACAGGCTGCTCGTGCAGCTCGGCGAAGCCGGGATCAAGGTCGGCGGCGCCGACGACATCATCAGCGACGAGGCCAAGATGGAACTCCTGACGCACCTGCGCCGCGCGCATGGTCGGCAGGAAGACGCCGCGGCGCCGCGCAAGATCACGCTGCAGCGCAAGCAGCAGCAGGAGATCAAGCTCGCTTCCACGCAGGGCCGGGCCCGCACGGTCGCGGTCGAGGTGCGCAAGAAGAAGACGTACCTGAACCGCTCGGTGATCGAGGAAGAGCAGCGCCACCGCCAGGAAGAATTCGACAAGGTGCGGACCGCCGAGGACACGTCGCGCCTGGAGCAGGAGCGCGCCGAGGCCGAGCGCCGCGATGCCGAGCAGCGCGAGCGCGATCGCATCGAGGCGGAGAACCGCCGGCAGGTCGAGGAAGAGGCGCGTCGCCGCGCCGAAGCCGACGCCCGGGCCGTCGCCGAACTGCAGGCGATCGAGCGCACCGAGCGCGAGCGCGCCGAGGCCGAGCTCCGCGCGATGGAGCCGCCGCGTGCCGCGACCCGCGTCGCGCGTGAGCCAGAGCCCGCGCCACAGCGCGCGGCGCCACAGCAACCTCCCGGGGGGCCGGGCAAGTACGGCCGCAAGGAACTGCACGTATCGGCCAACGCGAGCGCCCGCTTCAAGAAGAAGCAGCAGCCGCAGGGCCGCTACCGCCGCTCCGGGCAGGTGCAGGTCGATGCACGCCACGGGTTCGTCGAACCGACGGCCCCGGTCAAGCGCGACGTGCAGATCCCCGAGACGATCACGGTCGGCGAGCTCGCCAACCGCATGGCGATCAAGGCCAACGAAGTCATCAAGACGATGATGAAGATGGGCGTGATGGCCACGATCAACCAGCCGATCGACCAGGACACCGCGACGCTCGTGGTCGAGGAGTTCGGCCACAACCCGATCGCGCTCAAGGAAGACCAGCTCGAGACGCAGCTGCTCGCGACGTCGGGCGACGTCGAGCTGCTGCCGCGTCCGCCGGTCGTCACGATCATGGGTCACGTCGACCACGGCAAGACCTCGCTGCTCGACTACATCCGCACGACCAAGGTCGCGGCGGGCGAGGCCGGCGGCATCACGCAGCACATCGGCGCCTACCAGGTGCAGACGCCGCGCGGCCTGATCACCTTCATCGACACCCCGGGCCACGCGGCGTTCACCGCGATGCGTGCCCGCGGCGCGAACGTCACCGACATCGTGATCCTCGTGGTGGCCGCCGACGACGGCGTCATGCCGCAGACGATCGAGGCGATCCAGCACGCGCGCGCGGCCGAGGTGCCGATCGTCGTCGCGGTCAACAAGATCGACAAGCACGGGGCGGACCCGGAGCGCGTCCGCAACGACCTCGGCAAGCACAACGTGATTCCCGAGGCCTGGGGCGGCGACGTCATGTTCGTCAACGTCTCGGCGAAGACGGGCGAGGGCGTCGACGCGCTGCTCGAATCCGTGCTGCTGCAGGCCGAAGTGCTCGACCTCAAGTCGCCGACCGCCGGCCACGCCGCCGGTGTCGTCCTCGAGTCGAGCATCGAGAAGGGCCGCGGCCCGGTCGCCACCGTGCTGGTCAAGCGCGGCACGCTCAAGCTGGGCGACCCGATCATCGCGGGCCAGGAATTCGGCCGCGTGCGTGCGCTGTTCGACGCACTGGGCAAGCAGGTGTCGGAGGCCGGCCCGGCCGTGCCCGTGCAGGTGCTCGGTCTCTCCGACGCACCGAACGCCGGCGACGACCTCATGGTCGTCGAGAGCGAGCGCAAGGCACGCGAAGTCGCGCTGTATCGCCAGGGCAAGTACCGCGACGTGCGCCTCGCCGGCGCCGCCAAGAAGGTCGAGGACGTCTTCTCGCAGATGGGCGAGGCGGCCGGGCAGACGGTCAACGTCATCGTCAAGGCGGACGTGCAGGGCAGCGCCGAAGCGCTGCGCGACGCGCTGTCCAAGATCGGCACCGACGAGGTCACGGTCAAGGTCATCGCGAGCGGCGTGGGCGGCATCACCGAGTCCGACGTATCGCTGGCCGCGGCTTCGCGCGCCCGCGTCATCGGCTTCAACGTGCGCGCCGACGGCGCGGCACGCTCGGCGATGAAGGACCAGGGCGTCGAGGTCAACTATTACTCGATCATCTACGAGGCGCTCGACGACATGCGCGCCCTGGTCTCCGGCATGCTGAAGCCCGAGATCAAGGAGCAGATCGTCGGCCTCGCCGAGGTGCGCGAAGTGTTCCGCTCGAGCAAGTTCGGCACGGTCGCCGGCTGCCTCGTGGTCGAAGGCTTCATCAAGCGCGGCAACCCGGTGCGCGTATTGCGCGAGCACGTGGTCATCCACCAGGGCGAACTCGACTCGCTGCGTCGCTTCAAGGACGACGTGGGCGAAGTCCGTGCCGGCACCGAGTGCGGCATCGGCGTGGTGAAGTACAACGACATCCGCGTGGGCGACCAGATCGAGTGCTTCGCGCGCGTCGAAGTGGCGCGCACGGCGTAAGGCCCGGGGCGCGAACGATGCCGAGAGAGGTCCCACGCGCACGCAGGGTGGCGGAGCAGGTGCAACGCGTCCTCGCGCAGCTGCTGCTGCGCGAGGTGCGTGATCCGCGCCTGAAGCCGATGACCCTCACGCACGTGAAGGTCTCGCCGGACCTGACGCACATCTGGGTCAACTACACGCTGCTCGCGGGCAACTCGCACGACGAGCTGCAGAAGGAGATCCTGGACGAGGCCGCGCTGTACCTGCGCGGCCCGCTCGGGCGCGCGTTGCGGCTGCGGCTGGCGCCGCAGCTGCACTTCGCCGTCGACGAGGAACTCGAACGCGGCAATCGGCTCGACGACCTCATCACCCGCGCCGTGCAGGACGACCAGGTGCGCCACGTGGACGATCCGCCGGCCCCGGCGGACGATGACGACGCAGCCCACTACGACAGCTCCGCCGACGACGACGCAGACGACCGGTCGTGAGCGCTGCAGGATCGCCAGTCGGGGAGGCGATTGTGACGCGTCAAAATCGGGGAACCTCCCCCAGGCGCTGGCGGACGGTGGACGGCATCGTGCTGCTCGACAAGCCGGCCGGGCTGTCGTCGACGCAGGCACTGCAACGCGTCCGTCGCCTGCTGCAGGCCGAGAAGGCGGGCCACGCGGGCACGCTCGACCCGATGGCCACCGGCATGCTGCCGCTTTGCTTCGGCCAGGCCACCAAGGCCTGCGGCACGCTGCTCGGCCGTCGCAAGGCCTACCGGGCAACCCTGCTGCTGGGCCTGCGCACGGACACCGGCGACGCTGACGGGCAGGTCGTGGCCGAAAGCCCCGTGCCTCCGCTCGACGACGCACGGATCGAACAGCGTGCTGGCCGGGTTGCGCGGCGCGCAGATGCAGGTGCCGCCGATGTACTCCGCCCTGAAGCGCGACGGTCGGCCGCTGTACGAGCTGGCGCGCCGCGGCGAGGAAGTCGTGCGCGAGCCGCGGCCCGTCACGATCGAGAGCCTCCAGGTCGCGGGCAGGACCAGCCACAGCCTCGAGATCGAGGTGGTCTGTTCCAAGGGAACGTACATCAGGGTGCTCGGCGAAGACGTCGCTGCGGGCCTCGGCACGCTGGGCCACCTCGGCGCCTTGCGCCGGCTGTGGGTCGAGCCGTTCGACGTGGCCCGGATGGCCAGCCTCGAGCAGATCGAAACGGACGTTGCCGCAGGCCCCGGACCCTGGCCCTGGCTGCTGCCCGTGGATCATGCCTTCCCGGACCTGCCGGTACTCCGGCTGGACGAGCTCGATACCCTGTACCTGCGACAGGGCAGGGCACTGGAGCCGCCGGCTGGGCTCGAGCCGGCCGCAGCCTGGCGAGCCTATGACCACCAGGGCGGCTTCCTCGGGCTCGTCGAAATGGCCGCGGACGGCCGGCTGCGGGTCCAGCGCCTGTTCGTCGCGGGTGCCGGCACGGGCCACGATGGCGCAAATACTTGAGTCGGAAGGGGTCGTCCGGCTAAAATGCGCGGCTCAGTTCAAAGAGATACACAAGGTTTCGAGGTCACTCAACGATGGCACTGTCCACCGAACGCAAGTCTGAAATCGTCGGCAGCTTCAGCCGAGGCGCCAACGACACCGGCTCTCCCGAGGTCCAGATTGCGTTGCTGTCCGCCCGCATCAACGAGCTGGGCGAACATTTCACCGCGCACAAGCGCGACCACGCATCGCGTCGCGGGCTGCTCAAGCTCGTCACGCAGCGCCGCAAGCTCCTCGACTACCTGAAGGACTCCGAGCCGTCCCGGTACCAGGAAATCGTCGCCAAGCTCGGCCTGCGCCGCTGATCGACGCCCCCGTCTCCGGCCCGCATTGCGGGCCGGATTCGTTTTCGGCCCACCACGGGCCTTCGAACACTATCGGACCCATCCCAACGTGAACGTCCACAAGACAAGTTTCCAGTACGGCCCCCACACCGTCACGATCGAGACCGGCCGCCTCGCGCGCCAGGCCGACGGCTCCTGCCTCGTTTCCATGGGCCACACCACGGTGCTCGTCACCGCCGTCGGCCGCAAGGAAGCCCAGCCGGGCAAGGATTTCTTCCCGCTGACCGTCAACTACATCGAGAAGACGTACGCCGCGGGCCGCATCCCCGGCGGCTTCTTCAAGCGGGAAGGCCGTCCCTCCGAGAAGGAAACCCTGATCTCGCGCCTGATCGACCGCCCGATCCGCCCGCTGTTCCCGGAATACTTCTTCAACGAGGTCCAGGTCGTGGCGACGGTGGTCTCGCTCGATCCGGACATCGACTCCGACATCCCCGCGATGCTCGGTGCCTCGGCCGCGCTGGCGCTGTCGGGCATCCCGTTCAAGGGCCCGATCGCCGCAGCGCGCGTCGGCTACAAGGACGGCCAGTACCTGCTCAACCCGTCCGTGACGGACACCAAGGCCGCCGACCTCGACCTCGTCGTGGCCGGCACGGCGGATGCCGTGCTGATGGTGGAGTCCGAAGCGAAGATCCTGCCGGAATCGGTCATGCTCGGCGCCGTGGTCTTCGGCCACGAGCAGATGCAGGTCGCGATCAAGGCGATCCGCGAGCTTGCCGCCAAGGCGGCCAAGCCGGCCTGGGACTGGAAGGCTGCCGACCTCGACGCGGAGCTCGCGCAGGCCGTCGCCGCGCAGACCGAAGTCGAGCTCGAGAAGGCCTACCAGATCACCGAGAAGCAGGCGCGCCACACGCGCATCGGCGAGATCAAGAAGGCCCTGGTCGAGTCCCTGGCCGGGGGCGAGTCGCCGAAGTACGCGGCACGCACCGTCACGGACGAATTCGGCCGCCTCGAATACAACATCGTCCGCCGCCGCATCATCGCGGGTCATCCGCGCATCGACGGCCGCGACATGAATACGGTGCGCAAGATCACCGTCGAGACCGGCGTGCTGCCGCGTACGCACGGCTCGGCGCTGTTCACGCGCGGCGAGACGCAGGCGCTGGTCACGACGACGCTCGGCACGGGCCGGGACGCGCAGATCATCGATGCGCTCGCCGGCGAGCGCAAAGAGCCTTTCATGCTCCACTACAACTTCCCGCCGTTCTCGGTGGGCGAGACGGGCATGATGGGTTCGCCGAAGCGCCGCGAGATCGGCCACGGCAACCTGGCCCGCCGCGGCGTCAGCGCCGTGATGCCGGACATGACCGGCTTCCCGTACATCATCCGGGTCGTGTCCGAGATCCTCGAGTCGAACGGCTCGAGCTCGATGGCATCGGTCTGCGGCACCAGCCTGGCGCTGATGGATGCCGGCGTGCCGCTCAAGGCGCCGGTCGCGGGCATCGCCATGGGCCTCGTGCTCGAGGGCGGCAAGTTCCAGGTGCTCACCGACATCCTCGGTGACGAAGACCACCTCGGCGACATGGACTTCAAGGTGGCCGGCACCGCCGACGGCGTCACCGCGCTGCAGATGGACATCAAGATCGAGGGCATCACCCGCGAGATCATGCAGGTCGCGCTCGACTCGGCCCACAAGGCCCGCCTGCACATCCTCGGCGAGATGAACAAGGTCCTCGCCGCGCATCGTCCGCAGATGTCGGAGTGGGCGCCCACGATCATCACGATGAAGATCGACCCCGAGAAGATCCGCGAAGTCATCGGCAAGGGTGGCGCGGTCATCCGTGCGATCACCGAAGAGACCGGCACGACGATCGACATCGAGAACGACGGCACGGTCAAGATCGCGTCGGTCAGCGGCCCGGCGGGTCGCGAGGCCCAGCGCCGCATCGAGCTGATCACCTCGGAAGTCGAAGTCGGCTCGATCTACGAAGGCAAGGTCGTCCGCCTGATGGACTTCGGCGCGTTCGTGCAGATCCTGCCGGGCAAGGACGGCCTCGTGCACATCTCGCAGATCAGCGAAGAGCGCGTCGAGCGCGTCAGCGACAAGCTCAAGGAAGGCGACGTCGTGCGCGTGAAGGTGCTCGAAGTCGATCGCCAGGGCCGCGTGCGGCTGTCGATGAGGAACGTCGACGGCTGACGGCGGAGCCGTCAGCCGAGTGACTAGTGGTCACCGAGAAGTGACTAGTGGTCAGTGACTAGTGACCAGTCGGAAAAGAGAAGGCCGGCCGAATTCGGCGGCCTTTTTCTTCTAGTCACTATCCGCTAGTCACTAGTCACTTGTCTGGCGTCCACGGCCCGCGCGGCAGCCGCGAGAACACTTCTTCCTGCAGCGACTTCCAGCGCTGGTAGTTCTTCTGCGCGACGTTGGTCACCGTCTCGAGCGGGTCGATGCCGACCACGTTCTTGAAGCGCTCGCGCAGCTCGCGCTGCTCCTTGGAGAACAATTGCAGGCTCTCGTCGAGATAACGCCCGACGAAGTCCTGCAGGCCGCTGCCGTAGGTGCGGATCACCTGCGACAGGAAGTCGCGGCTCATCAGCGATTCACCGCCGCCTTCCTGCTCCGCGATCACCTGCAGCAGGATGCTGCGGGTGATGTCCTGCTGCGACTTGCGGTCGAGCACGACGAAATCGACGCGCTCGACGACCAGCCGGCGGATGTCCGCCAGCGTCACGTAGCGGCTCTCGACCGTGTCGTAGAGACGCCGGTTCGGGTACTTGCGGATCACTCGCGGTCCGCGCGAGCCGGCCTCGCCGGTCGACCCGCTCTTCTGCCGCCGGCTTTTTGTCTTCGTTGTCGTAACCATCGTTTCCTCAGCCGGCGACGCCGGCAGCTACCCCCACAGGAACCGTGCCCACGGCGCGGCCCGAAAAACCATCGACGCGCCAGTGCGCGATCGCCCAGTCCAGCACCTCCCGGGCAGTCGCCGCGGCGAGGCCCGCCGGCGGCGATTGTCCTAGAAATGCCAGCACCGCGACCAGTAGTGCGGCCGGCGTGCTGCATCGGGCCGCCGGCGCATCCGCCGACTTGGAGAGCTTAAGCCCCCTGTCGTCTACGGCAAGAGGCAGATGCAGGTACCGCACGGCCGGCAAGCCGAGCGCCTGCTGCAGCAGGATTTGCCGGGCGGTGCTGGCAAGCAGGTCGCAGCCCCGCACCACGTCGGTGATGCCCTGCTCCGCGTCGTCGACCACGACCGCCAGCTGGTAGGCAAACAGGCCGTCGCGCCGGCGCAGCACGAAATCGCCGACCGTTGCGGCGACGTCGACCGACTGCTGCCCGAGGCTGCGGTCCACGAACGTCACGGTGCCTGCCGGCACCCGCAGCCGCCAGGCTTCACCCGCCACGGCGGGCGCGTCCGTCCTGGGGGCCGGGCACCGCGCCGGATGGAACAGTTCATCGGCTGCCCCGCGCGCGCGGTCCTGGTTCTCGGGCAGGCCCGCGATGAGCGAGCGCGTGCACTCGCAGCGGTGGAGGAGGTTGCGCCGCGAAAGCTGGGCCAGTGCCCGGGCGTAGGCCGCCGCGCGGTCGCTCTGCCGCAGGACGGGCCCGTCCCAGTGCAGGCCGAGGCTCTCGAGGGTACGCAAAATATCGTCGGCCGCCCCGGCGCGGACGCGAGGGGGATCCAGGTCTTCGATCCGGACCAGCCACTCACCACGGTGGGCGCGCGCATCCAGGTAGCTGCCGACGGCAGCGACCAGCGAGCCGAAATGCAGTGGGCCGCTCGGGGACGGCGCGAAGCGCCCCCGGTAGATGTCGATTACCGGTACCAGTCGTCGCGGTCGCCGAACTGCTTTTCGCGGCGCTCGCGGCGTTCCTGAGCCTCGACGCTCAGCGTCGCCACCGGGCGGGCCTCGAGTCGCTTCACGCCGATCGGCTCGCCGGTTTCGAGGCAGTAGCCGTAGCTGCCGTCCTCGATCCGCTTCAACGCTTCGTCGATCTTGCGGATCAGCTTGCGCTCGCGGTCGCGCGTGCGCAGCTCGAGGCTGAACTCGGATTCCTGCGTGGCGCGGTCGTTCGGGTCGGGGAAGTTCGCGGCTTCGTCCTTCATGTGCAGGACGGTGCGATCGACTTCCTGCATCAGGTCGTTCTTCCAGCTCGCCAGGATCGTGCGGAAGTGCATGAGCTGCTCCTTGCTCATGTACTCCTCGCCCTTGCGGATCTGGTAGGGCTCGACGTTACGCGGGCCGGAAAGCAGGCTGGCACTCATCTCGTAGTCGGGCTCCTCGGCGCGCGTGTCGGCGGCCGGAACGCTGACAGCGTTCCGTGGCTCGATCCGCGCGGGGGCGGCAACAGGTCGGGATGCGGCGGGCTTGCCGGCAGCGGCTACTTTACGTGTCGTCACAGCCTTCTCCTTGGCGGCGGACTTCGGCGCAGGCTTGGCGGCCGCCTTGGACGCAGGCTTTGCGGCCTTGGCAGAAACAGTCTTCGTGGCCTTGTGCGGCTTGGCAGACGGTTTCTTCACGGTCATCGAGCAACTCCCACTCCTTATGGAGGACGCGGGATTATACAGGCGGCAGCGGTGCGGTCTACCCCGCAAAAGCGTGTCGTCCCGGCCGTTCCAGCAGTGGTCCGGACCGTCCGGAAATGCTGTGGGCGGAGTCCGATTCTTCTAGAATCGACGCTTCTGCCTCCCGACTTCCCTCGCCCGGGTGAATGATGCGCCTGACCAAGATCAAGCTGGCCGGTTTCAAGTCGTTCGTGGACCCGACCTCGGTCGGCTTCCCGACGAACCTGGTCGGGGTGGTCGGGCCGAACGGCTGCGGCAAGTCGAACATCATCGACGCCGTGCGCTGGGTCATGGGCGAGATCTCGGCCAAGCACCTGCGCGGCGACTCGATGGCGGACGTGATCTTCAACGGCTCGGGCACGCGCAAGCCCGTGGGCAACGCTTCCGTCGAGCTCGTGTTCGACAACAGCGACGGCAAGCTGCAGGGCGAGTACGCGCAGCTACGCCGAGGTCTCGCTGAAGCGCCTGGTTTCGCGCGACGGCCAGTCGTCCTATTTCCTGAACGGCGCGCGCTGTCGCCGCAAGGACATCACGCAGCTGTTCCTCGGCACGGGCCTCGGCTCGCGCAGCTACGCGATCATCGAGCAGAACATGATCTCGCGGGTGATCGAGGCCAAGCCCGAGGACATGCGTGCCTTCCTCGAGGAAGCGGCGGGCATCTCGCGCTACAAGGAGCGCCGCAAGGAGACCGAGAGCCGCATCGGGCAGACCCGCGAGAACCTGGCCCGCCTGTCCGACCTCCGCGACGAGGTCGAGAAGCAGTTGCGCCACCTGCAGCGGCAGGCGGCCACCGCGCGGCGCTACCAGAACCTGAAGCAGGAAGAGCGCCAGGCGCACGCCGAGCTGCTGGCGCTGAAGCTCCGCGAAGTCGAAACCGAATCCTCGGCCCGCCAGGCGATCCTGAACGAGCGCGACCTCGCATTGCAGGCGGCGGTCGCCGACCAGCGATCGATCGAAGCGGCCATCGAGCGCACGCGCCAGGCGCACGACGCCCAGGCGACGGTGCTCTCGGAAGTGCAGGGCCGTTACTACCAGGTCGGCGCCGAGATCTCGCGCGCCGAGCAGGCGATCGACCACGCGCGCGAGATCCGCTCGCGCCAGCGGCAGGAACTCGACCAGATCGCGCAGGGCGTGCAGGACGCCGACCTGCACCGCGTCCGCGACAGGCAGCTTGCGGCCGAACTCGAAGTGGCCCTGGCCGAGATGGGCCCGGGCCTCGAGCAGGCGCGCGCGGCAGAGCAGGCGGCCGCGGCCGAGCTCGGCGCGGCCGAGACCGCGATGGCCGGGTGGCAGGAGCAGTGGGAAAGTTTCAACCAGTCGCTGCGCCAGGCGTCGTCGGCGGCGGGCGCCGAACGTGCACGCCTCGAGGTCATGGACAACCAGCTGCGCGGCCTGATGAGCCAGCGCGACCGGGCCACGCAGGAGCACGGCATGCTGTCGGCCGCGGACGTCGCGGCGACACTGGCCGGCCTCGAGGCGCAGGAAGGCGAGGCCCGCAGCGAGCACGAGGCGGCGCGTCGCCAGATGGAAGAACTGGTCGCCACGCTGCAGTCGGAACGCGTCCGCGAACGCGACCTGGCCGCCGCAGCCCAGGCGGCCCGCCGTGAGACGCAGGAGACCGAAGGTCGCATCGTGTCCCTCCAGGCACTGCAGCGGGCAGCGCTCGGCCAGGGCCAGGGCAAGGTCGTCGACTGGCTCAAGTCGCGCAGCCTCGACGGCCGCCCGCGTCTTGCCCAGCAGCTTTCCGTCGACAAGGGCTGGGATCGTGCGGTCGAGACCGTGCTCGGCGGCTACCTCGAAGCCGTCTGCATCGATTCGCTCGATGACGTCGCAGGGACACTCGAAAGCCTGACCGCGGGCACGGTGACGTTCTTTGCCGGGGCGCAGGGCCCGGTGGCTTCGGGCCACGGTGGCGAGACGCTGCGTTCGCGCGTCCGCGGCCCGGCCGGGCTCGACGCGCTCTTCGCAGGCATCGCCGCGACCGAGACGCTCGGCGAGGCGCTGCGGTTGCGGCCGCAGCTGCGGCCGGGCCAGTCGGTGATCACGCGCGACGGCATCTGGATCGGGCCGGACTGGCTCCGCGTCAGCCGCGACAAGGACGCCCACGAAGGCGTGCTGGAGCGCGAAGAGCGGCTGCGCGGTGAACGCGCCGCGCTCGAGACGCAGCACGCGAAGCATCGCAAGGCGGAAGAGGACCTCGAGGCGCTGCGCAGCCGGGTCCGCGAACTCGAAGACCGGCTCGCGAGTCAGCAGCAGCAAGTCTCGCGCAGCGGTTCGGCGCACATGAACCTGCGCTCCCAGATCGACAGCCTGCGCGCGCGCGCGGAGCAGCGCGAGCGTCGCATGCAGCAGCTCGCGCTCGAGCTGACCGAGGTCGGGAGCGCCCTCGAAGCCGCCAACGCCGGCAATCGCGCGGCGCGCGGCCGGCTCGAGGAAGCCGTCGCCGCCATGGCGGAACTCGAAGACCGGCGCGTGGCGCTCGAAGCTGAACGCGAGGTCATCCGCGCCCGCCTGACGCAGGCGCGTGACCGGGCACAGGCGCAGCGCAACGCCGCCAGCGAAGCCGCGATCCGCGTCGAGTCGCGTCGCACCAGTTACCAGTCGCTGCTGTCGGGCATCGAGCGGCTCGACACCCAGATCGCGCAGTTCGAGGTGCGCCGCACCGACCTCGAGACGCAGCTCGCGGGCGGCGAGGCCGCCGAGGCGCAGCTCAAGGTCACGCTCGAGGACGCCCTGCAGCGCCGCGTGACGGTCGAGGCCGAACTCGCCACCGCACGCCTGGCCATGGAAGCCGTCGACGCCAACCTGCGCCAGTTCGACGAGCGCCGCCTGGCGGCCGAGACAGCCGTCGAGGAGGCGCGCAGCGCCCTCGAGAACGTGCGTTTCTCGGTGCAGGAGCTCAGGCTGCGCCGCGAGTCCCTGGCCGAGCAGTTCGCGCAGACGCGCCTCGAACTGCCGGACGTCGTCGCCGCGCTGGCGGAAGACGCGAGCGTGCCGGTGTGGGAGCAGCGTCTCGCCGAGACCAGCGAGAAGATCGAGCGCCTCGGCGCCGTCAACCTCGCGGCCATCGAGGAGTTCGCCGAGCAGACCGAGCGCAAGGAATACCTCGACCGCCAGTTCGCCGACCTCAACGACGCGCTCGCCACGCTCGAGGACGCGATCCGGAAGATCGACCGCGAAACCAAGTCGCGCTTCCAGGACACCTTCGACCGCGTCAACACCGGCCTGCGCGACAAGTTTCCGCGGCTGTTCGGCGGCGGCCAGGCGTACCTCGAACTCGTCGGTGACGACGTGCTCGAGGCCGGCGTCGCGATCATGGCGCGCCCGCCGGGCAAGCGGAACAGTTCGATCAGCATGCTGTCGGGCGGCGAGAAGGCACTGACCGCCGTCGCGCTGGTCTTTTCGATCTTCGAGCTGAACCCTGCGCCGTTCTGCCTGCTCGACGAGGTGGACGCGCCGCTCGACGAGAACAACGTGTCGCGTTTCTGCGATATCGTGCGGGAGATGTCCGACCAGGTGCAGTTCATCTTCGTCACGCACAACAAGACGACGATGGAGATGGCCAACCAGCTGCTCGGCGTCACGATGAACGAGCCGGGCTGCTCGCGCCTCGTCGCGGTGGACGTCGACGAAGCCGTGCGCATGGCGGCGATGTGAAACGCGGGCGGAGCCCCTTGCGACGATGACGGAACTGCGCTGGATACTGCTGGCTGCCGGACTCGTGCTGCTCGCGGCGATCTATGCCTGGGGCCTGCGCGCACGCGGCCGGACGGGGCGTGCCGAGGACGCAGAGACCCGACCGGCGGTGTTCACGGGCGGGGCTTCCGGGTTCGAGCGAGCGGAGCCGGGTGTCGGCGCCGACGTCCCCGAATCGGAGGACGAGCGCCGGCTCAGCGTGCCCGCGGCGTCGCGACGGATCGAGCCCAGCCTTGCGCCCGACGACGATGACGCGGATTTCCCCGCGCGGGAACCCGATGCCACGATCGACTTCGAGGACGACGTCGCGACCCTTTCGGGCAGCGGCTCGCGACGCGAGCCCACGATGTCCATGCGCGCCGAACCCCTGAGCGGGGGTCGGTTGGAACCCACGCTGCGCCCGCGGGCTGCGCCGCCCGCCGTCGATCCCGAGATCGCGATCGCCCCGGTCCGGTCATCGCCGGCGACAGCGGCGACGCCGGCGCCGCCTGCAGCCCCGTCCGAGACGCGGCCGCAGAAGCCCTCGCAGAGGATTTTCGCCCTGCGCGTCACCGCAACGTCTCCCGAGCGTTTCGACGGCGGGGTACTGCTCGAAGCCTTGCGAGCCGAATCGCTCACGCACGGCCGTTACGACATCTTCCATCGCCTGCACACTGACGGCCGGCCGGTATTCAGCGTGGCCAGCCTGAAGGAGCCCGGCCGGTTCGACCTGCAGACGATGCCGGCGACGCAGTACCCCGGCGTCGCGCTGTTTGCCGTGCTGCCGGGTCCGGTCGGCGCGGCCGAAGCCTTCGACGAAATGCTGTTCACGGCGCGTGCGCTCGCCACGCACCTCGCCGGGACGATGGGCGACGAGCGTGGCGTGCCGCTGACGGCGGCACGGGTGACGGCACTGCGGGAAGACGTGCTCGAGTTCGAGCGCACGTCTCGGCACCGCCTGACTTCGATGGCCCCGGCGTCCCGCGACCAGTCGAAACGGGCGCGCGAACTGCGCGAGCAGATCGAAGCGGCCAACTACCGCTATTACGTCCTCGACGACCCGGACATCTCCGACGCGCAGTTCGACGCGCTCATGCGCGAGTTGCGGCAACTCGAGGACGAGCATCCCGAACTCGCCGACCCCGATTCGCCGACGCAACGCGTGGGCGGGGCGCCCGCGCGCGAATTCCGCGAAGTGGTCCACGCAGTGCCGATGCTCTCGCTCGACAATGCCTTCAGCGAGCAGGACATCCACGATTTCGACCGTCGCGCCCGCGAACGGCTCGACGTGGAGCGTATCGCCTACTCGGCCGAGCCGAAGATCGACGGCCTTGCCATCACGCTGCGCTTCGAAAGCGGCCGGCTGGTGCAGGCTGCGACGCGCGGCGACGGTGCGCGTGGCGAGGACGTCACGCCCAACGTCCGGGCAATCCGCTCGGTGCCGATCCAGCTGCGCGGCAAGCGCTGCCCCGCGGTCCTGGAGGCTCGCGGTGAAGTCTTCATGACCCGGCGTTCGTTCGAAGCACTCAACCACCGCGCGGCGGAGCGCGGCGACAAGACCTTCGCCAACCCGCGCAATGCCGCGGCCGGAAGCCTGCGGCAGCTCGATCCTGCGATCACCGCGAGCCGCTCGCTCGACCTGTTCTTCTACGGGCTCGGCGCCGTCGAAGGCTGGACCGTGCCGGCCCGGCACAGCGAAGTCCTGGCCGCCCTGCGCGATTTCGGGCTGCGCACGTGCCCGGAAACCGACGTCGTCGCTGGCGCCTCGGGCTGCCTCGAGTATTACGCGCGTATCGGCGCCCGGCGCAGCCAGCTCGCCTACGACATCGACGGCGTGGTCTACAAGGTCGACCGCCTCGACTGGCAGCGGGATCTCGGCTTCGTCGCGCGTGCGCCGCGCTGGGCGGTCGCACACAAGTTTCCGGCGCAGGAAGCAACGACGACGGTGCACGATGTGCGCTTCTACGTCGGTCGCACCGGCGCACTGACCCCGGTTGCCCACGTCGTGCCCGTGTTCGTCGGCGGCGTCACGGTCAGCAACGTCACCTTGCACAACATGGACGACGTCGCGCGCAAGGACGTGCGGGTCGGCGACACGGTGGTGGTCCGCCGCGCCGGCGACGTCATCCCCGAGATCGTCAAGGTGATCCCGGAAAAGCGGCCGCGCGGCGCGGCTCCGGTCCAGTTGCCGTCACGTTGCCCGGTGTGCGACTCGCACGTCGTCCGCACCGAGGGCGAGGCGGTGGCCCGTTGCTCCGGCGGCCTGGTGTGTCCGGCGCAGCGGCTCGGGGCGTTGTTCCACTTTGCGTCCCGGCGCGCGATGGACATCGACGGGCTGGGCGAGCGGCTGATCGAGCAACTGATCGAGAGCGGTCGCGTCGCCACGCCGGCCGACCTGTACACGCTGCAGGCGGACGAGCTGGCGCAGCTCGAGCGCATGGGCCCCAAGTCGGCGGCGAACCTGGTCGCGGCCCTCGACGGCAGCAGGCAGACGACCTTGCCGCGCTTCCTCTATGCGCTGGGAATCCGCGACGTGGGCGAGGCGACGGCACTGGCGCTGGCCGAGCACTTCGGTGACCTCGCGCCGCTGCAGTCGGCGAGCCTCGAGGAGATCCAGCAGGTCCGCGACGTGGGCCCGGTGGTCGCGGCGCACGTGCGGGAGTTCTTCGACGAGGAGCGCAACCGCAAGGTGATCGCGCAGCTGCTGGCCTCGGGCGTGCGCTGGCCCGTCATCGCCCGTGCACGCGCGGCTGGGCCGGGGCCGCTGACCGGCCAGACCGTCGTCATCACCGGTACGCTGGGGTCGATGTCGCGCGAGGCAGCGCGCGAGGCGGCGCGTGCAGCGGGGGCAACGGTCACGGATTCCGTTTCGAAGAAGACTTCGCTCCTCGTCGTCGGCGCCGAAGCCGGGTCCAAGTTGCGCAAGGCGCAGGATCTCGGCATTCCGGTCGTCGACGAGGCCGCGTTCCTGCAGATGCTGGGCCACGGCGCGTGACGACTCCTATGCTGCGTTACGTCGCCGGCCGACTGCTCGGCATCCTCCCGACCCTGTTCGTCATCGTCACCGCGGCATTCTTCATCATGCGGCTCGCGCCGGGCGGGCCGTTCGACGAAGAGCAGGCGATGCCACCGGAGATCCAGGCGAACCTGCAGGCCGCGTACGGGCTCGACCAGCCCATGGTCGTGCAGTACGGCCGATATCTCGCTGGCCTCGCGCGCGGCGACCTGGGTCCGTCGTTCAAGTACAAGGACTACCGGGTGACTGAACTGATCGCCCGCGGGCTGCCGGTGACGGTCACGATCGGCGCGCTGGCGCTCGTCCTGGCGATCGCACTCGGCGTACCCCTCGGTCTGGTCGCGGCCCTGCGTCACGACGGGCCACTCGATCACCTGGTCATGGGCGTGGCGCTGCTCGGCATCGCGGTGCCCGGTTTCGTGCTCGCGCCGGTGCTGGCGCTGGTGTTCGGCGTCCAGCTCGGCTGGCTGCCGGTCGGCGGCTGGGAGCAGGGCAGCGTGCGCCACCTGGTGCTTCCGGTCATTACGCTGGCCTTGCCGTTCGTCGCCTACATCGCGCGATTGACGCGTGGCAGCCTGCTGGAGGTACTGCAGGCGCCGTACCTGCGCGCGGCGCGCGCCAAGGGACTCGGGCGCGGCGCCTTGCTGCGCCGGCACGCGCTGAAACCCACGCTGCTGCCCGTCGTGAGCTACCTCGGCCCGGCCGCTGCCGCGTTGCTCACGGGCTCGCTGGTGGTGGAACAGGTGTTCGGCCTGCCCGGCATCGGCCGGTATTTCGTGCAGGGCGCGATCAACCGCGACTACACGCTCGTGATGGGCATGGTGATCTTTTACGCGGCACTGATCCTCCTGCTCAACCTCGTCGTCGACCTGCTCTACGGCTGGCTCGATCCCCGGATCCGTCATGGTTGAGGTCGTGCCCGTCGCCGCACGCCCGCAGGGACTGTGGATCGATGCCTGGGTGCGCCTGCGGCGCAGTCGCGCCGCCATCGTCGCGGCGGCCTGCCTGCTGTCGCTGATCGTCGTCGCGATCGTGGCCCCGTGGTTGAGCCCGTTCCCGGTGGACCAGGTCGACTGGAGCCAGGCAGCGCTCGCGATGCCGCCGTCGCTGGAGCACGGCCACTGGTTCGGCACCGATGCCAACGGCCGCGACCTGTTCGTGCGCGTGTGGATCGGCACCCGCATGTCGCTGCTGGTGGCGCTGCTCGCGACCATCGTCAGCGTCGTCATCGGCGTCGCCTGGGGCGCGACCGCGGGCTACCTGGGCGGTCGCGTCGACGGCTGGATGATGCGATTCGTCGACGTGCTCTATGCACTGCCGTACATGTTTTTCGTCATCATCCTGACGGTCGTCTTCGGGCGCAGCCTGGTCCTGATCTTCCTTGCGATCGGCGCGGTCGGCTGGCTGACGATGGCGCGGATCGTGCGTGGCCAGGCGCTGGCGTTGCGGAGCCGCGAGTTCGTCGAGGCCGCGATCGCGCTCGGGCTGCCGGCGCGCACGATCATCGCGCGCCACGTCGTGCCGAACGTGCTCGGCACCGTGATCGTGTACGCGACGCTCACCGTGCCGCAGGTCATCCTGTTCGAGAGCTTCCTGAGCTTTCTCGGCCTCGGCGTGCAGGAACCGCTGACGAGCCTCGGTCGCCTCGTCGCCGAAGGCGCGCTCGAGATGGAGAGCTCCCCCTGGCTGCTGCTGATCCCGTCGGCCGTGCTGGCGACGATCCTGCTGTGCCTGAATTTCCTCGGCGACGGCCTGCGCGACGCACTCGATCCGAGGCAGCGACGATGAACGCCGCGCCGCTGCTGCAGGTCGACGGGCTCGACGTCGATTTCGACACCGCGCAGGGCACGGTGCAGGCCGTCGCGGGCGTGTCGCTCGAGGTGCGAGCCGGCGAGTGCCTCGCCGTCGTCGGCGAATCCGGCTCCGGCAAGACGCAGTTGCTGCTCGCCTGCCTCGGCCTGCTCGCGGGCAATGGCCGGCCGCGGGGCTCCGTCCGCTTCGCCGGGCAGGAACTGCTCGGTGTGCCCGAAGACACGTTGAACCGCGTGCGGGGCACCGGGATCGCGCTGCTGTCGCAGGACCCGATGGGTGCCTTGACGCCGCACCTGCGCATCGAAACCCAGCTGATCGAAGGCCTGCTGGATCGCGGCCTGGTTTCGCCCGATGTGGCCCGCGCCCGCGCCGTGCAGGCGCTGCGCGACGTCGGTATCGACGACCCCGCAGCCCGACTGCGCCAGTATCCGCACGAATTGTCGGGGGGCATGCGCCAGCGCGTGGCACTGGCCATTGCGTTGATGTGCCAGCCGCGGCTGCTGTTCGCGGACGAGCCGACGACGGCGCTCGACGTCAGCGTGCAGGCCCGCGTGCTCGAACTGCTCGCGCGCGCACGAGATCGCGGGTTAGGCATCCTCATCATCACGCACGACCTCGGTGTCGTCGCCGGGCTCGCCGATCGTGTCGCGGTGATGTACGCCGGACGCGTGGTCGAAACCGCAACGACTGCGCGGCTGTTCGCCACACCCGCCCATCCGTACACGACGGCGCTGCTCGCGGCGGTGCCGCGGCTGCACGGGCAGGCGGTGGGACGGTTGCCGGCGATCGCGGGGTATCCGCCGCGACCCGGCGAAGTCGGCACGGGTTGCGCGTTCGCACCGCGATGCCCGCGCGCGCTGGAGGAGTGCCGGCAAGCGCGACCCGGGCTGCGGGTCGATGCGGCGACAGGATCCGCGGTGGCGTGTCACCGCGCGCCGTCGATCCCGGCGGCCAGCGCATGACTGGCTTCGCCCGCGACGCGAACCGGGAAGCCGCGCCACTGCTCGAAGTGGCCGGGGCCAGCGTCCGCTACGTGTTGCCTGGTGGCGCACTGGGCGCGCGCCGGCGCATGCTCGACGCGCTGACCGACGTCTCGATCGACGTGCGCGCCGGGGGCCGGCTCGGCATCGTCGGTGAGTCCGGGTCCGGCAAGTCGACGCTGGCACGCGTCGTGCTCGGACTCGTGCGCGCCAGCGCGGGCACGGTGCGCTGGGACGGCCGGGCCGTCGATTACGGCGATGCCAGGGCGATGCGCGCGCTGCGACGCGAACTGCAGGTCGTCTTCCAGGATCCGTTCGGCAGCCTCGATCCGCGCATGACCGCGGGCGAGGCCATCGGCGAAGCGCTGCTGGCACTGGCGCCACCGATGCGCTCGGTCACTGCCCAGGATCGCATTCGTGCTGCCCTCACCGAGGTGGGCCTGGCGCCCGAATTCGCCGAGCGCTATCCGCACGAACTGAGCGGCGGCCAGTGCCAGCGCGTCGCGATCGCCCGCGCCACCATCGCGCGGCCGCGGTTGCTCGTCTGTGACGAGGCGGTCAGCGCGCTGGACGTCTCCGTGCAGGCCCAGATCGTCAACCTGCTGCACGAATTGAGCGACCGGCACGGCATGGCGCTGCTGTTCATCAGCCATAACCTCGCGGTGGTCAGGCATTTGTGCGACGACATCGCGGTGCTCAATCGCGGCCGGCTGGTGGAGCGGGGCAATCGCGAGGCGATTTTCGACAACCCACGGGACCCGTACACGCAGGCGCTGCTGGCTGCGGTGCCGGAGCCGGATCCGGCCGTGCAGCGCGCGCGGCTGCTGGCGACGGCGAGCGTACGGGTCGAAGCAGGCGAGACTTCTCCTCAAGCCTTATAATCGTGGGGTTTACCGCTACCGGCGCCGACCCATGTCCACACGCTCCGTTCGCCCGAGCCCCGGCCTCGCCAACGTCCGCTACGAGATCCGCGGCCAGCTGGCCCGTCGCGCCCTCGAAATGGAGCGCATGGGATACGACATCGTTTCCCTGAACATCGGCAACCCCGGGGCGTTCGGCTTCCGGACGCCGGAGACGATGCGGCTCGCCATGATCGAGAACCTGCGCTCCGCCGAGGGGTATTGCCACCAGAAGGGCATCTTCCCGGCGCGCGAAGCCGTCGTGATGCAGCAGCAGGAGCGGGGCGTTCGCGACGTCACTGCCGATGACGTCTTCATCGGCAACGGGGTCAGCGAGCTGATCGACCTGACCCTGCGCGCGTTGCTGGCGGCCGACGAGGAAGTGCTGGTGCCGAGCCCGGACTATCCGCTGTGGACGGCCGCCGTGAACCTGAACCGGGGCAAGGCCGTGCACTACCCGTGCCGGCCGGAGCAAGGCTTCGTGCCCGACCCGGGACAGATCGAAGCGCTGATCACGAAGCGTACGCGTGCGATCGTCGTGATCAATCCGAACAACCCGACCGGCGCGGTCTATCCGCGTGCGGTGCTCGAGGCGATTGCGCGGATTGCGGAAAAGCATCACCTGGTCGTGTTCGCCGACGAGATCTACGACCAGATGACCTATGACGGCGCCGAGTTCGTGCCGATGGCCACGCTCGTGCACCACACGCTCTGCTGCACCATGAGTGGCCTGTCGAAGGTCTATCGCGCCTGCGGCTACCGCGTCGGCTGGGCGTCTTTCTCCGGTGACCTGGAGAATTCCCGCGAATACCTGTCGGCACTCGAGCTGCTGACTTCACTGCGCCTGTGCAGCAACGTGGCGGGGCAGTGGGCCGTGCAGACGGCACTCGGTGGCTACCAGAGCATCCGCGAACTGGTGAGCCCCGGCGGCCGCCTCTACGAGTCGCGCAAGGCCATCGTCGACGCCGTCGCCCGCAGCAAGTTCCTGACGCTCACGCCACCGCGGGGCGCGCTGTACGCGTTCGTCGGGGTCGAGCGGAAGAAGCTGCCGAACTTCGACGACCGCCAGTTCGCCATGGACCTGCTCGAGCACAAGCACGTGCTGATCGCCCCGGGCACCAGCTTCAACGTGCCCTACAACACGCACTTCAGGGTGACCAACCTGCCCGAGCCCGCGGTGCTCGCGGACGTCTTCGCGCGCATGGAGGAACTGCTCGAGAACTACGCCGCGGGCGATACGCCCGTATCGCGACCGAGCCCGCTGCGGGCGGTCGACGCATGATCAGACAAGGACGTTAACTTAAGTCGATAAGCTGCTGGAAAACAATGATAAAAACACCTCGATAATCGAGGTATTGAAGCTCGGCACGACCACGGTCGTGCCGACGCGCCGGCTTGCCCACTTCCTGAGTGCCCGCCACGCCGCCGCTTGCGCCGCCGCGGGCCTGCGCGTCTGGCACACCCCTGACCTGGTGACCTGGACCGAGTGGCTGCAGCGCCAGTTCGAGGCTGACCGGGTCGCGGGCCGGACGACGGCCAGGTGGCTCGCGGCGACCCATGCGCGGCTCGCCTGGGAGCGGATCGTGCGGCGCGACCAGGCCAGCCACCAGGTACTGGCAGTGTCGGGGCTCGGGGCGGTGGCTCATCGATCATGGACCTTGCTGCACCAGTACCGGATTCCATACTCCGCACTCGCGCAGGCCGACGGTGTCGAGGCCCAGGCATTTGCGGCGTGGGTCGAGGACTATCGCCGCTGGCTGCAGCAGGGCAACTGGCTCGACCCGGCGCTCGCCGCCGGCACGGTCGGGCCCTTCCCGGTCGCGACCCCGCTGTCGTTCGTCGGATTCGATCGCTGGACCCCCGAACAGGCCGCCCTGCTCGAGAAGCTGCACCGGGACGGAGTGCAGGTCACGACGTCGGCGATGCTGGAAGCCGACGCGCCGATCCAGGCCGAGGTTGTCGCCTGCAATGACTTCGACGCCGAACTGGACGCGGCGGCACGCTGGTCCGCGGCTTTCCTGCAGCGCGAGCCGGAGGCGAGGCTCGCGGTCATCGTGCCGGCACTCGATCGTGAACGCGGACGCGTGCGACGCACGCTCGACCGCGTGCTCGTGCCCGGTGCCGCACTGACGGGCGGGCCCGCGCCGGAATCCACTGCGTATGAACTGGCCGCGGCGCGGCCCCTGGCCGAACGGCCGGTCGTCGCGGCTGCGCTCGCGTGGCTCGACGCGTGCGCGCGCCCCGCCGACCTGGTGCAGGCGAGCGCGTTGCTGCTCGGCCCGCATGACGGCGCGGCAGCGTCGGACCTGCACGCCCGGGCTGAACTGGACGTCGCCTTGCGACGTGCAGGCCTGCAGGTGCCGGGCCTCGATCGCATCGCGGTCGAGGCGCGCAAGGCGGGGTGCGATGCGACCGCCGATCGCCTCCAGGCCGCACTCGATCGCGCCCGGACCTGGGGCGGCGGGAGATTGCCGAGCCAATGGGCCCCGGAGTTCATGGCGGCGCTGCGCGCCATCGGCTGGCCCGGCGTCGATCCGGACAGCGCGGAACACCAGGCGGCGCAGCGCTGGCAGTCCCTGGTCGGCGAGTTCGGTGCCAGCGACGACATCACCGGGCCGATGCGCGCACCGGTCGGCGCTCGCCCACCTGCGGGAACTGGCCGCGACGACGGCCTTCGAACCCCAGGAGATCGCCGCGCCGCTGCTCGTGATCGATCCGGAGACCGCGCTCGGCATGGACTTCGACGCGGCGTGGATCTGCGGGCTCGATGCCGGACGCTGGCCAGCACCGGCCAGTCCCGACCCGTTCCTGCCGCGTGACTGGCAGGCACGGCAGGGCGTGCCCGGCGCAACCGCCGAACTTTCGGAACAGGCTGCACGGCGCACGCTGCAACGGCTGACGCACGCGGCGGCGACCGTCATCTGCAGCGTCCCGCGCTTCGAAGACGAAGCGCCGCTGCTGCCGAGCGCCTTCGTGGCTGATTTGCCGCAGGCGGTTGCAGTGGAGCGGTGGAGCGGCGCGGATGCGACGCGCGCGCTGTTCGATGCGCGGCCGGCGCTCGCGCGCGTCATCGATGGCTCGTTGCCGGCGTTCGCGACGCACGAAGTCGTGCAGGGTGGCACGCGCCTGCTCGAACTGCAGGCCGCCTGTCCGTTCCGGGCTGCAGTCGAGCTGCGCCTGGGCGGGCGCCAGCTCGAGGATCCGGTGATCGGCATTGCGCCGACCGAGCGCGGGCAACTGGCGCACGCCGTGTTCGAGGCTTTCTGGGGCGAAGTGCGCGAACAGTCCGCACTGCTCGCCATGACACCCGCGCAGCGCACGCAGCGTGTCGTCGAGCTCACGGCTCGGGTCCTGGAACCCCTGCGCCGGGCTGCGGACGAGGTGCGCCTGCGGCTGCTCGATCTCGAGCAGGAATGGCTGGTGGCCCGCGCACTGGAATTGCTCGAGCAGGATGCGGCACGGGAGCCGTTCACGGTCGTGCGGGTCGAGGAGGAGAGCCTGCTCGACGTCGGCGGCGTGCAGGTGCGCGTCGTCCTCGACCGGGTCGACCGGCTCGCCGACGGCACCTACGCCTTCATCGACTACAAGACGGGATCGAGCGCGAGGCCCGCTGACTGGATGGGCGAGCGGCCCGAACTCCCGCAGCTGCCGCTGTACCTGCGCACCGTGGGCCCGGACGAGGTGGGGGCCGTGGCGTTCGCCACCGTGCGCAAGGGCGCGACCGGCTACACGGGATTCGCGCGCGTGTCGGGGCTGTTCGGCGCGTTGCAGCCCTTCGACGCGTCGAAGGCGACGTTCAAGGAGTTCGCGGACTGGAAGGCGCTGATGCGCGAGTGGCAGCGGCGCCTCGACGCGATTGCGCGCGAGCACGCCCAGGGTGACGCGCGACTCGCGCCGAACCCGACCAGGGCCTGTCGCTACTGCCATCTGCCGGGACTGTGCCGGTCGGCGCAGGCCCTGGTCGATGCGGAGGAGGGCGACGATGCAGGCGGCTGAGCTGCTGCGCGCCGATGCGGCTGCGCGCCGGACTGCGCTCGACGTCACGCGCAGCTTCATCGTCCAGGCGCCGGCGGGATCGGGCAAGACCGAATTGCTGACGCAGCGCTTCCTCGCCCTGCTCGCCGTCGTCGAGCGGCCCGAAGCCCTGCTGGCGATCACCTTCACGCGCAAGGCGGCCGCGGAGATGCGCAACCGCATCCTCGAGGCGCTGCGCCAGTGCGGCGATCCGGCCTCGAAGCTCCGCGACGAGACGCGCGCACTGGCGCAACGCGTGCTGCAGGTCGATGCGTCCAGGGAGTGGGGCCTGCTCCGCAACCCGAGCCGCCTGCGTGTCCTCACCATCGACGCGCTCAACCAGTCGCTCGCACGCCGCCTGCCCGTCCTGTCCGGACTCGGCGCCGGGCTCGGCATCGACGAGGACGGCGGCAAGCTGTACGACCTCGCCGCGGAAAGACTGCTGCAGCACTTGCCCTCCGCCGACCCGGACAATGCCGAGGCGGTCGGCGTGCTGCTCGAGCACCTCGACAACAACGTCGGCAAGCTGGTCGAACTGATCGGGGCGATGCTCGCGCGCCGCGAGGCCTGGCTGCCGGTGTTGCCGGCCGACGTGACCGCTTACGGCGACGAAGGCGCCGTGCGCACGGAACTCGAAGCAGGTCGTGCGGCCATCGTCGGTGGCCACCTGCGGTCGCTGGCGCAGGCATTCCCGCAGCCGTTGCTCGCCGAGCTCTGTGGCCATGCCCATGGCGCGGCCCGCAACCTGCTGGCGGCCGGCAAGGCTTCGCCGATCCTCCATTGCGGACCCGGCGTGCCGGGGACCGACGCTCGCGGATGTGCCGCACTGGCAGGGCCTCGCCGAATTCCTGCTGACGGGCAAGGACGCGCCGCGCAAGAGTTTCAACGCGGGCGTCGGCGTGCTGCCGAAGGATCCAAAGCGCCCCGAGCTCGCGCAGATCAAGGCACGCGTCGAGTCGGCGGTGGCGGAGTTCGCGCGGCACGAGCCGCTCTGGGAGCTGCTCGGCGCGACCCGGGCGTTGCCGCCTGCGCAGTACGCGGACGATGAATGGCGCGTGCTCAAGTCGCTGCTGCTCGTCCTGCGGCTCGCGGCCGCCGAGCTCAAGGCGGCGTTCGCCGAGCGCAAGGCGGCGGACTATCCCGAGTTCGCGGCCGCCGCACGGCAGTCGCTGGGCACCGACGACGAACCCACCGACACGGCGCTGGCCCTCGACGCGCGGCTGCGGCACATCCTCGTCGACGAATTCCAGGACACGTCCGAAGCGCAGGTACAGCTGCTGGAGCGCCTCACCGCCGGCTGGGAGCCGGACGACGGCCGCACGGTGTTCCTCGTCGGCGACCCGATGCAGTCCATCTACCGCTTCCGCAACGCGGAGGTCGGCCTGTTCCTGGACGTGCGCGACCGCGGCCTCGGCAGCCGCGCGGTGACACTCGAGCCCCTGACGCTGCGCGTCAACTTCCGCTCGACGCGACCGCTCGTCGCCTGGGTCAACCAGTGCTTCGCCCGCGTGCTGCCGGAGCGCGACGACGTGCTGCGGGGCGCGGTGCAGTTCGCCGAGAGCGTGGCCGCGCCAGGGGCGCGCGACGAGGGCGGGGTGCACGTGCATGCGTTCCTGCGCAGCAGCCGTGCACTCGAAGCGCGGACGGTCGCCGACATCGTCCAGCGCCGGCACGCCGAGGACGCGAATGCGCGGATTGCCATCCTCGTGCAGGGTCGCGGGCACCTGCTCAACATCGTCACGGAACTGGCCACGCGCGGCATCAGGTTCCAGGCCACCGACATCGATCCGCTCGGCGCGCGCCCTGCGGTGCTCGACCTGCTGGCACTGACGCGCGCGCTGGCACATCCGGGCGACCGTGCCGCCTGGCTCGCCGTCCTGCGCGCGCCCTGGTGCGGGCTGCGCCTCGCCGATTGCCTGCAGTTGCTGGGCGACGACCGTTACGGGGCGACGCTGAAGCTGCTGCAGGACGCCGCGCGCCGGGCGCGACTCGACGCCGCGGCTCGCGCGCGGCTCGAGCGTTGCCTTCCCGTATTCGAGCAGGCCCTCGACGAGCGCCGTCGCTTCGGCCTCCGCGACACCGTCGGCCGTGCCTGGCACGCGCTGGGCGGGCCGGCGACGCTCACCAGCGAGCGCGAGCTGGACGAGGCGCATGCTTACCTCGATGCGCTCGGCGACGTCGAGGCCGAAACGCCCGGGGCGCCGGTCGACCTGGCCAGGCTCACCGAGGCGCTGCAGGACCTGTATGCGCCGACACGGCTGCGCGCGGATACGCGCGTCGAGCTGCTCACCATCCACAAGTCCAAGGGCCTGCAGTTCGACACGGTGATCGTGCCGGGCCTCGAGCGGGTCGGGCGTACCGATGCGCCGCCGCTGTTGCGCTGGCTCAAGGTGCCCGGGCACGGCGGGCACCGGCTGGTGATCGCGCCGATCGCGGAGGTCGGCGCCGATTCGCACAACCTCCTGCACGCCTGGCTCGGGCGACTCGAGCGCGAAAAGCTGCTGCAGGAGAAGCGGCGGCTGCTCTATGTCGCGGCGACGCGCGCCGAGCGCTCTCTGCACCTGCTCGGTTCATGTGCGGTCGAAGAGGACGAGAAGACCCACGAATTCAGGCTCCGGGCGCCGCAGGCGGCCTGCGCACTGGGGCTGCTCTGGGAGGTCGCGGCGATCAGGCAGCCGTTCGACCGACGCCTCGACGACATCCTGGCCATCGAGGGCGAAGCGGGTGCCGGCATTCCGCGCGACCCGGTCCTGCTGCGTCTCCCCGATGGCTGGACGCCGCCGCCTTTGCCCGAGGCTCCCGCGATCGTCGTGCGCGATCTGTCACGCGGCGCGGTCGCCGCGGCTGTCGAATTCGACTGGGTCACGGAAACTGCGCGCCACGTCGGTACGGTGGTACACCGCGAGCTGCAGCGCCTCGCGCGCGATCCGGCAGGTGCCCCTGCTGCGGCCGCGGCCATACCGGCACTGCTGCGACGCTATGCCGCGGAACTCGCCGAGCTCGGCGTCCCGCACGAGCGCCGTGGCGCCGCCGCCGAGAGGGTGCTCGATGCCGTGCGACGCACGCTGGCCGACGAGCGGGGTCGCTGGCTGCTCAGTGCCGGGCACCGCGACACGGCGAGCGAACTCGCGTTGACCGGCCTGGTCGGCCACGAGTCCATCAGCGTCGTCATCGATCGCACGTTCGTCGACGCGTCGGGCACGCGCTGGATCATCGACTACAAGACCAGCACGCACGAAGGCGCGGGCCTCGACGAGTTCCTCGACAACGAACGCGAACGCTATCGCCCGCAACTCGAGCGCTATGCGAGCCTGGTCAGCGCTGCTGGGGGAGGAACCGATCCGGCTGGGGCTGTATTTCCCGCGGTTGTCGGCCTGGCGCGAGTGGGAACCCGCGCCGAGCGGCGGCCATCCGCTGCCATGAGTGTTGACAGGCCCTAGAGCGAGCCCCCGATGCTGAACTGCCGCCGGCCGGACGCATCCGCCGGCCCGAGCAACTCGAGCGATCTCTGCATGGACTCCGGCACCTGGCCGCGCGGCGCGAGCACGCCTTCGAGGGCGAACGCACGGCTGCGACTCAGCGTGAACTGCGCATCGACGGCATAGGGCCCGTCCTTGTCGACGACCTGCGCCGTCACGTTGGCCGGATCGACGGGCACCGACAGCGACGCCTGCGGCGACGGGTGCGGAAACACGGCGTGGAAACTGCCGACCGGCGCGTTGCGCGGCGGCGGGGCGACCAGGCCGTCGAGTTCGAGCGTGCCGCGCAATGCCGCGGGCCAGCCCTGTTCGAGGCGGACTTCCGTCCACGCGCCGCTCGCCTGTCCACGCCAGCCCGCAGGCAACCCGAGCGGCAATGCATTCAGCAGTTCGACCGGCAACGCGAACCGGCCGGCCGTGAGCAGGATGTGGCGGCCGGTCAGGGTCACGTCATAGTCGGTCTCGAGCCCGCCCCCGGCACGCACCAGTTGCAGGTGGCCGGAGGCATGGCCGCGCAGCAGCCTCGAGGGTGCGAGCGTCCAGGCCAGGTCGCCGAGCGGGGCGCCCCTCAGTGCGAGGCCCTTCGCACGACCCGACCAGACCGAGCCGCCGAATGCCTGCGCTTCGACGCCGGCCTTGCGCAGCGGGCTCGCGAGCACGCCCGCGGGCAGCGTCGCCAGGATCGTCAGCAGCAGCGTGATGACGCCGATTGCGACGAGCCAGGCGGTACGACGTTTCACGCGGGAGCTCGACGCGGGAGTGAGGGAGTCGACGCGGGCTAGCCCTGCGCGCCGCCCTGCGACAGGCTGATCGACGCATTGACGAGCCCGGGAGCTGCGGCGCCGATCGTTGCGGATTCCACTGCGACGCCGTTCTGCTGCTGCAGGGTCGCGAGCCAGGCGACCAGCGCGTCGAACGAAGCGGACTCGAACCGCAGGTGTATGCCGGAATTTCCGGCCGGGCTCTGGTCACGCAGCGAGGACGCGAGGCCGGCTTCGCGCGAGGTGCGATCGACCAGCGCAACCAGCGACTCGCCGGAAGCCGCCTGTGCCATGCCCGCCGCTGCCGACGGCCTGCGGCGCGCGCTGCTGCATCCAGGCGAGGTCGGCCTGCTTCTGCGCGACGCGCGCTGCCATCTTGTCGTGCAGGTGCTGAACCGGCAGCACCAGCAGACCGAAGACCAGGCCCACGCCGAGCAGTCCGCCCGCCGCATAGACCAGCACACGCTCGCGGGGGCTGAGATTGGCGAGCCATTCGCGCAGCTTGTCCATCAGGCGGTCCCCAGCTTGATCTGCAGGCGGCCGAGGAAGGCCTGGTCGCGCTGGTTCGCCGACTGCAGCTCGACCTGCGCGCCGCCCTGGCTCATCGCCTGCTTCAGTTGCTCGAGCATGTCGACGCTCGGTGCGGTGACGTGCAACTCGACCACTCCGGGCCGGAAGGTCAGGGCCTCGACCCGCGCGCCCGGTGTCTGCGACATCGCGAGCGCGATCTGCGCGACCGCGGGCAGCAATGCACCGCCGCCGGCACCGGACCGGGCGAGCAGCCCTTCGACCTGGGCACGTGCATCGACGATCGGCTGGCCCGGCATGATCTGCTGGAACAGCTGCGTGAGCTGCGCGTCGACCTGCTTCTCGGCACGCTGCAACTGCCACAGGCTGTAGCCCTGCACGCCGACGAACAGCAGCAGTGTCGCCGCCGCCAGGATCGCCGGCAGGCGCCACTGCTGCATCTGCGAGCCGAACGACGTGGGCGGCGCAAAGCTGCCCTGCAACAGGTTGATCGGCCGGGCGGTCGGAATCTGCGCGGCCAGCAACGGCAGCAGGCCGTCCGGCAGCAGCTTGACCTGAAGCGTGGCGGTCCGCTGCCGCAGGCCTTCAATGACGTCCTTCTGGGCTTCGTACTCGTGCGTAGCCGCGTAGAAGGTCACGTGTTCGCCGGGTTCCGCGACCGCGCCGAGGGCAATGTCGAACGCGGTCGGCAGGGGATGCGCGTCGAGTGCATACGCCACGCTGCCCGGGCGCTTGACGTGCAGCGTCGCCTCGTCGAGCACCAGCGTCACCGCGTTCGGGGCGGAGGGCACCAGCGACGATTCGGCGTAGGCCGCCTCCGGATGGATGCCGGCCGCTTCCCACGCCGCACGCCAGCGTTCGAGCGTCACACGCGCGACGATCGCGACCGGCGTGGCGCTCACGGCGGGATTGCGGGGGCCGATCGCGAAATGCAGCGCCTCGAGGTCCGTCGCGAGCTGTTCTTCGAGCGCGTACGGCACGGCCTGCGCGATGCGCGCCGCTCCGCGGACGGGCGGCAGGTCGGGCTCGGCCAGCGTGACTTCGCTCGCGGGAAGGACAATGACGGTACGCCGCCCCTGCGCGAGCGTGAGCGCGTCGCCGATCGGGCCGCTCTGCACGGGCCCGGAACGTGCGCCGTTGCCATCGATGATCAGCCAGGACGACGTCGCGTCCTCGATCGTCCGGAGACGGATCACCAGGGTTTCTGTCATACGGTCATTCGGCTCCGAAGCTGCGCAGTGCGGGTCGCACGGTTCCGTCGCCCCCACGCGCGAGCAGACTGTACAGGGTGAACTGGGTAGTGCCAATAGTGACCCATACGGTCGCACGGAAATAAGCGCTTGATTCCGAAAGCGAATCCTTGATCGCGTCGTAGGCGCCGGAACCGAGCGTGCCGCGGACGTCCTCCAGCGTCGGGAAGCAGGCGTCCTTGCGCCGCGTCGCGAGGTCCTGCGGATTGAGGCTGAACTGGCGGCTCGATTCGGACAGCGAGTCGAGCACGATTCCGGACGCCGTGCAGACGTTGAGTTTCGTACCGACGGGCAGCGCCGTGATGTACGGCCGCAGCCGGCGGAAGCGCTCGATGCCGAAATTCGGCAACGCCATCAGCTCGCTCGCCCGGGTGATCGGCATGTTGGCGACGAGGTGCGGCGGGTCGATGCCCATGTAGACCGTGTCCTCGGCGCCGTCGGGGAAGCCAGGACTCGAGTCGGAGTCGATCCAGTCGGCGATCATCGTCGCCCAGGTCGGCTCGATGTCGAGCATGCCGAGGATCCGCTCGAATTGCTGGATGGTTTTTTCGTTCGGGGTGCCGTCCGCGAAGACCAGGTTGTTGAGGTTGAACCGGCCCTGCAGGTCCTCGAGCCGGCCCTCGACGGTGCCGATGCCTTCGTCGATGGGCAGGGGCGGCAGGGTCTGCGCCCACGCCTCGCCGAGGTGGTCCTGCTGGCTCTGCTGGGCGTCCTTGCGCAGGAAATCGGCGGCCCACGCCTCGGCGCCGAGCGCGATCTGGAAACCCTGGTCGAACGCGAAGAGGTTGGCGCTGCGGCGCTGGTCCACCATGCCGCGGAACGTCACGTTGATGGCCAGGATCGTCGCGAGCGCCACGATCAGCACGGCGGTGATCAACGCGACACCGCGCTGGCGCGCCAGGGGCTGCGGATGCCGGGTCAGGATCGGCATCAGCCCGACACCTCGACGACGCGCCGGATCTCGCCCCAGTCCTCGAGGTCGAGCGTGACCTCCACCGCGGCGGGGCGCAGCCGATCGACCTCGAGCGGATTCTGGCCCTCGAGCGTCGGCCAGCGTTCCACCCAGTGTCGGGACGCATCCATGAACCGGAACGTCGTCGTGGTCACGCCCGTCAGCAGGCGCACGCGCACGGGTTCGGAGGTCTGCGTGCGATCGAGCACGCGCCAGTGGTCGCGCCAGAGCGCGCCGTCGGCATCGATGCGGTAGGCGACGCGCTGCAGCGTCGGCCGCGGCAGGCCCGCCGTGTTCATCCAGCCGGCACGCGTGAACTCGATCTTGTACTCGACCGAATCGCCGGCCAGGACTGCAGGAATGTGCTGGTCGCCGATCGGCTCGCGGATCGAGCGGGGCTCGATCTGCATGAGGTCCTGCGCGATGACCTGCACGGCACGCTGCACTTCGTGCACGCGTTCGAGACGCTTCTGCTGGTATTCAGTCTGCTTCTGCAGTTCGGTGTAGCCCGAGAGCGCCATGATGCCGACGACCGCAAAGATGGCGATCGAGACGAGCACCTCCATGAGCGTGAAACCGGCGTTGCGCCGGCGCCCGCTTGCGGCGGATCGTGGTTCGTGCACGGTCATTCTTCACCAGCAGGCGGGCGAGGCGGGCGAGGGGGCCGCTTGGAGTCGTCGCGGTTGTCGTTGCGCTCGCGCTCGAGGTCTTCCTGGTTGGCGTCCCCGCCGCCGCCACCACCACCGGAACCGTCGTCCGCTCCCGCCCAGGGCACCGACCCGCCGCCTGCGGCACCGATCGCGGTGCCGTAGAAACCCGACACGGTCGCGAGCGTGGTGCCGTCCGGTGCCGTGGCGCGCCGAACGGAGACGTCCATGCGGCGCATGGTCTGCACCTCGGTCTGCGTCACTTTCATGGTCCAGTGCCAGCGCTCGTCGGCGAAGTCGAGATCGCCGCTCTGTTCGCTGGTCGGCGGCGGCTCGGGCTGCAGGCGCTGCTCGGTGACGAGGTTCATCGCGATCCAGTGCGCGAGAGTCTTTTCGCGCAGGTAGGTGGCATTGCGCGTCGACTGGTTGACGGCTTCGATCGCGCCGAGCATGCCGAGTGCCACGATGACCAGTGCGGCGAGCACTTCGATCAGCGTGAAGCCGCGCTGCCGCCGAACCCCCGCTCACCGCCGCCGCTCCCGCGCGTCGTCGTGGATCTCGATCTTGCCTTCGGGCG
The DNA here is from genome assembly GCA_963789375.1 of uncultured Gammaproteobacteria bacterium. Classification (GTDB taxonomy): domain Bacteria; phylum Pseudomonadota; class Gammaproteobacteria; order Steroidobacterales; family Steroidobacteraceae; genus RPQJ01. The sequence continues at coordinate 75,723 of CAWBKN010000010.1, read as the reverse complement.
TGCCGCTGACACGGCGTTGCTCGTCGGTGCCGTCGCGGGAAAAGATGATGTCGAAGGGACCGAGGTCGCCGGACGCCTGCAGGACCACCTGCGGCGAAATCGGATCGCGCGCGGTTTCGGGCTGGCGCGGCTTCAACTTCACTTCGCGTTCCTCGAGGCGCAGCGCGAGGCGCAGGCCCTCCGGCAGCGCGCGGGCACGCAGCAGGGGGTCGTCGGGGATGACGTGCCACAACTCGTTGCGCCCGTCGTACTCGAGGAACTCGAAACCCGTCTCATCGGCGCGCAGCCCGATGTCGCGGCTCTGCAGCATTGCATCCTCGCGCGCCTGGGTCAGGATCGCCTGCAGCCGCTCGGCCTCCTGCTGCATCTCGTGGTCGCCGCCGAGCACGCTCACCGAGATCACCGCCATCGTGGTGATGATGCCGATGATGACGACGACGACGAGCACCTCGAGCAGCGTGAAGCCCGAGGCCCCGCGAGCGGCCTGCAAGGGTCGCAAGGGCTTACTCGATGCTCCAGTTACCGATGTCGGCATCGGGCCCTTCACCGCCGGGCTGGCCGTCCGCGCCGAGCGTGTAGAGGTCGAACTCGCTACGCGTGCCGGGCGAGATGTACAGGTAATCGTTGCCCCACGGGTCCTTCTTGAGGCCGTCGATGTAGCCGCCTTCCTTCCAGTTCTTGATGTTCGGGTCGGCCGGGCGCGTCACCAGCGACTGCAGGCCCTGGTCGGTCGTCGGGTAGCGGAAGTTGTCCATGCGGTAGAGGCCGAGCGCCGTCTCGTAGGCGCGAATGTCCTGCTGCGCCTTGGCGACGCGGGCGTCGTCGATGCGGCGGATCACGTTCGGGGCAACCAGCGCCGCGAGGATGCCGAGGATCACCACGACCACCATGATTTCGATGAGCGTGAAGCCGCGGTTCGCGCGCCAGGCGCGAGCCGGCAGGAAACGGGACGGGAAAGGAGAGATAGTCATGTCGGTAGCCGTGGCTGACGGTAAATTTGCGAGATCATAGCAAACCGCCTCCTGCACGCATCGGCACGCCCCGTGAACCTCGAACGCCTGACGCACGCCCGCCCCGGCACGTGGACGCCGCCGCTCGCGCTCGCGCTGCTCATGACGGCCCTGCAGCTGCTGCCCGCCGCCGGACTGGAGGCGCTGCGTTATGACCGCGCCGCCATCCTGTCGGGGCAGGTATGGCGGCTCGTCGACCGCGCACCTCGTGCACGCGGACTTCGTGCACCTGGCCTGGAACGTCGCCGGACTGGCACTCGTCGCGGCATTGTTCGCGCGCGAGTTCCGCCTGCGGGCCTGGGTCGTGATCCTCGCTGCTTCGACCGCGGCCATCGACCTCGGGTTCCTCGCACTCGAGCCGCAACTCGCGCGCTACGTCGGCTTCTCGGGGTTGCTGCACGGGCTGGCGGCGGCGGGAGTGTTCGTCTGGCTGGTGCGCTATCGCGACGGCGCGACCGCGATCGTGGCGGCCTTCCTCGGCGCGAAACTGGCCTGGGAGCACGTGATGGGACCGATGCCGTTCACGTCGCAGACGCTGGCGCTGCCCACGATCTTCCAGGCGCACACCTACGGGGCGCTCGGAGGCCTGCTGGGGGCGGCCTGGCTCGAATGGCGGCGGCGCCCCGGGGACCCGTCGCTATAATCGCCCGTCCGGCCCGGTTCGGCCGCCGTGGGGAACGCGCATCCATGACATTGGCTTTCGTCTTTCCGGGCCAGGGATCCCAGTCGGTCGGCATGCTTGCCGAGCTGGGCGCAGCCGAGCCGGTCGTTCGCGAGACCTTCGCCGAGGCAAGCGACGTGCTCGGTTACGACCTGTGGGCGCTCTGCCAGCACGGGCCCGAGGCCGACCTCGGCGCCACGGAGCGCACGCAACCGGCCATGCTGGCTGCGGGAGTCGCCACCTGGCGCGTCTGGATCGGCCGGGGCGGTCCCCGGCCTGCCGCGATGGCGGGTCACAGCCTCGGTGAGTACACCGCACTCGTCTGCACGGGGGCCCTCGATTTCCGCACGGCGGTGGACCTGGTCCGTTATCGCGGCCAGGTGATGCAGGAAGCGGTGCCCGCGGGGCAGGGCGCCATGGCGGCGATCCTGGGCCTCGAGGACGCCGATCTCGCTCTCGCCTGCCAGGAAGCCGCGCAGGGCGAAGTGGTCGAGCCCGTCAATTTCAACGCGCCGGGACAGATCGTGATCGCGGGCAACGCGACGGCGGTCGCACGCGCGATCGAGGCCGCGAAGGCCCGCGGCGCGAAGCGCGCGGTGCTGCTGCCGGTCAGCGTGCCGTCCCACAGCAGCCTGATGACGGGCGCGGCCGCCAGGCTCGCGGCCCGCCTTGCCACCATCGACGTACGGATGCCGGACATTGCCGACGTCTACACGGTCGACGTGCGCAAGCACACGAGTCCCGACGGTATCCGCCAGGCACTCAAGGAACAGCTGTACAAGCCCGTGCGCTGGGCCGAGACCGTGCGCACGATGATCGCGGCGGGTACCACGGTGCTGGTCGAATGCGGGCCGGGCAAGGTACTGACCTCGCTCAACCGCCGGATCGAACGCAAGCCCGACACGAAGTTCCTGGCGCTCGACGACAGCGCTGCGGTGGCTGCGGCGCTCGCAGCCTGTGGAGGTCCGGCATGACTGCACTCGCGAATGAAACAGCCTTCGTCACCGGTGCCACGCGTGGGATCGGCAAGGCCATCGCGCTCGAACTCGGCCGGCGCGGGGCAAGGGTCGTCGGGACCGCGACGACGGCAGCGGGCGCCGCGACCATCGGCGCCTATCTGCAGGACGCGGGGATCGCCGGACGAGGCGTGGTGCTCGACGTCGCGGACGCGGCTGCCGTCGAGGCCTGCCTCAAGGACGTCGAAGGCAACGAGGGCACGCCGTCGATCCTCGTCAACAACGCCGGGGTGACCCGTGACGGGCTGCTCATGCGCATGAGCGCCGACGACTGGCAGGCCGTGCTCGACACGGATCTCACCGCCGTCTATCGGACCTGCAAGGCCGTGATGCGCGGCATGATGAAGGCCCGCCGCGGCCGCATCATCAACATCGCGTCCGTCATCGCGGTCATGGGCAATGCCGGGCAGACCAATTACGCGGCCGCCAAGGCCGGCATGATCGGCTTCAGCAAGAGCCTTGCGCGCGAGGTGGGTTCGCGCAACATCACGGTCAACGTCGTCGCCCCGGGCTTCATCGTCACGGACATGACGGAAGGCCTCGGGGAGGCCCAGAAATCGGCCCTGCTTGGGCAGGTTCCGCTCGGGCGGCTGGGCGCGCCGGAGGACATTGCGCACGCCGTAGCCTTCCTCGCGTCGCCGGAAGCGGCCTACATTACCGGCGAAACCCTGCATGTGAACGGTGGCATGTACATGATCTGAAAGGGATTTCGGGGTCATTGGACCCCCGGAAATCCTTCACTTAGAATACGCGCCCCATGCCTGCCGACCCAGGGGCGACGGCTGGCGTGGTTCTTTTTCTTCACAGGATTCCAACGAAAATGAGCAGTATTGAACAGCGAGTGAAGGCGATCGTCGCCGAGCAACTGGGCGTCAAGGAGGAAGAGGTGACCAACGAGTCCTCTTTCGTCGACGACCTCGGTGCTGACTCGCTCGACACTGTCGAACTCGTGATGGCGCTCGAAGAGGAATTCGAGACCGAAATTCCCGACGAAGACGCCGAGAAGATCACGACCGTCCAGCAAGCCATCGACTACATCAACGAGCGCCGCAGCCAGGCCTGAGCTGCGCCTCGTCATCGAGCCGCCACGGAGGGCGGTTCTGGTTTTCCGTCCAGGCCTTCCGCCGCGCCATCCAGGGGGCTCAGCTTGTCCAGGCGTAGAGTCGTCGTCACCGGTCTCGGCATCGTTTCCCCCCTCGGCAGCACCGTCGCGACCGCCTGGGACGGCATCGTCAACGGCCGCAGCGGCGTCGGTCCCATCACCGTGATGGACGTGAGTGCCTTCCCGGTCCGCATCGGCGGGCAGGTGCAGGGGTTCAAGGTCGAGGAGTACCTCTCGCCGAAAGACGTGCGGAAGTTCGATCCGTTCGTCCCGTTCGGCATCGCCTCGGCCGTCCAGGCGATCAAGGACTCCGGCTTCGAAGTGACCGATGCCAATTCGCCGCGCATCGGCGTGGCGATGGGCGGCGGCATCGGCGGGCTGTCGACCATCGAGGAAAACACCGCGCGGTGGCTCGAGTCGAAATCGCCACGCAAGATCTCGCCGTTCCTGATCCCGGGCAGCATCATCAACGCGACCGCCGGGCAGATCTCGATCCAGTTCGGGCTGCGCGGCCCGAACATCGCGCTGGTCACGGCCTGCACGACGTCGACGCATTCGATCGGCCTGGCGGGCCGCCTGATCCAGTACGGGGACGCCGACATCATGGTGGCGGGCGGTGCCGAGATGGCCTTCACGCCGCTGGGCGTCGGCAGCTTCGGCCAGGCCAAGGCGCTGTCGCAGCGCAATGACGAACCCGCGCGCGCCAGCCGGCCCTGGGACCGTGACCGTGACGGCTTCGTCATGGCCGAAGGCGGCGGCGCCATCGTCATCGAGGAATACGAACACGCCAGGGCCCGCGGCGCGCACATCTATGCGGAGCTGGTGGGCTTCGGCATGAGCGGCGACGCGTACCACATCACGGCACCGCCGGCCGACGGGCAGGGCGCGATGCTGGCCATGACCGCCGCGATCCGCGACGCGGGCATCGCGCCGGAAGCGATCGACTACATCAATGCCCATGCGACGTCGACCGAACTCGGCGATCGTGCGGAAACGGTCGCGATCAAGCGCACCTTCGGTGACCATGCGCTACAAGGTCGCCGTCAGTTCGACCAAGTCGATGACGGGACACCTGCTCGGCGCCGCGGGCGTCGTCGAGGCGATCTTCTCGATCCTGGCGATCCGCGACGGCGTGCTGCCGCCGACGATCAACCTCGAGAATCCGGACCCGGAATGCGACCTCGACTACGTGCCGCTCACGGCACGACAGGCGCGGGTGCAGGTTGCGTTGTCCAATTCGTTCGGCTTCGGCGGCACCAACGGCAGCCTGGTCTTCCGCGCGCTCACCTGAGTGGGCGCGAGCCTCGCTGCCACCGGCCTCGATCTCCTCGCGCTCCACGAGCGCTTCCCGGCGCGTTATCCCGTCCTGCTCGAGAGCGTGAGCGGCGCGGCCGAACTCGGCCGCCACGACCTGCTGTTTGCATTGCCAGGCGAACGCCTGACGTCGACCGCCGACGGTACGCTCGAAGGACATGTGCCCGATGCACGGAGCGGCAGCCGGTTTCTCGACGCCCTGGACGCGTGGTATCAGTGCGAGACGAGCGGGCTTTATCGATCGCACGCCGACGAGCCACTCTTCGCCGGCGGCTGGTTCCTCTACCTGGGCTACGAGCTCGCGGCGGAAATCGAGCCTTCGCTGCAGCTGCCGCGCTCCGAGCTGCCTCGCGCGGTCGCCTGGCGCACGCGCGGCGCGGTGCTGCGCGACCGCGTCACGAACGAATGGCGGGCCGTCGCGGAAACGCCGGCGCTCACGCAGTCGCTGGAGTTGCAGGTCGCCAGGGACCTGGCGGAGTTGCGCGGGGCGCCGCTGCGCCAGGCGCCTTCGGCACTTGCCGACGACGTGCGCGAGCAGGACCCGCACGTGTTCCTGCGCGGCGTCGCCGACGTGCTGGATGCCATTGCCGCGCGGCGAGGTCTACCAGGCCAACCTGTCGCGGTCCTGGCGCGCGCGCCTTGCCCCGGGCGCCACGGCGACCGACGTGTACCGAGCCTTGCGGCGGGCCAATCCCGCCCCGTTCGCTGCCATTGCGGAACTCGGTGAATTCGCGGTGCTGAGTTCGTCGCCCGAGCGCCTGCTGCAGGTGCGCGGCGGGATCGCCAGCACCCGGCCGATCGCGGGCACGCGCCCGCGAGGGTCCGATGCTGCGGCTGATGCCGCGTTGAAGCACGAACTCACGCTCAACGAGAAGGAGCGCGCCGAGCACGTGATGCTCGTCGACCTCGAACGCAACGACCTCGGGCGGATCTGTGCCGGCGGTACCGTCGAAGTCGACGAGTACATGACCATCGAGACGTACGCGACGGTGCACCACATCGTGTCGAACGTGCGTGGCCGGCTGCGCGAGGGCGTCACGCCGGGGCAGGCCATTGCCGCGGTGTTCCCAGGCGGTACCATCACCGGCTGCCCGAAGGTCCGCTGCATGCAGGTCCTCGCGCGGGCTGGAACACGAGCCGCGCGATGCGTATACCGGGTCCCTCGGCTACCTCGGGCGCGATGGCGCGATGGACCTGAACATCCTGATCCGCACGCTGACGTTGCGGTACGGCGAGATCGGATTCCGGACGGGGGCGGGCATCGTGGCAGACTCGACGGCCGAGGCGGAACTGGCCGAAACCCGTGCGAAGGCGCACGGCATCCTGAAAGCGCTGGGAGAAACAAGTTGATAGGACGCAGACTGGTCAATGGCGTGGAAGGCGCGGGAATCTCGCCTGACGATCGCGGGCTGCAGTATGGCGACGGGCTGTTCGAGACGATGGCGGCGTCCAACGGCCGCGTGCGCCGCCTGGAGCTGCACATGCGGCGCCTCGCCGAAGGTTGTCACCGCCTGGGAATGCCGATGCCCGCGGCCGAGCTGATCGAGGCGGATTGCGCTCGCGTGCTCGAAGGGCTGGGCGCGGCCGTCGTCAAGCTCATCGTGACGCGGGGGCCGGGTCCCCGCGGTTACCCACCGCCGCTGGAACCGACCGTCACGCGCATCGTGCATTCGACGGCGCAGCAGGTCTCGGAATCGGAAGCGGCGCGGCCGCTCACCCTGCGGATCTGCGAGACCCGCCTGGGGCGCAATCCCCGTCTCGCGGGCATGAAGCACCTCAATCGCCTGGAGCAGGTCCTGGCAGGCGCCGAGCTGCGCGAGCCCGCGGTCGACGAAGGACTCGTGCGTTCGACGGACGACCGGCTCGTCTGCGGCACCGCGGCCAACGTCTTCATGGTGCGGCAGGGTCGCCTGCTCACGCCGCAGATCAGCGACTGCGGCGTGGCCGGGGTCATGCGCGAGGTCGTGCTGCGGCTGGCCGCCGACGCGGGGATCGACGTGGCGGTCGGCGATTACAGCCTGGCCGACCTCGAGCGCGCCGACGAGGTGTTCCTCACCAATGCGGTACGCGGCATCCGGCCGGTCGGGTTCATCGAGGGTTTCGCGCCGTTCCCGCCCGGCCCCGTCACCGCCCGCCTGCGTGAAGCGCTGGACGTGATCGACGCATGAGGCTGCTGCGACGCGCACTGCTGGCGGCGATCGTCGCAGTCGTCATTGCGCTCGTCGCGGGAGGCTGGTACGTGCGCCACTGGCTCGACGCGCCCTTGGGGGTCGGTGCCGGAACCGGTGATCGTGGACGTGCAGCGCGGGCAGTCATTGAGCGCGGTGGCACGCGACCTGGCCGATCGCCAGCTGCTCGAGCATCCAGGGTTGCTTGCCCTTTACGGACGGCTGACCGGCGCCGATTCGCGCATGCGCGCAGGGGAGTATTCGGTCGCACCCGGGACTTCGCCGCGGCGGCTGCTGCAATTGTTCGTGAGCGGCGCCGTGGTCCAGCATTCGGTCACGTTCGTGGAAGGCTGGACGTTTCGCGAGGTGCGCAAGGCACTGGCGCGCGAGGCGACCGTGCGAGCACGCGACGCAGGGACTGAGCGACGCGGCCGTCATGGCCCAGCTGGGCGAAGGTGACCGGCCGGCGGAGGGGCTCTTCTTCCCCGACACCTACCTCTACGGCAAGGGCGCGCGCGACATCGACTTGCTGCGCCAGGCGCGCGACCGCATGCGCAAGGAACTCGCCGCGGCCTGGGCCACGCGCCACGAGAACCTGCCGTTGCGCGACGAGTACGAGGCCCTGATCCTGGCGTCGATCGTCGAGCGCGAGACGGCGCATCCGGATGAACGCGCGCGCATCGCGGGCGTCTTCATCGAGCGCCTGCGTCGCGGCATGCGCCTGCAGACCGACCCCACGGTGATCTACGGACTCGGCGAGAAGTTCGACGGCAACCTGCGTCGTGCGGACCTCGAGCGTGATGGGCCCTACAATACGTACACTCGCACGGGGCTGCCGCCCACGCCGATCGCGCTGCCCGGCGCGGCCGCGCTGCGTGCGGCCGTGCAGCCCGACGAACGCGGCGAGCTGTTCTTCGTGGCGACGGGTCTCGGCGACGGGTCCCACGTCTTCTCGAAGACGCTCGCCGAGCACGAACAGGCCGTCAAGCAGTACCTCGTGCGCTATCGGCAGCAGCAGAACCAGGAGCGTTGAGCAACTTGCCAGGCCGGTTCATCACGTTCGAAGGCGGCGAAGGCGTCGGCAAGACCACGCAGGTCCAGCGGGCGGCCGCGTGGCTGCGTGCTGCAGGTGTCGAAGTGGTCCTGACCCGTGAGCCGGGCGGTACCTCGCGCGGCGAGCAGCTGCGCAAGATCCTGCTCGAGCGCAACGAAGAGCCGATGCCGCAGTCGTGCGAGCTGCTGCTGATGTTCGCCGCGCGGGCCACCCACCTGGCCAACCTGATCGAGCCGGCCGTCGCGCGCGGGGCCTGGGTGCTGTGCGACCGTTTCACCGATGCGACCTATGCCTACCAGGGCGGTGGTCGCGGCATGGACCCGGCCGACATCGACGCGCTCGTGCGCATCGTGCATCCCCATCGCCAACCTGACCTTACCGTGCTGCTCGACCTGCCGGTGGCCGCGGGGATGGCGCGTGCGCACCTGCGCAATGGAGCCGACGGCCCCGATCGATTCGAATCCGAGCGCGTCGATTTCTTCGAGCGCGTGCGCCAGTGCTACCTCGAACGGGCCGCGCGCGAGCCGGCGCGGTTCCGCATCGTCGATGCGGGCGGCACCGTGGACGACGTGGCGACCGGGGTGCGCACCGCACTGCAGGCGGTGCTCGACGGGGACGGGCGCGCCATGACAGGCGAAGCCGTGGCCGACGACGAGATCCTGGCACCGCCACCGATCGACCTGTTGCCCTGGCACGCCGCCGCGTGCGACCGGCTGAGCGGTGCGATCGGGTCGGGACGCCTGTCGCATGGGCTGCTGGTGCAGGGTCCCGCAGGCGTGGGCAAGGGCCGGTTTGCATCGGCGCTGGCCGCGGCGCTCCTTCTGCACGGGCCGCGCCGATCGCCTCGAAGCCTGTGGCGCCTGCGCCGGAGTGCAAGCTGAGCCGGGCCGGCACGCACCCCGACGTGCATTGGGTCCGTCCGCTCGAAGACAAGAAGAGCATCGGCGTCGACCAGGTGCGCGAGGCGTGCGAGCGACTGGCGAAGACGAGCATGCGGCGGGGGTATCGCGTGGCGATCGTCGAGCCGGCGGACTGGATGACGACGCCGGCGCAGAACGCGCTGCTCAAGACACTGGAGGAGCCCGCGCCACGAACGGTCATCGTGCTGGTCACGGCGCGGCCGTCGACATTGCTCGCGACGTTGCGCAGCCGCTGCCAGCGCGTCGAGATCGCGCGGCCAGAGCAACCGACGGCGCTGGGCTGGCTGGGTACGACGCTGGGGGTCCAGGTGCCCGGCCGGCTGCTGGCCGTTGCCGGTGGCGCGCCGCTCAAGGCGCTCGCGCTGGCGCCACATTTCGCGGACCTGGAGCAGCAGATGACGGGCCTGCTGGAGGCCTTCCTCGACGGCCGCGTCGAGGTGACGCGGGCTGCGGCGGACATGCAGGGCGAGGGCCTGCCGACGCGACTCGACTGGCTCGAGGCCTGGCTGGGAGGCTGCGTACGGCGTGCGGCGGGCGTCGTCGATGAGAACACGCTCACGTTTCGACCCGGTTCGCCCTTGCAAAGGGCCGCAGCCGAGTTGAACATAAGTGCGGCGTTCCAGGCATTGGATCGCCTGCGCGAAGCCCGCCGGCTCCTCGAGGGACCGGCCTCCGCGTCCCTGGTGGTCGAAACCGTGCTGCTCGACCTGCGGGCCGCGGTCCGGGCACGTTAGAAGGAGTTCAACGCCGCATGAGTCCTGCTCCCGCCCCGCGACAGCCGAACAAGCCCGGCCTGCTGACGCTCACCATCAAGGACAAGAGCGCGCTGTACCTGGCCTACATGCCGTTCGTGAAGAACGGCGGGCTGTTCATCCCGACGGGCAGCAATTACCGCCTCGGCGACGAGGTGTTCATGCTGCTCAACCTGATGGGCGAGGACGAGAAACTGCCGGTGGCGGGCCGCGTGATCTGGATGACGCCGAAGGGCGCGCAGGGCAAGCGTACGGCCGGCATCGGCGTGCAGTTCAGCGAGCAGGATCGCGGGACCACCCAGCGCAAGATCGAGGCTTACCTCGCCGGTGCGCTCGGGGGCGACAAGCCGACGCACACGATGTAGGAAGCGGCTAGTGAGCTAGTGATAGCGGCTAGTAGGAAAGAGAGGCCGGCATTGCCGGCCTTTCTTATTCTTACTCTCCGCTAGTCCGCTCGTCCGCTATCCGCTCTCCGCTATTCGCTTGGCTTCAGCAGCGCATCGGCCAGGTCGGTCTCGATCAGCCCGCCGCGCAGCACATAGGCATCGAACCCGCGCTCGCTGAGGATGTAGGCCGCAGCGGAACTGCGCCGGCCGTTGTCGCAGACCACCACGTACTGGCGCGACGGGTCGAGTGTGCGGATCTTGATGCGGACGAAATACAGCGGCACGTTGAGCGACGGCTCGAGGTGCCAGTGCTCGTACTCGCTGGGCAGGCGGACGTCGAGCCAGAGTCCGCCGGCGGCGACCATCTGCTGCGCCTTCTCGTAATCGACCCACTGCAGCATCGGCTCGTTGAGCAGCGTGTTGAAGTCGTCCTTGCCGAGGCGCATCACGGCGCCGTCGGTCAGCATCGTGACCGTCGCATTGCGACGCGCGCCCGAAATCAGCGCCTCTTCGCCGAACGTCTCGCCCTTGCCGAGTTCGGCGAGCTTGATGCCCTCGCGGTTCAGCGGCGTCTCGCGGCTCACCGCGCAGCGACCCGCGACCACGACGTAGAAGTAATCGCCTTCGTCGCCCTGGCGCACGATGGTGTCGCCGGCCGCATGGTCGACGCGCTGCATGCGCATGAACACGGCCTGCAGGTTGGCGGGCGGGACGCGATGGAACGCGCGGCTCTGCAGCAGCATCGTCATCCAGTCGTCGCCGGAATCGTCGCCGGCCTTCAGTTCGCCGACTTCGTAGGTGCCCGTCTGGTCCCAGGTGAGCAGGACGTCGAGCAGGTCGCTGTCGATCGCCATGTACTCGACCTTCTCGGACGCGACGCGGGCAGAGCAGCGGCGCGGGAGGATCGGTGCAAGCGGGTGCCGCGCGAATCGGGCGTGCCGGCACGGATGGTGCCGACGATGCGACCGCCGGTCATGAGCTCGACCGTGCCGCTCACCAGGTAATACGTGCGCTTGTCGGCGTCGCCTTCCTTGAACAGCAGCCGGCCCTGCCCGATCTCGCGGACCGCGGTCTTGCGGGCGAGCGCACGCAGGTTTTCGTTCTTGAGGCCATCCAGCGGCGAAAACGCGCGCAGGAAGCTCAGCTCGAGGGCTCGGTCACTGCTCATTCAAGGAAAAGCGCGGCAAAAGATTCATAATCCTATCACGTGGCGACGGTCCCACCGAATTGCTGCCAGCCCGGATCCGGACGGAACCGGTCGCCATGGCGAGTCGCCAGCGCCTCGAGGCTCGCGACCACGGCCGCAACACCCCGTTCCCGGGCGTAGCGCAGCGGGCCGCCGCGGAACGGCGCGAAGCCGGAGCCGAAGATGACGCCGGCGTCGATGAGGTCCGCGTCGGCGACCACGCCCTCGCGCAGCACGGCCATCGCCTCGTTGACGAGCGCCAGCATCAGGCGTTCCTGCAGGTCTTCCGGCGCCCGGGCCGCCGGGTCGACGGGGGGCTTCACGGGCTTGCCGTCGCGCCACGCGTAGAGTCCCTGGCCACTCTTCTTGCCGAGCTTGCCCGCTTCGACCAGCGGTGCGACGGCGTCCGGTGCCGGGCCGCCGAACGCGGCCGACAGGATGCGCCCGACGTGCAGGCAGACGTCGAGGCCGACGATGTCCGCGAGTTCGATCGGCCCCATGGGCATGCCGAACCGCACGGCGGCTGCGTCGATCGTCGCGAGCGGCACGCCTTCCGCTGCGGCGATCATGGCCTCGGTCATGTAGGGCATCAGCACGCGGTTGACGAGGAAGCCCGGCGCACTGCGGCAGGGCAGCGGCAGCTTGTCGATCGCACGGGTGAAGGCGAGCGCTGCGGCACGGGCCTCCGGTGCGGTTACACCCGACTCGATCACCTCGACCAGCGGCATCTGCGCGACGGGGTTGAAGAAATGCAGGCCCGACCAGGCGCCCCGGGCTGGCGAGCCGGTCGGCGAGCCGCTCGAGCATCAGGCTCGAGGTGTTCGTTGCCAGGATGGCACCGGCCTTCAGGCGGGGCTCGAGGCGCGCATAGAGTTCGCGCTTGGCGTCGGCGTTCTCGAAGATCGCCTCGATCACCACGTCGGCGCGAACAACGCCCGTGCCATCGACGTCGGCCTGCAGCCGCGCCATGTTCTCGGCCGCCTTGCCCGGCGCCTTGGCCCGCTTGTCGAAGAACGCCTTGGCGCGATCGAGCGCGGGCTGCAGGAACTCGGTCGCGCGATCCTGCAGCGTCACCGTGAAGCCGCGAGCCGCACACCACGCCGCGATGTCGCCACCCATCACGCCGGCACCTACGACGTGGACGTGGCCGCCCTGGGGGATGTTCTTGCCGCCCAGCGCCTTGAGTCGTTCCTGAAGGAAGAACACGCGCACCAGGTTGCGCGAGGTCGGCGTGCAGACGAGTCGCGCGACGGACTGCGCCTCGGCTTCGTACGCCGTCCGGGGGTTGGCGCCGTGCTTTCGCCACAGGTCGACGATGGCGTAGGGGGCAGGGTAGTGCTCGCGGCGTGCGCGGCGGGCCACCTGCTGCTCGATCTTGCCCGCCACGATGCCCCGCACGACAGGCAGGCCGAGCAGGCGTTGACCGAGCGCGGCACGGCGGCGCGGGCGCGGCTGCAGTGCGAGATTCCTGGCCGCCTCGCGCAGCTTGCCTGCCGGGACGATTGCATCGACGAGCCCTGCCCGCAGCGCCTTGTCCGGTCGCAGGTTCTTGCCCGTCAGCATCATGTCCATGGCAGTCGTCACGCCGACGAGCTGCACGGAACGCACGGTGCCGCCGAAGCCCGGGTGAATGCCGAGCATGACTTCAGGCAGGCCGAGCGTGACCTTGGGATCGTCTGCACAGACGCGGTGACGGCAGGCCAGCGCGAGCTCCAGGCCGCCACCGAGGCAATAGCCGTTGATGGCCGCGACCGTGGGGCAGGGCAGGCGTTCGAGCCGCTCGAGCACGGCGTGCGCGGCACGAATCGACGGCACGGCCTCGGCCGGCTCCTGCACCTGGCCGAACTCGGAGACGTCGGCACCGGCGATGAAGCCGCTCTTCGCCGAAACGACCACGACCCCGCGGGGCGCGAGGCGCTCGATCTCGGCGAGGCGCTCGTTGAGTTCTTCCATGGCGGCGCGCGACAGCGAGTTGGCGCTCGCGCCCGGCTTGTCGAACGTGAGCCACGCGATGCGGTCCGGGTCGAGTTCGAGCGACCATTGGCGCGTCTGCGCTGCATTGGCGATGGTGTTCATCGATGTCTCCCTGGGCGCGGCCGGCCCTCAGCCCGTCACGTGGAAATCGCAGACGAGCGGCCGGTGATCCGAATGGGTCACTTCGGGCACGGCGAACGAATCGATCTCGATGCCGCGCGAATAGAGGATGAAGTCCAGCTCGAGGCGCGGCTTGCGCGCCGGATAGGACGGCAGGCGCGCGGTGTTCGCACTGCGCAGGCCGCTTGCTTCCATGAAGAGCGCCATCTCGTGCTCGCCCCAGAACGTATTGAAGTCGCCCGCGACGATGACGGGCTTGGTCGAGTGCCGCACCAGCTCGAACACCTGGCGCAGCTGCGACGCGCGGTGGCGGAACTTGAGCGACAGGTGCACGAGGAAGATGCAGAGGTCGTCGAGCTCCAGTTCGATGATCAGTCGCTTGATGCCGGTGTCGAAGTAGTGGAACCGCTCGCCCTCGACGCGCGGCGAGGCGAGGAAGGCGTTGGCCTGCTTGTTGACGATCGGCACGAAGGTGTTCAGCGAGTCCGTGCCGTACTTGCACTGGTAGATCGAGTAATGGCCGAGCGATTCGGCGATCACCTCGGCCTGGTTCACGCGGCCCGTGCGCATCGAGCCGGTGTCGACCTCGACCAGGCCGACGATGTCCGGGCTCTGGCCCTTGATGAACCGGGTCAGCCCCTGGAGTACCCGCGGATTGCTGCGGAGGTAGCCGGCCCCGGGGATGGGAAGGTGAAACGCAGCGCCCGTGCCGGTCGCGTAGCGGATGTTGTAGAGCAGAAAGCGCATCAGGCCTCAATTCTACGGCCCCCGGGGGTCGTCCGGGTGTGCGCGAGGTAGGCTAGACTACATTCGCCGGAACGCTGCCGGCAGTAGGACGATGGAGGCGACATGACCAGCGTCACGCAGAAGAACCCGATCCGGCTGTTCGTGGCCCACCTGTGGGCCGAGGACGACGATTACCACCGGATCTTCGAGTACCTGGAAAGCACCCCGAACTTCTTCTACCTCAACACCAGCACGCCTGACCAGCGTCCGGCCGGGGACAAGGAAGTACTGCGCGAGTCGCTGCGCAAGCAGATCGGCGAGGCCGAGGTGGTCATCGTCCCGGCCGCCCTCTACCGCCGCAGCATCGACTGGATCGAGTTCCAGATGCACTGCGCGAAGGCCTTCGACAAGCCGATCGTCGTGCTGGAGCCGTTCGGCGCCGCGGAAACGATCGCCCCGGTAATGCAGGAACTGGCGGACGACGTGGTGCCGTGGGACCAGCGGCAGCTGGCCGACTCAATCAAGCGGCAGGCGCGTCACGAAGAAACGACGCGCTTCGACGTGATCGACTTCAAGCTCGACTGAGAAACGGCGGGACGTCCTCGGCGACGTGGTCCTCGCCGCCGACGATGCGCAGCCGCGGCGCAGCGTCCTGCTCGGTCGTCACGCTCAGCATGGCGAACATTTCGAGGATGCTGGTCGCGTGGGCAGCCGCGTCCTGCTCGGACATCTTGCGCACCGACACTTCGGGCGCGGTCATGCCGCCCGTGGCCGGTGCGGCGTGCATGGCCGCCCGCAGTGCCGCCAGGCTGGCGCGCAGAGGTTCCGGGACATCCTGTTCGCGGGCCGCGGCCAGGTGATCGCGGTAGGCCTCGATCAGCCGCTGCTTGACCGGTCCCGCGCCGACCAGCACCAGCACGGCCTGGTGCAAGACGTCCCACAATGCCGTCATGTGTTCGCCCCAGAAACTATAAATAATAATCAGCTACTTACGCGCGTTTCTTAAAGTAATCTTCGCGCGATGCGGAGACGCTCAAAAAACGTGCAGAATCAGCCGACTACGACGCGAATATACGCTTGGCGGCAGGAACTGCAATGCGGCTTTTTGGTCCACCGCGGCTGTTGCGCTGCCGCTAAGCTTGCCCCTCGTCCACCTCGGCTCGCTGGATAGCGTGCAACGCATGAACGATCGTCCTGATCATCACCTGACGCTGTGCATCAGTTGCCCCGACCGCGTGGGCATCGTCGCGCGGGTGTCGACGTTCCTGGCCCAGCACGGCGGCTGGATCCTCGAGTCGAATCACCATGCGGACCCCGACACGCGGCGCTTTTTCATGCGCAACGTGATCCGTACCGCCTCGCTGCCCTTCGACTCCGAGGAGTTCACGGTGCGTTTCGGCCCGATCGCGCAGGAGTTCGCGATGGATTGGCGGCTCAGCGACTCGCGCCGGCCGAAGCGCGTCGTGCTGCTGGCGTCGCGCGCCGATCATTGCCTGGTCGACGTGCTGCATCGCTGGCGCAGCGGTGACCTGCACTGCGAAATCCCCTGCATCGTCGCCAACCACCCGGACCTGCGGCCTTACGCTGAATTCCACGGCATCGCCTTCCATCACGTCCCGGTGACGCCCGCGACGAAGCCCGCCGCGTATGCGCGCGTGGCGGAGATCCTCGAAGACGCGGGCGCCGACGCCATCGTGCTGGCGCGCTACATGCAGATCCTGCCGCCGGAACTTTGCGCGCGGTATCCCGGGCGCATCCTCAACATCCACCACAGCTTCCTGCCGTCCTTCATCGGCGCGAGCCCGTACCGGCAGGCGTTCGACCGCGGCGTCAAGCTGATCGGCGCGACGTGCCACTACGTCACGGACGAACTCGACGACGGCCCGATCATCGAGCAGGACGTCATCCGTATCGACCACGGCGACACGGTCGATGACCTCGTGCGCTACGGCAAGGACATCGAGCGCCAGGTGCTGGCGCGTGGCCTCAAGTATCACCTCGAGGACCGGGTGCTGCTGAACGGACACAAGACCGTCGTATTCCGGTGAACGGGGCGACGCCGTAAGATGCCGCAGTCCGCAACGACCAGAACCAGCGCATGATCGTCTCGACCACGCTCACGGGCAGCAATGCGGCAATCATCGGCGCAGCCCTCGAATCCGTGCTGCCGCACGTGGACCGCTGCATCGTCATCGACACGGGTGCCACGGACGACACGCTCGAGGTGGCGCGGAAGGTGGCGGGGGACAAGCTGCTGGTGCGGCAGTTTCCGTGGAAGGACGACTTCGCCGCCGCGCGCAACTTCGCGCTCACGGCGGCTGCCGAGGCGGGCGCGAAGTGGGCCGTCACGGTCGACACCGACGAGCGTCTGCTGTTCGACGACGGGTTCAGCCTGGCGCAGGCACTCGGTACCACCCCCGGCAGCGTCCTGCTCGTCGCCGACGACACGGGCTCGTATTCCAAGGAACGGATCATCCGGTTGCCTGCGACCGTGCATTGGGCGGGCCCGACGCACGAGACCCTCGCGGGCCAGCGTACCGGGGAGTCGAAACTGCTCGAAGGCGTGCGCTTCCGCGAATTGCCGAAGGAACCGGACGCGTTGCGGCGCAAGTTCCAGCGCGACGTGGCGGTCCTCAGGAAGTACACGAAGCAGCACGCGCGGGATCCGCGCTGGTTTTACTACCTCGGCGCCTCACACGACGAACTCGGCGAGTACGCCGCGGCGATCGACGCGTACCAGTCGTGCGCTGCGCTGGGTGGCTGGGCGGAAGAGGGCGCCTGGGCCTGTTATCGCGCGGCCCAGTGCTGCATCAAGCTCGGCCACTGGGCCGAAGCCATCACGTTCTGTGCCGGCGGCCTGGCGATCCGCCCGGCGACGGCGGAGTTGGCGTGGCTCGCGGGCTATGCGGCCAACAAGGTGAAACGTCACGAAGACGCCATCGCGTGGTCGCACATGGCGATCGCGAACGGCCTGTACGAGGGACAGGGCGGGGAGTTCAAGCGCATCGGCTTCCGCTACCCGACCGCACTGTACGAAGGCCCTTACGACGTGCTGCGGCACGCGCACAAGGCGCTCGGCGACGCCGCGGCGGCCGCGCGGGCGGAGAAGAAGTTCGAGGCAGCGAAGCGCGCGCGCGAGAAGGCGAAGGCCTAGTCGCTCGCTCAGAGTCGTTCGAACCGGGCCTGGAAGAAGCGCAGGTACTTCGGCTCGTAGACCATCCTGAGGCCGCGCGCGGCCTCACGCGCATCGAACACCGCGGCGGCAGGACTCCGCCACGATGTCCATGTGCGCCTGCGTGTACACGCGACGGGGAATCGTCAACCGCACCAGTTCCAGCGCCGGGCGATAGTTCTCGCCGGTTTCCTTCGAGCGCCCCGCAGACACGATGCCACGCTCCATCGCCCGCACTCCCGACTCCTGGTACAGGCAGGCCGCCAGCGCCTGGGCCGGGAACTGCTCCTGCGGGAGGTGCGGGTAGAACGCCTTGGCGTCGAGGTACACGGCGTGCCCGCCGATGGGCTTGACGACCGGGATCTCCATGTCGATGAGCCGATGGCCCAGGTATTCGACCTGGCCCACGCGCGCCTTGATGTGCTCGTCGTCGACGGACTCGACGATGCCGCGCGCCATCGCCTCCATGTCGCGTCCGGCCATGCCGCCGTAGGTGTGCAGGCCCTCGTACAGCACGACGAGGTTGCTGGCTTCCTCGTAGATGCCGCGGTCGTTCATGGCGAGCCAGCCGCCGATGTTGACCAGAGCGTCCTTCTTGCCGCTCATCGTGCACGCATCGGAGTACGAACAGAGTTCGAGCAGGATGTCGGCGACCTTGCGGCTGCGGAAGCCTGCCTCCCGCTGCTGGATGAAATAGGCGTTCTCGACGGCGCGCGTCGCATCGAGCACGACGCGGATGCCGTGGCGCTGCGTGAGTTCGCGGACGGCCCTGAGGTTTTCCATGGACACCGGCTGGCCGCCCGCCATGTTCACCGTGACGGCGACGCAGACGTAGGGAATCTTGTCGGGCCCGACCTTCCTGATCAGGGCCTCGAGGGCCGCGAGGTCGACGTTGCCCTTGAACGGGTGCTCGTTGGCGGGATCGTGGGCTTCTGGAATGACCACGTCGACGAACTTGCCACCCGCAAGCTCCTGGTGCGCCCGCGTCGTCGTGAAGTACATGTTGCCCGGCACGTAATGGCCCGGGCGGATCAGGACCTGCGAGATCAGGTTCTCCGCCCCGCGGCCCTGGTGGGTCGGGACGACGTAGCGGTAGCCGTAATGCTTCTGGATGGCCGCTTCGAGGTTGTAGAAGTTGCGGCTGCCGGCATAGGCCTCGTCGCCGAGCATCATGCCGGCCCACTGCCAGTCGCTCATCGCGCTGGTGCCGCTGTCGGTCAGGAGGTCGATGTAGACGTCCTCCGACCGGAGCAGGAACGTGTTGTAGCCGGCCTGCTCGATGGCGCGGGCGCGGTCCGCCGCGCTCGTCATCTTGATCGGCTCCACCACCTTGACCTTCCACGGTTCCGCCCACGAACGATGGTCGGGGCGGTAAGGGCGCTTGGTCGGGCTGTTCATGGGGCCGGCTCCTCGAGTTTGCGCAGAAGCCTAGGCACGCCCGCTGCAAAGGAAATGCGTACTTATCGAGGGACGGTTGCGCGACAATGCGGGCAGGCAACGGACAACGAACAGGGAGCCGCCATGGCACTGCAGACTGTATGCAAGACCTCGGACGTCGCCAAGGGCAAGATGAAAGCCTTCAGCGTCGCGGGCAAGAAGCTGATCGTCTATCACCTCGACGACGGTTTCCACGCGACCGACGCGACGTGCACGCACATGTTCGCGCCGCTGGCCAAGGGCAAGATCGTCGACGGCTGCAAGGTGCAGTGCCCGTTGCACCGCGCGCGCTTCGACATCAGGACCGGCGAGGTCGTCGATTGGGCCAACTTCCCGCCGGGCGTCCAGGTCCTGAACTTCGTCCGCGGCGAGAAGTCGCTCAAGACCTACAAGGTCAGGGTCACGGGCGACGAAGTGCGCGTGAACCTCGGGGTCGCCTGACTGCCGGCAGCGACTTGAGGCCCGACCCTCGTCGCCGGCGGCCAGTTCGGTTCTGCACAGCCGCTTTTTTCAAGTCCTGGTACGCGTCCTGCACGTGTCTGGCAAGTTCGGGCAGTTGGTACATGGTTGCGCCGTTGCCGACGAAGCCGAAGTCCATGCGGCCGTTGTAGGACGTCAGCGTGGCGTTCAGCCCGACGGACATGGCGATGGCGGAGAGCGGAAAATTGCCGACCAGCGACGCGCCATTCAGGTACATCTGCTGGCGCACGCCTGGCACATTGGAGATCACCATGTTCGCCAGCGGCGGGGTCACGCGGTCCATGTGCGTTGCGGTGGTCAGCTCGGCCATGCCGAGCAGCGCCACGGCGTAGGTCATGGCGGCGTCCTTCGACATCGAGCGCAGTTCCTGCTTGCCGGCGCCCAGGGCTGCCACGACCTGCTCGATGCGCTCGACCACGGTCACCTCGTGCTCGCCAAGGTGCACGAACATCGCCGAAGCCTTGGTACCTGCCTCCGTGTCGCCGTCACCTCGCAAGGACACCGGGCAGAATGCGACCAAACGGTGTGAAAAGGGACGGTTGGTCTGCCGTAAGTAGCGGTGGACCCCGTCGTCCACGATCGTGACCGCGAGGTCGTTGAGCGTGGCACCGAAATGCCTGCCGACGGCGTGCATCTCCTCGAGTGGCAGCGACAGCGTCGCAACGGACCGGGCCATCTGCAGTGGCTCGTTCATCGGCCCCCGCTGCGCCGTGAATGGGGCGCTGCCGACCGGGTCGGCACCGAGCATCATGGAAAGCCGTTTCTTGAACGCACCGATCGAGACGTCGCGGAACGCCAAGGTGTGCCTGGTCGCGGAAAAGCCGAGTTCGGCCAGACGATCCAGCAGTGCCTTTGGCGGCCGGGGCTTGCGCAGGGGGAGTTCCGCGGCAAACGCCGGTGTCGGGATCACGGGGTCGGCGCTCGGGCTCAGGCCTGCAAACAGCCGATTCATACCGGACACGCCGTCGACGACGGAGTGATGCACCTTGGTATAGAACGCGAACAGGTTGTTCGGCACGCCGTCGATGATCCAGTTGCGAAACAGCGGCCGGTCACGGTCCAGCGTCGGCTCGTGCAGGTCGGCCACCAGTCGCAGCAGGTCGTCGTAGGTCGCGCCTTCCGGCAGCACGAGGTGCCGGTTGTGGTAGCGGGGGTCGTACGACGTCGCCTCAACGAAGCGGGGCATGCGGGTGCCGACGACTTCGGGAACGTAGTTGAAAGGCGGGGTCGGTTCGTACGACTGGTAAGCCTCGACGATTTCCTGGACTACGCCGGGGCGGCCTTTCGGCTTCTCGAACAGCAGCAGCGCCCCGACGTGCGTCGGGCTCGCCTGCGTTTCCATGATCAGCCACATCAAGTCGAGTGGCGGGATCTGCTTCGCCATGTTTCCCCCTTTGCCGGCGTCGCAGTACGATGCTCCGGCCTGCCGTCAATGCTTGCTTAGTATGTGGATCGCGACGGCTGCTTCCTCGACGCCCTGCAGGCCGCCGCCGTTCTCCTGGATCGCGTGGCGCGCACCGGCGACCTGCCTTGCACCTGCTTCGCCACGCAGCTGCGAAACGAGCTCGAACAATTGACCGATGCCGGTGGCGCCCAGCGGGTGCCCCTTGGATTCGAGGCCACCCGAAGTATTGATCGGGATGCGTCCGCCAAGGGTAAATTCTCCACGCTCTGCAGCGGGGCCGCCGCCACCGGGCGTAACGAGCCCCAGGTTCTCGGACTGGAGGATCTCGCCCATCGCGGAGGCGTCGTGGACTTCCGCGACGTCCATGTCCTCCGGACCGAGGCCCGCGATCTCGTAGGCCTGCAGCGCGGCCAGGCGACCGATGCTCTTCTCGGGTTCGTCCATTCGGCGATGAGTGAAGCTGCGGACGACGCTGGCCGCGACCTTGACGCAGCGGTTCCTGTCGGCGCCGATCCGAGCCAGGCCTTCCTCGGTCGCGAGAATTGCAGCCGCCGCGCCGTCGGAGAGCGGCGCGCACATCGGCAAGGTGATCGGGTAGGTGATCGGGGGTGCCGCGAGCACCTCGTCGATCGTAAACGGCTTGCGGAACTGCGAGAACGGGTTGTGGACCGAGTGCTGGTGGTTCTTGGCGCACACGGCGGCGATCTGTCGCTGCGTGGTGCCGTAGGTCTTCATGTGCCAGCGGCACATGGCGGCATAGATGGCCATGAACCTGCTGTAAGGCTTGTCCGACTCGGAGCCCGGCGGCGGTACGATGCCTTCGCCCATCTGCACCAGGGTCTGGTAGTTCTCGTCGGCGCGGGAGACGTCCCAGCCGCCTTCGAAGATCGAGAACGCCTTCGCCTTGTCGGGAATGTTCATCTTCTCGGCGCCCAGGGCGAGCGCCACGTCGGTCGTGCCTGCCCTGAGGCTCTGCACCGCGAGGTTGAATCCCGAACTGCCCGAGGCGCAGGCATTCTCGACGTTGTAGACGGGGATGCCTTCGATGCCGATCTTGCTGAAGACGACCTGGCCGGGAATCGAGATCTGGCCCTGCAGCGGGCCGTTGGTCATGCCCGAGTAGTAAGCGATGCCGATGTCGCCCGCAGTGCAGCCGGCGTCCTGGAGGGCGCCTCGCAGCGCTTCGCCCGCGAGATCGTGCAGGCTCCGCTCCGGGTGGCGACCGAACACCGTCATGGCGATGCCGGCGATGTAGATGTTGACCCACTGGGACTCCACCTGGCCAGGCGCTGCAGTTCATGCTGCGGGCAGCCACCCTTGCGCGAGTGCTTCTTGAGCACGGCCGGGTAGCTGTTCGGCAAGAGCCGACTGAGCCAGAATGAGCGTCGTCGAGTTGTAGCCGGTGATGATGCGCCTCTTGCCGCCCTCGACGCCGGCGAGGATGTCTGCCGCACAGTCCTCCGGCGGGGTAAGCAGCAATTGTCCGCAGCCTGACATCGATGTCGCTTCCTCCTCGCCGGCGGCCGCACAACGGCGTCCGGCCTTGTCGATGTCGGTCTTGATGCCGCCCGGGTGCACGCAGACGGCGCGTACGCCGCTGCCCTCGAGTTCGCTCCACAGGCACTCGGTGAAGCCCGCGCACGCCGAACTTGGAGATGTTGTAGGCGCCCTGCAGCGGTAAGCCGACGAGGCCGAAGACGCTCGAAATGTTGACGATGCAACCCTCGCGCTGCGCCAGCATCATGGGCAGGAACGCCTTGGTGCCGTAGATCACGCCCCACAGGTTGATGCCGAGCTGCCACTCGATTTCCTCGATGCTCATGTGCGCGATCGTACCGACGACGGTGGCGCCGGCATTGTTGAAAACGAAATGGGCCGTGCCAAAATCGCGTTTCACTGCCGTCGGCATGCTCGAAGACGGCCTGGCGCTTCGACATGTCGAGGTGTAGCTGCGCGCATCGCCCGCGGGCAACGACCGGATTCGTGTCCCTCCAGGCCCGCCGCATTGATGTCCGACAAGGCGAGCCGGGCTCCCTTCGCGGCGAGTTGCTGTGCCAGTGCACGGCCGATGCCCGAAGCCCGCGCCCGTGACGACCGCCACTTTGCCGGTAAAGCAGTTCATGTTGCGGTCTCCTGGCCATCTCAGATCTTGCGTGAGGTGCTCTGCCAGTACTGCGCACGCAAGTCCTTCTTGAGGACCTTGCCCACGGGACTGCGCGGCAGGGCAGCGACGAAGTCCACCGACTTCGGCGCCTTCACGGAGCCCAGTTTGTCCTTGCACAAGGCGATCAGGTCCTCGGCGCTCACCTGCTGGCCGGCATTGAGTTCGACGACAGCCTTCACCGCTTCGCCCCACTTCTCGTCGGGTACGCCGATCACTGCACAGTCCTGCACGGCGGGATGACTCCAGAGTACCTGTTCGACTTCGCTCGGGTAGACGTTAAACCCGCCGGAGATGATCATGTCCTTCTTGCGATCCGTGATGTGCAGGTACCCACCCCCGTCGACGTGGCCAATGTCGCCGGTGTGCAGCCAGCCGTCGACGATGGTTTCGGCCGTCTTGTCGGGCGCCTTGTAGTAGCCCTTCATCACCAGATCGCCGCGCACGCAGATCTCGCCGGTCGCGCCTTGCGGCAGGATCTGGTTGGCGTCATTCAGGATCTCGACGCGGACCAGGGCATTGGGGCGTCCCACCGACGACAGCCGTTCGTCCGGAGCGAGCTTGCCGTCCACGAAGTGCTCGCCCGGTGACAGGTAGGAGATCGACGCGGGCGCCTCGGTCTGGCCGTAGCCACCCATCATGACGGGGCCGAAGACCTGGACGGCCTGCTTGAGCTTCTCCACCGACATCGGCGCCGCGCCGTACATGAAGTATTTCAGCGATGAAAAATCGACCTTGCTGCCGAGGTCCGGGATGTCCAGCAGCCGGTAGATCACCGTCGGCGGCAGGAAGAACTCGGTCACCCGGTATTTCGGGATGGCCGCGAGGAGGAGGGCAGGGTCCGGTTTCGTGACGACCACGACCGTGCCGCCGCGGGCCGTGCACGGCAACGACAGCAGGCCGGCGGTATGGGTCATCGGCGCGGCTGCGAGATTGACCGGCAGCTCATTGCCGCCATAGGTGCAGCTGATCATGAAGTGCGCGCAGAAGGTCTGCGCGCTGCGGTGCGTGTTCATCACTCCTTTCGGCATGCCCGTGGTGCCGCCCGTTGCCGAGAGCATGACGACGTCGTCGAGTTCGACCGCCACGTTCGGCGGCGTCGCGGGCAGGTCCCTGACCCAGTCCGCCAGCGAGAGGGCACCCGGGAACTCCGGCAGTTCGCCGTCGATGCAGATCCACAGCCTGACCCGGGGCAGACGCGGCTTGAGCTCGGCGATCACCGGCGCGAAGTACTTCTGGAAGAACAGCACTTCGCAGTCGAACGCGTCGAGCACGTAGTGGTTCTCGTCGCCCGAGTTGCGCGCCCCGACGGGAATCCAGCACATGTTCGCGCGCCAGAGCCCAAGCGTGCAGGCCCACGCCGTCACGTCGTTGAGCGCCCAGACCGCGCCCTTGGTCTCCTTGGGGAGGCCCAGGGCCAGAAGGCCGTTGGCGATGCGACAGGACAGTCCACCGATTTCATCGAAACTGTAGCGACGGTCGTCCTGGATGTACGCGGCGCCCGCCGGGTTGATTCGCCAGCCACGATCGAAGAAGTCGATGATTGCCATGACGGGTCGCTCAGAGCTCGGTCACGGTCGCGCGGACCAGGCCACGCTGTTCGAGGAAGCCGAGCAGGTAACGGTGGCCGAAGGCCTTGCAGGCGGAAGTGAAACCGACCTTGTTCGTCTCGCCATCGAGTAGCTTCATCACGGCGGCAGTCTGCAGCGCGCCGGTAGAGATGTAAGGCGTGATCCCATGGAGCGTGGCACGAACCGCCGCAAGCTGGCCGCGACCGATCGCGAAATCCACCGTGCGGGTCGTCGTGGTCCGCTCACGCGGCGGCATGCTCGGCGTGGTCGAGTCGACGATCTGCTTGATGACCGCGTCCTGGTGCTCCCTGGGCAGGTTCTTGTACTCGGCATCCCATTTCTGGCTCAGCCCGTGCACCAGTTGCATCACGTTGTTGTCGTAGAAGCCGACGTAGGAGCTGCAGCTGTGGACCCGCGCGTCGTTCTGGTAGAAGACCGGCAGCGACGTGCCGCCCCAGGGCAGCGAGAAGACGGGCTGCACGAAACCCGGATCGATGACGTTGGCCGTCGTTCCCGGCGCATGCGGCACCAGTTTCTTCTCCCACAGGTAGCACTGCTCGGAGCGGAACAGCTCGAAGATCGATGCCGTCGAGCCGACCGTCACGCCCGCGGCGGCGAAGCGCGTGCCGCGGCACAACGTTGCGGTCTCGAGCACGTCGACACCGCGGGTTTCCAGCGCGAGCTCCGACGCGATCTCCGCGAAGGTGTACATGTACGCCGTGGAGGGGGCGACCACCAGGCCGGCCTGGTGGTAGAGGTCACCGAACTGGTCGCGCACGGCCCGGATGTAGCTTTGCTCGCCCGTCGTATCGATGCAGTGGCAGCCTGCCTTGAGCGCAGCCTCCACTGTCGTCAGGCCGAAGTTCACGAACGGTCCGACCGTGTTGCACACGACCTTGGCGCCCTTGAACACCTTCACGAGCGCATCGACCGTGTGCTCGGTCTCGACGATCTCATAGGTGGCCGACTCGAGCCGGACGACGCGTTGCGCCATCATTTCCTGCACGCGCTTCGCACTGCGCGCGACGGCGGTGAACGGGATCTGCTGGTCGATCAGCCAGTCCATGATGAGCATGCCGGTGTAGCCGCTTGCGCCATACACGACGACGGGGTATTTGGCCATTTCCTTCTCCTGGTAACTGTTGATCCTGCGCGGTTCAGTTCTGCGACCAGCCCTCGGCGAAGAGCTGCTGCGCGAGGACGCCGAGGCGCATGGTCAGGACGGTGTTTTCGCCGTCCTCGATCAGCGCGAGGCGGGCGTCCCGGTACAGCTTCTCGATGGGGTATTCGCGCGACGTGCCTGAGCCGCCGAACAGCTGAAAGGCCTCGTCGACGACCTTCATCGCTTCCTGTGTGACCGTCACCTTGCCGGCGGCGGTGACGTACGGGTGCGACTGGGGCGACAGCCGTGCGAACGCCAGTGAGCGTCGCGCCACCGAGCGGCACAGTTCGACCCGGCGCAGCATGTCACCGAGCCGGTAGCGCGTGAGCTGATGGTCGATCAGCTTCCGGCCGCCCTGCTTGCGCTCGTGGCAGTACTGCAGCGCCATCTCAAATCCGGCGCGCGCGACGCCCGTGAAGACCTGCGCCATGTGCGTGCCGGCGTAGGACCACGCCGAGGTCATGTTGCCGTAGTACTCGTCCTTGAGCGCAATGCCGAAGCGCTTCGGAATGCGCACGTTGTCGAAGTAGATCTCGCCCTGCGGCAGCGCCCGCTGGCCCATCTTGTCCAGCGGCTTGCCCTTGGAGACGCCCGGCAGGTCGAGTGGAATGATCGCCGCCATGCCGTAAGGGTTGCCGTCGGGACCGAAAAAACCGTCCTCGTACTCGGCACCGAGGTAGCCGAGCGCGACCTGTGCGACTGCACCGTTGGACACCCAGGCCGAGCATTGGCCATTGATGACGATCTCGTCGCCCTGGATGCGCCCCCACATGTTGCCCTTGTTGCCCTGCTGGCCGGCAGGCAACTCCCGCGTGACGTCGACCATCGTCACGTCACTGCCCTTGTCGGGATGCGTGATCATCCAGCAGCCGATCTTGCCGGTGCAGAGGTCAACGAGTTCCTTGTTGCCGATGACCGCCGCCATCTGCATCGGGAAGCCAGCGACCACGAGGCTGACTGCTAGCCCGGCATCGCCCCAGCCGAGTTCCTCGCCGATCAGCGACTCCATGCGGATCGCCATCTCGGGCGGCAGTTCGGCCATCATGACCGGATCGAGCCCGAGCTTGGCGAACTCGCCGAAGATGCTCCAGTACGGCGAATCCGGGGCGATCGCTTCTTCGGCGGACATCCGGTCAAGTTCGGCGCCGAGCGGACGCATCACGTCCTTGGCAAAGCGATGCAGGCCGGCCTGGACGGCTGCTTCCTCGTCTGACAGCGGCGGCTCGAAACCCGATAGCCCGGCGGCGGGCAGAGTTACTCGCGTCTTCAGCTTCATCATCGCGCTATCTCCCCTCGGGGCGCGTCAGGAGACGCGCCGTATGGTTCGGCAGTCTGGTCGCGCCCATGGCTGGAGCCTTCCATGGAATGAGCGTATCTTTGTCAAAAACAACTCATGCATTGGCAAAGGGTGCCCGTGGCGTTCCCGGCGTGGTTCAAGGTCCGCAAGCAGCTCGGGCACCAGCCGATCATGGCCGGCAGGATCGGCGGCCAAAGCCCTCTTTTTGTCGAGCGATACCTGTACCAGGACATCGAGCGCCCGGTCGCGGCGCTGGGCCTGACCGGCCTGGTCTGCCAGTTCGGCGGCGGCCGCGTGCGCGAGGGTGAACCCGACCGCTGGCGCAGCATGAATCTGCCAACGCAGTCCTTGCTGATCCCGAAAGGCGTGGCGACCCACTGGCACTACTCGGGCACCGTGGATTTCGCCGTTTTCTATTTCCTGGAGGGCGTCGGCGATGCCATGCGCGGCCTCGAGACGCTGGCCCAGTCCAGGGACGCGCCGCTACCGTTCAGTGATCCACTCGTGGGTGCGGCGGCCCGGCAGCTCGCGAGCGAGTTGCAGAAGGGCGCGAGTGCCGACGCGGGGTTCATGCAGCGGCTGGCCGACGTCATGCTCGAGCAGACGTTCCGCGTGCTCACGACTCCGGGGACGGGCGGGATCAATCCGCGCCACGTTCACTTTGGCCGCCTGCAGGCGGTCCTGAACTTCATCCACGGCAGTCCGGCTGCCGACCTGTCGGCCGCTAAACTCGCAACGCGGGCCGAAGTGAGCCTGGCGCACTTCGTCCGTATCTTCCGCGACGCCACGGGTGTGTCGCCGCACCGTTACGTGCTCGCAGCTCGGCTCGATCTCGCGCGAAAGCTACTGACCCAGTCGACGATGCCCATCGCGCGGATCGCGCAGGAGTGTGGCTTCAGCTCGCAGAGCCACCTGACGTCGAGCTTCCGCGCAGCGCACTCGACCACTCCGGCGAAGTACCGTGCGCATGTCCATCAAAGGACCGGGACGGGTGGAAACTGAAAGGTCGTGAGGTTGGTTCACGCACGAGATCGCTCCACCGACAGGCCGTCGCGAAGGGTCCGGGCAGGCAATCGCGTTCTTTCCATCACGCCAGCACCAGCACGTAGTCGCTGCGCATCATCGGTCGCGCCAGGCGGATGGCCATCACCTCTTCACCGCCCGTGCGCCGTACCAGCGCGTCGAAGCGGCGGGCCGCCTCACCTGTCAAGGCACGCGCGTAAGTCGCGGCCTTGTCGAAGTGCCACAGCCCGTGCGGTGAGGTGCTCCTGCGGATCGTGCAGCCACGCCATTGGTACTCGAGCGGGCCGATCGACGGATGCACGCTCCGTTCCCCGCTGAGCGAGACCAGGGTGCCGCTGGCCATGCCCGGGTTGGCCGCCACCCAGCCGGCATAGGCCCGTGCGTCGGCCACCAGCTGAGCGCCCCAGTCCTGGAACAGCAAGCGCAGGACGGGCTCCAGCGTGGGGGGGATTGCATCGTCGGGCGGATACGTTTCGGGGCAATCCGGGAACTCCCCGTCGCCGATCCGGGCCAGGTTCATCCGTTCCGTCCAGCGGAAGACATTCGGCGCGCGATTCTTCATGAGCGTGGACGGCACGGGATCGCGTGCGAGATGCGCAAACATGGGCGCCATCAGCCCGAAGTCGGCGATGCTCGGACGGCCGCCAAGCAGGTAAGGGCCGTGCAGGAAGTGCTCGTCGAGAGCATCGAGCAGCTCGCAATAGGCCGTCTCGACCGTCGGGACCGTCTCCGGCGTGACGCCGAGCACTGGCAGGAAACTGTTGAAGTACTGCATCGTCTGCCGGGCCGTGGCGTACCGTGCCTCGCGGTCCGGCCCCGGGTGCAGGAGCCGTCCGAATTCCGCATACAGGAAGTTCTCCTGCTCGGCGCGGTATGACCAGCGGTAGTGCATGCCGGGAGCCAGCAGGCCCTCGGACCCGAAGGCGCCCAGCAGCCACGCGACGGCCTTCTGCACCGGAGACTCCGGGATCAAGGCAGGCGGCGGCAGCACGGCTTCGAGATGCTCGATCATGTCCTGCGTGTCCTGCAGGATGCGCCCGTCGGGCGTCTCGAGGATCGGGATGACGAAGAGGCGGACCGCCGGCAGGATGCGCGCCTGGAACTGCGGGTGGAACGCGAACTCCTCCCGATACGGCACGCCTTTCTTGATCAGGTACGACCGGATCTTGCCGGTGTAGTACGAATGAGGGGAACCCCAGAGAACGTATGTGCCGTTGCTCGTCATGGGCGACTCGGTTCCTGCAGCTTCGAGGGAATCAGGTTAACCCGACCGGGCCCGCCGCCCCCCCCTCAGAAGGCGCAGGACACGCCCCCGCTGGTCTGGGTGCACAAGAATACGCAGACCAGCCTGGCGGTGCCGCGAGACGTCGTCAGCCGGTTCTTCGAAGTCTACCTCGGCCCCTCTGTATAGCAGCCCATCCAGCTAGGGCGTGTACCAGATCGGCGACGTGTATGCGCGCTCCTGCAGTGTCATGGTCGTGCCGGGCAGGGGCTTCACGCCGTAGAACTTCGCGTCGTATGCGGTCCAGCGCGGGGTCGGGATTTCGAGCACGCGGGCGTAGTAGAACGCACGCTGCTTCGGATCGAAATCCGGATCCTTCCAGACGGTGATCAGCTCCGGGTCGCCGATCGTGTTGGTCCACGTGGCGTTCGCGACATCCACCGTGCTGCCCACGGCCGGCAGCTTGCCGTCGCTGCCGGGCTTGCGCTTGTCGGCGTCGCCCCAGACCACGTCATAGACCTTCTCCTGCACCTGGCCCTTGCCGTCCACCCAGCCCTTCACGATCTGGATGCGATCGAGGTTCGCGCCGATCGGATCCTTCAGGGCGGCGACGAGGAACGTCGGTGCCTTGCCGACGGGCGCAGCCTTCAGGTCGCCGCCCATCGGCACGCCCTTGCCGTAGCCGATGGCCGCCGGGAGTCGGTTGCCCGCATCGGCGGCGACGAAGTCCCAGCCGCCGAAGAAGCGGACGATCAGGCGCGTACCGGTCGTCGCGTAGGTCTCGCGGCGCTCCATCGCGTCGAAGATCGCCTCGCGGGTGTTTTCGGTGGCCCAGACGGCCGCATACCCGGACGCCGAGACCTCCCAGTCCATGATCTTCACGCCAGTCTGGGCATTGTCGAAGAACTTGTTGGTCATGCGCTCCGGGCTGGGTTCCTGGGGCGCGGTCTTGCCGAAGAAGTTGTCTTCCTCCATCGCCGCGAGGCCCGTGTGGGCGTCGCTGCTGCCGATCAGGCCGAACTTATAGGGATTCACGCCGAGTTTCTGCTCGAGCGCCAGGCCGTGTTTGAGGCCGGACCGTGCGTACTCGAATTCGAGCATGTCCTTGGTCTTGGCCACGCTGCCGTCGAGGTTGCCCTTGTCCCACTTCTCGAAGTTGGCGAACTCGTCATTGGGTGACAGGAACGGGTGGGCCTCGCCGTCGCCCTTCGTCTGCGTGACTTCGTAGAGCCGTTCCCACTTGGCACGATCCGCCGAATAGCCCCGATCCACCGGCTTGCCGAAGGTCTCGACCGTCGGGAACATCCGGCCGTTCGACAGGTTGCCGTTGTGCGCGATCGCCAGCACGTTGCCGCCGGTCTTGTCCTCGAACTGGGTCATCCACCGCCAGAGGTCCGCCGGGTTGTCGCTGCCCAGCGGCTGCATCGTCGTGTACGGAACGATGGTGCCGGCCTTGGACGCGTCGTCGCGGAAGACGACGTTGCGGTGCAGGTTGTTGCCGCCCGTGTTCGACGTCCACTCGAAGCCGATGAACGCCGTGAAACGGCCGGGATCGTTGGCTTCTTCGGCCGCCTTGACCGTCTGGTCCCAGGCGCTCTGGTAAGCGCGCGTACCCGGTAGAGGCAGGATGGCCTTCGAGATGGTGCCCTTGCCGAAGCTCTGGATGATGTCGATCGCTGCCGCGGCGCCCTGGCCGCCCATGATCATGTCGTGCCACTTCTTGCCCTGCGGGTCGGACATGATCTCCTGGCTGCCACCCATGATCAGCGGGAAGAAACCCATGCCGTCGGAGTGATCGGCGACGACGAGGAAGTCGAGCGGACGCGACAGCTTGACCGGCTGGCCGCTGGACGACTTGACCTCGTTGCCCTTGGCGAAGACGTAGGCGTCACGCGGCGTGAGCCGTGCGCCAAACGCGCCGGCGTCCATGGAAAACGACGTGTGCAGGTGCGTGTCGCCGAAGTAGGGGCGGGTGGGGAAGTTGCGGCCGGCGTAGGGGGAGTAGAGCGCCTGGCCGGCAAAGGCTTTCTCGGCCTTGGCCTGGTCCAGTTGCCCGGCATCGCCTTCGGCAGCCGGCACGGACAGGGCCATCAGGCCGGAGGCGAGCGCGACGACAGCGCCGATGGCGGTGCGCAGGCGGACCCGGCCATTTTCATTCCTGGCGGATGCGCCATGGCAGTCAGTGCGTTGCATTGAGTCCACTCCCTTCGGTCGGTGCGGCAAGTTGTCGGCGAACGACTTTGCCATGCAATTGGCCGCAAGCCAACTGCCGTTCATCCCGGGCGATCATGCGCGCGTTGCGGGTGGCTTCCGGGGACTTGCTATGCTTTGCTTCGCACGGTCCGAGCGAGCAGCCATCGCGGGGCAGGGCGCAAAACGTATAACTACGAGGGGGAATTAACCATGCCGATCCACAGTCCGATTTTTGCCCCAGCCATTGCGCTGGTGATCTGGTCTCTCGTCATGCTGGCGTGGCTTGCAATCACCCGCTTGCCGGCGATGAGCAAGGCCGGCATCGACCTCGCCACGATCGTGGGGAGTCGGGGCGTGAACCTGGAGGGCGTCGTCCCCGATCGGGTCAACTGGAAAGCCCACAACTACGCTCACCTCATGGAGCAGCCGACGATCTTTTACGCCACGGTGCTGGTCCTGGGCGTGGTCGGTGCGGGCGAGGGCCTGAATCTGCAGTTGGCCTGGGGTTACGTCGTGCTGCGCGTCGCGCACAGCATCGTCCAGGCGACCTGGAACAAGGTGGCGGTGCGATTCACGTTGTTCCTGCTGTCGACGACGGCGTTGCTGGCACTGGCTATCAACGCGGCCCGCGCGACGATGTAGGCGGTCCACGCGTATCCGTGCGGAACCGTCAACGGGCTGGGATTGCCAACCTGGAATTGACGGTTCCGCGGAAACGTCGTCGTTGGGCCGGCGCCTCAGTTCGCCGCCCGCCGCGAAGGCACGTACTGCTCCATCACAGCCTGCTCGAGCAACTCGGGCGGCACGAGGCCCTGGCTGATCACGAAGTCGTGGTACGACTGCACGTCGAACTTCTCGCCGAGTTGCAGTTCCGCACGCGCGCGGATCCCCAGCTGCTTTTCGTAGCCGTAGAAGTACGACGTCGCCTGGCCCGGCGCCAGGAAGCTGTAACGATCCGCCTCCTGCTTGGCCATCGGTTCGGAGAGCAGCACCTCGTCCATCAGGAACTTCTTTGCGTCCTGCGGTGTGATCTGTCCGAGGTTGACCATCGGATCGAGAAAGGCGCGTGCTGCGCGCATCAGGCGCATCTGCAGCGAGCCCATCTGGCCCTCGAGCGGCAGGTAGGGCTTGAGGAACGATTCGGCATACAACGCCCAGCCTTCGACGTTGGCGCTGTTGAAAGCGAACACCGCACGCGGGATCGACACGCCGGCTTCGGTCATCTTGGCGAACTGCAGCTCGTGACCGGGCCGCGCTTCGTGCGCCGTCAATGTCCAGGTGATGGCGTCGAACTTGAAGTCGTCCATTTTCGAGCCCGGCGCCGCGTTCGGGTTCTCGAGCGGCAGGATGAACTCGGCGGGCTCGCCGGTGTTGCCGATCAGGCGCGGCGGACTCAGGTGCGGGGCAGGTTGCGCCGCCGATTCCGCCTCGGTGGCGAGACGGATCACCGCCTTGCGGTCCGGCAACGTGATGAGATGCTCGCGACGGACGATGTCCTCGATGGCGGCCAGGCGCGCGTTGTAAGTCGGCAGCAGCTGGTCATTCGAGATCGACTGCTTTTTCAGTTCGCGCATCACGTCCTTGTAATCGGACGACGCAAACCCGCGCTCCTTCGCGATGATCCGGGCGAGCGACTGCATCTCGTCGCGTGTCTGCACGAAGCCGACGACGGCACGATCGATGAGCGCCTGCGGCTCCATCTTGACGCCCACGCTCCTCAGGTTGTCCGCGTAGATCGCGGGCGGCAGCAGGTTCGTCTTGCGCGCACGGGGAAGGATCTCCTTGCGCACCCAGGCGTCATAGTCGGCGACCTGGCTTTCGAGCACCCTGAGGTCCTTCTCGTAGCCCTTGAGCCCGCTCTTCACGAACAGGTCGCGGATGCCCTTCAGGTAGCGTCGCGAATTGTTGAGGTTCTGTTCGACTTCGACCGTCCACGGGCCGGTCAGGCCCGGCTCGCCGAAGCGCTCGGTCGAGCGATCCTGCGCCAGCTTGGTGATCGGTTCGTAGCCGGGCTCGCGTCCCGTGTACTTGCGCAGCCGTTCAAGTGCAGCCGGGTAACGAGCCCGGTCGACCCGCGGGTCGAGCAGCGCCTGGAAACTCTGGAACAGCAGGTTCGCCACATCGACGTACGGCAACATCAGCGTGCGGTTGAGTTCACTCGAGTTGCGCTGGTCGCGTGCCGTGTCGATCAGGATCTGCAGGTCCTGTTTCACCCTGGGGTCCGTGGTGGCCGCGAGTTTCGCCGCAAGTTGCTCGCCCACGACCCGCGAATCCGCTTCGAAGCGCTGGTCGACGTTCGGCTTGAGGTCACGAATTTCCGCGTCGTGGCCGTCGACACCGAGGTTGGCAGCGACCTCGGGGGCGTACCTGGCCAGCAGTTCCAGCACAGGCTGCGCGTTGGCGTTGCTTGCAGTGACCCAGGCAGGCTCGGCCGCCTGCGCGTTCGCGGTGAACGCCATGACCACCAGCGCGGCAGTTTTCCAGTTCAGTCTCAGCATCTCGTATTACCCCTGGGGCGAACGTAGACCGGCCGGCCCAAGGCCAGTCGGCGCGAAGCGCGCATCATGCGGCGGTGCGGTGCGGAACGCGATCGCTCCCGGCGCGCCGGGAGCACGTTTCGTCGCACCGACGGGTTTGCACGGCGGCAGTCCGGACGCATGCCAAGCAAACGGCCCCTCGCGGGGCCGTTTGTGTCGTCAAGATGCTATGCCGCAGTCGTCAGCGGGTGAAGTAGCCCGCGCGGCTGTCGGAGGTCGTGCACTCGCGGAATCGCGCCATCAGTTTGGCGGGCCCGGAATTGGGATCCGACTGCGCTGCACTCCAGGCGTCGAGACCCTTGCCGAACGCCTCTGCGCTGGACATCCGACCAACCCAGAAGAATGTGCTCAGGTCCCTGCTTTGCGCGGGGAAAAGAATCTCTACCTTGTAGCCGCGCGAGTCGGCCCACTGCACCCGGAAGTCCTGGACGATCTGCAGGTACTTGTCCATGGTGCAGCCCGCGTTGAGCTTACTGGCGATGATGTCCAGGTAGTCGGCCTGCGAGGCCATCGGGAACGCCAGCACAAACAACAGC
Source organism: uncultured Gammaproteobacteria bacterium (assembly GCA_963789375.1). GTDB lineage: Bacteria > Pseudomonadota > Gammaproteobacteria > Steroidobacterales > Steroidobacteraceae > RPQJ01. The sequence goes on along the minus strand of CAWBKN010000010.1, from coordinate 41,138 downwards.
ATTAGCTTTTTCATCGTGACTCCCCTGTCTATTGATGATTCTTGTCGTGCGCGACGCGTCGTTTGTCGATCGCACCCGGCGCGAGGCGTGCGATGAATTGAGTACCCACCGCGTCGTTTTGCAATCAGGAGTAATGCCTAGCAGGCATCTCGCGCCGACGGACCGAGTCCCCCGGTGACTCGGTAACGTCGTCGTGCAATATGGCAAGGTATCGAAGATCCGGCACACGTGGAAAAGGGTGGCACGTGATGGATATTTCCGACGCACTCCTGACCCTGGCCCAGGTTGCTGTTGGCCTGATCGGTTTTTCCTCGGTCTTGATCGCGCTCAGCGGTGAGCCACGCAACTGGTCGGCCCTGGACAAGTACCGGATCACGGGAATGCTGGGCAACAGCATTTTCCTGCTGCTCCTATCCTTGCTGCCTTTTGTACTGACCTTTCTCGGTGTCGGAGACAGGGCCGTCTGGCGCAGCTCGGCCGGGGTCTTCGCCATCTGCCTGTTAACAGGAATGATCACGAACTTCCGTAGCTATGCGCGGCTGCCCGATTCACACCGTCTCGCGACTAGTCCAGCGCTGGTAGGGGCTATCTATGTCGTTGGATCGCTTGTGCTCATTGCCGCGTCGGCAGCCGCGCTCGGACTGCTTGCCGCACCCGAAGGCGCTTTTTTCCTGGGGCTGTTTTGCCTGGTGTTGCTTTCGACCTACCTTATCGTTCGTTTCTTGTACGCACGCCCGAATCGGTAGTCCGTCGTTTCTACCCGACGACCGGATTCTTGAGGTTGGTCCCGGACCAGGTGACCTCATGAGCGTGGGGGCAGGATCGGCGGGGACCGGGGCTTAGGTCTCGAATGTGGACGACCCGAGCTGCCATGCCCGGACCGCATAAGTACGCATAATGTATATTATGTGACATTGCAGATGAATATCGGGTGAGGCAAGCCGTCAGCCGATGTGGACCGCCCATGCACGATTGCAATCCGTGGCGCTGGGTCTACTATGGCGCGGTCAACGCATCTTCGATCTCTTTGGGAACTGCTGCTGCGGCAATCGGCCTGCTGTGGCCGTGGCTCAGCAGTTTCCCTTCGGCCACCTGCCTGGCGATCTTGCACGACGCCCTGGTTCAAAGTGTTCGCGACCGGTGCCACGGTGATCGTGGTGAGCGTCGTGCTCAGTTTATCGTCCTGGCTGCTGCGCCGCTAGAGCCCGAAGTCGCGAAGCTCGGCCGTCGTGAAAGTGCCGGTCACCCGGTCCGGACGCGACCCAGTTGATACGGACGCGAGCTTAGACCTTGAGAATGCCGAGCCAGCCCCGAACCGCTGAGCGCCGCGCAGCCTTCTTCAGGCGGGCACGCCACAGCAGCCTGATCTTCGAGGATGCCACATGGCAGTACGAAGATCCGCGGACCCTTGCGGCTTATCGAGGACGCGGATCGTCCCTTCGAGCGCGGAGAGCAAGGCCCGCACGTCTTTGCCGGCGGCCTTCGATGCATCTCGACGCTGATCACCAGTTGGGTTACTTCGTGCGCCGCGCCGCCTTCCGCGGCCGTGCCTTCGCCTTCACCGACTTGCGAACGGCGCGCTTTACCGTGCGCGTTGTCTTCGCCTTCGCGGCTTTCGCCGGCTGGGTCACCTTGGTGTAGGTCTCGGTCGCGACATTGCGCATACCGCGGCCCGCGTGTTTGACGATGGCGACCGCGCGCTGCATCTCGTCGACGACCCGCTCTCGCGTCGCCCGCAACTCGCCGGCCTGGCCGCTGACCAGGTCTTTCAAATTGTCAGACTGCGCCACGCGTTCAAGCTGCGCGGCGGCATCCGACAGCGCCGAGGTGACCACCTCCAGCTGCAACGCCATCAGGCCGAGTACAGCCTCGTGGGATACGTTCGTCAGCTTCACGCCGGAGTGCGTGATCACACGCACGGGTTCCTGCAGCGCCTTGATACGCTTGAGCCGACCTTGCGGCCGCACCACGCACGGCCTTTCCCGGCGCCTTTCGCAGCATGCGGGCCTGCTCCGTGAAAATTTGGTTCTCGTCACTTATGAACTTCTTGACCTGGCTGACCATCGGTGGCTCCTCAAGGTAATGCGGCAACGCAGAGGCGGCTGCAATTTTTGATGTGGGTGCGGGGCGGTGGTTTCCAAGTAAGGAATGAACGCAAGAACAGCACCCTCCGCCCCGCCGAGGTAGCATACGAGCCTTGGTTCCGTGCCGCCCCATGAAAGAATAGCTTTGAGCCCAAGGCAAACCCACATCCCGACGCCTCATCCAGGGCGTCGCTCCCCTGCTCTTGTGCGCTGCCATCGCACTCGCGGCGTTTCCGGCTGCTTCGCGTGCAGCCGACGAAGCCGCCGCGGAACCACCGTCAGCTAAACCCCGGCCACGCATCGGCCTGGTGCTGGGCGGCGGCGGTGCCAAGGGCGCGGCCCACGTCGGCGTCCTCAGCGTGCTCGACGAACTTCGCATACCGGTCGACTGCATCGTGGGCACGAGCATGGGTGCCCTCGTCGGCGGCACCTACGCCTCCGGCGTCAGTGCCAGCGAGGTCGAAACCCTGATTCGGTCGATTTCGTGGCAGGACACCATCGCCCGCCGCAGTCTGCGCCGGCTGGTGCCGATGCATCGCAAGCTCATCGGCAGCAGCTACAGCAACAGCCTGGAATTCGGCGTCCGCGACGGGTCTCTCATTGCACCGAGCGGGCTGATCAGCACGCAGAACGTGGACCTGACGCTCCAGTACCTCGTCAGTCGCAGCCGCGGGATCGCGGAGTTCGACCGGCTGCCGATCCCGTTTCGCGCCGTCGCCACGGACATGCAGAACGGCGAGCTCGTGGTCCTCGACCGGGGCGACCTCGCACTCGCGATGCGGGCCAGCATGGCCGTACCGGGAGTGTTCTCGCCGGTGAATTACGACGGCCGCATCCTCGGCGATGGCGGCCTGACTCGCAACGTGCCCGTCGACATCGCTCGACAGACCTGCGCCGATGTGGTCATCGCGGTCGCCGTACCCAATCCGATGCCCTCCGCCGACGACCTGCGCTCGCCGCTCACGCTGATGTCGCGCACGCTCGACGTGCTCATCGGCGCCAACGAGAGGCAGCAGCTCGACACCCTTGGCCCCGACGACGTGAAGATCGTGATCGAGATGGGGGACATCGGCTCGGCCTCCTTCGACCGGGTCAACGACGCCATTCCGGTCGGCCGCGCGGCGGCGCTGACGCATCGCGCGGAACTCGCACGTTACTCGGTCAGCGAGGCCGAGTACCTGGCGTGGCGGGAAGCGACGTCCCGCCCGGGGCGGGAAAAAGTCAGGCTGGCGGAGGTGAACGTGCACGGCCTGGAACGGGCCAACCCCGATTTCGTCGAGCGGACGCTCGGCCTGCAGGCCGGCGACGCGGTCGACGGGCGTGGCATCGCGGAGCGCGCCACGGCGGTGTTCGCGTTGTCAGACTTCGAGCGCGTGGGTTACACGCTGTCCGGAGACCCGTCGGAGCCGACGCTGGACATGCAGCTGCGGGAAAAATCCTGGGGACCGCACATCGTGCGGTTCGACATTGGCCTGCACATCGGCACGGACGCGAACACGGCATTCACGATCGGCGGCGACTACCTGCAGGCCTGGATCAACGATCGGGGCGGCGAGCTCCGTGGTTCGCTGCGACTGGGCCGGACCTCAGCCCTGGAGGCCTCGCTGTACCAGCCGCTCGACGCCTCCCATCGCTGGTTCATCGAGCCCGGCGTGCGTGCACAGCGCTCCATCGAGGACCTCTTCGACGACGGTGACGCAGTGACTCGCTACGAGTTCGCCTCGAGCTGGGGCTCACTCGACGCTGGACGCGTGTTCGGTACGCGAGCCGAACTGCGCGCCGGTCTCCGCAGCGGGCGTGCAGTCGGCCGAACGGGAAATCGGCTCACTCGACCTGCCGGACATCTCGAGCGAGGACTATGGCGGTTTCGCCCTGCGCTATGCCTACGATACGCGCGACCGTGACGTGCTCTGGCAGTCGGGCACGGTCGCCCGCCTCAGCTATTTCCAGAGCGAGGAAGCGCTGGGAGCCGCGGCGCCCTACGACCGGTTCGAAGGCACGGCGACGGTCGCGCTGCCGTTCCGTCGCAACGTCGGGTACCTGCGCGCGAGCGGCGGGTGCGTCGTTCGACACCGATCTGCCGTTGTACGACACGTTCACGCTCGGCGGTCCGGTGAGCCTGCCCGGCCTCAGCCTCGGTGAACTGCGCGGGTCGTCGTACTGGAGCGCGCAGGCGTCCTACCTGCAGCGCATCGCGGACATCAGCTACGTGTTCGGCCAGTCCATCTATGCAGGGATGACGCTGACCGCCGCCGACATGAGCGGCCGCATCGACGGTGTCAATGCCGAACCGGTCTATTCCGCGGCCTTCGTCCTGACCGGCCGTACGCCCCTCGGCCCGATGGCACTCTCGCTCGCCGCGACCAGCACGAGCGAATGGCAGCTCATGCTCGGGCTGGGCAGGCCGATCGACGAGGGCACGATCAACGATCCGAGCTGGTGATCGTGCGCCCGCCCTGGGACGCTGACCTCAGCGCCCCCCGAACCGATACATCGCGCCGACGTTGATGCTGAAGACTTCGTTGTCGTGGAAGCGCACGTCGTTGTCTTCCTCGGCCCACAGCACGCTGCCGACGGCCTGCCAGCGGCCGCTGGCGGCCGGCAGGCGGTAGAACAGGGTCGTATCGATGGCAAACTGGTTCGCGTCGGTCTTCACGCCGAAGATGGGGTTGCGCTCATCCTGGCTGCTGCCGCCGTAGGCGACGTTGCTGGCGACGCTGTAGCCCTGCCCGAGAAATACATAACTGAGCTGCAGTCGATAGGCATCGCCGCTCATCGCCTCGCCATCCCGGTCGTTGACCGTGTAGCGGACCAGCGGTCGCAGCAGGTGACGCGAACCATCGCCCACTTTGTACAGGTACGACACGTCGAAGGAATACTGGTCGCCGTCGCGTCGCAGCAGGTTCTGACAGGTGACGTCGCAGTCGACGCTCAGGACGCCCTGCCCGCTCCGCTCGCGCTCGATCGATATATCGCGATAAGTCAACGTGGCCTGGAAGCCCGTCCCGAAGATGCGATCCCACTGTGCACGCAGGCCGTTGGAGTCACGATCGGTTTCCTCGCGATCCACGCCTTCCGCGTAAGGATCTTCCCAGGTCTGGGTCGGAATGCCGCTGAACACGTACCCGAGCTGCAGCACGCCGGGGCTGCCCATGTCCTTGCGCATGCCGAGCTGCGTCACGCCGTCGAGGGTGACCGCGTCTTCGATCGACGTGCCGAAGAAAACCTGCCAGCGGTTCTCGAACGTGTAATTGACCTCGCCCGTCACGACGGGATGAACGGCATCGTCGCTGCGCGGGGCATCGTTGACCGAACCGATCCGCGGCAGCCCGATGTCGAGCATGCCGTTGCCGGCGACGACGTTGCTCTTGACGTCCGTGTAGCCGATTCCAGCCACGACGAAGCCGCGCCAGCCCGCCGTTTCCGGGATGGGCTCGATGGCGAATGCCAGCGAAGGCACGGCGCCGGCGCCCAGCACAAGCCACAAGGACAACGCACGACTCGATTTCATTGTTGTTCAGCTCCAGATTGCGGTGGCGCCCGGTACCCGCAGCGGTCCGGGAGTTTCGGGAGTTTACCGTGGAAACAGCAGCGTGATCGTGATTCGTAAGCCGAGGCCCTCGGCACCGCTGTCCGGGCTGTCGAGCCAGTACCGCAGGCCGCCGCCCACGCTCACCAGCTGGTTGCCGATCCGCAGCAGGTTCGAGGCGGAGACGTTGACCGGCACCGACCACTGCTCGTTTTCCCAGTCGTAGGTGGTTTCGGTATTGAGGCCGAACGTCCAGCGGGTGGGCGTCGTGTAGGTGAGGAACGGCTGCAGGAAGGTCGCGTTGACGTCGGCGCGACTGTCTTCACCGGCGAACGACCAGAGGTGGTTGGCGAGCATGCCGCGCGTCCAGCCGTTCGACTGCTTGAGCACCACCGCCGTCGGGCCCGCGCCCCACTTGTCGGTCGTCAGCAGGTCGTTCGAGCCGGTCGGCAGCAGCAGCACCGGACCGGCGCCCCAGATCCAGCCCGAAGCCGTCGGCGCCTTCGGCGAGAAGAAGATGCTCTGGACCACGTCGCCGATCCCCGTCTGCGACCCGGCGCCGGGGAAGATGTCCGACTGGCTCACCACCGGCAGGATGGTGCGGAGATCAGGTTCCAGTCGTCGTTCAGGTCGAACGGGATCACTGGCTGCACGTTGAGCAGCCAGCGGTCGCCCGTCGTCGGCCGGGCCGATGTCCTGGTCATAGTTGAACTGCATCGGCACGGAGATCAGCGCTGCGACCGGGTTCGACAGCTGCATGGCGAGTTCGCCGTCGCCCGCCTCGTCGGCATGCGCCGGCAGCGATTGCGCAAAGCAGCAGGACGCCAGCCGGTGGCAGTCGGAAAAACGAACGGCTCATGCTCACCTCCTCAGGACATCGAGATCGCCGCGTACGGTCGCCTGCGGCAACGACGGGCTCAGTCGCCCGCCGTTGCCGGTCAACCTCTGGCGTCCGTTTACTCCGCCTGGATCAGGGTGCCGTTCTCCGGCAGCGCAAACGGCCGTCCCGGCGGCACCTGTCGCTGGGTGGGTGCGGTGCCCGGCAGGATCTCGAAGTCCGGCGTGAACGTGACCATCAGGTCGCGCAGCTTGTGGATGATCGAGCGGTCACCGTCGAAGCGCGCCTTGCCCTCCGTCGGCAAGCTGGTCGAAGCTCGCCACGCCCATCATCACGCGGTTGAGGTCCGCGCGGTTCACCGTGATGCGTCAGGTCGGCGTTCGGCGCCTGGAAGCCCTTGATGTTGGTCAGCGTCGCGTTGCTGAGTTCGACGAGGTACTTCTCGCCGTTGTCGGGCGTGACGAGGTTGACGGTGAAGTGCAGGCCCTCGGCCTTCTTCGGGTCCATGCTGATGCCGAGGAAGTCGAGCCACTGCTCGGTCGTCATCGCGCGCACGACGTCCGGGCCGGTGCGAGCGTGGCGGCAGTGCCACCCGGCAGGCCGTTGCGCAGCTCGAACGCGCCCTGCAGGAACGTGTTGCGCGACGCTGGTGCTCTCGGCCTGGTAGCCGAGCTGTTCGTAGACGTCGGCCAGCAGATTGCGCGCCTGCGCAGGTTGCGCGGCTCCGCGAACACCAGCTTGTTCAGGATCTCGGACGCATGCAGGTACTTGCCCTGCCCCGACCAGCTCCTTGCCCTTGGCGATGATCTTCGCCGATCCGCCCATCATCTCGACGTAGAGCGGTGCCGAATCCGGCCGGCGACAGCGGGATCAGGTTGGCCGGGTTGCCGTCGAAGTGGCCGATGAAGCGGTTGACGACGCCGCGCACGTTGTTCTGCACGTCGCCGTGGTAGCTGCGCGCGGCCCAGTTCTGCTGCAGGCTCTTCGGCACCTCGTAGACGTTGTGGATCTCGTTGATCGTCACGCCCTGGTTCACGTAATGCAGCGTCTGGTTGTTGAGGTTGGCGTAGGCGTCGCGCTGCGTGCGCAGCACTTCCTGGATGCGGTCGTTGCCCCAGCGCGGCCAGCTGTGCGAGGCGAACATCACCTCGGCTTCCCGCCGAACAGGTACAGCGCCTCGTTGATCTCCTTCGACCAGTTGAGCGCGTTGCGCACCGGACGCGCCGCGCAGCGTGTAGATGTTGTGGATCGTGCCGGTGATGACCTCGGACGACCACAGCGCCTTGAACTGCGGGAAGTAGGTGTTCATCTCGACCGGCGCCTCGGTGTCGGGCGCGTCCTGGAACACCATCTTCACGCCGTCGAGCGTGATCTCCTCGATGTCCTTGCTGATGAGGCGGTTCGGCGCGATCAGGCCACGTGTTGCCGTTGGCGACGTTCTTGCCGATCGCCTGGTCGACGTGGCCGAACGGATCGCGCGGCAGCAGCACCGCGTACTGCCACTGCGTGCGGCGCGACATGGCGTTGCCGGCGAAGCACGTTCTCCGAGATCGCCGCATCCATGAAGCCCTCGGGCGCGATCAACATGACCTTGCCGCTCGCGACGTCGGCCTCGTCCACCACGCCGCGCACGCCACCGAAGTGGTCGACGTGCGAATGCGAGTAGACGACGCCGACCACGGGGCGCTTGCCGAGCTTTTCGTTGATGAGCTCGAGTGCGGCGCGGGCGGTTTCCTTGGCGGTCAGCGGGTCGAAAATGATCCAGCCGGTGTCGCCCTTGATGAAGCTGATGTTGGCGAGGTCGAAGCCGCGCACCTGGTAGATCTCGTCCCGGCACCACTTCGTACAGGCCATAGGCCATGTTCAGCACGGCCTGGCGCTGCAGCGACGGGTGGATGCTCGGAAAGTCCTTGTCCTGCAGCAGCCACTGGTAGCTGCCCATGTCCCAGGCCACGTTGCCGGCATCGGCCATGATCTTCTTGTACGACGGCTCGGCGATGAAGCCCTTCTTGGCCTCGTCGAAGTCGCGCTTGTCGCGAACGGCAGCGTGGCCATCAGGCCCTTGCGCACTTCGAGCGTGAACGTCGACGGCTGCTTGCCCTTCGGGTCGAAATGCTTGACCTGCGCGGGCGGATTCCCACCCCGGCACCCTGCGCGACGGCCGCCCCGGCATTGAATGGCAAGCGGAATGCACATTGCGGCGGCGGCACTCACGGCAGCCTTCCATCGGACGGAAGGCCGTCGGGTCTTCATGGCGAACTCCTGGGTTCGAATGATGGGGGGAACCCTTCGCGGCGGAAGATTAATCCGAAGCTTGACGAGAGCGCGCGACTATCTTTTGGTCTAGATCGGCGCGCTGAGTCCGGCCATCCGCGTTGTATCGGCGGTCGACTGCAGCGCAGACAGCGATGGCGCCAGCAGCTCGCTGCCGGAGAATGGCTTGCGCAATACGCGCGAGGCCGCCGGCGCCGAGGGCCTCGCGCTCCACGGCCGGGTCCTCGCTCGCCGTGATGAACACGACCGGCAGCTGCACGTGGCCGGACTGCAGTCGCCTCTGCACCTCGATCCCGGTCAGCCCGGGCAGGTGGACGTCGAGCAACGCGCAATCGGGCCGCGTCTCGTCGAAAGCAGCAAGAAAGTCCTCGCCGGACGCAAACGCCCGCACGTCGTAGTCTGCCAGCCGCAGCACGCGGCCAAGGGCCACTCGCACGGAAGCTTCGTCATCCACCAGTGCTATGCGCGCCAGGGTCATGTTGCCGGCGACCATAGCGCGCCGCGGTCGTATGCAAAACTGTCCCTTGGGCTAGGCGTGTGCGTCGCCTGCTAGTCGCGTGGCACGTCGTCGGGCGTCAGTTCCAGTCGAGCCGCCAGGTGCATCAGTTCGGCGACCGTCTGGGCCTGCATGCGGCCCATGAGCCGCGCCCGATGAAACTTGACCGTCGCCTCCGTGATGCCCAGTTCGGCGGCGATCTGCTTGTTGAGCTTGCCGGCGACCAGGCCCGCCAGCACCTGCCGTTCGCGCAGGCTCAGGCTGGCATGGCGCTGGCGCAGCGCCGCGCCCTCCTCCGTCGCCTGGCGGGCTCGCGCGTCCTGTTCGAGTCCGGCACGCACCGCCGCGAGCAACGTCGCGCCCGCCACCGGCTTGGTCAGGAAATCCACGGCGCCGGCCTTGATGGCCTGGACCGACATCGGGATGTCGCCGGTGCCGGTCAGGAAAATGATCGGCAGCGAACGACCGGCCTGTCGCAGGCGATGCTGCAGTGCCAGACCGTCGAGTCCGGGCAGGCCGACGTCGAGCACCAGGCAGCCTGGCATCGACGCGTCGTACTGCGGCGAGGAAAGCCTCCGCCGATTCGAAGAGCGCCGTTCGCAAGCCGTGCTCGCGCAGCAGCCGGGCCTGGGCCTTGAGCACCTGGGGGTCATCGTCGACCAGGAAGACCGTCGGCCCGCAGGCGGTTCGTGTCATGACGTTGTCCGCGCCGGCAGCGATGCGCAAAACACCGCCCCTCCATCCGGTGCGTTGGTCACGGCCAGGCTTCCACGGTGGGCCTCGGCGATGGAGCGACAAACGGCGAGGCCCATGCCCATGCCGCCCGGTCGGGTGCTCCAGAACGGCTCGAACACCCTGTCCATCATCGCTGCAGGTACACCGGGGCCTCGGTCGGCCACGCAGAGCTTCACCTGTCCGGCCTGCAGCGAGGTGAAGATGATCGTCAGCTGACCGCCGGTCCTCGGGCAGGTCGGCCATCGCGTCGGCCGCGTTGACGATCAGGTTCAACAGCAACTGCTGCAGCTGCACGCGGTCGCCCGAGATCAAGGGCAGGTCCGGCTGCAGGTGCGTTGCCAGCGCGACCTGGCGCGTCGTCACGATGCTGCGCGTGAACTCGATCGTGTCGCGGACCAGCTCGTTGACGTCGAGCGGTTCCAGCAGGGACTCACCGCGTTTGAACAGCACGCCGAGCCGGCGAATGACCTGGGCCGCGCGGTGGTTTTCGGCGACGATGTCGGCACAGATCGCCCGCAGTTCTGCGACGTCGACCGGCGTACGCTCGAGTATCATCTGCGCGGCCTCGGCATTGCCCAGGATGGAAGCCAGCGGCTGGTTCAACTGGTGGGCAATCGACGCGGAGAGCTGGCCGAGCAGCGAGACACGCGTCATGTGATACAAGGCGCTGCGATCCTGCTCGGCCTGGGCCTCGGTGCGCTTGCGCTGGGTGATGTCGATTGCCACGCCGAGCAGTCGTGGCGACTCCGCATGGTCGGCGCGCCCGCGGGCCGACTGCCAGTGTAATTCTCCATCCGGGGCCTCGAGGCGATACTCGACGTCGAACTCACCGTCCCGCTCCAGCGCCTCACGCAGCGCAGCGTCGACGGCAACACGGTCCTGCGGCACGAACGCGCGCGAGTATTGCGCCGAAGTCCAGCAACGGCCCGGCGCGTGGTGCCGGCCGCTTTCGCCGCAGGCACGGCACCTCCGGTCGTCCGATCGCGGTGCCTTCAAGGACCCAGGTGGACAGGTTGGCGGCCTGCGCCGCGAGCCGGATCAGTTTCTCGCTGCGCGCCAGGTCGGCCACGGTGCGCCGTCGTCGTCGCCTCTCGAACAGCAGCGCGACGATGAGTCCGGCCTGCAGCAGCATGACTGCAGAGCCGATGATCACCTGGTCGCGGTATGCCTCCCAGAGCGAGGGTTCCCGAAATGGACGATCGCGTCCGCCGGAACGTCTTTCGCGGAGATGCCCCAGCGCTGCAGCTGCCGCCAATCGAGCTGCAGCGGCGTAGGCATGGCGGCCGACTGCACGAGGGCCGCCGGGTTTGCTCCCTCGAGGATGGCAATCGCGGTTCGGGCGCCGCCGAGCCCGATGGCGCCGTAGTCCGCCATGCGGCCGCCGACGATGCCGGTGCCCATGAAGGACGAGAACGGTCCATAGACCGGCACCGGCGAGCGGCAGCGACGAGCTGGGCAACCTCGCGCGGGCGTGAACTCGCGTCCGTTGCCATCGCGGTGGAAGCCCGGCGTGAAGACGATCGAATCGGACCGGCAGCGCCTGCAACCGCCGCTGCAGCTCGCTGGTCGGCAACCCGGCCATGATATTCGACGGCCAGCCCCGGCGGCAGACCGGCGGCCAGCGCCCGCACGCGTGCTTCCCATTCCCGGTCCCACGGGCTGGCGCCGGTCACGACGACAAGTCGACGTGCCTTCGGTTGCCAGCGCAGCGCCTGCTCGACGGTGCCGATGAAATCGTACGTGAGCGGCGTGCCGACCACGTCCGTCGGCAAGGGCGCCCGCGATTGCAGGTACTCGTCCAGCACCGACATGTGCACGATCGGGACTCGCGGGAACAACTCCGCCCGGTGCCGCAGAACGAAATCCAGGGCCTCGTCGGCCGCGACCATCAGGACTTCGGGCGGCTGCAGCGCGTACTTATCGCGAAGGTATGTGACGAAGGTTCGTTCGTAGGCTGCGCCACTGAACCCAGGTTGATCCAGGTATTCGACCGAAACGGAGACCGGGAGGTCGGGTCGCGCGGCGAAGCCGTCCCGCAAGCCGCGGTCGCCCTCGAGGTTCCCCGGCAGCAGCCGGCCATACGAATAGAGCACCAGGACGTTGTGGGTCGGCTCGGCCAGGGCAGCGGACTCGTCAGCGCCACGGCCGACTATGACCAGTCGCAGCCAGTGGCATCGCGAATCGCCAGAATACGGTGACAGCACTGCTCGCGAATCGGCAACCGATGAGCGGTCGCGCCGCCGCCGCAGCAGGGTTCTATTCGCAACATCAACGGTGCAGCGTTCCGAGTCATGGGCACGGCTGAAAGCTATCGTACCGCAACGCTCATCGCCACGAGGCCGCTGCGTTGAAAGCCGCAACTTGGCTGTGCTAGCCTCGGTCGACCTATCCACCCTCACTCGCCTCGGAGCGTCAAATGATTCGTGTTCGCACTGTGCTGCCCGTGTTGCTCGTGCTGTGTGCGACAACCCTTGCCGGATGCGCAAGCACCCGGCCAGCGCCCGCCGAAGAATGGGATGGCCTCGTCCGGCAGCCGGGCACGCGGCTCGGCGCCGTCTTCGTCAGGCCGGATGCCGAGATCGTCGCCTACCGGAGCGTGATGATCGACCCGGTGGAAGTCAGCTTCGCCCGGAACTGGGACCCGAACCGCGGCGGCCGCAGCCAGCTCGGCCGGCTCAATGCCGACGACATGGCGGCGATCCAGACCGGACTGGCGGACATGTTCCGCGAGACCTTCCGCGCCGAGCTCGAGCGCGGCGGCTACCAGCTCGTCGACGTGGCCGGGTCCGGATACGTTGCGGGTCTCGGCCGCCATCGTCGACCTGTACATCACTGCGCCTGACACGATGTCGACCGGCCGCGTCGCGCACGTACACGGTGAACTCGGGCCGCATGACGCTGGTCGCCGAACTGCGCGATTCGATGACGGGCGAAATCCTCGCGCGTGCCGTCGACGCACGGAGTGCCCGGTCCAGCGGCACCTGGACCATCGCGAACCGGGTGACGAACACCGCGGATGCGCGGCGCGCGATGGGAATCTGGGCGCGGGCGCTGCGCGAAGGCCTGGACGAGATGTACGGCCGGGCAGCGGCAAAGTAAACGTCGAATGACCGGGCCGGCGGCCGTGCCGGCCCGGATCAGAACCGGTCGTTGAGCGTGAAGCCGAGCCCGATCGTCGTCTGCCGCCAGTCGTAGTCGATCATGCTTTCGCCGTATCCGGTGAACACCTGCAGGTAGCCGCGCAGCGGCCCCAGCAGCGGCTGCGAGGCCCACGTGAACTGCGCCGCACCCTTGCCGGTGCTCAGGTTGCCGCGACCCATCAGCGAGAAGCTGTTGTCCCGCCACTTGTAGATGCCCGTGATCTCGCCGTGGCCGTAGTAGTCCACGATGTCGGGATTGTCGTCCTCGTAATCCGCGGGCGTGATGCGGGTCCAGGCGCGGGCGAGCAGGACGAAATTGTCCCGTTCGATCCCTGCCTCGACGAACAGCCGGTCCCAGCTGCGCGAGATCGGGTCGGACCGCCCGTTCGACTGGTGGGTGTACCCGAAAGTCAGCAGGTTCCACTGCATGCCGCCGACCTCGATGCCGGGACGGAAACTGCCGAAGAGCTCCGGCATGTAATTGGTCTCGCGGAACGGGCGCGAGATGTCGGGGCTGTACATCTGCCACTGGCTCTGCTGCGTGTAGGCGAACCACAGCCCCCAGCGCTTGTCGCCGTGGCCAGCAGCCGCCCCTTGACGCTCAGCTGGAACTTGGCCTCGACGTTCTCGAAATCGGCTTCTTCGTCGAAGGCATCGAACAACGGCTGGTACGGCTCCGTATTCACGTCCGTCGTGTAGCGACCCAGCAACAGGTAGTTGGGCTGATGGAGCCTGACGTACGCCGGCTTGGAGTCGGGAAGAAAGCCCCAGGCCGTGTCGATCAGCGAAGCTGCACGCGGCGTGACGGCAGCGGTTGTCGCGCCGGCTGCGGGGCGACAGGCGGCTGGGATGCCGCCGCCGCGGAGTCACTTTTCACGGCCGCATTGATGGCGACGTCGAAGCACGCGAGACGTTCGACCGGATCACTGATCGCCAGGCAATGCGCGCCGGGCGTCTCTGCCCACGCCACGCCAGGGCCGAAAACGGCGCCTGCCAGGAGGAAGACCCATCCTGACAGGCACGCTCTACGGCAGGTCTGTGGACTGATCCACGCGGGGGTTCGATCAGAGCTGCAGGCGAGTGATTCGCGAGCCGTCGACCGTGACGCCTGCCATGATGCCCTGGTTCGAGAGCACGTAGCCGATGACCGGCTGCTGCGCCGTGGCGCTGGTCATCTGCGCATTGGCACCGACCGTCAACAGCGTGACCGCTCGCATCGACGCCGGCCGTCCAGCCGCTGCTGGTCTCGAATCGCGTCAAAGCGTCGTCCGTCATGAACAACAGGAAGACCGCGGTGGACTGGGCGCCGGCCTGCAGGCCGAACGAGCCGCCCGTCGTGCGGTGGTAGCTGACCGTCTTGCCGCCCTTGCGCAGGGCGCCGTCGCCCCGCCATGCGCCGAAGACGAACCCGGCCTCGAGCACGGACGGGAACACCAGCACGCCCTGCGCCCTGCTGACGAGTTGCTGGGAGCCTGGATCCTGCCGATACAAGTTGGCCAGCGCGTTGTCGACGCCGGCATCGATGTTCTGGCGGCGGGTCGCGGGGTCGCTGGAGCGCCGGACCCGTCGTGGTGCAGCCTGTGGCGAGCACCAGCACGCCGATCAAACGCAACAGAAGTTTCTTTTTTTCATGTTCATCGTCAATACCCTTTACTGAAACTCGAATCGCAGCGGGAGGCCGGTCGCCCGGCCTCCCATCGTTCTCACCCGCGGATGCGCCCCGGCGTGCGGGGATCAGTCACCGCAAAGCAGGCGCATACGGCGCTCGGCGCGGTCGAACTCCGCGTCCGTCGCCGCATTCAGCAACTGGTCCTTGGCCGCAGCGCAGGCGTTCGCTTCCGCCGTGGCGCTTGCGGGCACCGGCGTGTTCGCGGGCGCATTGCAACGGGCGTCGTCGGCCAGGCGGATGTTGTTGAGCGCTCCACGCTCGACCGAAACGCAATCACCGACGCGCAGGCCGGCCTGCTCGGTCACCATCCGGATCGTGTTGGTCCCGCCCATCAGGACTGTGTATTCGAAGCCGGTCGACGATCCCGCCGCGCCCGCCATGCGGCTGCCCACGGCCGCGCCGCCGACACCACGCAACGCGCGATTGCTGCGCGACTGCCCGGAGCCCGACGCGACGCCGAGAGCACCGCCGACATCGTTCCCGCGGCCTTGGCGCCCTGGTTCTGGATGTCGACCTGGCGCACGGCCGTGATGCGGCCGTAGGTTACCGTGGTCTGTGCCTCGACCTCGCCCGCCACGAGGACGGCGCCCAGGATCGCGAGCGACCCGATAAGATTCCAGCGCATGTGCATTGCTTCACTCCGATTGTGAATGACAGAATGTTGGTGAACGGCAGCGATCGTTACGGCCGGCAGCGTCGACGAGGGTCCGGTGCTGCCGACCCGATGCGGTATGCCGGCAGCGATCCACCATGCGTCGCGTAGTGAAGTCGCTGCCGACGATAGCAGCGACCAGAGGGTGCAAGAAGCGGCCGGGCTGGCGCCGGTCGTGCTGTCGCGCGCGGTGGGCGACACGGCGACGCCAACTTCAGCGCTGATCCCATGGAACAGCTGCGGCGCCTACATGGCCGCCACGCTGGGCGTGGCCACCTGGAGCTATGGCCGACTGCAGTTACGTCAGCCCGCTGCTGACGATTGCCCTCGCGTATGCGGGTTTCCGCATGCTGCGTGCCAACTGAGCAGACCTCGTCGCAGTCGGGCAAGATCGCAGGTCACCGAGTGGCCGCTGACACCACAGCACAGGTAGCAAGATGACAGTCGTTGGCGCGAATGACAGCCCGGTCGAACCAGTGCCTGACCGGATGATCCTGGGTATCGTCGGCGCCTTTGCCGCGGCCTTCGTGCTGTTCGGGTTCGTCGTGGACGGCCCGCAGCAGGTCCTGCACGGCCTGCTCGAAATCGTCACGACCCGGGACGCGCTGCTGACCGACTATTTCGGGGTCGGCGGCATCGGCGGGGCCTGCGTCAACGCCGGACTGCTCACTCTCTGCGCCTGTTTCGTCTATCACCGCACGCACGCGAAGATGACCGGCGCGGCGGTCGCCTGCCTGTTCCTCGTGCTCGGCTTCGGCCTGTTCGGCAAGAATCTCCTCAACGTCTGGTCGATCGTCCTCGGCGTCTATCTGTACGCACGATTCAGGGGGGAGCCGTTCTCGACCCACATCAACACGGCGTTCTTCGGTGCGGCGCTCGCGCCGGTGTTCTCGGAGATCCTGTTCAGCACCGCGCTTGCGCTCGAGGTCCGTGTGCCGCTTGCGATGGCCACGGGCCTCCTCATCGGCTTCATCCTGCCGCCCGCCGCGGCACAGTTGTTCAAGGCGCACATGGGTTTCAGCCTGTACAACCTGGGATTCACCGCCGGCATCGTGGGCACGCTCGTGGTCGCCATGTACAAGTCCTACGGCTTCGTGCCGGACCCGGTCATGATCTGGACGACCGGCAACAACCGATTGCTCGCCGGCTTCCTGGCGCTCCTGTTCGCGTCGATGGCAGCGATCGGCTTCTACCTCGATCGCTCGCTGCCCGCCGGGTTGCGGCGGATCATGCAATCGACCGGCCAGGCGCCGACCGATTTCATCGCCAAGGCCGGCTTCGGCCCGACCCTCGCCAACATGGCGCTGACCGGGTGCGATCGGTACCGCCTACGTGCTGCTGATCGGCGGCGACCTCAACGGGCCCGTCATCGGCGCGATCCTGACCATCGTCGGGTTCTCGGCGTTCGGCAAGCATCCCAGGAACATCGTCCCGATCATGCTCGGCGTGTTTCTCGGCTCGCTGGCCAAGCCCTGGGGCATCAGCGACCCGTCAATCGTCCTGGCAGCACTGTTCGGAACGACGCTGGCGCCGATCGCCGGCCGCTTCGGCTGGCACTGGGGCGTCGTGGCGGGACTCATGCATTCGTCCGCGGCGCTCAGCGTCGGCTCGCTGCATGCGGGCCTCAACCTGTACAACAACGGCTTTGCCGCCGGCATCGTTGCGGCCGTGCTCGTCCCGGTCATCATCGCGGTCCAGGGCAAGCGCGGCGAACCCCTCGCCCCCGTTTCGGCCGAGCCAGCCCAAACCACCGGATCCGCCGCGTTAGGGCGCCGCGCGATCGAACTGTTGCCGCGGCAACAGGAACAGCCAGGTGACGAGGACGAACGGCCCGGTCAGGGCCGGAATCGCGAGCGGCGTCAGCGCCACGTTGAACGCCGCCTGGGCAATGACGGTGAAGACCGTGCCGAGTGCGGCATAGGCCGCGACGCGCCAGCCGGGCGGGTGAAAGACCGTGCCCAGCGCGACCGCCGTCAGCACCGGGCTGAAACCCAGCAGGCCGCCCGTGATCAGGTCGCTTTCGGCGCCCAGCAGGTGCGCGGTGACGACCGCGAGCATCGCGCCCGCGACGGCTGCGACGGCAGCCGCAACGGAATTGACGGCCAGTCCGGCGAGGAAGAGCAAGGCCGCAACGACACTCGCCTTGAGGAAGACCTGCGAAATGCTGAACAGGGCCGCCTGCAGGAAGTCCCCCAGGCCGAGCTGCGCGGACGTGAACGGCTCGTACGGTGCGATGACGTCTTCCGCGGGCAGCGAATCGCTGCCGAGCCCGCGAACCCGTAGGTTGCCAGCAGCAGCAGCCAGGTGACGAGCACGAAGGGAAACGTCAGGGTCGGCATGCCCAGCGCCTTGAGGGCGTTGGCCGTCGCCGACATCGCCACGACCGATACCGCGGCCCCCAGCACGACGTACCACCAGAGCAGCGGTCCGGGCGCAATGAAGGTCGCGAGCGCCAGGCCCACCAGGACGCCGTTGAAACCATAGAGTCCTGCGCGCAGCGAGGCTTCGTCGACGCGCAGCACCTGCGCAGTCAGTGTCGCCACGACGACGGCGAGCGCACCGCAGATCGCCACCTGCGGCATGCCCGCAGCGATCGACCCCCAGACGATGGCGGCGAGGAACAGCGCCCCGCTCAGCGGGTTGTCCTGGAACATCACCTGCCCGATGCCGCGCAGGTTGCGTGTCGATGAACCGCAGGGCCGACGACGATGCGCAGAGCGATTCCCAGCCGGACAAGTACGCTTTCATCTGGAATTCTCCGTCGTGGGCGGCGCTGGCGCGCCTAGCGCCAGAAGAAAGGAGGCGGGATCGCCGCGCCGGTGATTTCGCGGCGCGCGACTTCCCAGAATTCGCGCACCTTCGCCTTCACCTGCGCCGTCTCGCGCCCGAGCACCTTGTAGATGAGGCCAGCGTCGTTGGGCAGCCTGCATGCGCCGAACGCCACGCCCTGCTCCCGGTCGACTTCGGCGTCGATCTGCGCCAGCACGCGGTCTGCGTTGGCCGCGGGCGTGCAGAGGATCACGTTGCCGAACACGTCGAAGCCGTCCATGACACCCGCCTGCCGCATCGGGTTGCGCAGCGGCTCGATCAGCAGCTTCTCGCTGAACAGGGGCTCACCGCCGGGCCGCACGGCCGCGGTCGCCAGCGACAGCAGCGTGACGCCGAAGCACTCGTCCGGATGGTGGTGCCTGCGGCCGGGCTGCACGATCTCCGAGTAGAGCATCGAGGCGGACGGATCGATGGTGATCCGCGAATCGCTCGCGAACCGTGCCTGGCGATGGGGAATCAGCGGATCGGGCAGGAACTCGAGGTAGGCGCCCTCGCCCAGCGTGAACGATCTGCGTCTGCAGCGCAAAGTTGGCGTCCATCGAGTGGATCTTGGTCGCCGACTGCGTGGTGACGTGCGCCCGCGCGCCCGGCCCGAGGGTCACGTCGAGCGCCAGCCGGTCGCCCTGCAGCACGCAGCCCGAGGTGGTGATCATGAACAGCCAGGCCATGTCCGGCAGCGCGTCGTCGCAATGCAGGACGCGCTGCGCCAGGTACGGGGTGCGCGACTCGAGGTCGGCCAGGACGGTGCGCCCGTCGCGCCGCTCGAAGCCCAGGCGCAGCCGCCCCGACTTGCCGACGGCGCCGCTGCGCATCTGCGGCGGCTCGTCGCGATACGGCGTGAACTCCGCGAGCGCGTTCATTACGCAGCCTGACCCGGCGCAACCTTGAGGTCGAACAGACAGGTCTTCACGGATCAGCTTGACGAGCGCGGGAATGCCCTCGCCCGTGCGGCAATTGGTGAACACGAACGGCTTGTCGCCACGCATCACCTTCGAGTCGTGCTCCATCACCTCGAGGCTGGCGCCGACGTAGGGCGCCAGGTCGGTCTTGTTGATGACGAGGATGTCCGACTGCGAGATCCCGGGCCCGTTCTTGCGCGGGATCTTGTCGCCGGCGGCCACGTCGATCACGTAGATGAAGAAATCGACCAGCGCCGGCGAGAACGTCAGCGTGAGGTTGTCGCCGCCGCTCTCGATCAGCACCACGTCGCCGTCGGGAAACCGCGCCTCCATGTCCTCGACCGCGGCGAGGTTCATGCTGGGATCCTCGCGCACGGCCGTGTGCGGGCAGGCGCCGGTCTCGACGCCGATGATGCGTTCCTCGAGCAGGATGCCCTTGAGCGTGCGCTGGACGTGCTTGGCGTCCTCGGTGGTGACCACGTCGTTGGTGATGATGAGTATCTTGATGCCCATGTCGAGCAACGCCGGCGTGATGGCCTCGACGATGGCCGTCTTGCCTGAACCGACAGGCCCGCCGATCCCGATTCGCGTAACTTTCTTCACTCGCCTGTATCTCCGGTCGAAAAGCTTTCAGTTCATGAACAGGCGCACGTGCGCCTTGACGTGGACGGCGGCCAGGATCTCCGCCATTGGCGCGAATCCGGCCATGTCGTCGAGGGTGGCGGCCGCCGCGGTGGCGTATGGAGTGTCCACGTCCGCATTGAGCTGGAACAGCAGCGCCTGCGTGTCGACGTGGCTGATGCGCATCAGGCGCAGCGCAGCGCCCAGGATCGTGGAAATCACGCCGTACTGGTGGACGACGAAGGCGTCGCGTGCCGACAGCCCCAGTGCCGCGAAGTGAATGGCGAGCGCCACCGGATAGCAGCCGGGCGTCGCGTCGGAGAGGACCCGCTGGCGCCAGTCCTGCATCGTTGCCGCGCCGGTGACGTGCGCGCCCAGCTCCGTGAACTTGCGGCCCATCTTCGTGGACATCGCGCGCGTCTCGCCGGACAGCTTCCGCGCATGGACGCGGGCGTCGATCCTGAGCAACTCGTCGATGTCGCCGGCGAGCGCCGCGCGGTGCGCGCAGATGATAGCGATGCCGTCGCCGCGGGCGGCCTGCTCCACCGCGGTCCGTGTGAAATCGCGCAGGCTGGCAACGTCGGTGACCACGCGCTTCTGGATGGCGGACTCGAGACCGCCCGAGAACGAGAAGCCGCCGATCGGGAACATCGAGTCGCCGAACTGCAGCATTCGCGCCAGGTGCGTCGCGGTGACGGGCACCAGGGCGCCGTCATCGTGGGCGTTCATTCGGCGCGGTCGGTATGGGGATGGGTGTGGACGCGGATCGGGGAACGTCCGTGCACGTGCCCGGTCTCGGGATCCACCGCGACGAAGCTGTCGTGCGCGTGGGTATGCAACGGGCCTTCCGCGCCGCCGAACAGCCGGCGCGATTCGTGCGGCGCGAGATACGGCACGATTTCGCTGCCGGCGACGAATTCGTAACGGATGCCCTCGAAGCGATGCGTCTTCATCACCGAGGCCATGACCTTGTGGTCGACGGTCAGGGGCACGAACACGCGCGCGCCCTTCACCAGCGCCGGCCAGTGCTGGTTGCCCAGCGCGTGCCCGAGTTCGATGCAGGTGCGCATCGCGTATTCGGCATCCTGCTGCGCCTGCCAGCTGGTCGAGGTGAATGATCATCACGTCGCGCAGGCTGATGCGGGCGACCACGGCGGTGCCGGCCGCGGCATCCCACAGCAGCACGTCCCCGTCGCGCAGGAAGGCGCCGCGATCGAGCGACACGGCCACCTCGCGCCCGCTCGCGGTCTTCTTGCGGAAGCGGTTCTTCTGCGCCTCCCAGTGATCGAGGGACAACGCCTCGACGGAACTCGCGGCCAGCCGCTCGACCCACTCAGGATCGCCGGCATTGCCCAGCACTTTCTCGACGAGGACCATGTCGCGGCGCCCTTAGCTGAAGAAATATTTCTGGTTGAGGGAGATCGTCGTCAGGGGCGCCACCGTCGCGTGCACGCCGTCGACCGTGACCGCAAAGGTCTCCGGCGAGACCGTGATCTTCGGCGTCGCCGAATTGCGGACCATGTCCTTCTTGCCGATCTTGCGGGTGTTCTTCACGGCGATCACCTGCCGCTCGAGGCCGAGGCGCTTGCCGACGCCGGCGGCCTCGGCCGCCTGCGACACGAAGGTCACGCAGGTGTCGTTGAGCAGCTTGCCCTGGGCGCCGAACATCGGCCGGTAGTAGGTCGGCTGCGGCGTGGGCAGGGAGGCGTTCGGGTCGCCCATCAACGCCCAGTTGATCACGCCGCCCTTGAGCACGATCTTGGGCTTGGCGCCGAAGAACGCGGGCTCCCACAGCACCAGGTCGGCGATCTTGCCGACCTCGACCGAGCCGAGCACGTGCGAGATGCCGTGCGCGACCGCCGGGTTGATGGTGATCTTGGCGACGTAGCGCAGGACGCGGAAATTGTCGTTGCCCTTGGCATCCTCGGGCAACTTGCCCCGCCCCGTCTTCATCGCGTCGGCCGTCTGGATGCAACGCAGCCAGCACTCGCCGATGCGGCCCATCGCCTGCGAATCGCTGGAGAACATCGAGATCACGCCGAGGTCCTGCATCACGTTCTCGGCCGCGATGGTCTCGGCCCGGATGCGGCTTTCGGTGAACGCCACGTCCGAGGGAATGTCCGGGCTCAGGTGATGGCACACCATGATCATGTCGTAGAGCTCGGCCTGCGAATTGATGCCGTAGGGCAGCGTCGGATTGGTCGAGGACGGCAACACGTTGGGCAGCCCGGCCACCCGGATGATGTCGGGCGCATGACCGCCGCCGGAACCTTCGGTGTGGAACGAGTGGATGGTGCGGCCTTCGAACGCGGCGATGGTGTCCTCGACGAAGCCCGATTCGTTCAGGGTGTCGGTGTGCATGCACACCTGGACGTCCATTTCGTCCGCCACCGTGAGCGCCGAGCGCAGCACCGCGGGCGTGGTGCCCCAGTCCTCGTGGCACTTGAAGCCCACGGCACCGGCCTCGACCTGCTCGACCAGCGAGTCCTTGCCGTGACCGTGACCCTTGCCGAGGATGCCGACGTTGACCGGCCAGCCCTCGAAGGCGCGCAGCATGTTCCTGATGTTGCCCGGGCCCGGCGTCACCGTGGTGGCGTTCGATCCGTCCGTGGGGCCCGTGCCGCCACCGATCAGCGTCGTGGTGCCGTTGGAAAGCGCGGCGTGCGCCTGCTGCGGCGAGATGAAGTGGATGTGCGTGTCGATGCCGGCCGCGGTCAGGATCAGGTGATTGCCCGAGATGGCGTCGGTCGCGAGGCCCAGCTCCAGCCCTGGCGTGATGCCGCTCATCGTCTGCGGATTGCCGGACTTGCCGATGGCACAGATGCGGCCGTCCCGGATGCCGACGTCGGCCTTCACCACGCCCTGCACCGCATCGATGATCGTCACGTTGGTGATGACGAGGTCCGGCGGACCGCCCGCATAGGTCAGCTTGTTGTCCATCCCCATGCCTTCGCGCAGGCTCTTGCCGCCGCCGAAGACGATCTCGTCGCCGTACGCGCCACGGAGGTCGCGTTCGATCTCGACGAACAACCCGGTGTCGCCCAGGCGGATGCGATCACCCGTGGTGGCGCCGAACAGACCAACGTATTCATTGCGGGAAATGGTAGGCATGAATGCTATCCCTGCGGATGTGGATCGATGCGGCGGGTCGGCGCGGCGCTGGAGCCGCGCCGTCACGCCTTGGAGCGGAAGCCTCGCTTGGCCGCGAGCGCCACGGCCTTGGCCTTGCTGGCGTCGCCCGCGGTGGGTCCATCGACCAGGTTGTTGAAGCCGTAGACGGCGCGGTTGCCACCGAAGGGCACCAGGCTCACCTCACGCTCGTCGCCGGGTTCGAAGCGCAGCGCGGTGGAGGCAGGAATATTGAGGTGCAGGCCGAAGGCCGCAGCCCGGTCGAACTCGAGCGCCGGATTGACTTCGAAGAAATGGAAATGCGAACCGACCTGGATGGGCCGGTCGCCGGTGTTGCGCACCAGCAGCACGGTCACCGGCAACTTGTCGTTGAAGCTGATCGGCGCTGAATGACAGACGTAGCCGCCTACCGCGACCTTGGCCGTCGCCGGATCGACGTCGGCTGCGATCACGGGTCCTGCTTTTACTGCCGCCATGGGATGCTCCTCGGGCTATGCATTACTGGATCGGCGTGTGAACCGTCACCAGGCGACTGCCATCGGTGAACACGGCTTCGACCTGCACGATCGGGATCAGGTCGGCGACGCCGTCCATGACGTCGTCCTTGGTGAGCGCGGTGCGCGCGTCCTTGGTCACTTCTTCGATGGTCTTGCCGGCGCGGGCGCCTTCGAGGGCCCGGGCGGAGATGACCGCGACGGCTTCCGGATGGTTGAGCTTGATGCCGTTCGCCTTCCGCTTGAGCGCGACCTCGGCCATCATGTGAATGATGAGTTTGTCGAATTCACGCGGTGTCAGATGCATCGCACGCTCCTGATGTTCCATGCCCCTGCCAGCTGTCCTGGCAGTATCAATCGCTAGGTTACACCACCTGCCAGTGCCGTTTAATCGGTTGTTGCTGCGGCGCAATCTCATGCAAGCTGATCCGGCAACGATTTCCTGATACAAGGGTCGCGGGTCCAGCCGGACACCACGAGTAACAACGCCGATCCAGCAGGGCTAGAACCCTCGGGTCGGTGTCTCGTTGCGTTGCGGCGCAACATCAAAGAAGATTCGCCAGAAGTCAGCAGGGAGTTCGCCTCGTGTCATCCAACCTATCCGGCGGGCGAATGGGCAATTCGCGTAGATCAGCAACTGTCCTGGCGCTGGCAGCGGTGGCACTACTGCCCTCCTGCAGGAATGCAGATGATGCAACCCCGCCCGAGGTGCGGCCCGTCCGCGTGACGACCATCGAGTCCCGGGCCATCGGCGACACCATCGCCCTCACCGGCAGGGTGCAGGCACAGACCGAAATCAACGAATCGTTCCGGATCGGTGGCCGGCTGATCGAGCGAACCGTCGAGATCGGCGACACCGTCCGCCCCGGCCAGTTGCTGGCCAGGCTCGATCCCCAGAACGAGGAAAGCGGCCTGCAGGCGGCGCGGGCCCAGCTCGTCGCGGCCCAGGCGCAGCTCGTGGAGGCTCGCAACAATCACACCCGCATGCGCGACCTGGTGGCCGAGAACGCCGTTTCGCGTGCGGCGTTCGACCAGGCGGTCGCGGTGCTGCAGACGGCCGAGTCGCAGGTGAACTCGGCCCGCGCGAACGTCAACCTGGCGGAGAACCGCCTGAGCTACACGCGACTGCACGCCACGACCGCAGGCGTCGTCACCGCGCGTGGCGCCGAACCCGGCGAAGTGGTCGGGGCCGGGAGCATGGTCGTGCAGGTGGCGCGCGAAGGCGCGCGCGACGCCGTGTTCGACGTGCCGGCGCAGGTCAAGGACAGCGCGACACGGAATGCCGGAATCACGGTCGCCCTGGTCGACGACCCGAAGATCACCGCGACGGGTACGGTGCGTGAGGTTTCGCCGCGCGCCGACCCGGTTACCGGCACCTTCGCGGTGCGCGTGCAGCTGAAGGACCCGCCACCGCAGATGCGTCTCGGCAGCACGGTCACGGGCCGCGTCAAGCTCGACGCGGCGCCGGCGATTCAGATCCCGGCCTCCGCGCTGGTGCGTGCCGACGGCGGGACGGCCGTTTGGTTGTACGACGCCAAGGCTGGTACCGTCGCCGCGCGCAGCATCACCGTAGCCGGTTCGAATGCAACGACGGTGCAGGTTGCGTCCGGCCTGAACCCCGGTGACGTCGTGGTCACCGCCGGCGTGCAGGCCCTGCGTCCCGGACAGAAAGTCCGCCCGCTGGAGACCCCGCAGTCGTGATCGGCCCGAACCTGTCGGAATGGGCGCTGAGCAAGCGCTCGCTGGTCGTCTTCCTGATGATCCTCGCGGTGATCGCGGGCACGTTGTCGTTCAAGAGTCTCGGGCCGCGGCGAAGACCCGGCCTTCACCGTGCCGCACGATGGTCGTTGCAGCCGCCTGGCCTGGCGCCACGGCGGACGAGACGCTGCAGCAGGTGACCGAGCGGCTG
The DNA here is from genome assembly GCA_963789375.1 of uncultured Gammaproteobacteria bacterium. Lineage (GTDB taxonomy): Bacteria > Pseudomonadota > Gammaproteobacteria > Steroidobacterales > Steroidobacteraceae > RPQJ01. Next base: position 15,840 of record CAWBKN010000010.1, on the reverse strand, counting down.
GAGCGCACGCTGCAGGAAACCGACTATCTCGACCGGGTGCGCAGCTACACGATCGCCGGCCAGACGACGATCTTCGTCGACCTGAAGCAGTCCACGCCACCTTCGGCCGTGCCCGACGTCTGGTACCAGGTGCGCAAGAACATCGGCGACATGCGCGGCACGCTGCCGCAGGGCGTGCGTCGGCCCCTTCTTCAACGACGACTTCGGCGACACCTTCGGCATCATCTACGCCTTCACCGCCGACGGCTTCAACTTCCGCGAACTGCGCGACCACGTGGAAGCGATCCGCTCGCGGCTGCTGCACGTTCCCGACGTCTCCAAGATCGAGGTGCTCGGCGCGCAGGACGAGCAGATCTACCTGGAATTCTCCACCGAGCGCCTGGCCGGACTGCGCCTGAACATGGGGGCCATCCTCGCCACGCTGCAGGCGCAGAACGTCGTCCGCCCGGCCGGCACGATCCAGGGCGAGCAGGAACGCGTGTTCCTGCGCGTGACCGGCGCCTTCGATTCCGCGGCCGAAATCGAGTCGGTCAACATCGTCTCGGGCGACCGCATCTTCCGGCTCGGCGACATCGCCACCGTGCGCCGCGGCTTCATCGATCCACCGCAACCGATGTTCCGCGTCAACGGCCAGCCTGCGATCGGACTGGCGATCGCCATGCGCGATGCCGGCGACATCCTGGCGCTCGGCGAAAACGTGCGCAAGGAAATGGCCGACATCAAGGCCAACCTGCCGGTCGGCATCGAGCCCGTGCTGGTGGCCGACCAGGCCGTCACAGTGGATACCGCGATCAACGAGTTCCTGACCTCGCTGTGGCAGGCGATCGTGATCATCCTCGCCTGCAGCTTCGTCAGCCTCGGCGTTCGACCCGGGACCGTGGTGGCGCTGGCGATTCCGCTGACGCTGGCGATCGTGTTCGCGGTGATGGACGTCGCCAACATCGACCTGCACCGCATCTCGCTGGGCGCGCTGATCATCGCATTGGGCCTGCTGGTCGACGACGCCATGACGACCGTGGATGCGATGCTGCGGCGCCTCGGCGCCGGCGATACCAAGGACCAGGCAGCGACCTTCGCCTACCGCACGCTGGCCGCACCGATGCTGATCGGCACGCTGGTCACGATCGCGAGCTTCGTGCCGATCGGCTTCGCCAGGAGCTCGGCGGGCGAGTACACGTTCTCGATCTTCTCGGTGGTCGGCATCTCGCTGATCGTCTCGTGGCTGGTGGCCGTGATCTTCGCACCGCTGCTCGGCAAGGCCATCCTGAAGCCGCCGAAGGTCGAGGCCGATCCAAAGCCGAGTCGGGTCGAAAAGGCCTACGGCAGCCTCCTGAAAGGCGCGATCCGCATGCCATGGCTGACGATCGGCGTCACGCTCGGGGCATTCGTGGTGTCGCTGTTCCTGCTGCGGTTCGTGCCGGCACAGTTCTTCCCGGCATCCGACCGCCCCGAGTTGACCGTGGACATGACGCTGCCGCAGAGCGCGTCCATCCACGCGACAGAGGCGCACGTCGAGCGCATGGAGGCGATGCTCAAGGGCGACCCCGACGTCGACCACTACAGTGCCTACGTCGGCCGGGGCGCGATCCGTTTCATCCTGACGCTGAACGTCCAGCTCGCCAATCCGTTCTTCGCCCAGTTCGTGATCGTCGCCAAGGATGTCGAGGCCCGCGAAAGGTTGCATGCGAAGCTCGAAAAGCTGCTGGCCGAGGAGTTCCCCGACGTCGTCGGCTACGTTTCGCCGCTCGAACTCGGGCCGCCGGTCGGGTGGCCGCTGCAGTACCGGGTTTCGGGTCCGGATCCGGACGAGGTGCGCCGCATCGCGCTGGAACTGGCCAAGGTCGTGGGTGCCGAGCCGCGCGCACGTCACGTCAACTTCGACTGGATGGAGCCGGCGCGGCAGTTGCGAGTCAACGTGAACCAGGACCAGGCGCGCCAGCTGGGCATCAGCTCGGCGGCCCTGGCCGGCACGCTGAGTACCGCCATCTCTGGCACGACGGTGACCCAGGTCCGCGACGGCATCTACCTGGTCAACGTGGTCGCGCGCGCCACCGACGCCGAACGCGCGTCGTTCGAGTCGCTCAGCTCGCTGCAGGTCGCCACGGCCGGCGGCCGCATGGTGCCGTTGCGCCAGTTCGCCACCTTCTCCGAGGAACAGGAGCTGCCGCTGATCTGGCGGCGCGACCGGGTTCCCACGCTTACGGTTCGTGCGGACGTCATTCCCGGTGTGATGCCCGACACGGTGGTTGGCGAGCTGACGCCCAGGATCGCCGAGTTCTCCGCCAAGCTGCCCAAGCCGTACAAGGTCGTCACCGGCGGCTTGTACGAGGAGAGCGCGGTTTCGCGTGGCTCGGTGTTCGCGGTGGTGCCGTTGATGATCGGGCTGATGCTGGTCATCATGATGTTCCAGCTGGTGAGCTTCCGCCGGCTGGCCCTGGTCGTGGGCATCATGCCGCTGGGACTCATCGGCGTCGTGCTGACGCTGCTGCTGTTCAACCGGCCGCTGGGCTTCGTCGCCATCCTGGGCGTGCTGGCATTGATCGGCATGATCGCCAAGAACGCGGTCATCCTGATCGTGCAGATCGAGACCGACCGTGCCGAAGGCAAGGGCGTGTACGACGCTGTGGTCGCGTCGGCGACGGGGCGCATGCGGCCGATGATGCTCGCGGCAATGTCGACCATCCTCGGTCTGCTCCCGATCGCGCCCACCGTATTCTGGGGCCCGATGGCCTTCGCCATCATGGGCGGCCTGCTGGTCGCGACCATGCTGACGCTCGTGCTGCTGCCCACCCTGTACGTGGCGGTGTTCGGCAAAGAGACGGCGTCCGCGCCCGCGCCGGAAAGCGCGCCTGCGGCCGCGGGAGGCTGACCCCACATGACCGCCGACGTGCTCGAGATCTACCTCGCCGACATCCAGCGGCTGTTCAATTCCATGGACCCCGCCCCGTTCCACGAGCGGGATCTCGATCCTGTCGCAGCCAACTACATCCTCGAATGGGCCGAAGAACTGCCGCGCAAAGGTCCGCTGGCGCTCGTCGTCAAGCTGGGCAAGCCGCTTGGCGCGGAAGACAGCCCGGCAGCCGTCGAGAGGTCGGTGCGCGATCACTTCCAGCGCAGGGCGGCACAGACTCGCCGTCACCTGCGGGACATGCTGCGCATGGGTCGCTACAGCCTGCTGGCCGCCCTGCTGTTCCTCGGACCCATCATCGTCATTGCCGAGTCGGCCGCGCACCTGGTGCAGACGGAGCGCTATGCGGCGCTGATCGAGAACAGCCTCGTGATCGGGGCCTGGGTCGCGCTGTGGCGCCCGCTCGAGATCTTCCTCTACGACTGGTGGCCGGTGCTGGCGGAAGCGAAGCAGTTTGACCGGCTGGGACTGATGGACGTGACGCACGGTCGACGCCAAGCCGGCCGGCGGCGACGGGCCCCGGGCGTGAGCACCGGGGCATCGCCTGCAACGGCCGCTCGGTCGGAGTCGCCGATGTCGACCGCACTCTGGCGCGGCACCGCGTTCTTCCTGCTCTGGATGCTGCTGATGCAGAGCCTGAAGCCGGGTGACCTCGCCATGGGCGTGTTCGCCGGCATCGGCGCAACCTGGGTCAGCCTGCGTCTGCTGCCGCCCTCCTCCGGGTGCCTGCAATTCGGCCAGCTGCTCGCGCTGCTGCCGCACTTCGTGTGGGAGTCGGTGCTGGCAGGGGTAGACGTGGCCCGCCGGGCATTCCACCCGGACATGCCGCTGCAACCGGGTTTCGTGACTTGCCCGCTGGGCTTTCCGCCGGGGTTTGCGCGCAACACCTTCGCGACGATCACCAGTCTGCATGCCGGGCTCCGTGGCTGCAGACGAAGCCGAAGGCGTGCTCGCCTACCACTGCCTCGACACACCTCGCCGGTGGTGGAGCAGATCTGGAAGGAGGAACGGCTGCTGGCCAAGGCGCTGGTCGCCGGACGGCGTCATGGCTGAGTTCCTGTTCGGGGCCGCCGCATTCATCCTGGCATGGTCGCGCTGGGACTCGTCCGCGTCCTGCGTGGGCCCGCCGACGCAGACCGCATGATGGCCACGCAATTGCTGGGCACGGGCGGCATTGCAGCCGTGCTGCTGCTGGGCGCGGCGACCGACGAAGCGTGCGGCCGTCGACGTCGCGCTGACGCTGGCACTGCTCGCGGCTTTCGCCGCGTTCGCTTTCGTCAAGGCGCGGCCCGCGCCAGCACAAGGCGAATCCCGGGGCGACGACCAGCCATGAGCGTCATCCTCGCGTGGTGGACCGTGGTCGCCGTGGTTGCGGGCGCGTTCTTCTTTCTCGCCGGCACCGTCGGCCTGTTGCGCTTCCCCGATTCGTTCACGCGCCTGCATGCGCTGACCAAGGCCGACAACCTCGGCCTGGGCCTGGTGGTGCTGGGCCTGCTGCCGCTGATGGACAGCGTGTCGGCCGGACTCAAGCTCGTCTGCATCTGGCTGCTGGTGCTGCTGTCCGGCGCGACCGCCGGGCAACTGATCGCACGCACCATCCGCCGCGACGGCTCGCCGTCTTGACCGACGTCCTGAACATCCTGCTCGCGGCGCTGATCCTCGGCCTGGCCGTGTGGACGATCGTCGCGCGCGAAGCCTATGCCGCCGTCGTCGGGTTCATCGCCTACGGCCTGCTGCTGACGCTGGTGTGGGTGCAATTGCACGGCATCGACGTGGCGCTGACCGAAGCCGCGATCGGCGGCGGCCTCACCGGCGCCCTGCTGATCGGTGCCGCGGCCAGGCTCCGCAGCACGGAAGCCGCGGCCCGCGCGGAACGCCCCGGGGTAGTCGACACGCTGGCTCGCAGCGGCCGTGTCTGTCGCGGTCACGGCAGCGCTCGCGATCTGCGTGCTCGCATTGCCCGAGCCGGCACCCACGCTGGCGCCCGAAGTCAGCGCCAACATCGCCGTCACCGAAGTTGGCAACCCGATCACCGCGGTGCTGCTCGCGTTTCGCGCGATGGACACCCTGCTCGAGGCGATCGTGCTGCTGTTCGCACTGATCGGCGTCTGGTCGCTGGCTCCGGACCGCGCATGGGGCGGACGCCCGGGGCTGCTGCAATCTGCCGACCCGAACGGCATGCTGGCCTATGTCGCACGCGTGCTGCCGCCGATCGGCATCGTCGTCGGCGCGTACATCTTCTGGGTCGGCGCCGACCATCCGGGCGGCAAGTTCCAGGGCGCCACCATCCTGGCCGCGATGTGGCTGCTGGTCATGATGGCGGGCCTGGCCGATGCGCCGCCGATCAGCCGCCGCTGGCTGCGCGGGTTGCTGGTGGCGGGTCCGCTGGCATTCATCGCCATCGGCGTGGTCGGCGCGGTGAACGGCGGGCGCGTTTCTCGCTTACCCGCAAGGTTTTGCCAAGCCGCTGATCCTGGTCATCGAGTTCGCGTTGATGCCCACGCTCACGCTGATCCTGGGCCTGATGTTGCTCGGCGCCCCGCAGCGCGGAGAGACGTCGTGACCGCCGGCACGCTGTTCGGCTTGTGCGCCGCCGCGTTGATCGGCCTCGGGCTGTTCGGCCTGATCGTGAACCCGCACCCGCTGCGCAAGATCCTCGCCTTCAACGTCGTCGGCAGTGGCGTGTTCCTGCTGTTCGGCGCCATCGCCCACCGCGGTGCCGGGGCCGGCATGGGTGGCGATCCGGTGCCGCAGGCCTTGCTGATCACCGGCATCGTGGTCGCGTTCTCGGCCACCGCGCTGGCCGTCGCGCTGCTGCTGCGACTGTTCGACGAGACCGGTTCGGTCACGCTCTCGAGCGACGCGCCTGCCAAGGCCGGGAACGACTCCGGTGCACATTGAGGCGCGCATGACGGGCCGGCTCGAGCCATGCTGACGACGCCCGGCGGTTGGCTGCTGCTGCTGGCGGTGCTGGCGCCGTTCGTCGGCGTGCTCGCCGGGCTCGCGCTGGGCGGACGCAATGCGCAACGCGTGGCAATGCTCGCTGCTGCCGGTCGGCCTCGCCATTGCGGCCGGCATCGCGCTGGACGCTGGTGCAATCCGGCGACACGGTGGTCTACCTGCTCGGCGGCTGGGCGCCGCCGCTCGGCATTGCGCTGCGGGCCGACGGCCTGTCGGCGGCAATGCTGCTTGCGGTCGCCGTGGTCGTCTGCGGCATCGGCATCTACGCGCGCGCGGACTTCGGCAGCGCCGCCGGCGAGCCCGAACAACGCGCGCCCTTCGTCTACTGGCTGCTGCTGCTGGCCGTGTGGGGATCGCTCAACCTGGTGTTCGTCAGCGGCGACCTGTTCACGCTGTACGTCGCGCTCGAGCTGCTGACGTTCTCGGGCGTGCCGCTGGTCTGCCTCGATGGCCGCGGCGAGACGTTGCGCGCGGCATTGCGCTACCTGCTGTTCGCGCTCGCCGGCTCGTTGCTGTACCTGCTGGGCGCCGTGCTGCTGTACGGCGGCTACGGCACGCTGGATATCTCGCTGCTGGCCGGGCGCGTGCAACCCGAACCCATCGCGTGGGCCGCCGCGACGCTGATGACGGTGGGCCTGCTGGCCAAGACGGCACTGTTCCCCCTGCACATCTGGCTGCCGCCCGCGCACGCGGGTGCGCCGGCCGCGGCCAGCGCCGTGCTGTCGGCACTGGTGATCAAGGGCTCGTGGTTCCTGGTCGTGCGCCTGTGGTTCGACGTCATGCCCGGCGTGGTGACGTTGCCTGCCGCGCAGCTGCTGGCGGGCCTGGGTGCGACTGCGATCGTGGTCGGCAGCGTCGTAGCATTGCGGCAGGAACGCCTCAAGCTGCTGGTCGCCTACTCGACGATCGCGCAGATCGGCTACCTGTTCCTGATGTTCCCGCTCGCGTTCGATGCGAGCGGCACGCTCGTGCACGGCACGGTCCTCACCGGCGGCCTGCTGCAGGCGATTGCACATGCCACCGCCAAGGCCGGCATGTTCATGGCCGCGGGTCTGGTCTACGCCGCGCTCGGCCATGACCGGATCGCCGACCTCGCGCGGCACGGCACGCGCGATGCCCGTAACCGTTCTCGCATTCGCTGTCTCGGGCCTCGCGCTGATGGGCGTCGTGCCGAGCGGCGCGTATCTCGCGAAGAAGCTCCTGCTCGACGCCGCCGACTCCTCCGGACAATGGTGGTGGACCGTCGTGCTGCAGGGCGGCGCGGCGTTCACGGCCGGCTATGTCGTACTGGTGCTCACCAATGCGCTGCGCCGTCCGGTGGCGCCCGTTGAATTGAAAAAGCGGGTCTCACGACTTTCTGAATTCGCAGCATTGGCGCTCGCAGTGTCTTCGCTCTTGCTCGCGTTTGCGGCAATGGGGCCGCTGCCGGGTTCCCTCATCTCGAATCCCCTCTTGCCCAAGGAGCTGGTGCCGACGCTGCTGGTGTTCCTGGGCGGCACGCTGCTGGCGCTCGGCTTGTCGCGCCGGTCGCTGTTCGGCGACGGCGACTCAGGACGGGACGGTGCGCCGTGTCGCGGTGGCCGTGGGCAGGGGCTTCGAGCAGGCCGACTCGTTCCTGCGGCGCTGGCCCTCCGCGAGCCTCGCTTTGCTGCTGTCGGCGGCACTGTTCGGCTGGTTGATGCTCGCCCGGGGTCCGCAGTGAGCGCCTGGCCGATGCGCTCGCAGCAGGCCGCCGGCCGCCACTGACATCACCGCAGCTGCAATGCGTTCGTGCGGTACGTGCCGCCAGATCGTCGGCATCGCGCTGATGACAAGGTATCGCTGCGTTGCAGAATTCGATTTCCTGTCCTGATGCGATCTCGTTGCAGTTTGTAGCCGATGACTCACCGTGCTCATCGAATCGCAGTGCAATCGTTGGCGCTGGTCTGCGCCGCAATTTGCCTCGGCTGCGTGCGCCTGGCGGCGGCCGACCCCCCAGCTGAAACCGCAACGCAGAAGTCCGAGTTCGAGGCCTATTCGGACTCGCACCCGTACCTCAATGACGAGTTTTCGCCGGGCGAAGGCAGCGAGAGCGGCATTGACGAGCTCGAGCGGCTGCAGGAACCGGAGACGCCGATTCTCGATCCGGTCGAGTACTCCGGCCTGTCGGGCCTGCTCCGGAGCCGGTTCGACTCACTCTATCGCGACACCGGCCTGCGGCTGGGTTTCGCTGCGACCGGTCTTGCCCTGAAGGCCTACGGGGCCGACGATCCGAGCGGCTCGGCCTACGACCTCGACTTCATGTCCGGGTGGACGCTGGTGGGCCGCGGCACGCAGGACACCGGAACGCTGGTCGTCACCGGGGAGTTCCGCGACAAGATCGGCACCGACCCCGCCTCGAGGGTTGGGCCGCAGCTCGGCACGCTGATCAACACCACGAACGCCTTCAACGATCGCGGCTGGGTCGTGCGCGACGCGTACTGGCTGCAGCGCTTCTACGACGGCAAGCTGCGGGTGCTCGTCGGGCGCGCCGACACGAGCGATTTCGTCGGCCAGCAGCCGATGCAGAACGTGAATGCGCAGTTCGCGAACCGCAGCTTCTCCGCCAACCCGACGGTGCCGTTCCCCGGTCACGGACCGACGATCGGCGTTTCCTACCGTCCCGGCGACCGCTTCTACGTGACCGGCGGCATCGCGAACGGCTACGCAACGACCACCCAGTCGGGCTTGAGTTCGGTCAGCGACGGCGACTTCTTCTACAGCGCCGAGGCGGGCTGGACTCCGCAGATCGAGGGCATGGGAGCCGGCCGCTACTCGGTGATGGTGTGGCGCATCGATTCGCGCACGCAGAACGGCTTCGCCAGCCCGTCGGACGATGGCGTGACGCTGGTCGCCGGCCAGCAGCTGAGCAATCGCTTGCAGGTCTGGGGTCGCTACGCGCATGCGGGCGGCGAAACGACGAACATTCGCAACCTCTGGCAGGCAGGGATGGGCTACGGCGGCCTGTTCGGCAGCCCGAGCAACATGAGCGGACTGGCAGCGTCGTTCGCGGAGCCTCGCTCGAGCGCGTCCCGCGACGAGAAGGTCGTCGAGGTTTTCCAGCGCATACAGCTGAGCCGATTCACGCAGTTCAGCGCCGGCTTCCAGATGGTCTTCGATCCGGGCAACAACCCGGACGAAGACCAGTTCGCAGCTGCTCTACGCCCGCCTGCGACACGCATTCTGACCGGAGGTCGACGTGTACACCCCGCTCCCGCCTGACGACGACCAGCCATTCCTGATTTCAACCGGGCATCTGGCGGCGCCGCCGCAGGTGGAGGCGCTGGTGAAAGCCGCGTACCAGCGTTACAAGGGACTCGACGAAGGCAAGGTCGCCGACTACATCCCGGCGCTCGCGAAGGTGCCGCGCGAACTGTTCGGCATCTGCATCGTCGGCGTCGATGGCCGCTCGTTCGAAATCGGCGATTCCAGGCACGAATTCTCGATCCAGAGCGTTTCCAAGCCGTTCGTCTTTGCGCTCATCAGCGAAGCTATCGGGACGGAAGAGGCGCGCGCAAAGGTCGGCGCCAACGCGACGGGCCTGCCGTTCAACTCCGTGATGGCCATCGAGCTCAATGCCGATCGCACCATGAATCCGATGGTTAACGCGGGCGCGATCGCGACCACGAGTCTCGCGCCCGGCGACACCGCGGACGCCAAGTGGCGCTTCATCCGCGAGGGCCTATCGCGCTTCGCCGGCCGCGACCTGGCGATGGACGATGAAATCTATGAGTCCGAGGCGGCCACCAACCAGCGCAACCGCGGCATCGCCAGGCTGCTTGAAGGCTACGAGCGCATGTATTTCGACTCGCTGCAGGCGACCGACGTCTATACCAAGCAATGCTCGCTGCTCGTCAGCGCGACCGACCTCGCGGTGATGGGCGCGACGCTCGCCGACGGCGGGGTCAATCCGCTCACCAAGGAGCGCGTTGTCAGCGCTGAAGTCGCCAAGCGCCTGCTGGCGGTGATGGCGACGGCAGGTTTGTACGAGCGCTCGGGTGACTGGCTGTTCGAGGTCGGCCTGCCCGGCAAGAGCGGCGTCGGCGGCGGCATCGTGACGATTTCGCCCGGCAAAGGCGGACTCGGGGTGTTTTCCCCACCGCTCGACGAGGCCGGCAACAGCGTGCGCGCGCAGCGCGTCACGAAGTACCTGTCCGAGCATCTCGGCTTGAATCTTTTCGCATCCCAACCACAATAGAACCAGACCGATATTCACGGGAGTCTTCAGACATGGCAACAGCGGCGGCAATCCCGAACCAAGTGAAAGAATCCTGGCTGCCGATGGTCGCCATCGCGCTGGGCCAGGCGTTGATGTCGTTCAACGTCGCGTCCCTGCCGGTCGCGTTGAGCGGCATGGTCAACAGCTTCAACGTGCCGCCGACCACGGTCGCGACTGGCATCGTGATGTATTCGCTGGCGGTCGCGGGCCTGGTGATGCTCGGCGCCAAGCTGAACCAGCGCTTCGGCGCCGTGCCGGTGTTCCGCACGGTCGTCGCGCTGTTCGGTGTCGCGCAGGTGCTGATGACGTTCAGCCCGAACGCGACCATCATGCTGACGGCGCAGTTGCTGTCCGGCATCGCGGGCGCCGCGCTGGTTCCGTCGCTGGTCGCGCTGATCGCGAACGAGTATCACGGCACGCAGCAGGCAACGGCGCTCGGCGCGCTCGGATCGGCGCGTGCCGGTGCCGGTGTGCTGGCTTTCCTGATCGGCGGCATCCTGGGCTCCAGCATCGGCTGGCGCCCCTCGTTCGGCATCCTGATCGTGCTGGCCGCGATCGTGCTGATGCTGAGCTTCAAGCTCAAGCCGACCACCCCGCGTCCCGAGGTCAAGATCGACCTGTTCGGCGTGCTGCTGACCGCCTCCTCGATCAGCATGATCAGCTTCGGCTTCAACAACCTGAACCGCTGGGGGCTGGGTTTCGCCCGCCCGGCAGCCCCGTTCGACATCTTGGGCATGTCACCGGCGCCATTCATGATCGTGATCGGAATCGTGCTGCTGCAGGCCTTCTTCGTCTGGACACGTCGTCGCGCCGCCAGCGGCCAGACTCCGTTGCTCGCGCTCGAGGTGATCCGCAACCCCTCGGAGCGCGCCGCGGTCTACGCGATGTTTGCCGTGGTTGCGCTGGAAGGCGCGCTGAACTTCTCGGTGCCGCTGTACATCCAGATCATCCAGGGCCGGACTCCGCTCGAGACGGCCGTCGCCATGCTGCCGTTCAACCTGACGGTGTTCTTCTCCGCGATGCTGATCATCCGCGCCTACGGCAAGTTGACGTCGCGGCAGATCGGCATGTGGGGTTTCGGGCTGTGCACGGTAGCGCTGCTGTGGCTCGCATTCGTCGTGAAAAACGACTGGAGCGCGGTCCCGGTCATGTTCGGCCTCATCCTGTTCGGCATCGGCCAGGGTTCGCTGGTGACGCTGTTGTTCAACGTGCTGGTCACGGCTTCGCCGAAGGAGCTTGCTGGGGATGTCGGTGCTCTGCGTGGCACGGCCAACAACCTGGCGGCCGCGGTCGGCACGGCCGTGTCCGGCGCCCTGCTGGTCGGCCTGCTCAGCGCCTCCATCCTGACCTCGCTGGCGTCGCACCCGGAGCTCAAGGAGGAACTGCGCAGCCAGGTCGATCTCGACAACAACATCAATTTCGTCAGCAACGACCGCCTGGCTGGGTTCCTCGAAACGACCAACGCGACACCTGCGGAGGTCGAGCAGGCGATGCAGATCAATTCCGATGCGCGGCTGCGCGCACTGAAGATCGGTCTCCTGATCATGTCGTTGCTGTCGCTGCTGGCCATTTTCCCGGCCTCGCGGCTGCCGAACCACAAGCCCGGCGAGGTTCCCTCGAATCCGCCGCTGCCGAAGCCGACCCGCGAAGAGGACTGAGGGAGAGGACGACCATGGCAACACGGAAGCCGCGCCTGCTGTTCCTGTCGCTCGGCGGCACCATCACGATGGTGCCGAGCGCCGAAGGCGGCATCGCCCCCAAGCTCGGCGCCGCCGAGCTGGTGGCGTCGGTGCCGGAGCTCGGCGAGGTGGGCGACATCGACGCCCGCTCGCCTTTCCGGCTGCCGAGTCCGTCGCTGACGACCGCGAACCTGGTCGACGTCGCCGCGACGGTCGAGCAGGCGTTTGTCGAAGGCTTCGACGGAGCAGTCGTGATACAGGGCACCGATACCATCGAAGAATCGGCATTCCTGCTGGATCTGCTGGTGGATTCGGACAGGCCCGTGATCGTGACCGGCGCCATGCGGGGTGCCGATGCTCCGGGTGCCGACGGCCCGGCCAACCTGCTGTCCGCGGCGATAGCCGCGGCGTCCCAGGAGACAGCAGGCCTGGGGACGTTGGCAATTCTCAACTACGACATCCATGCGGCGCGGTTCGTGCAGAAGTCCCACACGGCCCTGCCGTCGGCCTTCCTTTCGCCGTTGGTCGGGCCGCTTGGGACGATGATCGAGCGCAAGGCTCACATCTACGCGCGAGTGGCGCGAACGCCGTGCCTTGCGGCCAAGGATGGGCCGCCGGCGCCGGTGGCGCTGATCAAGATGTCGATGGGTGACGACGGGCGTCTGCTCAGGGCGCTGCCGGACCTGGGCTTCGCGGGCGCCGTGATCGAAGGAATGGGCGCCGGGCACGTGCTGGCCGAAGTGGCGCCCATCCTGGGCGAGCTGGCCGGGAAGATGCCGGTCGTGCTTGCATCGCGGGCGATGACCGGCCCCGTATTCACGAAGACCTACGGCTACCCCGGCGCCGAGATCGACCTGATCAAGCGCGGGCTCGTCCCGGCCGGATACCTCTCCGGGCTGAAGGCGCGGCTGCTGCTGAGCCTGGTCATGCGCGATCGCAAGGGCGCGGGCAAGGTGGCCCAGGCGTTCGCCCCGTATCAGTGATCCTTCGGCGCGGAGCCGTGCCGACGCTTGTCGCCGCGGCGGAAGTACTTGCCGGCGCGGCCCAGTTGCAGCTGCCACCAGCCGTAGCGTTCCGTCAGCCATCGGTACATCGACGCGCCGACCAGCGTGCCGAGCGCAATCGACACCACCGAGAAAATCACCAGGACCAGTTCGTCCACGCCGCTCTCGCGGTCCCCGAACATGCGCGTGACGCTGAGCAGGCCCAGCGATCCTGGAACCAGCATCCAGAAGCTCGGCAGGAAGGTCACGGCAGCCGGAGGGCCTTTGAAACGTAGCTGTATCAGGTAGGCGAGCGGCGTCGCCACGAGGGCGCCGAAGAAGCCGCTTGGATGGACACCGAACACGGACGCCGCCGCTCGCTGCGCGGCAAACGCTGAAAGCACCACCAGCAACAGCCAGCCCACCGCATTGCGTGGCGCAGAGAAATGAATTGCCGCGCCGATAGCGAACACCACGACACCCACCCATGGCAACCAGGGCTGGACGACCACTTCTCGTGGCGAGCCCGACAGATCTGCGGGAACAAGGCCGACCAGCATCGCCCCCGCCGCAAGCCCGACCGCAAGCAGGACGAGCTGGACCAGCCCACCGATCAGGCGACTCGAGCCGCTCACGAGATCGCCGTAGGCGAGCTCGACCATGCCGAAGGTGAGCATTGCGCCGGGCAGGAACGTGACCAGTGGCGGCACCAGCAGATATCCGGGATTCAGCGGAAGCCCGTAACGAATGCCGAGGAAGACCAGCCCTGCCACCAGGGTGGCGGCGATGACCGGCGTCGGGACGCTGAGCACCGCCTGGTCGCTCTTGAATGTCTTGATCCCGCCGACCAGAGCGCCCAGCAGGATCGCGGCGGCCAGGTTCGTGGGCGATGCCGTCAACAGGAGTGCAAGTCCCAGCGAAAGCACCGCGTTGCCGACCACGATTCCAGTGCGCCCGAAACGGCCCGACCGACGCAGGATGCCGGACAGGCGCTCCAGGCCTTCGCCGGGGCGAATCTCCGCCCGCAGGGCTGCGCCGCCCAGCGCGAAGACGTCCCCGATCTGGTCGAGGCGTAGCGTCTGGGTCGCGCCCTCCGACAGCGTGACGCGCTCGCTGGCGCCGTCGTGGATGGAAATGAAAATCGCGGTTGGAAACGCTACGACGCGCGCACGCCGCATGCCGTACGCCGTTGCGATCCGGCGCAGGGTCAACTCGACCTGCGGCGTCTGTTCACCAGATGCAAGATAGGCCTGCCCGAGCCGGAACATGAACTCGAGCAACTGGTCGACATCGACGCCGGTATTGCCGGCGGGCTGCGGCGCGGCGGTCATCAGCCGGGCCCGAATGGAATGCCGAACGCGTGCCAGGCGAGAAGCAGCGCGGTCCACACGGCGAGCAGTGCCACGGCATACGGCAGCATGAGCGCGATCACGGTGCCGACGCCTGCGGTCGGGTCGTAGCGCCGCACGAACGTCACGATCAGGGCGAAATAGGGCATCAAGGGATTGATGACGTTCGACGGCGAGTCACCGACGCGATACGCGGCCAGCACGGCGTCCGGCTCGATGCCGAGACGCATGAACAGCGGCACGAACACCGGCGCGAACAGCGCCCACTTCGGGATGATCTGCGGCATCAGGATGCCGACCAGGAAGACGACCACGACGAAGGCCGCGAGCAACGTGCTCGCACCGAGGTTGGCATACTGGAGCAGGTCTCCCATCTCCACGGCCGCAACGGTCGCCAGATTCGTGTAACTGAAGTACGCGACGAACTGGCTGATGATCAGCAGCAGAAAGATCAGCTCCGATAGCAAGCCGATTGTCTTCACGATCGCCTTCACCACGTCATTCGTGCACGTGATGGTGCCTGCGCCGATCCCGTAGCCGAGCCCCGCGCCGAAGAACAGCGAGGTCACGATGACGATCAGGCTGTTCATGAAAGGCGTGTCGCCGATGATGGCGCCGGTGAGCGGATCGCGCAGCGATGCACCGACCGGCGCGGTGAGCAGCGTGAATACCAGCACCACGGCCATGAATCCGACGAGCGCAAATTTCAGGCCGCGCTGCTCCTGCGCGGAGATCTCGTTGTCGCCATCGGTCATCTTGGGTCCCTGCCACGCGCCGAGCCGGGGCTCGACGAAACGGTCGCTGACGAGCGCGATGACCAGCGTCAGGACCACGACGGAGGCGATCGAGAAAAAGAGATTGGCGGCAAGGTCGATGGACAGCGTCGGGTTGACGAGATGGATCGCGTCGTTCGTGATTTCCGTCAGGACGCCGTCGACGGGCTTGATCAGCATGTTCACGCCGAATGCACCGCCGACGGCGGCGAAGGCCGCGGCGAGCCCGGCCACGGGATGCCGGCCCACGCTCTGGTAGGCGACCGCCGCGAGCGGGATAAGCACCAGGTAGCCCGCATCGGCGGCGATGCTGGACAGGATTCCCGCGAACACCAGGATGTAGGTCAGTGTGGCGGGCGGGGAAACGATCACCAGCTTCCTGATCAGCGCCCGGATGAGCCCCGTTTCTTCGGCGAGTCCAACGCCGACCATGGCGACAATGACCATGCCGACGGCCGTGAATCCCAGGAAATTGGGAATCACCGATGTCAGCATGAAACGCCGGCCTTCGATGGTGATCAGGCTGCGTACGGCAGTCGTTGCGTCGAGAATCTCGTGCGTGAGCGGGTCGACTACCTGGTAGTTGACCGACGTGCCGAGCAGGAAGAACACGTGCGACAGGACGACGATCCCGACGATCAGGATCAGGAAGATTATCGACGGGTGAGGCACCTTGTTGCCGACTCGTTCAACGACGTCGAGGAATCGCTGCATGTGAGTTAACCGATTGCTGCTGACGGACTTGTTATTCATCGGGGCCTGCCGAGGCTGGGGCTGCAGGCAGACCGGTCGTACGTTGCGGATGTTACTTGCAAACGGCTGTAATTGCGCCGACAGGCACGCCCCGTGGTTCCTGGTCATGCGCCTGTCGTTCGACGACGGGATTGCAGGCTGGCCCGGTCTCGGCCCGTCGCACGGTCAAGGCAGGCTCCAACTTGCCTGCTAAGGGC
>CAWBKN010000009.1:0-137660 GCA_963789375.1 uncultured Gammaproteobacteria bacterium | reverse complement strand
TCTACGCGCTCGGCCAGGGCATACCCGAAGCGGTGCTGATGCCGTTCAATCCGCCGGCCCTGCCCGGCTTCGGCTCGGTGTCGGGCTTCTCGCTGATGCTGCAGGCGAAGTCGAGCCAGCCGCCGCAGGAACTGGCGCAGGTCGCGCAGGATTTCATCGCTGCCGCACAGCAGCGCCCGGAGATCGGCCGCATCAGCACCACGTTCAGCGCCAGCACGCCGAACTTCCAGCTGTTCGTCGATCGCGAAAAGGCGAAGAAGCTCGGCGTGCCGGTGAGCGACGTCTTTGCCACGCTGCAGACGTTCCTCGGCGGGTACCAGGTGAACGATTTCAGCCGCTTCGGCCGCAACTACAAGGTGACGATGCAGGCCGAGTCGGATTTCCGCCAGGAGGTCACCGACATCGCGCGGCTGTTCGTGCGCAACAAGGACGGCGGCATGGTGCCGCTCGACACGCTGACGACCTGGCAGCGGGGATCCGGCGCGCGCTTCATGCAGCGCTACAACCTGTATCGCACGGCCGCGTTCAGCGGCACGCCGGCCCCGGGCGCGAGTTCCGGCGATGCCATCCGCGCGATCGAGGAAGTCGCCGCCGCGACCTTGCCCGACGGCTATGGCATCGAGTGGTCGGGACAGAGCAAGCAGGAGATCGAGGCGGGCAACTCCTCGACGATCGTGCTTGGCCTGTCGATCGTCGTCGTCTTCCTGTTCCTCGCTGCACTGTACGAAAGCTGGGCCGTGCCGTTCGCCGTGCTGCTCGCCACGCCCTTCGGCCTGATGGGCGCGCTGTTCGCGCTGAAGCTGATCGGCATCCCGTTCAACGTCTACGGCCAGATCGGGCTGGTGACGCTGGTGGGCCTGTCGGCGAAGAATGCGATCCTCATCGTCGAGTTCGCCAAGATGAACCGCGAGGGGGGCATGCCGATCTTCGAGGCGGCGCTCGATGCGGCGCGACTGCGCCTGCGGCCGATCCTGATGACGTCGTTCGCGTTCATCCTCGGCGTGGTGCCGCTGGTCCTCGCCAGCGGCGCGGGCGCGGCCTCGAAGGTTTCCGTCGGCATCACGGTGTTCGGCGGCATGATCTTCGCGACGGTCCTCACCACACTCGCGGTGCCTGCCTTCTACGTGCTCATCCAGGGCTTGTCGGAGCGGTTCGGCGGCGACGCACCGCCCGCAGCCCCACCCGCCACGACCGCGACCGGAGCGGCTTCCGCATGAGTTGCCCGGCCCGTGTTCTCGCTGGTGGCCGTGGCCCTCGCCCTCGGTGGTTGCGCGATCGGCCCGGACTACGAGCGGCCGCAGTTGCCGGCGCCGGCCGAATACCGCGGCGTGCTCTCGCCGCAGGAGGCGACCTCGTTCGCGGACCAGCACTGGGCCGAGGTGTTCAACGATCCCGAACTGCAGCAGGTGCTCGAAACCGCACTTGCGAACAATCTCGACCTGAAGATCGCGGCAGCGCGAGTCGAGGAATTCCGGGGTCGCGCCCGCGTGGCCCGCAGCTATCTCGGCCCGAACGTGAGCCTCGGCGGCAACACGACGCCCTCGCCCGGCACCCCGGACGACAGCAGTTATTCGCTCGGCCTCACGCTCAACTGGGAAATCGACCTGTTCGGGCGCCTGCGGCGCGCCAATGAAGCGGCGCGCGCGCAGTTGCTGGCGACCGAAGACATCCAGCGCGGCGTGATCAACGCCCTCGTCGCGGACGTCGCGACGACGTGGTTCCGGCTGCGCGAGATCGACGAGGAAATCGCGATCATCAAGCGCACCATCGAGAGCCAGGAGGCGTCGCTGAAGCTCGTGCGTTCGCTGAAGCGCAATGGCGTCGCTTCCGCAGCCGAAGAAATGCAGGCGCTGTCGCAGCTGGCCGCCACGCGCGCGCAGTTGCCACAGGCGGAACTCACGAGCGTGCAGACGGAAAACCTGCTGCACCTGCTGCTCGGCAGCGAGCCGGCCCCGGTCGTCCGCACCAGCCAGGCGAGCGCCTTCGCGATTCCCGATGACATCCCGGTCGGCCTGCCCGCGCAGCTGCTCGCCCGTCGGCCCGACTTGCGGCAGCTCGAGAACGAGCTGCACGCGGCCACGGCCAACGTCGGCGTCGCCGAAGCCAGCCGGTTCCCGTACCTGTCGCTCGGCCTCACCTCGTTCTTCGGCGTGATCAGCCCCGAGCTCGGGAACCTGCTCAACGGCAAGGATCCCGCGCAGGACCTGTTCTCGATCGGACCGTTCGTCAACATGCCGATCTACCAGTCGGGTTACGGCACCGGCACCGTCGAGGTGTCGAAGGCGCAGCTCAAGCAGTCGGAGCTGGCGTATCGCCGTGGCGTGCTGCAGGCGTATCGCGAGACGGCCGACGCACTCGTCGTCACCGACAAGACGCGCGGGGTCATCTCCGAAACGATCATCCGCCGTGACGCGGCGCTGCGCCTGCTCGATCTGCAGAAGCAACGCTACAAGGCCGGCGTGGTGAGCTACCTGGAGGTGCTCGATGCCGAGCGGCAGCTGTTCGCGTCGGAGATCGACCTCTCCAAGTCGCGCCTCACGCGCGTGGTCGGCTACGTCGATCTGTACCGCGCGCTGGGCGGCGGCTGGACGCCGGGGAAATAGGGGTCAGAGGTCAGGGGCCAGCCGGGGCCAGCTCACCACTCGCGCGCCAGTGGGTAGGTCGGCGGCCAGGAGCAGCCGTCCGCAACAAAGCTCCTGCTGTCACTCTCTCGGCACAAACTGGATCTCGCTGGGTAACTTGAAGATATCGATGGGCATGCGCGCATTCACTTCGACGTCGCGGAAATACATGGTCATCGTGCTGGAGTCGCCAGCAGTGCCCCCCTGTATGGTGCTCACCCAGGTCCTTGGCGCGCCCGTGCGGGAATCGAAGGATGCCGATACTTCTTCGTAGTACTGTCGACCGCCGCCGTCGTGGGCCGTCCCGGAATAGAAATACACGTCGTACCTGGTCCCCTCGACCTCAACGTCCTTGACCCACCTGCCCAGGCTTCGGACGCGCTCGATCTGTCGAATCAGGCCGTACGAAACCAGCCCATCGCCGAGTTCTTGCTTAGTGCCGTCGAGCCGCCGCTCGTCCCACGTGTACATCACGTCCCCGAGCTGCAGGACGTGGATCGTCTGTCCCTCGGCCAGCATCACAGCGTGTCCGCTGTTGCCTGCCGCCCACATTTGCAGGGGACCTGACGCAACGTCATTACCTGTGTCGAAGAATATCCGGCAAAACAGCGATTGAGGAATCGGTGGTCCGGCCACCGCGGCCGCCACCCACAGGGTGACGACAGCTGTCACAAAGAGCACCGATGCGACGCTTCTCGTTCGCAACACAACGGCTCTCCAGGGAATTGAAACGCCCCTCTACTCGTTGGATACGCGCTTGGTCTGGATCCAACAATTCGTACTTGGTGCAGACCCCGACTGCAGACACGGTTGCAGGTCGCGCTGGCGGATTTCAGAATGAGCGTGCGAACGCCACATGCGGATCAGGCCCGTATCTCTCAGGAGACTGGCGGACTCGCCAAATTATGGACGGTGTGAAGCGGCTGACGATTCTCACCTACGCCTTGCTTGCTCTTGCGGGCATCATCCTGCTGTTCATTTTCCCGGCAATTTCGGTGGGCCGCATCTTCGGCAATTACGTTTTCCTGTACCTCGTTGTGGCAGGCATTACGTGGTGGGCTTTCGGCAGCCGTCACCCAGCAGCAATGGCATACACGCGCCTTCTAGCCGCCGCCGTGTGCTTGGCGTATTCGGTCTCGATGGCAGCCATGTATTGGTCAATGGCTGGATGATCTCGATGCAACCTCCAATGAGCTGCTCGACAGATGGACAGAAGCCGCTAATGCCGGTGATATTGAGGGAATATTGGCGCTTTATGAGAAAGACGCCGTATTTTTCTCTGAACCTGGAAAGAGATCCAAGGGCGCTGAAGAAATTCGGGCCTCACTGGTACCTTGGTTTGCCCTAAACCAAAGATTGGAAATGAAGGAATTCATTTCGTCGAGTGTGGTGATTTAACGCTGAGCAAATCCAAGCTGCTGCAGTCTTACCAGGGAGCCCGGCCATGTGCCGGGCTTCTTGCGTTGGTGAGCCGACAACTTCCGCTTCGGGTCGTTCCTGCGCGTACGACCGGCCAGCAGCAGACCATCGACCGGACACAGACAGGTCCCACATTCGGGCGAAGCTCTGGGCGTATGTCTGGAGTTCGACTGCCGCCCACCAGCAGTTCCGGCGCAGGTTCCGCCGGCACGGTCTGCGCCCCTCAGGCGGGGTTCAGCTGCGCCCGCCGGTCGTGCCGTCGCAGCGTATGACGGCGCGCGCGGTTCATGCGCCGGCTGCGCAGCACCTTCTCGAACGCGGCCGGTACCGAGCGGTACAGGTCGGCGTCCACGTCGCTGCCGACGATCGAGGTGCCATCGGTGAACTTGGCGTGCACCAGACAGCCCTTGTCCGGCCCCCCGCGGAGGCCGTTCACGTCGAACAGGCGCACGGACACCCGGGTGATGCCGGCGCCGACCGCGTGGGCCAGGCGAGCGATCTCGCGATGGACCGCATGGCGCAGCGACTCGGTGAGCGTAAAGCGGCGGGCCTGGACGTCGATCTTCATGGCGGTTCCTCCGTTGAGTTGCCGGTCGATCCTACGGGCGACAAGAACCAGAATAAATGAGAATATTTGTGCGCCAGTCTTCGAGAAAACCTGATGAACGCACCGACCCCCTGGACGCATCAATCTCAAGCACCTGCACTACTTCCACGAGGTTGCGCGCGAGGGCTCGCTGACGGGCGCCGCGCGCCGCCTGCACCTCGCCCCGCAGACGTTGAGCTCGCAGGTGCGCGAGTTGGAGCAATCGCTCGGCCGGACACTGCTGGAGCGGGCCGGCCGGCGCCTGGTGCTGACGCCGGACGGTGAGGTGGCGCGCGACTACGCGGAGTCGATCTTCGCCCTCGGCACGGAACTGCGCCGCGTGATGTCCGGCCGTGCCGCGCCGCGCCGCCTGGGGCTGCGCGTCGGCGTCACCGACAGCGTGCCGAAGCTGCTGACCGCGCGCGTGCTGGCGCCGCTGCTCGAGCGCCACCGCGACCGCATCGAGCTCGACTGCGTCGAAGGGACTGTCGCCGGGCTGCTCGGACGGCTTGCTGCGCATCAGCTCGACGCGGTGCTGGCGGACCAGCCCGTGCCGCCGTCACTGGCGCGCTCGATGCGCGGGCGGCTGCTGCTGAAGTCGGGCCTGAGCCTCGTCGCGGCGCCGCACGTGCGCAAGGCGCTGCGCGGGGACTTTCCCGCCTGCCTCGACGGCGCACCGCTGATCGCCGGGTCCGCCGAATCGCCGCTCAGCATTGCGATAGATGCCTGGCTCGCCGAGCGCGGACTCACGCCGCGCATCGTCGCGCGCTGCGACGACAGTGCGTTGATAAAGGTTTTCGCACAGCGCGGCTTCGGCATCGCCTGCGTGCCGACCGTGATCGAGTCCGACGTGGCCACGCAGTTCGGGCTGCAACGCGTCGGTCGCGTGCCGGAGCTGAGCGAGCTGCTGTACCTGATCCGCCCGGCCGGCCGCCACGTGCATCCGCTGCTCGAGGAGATCGAGGCGGGCGCCGCCGGTGGCGCGCCGTAGCGCCTAAGTCGCCGTCATGTGGGATCAGCGACAGCGGGCTGCCCGCGCGTCTTCCACAGCGACACCAGCACGCCAGACGATACCCAGGCGGGCGTACCCAGGAAATCGGCCGCAAAGAAGGGGATCAGGGTGTCCACTGGAGGTCCTTGAATGAGCGCGTCGACGTGCGGCGGCGCAGTACCGCGATCAAGCGGCTGCATACCAGGCCCAGGATGACGATCAGTGCGCTACCGACTCCCCAGACCGCCCAGACCGCCACCGACAGCCCGCCCGCCAGGGCGGGTGCCTGGTTGAGAGCGGCTTCAATGGCCGGGCTTGCAGCGGACAGCATTGAAGTGAACGCGAGAGCGAGCTCGGGTGGAATCCAGGGCGCGAGCCAATCCGGCGCACGCAAGCCCTCGATCGCCCCTGAACCTCCCGCCAGCACGCCCGCATTCGAGACCGTCCATGCCGCGATCGAGTGGAACGCCCAGGCTGCGAGCGACCAGAGCGCGAGAAGGATGAACATCACGGACCAGCTGAGTGCGTAGAACACGATCGTTTCCTGTCTGTGGAGCGGCGGTGCGGATCATCCGGTCTTTTGAAGTTCGAAAAAGCAGACATAAACAGACGAAGACTTCGAGTTTCTCGAAGTGACACCGGATTCCGGACGATTGGCGTGGCTGCGGGCCACGTGTTCGGCCCGTGAATCCGGGCCCCTCGTCGCCACGAATCGGTTCTGCTTGGGCCAACGATCACCAGATAACACCCCGATGTCCGATCGCTCCCGCGCGTCGCTGCTCGACCGGATCGAGCGGCTCGGCAACAAGCTGCCCGAGCCGCCGATCCTGTTCTGCTGGCTCGCCTTCTTCGTGGTGCTCGGCTCCGCGCTCGGCGCAGCGGTCGGCTGGAGCGTGCAGCCGCTCAAGCCGGTCGCGGTGACGGGACCCGAGGGCGTGAGCGTCACGCTCGTCGCGGCCGGTGCGGCGATCGAGCCCCGGAGCCTCCTCACCGCCGAGGGGCTCTACTTCATGTTCTCCTCGATGCTGCGCAACTTCGCGACGATGCCGGCGTTGCCGCTGGTGTTCGTGTCGATGCTCGGCATCGGCCTGGCCGAGAAGTTCGGCTTCTTCTCTGCATTGATGCGTCAGCTCGCGTTCGTGACGCCCGCGCGCCTGCTCACGCCCGTGATCGTGTTCCTGGGCGCGAACAGCTCGGTCGCGAGCGACGCGGGCTACGTGATCCTGCCGCCACTCGCCGCGGCGCTGTACCTCGCAGCGGGAAGGCATCCCGTCGCTGGGCTCGCGGCGGCCTTCTGCGGCGTGGCGGGCGGCTTCGGCGCCGGCCTGTTCCCGACGGGCGGGGACGGCGTCCTCACGGGATTCGCGCAGGAGGCTGCACACGTCATCGACCCGTCTTATTCGGTGACGATCCTGCACAACTTCTATTTCAAGCTCGTCTCGGCCTTCGTCGTGACCGCCGTCGGCTGGTGGGTGACAGACCGCGTCGTCGAGCCGCGCCTCGTACGGTTGCGCCCGGGCGACGCGCAGGCGGGCGGTGACGGCGAACTCGCAGACATGACGCTCGCGCCCGCCGAACGTCGCGCGCTCAGGTGGTCGCTGGCGACGATGGCGGCAGTGCTCGCCGTGTTCGCGGCGCTGATCTGGGCGCCGGGCTCGCCGCTGCACGGCCCGGGGCAGCCGACGCTCGCAAACGGACGGGTGCTCGTGCAGCAACCGGTCGAGGTCGCTCCTGCGGGCACGCCGGCAGCAGAAGGGGCCGCGGTGCTCGCGCGCGAACCGCTCTCGGTCGTCGCGGGCGCAGCCCCAGGGCGGCTCGTCGAAGCGCCGGGGCCGCGCTGGTCGCAGGTCATCGTGCCGATGATCCTGCTGTCGTTCCTGCTGCCCGGCATGGTCTACGGCCGGATGACCGGCACGCTCCGGACCCAGGCGGACTTCGTCGCGGCGCTGAACCACGGCATCCGCTCGATCGTGCCGGTGCTCGTGATCCTCTTCTTCCTCGCGCAGTTCGTGAACTACTTCGCGTACTCGCAGATGGACCGCATGCTCGCCTACGCGGGCGGCTCGCTGCTCTTCGACGCGGCGCTGCCGATCCCGCTGCTGATCGTGCTGTTCGTCCTGGTCGTCGTGCTCGGCGACTTCGCGATGAGCGGCATGCTGTCGAAGTTCGGCGTGCTCGCGCCGATCTTCGTGCCGATGTTCATGATCGTCGGCATGAGCCCCGAACTCACGACGGCCGCCTACCGCATCGGCGACTCCGTGGTGAACATCGTCACGCCGCTCAATTCCTACATGCTCATCGTGCTCGCCGTGCTGCAGCGGTACCGGCCCGCCGCCGGCCTGGGAACGCTGATCTCGCTCATGGTGCCGTACTCGCTCGCGCTCGGCCTCGCGTGGACCGCGCTGCTGGTCGTGTGGTACTTCACGGGTCTGCCGCTCGGCCCGACGGCGCCGCTCAACTTCGCGCCGGGCGGCTGACTGTTGATTTGCGCCGAAAACTGATCCGGGCTTTGCATCGACAATTGACCCGCCGCAGTAGGGCCGCGGTCAGGGCCGGGTTGGCCTGCATTCCGGCGAACGGTCTTTGAATCTCCTCTCCACCGATGTGGCCTCGTCGACGTTGCTTGCGCCGTGCGAGTTCCCGGGCTTTGACGGGAAGTCGCTCAGGCGCGGTCGGTCAGGCGTTCGTTCCGGGTCTTTTCCGGGCGAGCGTGTCTGCCTTTCCGCTCGCCCGGAAAAGACCCGGAACGGGCGCCCTCACCTACCGTCCGCCCTGTGTCGTCTTCTCGCCCGGAGCAAAGCGCCCATGGCGCAGGAAATGCCCCACCTGCGCAGCGACGTCGTTCGCGAACAGCATCCCGACATGGCTGTGCGGCAGGACGATGTGATCGTTCAGGCCGGGGATCACCGTCTCACTGACCGCGACGGTGCCGTCGTTCTCGTCGTCGAAGTGCGCAAAGAACTGCCCGGTACCGACGCGCCGGGTGCCGGCAATGGCACCGAGCGCCCGAGCGTGACCGTCGCCCCAGCAGCGGCCGCAGGGTTCGGCGAGTTCGCGCAGGATGTGCGGACCGAGCAACGGCCGCAGCGCGGCAAATCGCGCGACACCCTGGGCGGCGCGACTGCCGCCGAGCGGCGAGCCCAGCAGCACGGCGTTGCCCGGGCGATCCCGGATGCTGTGCTCGACCAGCGCCTTGTAGACGATGGCACCGCCCAGGCTGTGGCCGACCAGGTGCACACGCTCGCTCGAGCGGCCCTGGCGGTCGACGAATTCCGCGAGCTCGGCCGCGATTTCCGCTGCGTCGCCGTTCATCGACGGGTACGAGAACACGTGCACGTCATAGCCATGCTGCGCCTGCAGGCGATGCCGCAGCACGCCGAATTCCAGCCCGTTCATCCACAGGCCGTGAACGAGGATGACCGGCTCGCGCGCTTCCGCCATCACTCCTTGACGGGCAGCTTGACGCGAATGTGCAGGTCGCGCAGTTGCTGCTCCGACACCTCGGTCGGGGCGTCGGTCAGCGGGCAGGTGGCGGTCTGCGTCTTCGGGAACGCGATGACGTCACGGATCGAGTCGGCGCCGGCCATCAGCATCGCCAGCCGGTCGAGGCCGAACGCGATGCCGCCGTGCGGCGGCGCGCCGAACTTGAGTGCCTCGAGCAGGAAGCCGAACTTCTTCTGCGCTTCCTCGGCGCCGATGCCGAGCAGCTCGAACACCGTCGACTGCATCTCGTTGCGATGGATACGCACCGAGCCGCCGCCGATCTCGGAGCCGTTCAGCACCATGTCGTAGGCGCGCGCCAGGGCCTTGCCGGGGCTGGCCTTGAGCGCGGCCGGATCGTCGTTGATCGGCGCGGTGAACGGGTGATGCATGGCGGCCCAGCGCTTGCCGTCCGCGTCCCATTCGAACATCGGGAAGTCGACGACCCACAGCGGCGCCCAGCCATCGCGCACCAGCCCGAGGTCCTGGCCGACCTTGAGCCGCAACGCACCGAGCGCGTCGTTGACGACCTTCGCCTTGTCGGCGCCGAAGAAGACCAGGTCGCCGGTCTGTGCGCCCGTGCGCTCCATGAGGCCCGCCACCGCGGCGTCCGACAGGAACTTGAGGATCGGCGACTGCAGGCCTTCGCGGCCCTTCGCCGCATCGTTGACCTTCACGTACGCGAGGCCCTTGGCGCCGTAGCGGCCGACGAACGCCTGGTAGTCGTCGATCTGCTTGCGCGAGAGCTTCTCCCCGCCCTGCGGGACGCGCAGCGCGGCCACGCGACCCTCGCTGTCCGCCGCGGGACCCGAGAACACCTTGAAGTCGCTGTCCTTGACCAGGTCGGCGACGTCCACGAGCTCCAGCGGAATGCGCAGGTCCGGCTTGTCGGACGCGTAGCGGCGCATCGCCTCGTCGTAGCTCATGCGCGGGAACGGGTCGGGCAGCGCCTGGCCCAGCACGTCGGTGAACAGCTTGCGGACCAGGCCTTCCATGAGGGCCATGATGTCGTCGCGCGACAGGAACGACGTCTCGACGTCGAGCTGGGTGAACTCGGGCTGGCGATCGGCGCGCAGGTCTTCGTCGCGGAAGCAGCGCACGATCTGGTAGTAGCGGTCGAAGCCCGACATCATCAGCAGCTGCTTGAAGATCTGCGGCGACTGCGGCAGCGCGAAGAACTTGCCCGGTTGCGTGCGGCTCGGCACGAGGTAGTCGCGCGCGCCTTCCGGCGTCGCCTTGGTCAGCATCGGCGTCTCGACGTCGATGAAGCCGTTGCCGTCGAGGTACTCGCGCATCGACCGCGTGATCGCGTGGCGCTGGCGCAGGCGCTTCTGCATCACGTCGCGCCGCAGGTCGATGTAGCGGAACTTGAGCCGCGTCTCTTCCTTGACCTCCTCGTCGAGCTGGAACGGGATCGGCTCGGAGCGGTTCAGCACCTCGACCGCGCGCGCCAGCAGCTCGACCTGTCCCGAGGCCAGGTTGGCGTTGGCCGTCCCCGCCGGCCGCGGCCGCACGGTGCCGGTCACCTTGAGGACCCACTCGTTGCGCACGCGCTCGGCCTCGGCGAACACGGCCGCCGCATCCGGGTCGAAAACGACCTGCAGGAGCCCTTCGCGGTCGCGCAGGTCGACGAAGATCACGCCGCCGTGGTCACGCCGGCGGTGCACCCAGCCGGCCACGGAAACGGTCGATCCGACGAGGGTCTCGTTGACCTCGCCGCAGTAATGGGTACGCATGGACATGGGAAAAATCCGTTGCAAATGAAGGGCTGGGGGCTTCCAGTGAGCCCGCCCGGGCCGAATCGATGGATGTTACGGAGGGGGTTGCTGCGATGCAAGATTGGGGTTGTCCGCGGGTTTCGGCGGCGGCCCCGGCGTGATCACACCCAGCGTGAAGATCATCTTGAAGGCATCGTCCACCGTGGTGTCCATGAACATGACTTCCTGGCGGTGGACGGCGATCAGGAAGCCGGTCGTCGGGTTGGGCGTGGTCGGCACGAAGACCTGGACCATGTCGGCGCCGGTCCGGGTACGGACTTCCTCGAAGTTCTCCGACATCAGGAAGCCGATGCTCCAGGCCCCCTTGCGCGGAAACTCGACCATGACGACCTGCTTGAACGACGTGCCCTTGTCGGTCAGCACGGTCTCGCTGAACGTCTTGGCGCCCCCGTAGACGGGCCCGATGACGGGGATCCTGCGGATCAGCGCCTCGGCGCCCTCGACGATCTGCGCGCTCAGCAGGTGCTTGCACGAGCACCCCGGTCAGGAACAGCACCAGGAGCGCGAGCACGATGCCGAAGCCCGGCACGTACTGGCCGACCACCGCTTCGGGGCGCCAGGACGGCGGCAGCAGCACGATGGACTGGTCGAGGATGCCGGAGACGAACCGGATGACCCAGACCGTCACCATGACCGGAATCCAGATCAGCAGGCCCGCGATCAGGTAATTGCGCAGCGCCTTGGCCGGGTGGCGCTTGCCATTGCCCACATCGTTCGATTGCGACGCCACTTCGATCTCCCCCGGCAGGTGTCACCCGCCCTGCGGTCAGCGTTTACGGGCACTCTTCTTCGCCGGCGGCTTCTTCGCCGGCTTCGGCTTCGCGACGGCTCTTGCCGTGGTCTTGGCCGTGGTCGCGGACTTGCTCACCGCGCCGCTCTTATTCGTCGACGCGGTTTCTGCCTTCGTCTCGACCTTCTTGTCGGCCGCGGCGGTCGGGTCCGGTGCAGCGCTCGCCGCCGGCGGACCGTCGTCCTTGCCCGCCAGGTTGCGCCGGTTTTCCTTGTCCGACTTGAAGTCCGTCTCGTACCAGCCGCTGCCGGCCAGGCGGAACATCGGCGCCGACACGAGGCGCTTCAACGTGTGCTTGCCGCACTCCGGGCATTCGCGCAGCGGCTTGTCCGAAAGCTTCTGCAGCGCCTCCAGGTGATGGTGGCACTTCTGGCACTGGTATTCGTAGATCGGCATGGTCTTGATCTCTCCCTCTCCCGCACGCGCGGGAGAGGGCCGGGGTGAGGGCCCGGGTGAGGGATTCGGGCCGGCCGCGGATTATACCGGTGCGCGGCCCCCTTCGAACGCGAGCGCACCCTCTTTTACGGTCACGCGGATGACGTCGCCGGGCCCGAAGTCGCCGCGGAGGATCCGCTGCGCCAGGGGGTTTTCGAGCTGGTGCTGGATCGCGCGCTTGAGCGGCCGCGCGCCGTACACCGGATCGAACCCGGCCTCGCCCAGCAGGTCGCTCGCCGCCGCGTCGAGTTCGAACCCGATGTCGCGGTCGCCGAGGCGCTTGCGCAGGTAGCCGAGCTGGATCTGCACGATTTCGCGGATGTGCTCCCGGGCCAGCGGGTGGAACACCACGACGTCGTCGACGCGGTTGATGAACTCCGGCCGGAAGTGCTGGCCGACGATCTCCATGACCGCCGCCTTCATCTGCGCGTAGTTGCTCTCGCCCGCCAGCTCCTGGATCACCTGCGACCCGAGGTTCGACGTCATGATCACCACGGTGTTGCGGAAGTCGACCGTGCGGCCCTGCCCGTCCGTCAGGCGGCCGTCGTCGAGCACCTGCAGCAGCACGTTGAACACGTCCGTGTGTGCCTTCTCGACCTCGTCGAGCAGGATCACGGAGTACGGACGGCGGCGCACCGCTTCCGTGAGGTAGCCGCCCTCTTCGTAACCGACGTAGCCCGGAGGCGCGCCGATCAGTCGCGCGACGGAGTGCTTCTCCATGAACTCCGACATGTCGATGCGCACCATCGCCTCTTCCGTGTCGAAGAGGAATTCGGCGAGCGCCTTGCAGAGCTCGGTCTTGCCGACACCGGTGGGCCCAAGGAACAGGAACGAGCCGTTCGGCCGGTTGGGGTCGGAGAGACCCGCGCGCGAGCGACGAATCGCATCGGAGACGGCCTTGACGGCTTCGTCCTGGCCGACGACGCGTCGTGCGAGCGCCTCTTCCATGCGCAGCAGCTTGTCACGCTCGCCTTCGAGCATCTTCGAGACCGGGATGCCGGTCCACTTGGAGACGACCTCGGCGATCTCCTCTTCGGTGACCTTGTTGCGCACGAGCGTCGGCGCCTTCGACTCCGCTTTCCTGCGCCGACTTCAGCCGCTTCTCGAGCTCCGGAATCCTGCCGTACTGCAGTTCGGACATGCGCGCCGAGGTCGCCGGCACGCCGCGCCGCGTCGAAATCGAGCTGGGCCTGCTCGATGTCCTTGGTGATCTGCGCCACGCCCTGCGCGGAGGCCTTCTCCGAGTTCCAGATTTCCTCGAGGTCGGCGTACTCCCTGCCGAGCTCCGCAAGTTGCTCGTCGATCGCATCGAGGCGCTTCTTCGAGGCCTCGTCCTTTTCCTTCTTGAGCGCCTCGCGCTCCATCTTCAGCTGGATGATGCGGCGATCGAGCCGGTCCATCTCCTCCGGCTTCGAGTCCATTTCCATGCGGATGCGCGATGCGGCCTCGTCGATCAGGTCGATGGCCTTGTCGGGCAACTGGCGGTCGGTGATGTAGCGGTGCGACAGCGTGGCCGCCGCGACGATCGCCGGGTCGGTGATCTCCACCCGGTGGTGGCTCGCATAGCGCTGCTTCAGGCCGCGCAGGATCGCGATCGTGTCCTCGACCGACGGCTCGCCGACGAACACCTTCTGGAAGCGGCGCTCGAGCGCGGCGTCCTTCTCGACGTACTTGCGATATTCGTCGAGCGTCGTGGCACCGACGCAGTGCAGCTCGCCGCGCGCGAGCGCCGGCTTCAGCATGTTGCCCGCGTCCATCGCGCCCTCGGCCTTGCCGGCGCCGACCATCGTGTGCAGCTCGTCGATGAACAGGATGACGTTGCCTTCCTGCTTGGCGAGGTCGTTGAGCACGGCCTTGAGGCGCTCCTCGAACTCGCCGCGGAACTTGGCGCCGGCGATCAGCGCGCCCATGTCGAGCGCGAGGATCCGCTTGTCGCGCAGGCTCTCGGGCACTTCGCCGTTGACGATGCGCAGCGCGAGGCCTTCGACGATCGCGGTCTTGCCGACGCCGGGCTCGCCGATCAGCACGGGGTTGTTCTTGGTGCGACGCTGCAGCACCTGGATCGTGCGGCGGATCTCGTCGTCGCGGCCGATGACCGGGTCGAGCTTGCCCTGCTCGGCACGCTCGGTCAGGTCGATCGTGTATTTCTCCAGCGCCTGCCGCTGCTCCTCGACGTTCGGGTCGTCGACCTTCTGGCCGCCGCGGATTTCGTCGACGGCGCGCTCGACCGCGCCCTTCACGACGCCGGCGGTCTTCAGCAGGTTCGCGAGCGGCCCCTTGTCCTCGAGCGCCGCGAGCAGGAACAGCTCGCTGGTGAGGTACTGGTCGCCGCGCTTCTGCGCGACCTTGTCGGTGAGGTTGAGCAGGCGGCTCAGGTCGTTCGAGACATGGACCTCGCCGCCCGTGCCCTCGACCTTGGGCAGGCGGTCGATGGCCTCGCGGAGCTGCGAGCGGAGCACGCTGGCGTTCGCGCCGCACTTGTCGAGCAGCGGGCGGATCGTCCCGCCCTGCTGGTCGAGCATCGCCTGCAGCAGGTGCACCGGCTCGATGAACTGGTGGTCGCGGCCCAGTGCGAGCGACTGCGCGTCGGCGAGCGCTGCCTGGAACTTGCTGGTCAGTTTGTCCGTGCGCATGAGGGCGCTTCCCGTGGGAGAGATCGTTGCCTCCTTAGTGGGGACAGCGCGCGACGAGATAAAAGGGGGCTGGAGAAAGCGGAGAGCGGATGAGCGGATGAGCGGAGAGAAAGAAGCTAACTCGTTGTTTTTATTATTACTCTCCGCTAGGTTCTGCCGTTGATCCCGCTACTCCCGCTATCCGCTCTCCGCTCTCCGCTTCCTCAATGCATGCCCTGGTGCGACCAGTACACCAGCAGCACGCCCGCCGCGATGAAGACGACCTGCTCCACGCCCGCGCGGAAATCGACCCGGCGGTGCAGGCCCGGGATCAGGTCGGCGACCGCCACGTAGATGAAGCTCGCCGCGGCAATGGCGAGCGCATACGGCAGCAGGTCCAGCGCGGTGCCGAGCGCGTAATAGGCGAGCACGCCGCCCACCACCGAGGTGAGGCTCGAGACCAGGTTGAGCGTCATGGCGCGGGCACGCGAGAAGCCGCCGTGCAGCAGGATCGCGAGGTCGCCGACTTCCTGCGGAATCTCGTGCGCGAACACGGCGAGCGCAGTGACGATGCCGAGGTGCGGGTTGGTCATGAACGCCGCGGCGACCAGCACGCCGTCGAGCAGGTTGTGGAACGTATCGCCCGGCGAGGATCAGGTTGGCAGAGGCCGCGTCGCGCGCGCCGTGATCCGGCGAGTGCATTTCGCACGGATCGTCGTGGCAGTGACGCCACAGCACGAACTTCTCGAGCAGGAAGAACAGCAGGATGCCGACGAGCAGTGCGAGTCCGACGCGATGGGGCGAGTCGGGACCGCCACCTTCGAGCGCGTGCGGAATCAAGCCGAGGAACGCGGCACCGAGCAGCGTGCCCGTCGCGAAGCTCACGAGGTGCGGCAGCACCGCGGCGCGAGGTCGCTCGCCGAGCGCGAGGAACACGCCCGCGGCCAGCGCGCTCAGGAGGCCGCTAAGCGCGGTGAAGACGACGATCAGTGTGAGCGTGCCCAAGGCAGTGTTGCTTCGTTCGGGTGAACGGTCAGGTTAGCACGGGCCTGCTCAGCTGCGGTCGGGCGCCAGCCACGCGACCGTCGCCATGCGGCCCGTGCATCCGCCGTCGCGCCGGAACGAATAGAAATCGTTCGACTCGGCGACGGTGCAGTGGCCGCCGCCGTGGACGTCGCGGACGCCGCAGCGCACGAGCACCTGCCGCGCCAGCAGGTAGAGATCGGCCTGGAAGCGGCCCGCGTCGTTCGCCACGAAGGCGACCGCGTGCTCCGGGTTGCGGCGCGACGAATGCGGCACGCACCTCGGGACCGACCTCGAAAGCCGCTTGCGAAATCGCCGGGCCGAGCCAGGCCAGCAGCTGCCCGGGCGCGACCCGCAGCGCATCGACCGTCGCTTCCAGCACACCGCCGACGAGGCCGCGCCACCCGGCGTGGGCGACGCCGATGCGGGTGCCGTCGACGTCCGTGAATACGACCGGCAGGCAATCCGCCGTCATCACGGCGCAGACCCGCCCCGGCGCAAAAGCAACGGCGGCATCGGCCCGCGGCGGACTCGGTCGTCGCCTGGCCCGGGTGTTCCACCACGTCGATCCCGTGCACCTGCTCGAGCCACAGCGGTTCCGCCGGGAATCCCGCCAGTCGCCGCAGTTGCGCACGATTGGCCTGCACGGCGGCCGGGTCGTCGCCCACGTGACGCGCGAGGTTGAAGCTCGCGTACGCGCCGCGACTGGCGCCCCCGGCGCGACGCGTCACGAGCGCATGCACGCCCGGCGGGACCGGCCAGTCGGGCAACAGCCACGACGGGTGCGCAGCCAGTGGTGCGTTCATGCCTTGACGGTGGCAGCGTCCGCGGCCAGCAACTGCGAGCAGCCCGACGATGTCGGCGGGCAGTGGCGATGCGACGTCGATCGGCTTGCCTCGCACCGGGTGCTCGAGCTGCAGTCGCGCGGCGTGCAACGCCTGGCGCGGGAATCCGCGCAGCGCGACGCGGGTTTCCTCGGAAACGCCTTTCGGCAGTGCCAGCCTGCCGCCGTAGACCTTGTCGCCCACGATCGGGTACCCGATGTGCGCCATGTGCACGCGGATCTGGTGGGTGCGTCCGGTCTCGAGCTGGACGCGGACGTGCGTGTGCGCGCGGAAGCGGCGGATCACGCGATAGTGCGTGACCGCGGCGCGGCCCCCGTCGCGGATCGCCATGCGCACGCGATCCGTCCGGTGGCGGTCGATGGGCGCGTCCACGGTGCCACCTGCGGTCATCACGCCGCGGCAGACGGCCTCGTATTCGCGATGGATGGCGCGATCCTCGAGCATGCGCACCAGGGCCGTGTGCGCCGGCAGCGTCCTCGCGACGATCAGCAGCCCGCTGGTGTCCTTGTCGAGCCGGTGCACGATGCCCGCCCGCGGCAGCAGCGCCAGCTGCGGATCGTGCGCGAGCAGCGCGTTCTGGAGCGTGCTGTCGGGATTGCCGGCGCCCGGGTGAACGACGAGCCCCGCCGGCTTGTCCAACACCAGGACATGCTTGTCCTCGAACACGATCTGCAGCGGGATCGATTGCGGCCGGGCGGTGGTTTCCTCGGGCAGGGCCGCCGCCACCTCGATCCGCTCACCACCGAAGACCTTGTCGCGCGGCCGGCTCGCCGCCCCGTTGACCAGCACGGCCCCCTCGTCGATCCAGGTCTTGATCCGGCTGCGCGAGTAATCGGGCAGCAGGCTGGCGAGCGCCTGGTCGAGGCGCTGGCCGGCCTGGGCTGCGGGAATGCTCAGGCTGAGTTGGACTGTCGAATTCGTCATGGGGGCGAATTCTATATACTTCGCGTTCCCCCGCAGGGTTTCGCCCAGGATCTCCACGCATGCCCCTCGCCTCGCTGAAACGAGTCCTAGCCGCGTCCTTGCTGGCTGCGGGCCTGGTCGCCACGGCCGGATGCAGTACGTTCGGCTGGGGCAAGGACAAGGAAGAGGAGTTCGCCAAGGACTCGCCCGAAAAGATCTACCGGGACGCGCAGGCGCGACCTGCGCAAGGGTGATTACGGCAGCGCGGTCACGCGCTACGAGCTGCTCGAGGCCCGCTACCCCTTCAGCGAGCAGGCCAAGCAGGGCCAGATCGACCTGCTCTATGCCTATTACAAGAACCGCGCCGGGCGACTCGGCCGTCGACCAGGCGGACGAATTCATTCGCGAAAACCCGACCCACCCGCGGGTCGATTACGCCTATTACATCCGCGGGCTCGTCTATTTCGAGGGCGGGGCCAGCTCCCTGGAGCGGCTGTTCAGGGCGGACATCGCGAAGCGCCCGCCCCACGAAGCCGAGAAGTCGTTCCAGGCGTTCCAGACCCTGGTGCAGCAGTACCCGAAGAGCCCGTATGCGGCCGATGCGCGCCAGCGCATGGTCTACCTGCGCAACCGCCTCGCCGATTACCAGATCGCCGTCGCGCGCTATTACATGAAGCGCGGCGCCTATGTCGGGGCTGCCAGCCGGGCCCGCGGCGTCATCGAGATCTACGACGGCGCGCCGGCCGCGGACGAGGCGCTGGCGATCATGGCGGAGGCCTACCGCAGGCTCGGCGTGGACGAACTGGCGACAGTGGCCGACAACGTCCGCAAGGCCAACGTCGCACCTGACCTGGTCGGTGGCATGGCCGCTGCGCAGACCGGCGCTGCGCGACGGCGGCGCGCCGACGGGCGCTGCCATGTCCGGTGCGACCAGTTCCGAGTCGTCAGGCAGCAACGCCTGGCGTTTCGGCGCCCCCGCGCAGGCCGGACGCTGGGAAGCCACCCTGGGCCTGGTGTCGTCAGGCTCGACGGACGTCGATTTCGAGGGCGGCACGACGGCCACGATCGACAGCAGCCTGGGCTTCAGCGCGGGCGCGGGTTACCACTTCACGGACCACTTGCGGTTCGGGACGACCTTCACCTTCGACCAGAAGGACTACGACGCCACCGTCGCAGGCGAAACTCCGGCTGACTCGGTCGCCGATCAAGGGCAGCCTCGACACGATGTCGCTGATGCTCGACGTCGCGTACACGTTCCTGACCGGCCCGCTCACGCCCTACGTGGCAGGCGGCGTGGGCTGGGCCTGGGTGGACACCAACGTCGCATCGGCGCCTCCCGAGGTCGGCTGCTGGTGGCATCCCTGGTGGGGCTACATCTGCACGTCCTGGCAGGACACGAAGACAGTGGACGGACTGGCCTACGAGCTGGGCCTCGGCGCGCGCTACAACTTCACCGACTACCTGGCCGCCGATGGCGCCTACCGCATGCGCTGGATGGATTTCGAGAACGCGACGAGCACGCCGTCGTTCAACACCTGCAGCTGAACCTGGTCTGGAAATTCTGATTCCGGGATCGCCGATTCGCTGCTTTCTCACCGCACGCGACACGGGCGCCCGCCTGGCGGAGCAGCCTGCGCTCGCGCCGGACACCGGCGAGCCCGGCCTGCCGACGGTGACCGTGAACACGGGCCGCGTGTTCCAGCAGATCGAGGGCTTCGGCGGTGCGTTCACCGAAGCCTCGGCCGTCAACTGGCTCGCGCTGAGTGCCGCGCGCCGCCAGCAGGTGCTCGAGGCCTATTTCGATCCCGCGCGCGGGCACGGGTATTCCCTGTGCCGGGTGCACATGGGCAGCTGTGATTTCGCGCTCGGCAACTATGCCCACGTCGAGACGCCCGACGACTTCGGGCTCGCGAGTTTCACCATCGACCGCGACCGGCAGGCGTTGCTGCCTTTCATCCGCGCCGCGCAGCAGGTGGCGGGCGCACCGATCAAGCTGCTCGCCTCGCCGTGGAGTCCGCCGGCGTGGATGAAGACCTCGGGCCGGATGAACGAGGGCGGCCAGCTGCGCCCGGAGTGCCGGCGTGCGTGGGCGCGCTGCTACGTCCGCTTCATCGAGGCCTACGCGGCCGAAGGCGTGCCGATCTGGGGCGTGTCGGTGCAGAACGAGCCCGCGGCCACGCAGACCTGGGACTCGTGCCTGTACACGGCCGAGGAAGAGCGTGATTTCGTGCGCGACTTCCTGGGCCCGGAACTCGAGGCCGCCGGCCTCGGGCAGGTGAAGATCGTGATCTGGGACCACAACCGCGACCTGATGGTCGAGCGCGCGAATGCGGTGTACTCGGATCCCGTCGCCGCGCGCTACGTCTGGGGCACGGGGTTCCACTGGTACGGCGAGGACTGCTTCGATCACGTGCAGCAGGTCCACGACGCCTGGCCCGACAAGCAACTGCTGTTCACGGAGGGCTGCCAGGAAGGCGGCCCGCATCACGGCTCCTGGGAACTGGGCGAGCGGTATGCGCGCTCGATGATCAACGACCTCAATCGCTGGACGGTCGGCTGGATCGACTGGAACCTGGTCCTCGACCAGGAAGGCGGCCCCAACCACGTCGGCAATTTCTGCAGCGCGCCGATCCACGCCGATGCCGCGTCCGACGCGTTCTCGCTGCAGAGCTCGTACTACTACATCGGGCACTTCGCGCGGTTCGCGCGACCCGGCGCGCGCCGCGTGCTCTGCGCCGCGTCCCGGCAGGACATCGAGGCGACTGCGTTCCGCAACGCTCGACGGCTCCGTCAGCGGTCGTGGTGATGAACCGTACCGAGCAGTCGCAACGCTTTGCGCTTCGTATCGACGATGCGACGAGCGTGATGGAACTGCCGCCGAGGTCGATCGCGACCTGCCTGGCCTGAGGCGACGCTCGCCGGCGGATTTCCCGCCCTGATGCGGTCAAGGCATCAGGGCGGGCAGTGCAGGTATCCGCTCCGAGCTCATTGTTGAACCCGATCGGGCCGAGGTTCACGCCGTTCGGATACGTCACGGCTGCCGGCGTCGCTTGGTGACGTACTGGATGCTGGTGGCCAGCACGGTATGTGCACCCGGGAGCCGGCGGCCAGCGCCGCCGCGGCCGATGTGTCGCTGCCGCACGGCCGTCTGAGCGTGAACGCCTCAGCGCCAGCGTGTAGCCCATGCCGCGCCGATCTGCTTGTCGACGGTGAAGGCTGCGTGAGTTCGGTGCCGCCCGACGGTGCAGCCGCCGACCGTCGGCCCCGACAGGATCACTCGAGCGCCGGGTTGAAGTTGGCCATAGCTCGTCGTGGCCCCCACACCGCGAACTTGAGGTTGGCGTAGCGGCTGACGTTGACCGTGCCGTTGCCGGGCGAGTTCACGTACGGCCCAGAAGGACGCGAAGGTCGTGGCCGGCGCGGTGAGCCGAAGCAGCAGTAGAAGTTGGGCGCCGCGCTGCCGGACCCAGCGCCTTTTTGCGCCGACTGCCACCGTAGTCGTAGTGCCGTGTGCCGTCGCTGGCGGTGTCGAGGTCGTCGCCGCGCAGTCGCCGCCTTCGATCGGACCATGTAGTCGTTGGCGGATTCAGGCCTGACCGACTGTAGTCGTGCGGCGAAATCGTCACCAGCGCCGGAGC
Source organism: uncultured Gammaproteobacteria bacterium (assembly GCA_963789375.1). Taxonomy (GTDB): domain Bacteria; phylum Pseudomonadota; class Gammaproteobacteria; order Steroidobacterales; family Steroidobacteraceae; genus RPQJ01. Next base: position 116,539 of record CAWBKN010000009.1, on the reverse strand, counting down.
CAGCCGCCGCCACCGCCGCCACTGCCGGCCGTGCCCCAGAAGTAGATGTTGTCGACGTAGAGCGTGCCCGGGCCGGTCGACTCCAGCTTGATCTGGAAGATGGCCGTCTTGTCCGGCACCGTGTAGTTGCTCAGGTCGATGTCGACGCTGTTCCAGCTCCCCGTCGTCAGCGCCTGGGTGAAGGCGTTCTCCTTGCCGGCCGAGATGATCGACACCTTCACGCTGGTCAGGTCGGGCGACCAGAAGTCGATGTGCAGCTTGCCCTTGGTCGAGACGTTCGACCGCATTGGATGACCAGTCGATGCCCTCGTAGTTCAGGCCCGTGTACTTCAGCGACTTGTTGCCCGCGATCGTCAGCTTCGCTGCACAGCGTCGCCTGGCCCCAGTTGGGGCACGGGTCGAAGCCCGCCGCCGAGGCGGCATCGCTGTAGATCGTGGCCGAGCCCGCCGGGATCACCGTCGTCGGCGCGCAGGTCGGATCCGTGGTGCCGCAGCTGCCACCGCCGCCGCCACCGCCGCCGTGCCCCAGAAGTAGATGTTGTCGACGTAGAGCGTGCCGGGGCTGGTCGACTCCAGCTTGATCTGGAAGATGGCCGTCTTGTCCGGCGGTGTAGTTGCTCAGGTCGATGTCGACGCTGTTCCAGCTCCCCGTGGTCAGGGCCTGGGTGTAGGCGTTCTCCTTGCCGGCCGAGATGATCGACACCTTCACGCTGGTCAGGTCGGGCGACCAGAAGTCGAAGTGAATCTTGCCCTTGCACGAAACGTCGACCGCGGTGAACTCGATGCCCTCGTAGTTCAGGCTCGTGTACTTCAGCGACTTGTTGCCCGCGATCGTCGCTTCGACGTACTGCGTCGCCTGGCCCCAGTTGGGGAACGGGTTGAAGCCCGCAGCCGTGGCGGCCTCGCTGTAGATCGTGATCGAGCCCGCCGGGATCACCGTCGTCGGTGCGTCGGTCGGTCGCCGTGGCGCCAGCCGCCGCCACCGCCGCCCGCCGTGCCCCCGAAGTAGATGTTGTCGACGTAGAGCGTGCCGGGGGTGGTCGACTCCAGCTTGATCTGGATAGATCGGCCGTCTTGTCCGGCACCGTGTAGTTGCTCAGGTCGATGTCGACGCTGTTCCAGCTCCCCGTGGTCAGGGCCTGGGTGTAGGCGTTCTCCTTGCCGGCCGAGATGATCGACACCTTCACGCTGGTCAGGTCGGGCGACCAGAAGTCGAAGTGCATCTTGCCCTTGGCCGAGACGTCGACCGGGCGGTGACCAGTCGATGCCCTCGTAGTTCAGGTTGGTGTACTTCAGCGACTTGTTGCCCGCGATCGTCTGCTCGTCGACGCACTGCGTCGCCTGGCCCCAGTTGGGGAACGGGTTGAAGCCCGCCGTCGCGGCGGCCTCGCTGTAGATCGTGATCGACCCCGCCGGGATCACCGTCGTCGGCGCGTCGGTCGGTGCCGTGGCGCCACCACCGCCGCCGCCGCCACTGACGAAGGTAATGTCATCGACGTAGTAGAAGCGGTCGGCCGGAAGCGGGCCCGATCCGCCGTTGCCCAGGCCGAAGTCCATGAAGATCGAGAGCCTGTTGTAGGTCTTGCTCAGGTCGAGCGGGGACGTTGGGCCGCCACTAACCGGAGGACTCAAGCCCGGGTTGGCGAAATCAAAGGTCAGGGTTTCCCACTGCCCGGACTTGGTCGTGATCGCATCCGTCTCGCAGGTGATGGTGGTGTCGGATGCATTTTCGACCTTGAGCCGCACGCGCACACCGACGGCCGGACTCCAGACACGGACCGTCATGGTCTTCGCCGTGGCTGAGAACGGAATGGCCGGGATCGAACCCACGTCGGTCGAGATTGGCGGCGTTGTAGATCGTGGAGATCGTGGTTCCGGCCCATTGCTCGGAACCCGGCGCGGGCAGCGCGTACTTGAATACCTTGAGAACCTTGTTCGCAACGTTCGCGGGATCGGCTCGCGATGACGGGCGGCGCGCCGTTCGTGCCGAAGTCTGTCAGCCGCACCGGCGGCACTTCGTCGAAGCTGATCAGTGCGGTACTGCCACCGCCGCCGGCACTGACGGTCACCTCGGCCATGCCGGTCTTGCCGGACGCGGTGTGCGTGGCCGTGATCTGTCGCGGTTCCGTCGGCAACCGCGGTCACGATGCCGGTGGTGGCACCGACCGTCGCGACGGTCTCGTTGTCAGAGACGAAAGTGGATCCGGCAGTGACGTCGCCGCTCGTGGCGTTGTTGTAGGTCGCGGTGACGGCCAGCGGCCACGTGCCGCCGGGCGCCAGGGCGACTGTCGCGGGAACCACGGCGATCGAGAGCACGCGCAACGGGGAGACCGTCACGGCCGTCGTGGCCGTCTTGCCGGATGCGGTGTGCGTGGCCGTGATGGTCGCGTTCCCTGCGGCAAGCGCAGTCACATACCCCGTACCGGAGTCGACTTTCGACGATGGCCGGCGCAGATGAAACGAAGGTCGACCCGGAGGTGACGACGAAGGTCGAGCCATCGGTGAAAGTCCCGGTGACGGTCAGCGCCCGCATGCCGCCGACCTCCAGGTTCACGGGGTTCGGCGTGACTGCGATGGCGGAGACGTCCGCGACCTTGGGTGCGTCCGGGTCGGAAGGCTGACACCCCACGAGGCCGAGGCCCAGGCAGGCTGCGAGGGCGAGCAGAGAGATCTGCTTGAGGAACGTCATCTGGTGTCTCCCGCTACGGTATGCAATGCGGCGATGAGGGGGCGCCTCCGGTGCAACTGGCGCAGCAGAGTCCCCCTTCACGAAAGCGCTTTCAAGGCCGAATCTACACAGCACGTGTCGCCCGTGTCAATCAAGCAGGCATGGCAATTTTTGCTGCAACGCGGCAACCGCCGCTACGCGCTCTGCCGGTGGCGCAGCAGTTCCGGGTAGCGCGACTGCATGACCTTCTTGGGCTCCCGATCCACCGTGAACAGTCCCCAGTGCTTTTCGGGCTCCAGCGGATCCGGCGAGCCCTTCCAGGGCTCATCGAACGCTTCGAAGACGAACGTCAGGATGCCTTCGCGGCCCGTCCAGTCCATCAGGTCCTGGTAATAGATCGCCTGCAGGTCCTGCGACGTGTTCCCCGGGCAGATGCCGCGACCATTGGAGTTCGTGGCCCAGCCGGCCTCTGAGATGACCACCGGCTTGCCAGGGTAAAGACTGGCGACGCTGTGATAATTGTCCTTGGAGTAATGGAGCGCGTCGTGCACGTGCTTGTACTCCCACACCGGGTAGGTGTGCAGCGAGATGAAATCCAGCTCGCGCACCAGGGGGCGCAGCTTGTCCTGCCACGGCACGTAGTTTTCGCAGAACGTCACGGGTTGCGGGACCTCGTGCTTCACGCGCCGGACCAGTTCGATCATCCGCTCGACCGGCACGAAATGGTCGGTCCAGTCGACCGTCGCCTCGTTGCCCACGGCCACCGAGAACACGATGTCGTCGTGGTGCCGCGCGAGCGTGATGAGTCGTTCCACCTCGGCATCGTTCTCGGCGACGTTGGCTTCCAGCTGCGCTTCGCTGAAGGTGGCGCCCCAGGGGCAGCCGAAGTTGTTCATCTCGGCCGCGAGGTGGGCGCCCAGCATGACCTTGAAGTCGAGCCGGTCGCGCCGGATCACCTCCAGCACGCGCTCGGCGTGCAGGCTGCAGTCGTACAGGCGCAGCAGCCGCCAGTTCTTCTGCAGGATGTGGAGATCCTCGCGAATCTCGGCGACCGACGGATAGATCTTCTCGGCCGGGCTCTGGCCGCGCCGGTAGCCGGAGTAGCAGATGGCGTTGCCCGTCGGGAGCTTGAGCATCTCGATCTGGTCCCTGTGTCAGACGTACTTGGGCAGGCCGTTCTTGTCCCACAGGCCCCAGTACGCGCCGACGTCGCCCTCGGCGCCGACTTTCCAGGCCTCGTCGAACGCCGCGAAGTAGAAGACCTCGACGTCGTCCTGCCGCGCCCAGCGGTACGTGTCGACGAAGTAGCGCATGGCGCCTTCGACGGACGGGACCGCGCCGTGGAAGGCGCTGCCGGTGTTCGGCCAGCCGGTCTCGCTGATGATGACCTTGCGGCCGCCGGCGACTGCGACGGTCCGGCGGTACATGGCCTGCATGTAGGCGATCGCCTCCTCGCGCGGGCAACCTTCCCAGAACGGGTAGCAGTTGGTGAGCACCACGTCGCAGGCCGCGGTGATGCGCGGATGCTTCTCGAACAGGAAATAGGCGTCGACGTAGCCGACCTGCACGCCCGGGCAGCGCCTGCTTGACGCGCTGTATGTAGCCGAGGAGTTCGTCTTCCGACAGGTCCTCGCGCAGCAGCACCTCGTTGCCGACCGCCACGATGTCGGCGTGACCGGCCCGCCCGACCTCGATCAGCCCGGCAATTTCGCGCTCGTTGATTGCGCGGTCGGTGCCGAGCCAGGCGCCCACCAGCGTCTTGAGCCCAAGCTCGTGGGCGATGCGCGGCGTCTGCTCATGGCCCTCGGTGCACGAGAAGCTGCGGACCCAGCGGGTGTACGGCCGGATGATCTCGAGCCGCGCGCGGATCTGCGCTTCGCTCACGATCGACCCAGGCGACTGGCCCTCGAGATAGGGGCTGAAGCACAGGCCGTGCACGCCGGCCGCCAGCGTGCTGCGAAACTCGTCGTTCAATGCAGCGCGCTGCTGCGGCGACAAGGGCGGCGGCGGACGGCGCCGGAGGCACTCCTGTCGGCTGCCATCGCCGGCTTGGGCGGTGCGGAAGGTGCGGCACGGTGGCCCTCGGCCGTGGGACCGGTCTTGCTTTCGGACATGGTGGACTCCTGGATTTCACGCGCCGCGGGCTCCGTCACCATTTCCGGCGGGAACGGCAACGGTTGCGGAGACTGCGCCACCGCTGCAGCGGCGCCCACGGGTTCTTCCTGGCCGCGCCGGGCTGCAAGATCGGCCGACATCCGCTTCACGGTCTCCTCGTCGATCTCGTAGAACCACAGCGCCGCGACGGCGGCGACGGCGGCGATGGCCGGGATCACGCTCATCATCAGCACGATGCCGTGGATCGTGCGGGGGCTCTGCGCGACGTTCGGCAGGTAGCCGAAATACGCGAGCAGCCAGCCTGCGCCCGCGCCGCCGATGGCCCAGCCGAACTTCTGCGCGAAGGACGCCGCCGAGAAGACGAGACCGGTGGCGCGGCGACCCCACTTCCACTCCGAGTAGTCGGCGGTGTCGGCGTACATCGCCCAGACCAGGGGCGCGGTCGGCGCGGCGCAGAAATTGATGATCGTGTTGGCCGCCCAGACCAGCTTGATGTTCTCCGGCGGCACGAAGTAGAAGCCGATGGTCAGCAGCGCGGTCACCGACATCGACACCAGGTAGAAATTGCGCTTGCCGAAGCGCTTGGCGAGCGGCGACGTCGCCATGACGCCGAGGATGAAGGCGATCGCCCCGGTGGTCATCACGGGGCCGAAGTACCCGCCGCCGCCCGGCACCACGTAGTCGAAGTAATAGATGGTGACGGTATTGCGGATGTTGCCGAAGGTCAGCGCCGCGATGCCGACGCCGCAGAGCACGACCCACGGCCGGTTGCGGACCAGGTCCTTGAGGTCGGTCGCCAGCGAGGTTTCCTGCTTCGGCGGCGGTTGCACCCGCTCGCGCGTCAGGGCGAAGGTCGCGAAGAACAGCAGCACGGCGATGGCCGCATAGACGGCCATCGTCATCTGCCAGCCGTACGGCGACGTGTCGCTGCCGCCGAAGTACCTGCACCAGCGGCATGGTCGCATTGACGATGATGAACACGGGTATCAGCGCCATCACGAAGCGGTAGGACGTGACGCTCGTGCGCTCCTTCGAGTCCGGAGTCAGCACGCCGAGCAGCGCCGAATACGGGATGTTGATCGCCGAGTACGCGAACATCATCAGCATCAGCGTGACGTAGGCGTACACCGATCCGGGCCGTGCCGCCGAAGCTCGGCGCCGAGAACGCGAGCACCGCGGTGATCGCCATCGGCAGCGCCATCCAGACCAGGTAAGGCCTGAAGTGACCCCAGCGCGTCACGGTGCGATCCGCGATGGTGCCGATCATCGGGTCGAAGAAGGCGTCGGCCATGCGGGTCACCAGCATCATCGTGCCCATCGTGGCCGCGCCGAGCAGGAAGACGTCCGTGTAGAACTTCGCCATGAAGATCGCGAACATCTGCCAGAACATGTTCGACGCGAGATCGCCGAGCCCGTAGCCGATCTTCTCGGATCACGGAAAGCTTGTAGTTTTCGTTCTTCACAGGCCATCCCCCGACGCGCCGCTCAGGCGCGCTTCGTTCAGCGCTTCTTCTGGTACGGCAGCCGGCCCTTGCCGCGCGGCGCGGGCTCGCCGTAGCCGCCCACGCGGTCGTAGACGCGCACGTAGTCGACGACCAGTTCAGCGGGGAACTGCGTCGCCGGATTCGGCACGCCCGGAAAATTGCCGCCGACGGCGACGTTCATCACGATGTAGAAAGGCTGGTCGAACGGCGCAGGCCACGGATTCAAGTCCGCACTGCTGCGTGCCACGACGCCCTTGCCGTTGCGCAGCTTGCTGCAGCTCCACCAGAACGTCTGCGTCGCCCAGGTCTCGCCGTCCACCGACCAGCGGATCTCGCCCGGCTCCCACTCCACGGCGTAGACGTGGAACTCCGCCACCGACTGCCCGGCGGGGAACTCGTGCACGTGCGTGACGAGTTCGCGCTTCGGGAAGGTCGACCCGAAGTGGACCGTGCCGAGGTACTGGTGGGGCTTCTCGCCGACGATCTCCATCACGTCGATCTCGCCGGAGGCCGCCCATCCGCCGTACTTGTCGTCGAGCGGCAACAGCCAGATCGCGGGCCACAAGCCCTTGCCGTGCGGCACCTTGGCGCGGAACTCGAACTTGCCGTAGCGCTTGGCGAACAGCGGCGTGCCGTCGCGCTTGCGCGTCCGGATGCGCGCCGAGGTATAGCCGCAACCGTGCAGCGACTCCTTCAAGGCGCGGATGTACAGGAGACTGTCCCTGACCGAGACGTTGCTCCGGCTCGCGCGTGTAGTACTGCAGTTCCTCGTTGCCCCAGCCGGGCACCCACTGGTGGCTCTTGTAGTCGAAGAACCCGTTGCCGAGCTCGAAGTCCCACTTGGCCGGGTCGATCTCGCCACCGTCGAACTCGTCGCTCCAGACGAGCTTCCATCGCCTGCTCCCTACCGGCCATGGCCGCGCCCCGCCGCCGCCCGACGGCCCGCCGCGCCCGGCCGCCCCGGCCCTGGAACAGAACGCCTGGTACCAGAGCGCGCTGTCCTTCAGTGTCCTGCGCTGCGTGGCGTAATCGACGAAGACGAGCCCGAAGCGCTTGCGTGTAGCCGTCGGCCCACTCGAAGTTGTCGAGCAGGCTCCAGACGAAGTAGCCGCGCACGTCGACGCCGCGCTCGAGCGCGTCCGCCATCGCGGCAATGTGTCGATGCAGGTAGCGGATCCGGTCCGCGTCGGCGACGCGTCCGTCCACGAGGCGATCCCGGTAGGCCGCGCCGTTTTCCGTGATATAGAGCGGCGGCAGACGATAGTCGGCCTTCAGTCGCAGCAGCAGTTCCGTCAGCCCGCCCGGGAACACCTCCCAACCCATGTCCGTGACTTCCCTGTCCGGACTCGACGGGAGCCAGCGGAGCTCCGGTGCCGGAGAGATTGCGCGTGTAGTAGTTGATGCCGAGGAAATCCAGCGGCTGCCGGATGGCCTCCATGTCGCCGGGCGCGACCTGCGGCGCGTCCTCGCCCAGGAACGCCAGCACGTCGTCCGGATAGCGTCCGCTGCAGCAGCGCGTCCATGTACCAGCGGATCGTCAGGCCGTCGTCGAGGCGTGCCCGCGCAAGGTCCTCCGGCCGAATCCGTGGCGGCATGCATGGGCGACTGGTTCAGCACGATGCCGAGCGGCGCGGTGCAGTGCTCGGCCCGCATTGCCTGCAACGCGAGGCCGTGACTCAGCAGCAGGTGATGCGAGACCTGCATCGCGACCTTCTGGCTCTTCAGGCCGGGCGCGAAGATGCCGGCCTCGTGACCCAGGATGGCGACGACCCAGGGCTCGTTGTGCGTGGCGATCGAGGCCGCGCGGCTGCCGAAGCGGCGCGCGACCTCGGCGGCATAGTCCACGAACCGGCTGACGGTATCGCGATTCATCCAGCCGCCGCGTTCCTGCAATGCCTGGGGCAGGTCCCAGTGATAGAGCGTGAGATAGGGCGCAATGCCTCGCTCGAGCAGCCCGTCGATGAGCCGGTCGTAGAAGTCGAAGCCCTTCTCGTTCCACGCGCCCGCGCCCAGTGGCTGGACGCGTGGCCACGCGAGCGAGAACCGGTAGGCGTTCACGCCGAGGCTCGCGATCAGCCCGACGTCCTCGCCGACGCGGTGGTAGTGATCGCAGGCGCGCTCGCCGCTGCTGCCGTCCTTGATCGCACCGGGCCGGCGGCAAAACTCGTCCCAGATCGAGTCCCCGCGCCCATCTTCGTGTGCTGCGCCCTCGACCTGGTAGGCGCTCGTCGCCACGCCCCAGACGAAGCCCCGCGGAAAGCGCCCCGCGAGTGCGCCGGCTTCAGTGCCGAAAACTGCGCTGGCTGAGTGTCCGTCAGGTTTCACGAGCATGGTGTCTTCGTGCCGAAAGCGCTTTCAAACCAAATCTAGCACAGGCGTCGTTGACCGTGTCAAACGGACCGCACGGGAAGTCTGCTGCAATGCGGCAACGACGTGCGGCGTGAATCAACCGTCCTGATTGCGCGAATGTCCGTACCAGGACTGCCCGGTGTGTACCAACGGACATCGGCGGGGGCGGTCACGCGCGGCACGGACGGGTCGACTCGCGAATCGCGAGCGTCGGCGAGGAAACCCGGGCCTGCGGGGTCCGTTGCTCGATCAGGTCGATCATCGCCTCCGCCGCTCCATCGCCGATCTCGTCGGTGAACCTGTGGACAGTGGTGAGCGGCGGGATCATGAACGCCGAGGTCGGCAAGTCGTCGAAGCCGACCACGGAGACGTCTTCCGGCACCTTGAGGCCACGGCGGTGCAGCGCGAGCATCGCGCCATACGCGGTCTGGTCGTTCGCCGCGAAAATCGCGGTGAAATCCACGCCCGAGTCGAGCAGCGCGTTGACCGCCGCCTGTCCGCCTGTTTCCTGGTAGTCGCCCGCGGCGACCAGCTCGGGTCCTGAACGGAATCTTGCCCGCGGCCAGGGCGGCCTTGTAGCCATCGAACCGCTGCAGCGCGTCCGGATGGTCCGACGGGCCCGCGATGAACGCGATCCGGCGGTGCCCCTGCCCGATCAGGTATTCGGTCGCGAGGCGTGCGCCGCTCGTGCTGTCCACGTCCAGGCAATAGATGCGTTCCCCATCGACGCGCCGGCCGGTCACGACCAGCGGCACGCTGCGCGCGAGGTTGACGAGTTCCTGGTCCGGCAGGCGGCTGGTCAGCAGGATGATGCCCTGCACGCGCCTGCTGATCAGGTGATCGACGCAACGCCGTTCATCGCCCTCGCGCCAGTGTCCGCTGACGAAGAGCGGGGAATAGTTGGCCCGGAGCAGGCCCTGCTCGATCGAGGCCAGCGACACGCCATAGAACGGGCTGTCGATCGCCTGGGTCACCACGCCGATGCTCATCGACTTGCCACCCGCCAGCGAGCGCGCCACCGGGTTCGGCATGAACTGCAGCTTGGCGATCGCGGCTTCGACGGCTCGCACCTTCGATTCGCGGACGCGTGCGGTCCCGTTCAGGATTCGCGAAACCGTGCTCGGCGACACGCCGGCCTCGGCCGCGACCATCTCGAGGGTCACTGCCGAGCCGCTGGTCGTTGCCGCAACACGACGTTCCAATTCTGATCGGCGCACTTTCAGATTCCTCGGTTCGGTGGCGCGGACCCTGCGGGCCGCTCTTCGGCGCGGAATGCGGCGCTGCAACAAAGACACACGGTCGGTCGAGTACTCGATGGATCTCGGATTGACAAGAATGCCGCGGGTCCGCTAATTTCTGCAAGCGCTTTCAAAAGCGCGCACGATGCCTCCGTTCGACCTAACATCGCCGCGCACGCACGCGCGATTCAACATCCTCCAGATCAGGCAATCGGTGAACATCATGCGGACCGTCACGTCGACACTGGGTTCGTCAGGGCGACTCGCTGCGCTCGGCGTCTCTCTCATGCTCGCAGCGTGCGGTTCGAGCCAGAACTGGGACGACGACAGCCAGTTCGTCACCGTCGGCGGCAGCGTCACGGGCTTCTCCGGCGGATCGCTGGCCCTGTGGAACAATGGCGGAGCCCACCTCGCCATTGCCGGCAACGGCCCGTTCACGTTCCCGTTGCAGATCGCCAACGGCAGCAAATACGCCGTCGTCGTCGCGACGCAGCCCGAGGGCCAGACCTGCACGGTCACGAACGGTTCCGGCACGGCCAATGGCAACGTCAGGAACGTGACCGTGGCCTGCAAGCCCTACACCTTTACGCGGCGGCCGCTGCCCACGATCTATAGTACGGGCAAGGCCGTCAACTACAGCCCGTACCGGACTGCCGGTGGACCTATCACCGGAGAGGTGCCCAGCGACGTCGAGATCCTGGAGGACCTCACGCTGCTGAATACGGCCGGTTTCAATCTACTCAGGCTGTTCGGCGCCAGGGCCCCGGCGACCGATGTGGTGGCCGAGAAGATCCTGCGTATCGCGGCGCAGAGCTTCCCGCAAATGAAGTTCCAGCTCGGGGTCGAACTCAAGGGCCTCACCTCGTGCAGCCAGACGGATAACGACTACAACATCGCCTACCTGATCAGCAACCTGTCCAAGTACGAGAACGTCGTCGCGATCAGCGTGGGCAACGAGACGTCGTTCTTCTCGAAGTACATGCCCCTGCCCTGCCTCGAAGGCTACATCCGCACGATCCGCGCCCAGGTGACGAGCTGCCGGTCACCGCCGACGACGACTGGACTTTCTACGCCGGCGAGTCGGGCGGCGGCGGCGACCGGGTCCCGGTCAAGCCGGACACGATCCTGGCTTTGATCGATTTCGCCTCCATTCACATGTACCCGTTCAGCTACACCCCTTGGACGGCTGGGACTGGAGGCAGACCGACGATACCGCGGGGCCGGATCGAGCAAAGGCCATGATGGATCAGTCGCTCGTCACCCTGAAGGACTGGTACGGCAAAGTCGTCAACTACAAGTACGTTGGCGCGGATGGCGTCACCGTGAGCATCGGCGACTCGATGCCCATCACCGTCGGCGAGACCGGCTGGAAGGCCCGCAAGACCAACCCGGCTTCGGAACTCGAGTTCTACGCAGCCCGGCCGGAGAACGCGAAGTGGTACTTCGACCTGCTGTATGGGAACCCGGGCTTGTATACGCCCTGGCAGGGATCGGCCGGCGGCCCACCGACGATTTTCTACTTCGAGGCTTTCGACGAGCAGTGGAAAGGTACCGACGACGGCTGGGGCCTGTGGGACATCTCGCGCCAGGCGCGCTACGCCCTGTGCGGCCTGCCGGCGGGCCCGGCCTGCAAGTCTGACGTGTACGAGGGCGCGGGCTACTACGATCCGCCTCCGTTCAGCACGATTACCTTCGACTCGCCCGATGTCGATTACACCCTCCTTGGTTTCGCGGGTGCCGAGAACTCTTCGGTGCAGGCCGACCCGGCGGGCGGCGCCAACATGGTGGCCCGCGTCATGAGATCGGCGGACACCACCCTCACGTACGCCGGGACTGTTGTCGGCACGGTAGGCCCCACGGTCGGCATCGTACCGTTACCTCCACGGACACGCGCATGACGGTGAAGGTGTTCTCGCCGGCCAAGGACATCCCGGTGCGGCTCAAGCTGGTCCGGTCGCAGGACAACCCCGACAATCCCAGCAACAAGGTCGAGACCGAGGTTCTGACGACGGCGGCCAATGCATGGGAGAGTTGACCTTCGACTTCGCCACGCCCGTCCCCGGCACGCCGGCGCTGAATACGTCGTTGAAGTACAACCAGCTGGTCATCTTCTTCAACTTTGGCAAGACCGGCGCCCAGGCCGGTGCCCAGACGTTCTACTTCGATCAGGTGACGTTCGTTGGCGGTGGCGGTACCGGCGGTGGCGGTGGGTTCGTCAACGGCGTTTTTGCCGACGACTATGTCGGCGACCTGCCCGCAACAGCCAAGTCGACCCAGGGCGGGGACGTCGGCTTCTTCTTCGACCCGCGCTTGGGCGTAAACCCGCCCCCCACCCCCCCCCATCCCCCCGGGCGCCGCCTACGACTACGGCGGCGTGGCCGGCAGCGCGCAGAACCCCGGTGGCGTGCCTAACTTCTACTACGGCTTGGGCTTGAATGCGCCCGCCATCACGGACGCCTACTTCGGGGCCTTCGTGAAGTCGCCGGGCAATGGCACGGTTGATGTGTCGGGCTACACCAATATCCTGGTGAACGTCCGGGGCCCCGACCAGTTGTTCAAGGCCGGAACCTTCCCGGCGCTCGACGTGATCCTGCAGGGGCCGGCCGTCGCCGGCTGCGGCTCTGCTTCGGGCGGCTCCGAGGTCCAGTTCACGTTCAACACGACAGGCCAGGGCGCCGACAAGGTCTACACACTGGCGCTCGGCAGCTTCGCGCTGAAGGCCGCCTGCAGCGGCGAGACGACGGCGGCGCAGGTGCTGGCGAGCATTACACAGGTCAACATCGTGCCGAAAAACACCAACATCCAGTACGTCAATAAGGACCCGGACGGCGTGGCGTTCACGAACGGCCTCAACGTCGGATCCATCAAGTTCAACTGAGCCAGCCCATGACGCACGCAATGACGACTTCAATCCGTCGCTTCGGGAGACCGCCGTGAAAACCAATGCTCTCAGTCGATCCCTCGCGGTCGCCTCGGTGCTGCTCGTCGCCGCCCCGGCGCTGGCCGAGCAATACGGCCCGCTCGAGGTCGTGGGCTTCCTCAAGAACGAGTACTGCCTCTGCGACAACTGCTCGGCAGGCCTGGTCAATCCGTCGCGCCTACGATCCGCGCGGCGTGCTGTCGCCGCCGGTGCCGATGGTGAACCAGGGCGGCGATTCGGAGGAGACGGGCCGCAACCTGTTCCTCGCGCAGTTGACGCTCGGCCTGTCGCACGAGTTCGACAACGCCGTGAAGATCGAGGCGAAGACCAGCGGGCGCATGCGCAACTCGGACGCGGACATCTACGACAACTGGATGACGGACCTCTACGCGGGCGTGTCGCACCCGACCTATGGCTCGCTGCAGGTCGGCAAGTTGACCTCGCGCTCCTGGTCGCGGTCCGACTCCTTCGCCTATCCGCTGGGTCTGTCGAGCCCGTGGGCCGAATCGGGCGCGGGCTATGGCGTCTTTCCCGAGGCCGTGCGCTACGCCACGCGCGAATTCGAGATCCCGATCGGCAAGATCCGCTTCGAGGCGACGTACGCGCAGGCCGACAAGCGCAAGCCGCTCAATCCCGTCTCGCTGGTGGAGATCCGCCCGATCCGAGCCTGTACGAGATCTTCATCCAGTACTCGAACGAGAAGAACCTGGTCGAGCTGATCTACCAGGACAGCGAGGGCGGCCGGCAGAGCTCGTTCCCGAAGGGCGCGTTCTACGGGGCGCAGGGCAACACCAACGGCCCGGTCTCGTCCCCGGACTACGAGGAGCCGTCCGCAGAACGTGCTGATCGTGCAGGGCAACTACTGGATGAACCCGAGCTGGAAGTTCACCTACGGCCTCAAGCGCAGCGAGTGGTCGGGCCAGGCGCAGCAGTGCGACTACGGCCCGGTGTCGACGGTCGAAAGTGAGTGCTTCTGGGACCAGCCCGGCTTCAATTACTCGGACCGAGCTCGACAAGTGTACGACGCCGTCGTCGTATGACGCCATCCTCGGCGCCGGCTACACGCGCGGCAAGTGGACCTACACGGCCGGCGGCGTCTACATGAACAAGGCCAGCACCGATAACCCGGTCGAGTGGGGCCAGGACAACACGGCGATGTTCCTGAACCTCGGCATCTACCGCGACCTGCCCGAGCTCTCCTTCGCCAAGTTTCAAGCTGCGAGGTCTATGCGGGACTCGGCCGCGTGATGTTCGGGCGCCAGGGCCCGGCGCCCCTGAGCATGCCCAACAACACCGCCTTCGGCGGCGTCGATCCGCGCACCAGCGAGTCGGGCAACTTCCTTACCCTCGGCGCGAATCTCAACTTCTGAGGACGACGCCATGCGCGCGATCGAGCCGATGCCCGCAACCGGGCGCACCTGTACGCGGGCAAGGCGGCGCGGGATCGCTGCGTGCTGCTGGCGCTGCTGGCGGTCGGCCGGCGCGGCGACGGCCGCGACCCGGACGTCACGCTCGGTCTCGGCGGCTACTACACCGGCTGAAGGGCGGCGACGGCCCCCTGCCCGTCGCCGAGTTCGTGACCGGCGAGGCGCCGGCAAGGCCGCGCCCACCAACCAGTGGTACTCGTCGGTGATGTTCCAGCGCTGGTCGCAGCCGCTGCACGCGCACCCGATGACCTACCGCGCGACCGAGCAGGGTTTCGAGCTGGGCCTGCCGAGCAAGCGTCATGCCGACGTCGGCGGCAGCATCGAGCTGAGCTATCCGCACGTGCCCGCCATCGTCGTGGCGCCGGCGGGATTCACGCCGAAGGATGCGCGGCTGTCGAAGTTCTCCGACTGGCTCGCGCAGGTCAGCATGGCGGCGGGCCCGGACGAAGCGCTCACCGCCACGGTGCTGCACGGCAGCCCCTTCAGCTTCTACGAGCTCAGCAAGGGCGACGTGCGCTTCCGCCTGGCGGCCCGCGACGGCGTGATCGCCGATCCGACCCAGGCGGGACAGGACCCGCGGGTCGCCGCGGTCACGATCGCCGGCAAGTCGTACGCGATCTTCGCGCCCACCGGCTCGAGCTGGGAGTGGAAGCAGCCGACCGAGCTGGTGCTGCGGCTGCCCGGGAATGCACGTTACTTCTCCGTGGCCGGACTGCCAGACGCCAGTGAATCCACGCTGAAGGATTTCCACGCCGTCGCCTACGCCTTTCCGACGGACACCCGCGTCGAATGGTCCTACGACGAGGCCGCGAGCAAGGTGCGCTCGGTCTACCGCGTGCAGACGGTGGCGAAGGAAGGCGACAACCTGACGACGCTCATGGGCCTGTATCCGCACCACTGGTCGGCCGTCGTGTCCGACCATCCGTCCAAGTACGGCTACGACTCGGTGCGCGGCCGCATACGCCTCGTGCCGGGCAACAGCTTCACGCTCGAGCGCACCTACAACGGCTTCGTCCCCATGTGGGCCGGCCTGCAGGACCCGGCCAACAAGGACAGCGTCGGCAGCCTGCTCGTCGGCGACATGGCCAAGGCGCCGCAGATGTACAACAAGATGGGCCGCGGCACCTACTGGATCGGCAAGGGCCTGGGCGCCAACGCGCAGCTGCTGAGCGTGGCGGAGGTCGAGGGCAAGACCAAGATGCGCGACCAGCTGCTCGCGCAGCTCAAGGACCGCCTGGAATCGTGGTTCGACGGGGAGCACTCGACCTATTTCGCCCATGACTCCACGCTCGGCACCTTCGTTGGCGTGCCCGAGGAGTACGGCAGCATCAAGGCGATGAACGACCATCACTTCCACTACGGCTACTGGGTGATGGGCGCCGCCCACGTCGCGCTGCGGGATCCGGA
This sequence comes from uncultured Gammaproteobacteria bacterium, assembly GCA_963789375.1. GTDB lineage: Bacteria > Pseudomonadota > Gammaproteobacteria > Steroidobacterales > Steroidobacteraceae > RPQJ01. The sequence continues at coordinate 100,931 of CAWBKN010000009.1, read as the reverse complement.
GTGGGCGTCGCAGCAGAACTGGGGCGGCATGGTCGGCAAGATCATCGCCGACATCGCGACCGACGAGCGCGGCCGCAAGGACTTCCCTTTCCTGCGCAACTTCGATCCGTACGAAGGGCACTCGTGGGCCTCGGGTGACGCGAACTTCGACGCCGGCAACAACCAGGAGTCCTCGTCCGAGGCGGTCAACGCATGGGCCGGGCTGGTGCTGTGGGGCGAGGCGACGGGCGACCGCCGGCTGCGCGACCTGGGCCTGTTCCTGCTCACGTCCGAGATCGCCTCCGTCAACCAGTACTGGTTCGACCTCGACCGGCAGGTGCTCGCGCCGGAATACGGCAAGCCGTTCGCCGCCATGGTGTTCGGCGGCAAGTACGCCTACAACACCTGGTGGACCCAGGAGCCGCGCCAGATCTTCGGCATCAACATGCTGCCGATCACGACGGCCTCGACCTACCTCGGGGCGGACCCGGAGTACGTACCAGCCTGGTCGCGGCGCTGCCGGCCGAGGTCAAGGCCTACGAGGCGCGCGGCGGGGACGATGGCACGCCTGCCGACATCTGGCAGGACGTCATCGCCTCGTACGCTGCGCTCGGCGACCCCGACGCCGGTGCGGCGCTCTGGAATCGCAAGGGCAGCATCGAGGGCGGCGAGACCCGCTCGCACACGGTGTTCTGGCTGGCGAGCCTCAAGGAGATGGGCACGCCCGACTTCACCGTCACGGCCGACACGCCGTTGTACGCGGTCTTCAAGGACAAGAGCGGCGCGCGGACCTACCTGGCGTACAACGCGCGCAGCACGCCCATCAAGGTGAAGTTCAGCACGGGCACGTCGGTCGACGTCCCACCGAAGTCACTGGTGCGCACCCGCTGAGCGATCGGCCCAGGCGAGGCCGTGCTGCAGCCGGTAAGCTGCAGACTCCTCATAACGCACGGTACTGCATCGATGCCCGTACAACACAAGCGTCTCGGCGGCCACGGCGCACTGGTCAGCAACCTGTGCCTGGGCACCATGAACTTCGGCTGGGTCACCAGCGAAGCAGACAGCTTCAGGATCATGGATCGCGCCCTCGAGCTGGGCATCAACTTCTTCGACACCGCCGACGTCTACGGCTGGACGGTGGAGCACGGCTCGACCGAGGAGATCATCGGCCGCTGGCTGGCGCAGGGCGGCGGTCGTCGCGACGCGGTGATCCTTGCCACCAAGGTCTACAACCCGGTGACGCGGAAAGCGAACCGGCGCGAACCCAATGCCGATGGCCGCAGCCTCTCGGCGGTCAAGATCAGGAAGCACTGCGAAGGCAGCCTGCGACGCCTGCAGACGGACTGGATCGACCTCTACCAGATGCACCATGTCGATCGCTCCTGCCCGTGGGACGAAGCCTGGCAGGGGTTCAACAGCCTGGTGCAGCAGGGCAAGATCGTCTACACGGGGTCGAGCAACTTCGCCGGCTGGGACATCGCCACGGCCTGCCAGGAAGCCGCGAGGCGCGGCATGAGCGGCCTGGTAAGCGAGCAGAGCATTTACAACCTCAACAGCCGCATGATCGAGCTCGAGGTGGTCCCGGCCTGTCGTCACTACGGGCTGGGCCTGATTCCGTGGAGCCCGCTGGCCGGTGGCTTGCTGGGCGGCGCGCTGGGCAAGGTGCAGGCTGGCCGGCGCATGGACGAAAATTTCGTCAGGCAAGTGGAAAAGAATCGCTCCAGGCTCGAGCGGTACGAGGCGCTCTGCAAGGAGCTCGGCGAGGAGCCTGGCACCGTGGCGCTGGCCTGGCTGCTGCACAACCCGGCGGTCACGGCGCCGATCATCGGCCCCCGGACCGTGGAGCAGCTGGAAAACGCCGTGCGTGCCACGGAAGTCGTACTGGATGCCGATGTGCTGAAGCGGCTCGACGAGATCTTTCCGGGCCCCGGCGGCGAGGCGCCCGAGGCCTACGCCTGGTAGCAGAAACGCCCAGGATATTGATTGCTTTGCCGCTGAGGCCTTGACCAGGCTTCGCCAGGTATCGCAATCGCGTTTCCCGATGTCCATGGGATTCACGTGATGGTGAGAGGATTGAGCACCGTGCCCAAGATCAAGAACGCTCTCTTCACGTTCATTGCGATCTTTGTCGTCCCTCTGCTCTTCTTCGTTTTGCTCGAGTTGGGCCTCACGGCCCTGGGTGTCGGGAAATCGTTCGACTACTTCCACAAGATTGACATCAACGGCCGACCTCACTACCAGGAAAACCCCGATTTCGCTGACCAGTTCTATCCTCCATCGCTGAATATCGGTCCCGTCGAAAATACCTTCGCCGAAGAGCGTAGCCCTGATTTGCTCAGAGTCTACGTCCTGGGCGAATCTGCAGCACTGGGCTTCCCCCACAAGAACCACGGCCTTGACAGGCTGCTGGCAGCCCAACTTCAAGCCGCGCTACCTTCGCGCAAGATCGAAGTCATCAACACGGCCATGACGTCGGTCAATTCCCATGTCATTTACGCCGTTGCGAAGTCGATCCCGGACAACTCCGCCGACTTTGCCGTCATCCTGATGGGCAACAATGAGGTCGTCGGGCCGTACGGCCCTGGCACCTTCAACCAGAATTTCCTGGCAAACATCACTCTCATCCGGGGAATCCAGGCGCTGAAGCGCACGCGGACCTGGCAGGCCCTGCACAGCCTCATTCTGCAGGTCAGGCCGGTCGATGCGCAGCAGGAGCTCAAGTGGGAAGGCATGCAGATGTTCACCGGGCACGCCGTGCCTCACGATGATCCTCGCATGGAAAGTGTCTATGACAACTACGAGGACAACCTCGTCGGCATCATCGAGACGCTTCGCGCCAAGGGGATGCACGTGGTGCTGTCCTCGGTGCCGGTCAACCTCCGGAACTCCGCGCCTTTCCTGTCCATTCACCGCCGGGACCTGTCCGAGGATCGGCTGAATCAATGGCGCGAATCGACCCGGCAGGGAGCGCAGAGCGCTGATCAAGGGGACTGGGATGACGCCATTGCGCACTTTCAGGCAGCACTGGCGATTGATCCTGACTATGCCGACACCCACTTCCGGCTCGCCACCGCGTACGAAAATGCCAGCCAATTCCAACAGGCCAAGACTCACTATCAGCGTGCCCTGGATCTGGACGCATTACGATTTCGGGCTGATACAAAGATAAACCAGATCATTCAGCGAGTTGCCACCAGCAGCGGGAATGAGGCATTCAGCTTTGTCGACAGCGCCGCTGCTTTCGAGCAGGCCAGCCAGCCGTTCCAACCAGGCTGGAACCTGCTGCTCGAGCACGTTCATTACGATTTCGCCGGAACGAATGTCATCGCAGCAGAGATATCCCGTTCGATCATCAGCAACCTGCCCGGGGCTGATGCTTTCCAGCCATTGCCACGCGAGGAAGTCGCCAGGAGAGTCGGATTCCCGAATTTCGACACCATCGAGGAAATAGGGAATCTGCAGCGCATGATTCAGCGTCCGCCATTTCCAGGGCAGAGCAATTACGCCGAACTCCGGCAGTTTCTTGACGACAAATTGCAGAGCGTGATCGAGGAAGTCGGATCTTCGATGGCCGTGCTGCAAAGACGTCGGGAGGTTGCAGATGCAGGTCTTGCCGACTGGAAGGTTCATTTCGAACTGGCCGTGCTGAGCCAGCGTCTGCGCAACACACCGGCGATGTATTACCACCTGAACAAGATCCTGGAACTCTACCCACACAATCGTGAAACCTACATGAAGATCGCCGAGGCGCTGAGCAAGGAAGGCAAGTGGCGTGAGGTGGTGCCGTATCTCGAGCAGTCCCTCTACTACACCCGAGGCGATGAAACGAAGATTGCCGAGACCATTGGCTGGATGGGCACGGCGTATCTCAGGACGGGGGAATACGAAAAGGCAACGGATCTGCTGCTGGAAGTGACCGAGAAGTATCCGGATCAGATTGCCTTGAATCTCAGGGCTTATGGCAACCTGATCAAGAGCTCACGGGAGCGTGGCCAGGCCAAGGACCTTGAACGCTATGTCGAAGATGCCCAGGCGTATGCCAGATCGTTGATACGAAGCGGCAAGGACAAGGAATTCCCGTTGCTGCACCAGAGGATGTCGCAACTCATGGCCATGGCCGGCCACGACAAAGAGGCTGCGGAATGGGCCGAAGCGCCGGCTAAGTGATCTCGGCCTGAACTGAGTTACCCGAGGAGCTCGTAGCCACCGTCTCGGCGGAACAGGGCAGGAATCTCATGGGCTCCGCGAAAGCGACCAATATCCTCGGCATTTCCGCTTACTACCATGACAGTGCCGCCGCGTTGCTGCAGGGACGGAGAACTGGTCGCGGCCGCCCAGCAGGAGCGATTCTCCCGCAAGAAACATGACGCCCGGTTTCCAGCGCAAGCGATCAGCTATTGCCTGGACACGGCAGGTTTGCGCCTTGATGAGCTCGACCGCGTCGTGTTCTATGACAAGCCGCTGATCAAGTTCGAGCGGCTGCTCGAGACTTACATGAGCTATGCGCCGCGCGGATTTCGGTCCTTTGTCGCGGCGATGCCCGTCTGGCTCAAGGAGAAACTGTATCTCAAGAGCCTGCTCAGGAAGGAGCTGGCGCAGCTCGGTGACTGCAAACCGACAGCGCTGCCACCGCTGCTCTTCGCCGAGCATCATCAATCGCACGCCGCCTCGGCGTTCTACTTCAGCCCGTTCGAGCGCGCGGCCGTGCTCTGCCTCGATGGTGTCGGTGAATGGGCGACAACCTCGACGTGGCTGGGCGACGGCGCGAGCCTGGAGCCGCTCTGGGAAATCGATTTTCCGCACTCGTTGGGGCTGCTCTACTCGGCGTTCACGTACTTCACGGGCTTCAAGGTCAATTCCGGCGAGTACAAGCTGATGGGGCTCGCACCCTACGGGCAGCCCAGGTACGCCGAACTGATTCTCGACAAACTGATCGACCTCAAGGAGGACGGGACATTTCGCCTGGACATGCAGTACTTCAACTACTGCACTGGCCTCACGATGACCAACAGGCGCTTCGAGCAGCTTTTCGGTGGGCCGCCTCGCAAGCCGGAAGGCCAGCTCACGCAGCGCGAGATGGACATCGCCGCTTCCATTCAGGTCGTCACGGAAGAGGTGGTGCTGCGGCTCGCCAGCACGCTCCACAAAGAGACGGGTCAGAAGAACCTCTGTCTCGCCGGGGGCGTAGCGCTCAATTGCGTGGCAAATGGCCGGCTGTTGCGCGAAGGGCCGTACGAGAGCATCTGGATTCAGCCGGCCGCCGGCGATGCAGGCGGCGCGGCGGGCGCGGCCGCGGTCGTCTGGCACGGCTACGACAAGCAGCCGCGCAAGCCGAACGTCAACAGCGACCCCGCCGCTGACCGGATGCACGGGTCGTACCTCGGACCCGCATACGCGCCCGAGCAGATCCGGGCTGAGCTCGACGCGATGGGTGCGAAGTACGCAGTCCTGGACGACGACACGCTGTTTTCGAGAACGGCGCAGCTGCTCGCCGAGGAGAACGTGATCGGCTGGTTCCAGGGCCGCATGGAGTTCGGGCCACGGGCCCTGGGCGGCCGCTCGATCATCGGTGACCCGCGCAGTTCGAAGATGCAGTCGGTCATGAATCTCAAGATCAAGTACCGGGAGTCGTTCCGCCCGTTCGCGCCGTCCGTCCTGTGGGAGCGCGTCTCCGACTATTTCGAGCTGGACGCTCCGAGCCCGTACATGCTGATCGTCGCGCCGCTGCGCCAGGAGCTGCGGCTGGCGCTCAGTGACGGGCAAGAGCGGCTTTTCGGTATCGAGAAGCTCAAGCTCAGGCGTTCGGAGCTGCCTGCGATTACGCACGTGGATTACTCGGCGCGGGTGCAGACCGTTCATGCGGAAACCAACCCGCGCTACCATGAACTGCTCAAGGCGTTCGAGCGGCTCACCGGCTGCGGTGTCCTGGTGAATACGTCGTTCAACGTGCGCGGCGAACCCATTGTCTGCTCGCCGAACGATGCCTATCGGTGCTTCATGCGTACGGAGATGGACTTTCTCGTTGTGGAGAATTTCTTGCTGGACAAGAAGGACCAGCCGGCCTGGGAGGACGACGCATCCTGGCAGGACGAGTTCGAGCTCGACTGAGATGGCCGTCGGTCACACGATCCCCGAGCTCGACCGGAAGGGCCTGCGTGAATTCGGCCTGGTGACCGGCGCGGCCGTCGTCGCCCTCTTTGGGCTGTTCTTCCCGTGGATGCTCGAGCTCGACTGGCCGGCCTGGCCGTGGGCCATCGCCGCACCGCTCTGGTTGCTGGCCCTGGTCCACCCGCCCTGGTTGCGCGGGATTTATCGGGCATGGATGCGTTTCGGTCTGCTTGCGAGCCGGGTGATGACGCCGCTCATACTCGGCATCGTCTTTTTCGTTATGATCTCGCCGATGGCGCTGGTCAGGCGCCTGATGGGCAAGGACCCGATGCAGAGGGCACTCGACCCGAACCAGACCAGCTACCGCGTTCAGAGCATCAAGAGCCCGAAGGAAAAGCTGGAGAGACCTTTCTGATGCTGGACTTCCTGAAAGATCTCTGGGCCTTCATGCGGGAGCGCAAGAAGTTCTGGCTGGCCCCGATCATCCTGGTGATGATCCTGCTCGGCGCCCTGATCGTCTTCGCGCAAGGCTCGTCGCTCGCCCCGTTCATCTATACGTTGTTCTAGAGTCCGCTCTTCCCGTTACGATCGAAGGCTCGGGCGACGCAATGTCCGGGCCAAAAAAATACCCGCAGCGAACTGCGGGTATTTTTCCGATCGGACTGACTGGACCTCGCTATTTTCTTACGAGGTTGTACTGCCACCAGCCGCCGCCAGCGTTGATCCTGACCGTCATGCTGTCCCCGACCACTTCGACAACGTCATAGGTGACGAATGCCGGTGCGTTTGCCGGGCTGGTGAGCTCCGCACCGTTCACGACCTTGGCAAGGCCCAGGAACGAGCCGACGCCATCGAGCCTCGCGGTGCCGGCACCTTCATCGTAGTACCAGGCGCCCGCGCTGCTGCCATCGTGCGGCGCAACCGGCGCGCCACACCCTTCCGCGTTGGCACCCTGCCAGGTTTCAATCCAGGTATCACCGTCCTGGAAGTTCTGGAACGTACCGTCATCGCCAAAGTGGTAGACGTCGTCGAACCAGCAGGCGCGCGGCCCGTCCGGACCCGTGTCGGCTATGCTGAACCACGTGGTATCGCCCGCGGCCGGACCCACGCCGGCCAAGCTGAGTGCCCAGTTACCGACGACGGGCGAGTTCGAAACGCGAGAGAATCGGTACTCCCACCAACCGGGGCCGAAATTGATCCTGACAGTCAGGCTGTCTCCGATCAGTTCGACCACCTTATAGGTGACCGACCCCGGTGCCTGTGCCGGGTTGGTGAGCTCGACGCCGTTCGCGACCTTCGCCAGCCCCAGGTAGGCTCCCAGGCCCGTCAGCTTCAGGCTCTTCGCGACGTCGTCGTACTCGAAGACGGCGTTGTTGCTGCCATCGTGCGGCGCAACCGGCGCGCCACACCCTTCGGCGTTGGCACCCTGCCAGGTTTCAATCCAGGTCTCGTCGCCCTGGACATTCCTGAAGGAACCGTCACGACCGAACTGGTAGGTATCGTCGAACCAGCAGGCGCGCGGCCCCTCCGGACCCGTGTCGGAGATGCTGAACCAGGTCGTGTCCCCTTCGGCCGGGCCCACACCGGCGAATTCGAGCTTCCAATTACCCTTCAGGTCAGCGGTATCGGCGACGCGTTCGAGCTGGTACTGCCACCAGCCGCCGCCAGCGTTGATCCTGACCGTCATGCTGTCCCCGACGACCTCGACAACCTCATAGGTGACGAACGCCGGTGCGTTTGCCGGGCTGGTGAGCTCCGCACCGTTCACGACCTTGGCAAGGCCCAGGAACGAACCGACGCCATCGAGCCTCACGGTGCCGGCACCTTCATCGTAGTACCATGCGCCCGCGTTGCTGCCATCGTGCGGCGCAACCGGCGGGCCACACCCTTCCGCGTTGGCACCCTGCCAGGTTTCAATCCAGGTATCACCGTCCTGGAAGTTCTGGAACGTACCGTCATCGCCAAAGTAATAGATGTCGTCGAACCAGCAGGCGCGCGGCCCGTCCGGACCCGTGTCGGCTATGCTGAACCACGTGGTATCGCCCGCGGCCGGACCCACGCCGGCGGACTTGAGCTTCCACTTGCCGACGACGGGTGAGTTCGAAACACGAGACAGTCGGTACTCCCACCAACCGGGGCCGAAATTGATCCTGACAGTCAGGCTGTCTCCGATCAGTTCGACCACCTTATAGGTGACCGACCCCGGTGCCTGTGCCGGGTTGGTGAGCTCGACGCCGTTCGCGACCTTCGCCAGCCCCAGGTAGGCTCCCAGGCCCGTCAGCTTCAGGCTCTTCGCGACGTCGTCGTACTCGAAGACGGCGTTGTTGCTGCCATCGTGCGGCGCAACCGGCGCGCCACACCCTTCGGCGTTGGCACCCTGCCAGGTTTCAATCCAGGTCTCGTCGCCCTGGACATTCCTGAAGGAACCGTCACGACCGAACTGGTAGGTATCGTCGAACCAGCAGGCGCGCGGCCCCTCCGGACCCGTGTCGGAGATGCTGAACCAGGTCGTGTCCCCTTCGGCCGGGCCCACACCGGCGAATTCGAGCTTCCATTTGCCTTCCAGCGGACCGAGGTCGTCATCTTGCGGACATGCATCGCCAAAACATGCGGAACTGCCGTCGGTCGTTGCAGTGACCGCCTGGCCGCGTTCACCGCTGGCGTCCTGGTAGGTGATAGTGAAGACGACGACACCCAGTGGGTCGGTCTCTGTTATCTGTCGCACGGCCTGCCAACTGGCGATCTTGCCCGTCACCTCGGCGCGGACGTTGTTGATGAAGACAACAGGCGTCATCAGAGCTTCACTGGCGGTGAAGTTAATCTTCACCGACTGACCCGCCTTTACGACACCATCAGGCTGCATGGTGACGATCGTAAGCGTAGGCGGAACGCCGTCCGCGGGGGGTTCAGGCAGGTTGTTGTCCCTGACCTCATCGCTGCTGCCGCATGCGGACAACAGCAGCAGAGCGGTCAAGGCCAGGATTGCGCGACCGCGACCGGCCAGGATTCCTGCCAGCCCGCGATCTGAGTTTGAAATGTGCCGTTGCATTACGCCCCCCAAAAAATCTGGTCGGTCAGTACGTGACTGAGGTGAAACTGGATTCTTGACTGAACCATTTGCGGTCAGCGCCACCCGTGATCCGCACGAGTTCCTACCTGTTTCACAAGTCGAAGGTATAGCGGAAACCAAAGTCATAGCGCGGACCCGTCTGCACCGCCTGCAGCACCTGGCGTTCCGTCAGGCTGTAGACGTGCGTGGTCTCGTTGGTGAGGTTCAACCCGCTGAAATACAACGTGGCGTTATCGTTGAGGTGATAGGTGACGCTCAGGTCCCACTGTCCGTAGGCATCCACGAACTGAGGATTGGTCGGCGTACCCGCGGCCTGGCCAATTCCAGCAAGGAAATCGTCACGCCAGTTGTAGGCAGCACGAACCTGCAGCTTCTCCCCGTCGTAGAAGCCGATGAAGTTCGCCGAATCGCTCAACCCCGTCAGTGCAAACTGGTTTTCCAGGGGGCGGGACGTGTCGTAAGCGACATCCGCCTCGACAAACGTTGCGTTGACGATAAAGCCGTATCCGGAGTCACCAAAGGCATGCTGAAGGTTCAGTTCAAAACCGTCGACGGCTGCCGTTTTCTGGTTTATGGGCTGGCTCAGATCAATGACGAGGGGCGGATCACCCGGCACGCTGACAATGGTTTCACCATCCACTGCCGGGTCGTCCTGGTAATTGTCGAGTATGTAACGACCCACCGCCGTGTAGTTGGCGGGATCCAGGCCGCTATCTGCAATGGCGCGATTCCACAGGGCGCCACCAATGATGTTGGGAATATTGAAGATGGTGCTTGACGTCCGACCGACACCGATGAAGTTCTCTACATCCTTGTCAAAGTAACCCACCGACAGATAGCTGCCTTCTGCGTAGTACCACTCGACCGAGAAATCGATGTTCAGCGACTGAATGGGCACCAAGCCCGGGTTGCCCGCAGATGCCTGCAGCCGCGTATTGGGGAAGAACTGCGTGCCGTTGGGTGCCAGGCCACCCTTGATGTCGTTGTAACTGGGGCGGGTCATGGTTTCGCTGACCGACGCTCGCAGGACGATGTCTTCCCAGGGCTCGATGTCGAAATCGAAATTGGGCAGCGTGACGTCATAGTTCCCCTCGACGTCGGTGAAGCTCTGGATGATGTTGCCGTCTTCATCCCTGGCATAAGTAATGTTGAGTTCGTTGCCCGCGCCCACCCATTTAGTGCCGTCGTAGGTCGCATTCAACGCGGCGGAAACGACATCCGTCTCTTCGTAGCGGACTCCGGCGCGGGCATTGGCACGCATCCCGCCAATTTCCCCGCGCCAGTTGTACTGCAGATAAAAGGCCGTGGTCTCCTCTGTGGTCCGCAGATCGTCCCGCCAGTTAGTAGACGCGCAGTAGCCCGTGCCACAGTCACCCACCTGGGCATACGCGATGCCGTTGGCGGCGTAATACGCCTCACCGGCGGCCCGAAGATCAGCGAGATTGGCCGTGAAGAACTCCGTCTGCAAGTCGGGATGATCGTGCCCGGAAAGCTGGTCGAACTGTCCCGCAATGCTGGAACGGAAAACGATATTTGCAAGGTCTCCGGGCTGACCGATGCCGCCCCAGTTATCCAGCTGTACAAAGCTTCTCACCGAACGATTATCGACCTGCGTCGTCTGCACGCCGAAGTCGATGCTTTGCTCGTCGGTAAACTCGAAGGACCCGGCAATCTTGGCCTGTTCCAGGTCCATCCATGACGCATCATTTCCAAACACACTGCCGGTGATCACCATGTCATTCGCGTACAGCGGGCGGTTTTCCTCCCCGCCGGAGTTCAGGTTCATGCTGACGATCGGCAGCTCATAACCGGTGATGAAACTCTGGCCCACCTTGTTGAAGCTGGCCATGGTGATCAGCGAGCTGGTGCCGTTGGGACCGTTCGCCCCTGTTTCCGCCGAAGAGTCGTGGTAGTCGAGTTCAATGCGGAGTCGATCGTTGACCCGCCACTCGGCATTGAAACCGAAGGATTCATTCAGGTTCCTGCTGCCATCCTCACCGGTACCCATGGCAAAGTCGTTAAAATTATTGGTTTCTGTGTAGATGATCGGGCTGGCAATAGGGCCGTTCGTCCATTCACTGGACTGTGAAAGGGCCGCCGTATTCGAGAACCAGGCAGAGAGATCGCTGTAGCGTGCGATCCAGTTCGAATTCGGAACGGATGTAGTCCGCCGTCAGCGTAATGTCTTCCCTCGGCGCCCACTGCAGCACGACCTGGGCATTGTTCCTTTCGCTTTCAAATTCGGCAATGTTGTACGCCACCGCCTGCGGAATGGAATAGCTCTCATCGGCTGTCTGCGGCCGGTTGATCTGGTTCTCGTCATTGACGACTTTGACATCGACGCTTCCATCGGGAAGCACGTCATCGCCCGGCCGGGTGAACCAGCCATCCACCTGTGCCGAGTTCACGCCGTTGTTGCGGACCTGGTGGCTCGCCGTGATGGCGATGCCAAGCGTGTCATCCATGAAACGATCGAGGTAGATGCCCGACACTTCCGGCGTAACCTTATCGCCGGTGCGGGTCGATGTATCCATGACCGCCTTGGCCGCGAGACTCAGGGTCCGCTTCGACCGGTCAGCGGCTTCGGGCGTCAGGATATTGATCGTGGAACCGATACCGCCCGACGGCACGTCGGCTCGACCCGTCTTGTAGACCTGGACACCCGCCACCCCTTCGGAAGCCAGGTCCGCGAAATCAAAGGAGCGGGTGACGCCATTGTGGGTAGGCATCTGACGGCCGTTGATGGTCACCAGATTGTATTCCGGACCAAATCCACGCACCGTTACCCGGCTGCCCTCGCCGCGCTGCCGGTCGATCGACACGCCGGTGATTCTCTGCAGGGACTCTGCCAGGTTGGCGTCAGGAAACTTGCCGATATCTTCCGCAGAAATAGCGTCTACAACACCCATGGCCTCGCGCTTGATGTCCATGGACTGAGTCAAGCTGCTGCGGATGCCGGTAACGATGATTTCTTCGAGTTCTTCAGCTCGGCGCCGCTGCTTCGGGCGCGGCGTCCTGGGCGACAGCGGGAGTCAGTGCCGAAGCACCCAGGGCCAATGCAATGGCGGTGGCCAGTGGTGTCTTACGAAACGTTGACTGCTGCATTCTCAAGCCCCCCAGCTTGCGGTCGAAAAGTGGTGTTGTTGACGCACCGTTCTCTGATTACACTCGAAACTGACAGCGCTGTCACTGATCTCTATATATTAGACTATGACAGCGGTGTCAACATTGGTTGAAAAGCAACAGGCCGATGCGGTCGCTTTGACTGGAACCCGGCCCAAGGTCGCTGGACGCGCATCGAGCGGGTGATGCCGGTACGTGCCGCGCGTTTCGGCCATTGAACCGGCCTCCAACCCCCGAATCGGGAGGGGCGACTGGCGAGGGACATGAAAGCCGCCGCACAAAATATCGAGCTGGGCCGCGTGCGCTCCGCCTGGCAGGGACGCATCTCCGGATGCCTGCTCGGCAAGCCGCTCGAGGTCCTGTCGTTCCGCGAGGGGCGGGAGGGAGTGCGCCGGTACCTCGGCGCGGCCGGCGCCCTGCCACTGCGCGACTACGTGCCGTTCGTCGACGGCACGGCCGTCGGCGGCGACGTCCGCGCCTGCTGCCTCGGGCACATCGAACGGGCCGAGCCCGACGACGACATCGACTACACGCTGCTGGCGCTGGCCCTGGTCGAGGAACACGGTCCGGGCTTCGGCACCGAAGACGTCGCCCGGGCATGGCTGCGGCTATTGCCCGCGGGAGCGACGTGGACGGCGGAGCGGGCGGCGTACCGGACGGTGCTCAACCGCATGGCGGAGCAGTTCGTGAATGGCGACCCTCCCGGCTTCGACCTGGGGGAGTGCTCGGACAACGACTATAACGAGTGGATCGGCGCGCAGATCCGCGCCGACCTGTACGGGTGGGTCTGCCCCGGCCGACCGGCGCTCGCCGCCGAGCTGGCGCGGCGGGACGCATCTCTCTCGCACCGCGGCGACGGGGTGCACGCTGCCGCGTTCGTGGCTGCCCTCGGCGCGGCACTCCCTGCCTGCGGCGACCTCGACACGGCACTGGATGCGGCGCTCGCGCAGATACCCGCGCAGAGCGGCGCGGCCGAGGCCGTGCGCTTCGGCCGCTCGCTGGCCTGCGCCGCGGATGCCGTTTCGCGTCTGCACCGGCACTACGACGGTCTCACGCCCCTGCACGCGGTCAACAACCTCGCCCTCGTGGTGTGGGCGTTCTGCACGCACCCCCGCGACTTCTCGGCGGCCATCGGCGAGGCCGTCGCGGCTGGCTGGGACACCGACTGCAACGGCGCCACGGTCGGCGGGCTCTGCGGCCTGTCCGGGGCGCCGATCGATGCTCGCTGGACGGCGCCCTGGCAAGGTCGGATCGGCACGCGCCTCGCCGGTCACTCGGAGCTGCAACTGGAGGACGTCGTCCGGCGCACGGCCGAGGTTGCGAGGGGCATACCATGAGCGCTGTCGGCGGCCGCGGGCAATGCAGGCTGATCGGTGCTGCCGATGATGGATTCTAGGCGCCAGCCTCTGGACAGTAACGGTCGATGAATTCCTGGTGTGTCGGCAGTTGCTTCAGGACATGGTCGACCTTGTGTCGCTGGAATTGCATGAACTGGCGCAGTTCCTGCTCACTCATCATGTCCACGATGGGGTGATAGCTCTTCGGTTCAATTCCCTGTCCCAGCATGACCTGGGTCCAGCTGTTCTCGCGGAAGATATCCAGCTCGGTCTCGAACACACGACCTGTATCGCGGAACAGGTCCAGGCGATGCCGCAGGCTGTCAGGGATGGCCATTTCGCGACAGCGACGCCAGAACTCCGAATCCGTTCGCTCCGTCACGTGGTAGTGCATGATGATGAAGTCGCGAATGAAGCGGAACTCGGTGTCCATTTGGGCGTTGAACTCTGTCCGGTCCGATTCGAAGATGCCGCTGTAGGGGAACATCTGCAACAGCCGGATTACGCCGCGCTGGATCAGGTGAATGCTCGTGGATTCCAGTGGCTCGAGAAAGCCTGCGGCCAGGCCCAGGCCAATGCAGTTCCGGTTCCAGTGCTTCACCCGCTGCCCGGTGCGAAAGCGCAATAGCCTGGGTTCCGTGATGACGTCACCGTCGAGATTGCGGAGCAGGGTGTCCCGGGCTTCATCGTCGCTCATGAACTCACTGCAATAGACGAGGCCGTTGCCGACCCGGGTCTGCAATGGAATACGCCACTGCCAGCCGCTCTCCCTGGCAATGGAGCGTGTATAAGGAGTCAGCTCGCCAGCCGATTTCGTCTGCACCGCGATGGCTCGATCGCAGGGAAGCCAGTGAGTCCAATCCTCGAATTCGGTACCCAGGGCCTGGCCCAGCAACAGGCTGACAAGACCGCTGCAGTCGATGAACAGATCCCCCTTCACGACCTGCCCTGATTCCAGCACCAGTTCAGAGATGTCACCGGATCCGGTCCGGCGCACCTCGGCGATCTTGCCCTCGACCGGGTTACGCCATGCCGTTCTGCAATCCGACGCAGGTACCTGGCATAACTCGTGGCATCAATGATGGTAGGCATAGCTCAGGCCATTCTCTTTCAGCAGACCGAACCTGTTTGCCCTGGCTGCCATCAGCTCAGGGGAGTAGCAACCATAGTCTTCGGCAAAACCCAGGGTCCTGGCTTTGAGCCAGAAGTCCTGGAAGCCAGCCGCCCAGCAGCCCTGGCCCGTGAAGCCAAAGGAATGGATGTAGTCATGGCCTATGGCCCGCCAGTTTTCGAAACGGATGGCCAGCTTGAAGGTGCCCTGTACCCTGGACAGGAAATCGGCCTCATCGATCTTCAGCAGACGATGCAGCGTTCTGAAAGGCGGTATGGTTGCCTCACCGACCCCGATGGTGCCGATGGCATCAGATTCGACCAGCACGAGGTTCAGGTTCGCCCCGATCAGCCTGGCGATCGAGGCTGCTGCGGTCCATCCCGCAGTACCGCCACCGACGATGACAACATCCTTTACTTTCACAGCTGACATGGGATTCCCGGCCTACAACAGCTTGTCTCGCAACATCTTGCGAATCTGCCGCGCATTCGGCTCGTCGATCGGATTCAATACGCCACGCGCAGCCTCCGGAATGTGCTCGAAGTTCCCCGGTTCGGGATTGAACACATAGAAATCAAACAACTCCTGCCACTGTCTTCTCTGTGCTTCAGGCAGGTCGCGCAGGCCCAGGATCGCATGCTGCAGCACGCTCAAGGGAGGCCCCATGTAGGAGGGCGAGCTGCGCCACCAGTAATTGACCAGCACGTTGAAGGCATCCAACGCTTCGATGTGATGCCACCACATGCTCGGCACGATAATGGCATCCCCGGGTTCCAGCACCGACATCCGGGCGGTCTTGACAGCCTCGCGGAATCTCGGGAATCGTTCATAGTCGGGCGCATGAAAGTCCAGCAGGCTGATTGGCTGCCCTGCCGGCGTGAAGTCCAGCGGCCCGACATAGAGATTCTTCAACTGCTCCGGCGGGAACACGATGACTCGACGATGCCCCGCGACGACGCAGGCAATATTGGAAGGGAAGTCGTAGTGCGCCGATACCCGGCTCTGGTTGCCGATCCACATGCTGACCAGCGGTCCCAGGTGTCGAATTGGAAGGTCGTTCTGTTCCCGGAATCCCGGCAGCCAGTGATCAACATTGGTTGAGCCGATATAAAGCGTCGGCGGTGAAGGCAGATCGACATGCGACCGGACCTGCCGCACCGCTGCGGCCAGCGCCATCCGCCGATACTCAAAATTGAAGGCGGTCATGTCCTCGTTATAGAAAATCCGCCCGGCTGCCTCAGGCGGCGCATAGAGGGCCGTAACCACGTTACCCGAGTCGAATCCCAGCAGGTATTCGATCAGCCGGTCCGCCGACTCGAGGCCATGCCTGACGGCGGGCCAGTCCGAGGCCAGCCCGCGCAGGACCAGCGGTTGATCAGACGCCAGCAGATCATCCGTGAGATCCGCGGCGGTGATGCCCGTTATCTCTTTAATCGCCTGATTGATTTCATTCAGGACATGCTTGCCGGTCATAGGGTCACCCGGGCCTGCTGCTACGCTCGTAGCCGGTTTCGTCTTTCGATAAGGTCACGCACCCGGGACAGCGAGGCGACTGCCATGAATACAGGTTGCAGGTAGCCGGCCTGGTTCAGCGACTCCAGCACGTCTCCCTTCAGCTGATAGAGCCGATCTTCTGCGATGCAGTAAAAACCCTGCAAGGTCTTCTTGCCGCCATCAGCATAGGCGAGATCCAGGACCATCTGCACCAGCAGCTGGTGCTGCAGCAGAGTGTCGATGAATCCGCTGCCGTGCTGCAGTCCGCGATGCAGCTTGTCCAGCAGTCCGATCTTCTGATTCAGGAACTGGGATGGCTCACCCTCACTGTCAAACAATGCTTCGCCCTCATCCTGGCTGACTCGCGGATGATCGAGATCCAGCGAAACCACCGGCGGTTTACCGTCACCCGCTCCACCGGTGGCAATCAGGAAGGGCTGACGTTGCACCATGGCGGGAACATAAGTCGCATCCCAGCGATCGCCCTGCAGAAACAGGTTCTGGCCTGCTTCCAGACCCAGTAGCGCAGCGGCAAAGAAACCGCCTGTGTTCGGATCCTTGGTAAACAGGATGGGGTAGCAGCCCTGGATGTCCCTGAACTCCATGGGGTAGGTCATCACGTACATGACCGAGTCTCCCAGTGCTGTGCCGTAGCCTGTCCTGACGCGAAGTCGCCGATGTTTTTCCTTGTTCAGGATCTGGTACTGACTCATGTGCGCACTCTACGCAACGATCTGCTGTCTATAGCTTCTGGAATCCAAATTCCCTCACCTTATTGAGCAGTTCCCTGTTGCCTGGCAAAGCCTGCTGAAGATGTGCTGCCCGCGCAGCATTCTTCCGGAACAGCTCTGACGCCTGACGTTGCTGCTGCCGGTGAGAGAAGGTCTGTCGGGGCACTGCCTTGAATCTCATGCCATAAAGGATGTACTGATAGCTCGCGGTGGGAAACAGGTCATCGACGGCTCCTGCATCCTGATGCCAGGGACTCCGATGGCGCCACAACAAGAGTCGTTCGCTGAGCTCTTCCGGGATGGATGCGGCAGCGCGATTGTCCTGCCAATAGGGAGAATCATTGCGCGCACTGAGGACATAGTGCAGTTTCAGGAATTCGATAATCTGGTCCCAGTGACGCAGAAATTTCCGGTTGTAACGCCTGGCGACGATATCCATGATTTCTCTTGTCGGGGGCAGCTGTTCCGCGATCATACCCGCAGCCAGTTCAATCATGACCAGCGCCGAGGCTTCAAGCGGTTCGATAAAGCCCGACGACATGCCAATGGCAACACAATTCCTGTGCCAGAATTCTCGCCGATGGCCAGGCTGAAACCGGATCTTCCGCGGCACCACACTGGCCGCAGCCTTTTCTCCGGCAATCTCCTTGATATAGGCCAGCAGCTGAGCGGTAGCCTCATCTTCCGAGATATGAGCACTCGAGTAGACGTGGCCGGTACCACGACGCGTAGGCAGTCCGATGTCCCAGATCCAGCCCGCGGTCTGCGCAGTTGAACGCGTGCAGGACTGGATCGGCTGGTCTTCTTCCGTGTATGGCACCTGCGCTGCCAGGGCCGTGTCGTTGAGAAGATGCGCCTGCCGTGACTGGAATGGAATCTTGAAGTGCTCACCCAGCAGCAGGCTGCTCGTGCCGGTACAGTCGATGAACAGATCACCGGCTATTTCACCGGCACGGTCGGTTGTGACTGACCGGATGTCTCCGTTCTCAGCCGAGTTTATCTGCGACACATTCGCCCTGATGTGCTTTACGCCGAGCTGCTCAGTGCAGTGCCGACGAAGCAGTCCCGCAAATTTTCCGGCATCCAGGTGATAACCATAGTTCACGACAAAGGCGTATTCCGGTGTCGTGATCTGCTTGGGCGCAAGACAGTCGGCAAACAATGCAGTCTGCGGCGTCACGGCATCCGCAAATTGCGGTGCATCCGTCATCGCCAGCCAATGAGGCGCGAGGTTGGTCTCGGCGTAGCCTATCGGGATGGTAAATGGATGGCTGTAAGTGTCTCCAGTGCCCGTCTGCCAGTTCCGGAAAAACGTGCCCTGTTTGAAACTGGCATCACACTCACGGATCAAGTCCGTCTCCGACAGCCCAATGCGCCGGAGGGTCTCCCGCATGGATGGCCAGGTGCCTTCACCCACGCCGATAGTCGGTACATCCGGTGACTCTATCAGCAACACTTCAATCGGCTGCCGCGCCTGTGGGTCGATGCGGTGTTCAGCTGCAATGACTCCGGCAGTCAGCCAGCCGGCGGAGCCTCCACCCACTACGACTATCTTGGAAATCCGGTCTTCCATGCGCTAAGCAGTATCCCACAAGTCCACAGCATGATTGCGCCCTGGGGCGCTTGTGCTGAACCGGCATGGGAGGGGGTCCCTTCCAGGGCTGGATGACAGCGCTGTCACCATCGGCTAGGATTGGCCCCCGACTGTAGGGGGAACGATAACTTGGCGTCCCGCACCCACCGCTTCTCGATTCTCGTGGCGGCAGCGGCGCTTGCCTCGCACCTGCCGTCCACGGGCCATGCCGAGCCAGCGCATGCCGAGGGTCGCAGCGAGTACCGGGCGCCCCGCGCAGCAGTGGTCCCGAGCATCGATGGCGTCGCGGATGAGGCGGCGTGGGAGACGGCGCCCTGGCGGGAGCTGTCCCATCGCTGGCTCGGGCCGGAGTACTCCCCCGCCGACTTCCAGGGGCGCTTCAAGGTCGTCTGGGCGCCGGACCGCATCTACCTGCTCGTGGAGATCGTCGACGACATCCTGATCGACCGGCATCGCGACCCGCTGGTGCAGTACTGGGACGACGACTGTCTCGAGATCTTCATCGACGAGGATTTCTCGGGCGGCGATCACCAGTACAACCACAATGCCTTCGCCTACCACGTTTCGCTCGACAACCAGGCCATCGACATCGGCACCGACCGGCAGCCTCGCAGCTACTCGGACCATGTCGAGAGCCGCTGGAAGCAGCACGGCAACACGATCGTCTGGGAACTCGCCATCGACGTCCACCCGGACCGGTACCAGGACGGGTCAGCCGCCAATCAGCCGGTCCGGCTGTCAGCCGGCAAGGTCATCGGCCTCATGCTGGCTTATTGCGACAACGACGGCAGCGAGTTCCGCGAGAACTTCGTCGGCTCCGAGTCCGTGCCCTTCGGCAAGAAGGACCGCGGATGGATCGACGCCGGCCTCTTCGGCAAGCTCCTGCTGGAAGCATCCCCATGAGTCATGAGCAGAACAAGAATGCGGCTGGCACGGCGGGCCCGGATGCGGTCTCGGGAGGATTCGTCGACCTCGATGGCGAGCGGTACTACGTCATCCGCAATGTCGACCGGATGCCGCCGTTCTTCGTCAGCGTCATCTCGAGCGCCGACCACTGGCTGTTCGTGTCCTCCTCCGGCGGCCTGACCGCCGGCCGGGTCTCGCCGGATACCGCGCTTGTTTCCGTACCTTCCCGTCGACAGGATCCACGAGAGCCATCCCCACACCGGCAGCAAGACCATCCTGCGGGTCGGCGCGCAGGGACGGCAGGTCACCTGGGAGCCGTTCAACCGCGAGCACGATGGCCGCTTCGCCACCAGCCGCAACCTCTACAAGAGCGTGCTCGGCGACAAGCTCTGCTTCGAGGAGGTCAACCACGACCTCGCCCTCGCCTTCCGCTACACCTGGGCCACGAGCGACCGGCATGGCTTCGTGCGCCAGTGCGAGCTGCAGAACCTCGGCGACGAGCCGCTGGCGGTCGAACTCGTCGACGGCCTGCAGAACATCCTGCCCGCGGGCACGCCGCCGGCCGTCCAGGCGAGTTCGAGCAACCTCGTCGATGCGTACAAGTGGACCGAACTCGACGCAGGCACCGGGCTGGGCATGTACGCGCTTTACTCGCGGATCTCGGATCGCGCCGAACCGAGCGAATCGCTGCGGGCCAACGTCGTCTACGGCCTCGGCCTCGACGCGCCGACGGTGCTGCTCTCGTCGCTGCAGCTCGACGATTTTCGCCGGGGCAAGCCCCTGGTGCCGGAGAACCGCAAGCGCGGCATCCGCGGCGCCTATTTCCTCGCGGCCAGCCTCGTGCTGCCGCGCCGCGAGTCGCAGCGCTGGCAGATCGTGGCCGATGTCGAGCGTACCCAGGGCCAGGTCGTCGACCTGATCCGGCATCTCGCCGACCCGGCCGACGCTGCACAGGCCGTGGCGCGCTCCGTCGAGGCGGGCGGCGACGAACTGGCGCGCATCATGGCCGCCGCGGACGGATTCCAGTGCCGCGGCCGAGGAGCCCGTGACGGCGCATCACTACGCCAACGCGCTGTTCAACGTGCTGCGCGGCGGCATTTTCCACGACCAGTACCGGGTCCCGAGCAGCCGACTTCGCCAGCAGCGTCCGGCACTTCAATGCGCGCGTCCACGAACGTCACCGCGGGCTGCTCGACGGCCTCCCCGGGACGCTCGCCGTGGAAGACCTGCTGTCAGCGGTGAAACAGGACCGGCGACCCGCAGCTGGAAAGGCTCTGCTGCGAGTACCTGCCGATCACTTTCGGCCGCCGTCACGGCGACCCGAGCCGCCCGTGGAACCGGTTCACGATCAGGCTGAAGGACGAGCGCGGCGAACCGCTGCTGTCCTACGAAGGCAACTGGCGCGACATCTTCCAGAACTGGGAGGCGCTGGCTTCAGCTTCCCGGAGTTCATCGAGCACGTGATCGCCAAGTTCGTCAACGCTTCGACCGTGGACGGATACAACCCGTATCGCATCACCCGGGAAGGAATCGACTGGGAAGTCGAGGACCCGGACGATCCGTGGAGCCACATCGGCTACTGGGGCGACCACCAGATCATCTACCTGCTGAAGTTGCTCGAGCTCTCGCAGGCAGTTTCATCCGGCCCGCCTGAGCGAGCTGCTGCACCGGCCCGTGTTCAGCTACGCCAACGTGCCGTATCGGATCAGGAGTTTCGCTGACATCGTCGCCGACCCGAAGCAGACGGTCGACTACGACTACGCGCTGGCGGCGCGCATCGACGAGCGCGTCGCGGCGATCGGCGCCGACGGCAAGCTGGTCCTCGACGCCGACGGCGACGTCTACCAGGTCAACCTGCTCGAGAAGCTGCTGGTGCCCCTGCTCGCCAAGCTCGGCAACCTCGTCCTCGACGGCGGGATCTGGCTCAACACGCAGCGCCCGGAGTGGAACGACGCCAACAACGCCCTGGTCGGCCATGGCGTCTCCATGGTCACGCTCTGCTACATGCGCCGCTACGTGCGCTTCCTGCAGGACCTGCTGGCCGGGGAACAGGGACGCCGGCACTGTCGACGGAGGTGGCGGCCTGGCTGTCGGACACCCGTCGCGCTCGCGAGCATTCGCCCGTGGCTCGGCAAAGGCCCGTCAGCCCGGACCAGCGCTGGCGCTCGATGCAGGACTCGGCCTGGCCGCGAGCCGCTACCGGGCGTCGGTCTATCCCGACCGCCGTTCACGGGCAAGGTCGCGCTCCCGTTCGGGCAGATCCCGAGCTGCTCGGCGACGCCCTGGCTGCGATCGACCACAGCATTCACAGCAACCGTCGCGAAGACGGCATGTATCACGCATACAACCTGCTCGACTTCGGCACCGGGGAAGTCGCATCGACCGCTGTATCTGATGCTCGAGGGGCAGGTCGCCGCCCTGAGTTCCGGCGCGATCGCGCCCGATGCGGCCGCGGCGCTCGTGGAGTCGCTGTTCGCGAGCGACCTCTACCGCGCCGACCAGCACTCCTTCATGCTCTATCCGGACCGACCGCTGCCGGGCTTCCTCGAGAAGAACCGCGTCCCTGCCGACGGCGTCGAGCGATCCCGCTGCTGCGGCGCATGCTGGACGCGGGCGACGAGCGCATCGTCTCGCGCGACGCCGGCGGCTGCTATCGATTCAACCCCGACTTCAGGAACGTTCGCGACCTGGAGCCCGGCTCGATGCCTTGGCGGAACGCTACGGCGACGACCGTCGCAGGCCTCGCGCGACCCGCTGCGCGAGCTGTATGAGACAGTCTTCAAGCACCGCGAGTTCACGGGCCGCTCCGGCACCATGTTCGGCTTCGAAGGACTCGGCTGCATCTACTGGCACATGGTCTCGAAGCTGCTGCTGGCGGTTCAGGAGAACTTCTTCGCGGCACTCGAGGGCGATGCGGGGCGGAGCGTCTGCCGGCACCTCGGCGAGCCTGTATTACCGCGTGCGGGAAGGCATCGGCTTCAACAAGACGCCGGCCGAGTACGGCGCCTTCCCGACGGACCCCTACTCGCACACGCCCGGGCACGGCGGGCGCGCAGCAGCCCGGCATGACCGGCCAGGTCAAGGAAGAGGTGCTGTCTCGCTTCGGCGAACTGGGCCTCCGCGTCGCCGACGGCGCCGTCCGCTTCGAACCGAGGCTGCTGCGCGCCTGCGAGTTCTCGCCAGCGGCCCGCCAGTTCCGCTTCCTCGACGTGACGGCGCAGTGGCAGGAGTTGACGGTACCGGCGTCGGGGCTGGCCTTCACCTGGTGCCAGGTCCCGATCGTCTATCGCTTGCGCGGCGAAGGTCCGTCCGGTGCTGGCGATTACGCTGCGGGACGGCAGCACCCAGACCCTGCCGCAGCTGTCGCTGCCGGCGGAATTCAGCTCCGAGCTGTTCCGGCGCAGCGGCCGGATCCGCCAGATTTCGCTGGATCTGCCGCGGGAGGTGCTGCTGGGAATTTGACTGCGCAACGGGCGTTGGCTGTAATTTGCCGCGTCGCCTGCTGCCCACGATTCTTCGCAGCTGCAGAACGTAACAAGATGCCAAGAGCGACCATAGACGATGTTGCCGAACTCGCCGGAGTCTCGATCAAGACGGTGTCACGCGTCGTCAACAAGGAGCCCAACGTTCGCGACGCGACGCGGGCCAAAGTCGAGCAGGCAATCGCCAAGCTGAATTACCACCCCAACCTGTCGGCACGGAATCTCGCGAGCCAGCGCGCCCGCCTGATCGCGCTGATCTACGACGATCCCGAGCTCCTACGAGATTCCCAGTTCCGGTTACGTCATCCGGATGCAGACGGGCGCCCTGCTGGCGTGCCGCAGCGCGGATTACCGGCTGGTCATCTACCCGTGCGACTATCGCCGCGAAACCATCGGCGCCGAACTCAAGGCGATGATCGAACACGCCCGGCCGCAGGGAATCGTGCTGGCCGCGCCCTTGTCGAACATTCCGCGGGTCGTCCAGGCCATCGTCGCGACCGGGACGCCGATGGTCCGGCTGTCGCCGGGCACGCAGGGCGGCAAGCAGTACTCCGTCGCCACCAACGATCGCGAGATCAGCGCGGAGATGACGCGTTACCTCGCGTCGCTGGGCCACCGGAAGATCGCCTTCATCAAGGGGCATCCGAACCACAAGGCGGTCGCCAACCGGTATCTCGGGTACCTGGATGGGCTGAAACAGAGCGGCCTGGCTTTCGCCGAAGCGACTCGTCGAGGATGGCGACAACTCGTTCGGCTCCGGTGAGGCCGCGGGCGACAGGCTCCTGCGGCTCAAGGACCCGCCCACCGCGATTTTCGCGGCCAACGACGACATGGCGGCCGGCGTGATCCGTGCGGCCACCCTGCTCGGGGTCGATGTACCCGGGCAGCTGTCCATCGCGGGCTGCGACGACATTTCACTCGCCCGCCAGCTGTGTCCGACGCTCACCACCATCCGGCAACCGCTGTCGAGCATGGCCGAGCGTGCAGCGCAGATCCTGATCCGCAACGCCCACGACGAATCGCCGCTCCACGGAGCGGAGATCGTTCCCGCCACGATCGAGATCCGTGAGTCCACCGGACCGGTGCCGGCGGGCGCGCGCCGCGAAGGTCCTGAGCTCAGGGCTGGCCCGAGTAGACCCGCACGTAGTCGACCTCCATCGTCACCGGGAACACCGTGCTGGCGGCCGGTGGACCCGGTAAATTGCCGCCGACGGCAAGGTTCAGGAGAATGTAGAACCGCTGGTCGAAGGGGGCCGGAAAAGGCGCCGCGGTCGTAAACCACGTGTTCTGCACCGCAAACAGGATGCTGTCGACATACCAGCGGATTTCGGCCTGGTCCCACTCGAGCACATAGGTATGGAAGTCCGCGGTGATGTCCGTCGCGACCGCATAGGATTCGCCGCTCGATACGTTGTTTGGCCACTGCCCGCCGTAGTGGAGCACCCCGATGATGGTGTTGCCACCCGTCGACCCGGGGTTCGTGGCCTCGACGATGTCGATTTCTCCGGAGGCGGCCCAGGTGCCGTAGGCGTTGTCCTGGGGCAGCAGCCAGAACGCAGGCCACAGGCCCTGCCCCTTCGGCATCTTGATGCGCGCCTCGATGCGGCCATGGCGAAACGCAAAGCGATCACGCGTGTTGATCCGGGCCGACGTGTAGCCCTTGCCGTTCTGTGATTCCTTGCGGGCCGTGATGAGCAGGGTACCGTTGCGCAACTCGGCGTTGTCCGGCAGGTACCACTGCAGCTCGTTGTTGCCCCAGCCGGGGATGCCGTACTGGCTGCCGTCACCGCTCTCGAAGTACCAGGCCTTCGGATCGAGCCGGGCGGCGTTGAACTCGTCGCTCCACACCAGGCGCAACGCGCCGCCTGGAGTCACCGGGGAATTATTGGCCACGGTCAACGTCGGGTTGTCGATGTTCACATTGCCGGGCGACGTCGGCGGCGGGGGTGGCGGGGGTGGCGGCGGTGGCGGGCTGGAACCGACTGTCCGCCTCCGCCACCGCATGACGCGAGGAGTCCCAGCAGGGCGAGCAACGCCCAGCGTTCGCCGCGGAATCCGGCCGCATGGTTGGGGTACTCGTGCGTCCTCATCGTGCCGCTTCCTTGGGTGTGCGATCCCCGTTGAACAGCCCCCAGTGCTTTTCGGCACCGAGCGGGTCTTCCGGGTTGCCTTTCCACTCCTCGTCGAACGCTTCGAACAAGAACACGGTCGTGTTCGTCGAGGCCGCCCACTGCCGCAGCTCTGCGATAGTGGCGCGCCTGGTTGGCCTCGCTGGCCCGGTCACCGAACTCGCTCGCGACCGTCGGCCACCCGGCCTCGAGCACCGCGATCGGCTTGCCCGGCAGCGCGGTACGCACGGACTTCGATGTTTGCCACCGTGTAAGCCAGCGCTTCGTCGATCGTCTTGCCCTCCCAGACGGGATAGGTGTGCACGCCGAGGAAGTCCACCTCCGCGGCGAGCGGCGCGCCGTGCTGTGCCCACCAGCGATAGTTGTCGGCCACCGTCACCGGCTGATCGATCGCCGCCCGCACGCGGCGAACGTAAGCGATGACCTGCTCGAGCGGGACCATGTGGTCGGTCCAGTCGACCAGCGCCTCGTTGCCGACGTTGACGGCCACCACGACGTCGTCGAACCGCCGGGCGAGCTCGATGCCTCGCTCGATCTCGGCGTCGTTCCTGACGGCGTTGGCCGCAAGCTTCGCGGCGGGGATGGGCTCGTGGAGCCAGGGACAGCCTTCGTGATTGCTGGTCTCGGCGTCCAGCCAGATTCCCAGCAATACCTTCAGCGGCAGGTCGTGCTGCCGGATCAGTTCGAGCGTGGTCGCGCGTGTTGTCGCCGGAGTCATACACGCGAATCAGGCGGAAGCCGTGCCGGACCAGGATCTCGAGATCCTCCAGGACCTCGTCAGCGCTCGGGTTCACCGCCCCGCTGCCGCGGTCCGGATGCTGGCCCGGGCGGAACCCCGAATAGCTCACGGCCATGGCCTCTCCCGCCAGCATTGCGCCGGGGGCCTGCCGCACCGGATCGGCCGCAACGGCGCCCGGACGCAACCGGCGCCGGCGGCGAGAACAGCGAGCGCAAGGAGTCGGCCGAAATTCATCGGCTCTCCGCGGACCGGGCCAGGCACGGGCAGCTGCCCATGTCAGCTCCTGACGAGCACCGACTCGAGTTCCTCGAGCGAACGGCCTTTTGTTTCCGGCAGGATGCGCATGACGAAAAACAGGCCGAGCAACGCAAACAGGCCGTAGATCAGGAACGTCGCGGAACTTCCCAGTGTCGCGAGCTGCCACGGGAAAACCGAGCGTCACCACGAAGGCGACGGCGGAGTTGACCAGGCCGGCGAAGGATATGGCCAGGCCACGGACCCGGTTGGGAAACAGCTCGGAAAACAGGACCCACATGACCGGCCCGATCGAAACCGCGAAGCTCGCGACGAAACCCAGTATGGCGAAGAGAATGAGCGTCGGATTCATCGCGATGGCGCTGCCGACGAGCTGTGGCTCGAACTTCTCGGTAGACGTCACGCGCCGACCGCAGCGGAGACCGCCTCGCGGAATCCGGTATCGCTGTGGTACGTCCTGTCGATCAGGGTGGCGAGCTGTTGGCGGTCGATCTCTGCCGGCAGCCCCGTCGATCGCTTCCCGGTCGAGCGTGTAGGTTGCCGACCCGAATCCGTAAGCGAGCAGCAGCATGCATGACCGCGATTCCGGAGAGACCGAACCCGAGCAGCGGCCGGCGCCCGACGCGGTCTATGAGCGACATGGCCACCACGGTGAAGACCACGTTGACCAGCCCGACGAGGACCGCCTGCATGAACGCCGCATTGGTCCCGATGCCGGACTGCTCGAAGATCATCGGCGCGTAGAAGAACACCGAGTTGATCCCGGTGATCTGCTGCAGTATCCCGACGGAGATGCCGATGGTCATCACCAGCCTCAGCGACGGATGGCCGAGGGCGCGCCAGGACACCCGCCCGAGCTTCGCCTCCGCCTCGATGCTGTCCTTGACCTCCCGCAGGTCGTCGGTCGGCCTGGCCGGCATTGCTGACGCGGCTCAGGACCTCACGCGCCTCGTCCTCGCGCCCGTGCATGGCGAGCCAGCGCGGGCTCTCGGGAACGAACAGCAGCGCAAGGTAATACAGGATGGCAGGCAGCGTCTCGATGCCGAGCATCCAGCGCCAGTTCCAGTCGTCCAGGCGCAGCGCCGCTGCCCAGGCGGCCGGCGATTCGCCGAGCGTCAGGATGAGGTAATTGCTGAAGAATGCCGCCGAGATGCCCACGACGATGTTGAGCTGGTTGAAGGAGACCAGGCGGCCGCGCGACGCCGGGGGAGCCATCTCGGCGATGTACATGGGCGCGATGACCAGCGCGGCCCCGACGCCGAGGCCGCCGATCATGCGCGCGATCACGAGCGTCACGAACCCGGGGGCGACGGCGGAGGCAATCGCTGACACCGCGAACAGCAAGGCCGCGATCTTCAGGACCGGCCGGCGCCCGATGCGGTCGCTCAGCGGTCCGGAGAACATCATGCCGAGCGTCGCCGTCAGCGCCAGCGAGGAGACGGACCAGCCCACTTCGATCGGGGTGAGGGCGAACTCACCCTGGATGAACCCGACGACGCCCGATATCACCGAAGCGTCGAAGCCCATCAGGAAGCCACCTAGCGCGACGATCAGCGCGGTCCGGGTCATGAACCCCGTCGGTTTTTCCATCGTGCGCCTTGATCGGTGTCGGAAGGGGGACGTTCGTCGCTCAAACCCCTTCTAGCCACGTTTGACAGCGCTGTCAACTTCGTTGACGATGCCCCGCAATGAACCACTACCAGACAGCGCCCGAGGACCGGATTCCGTTTCACCTCAAGCTGGTCTACGGGCTGGGCGCGTTCGTCAACAACCTGCTCGCCGCGGCAAGCGGCGGCATGATGATCGTCCTCAATCTCGGGCTCGGCATGAATCCGGCGCTGGTCGGCCTGCTGGGCGCCCTGCCGCGGCTCTGGGACGCTTTCATCGATCCCGTCATGGGTTACGTCTCCGACAATACCCGGACTCGCTGGGGCCGGCGCCGGCCGTACATATTCGTCGGCGCCATCTCGGTGGGGATCGTCTTCGCCCTGCTCTGGCAACTGCCCCCGGGCAGGAGCGAAGCCTTCTACTTCTGGTATTTCCTCGGCGGCTCGCTGCTCTTCTATCTTGCGTACACCGTGTTCGCGGCACCGTGGGTCGGGCTCGGCTACGAGCTGACGCCCGATTACCACGAGCGGACGCGGCTGATGGGCGTGCAGAACTTCATCGGCCAGCTCGCCTACGTCGTCGCGCCCTGGTTCCTGCTGATCATGCAGAGCCGAGTCGCTCTTCGACGACATGGTCGATGGCGCCGCGGGCCTGGCCATCGTGATCGGGATCGTCGTGATCGCAGTCGGAATACTGCCGGCGATCTTCCTGCGGGAGCGGCTCCACGTCGTCCCCGCCCCTGCCACGGGTGCACCGGAAAAGCAGGCGCGCGAAGTCACGCTGGTGAGCAGCATCGGCGGCTTCCTGCAAGGCTTCAAGCTGACGCTGAAGTCGAGGCCCTTCCTGAACCTGTGCGCGGCGACGTTTCTCGTCTTCAACGGGTTCATCTTGATCGCGTCGTTCCAGTCCTACGTGATCATCTACTACGTCTTCGCCGGCGACATGGTGCGCGGCGCCGAATACGCCGGGTACGCCGGGACGATCGGCGCCGTCTCGTCGTTCGGCGTCATCGCGTTCGTCACCTGGCTCGGCACGCGCCTCGGGAAGAAGCGGACCTTCTACGTGGCCATCGGCATCTCGATGCTGGGCTATGCGCTGAAGTGGTTCTGCTACGACCCCGAGCTGCCGTGGCTGCTGCTGGTGCCGACTCCGTTACTGGCATTCGGGCTCGGCGGGTTGTTCACGCTCATACCGTCGATGATCGCCGACGTCGTGGACCTGGACGAGTTGCAGACCCGCGAGCGCCGGGAGGGCATGTACGGCGCCGTCTTCTGGTGGGTCGTCAAACTCGGCATGGCGGCCGCCCTCGCCGCCGGCGGCTTCCTGCTCAACGCGACGGGCTTCGACGTGGCGCTCGCAGGCAATCAGTCAGGCCAGGCCATTTTCCTGATGCGCCTGTTCGACTCCGTGGTGCCGTTCGTTGCCTCGGGCATTGCGATCTGGGCCATTGCAGCGTTCCCGATCACCGAGCAACGGGCGCACGAAGTCCGGCTCGAACTCGAGGCCCGGCGCGGGACCTCGTGAGCCTCGCGGGCCTCACGGGGCCTCGTCGCGCGGACTTTGCAGCCGTGCCAGCTTCGGCGCGGCCATCGGCACGGTCAGCGTGGTGCTCGCAACGGCCATCAACAGCAGGGCCGTGAAGGTCGTGGCGGTGATGACGCCCTTGTCGAGCAGCACGTTCGCGAAGATGATCATGATCAGCGCCTTGGTCTGCAGCAGCCAGCCGATCAGCGATGCCTCGCCCGGCTGCCAGCGCAGCAACCGGCCCGCCAGTCGCGTGCCGAGCAGTTTTCCCCCGACCGCCGCCACCAGCAACGCACCGGCGGCAATGAACACGGGCGCGCCCCCGACCGTCCATTCGGTGCGCAGGCCCGTGCTCAGGAAGAACACGGGCATGACGAGCAGCAGCACGTTGTCGCGCAGCGTGTCCAGCGCGTCGTGGTCGAACCAGTCCCGATCCATCACCGCACCGGACAGGAACGCCCCCACCATGAAGTGCAGCCCTGACCAGTCCGCGCCCAGGCCGCAGGCCGCGAGCCAGATCAGCCCGACGTACCAGCGATCACGTTGCGGCAGCCGACGCATCAGCCGGCGGAAACCCAGGCTCACGACGAGGAAGACGGCCAGGAAGCCTGCCTGCCGGCCCACGCGCTCCCAGTCGGTGAGGATCAGTGCCAGCACGCCCCAGATGGCCAGGTCGTCCATGCTCGCGTAGCGCAGCACACGCTGGCCGAGCGGTTTGCGCAGGATGGCGAGCTTCTCGAGGAACAGCACGAGGATGGGCAGCGCGGTCACGGCACAGCACATGCCGACGCCGACGATGAACTGCCAGGTCGCCGCGCGCGGACCGACCCAGCCGCCGTACAGCGTGAGCCCGGCCGCGACTGCACAGCCCGCGACCAGCGGCACGCCGAGCGCCAGTCCGGCCGTGATGCCGCTGTCGCGACGGTCGAGCCAGGTGCTCTTCGAGATCCAGCTCGATGCCGGCAAGCCAGACGAAGCACATCACCCCCCACAAGGCGATGCCGTTCAGGGACTGCACGACCGGTGCCTGGAAGACGAAGGCGTAATAGTCGGGGAAAGCCGCCCCGAGCACGCCCGGGCCCAGCAGGATGCCGGTGACGATCTGCACGACCACCAGCGGCGCGTAGTACTCGGTCCGGCCGAGTCGCCACACCAGGTAGGGGACCGTGAAGATGATCAGGAGCGCAATCAGGAATATTTCACTGGTGGTCATTCGCCCGGCGCTCACGAAACCGCCACGTGCGACGGCCGCGGCAGCATACACGGCGTGTTTCCGTGCTGGCACCCTGTACATCCGGACTTCTGCAGCGGCGCGAGCCGCTGTCCCTGATGGCATTCGCCGGCCGGCTCGGGTGAGAATGCCCGGTCCAAGGCTCGATCTGCGCCCCGCCATGAACGCCGTTCCGCACCCCCCCGCTGCACCCTTCCCCGCCGATTCGGGGAACGCGCTCGATCCACCGGCCCGGCTCCGCGAGATCCCCTACAACTACACGTCGTTCTCCGATCGGGAGATCGTGATCCGGCTGCTCGGCGCGGAAGGCTGGGCCCTGCTCGACGACCTCCGCGCCGAACGGCGTACCGGTCGCTCGGCGCGCATGCTGTACGAAGTCCTGGGCGACATCTGGGTCGTCCGGCGCAACCCGTACCTCGAGCAGGACCTGCTCGACAACCCGCAGCGCCGCGCCCTGCTCGTCGAGGCACTGCACCATCGCCTGGCCGACATCGAAAAGCGCCGCGACGCGAGCGACTCGATTCGTGACCTGAAGGTCGGCCGGTTGCTCGAGGCCGCGCGGCGTGCGGTCGACGATTTCCAGCAGTCGTTCATCACGACCGAAGAACTGCGCCGCAGGGCGCGGCGCGCCCTCGCCGCACACACGCGCAGCGACAATGTCTGCTTCGACCCCTTCGCGCGCTCGGCCCACGCCACCGATGCGACCGACTGGCGCGTGGAAATCCCCTTCGTCGTGCTGGCACCCGACGCCGAGGACGAAGTGCCGGGCCTGGTCCGCGCCTGCATCGACTGCGGGCTGACGATCATCGCGCGCGGCGGCGGCACGGGTTACACGGGCAGCGGCGTCCCGCTCACGCCGTTTGCCGCGATCATCAACACGGAGAAGCTCGACGCCATCGGCAGCGTCGAGCCGAGGAGCTGCCCGGCCTCGACGGCCCCGTGCCGACGCTGCACACCGAAGCCGGCGTCGTCACGCGCCGGGTCGAGGAAGCCGCGCACCGCGCGGGCTTCGTCTTCGCGGTGGATCCCACGTCCGCGGACGCCTCCTGCGTCGGCGGCAACATCGCCATGAATGCCGGCGGCAAGAAGGCCGTGCTGTGGGGCACCGCGCTCGACAACCTCGCGTGGTGGCGGATGGTCGACCCGGCCGGCAACTGGCTCGAGGTCACGCGCATCGGTCACAACCTCGGCAAGATCCACGACGTCGCGACCGCGACGTTCGAGCTCGTCTGGAAAGACGGCGCGCAGGCCCCGGACTCCGCCCGCGTGCTGCGTACGCAGCGTCTCGAACTGCCCGGGCGCTCTTTCCGCAAGGCGGGGCTCGGCAAGGACGTCACCGACAAGTTCCTCGGCGGATTGCCCGGCATCCAGAAGGAAGGCTGCGACGGCATCATCACCTCGGCGCGGTGGGTCGTGCACCGCATGCCGCCGCACATGCGCACGGTGTGCCTCGAATTCTTCGGCCAGGCCCGCGCAGCGGTGCCGGCCATCGTCGAGATCCGCGACGAGCTTGCGCGCCAGTCGCGTGAGCGCGGCGTCCATCTGGCGGGCCTCGAGCACCTCGACGAGCGCTACCTGAAGGCCATCGGCTACGCGACCAAGTCGAAGCGCGGTGCCCTGCCGAAGATGGTGCTGATCGGCGACATCGCCGGCGCGGACGAAGCGGCCGTCGCCCAGTGCGCCTCCGAAGTCGTCCGCATCGCCAACGCCCGCTCGGGCGAGGGTTTCGTCGCGGCGGGCGCGGAGGCGCGCAAGTCGTTCTGGCGCGACCGGGGACGCACGGCGGCCATTTCGCGCCACACCAATGCCTTCAAGGTCAACGAGGACGTGGTCATCCCGCTCGAGCGCCTCGGCGAGTACACCGACACGGTCGAGCGGATCAACATCGAATATTCGCTCGCGAACAAGCTCACGCTGCTCGACGAACTCGCGGGCTACCTGCAGGGCGAGCCCCGCATCGGCAAGACGGGCGACGCCGATACCGACCGGCTGCCGCGCGACGAGGTGCTCGGCAGCAGGCCCGGGCAGGCCCTGGACGTGCTGGCCGCCTGCCGCCGGCGCTGGTCCTGGCTCGCGTCGAACATCGACACCCCGCTGGCGGGTGCGCTCGACGCGCTGCGCAGCCTCGGGCTGGACGAAGTCGCCGCCGACGCTGCCGGCGCGCCTGGCTGCCGAGCCCGCCCTGCGCGTCTTCGACCTGCTGCAGGACCGCACGATCCGTGTTTCCTGGAAGCGCGAACTGCGCTACGAATTCAAGCGCATTTTCGCCGGCGGCCCCTACGCGCCACTGCTCGCCGACCTCGACGCGATCCACAAGCGCGTGCTGCACGGCCGCGTCTTCGTCGCCCTGCACATGCACGCGGGCGACGGCAACGTGCACACCAACATCCCGGTCAACTCCGACGATTACGAGATGCTGCAGGCGGCCTACCGGGCGGTCGCGCGCATCATGCAGTCGGCGCGTGACCTCGACGGCGTGATCTCCGGCGAGCACGGCATCGGCATCACCAAGCTCGAGTTCATGCGCGATGCGGAGCTCGAGCCGTTCCGTGCCTACAAGCGCCGCATCGACCCGGACGGGCATTTCGCCCGCGGCATGCTCCAGCCGGGCTCGGACCTGCGCAATGCCTATACGCCGAGCTTCAACCTGCTCGGGCACGAGTCGCTGATCATGCAGCAGTCGGACATCGCGGGCATCGCCGACGCGATCAGGAACTGCCTGCGCTGCGGCAAGTGCAAGCCGGTCTGCTCGACGCACGTGCCCGGCGCGAACCTGCTCTATTCGCCGCGCAACAAGATCCTCGCGACCTCGACGCTGATCGAGGCGTTCCTCTACGAGGAGCAGACCCGCCGCGGCGTCTCGCTGCAGCACTGGGATGCCTTCGGCGACGTCGCCGATCACTGCACCGTGTGCCACAAGTGCGAGACGCCCTGCCCGGTCGACATCGATTTCGGCGACGTCTCGATGGCGATGCGCGACCTGCTGCGGCGCATCGGCCAGGTGCGCTCGAACCCGGCCAAGTCCGCGGCCATGTTCTTCCTGAACACCAGCGACCCCGGCACGATCAAGCTGACGCGCAAGGTCATGATCGACTGGGGCTACAAGGCCCAGCGCCTCGGGCACCGGACGCTCGGCAAGCTCGGCGCCGCGCAGACGCGCCGGCCGCCGGCGACGACGGGGGGCCGCCCGCCGCTGCGCGAGCAGGTCATCCACTTCATCAACAAGAAGATGCCGGGCGGGCTGCCGAAGAAGACGGCACGCGCGCTGCTCGACGTCGAGGACCGGCATTACGTGCCGATCATCCGCGACCCGCAGCGGACGACCAGCGACTCCGAGGCGGTGTTCTACTTCCCGGGCTGCGGGTCGGAGCGGCTGTTCTCGCAGGTGGGCCTCGCGACGCAGGCCATGCTGTGGCACGCGGGCGTGCAGACCGTGCTGCCTCCAGGCTACCTCTGCTGCGGCTACCCGCAGCGCGGCTCGGGCCAGTTCGACCAGGCCGAGAAGATCATCACCGACAACCGCGTGCTGTTCCACCGCGTCGCGAACACGCTGAACTACCTCGACATCAAGACCGTCGTGGTGAGCTGCGGCACGTGCTTCGACCAGCTGCAGGGTTACAAATTCGAGGAGATCTTCCCGGGCTCCAGGATCCTCGACATCCACGAGTTCCTGCTCGAAAAGGGTATCCGGCTCGAACACGCGACGGGCGTGCGCTACATGTATCACGACCCCTGCCACTCGCCGATGAAATCCCACGATCCGCTGCAGGTCGTCAACACGCTGCTCGCGACGGGCGCGAGCGACCGCATCGTGAAGAACGAGCGCTGCTGCGGTGAATCGGGGACCTTTGCGGTGGCGCGTCCGGACATCGCCACCCAGGTGCGCTTCCGCAAGCAGCAGGAAATGGAGCAGGGAGCGGCCCGCCTGAGGGAGGACGGCTTCGAGGGCGAAGTCCGCGTGCTGACGTCGTGCCCGTCCTGCCTGCAGGGCCTGTCACGCTACGACGACGATGCGGACACGACCGCGGACTACGTCGTGGTCGAGATGGCACGGCACCTCCTCGGCCCGGCGTGGCTCGAGCAGTACGTGCAGCCAGGCGAACACGGGCGGCATCGAGCGCGTGCTCGTCTAGCGCCGGGCGCTGCACGCGGCACAATGAACACGAACGAGACGGAGTGCGGCGCATGGGCATCCCCGGGCTGATCGGCCGCACGCGCGGCGACTTTGCCAGGCGATGGCGGCTGGTGTTCGCCTGGCAGCTGCTGGTCCAGCTGCTCGGCATCGCCGCGGTTGCGCCGCTCGCCGGCTGGCTGGCCCATCGGCTCGTGGCGCGCTCGGGGTCGGCCGTCGTCAGCAACTACGACATCGCGGCCTTCGTGCTGAGTCCGGCGGGCGTGCTGTTCGTGCTGCTCGTGCTGGTTTCCGCCACCGCCTTCTACATGGCCCAGTTCGCCGGCTACGCCTGGATCGCCGGCCACGCGATCGAGCGCCGCCCGGTCGACCTGTGGAGCACGCTCGGCGCGGTCTGGAGCCGCCTCGGGCTGCTGCTGCGCCTCGGGCTGCGGATGTCCGGCAAGGTCCTGCTGCTGGCGCTGCCCTTCCTCGCGATCGTGGGCTTCGCCTGGCTGGCCACGCTGCGCGGGCACGACATCAATTACTACCTCGCGGAGAAGCCGCCGGAGTGGCAGCGCGCCGTGCTGGTGGCCGCCATCGCCGGGGCGGGCTACGCGTTCGTCGCACTCGTGCAATTCGCGCGCTGGCTCTTCACGATGCCGATCGCGATGTTTCACCGCCTGCGGCCGGTGGAGGTGCTCGAGGCGAGCGAGCGCATGCTCGAAGGCCGGTTGCTGCGTTCGGTTGCCCCGCTGCTGGCGTGGTGGGCTGCCCTGGCCACGGCGTCGATCGCGCTGTACTGGATCGGGCGGCAAGTGACCGGACCCGCCATGCAATGGGCCGGCATCGACGTGCACCGCGTCCTGCCGCTGGTCACGCTGTTCCTGGCCGTGACGATGGCCTGGAGCTTCGTCTACGCGACGCTGCAGTTTGCGGGGCACCAGTTCCTGGTCACGCGCCTGTACGCGGAACGGCGTGAAGCGCCGCTGTGGCTCGGCGCGAAGGACGAGGTGCAGGCGGAACAGGCGGGCCGGCGCCGCGGCGGGCCCATCGTCGTCGCGCTCGTCGCCGTCACCGTGCTGGCGCTCGGCATCGGCGCCGTGATGGTGTCACGGCTCGAAATGCACGAGGACGTGCTCGTGACCGCTCATCGCGGTGCCTCGCTGCAGGCGCCGGAGAACTCGCTGGCGGCCTTTCGCGCAGCCATCGACGCCGGTGCCGACTACATCGAACTCGACGTGCAACGGCTGCGCGACGGCACCGTCGTCGTCGTGCACGACGGCGACCTGATGCGGATGGCGGGCGACCCGCGCAGGATCGGCGACCTCTCCCTGCCGGATCTGCAACTGATCGACATCGGGGCCAAGCGGGGTGCTGCGTACCGCGATGAGCGTGTGCCGACGCTCGAGCAGGTCATCGCGCTGGTGCGTGGACACGCACGGCTCAACATCGAACTCAAATACAACGTTGCCGATCCCGGCCTCGCTGCAGCCGTCGTCGACCTGCTGCGCCGCGAGGACTTCACCGACCAGGTCGTCATCACGTCACTCGACCATGCCGGGCTGCGGCAGGTGGAAGCGCTCGCACCCGGGATCGCGACCGGGCTGATCGTCACGGCCTCGGTCGGCAACGTCGTCCGCACCGACACCGATTTCGTCAGCCTCAATTCCGCCAAGGCGACCGCCGACCTGGTGCGGCGCGCCCGCGCAGCGGGCAAGGCCGTGCACGTCTGGACCGTGAACCGGCCGGAGGTCATGTTGCGCATGATCGAGCGCGGCGTCGACAACGTGATCACCGACGATCCGGCGCTGCTCGCCCGGGTCATGGGCGAGCGCAATGCGCTGTCGAACGCCGAGAAGCTCGGCCTCGGGCTCCGCGCCCTGTTCACCGACTCGCCGCCGGAACTGCAGGACCCGTCGACAGTCCCTGCGCTCTGAGTGCTGCCAGTCGCAACGCGCCTCATGCGAGGCTGTGCAGAGCTTCCCTAGAAGCGCATGGTGAGACCGAGCTGGGCCTCGCCCTGCCAGAGCGTGTCCCCCGACGATTTCACGAGGCAGCCGGCGTTCTCGCTGTTGCTGAGGCAGAACAGCTCGGTGTCCGAGGACAGGACCGTCACGTAAGCGCGCAGGCCGACGGTCGCGGCGACGTTCTGGCTGATCGGGAAGCGCAGGCCGCCGCCGAGGCTCATCGCGAATTTCGTCTCGGAGTCGTAGCCGCCCTGCTGCGGCTCGAACCGGGCCGCGCCGAGCGTCAGCGACAGGTAGGGCAGCCAGCGCTGGCCCTGGTCGAAGAACGCCGTGCCGCCGAACTGCAGGTAATCGACCCGCACGTCGATGTCGCCGAGCGCAAGGTCACCCGAGTCGAGGCTCGACTCCTGCGTGGAGTACAGCAGCTCGTAAAAGCCGTTCTCGTTCTGGTACAGGCCGAGGTCGACGCCGAAACTCGTGCCGGAGCCGAGGTCCACCGAGCTGGAATTGCCGGTCACGGCGTCCTCGACGTCGAAGCTGCCGCCTGCGCGTGCGCCGACGAACGGCGTGATTTCGAACGACGGCATTTCGGCGCCCGCCGTGAGCGGGGCTGCCAGCAGCAGGCACCCTGCCAGTGACTCGGCCCAGCGCTTGAATGCATGTTTCATGTCGGCTCCGTGGCGACGTGGAAGCGCGCATTGTAGGCCAACGCGCTCGCGGGATTTCCACAGGCGCCGCGCTGCCGGGCGCTGCTAAACTCGTTGCTGGACGGGCGTGCGGAGGCACCATGAGCGACCTGCAACAGACACTGCACGACCTGCACCGTGAACTCGCCGGAGCGCGGCAGATCGACCCGCAAGAACGCGCGATGCTCGAAGCGACGCTTGCCGACATCCAGGGCGCGCTCGCGCAGCCGGAGATTCCAGGCACCGTGCCGGACGCGCCGCCGCCGGGCGAGGCGCTGGAAGGGGCTGCGGTGCGACTCGAGGCGGGTCACCCGACCCTCGCCGGCGCGGTCCGGGCACTCGTCGACGCGCTTTCGAAAGCGGGCATCTGAGCGAACCGAAGCGACTGATTCTAAAGCGTTTTCACGCCGACCGACGCCGCAGCGCCGGCCCGCATCTGGTATGATGCGCGCCCCGCCCAGAAGGACCGCACGCCCGTGTCTGCCGATATCCAGGACGAAGCCCAGGCCTTCGAAGAAGCCTTTGGCCGCGCCGTCGACCTCGGCAACCAGATCGCCGACGACGACGAAAAAGCCGACCTCTGGGACATCGCGGACGGGTTGCTCGCGGGCGCGGTGCAGTACTGGCTCTACACCCGCCAGCCTTGCGGCGACCCTCGCTGCGAGGACTGCCTGGCCATCGGCACGGCCGAGGCGCGCATGGCCGAACTGCGCCGGCTCGTGGAGCAGTTCTCGAGCGAAAGCCAGTACTTCCACGCCCCCACGGACTCGAACGTCGGCCGCGCCTGAGGCGCAACGACGTAATTCCGCATTGCCCGCATAAATCCTGCGCGCCTGCAGCTGCCGCTGCGCGTCAGCATGGCGACCTCGCCCACCGAGGTCCCCGCCCATGCCGTCACACGTCCCGTCTGCCCAGGTCCTGGCAGCGACCTGCGGATGCCTGGCGTTGCTGCTGTGTCACCCGACTTCCCTGGCCGCGGAACGAACGCCGGAGACGACCGCCAGCCCCATGGGGGGCGGCGGGGCGGCGGTGCTCGAGCGCGTGCCCGAAAAGCCCGTCGCCGCGGCGACGCAACGCATCGTCTTCACCTGCGTCACGCCCGGCCTGATCACGTTCTCCGATCGCCCCTGCGGGCCGTTGCCCGATCGTCGGGAAATCGAAGTGCTGCCCGCGGCCGCAAAGCGCGGCGGTGAAGCGTCTTCGGTCACGCCGCCGCCGGCCCGCGCATCGACAAAACCCGCGGTCGTGGCCGGCAGTCAGGAGCCACGGGCCGCGCGACGCACCGCGATGCGGCCGCAGGACTGCCAGCCGCTGCGTGACGCCGTCACGGCCATCGACCGGCAGATGCGAGCCGGGTACTCCGCACGTGAAGCACCCCGGCTGTGGGAACGCTGGCGCGAGGCAAGGGATCGCCTGCACGCAGCCGGTTGCACCTGACGGGCCAGGGCCAGCGCTGGCCGTTGCGCGGGCCGGCGATAAGATGGGCGCATGACAAGGACACTGCATCCGGCCCTGGGCCGGCCCACCGTGTGGTCGACGTTGCTTGCCTTGACCGCGTGCGCCGGTACGGCGCAGCAGGTGACGCAGGTTGAATCACAGGGAGACGCCTGGCCCGAGGGCGTGCTCCGTGCATACGTCTGGCAGTGCACGGACGGCCAGGCGATCGTCATGCGCAACCT
Source organism: uncultured Gammaproteobacteria bacterium (assembly GCA_963789375.1). GTDB lineage: Bacteria > Pseudomonadota > Gammaproteobacteria > Steroidobacterales > Steroidobacteraceae > RPQJ01. Next base: position 62,064 of record CAWBKN010000009.1, on the reverse strand, counting down.
GCTGCCTGAACGCGCGGTCACGATCGCTCTGGCGGATGGCGCACACCGCCTCGACCAGACCGTCAGCGCGTCGGGCGTCCGCTATGCCGATGCCGACGAACGCATCGTGTTCTGGACGAAGGGCGACTCGGCGACGCTCGAGCGCGCAGGTTCAGCCGTCGTCGCCTGCACGGAACGTCGTGCCGAATCGCTGCGGGAAGATGCGCGGCTGCGCGGCGCGCTCACGGCTCCATGACGCGGTGCTGTTGCTGCCGCAGCGTATTCCTGGCCCCGGCATTGCTTGCGCCGTGCGTGTTTTCGGCGCGCCGAAAACGCGCTCAGGCGCAGTCTGCCCAGCGTCCGATCAGGTGTTCTTTCCGCCCGCATGTTTCCGGGCGGGCGGGAAAGAACACCTGATCGGGCGCCTGGAGATTTCGTTGCGCATTCTGGCCGGCCGCCGCTGGGACAGAGCCGGCCGCTCACTCGTCCGGCAACGGAATGCGCTCCGGGTCGCCCGGCACCGGCGCGAACCGCTGTTCGCGCCAGTCACGCTTCGCCGCCTCGATGCGCTCACGTGAACTCGACACGAAGTTCCAGTAGATATGCCGCGCCCCGTCGAGCGCCGCACCGCCCGCGAGCATCAGCCTCGACGGCTCGAGCGCCGTGACAGCGACGGCACCCGCGTCTCCCGCCAGCACCACGAACTGGCCTTCCCCGTAGCGCTCGCCCGCCAGTTCGATCGACCCCTGCACGACGTAGCAGGCCCGCTCTGCGTGCTCGGCCTCGATCGCGAGCGTGGCACCGGCGTCCAGTACGGCATCGACGTAGAGCGTGGGCGAGAACACCTCGACGGGGGACCGCTGCCCGTAGGCGGTGCCAGCGATGACCGTGAGGCGGACTCCCGGGCGTTCGACGTGCGGCAGTGCGGCCGCCCCGTGATGGGCGAACGAAGGTTCGCGTCTCCTCGTCCGCGACCGGCAGCGCAACCCAGGTCTGGATGCCATGCAGCCGGGTGCGGCCGTCGGCATCACGCACCTCGGCCGGCGTGCGCTCCGAGTGGGCGATGCCGCGGCCCGCCACCATCCAGTTCACGTCGCCCGGCCGGATCACCAGCGCCGTGCCGAGGCTGTCGCGGTGCATGAATGCGCCATCGAACAGGTACGTGACCGTGGCGAGGCCGATGTGCGGATGCGGCCGCACGTTGACGCCCTGCTCCGGCGCGAACTCGGCGGGCCCCATGTGATCGAAGAAAATGAACGGGCCGACGGTCTGCAGGCCCGGCGCCGGCAGCAGCCGGCGCACGGCGAACCCGCCGAGATCGCGCGGGCGGGGTTCGATCACGCGCTGGACGACTGCTCGCGTCACTTCAGCCCCAGGACCGCCTTGCCTTGCGTGAACGTGACGTCCACGGGGATGTTGCGATCGGCGAGCCGCTCGAGGTCCGCGGCCAGTTGCGGCCGGATGACGCCGAGCTCGCGCGTCAGCTTCTCGACGCCGGCGTAATCGCCGTCGCCCTGCAGCTTGAGGATCAGCGCCGACAGCTCGTCCATGGCGCGGCGCATCGCGACCATGTCGACGCGGTACCTGCCCGCGGCATCGCGCGTGAACGCGCCCCGGTCCGCGAAGAAATTGAAGCGCAGCATGTTGGCCTGGCCGTGCGCCGAGGCCGCGCCGAAGCGCACGGAGCGGAAGATGCCCGTGAGGAACGTGACGTAGTAATCCTCGAGCGAGCCGCCCAGCTCGCCCTTCTCCTGCAGCTTCGTGATCATGTAGAGGCCGAGGATGTCGGCCTTGCCCTCTTCGAGGCCGCCGCCGAGTTCCTTGAGCGCGTCACGCACCGTGCCCTTGCCGTTGATCGTGTTCTTGATGCCGAGCCCGTGCGCGACTTCGTGGAACATGAGTCGCCGAAGAACGCGTCGAAGGTGACGTGCTTGCGCTGCTCGGGCACGATCAGCTCGTCGGCGATCGGCAGCATGATCTTGTCGAACTTCGCGCGCATCGCGTTCTTGAGCTGCAGCCGGCGCGTGCCCTTCTCGAGCTGCACCTGCTCGTCGTTCGGCAGGTTGATCGCGATCGTCTTCGATCCCGCGTTGGAGTCTCCCGCGTAGTACAGCACGTCGTAGGCGTTCAGGTCGGAGTCGGTGCCCGGCATCTCGGCCTTGTAGGCGTCGGGGACCGGCAGGCCGCGCTGCAGCTCCGGCAGCATCGCGGCGTACCGGGCGAGACGCCGGCTCCACTCCATGTCCTTGGCGAGCACGTAGGCCTCGTAGGCCGCCTTGTAGCCGAACAGCTTGTCCTCGTAGGTCTCGATCGGCCCGATGACCAGGTCGATGCGGTTGTCCTTCATCTCCAGCCACGCGCGGTCGCTGTCGCGGTACTGGTCGGTCCGCAACGCAGCGGCGCGGGCGTTGAGGTAGCGCTTGAGCCCGGGATCCTCGGCGAGCCCGGCGGCCTGCTCGATGCAGCGCGGCTGCCTTCTGCACGCCGGCGGCGTATTCGATGTGGTACGGCACGACTTCGAGCGCGCCCTTGCGCGTCACGGCGCAGCACCGTGTACTCGCTGCGCGACCCCGGCAGGTTCGCCTTCTCGAATTCCTCCTTGCTCATGTCCAGCGGATAGAACTGCGCGCCGGCCGGCTTCGCGCCGACACCCGCGATGAACGGCGCATTGCCGGCGAGGCGGTCCCAGGGGCCGTAGTTGATCCGGGCGAACTGCTGCAGCTTCGGGTCCTGCTTGAGGCCGTCGAGCAGCTTGTCGCGATCGCCGTAGGCCTGCCGCCAGAACAGGTCGTCCATGACCTCCGCTGCGTCGACGAACAGTCCGAGCATTTTCCGTTCGTTGGCCGAAAGCCCCGCAAGGTCCGCCGTGAGCGTGAAGGGCGCGTAGATCTCCGGACGCGCCGGCACGACGGCCGTGGGCGGCTTTGCCTCGGCTCCACGGAGCTTCCCGCGGCATGCGCGGCCGCGGCAACGAGAGTGGCGGCTGCGATGCCCATGAGCATCGCCTTGCTGGGGGTCATGGTCTCGATTCTCCTCTGGGGGTCACTTGCGGCCGAACAACGCTTCGAGTTCGGCCTTGGCCTTTTCCGCCGCGCTCAGCGCCGCGGGCCGATACGCGCTCGGCGTCGGCTTGAAATAGTCGCAGAAGTTGGCGCGCTCCTTGTCCTTCACTTCGTCGGCGATCGTCTCGCGGCAGTGCTTGGCCTTGCCGGTGTCGTACCACTCGCACATGCGGCAGACGTGCAGCTCGGCCCGGCAGGAGCGGCATTCCTCGATGCCGGCGCAGCGGCAACGAGTAGTCCGCGAGCGACACTCCGCATTTCCAGCAGCGCAGTCCGTGGTCCATGGCGCGACTCAGGGCTTGGCGGCGGGGCGGCGCGGGCGCGGCGGAAACTGCAGGCGGCGCGGTTCGCGTCAGCAGCAGCTGCTGGTGCGTCGGCGGCTTCGAGTCCCGCGCGAAACTGGTACTCGACGCGCAGCTGGTCCGGACCGAGCGACCTCGATGCGCTCGCCATCGACGTGTGGATCGGTCGCCGGATCGAACCCGGTGCCGCCGGCGAATTCCATGCGGATGTCGCGCGGCGTCGACGGCGGACGCGAGCTTGAACGCCGGCTGGTTGCCCATCGCGCAGTAATGCGTCGCCTGCAGCCGGTCGTAGGCCAGGTAATACATCGTCACCATTTCGTGCGCGGTCCCGGCGAACTGCCGCTCGAGCACCGCACGGCCGTTCGAGGTCACCTCGAACTCGACGGTGAGCTGGTGCGTCCTTGGACGTGGCGACCCGCCCCTGCCAGCTGCCGGCCAGCGCCTTGAGCTGGTCGAAGGCCGCCATGTCGAGCGTCTGGGCCGCGGGATCGGCCGCCGCGACGGACTGCGGCCAGGCAGACGGCCGTGCAGAGCGTCGCCCAGCCAGCGCGAGCCCACCTGCGCAGCAACATTGCGAAGCACTCCAGAAGCGAAACCGCCTAGCTACGCCCGACCCCGCCCCTTGTCAATCCGCAGGGCTCGTCTACGCTTGGCGCTTCCCACGGAGGGTCACTGGCATGGCAATTCGCCCCGTCCTGCGCATGGGCCACCCGACCCTGCGCGAGGTCGCCGCTCCCGTCGAGCACTTCGGCACGCAGCGAATTACGCGATCTGGTGCGGGACATGGACGACACGATGCGGGCCCTCGACGGTGCCGGCATCGCCGCGCCGCAGATCGGCGTGTCGTCTGCGCGTGGTCATCTTCGAAGTCGCGCGCAACCCGCGTTATCCGCAGGCCGAGCCGGTGCCGTACACCGTCCTGATCAACCCGGTGCTCGAGCCGATCGGCCCGGACCAGGAGGACGGCTGGGAAGGCTGCCTGTCGGTGCCCGGGCTGCGCGGACTGGTGCCTCGCTGGCAGCGGCTGCGTTACCGGGGCTTCGACATCGAAGGCCGGCCGATCGACCGTACCGTCACGGGATTCCACGCCCGGGTCGTGCAGCACGAGGTGGACCACCTCGACGGCATCCTCTTCCCGATGCGCATCACCGACCTGCGCAACCTCGGGTACGAGGACGTGCTCTTCCCCGATGCACGCGAGCTGCCGCCCGACTGAGTCCAATGCGCCGCCCGCTGCGGGCATCGCGCAGCCGATTGCGCAATAGTCCGTATACCTCCTGCCGATAGCCGGGACGATGCTTGGGCGGCGAGGGACCGACCATGACACCCAAGAAGCTCGACCCGAAACACGTGGAATCCCTGCGAACCGCGCTGCTGGCGCGTGCCGCGCAGCTGCGCGACGAGATCCGCCAGACCCTGGTCAAGAGCGATTCCGAGCAATACGTGCAGATTGCCGACAACGTCCGTGACCTCGAGGACGAATCGTTCGCCGACCTCATGGTCGACGTGAGCCTGGCCGAGATCGACCGCGACCTCGAGGAACTGCGCGCGATCGAGGCCGCCCTGCTGCGCGTCGCCGACGGCACTTACGGCGTGTGCGAAGTCTGCGACCGGCCGATCGAAGTCAAGCGGCTCGAAGCGTCCCCCGAAGTACTGCGTTGCATCGACTGCCAGACGATCTACGAGCGCACGCACTTCCAGAGGACGGGGCACACGCTGTAGGAAGTGACTAGCGGATAGTGGATAGTGGCTAGTAGGAAGTGCAAGTGAATCGGACTAGCGCTGTCACGCGCGCTACTGGCTTTTCACTATCCGCTATCCGCTATCCGCTAGCCGCTTCCTCAGGTTTCCCGCCACGCCGCATCGTAGTTCTGCCCGTACTGCATGATCCGCTCCAGCACGGCGTCGTAACCCATGCCTGACGACAGTGCCGAAGTCGCGAAATCCTCGATCTGCGCAAGGTTCGGGTTGGCGTTCGCCTCGAGCACGTACACGCTGCCGTCCGGCTTCAGCCGCACGTCGATGCGCGCATAGCCGCTCAGCGACAGCGCGCGGTAGATGCGGCGCGCCAGTCCCGCGAGTCGCAGCGGCAGTCCCGGCGGCAGCTCGCGCGCCGGGCCGGTGCCGATGCCGTGCCTCTGCTGGTACTTGCGGTCCCACTTCACCTTGCGGGTGGCGATCGACATCACGTCGGGCAACGCGCCGAAGTTGAGCTCCCAGACCGGGAACGTCGTCAGCCGTTCGTTGCCCATCACGCCGATGTAGAGCTCGCGGCCCTCGATGAACTCCTCGACCAGTGCGTCGGAGTTCGTGTGCCCGTGGATGAACTCGATGCGCTCCCGCAGACGCTGCCCGTCGTAGACGATCGAGGCCTGCGAAATCCCGAGCGAGGCGTCCTCGGTCGCGGATTTCACGAACAGCGGGAACTTGAGCTTGCGCGGTTCGGCGTAGCGGCGCTTGCGCGGGAACAGCGCATAACGCGCCGTCGGAATGCGGTGATACGCCAGGATCTGCTTCGACAGCACCTTGTCGCGCGAGATCATCATGCCGCGCGGGTTGCAGCCCGTGTACGGCAGTCGCATCAGCTCGAGGAAGGCCACCACGTACTGGTCGTAGGTGACGATGCCCTGGAACTCCTCGAGCAGGTTGAAGGCGATGTCGGGCTTCCACTCCAGGATGGTCGCGCGCAGCTCCGCCAGGTTGTCGCCGAGGCCGATGACCTTCACCTCGTGCCCGATCGCCTTGAGCGACGAGGTCACGTCGTACTCGGTGCGCCACTCGTCGATTTCCTGGGCCGAATAGCCGGCAATGTCCTCGGGCGGGACCAGGGTCTCGTGCACGAGCACCAGAACGCGCAGTGGTTTCTTCGTCATAGGGCGTAGTGTTCGCGGTCGCGCAGCAACATGTCGAGCATGATGCGTTCCAGCATCACGATGAGGTCGCGCTTGGTCTGGCGCTGGCTGTGCTGGAGCCGCAGGTCCATGCGACGGGCGCGTTGGGTCGCGGTGCGAAGGACGTGTTGAACGAGGTACGGGTGCATTCTCGCACGCCGCACGAGCAAGCGCTTGAGCTGGGGCCGCACCTTGCGCAGGAAATGCCCTGCGTTCGCCCCGCGCGGGCTCGACTCGAGCGTGCCGAAGACGCGCAGCAGGCGCCGGTCGTAGGTGCGTCGCGTGTCCATCTCGTAACGGCGCTGCTTGCGGCGATAGTGCTCGCGCAGCGTGCGCGTGTTCTCACCGAGCGGCTCGATGACGTCGCGATTGAGGCAGGTCGCGCGCTGCCCCCGCAGCTCCTGCATCGTCGCGTCGACGAACTCGAGCTTGGCGAGCGCTGGCCAGCCCGCGTACTGGCTGCGCCAGCGCGAACGCCGCGGCAGCCAGACGGCGAAGGTCTCGGCGAAATCCTCGGTCGGATGACTCTGCGCATACCAGTGGCCGAGGTGCAGGACGAAACGCCGGCTGCCCGGGCGCGGCGAGTAGCGCGATGGATACGGACGCGACGCCTTGCCGAACGTGTCACGCCAGCCCCGGCGGCGGCGCAGTCCAAAGGCCGTGTCGATCGCATGCCCGGCCTCGTGCCGGAGAATGCGCATGAGCCACTTGTCGTTGCCGCCCTCCACCTCGTGCATGAAGCGGCGCTCGAGCAGCATCAGCCGCGGATGCGCCAGGTAGAACGGGATCGCGATCCCGGGCGTGCCGTCCGGGGAGAACCACTCCTCCGACAGCCAGACGTGCGGGCGGAAGCGGATGCCCTTGAACCGCAGTTCCTCGTACAGGCGAGCGACGGGCTCGTCGAGCCCGGAGCTGGCGAGCGACAACCGCAGGTCGCAGAAACGCAGGTCGAGCAGCGCCTCGTCGTCGAGCCGGGTCCACGCGGGCTCGCGACGCACGCCTTTCACGCAGGCACCCGGGGCGCCGGCCCGCGCTCGAGGAAACGGACTGTCGTCGCCGCGACCAGCTCCGCGCCCGCGAGCCGTGCGATGCGCGCGGCGGGCAGGCCGTCGAACCCCAGTCGCAATCCCATGAACGTGCCGACCAGCGCGCCGTACAGCGCCGCCTCCTTATTGCCGGCGCGACACGCCTCCGCAACCGCCGCCTCGAAGTCCGTCGCGACCAGCGCGATCCGCCGCACCTCGGCAAGCACGCGCAGGACGTTGCCTGCCGCGGGCGGGACGACGGGGTTGCCCGCGGCGATCGCCGCGGCCACGGTCTTGTGCAGGGGCCGCGTCCAGGTCGCGGCCCCGGGGTTCGGCAGGTCGAGGAGCCAGGTGCCCGGCGGCTGTCCCTGCAGGGCGCAGACGATCATCGCCGCCTGCACGCGGCAGGCATCGAGGATCGTCGGCGACTGGTGCGTCGTGCGCGCGCATTCGGCGCCGAGCTGGACCGCTTGCGCGGGGTCACCCCAGGCGAACATCGCCGCCGACAGCACGCGCGGCAGGCTCGTGGCCGCACGGTCCTGCGGATCGTGCGTACCCGCCATCGGCAGCCCGCGCCAGAGGTAAGTCGCGATGGCCTTGGCGACGTCCGGCGTGATTTCGGCTTCGCCCGGCTCGCCGAGCGACGCAGCGAACCCTTCGCGCTGCCAGAGCAGATAAGCTTCCATCTGGTCGCGCGCGTCGCATTTCCCCGAGTTGAGCAGGCTTCGGGCCAGGCACAGCGCCAGCGCGGTGTGTTGCGTCCAGGCGAGCGGTGCGCCCTCGACCGACTTGCGTGCGTGCGCTGCGCCCATCGCGTCGCCGAGCGCCAGGCCGAACCAGGCACCGCGCGCACGCTGCGCGTAACCCACCTCGACTCCGGAAGCCGTGCGCGCCACCGCAGCAGCAGCCTGCCGGCGCCCGACCGGCCATCGCCTCACGTACTCTTCCTGCTCCGCGGTTTCGGGCACGCTCGGGTACCGCCGCGATTGCGCGGCCTGCAACCAGTATTGCGCCAGTTCCTCGAGCGCGCTGTTCGCCGTTGCCACAGCGCTCGGCGAGCCAGCAGCCGACGGTCATGCCGCTGCGCCCGATGCCGGCCCGGCAGTGCAGGTAGACGACGTGCCCGGCGTCGAGCGCGCCGTCGAGCAGGGCGAGGATGCGCTGCATCGTTTCCTGGCTGGCGGGCACGCCGTGATCGGGGAGCGGCTCGCGCAGGTATTCGACACGCCGGCCGTTCGGGTCCTCGAACGGCAGCAACGCTTCATAGGACGGCATCTCGACGGCTTCGGTCAGGTCGATGAAGCAGGTGACGCCGGCATCGACGAAACGGCGCAGCCGCTCCATCGCCTGGGCACGCGAGCGCGAGCCGGGATGCGCGCCGGCGAGCAGCTTTCCGGGCACGACCCAGTACGACGCGTCGATGGGCCGCGCCAGGCTCCATCCGCCCTCGGGTACCGCGCCGGCCTGCCTCGTGGTCGTCATGCCCGACATGATAAGTCACCGGCCGCATTCCCCGGTGCGGCGCGGCGGGCGGCTGTGAGAGACTTGCCCGAACGCCCAGGGGGAGCCGTCCAGTGCTGAAACAGCTGACAGCCCGCAAGTCGGTGGCTGCGATCAACCGCGAGATCGAGTCCGGGACCGAAGCTGAACCGGGTGCTTGGGCCGCGGACGCTCACTGCAGTGGGACTGGGCTCGATGATCGGCAGTGGCATCTTCGTGCTCACCGGCACCGTCGCGGCCGTCCACACCGGACCGGCGATCACCCTCGCCTTCCTGGTCGCCGCCCTCGGGTGCGGCCTCGCGGCGCTCTGCTATGCCGAGCTCGCTGCGATGATCCCGGTCGCCGGCAGTGCCTACAGTTACACCTATGCGACGCTCGGCGAGGGCGTCGCCTGGTTCGTCGGCTGGAACCTCGCGCTCGAATACGTCATGTCCGCCGCCGCCGTGGCCGTCGGCTGGTCCGGGTACGTCGTGAACCTGCTCGAGGAATTCGGGCTCCACCTGCCGGCGGCCCTGGTCAATGCGCCGCTCGCGCAGGGCGCCGACCACCACCTCGCCCCCACCGGCGCGCTGGTCAACCTGCCGGCCGTGCTGATCGTGGCCCTGCTCTCCTGGGTCTGCTACATCGGGGTGAAGCAGTCGACCCGGGTCAACAACGCGATGGTGCTGATCAAGGTCGGCATCATCCTGCTGTTCATCGCGGTCGGCATCCGGTTCGTGTCCACCGACCTGTGGCACCCCTACCTGCCGGCCAACACCGGGCACGTCGGGGCAGTTCGGCTTCAGCGGCGTGATGCAGGGCGCCGCGATCATCTTCTTCGCCTACATCGGCTTCGACCAGGCTGCCACGACCGCACAGGAAGCGCGCAATCCGCAACGGGACCTGCCGATCAGCATCATCGCCGCACTGATCATCTCGACGACCCTCTACGTCATCATGGCGGCGGTCATGACCGGCATGGTGTCCTACACGCAGCTGGACGTGCCGGCGCCGGTCGCCGTGGCACTCGACGCGCACCCGGAGCTGTTCTGGCTCGGCCTGCCGGTCAAGATCGGCGCAATCGTCGGCATGACCTCGGTGATCCTGATGTCGCTGCTGGGCCAGCCGCGCATCTTCATGGCCATGTCCCGCGACGGGCTGCTGCCGCCCTCGATGCAGCAGGTGCACCCGAAGTACCGCACGCCACACGTGGCCACGCTGGTCACGGGCCTGATCGCCGCGTTTTTTGCGGGCATCTTTCCGCTCGACGTCCTGGGCGAACTGATTTCGATCGGCATCCTGCTCGCCTTCACGGCCGTGTGCGCGGGCGTGCTGGTGCTGCGCAGGACGCAGCCCGACATGCCGCGGGCGTTTCGCGTACCTGCAGCGACGTTCACCTGCTCGGCCGGCGTGTTCGTCTGCCTGGCCATGACCCTCGCGCTGCCGCATAACACCTGGATCCGGCTGGTCGGGTGGACGGTGATCGGGTTCGCGCTGTATTTCGGCTACGGCTACAAGCACAGCCGGCTGCGCCAGCAGGCGTGACGCGGAGGATCGAAGAGCCGGGGATGACGCAGCGCTGACTAGGCTTCTTCCCAGGGCTCATGCGCGACCGCGGCGCTGGTCGACGGTTCGCCGCCCGCAGCCGCCAGGAGTTCTGCACGTCGCGCCTCCAGCCCGGCAAAGTCGAACGCCAGCGGATCGGCGAGGTGCGACATCGACACGTTGCCCAGCGCCGAGAAGATGGCCTCGGTGCGCCCGGGATACTCGCGCTCCCAGGCGCCGAGCATCTGCTTCACCGCAACGCGCTGCAGGTGATCCTGCGAACCACAGAGACGGCAGGGAATGATGGGGAACTGCCGGGCGCGCGCGTAACGCTCGATCTCGCTCTCGGGGACATAGGCGAGCGGCCGGATCACGATGTGCCGGCCGTCCTCCGAAAGCAGTTTAGGCGGCATGGCCTTGAGGCGCCCGCCGAAGAACATGTTGAGGAACATCGTCTCGACGATGTCGTCGCGATGGTGCCCGAGCGCAACCTTGGTGACGCCGTTCTCGGCTGCGTAGCGGTACAGCGCTCCACGGCGCAGCCGCGAGCACAGGCCACACATCGTGCGGCCCTCGGGGATCACGCGCTTGACGACGCGATACGTGTCCTGCTCGATGACGTGGAACGGCACGCCGAGGGCAGCCAGGTAGTCGGGCAGTACGTGCGCGGGGAAGCCGGGCTGCTTCTGGTCCAGGTTGACCGCAACCAGCTCGAATTTCACCGGGGCACTGCGCTGCAGCGACAGCAGGACGTCGAGCAGCGTGTACGAGTCCTTGCCGCCGGAGAGGCAGACCATCACCTTGTCGCCGTCGCCGATCATGCGGAAGTCTTCGATCGCCTTGCCGACGAGGCCACGCAGCCTCGCCTGCAGTCGCTTGAACGTCGCCGAGGGGCGCCGTGGCGCGGGAGCCTGCGGCGCGGGGCTGTCGAGCACGGAGTTCATGGCACGGTCCGCAGGCTGCGGTTGCCGAATCCGGCGCGATTCATGTCGACGCAGCCGCGGGTGTCGCGACGGGCGCAGTCGCTGCGTCGCCTGCATCCTCCGGACGCTGCTCGAGGTACTTCGCCTCGACGTACCGCAACCACGGCGCGGCCGACAGGGCCTTGCCAGTCGCCTCGCGAATCAGTTCCTGCGCACCCACGCTGGCGCCGCGCCCGTGCACATTCTGGCGCAGCCATTCGAACAGCCCGCCGAATTGTCCCGCCGCGATCTCGGCGTCGAAATGTTCGCTTTCCGTACGCAGGCTTTCGTAGAGCTGCGCGGCGATGAACGAGCCGAGCGCATAGGACGGGAAATAGCCGAACGAGCCAATGGCCCAGTGCACGTCCTGCAGGCAGCCCTCGGTGTCGCTGGCGGGCCGCAAGCCGAGCCGCCGCTCGAACGCCGTGCGCCAGGCCTCGGGCAGGTCCCTCACCGGCAGCGTGCCGTCGAAGATCTCCTTCTCGAGCTCGTAGCGCAGCATGATGTGGACGGGGTACGTGAGCTCGTCCGCGTCGGCGCGGATCGGGCTGCGCCGTACGCGGATCAGCGTCTGGTAGAGGTTCTCGACCTCCCACTCGGGGCCGGTGCAGCCGAAGTGCTTCTCGAGCAGCGGCCGCAGCCACGCCAGGAACGGGCGGCTGCGCCCGATCAGCATCTCGAGCAGCAGCGACTGGCTCTCCTCGAGTGCCATGCCGCGGTCGCGGCCGACAGGCTGGTCGCGCCATGCCGCCGGCAGGCCGAGGTCGTACATCGCCTGGCCGACCTCGTGCAGGACGCCCATCAGCCCCGTGAACGGCTCGTTGACGTCGAACCGCGTCGTGACCCGCACGTCGCCCCACACGCCCTCGGTGAACGCGTGGCTGGCCTCGTCGAGCCTGCCGCGGTCGAAGGGGAAACCGAGCGCACGCATCACCTCGTGCGCGAGCGTGCGCTGCTTGGAAATGCTGACCTTGCCGGTCAACGGCAGCGCCGGGCTTTGCGCCTGCAGCTCGATGGCCTCGCGGATCAGGGTCGGCAGCCGGCGCCCCATGACACGGAACAGCTGGTCGATGTCGGCACTCAGGAAGCCGGGACTGAAGCCGTCGATGAGGGCGTCGTACGGCGCGAGGTCGAGCGCCTTGGAGAGGACCTGCGCCTTGTCGCGCGTCAACGCCACCACCTCTTCGAGGTGCGGCGCAAACAGGGCGAAGTTGTTTTCCTGGCGGGCCTCCAGCCAGCGCACCTCGGCCATCGACGTCGCCCGCGCGAGCCGCGTGACCAGCGACAGCGGCGTGGCGATGGCCCGGTCGCGCTCACGGCGCATCTCGCGCAGGTTGGCGAGCTGCCAGTCCTCGAGCTGCGACTGGTTCGCCTGGGCACGCTCGATCAGCCGCGACACCTTCGGGGACGTCAGCAGCGCGTGACACTCCGAGTCGAGTGCAGCGAGTTGTTCGCCACGGATGTCGGCACTGCCCCGCGGCATCATCACGGCCGCGTCCCAGCGCAGCAGGCTCGCCGCACCCCGGAAGGCGTGCAAACGGCGAAATTCCTGCTCGAGCTGCTGGTACGGACTCTGTGCCATGGGCGGTCGCCGGGTGGAGGGCGATTGTAGCAAGCCCCCCGGGGCCACGGCCGTCGGCCGCGCGGAGCGCTAAAACCCTTTATTTATCAGATACTTGCGGATCGGCCGGGCGCCCTTTCAGCGACCCTGCCTGGCGCAGGCGCTCGAGCCGGTGGGTCACGTCCTGGGGCGAACCGGTATTGCGGGCGACCAGGGCGTACACGGCCGGCACCACCAGCAGCGTCAGCAGCACCGAGATCACGACGCCGTAGAAGACGGTCACGCCGATCGACTGCAGCGAGCCCGGCGCCGGCGCCCGCGGCCAGCATCAGCGGCAGCGCGCCGAACGCGGTGCAGAAACTCGTCATCAGCACCGGGCGCAGGCGGATCGCCGCCGCCTCGATGACGGCCTCCCTGTACTCGACGCCGCGGTCGCGCAGCTGGTTGGCGAACTCGACGATCAGGATGCCGTTCTTCGCGGCCAGGCCGACGAGCATGATCGCCGCGATCTGGCTGAAGACGTTGATCGACATCCCATAGACCCACAGTCCGACCAGCGCGCCGATCACCGCGAGCGGCACCGTCGTGATGATGATGAGGGGATGCACGAAGCTCTCGAACAGCGCCGCGAGCACGAGGAAGACGACGACCAGGGCGAGGACGAACATCCAGTACAACTGGGTGCCGGACTGCTTGAACTCGCGCGACTGGCCGTCGAAGGCGAGCTTCACGGAGGGCGGCATTTCCTTCGCGACGATGCTGTTCGACGTACTTGAGCGCGTCGCCGAGCGTGTAGCCGGGCGTGAGCGCGGCGCTCACGGTGATCGAGCGCAGGCGGTCGAACCGGTTGAGGCGCGTGGGTCCGGCCAGCTCCGTGAGCTTGACCAGGTTCGACAGCGGCACCAGTTCGCCGGTGCGGTCGGAGCGCACGTAGAGGTTGTCGAGGTCGGCCGGCGAGGCGCGGTCCTCCGCCTTGCCCTGCAGCATCACGTTGTACTCGCGGTCGCGATCGATGAACGTCGTGACGATGCGCGAGCCGAGCACGGTCTCGAGCGTGCGCGAAACCGTCTGCAGCGAGACGCCGAGGTCCGCCGCGCGATCGCGGTCGACCGCCACCCGCAGCTGCGGCTTGCGCTCCTCGTAGTTCGAGTTGATGTTGGTCAGGCCGGGGTTTTCGCCCATGCGCTGCATGAGCAGGTCGCGCCACTGCACCAGGTCGGAATAGTCCGTGCCCTGCAGCACGACCTGCACCGGTGCGCCGCCGCCGCCGAAGCCGCCCGGCACCGTCACGAAGGCGCGCACGCCCGGGATCTGGTTCAACGGCCCGCGCAGCGACTGGGCGATCTGGTCGGCGGATCGCTCGCGCTCGTCCCAGGGCGCCAGCAGCATGAAGGCGCGGCCTTCGTTCAAGGCGCTCGCCGCGCCACCGAAGCCGCCGGGAATGCGCGCACCGATGCGGATGACTTCGCCCGTCGCGATCTCCTTCGCCGCGATGTCCTCGAGCAGGCGCAGGTGCCGGTCCATGTAGCCGAGCGAGGCGCCCTCGGGACCGTTCAGGCCGACGATGATGAAGCCCCGGTCCTCGACCGGAGCGAGCTCGGTCGGCAGCGTACGCAGCAGGACCGCGGCGGCTGCGGTGGCTGCGAGCGTCGCGCCGATGACGAGCCAGGGCCGGCGCATCGCCCGGCGCAGCCAGCGGTCATAGGACGCCGACATCCGCTGGAAGAAAACGTCGACCGCGACCGCCATGAGCGAGCGGTGCGCGCCGCCCGCGAACAGCTTCGAGGTCATCATCGGCGTCAGGGTCAGCGCGACCAGCGACGAGAACGCGACGGCCGCGGCGATCGTGAAGCCGAACTCGCGGAACAGCTTGCCGACGTTGCCCTGCAGGAACGACATCGGCAGGAACACGGCGACGAGGACCATGGTGGTCGCGATGACCGCGAAGCCGATCTCGCGCGAGCCGTCGACCGACGCGATCAGCGCCGGTTCGCCGCGCTCCATGCGCCGGTAGATGTTCTCGAGCACGACGATGGCATCGTCGACGACGAGGCCGATCGCGAGCACCAGGCCGAGCAGGGTCAGCGTGTTGATCGAGAACCCGAGCGCCGCCATGACGATGAAGGCCGCGATGATCGACACCGGGATCGTCACCGCCGGCACGAGCGTCGCACGCAGGTTGCCGAGGAACAGGTAGATCACCGCGATGACCAGCAGCATCGCGATCACCAGCGCCTCGACCACTTCCTTCATCGAGGCGTCGATGTAGGTGGAGCGGTCGAGGTTGACCTCGAGCAACGTGCCCTCCGGCAGCGTCGGCCGCAGGACCTCGAGTTCCGCGCGCACGGCCCGCGCCACTTCGAGCGTATTGGCCTTCGAGATCTGCTCGATGCCGAGCGTGATGCCCGGCACGCCGTTCGTGCGCGAGATCGTGCGCTCGTTCTCCGCCGACAGGCGCACGTCGGCCACTTCGCCGAGCCGGACGAGGTAACCGTCGGCGCCGCGGCCGATCGCGAGGTTGCGGAACTCCGCTTCGGTGTTGAGTCCCGTCTCGGTGCGCAGGGTCAGCTCGCGCTGCGACGACTCGAGGCGACCGGCCGGGAGCTGGACATTCTCGCGACGCAGCGAGGCTTCGACGTCGGCCACCGTGAGCTGGCGCGCCGCCAGCGCTTCGCGGTCGATCCAGACGCGCATCGCGTAGCGCCGCGCACCCATCATGCGCACGCGAGCGACACCCGGCAGCACGCTGAACCGGTCCACCAGCTCGCGCTCGGCGAAGTCGGTCAGCTGCGAGCGCGTTCAGGCGGTCGCTCGAGAGCGAGAGGTAGATGATCGGGTCCGCGCCGAAATCGACCTTGCCGACCTCGGGAGGGTCCGCCTCGGGCGGCAGGTTGCCGACGACGCGCGCAACGCGATCACGGACGTCGTTGGCGGCTTCGTCGACGGCGCGGTCGGGATCGAACTCGATGTTGATGCTCGAGCGGCCGTCCGTGCTCTGCGAAGTGATCTTGCGGACGCCTTCGAGGCCCGCGACGCGGTCTTCGATGACCTGCGTGATCTTCGTCTCGACGACGTCGGCCGAGGCGCCGAGGTAGTTCGTGTCGATCGAGACGATGGGCGACTCGACGTCGGGCAGTTCGCGCACCGGCAGGCGCGACGCCGCGAGCAGGCCGAGGATCACCAGCATCATGCTGATGACCGCGGCGAAGACCGGGCGCCGGACCGAGATTTCCGAGATCTTCACGGCGCGGTGCCGGCAGCTTCCCCGCCGGACGCGGCCTGCGCCGGCGTCGCTTGCTGGACCTTGACGCTGGCGCCGTCGCGCAGCTTCTGCGTGCCTTCGGTCACGACCATCTCGCCGGGCGCGAGGCCCGCGGTGACCTGCACGCTGCCTACGCGACGCTGGCCCGTCTGGATCCTGCGCTTCGTGGCCTTGCCATCCTTGACCACGTAGACGAAGACGTCGCCCTGTTCCGGCAGCAGCGCCTCCTCGGGTACCACCAGCAGGTCGGCCTCGCCGCGGGCAAGCCGCACGTTGAGGAACATGCCGGGCTTCAGTTCGCCGCCGGTGTTCGGCACCAGCCCGCGGACGGTCACGGACCGCGTATCGGGATCGACGCGTGAATCGACGCTCAGCACCTTGCCGCGAAACGTCTTGCCCGGGTACGCCACGCTGGTCGCTTCGAGCTCGAGCCCCGGGCGCATCGCCGCCACGGCGGTCTCCGGCACGGTGAAGTCGAGCTTGATCGTGCTGGTGTCGTCGAGCGTCGTGATCACGGCGCCCGGCGCGATGAGACTGCCGACGCTGACCCGCCGCAGGCCGACCCGGCCGCTGAACGTGGCCCGAATGACCGTGTCGGCCAGGTGCGCGCGCGCCGCGGCCACGCGCGCGAGGTTCGCCTGGTGGGTGGCCTCGATCTGCTCGATCTGCTGGTCGGACAGGACCCGGGTGGCATAGAGCTCGCGGCTGCGTTTCAGCTGGCTCGTGCTCTCGGTGAGCGCTGCGTTGGCGACGGCCAGGTCGGCACGGGCCTGCTCGCTGTCGAGTTCGACCAGCACGTCGCCCTTGCGTACCTGCTGTCCTTCGCCGAAGCGGACGGCCGTCACCACGTTCGAGACTTTCGAGGTGACGTCCATCGACTCGTTGGCCCTGGCCGTGCCGAGGGCCTCGACTTCGAGGGACAGTCGCTCGAGTCGCGAGGGTGCGGCGACCACCGGGATGCTCGGCCCGCCGTCGCCCTGGGCGCCCGGCTTCGCGCCGCCGGCCACCGCGCCTGGGGGCGGCCCGCCACCCATCGCAGCGGGCGCGCGCTTGGCACGCTCGCTGGCGATGTGCCAGGCGAAGCCGACGACGAAGGCACCGATCACGGCGCCGAGCAGCACCTTGCGCAGGGATTCAGGCATGGGGTCGACGGCACCGCGATGCCGCGAAAGGTGGTAACGGATTTCGCATTATCCACGATTCGCCCGCGGGCCGCGTGCGGATGCCCCGGGGACGCGGGCGTCCCCGGGGCCGCGCCGGCGGTCAGCCGCGCCCGCTCAGGGCTCGGGGTCGGAGCCTTCGGCGATGCCCTCGAACAGGGGCGTCGACATGTAGCGCTCGCCGGTGTCGGCCAGCACGGTGAGAATCACCGAACCCTCCGGTGCCTTCTCGGCCACCTTGAGCGCTGCGGCGAAATTGCCACCGGAAGATATGCCGCAGAAGATGCCTTCCCGGCTCGCGAGCGCGCGCGAAGCCGCGATCGATTCCTCGTCCGTGACCGGGATGATCTCGTGCGGCACCGCGCGGTTCAGCACCTTCGGGATGAAGTCCGGGGTCCACCCCTGGATCTTGTGCGGCTTGAATTCCGCACCGGAGAGCAGCGCCGCGTTGGCAGGCTCGGTCGCGACGATGCGCACTTCCGGACGCGCGAGCCGGATCATCTCGCCGGCACCGGTCAGCGTGCCGCCCGTGCCCCAGCCGGATACGAAGAAGTCGAGCCGCTTGCCCGCGAAGTCGGACAGGATCTCGGGGCCCGTCGTCTGCCGGTGGTAGGCCGGGTTCGCCGGGTTCTCGAACTGGCTGGCGAGGAACCAGCCGTGCTTCTTCGCGAGCTCCTCGGCCCTGCGGACCATGCCGCTGCCACGCTCGGCGGCCGGCGTGAGGATGACCTTCGCGCCGAGCATGCGCATGATCTTGCGCCGCTCCACGGAGAACGTCTCCACCATGACCGCGACGAACGGGTAACCCTTCGCCGCGCAGACCATCGCGAGCGCGATGCCCGTGTTGCCCGAGGTCGCCTCGACGACGGTCTGGCCCGGCTTGAGCACGCCGCGCTTCTCGGCGTCCTCGATGATCGCGATGGCGAGGCGGTCCTTCACCGAACTCATCGGGTTGAAGTATTCGCACTTGACGTAGATCGTCACGTGCTTCGGTGCGATGTGGTTGACGCGCACGATCGGCGTGCGGCCGATGGTCTGCAGGATGCTGTCGTAGATCATGGGTAATCCTTTTGCCCGGGCGCTGGCTGATGGCGTGGACTATAGCCAATGAACGCTGACGCGCTCATGACTTGCAGGAATCTCGGCAGAACGGAAATTAGGGGACGCTCACCTATTTCCGAGCGGGAATATAGGGGAGTGTCCCCATTTCCGGTCAGAAATACGCCCGCATGATGGCCTCGGCGACGCAGGCGGGCTTGGCCTCGCCCTCGATCTCGACCGTGTACTGCTCGGTCAGCTGGAGGCCGCCCGCCACGGGCTCGGCCTTGACCAGGAGGCAGCGCGCGCGGACCCGGCTGCCGGCCCGGACCGCATTCGGGAAACGCAGTTTCTCCAGGCCGTAATTGATGACGCGCGTGACGCCGGGGAACAACGGCTTGTCGGCATCGACCAGGCCGCGCAACAGCGGGTACAGCGCCAACGTGAGGTAACCGTGAGCGATGGTCGCCTTGTAGGGCGACTCCGCGGCGGCGCGCACGGGATCCGTGTGGATCCACTGGTGGTCGCCGGTGGCGGTGGCAAAGGCGTCGATGCGCTCCTGCGTGACCTGCAGCCAGTCGCTGCAGTGCAACTCCTGTCCGATGCGGCCCTGCAGGGATTCCAGCACTCGTCGTGCGGCGTCGTTTTCACTCATCGGTGGACTCCGTGCAGCAGGGGCCGGCAGTTTAGCGCGCCCGCACGACCCGTCCCCAGGCAGATTCAGGTTGCACCGGATGGCAGTCCAGCCGGCTTATTGCGGTGCAGTAAATGTCACCTTTGCATACGCGAAATCCCGCCATTTCGCTTTGTTGCAGTGCAAAATACCCGCTGCTATAGTCGACCCGCACCCAACCCAGCCGCAAGGACCCACGACCATGCCCGCGAAGAAACCCACCGACTACACCGATTTCGCCCAGCGCGCCTTCGCCCCCGCCGTCCGCCTCAACGAGGTCGTGGTCGGCAACGTCGAGCGCCTCGCGCGGTTCCAGTACGAGCTGACCGGCGACCTGATGCAGCTGGCGCTCGACCAGATGAATGCCACCGTGCGCGCCAAGGACCTGACCACGCTGCTCGCGCAGCAGCGCGAGATCGCGACCAAGTTCGCCGAAAAGGGCACGCAGCGCCAGCAGGCGCTCGCCGAAATGGCCAGCGAATCGCAGGCCAGCCTCGCCAGGTGGATCGAGGACGCCACCGCCCTCGCCACCGGCAAGGCGGCCTGAGGCCGCGTCCCAGGGGAGCGACGGCCCCGCCCGGGTCGTCGCCCCTTGCGCGTTTTGCGATGCATTTCATGCACCGCAGCAGGGCTGCGGTACACTGCGGTTCATGAGCCAGGAACGCCTGATCAAGAAGTATGCGAACCGTCGCCTCTACGACGCGTCGCAGAGCCGCCACATCACGCTCGACGACATCCGCGGATTGATCGTCAAGGGTGAAAAGATCCGCGTCGTCGAGGACAAGACGGGCCACGACATCACGCGCCACATCCTGCTGCAGGTGATTGCCGAGCAGGAACAGTTCGGGCGCCCGATCCTCAGCACGACCGTGCTCGAGTCGATCATCCGTTTCTATGGCAACTCGATGCAGGGTTTCCTCGCGAGCTTCCTCGAGAAGAGCGTCGAGACGTTCCTGCACCAGCAGGACAACGTGCAGGCGCAGATCTCGAAGATCGTCTCGCACACCCCGCTCGCGACGATGGCGGACCTGACCCGCTCGAACCTCGAAGCACTCGCCAAGGTGCAGGAGTCGATGCTCAGCGCGCTGCTGCCGAAGCGCGACAAGCGGGACGACGACGAGAAGCGCTGAGCGACTGCGCCACTTCCCACGCGAGCATCGCCTGCTTGCGTTCGACACCCCATCGGTAACCACCGAGCGCGCCATTGGCACGCAACACGTGATGACACGGGATCAGCCACGCCACCGGGTTGGCCCCGACCGCGCTGCCCACGGCACGACACGCGGCGGCGCGTCCGATGTCCCGCGCCAGTCGCGCATAACTCACCGTCGAATCCCGGCCCGCGGCGAGCAGGGCCCGCCACACCTGGTGCTGGAAATTGCTGCCGTGGATCCACAGCGTCAGCCGCCGCGAGCCGCCTGGCGCCGTGCGCCAGATGTCCGCGGCGACCCGGCGCGCCGCGCTTTCGTCGCTCTCCCAGCGCGCCTCGCGCCACGCCGCGCGGAAATCGTCCCACCCCTCGAAGCCTCCCTCCGCGTCGGCAAAGGCGAGAAAAGCGATGCCGCGCTCCGACAGCGCGATCCGCGCCGGCCCGAAGGGCGTGTCGACCGTACCGTAGCGCAGCACCATCCCGCGGCCGCGCGCCTTGTATTCACCCGGCGTGACCGCTTCGAGCGACACGAACAGGTCGTGCAGCCGCCCCGGCCCTGACAGCCCGGCGTCCAGCGCAGCCTGCAGCACGGACCGCTCGTCATCGAGCGATTGCCGGGCTGCGACGAGCGACAGGTGCTGCAGCAGCTGCTTGGGGGATATGCCGGCCCATTGCCGGAACACGCGCGCGAAATGGTATTCGCTCCACCCCGCAGCCGCCGCGATCGCCGCGACCGGCGGCTGCTCCCGGGCGTGCTCGGCGAGGTAACCGATCGCGCGCGCGATCCGGGTGAACTCGGGTGCCTGGTCGAGGGCGTGGGGGCTGCTGGTCGTCATGCGGGCTAGCATACCCACGCGCGGTGCGATGGCCACCCGGTTCCTGCTGTCCCGCGCTGGGCCTGTGGCAAAATAGCCCACTGGATGTCCATGCACCGCATCTGCTTCCTGACCGCCGAGATTTCTCCGTTCGCCAAGACCGGCGGGCTGGGTGACGTCGCCGGCGCGCTCGTGCGCCAGTTGCACCGGCGCGGCCACGACGTTCGGGTCTTCGTCCCCCTGCACGGGCTCATGGAGTTCAAGGGCCGCGAGCAGCGGCCGGTTCCCGGGCTGCAGGGCCTGCGAACGACGGTCGGCACCAACGAACTGGCCTACGACGTCAGCACCGCGCAGTTGCCCGGCGCGGACGCGCTTTCGGTGTACCTCGTCGACTGCCCCGCCGTGTTCGACCGTCCCTACATCTACTCCGATGCGCACGACGAGCACATGCGCTACCTGCTGCTGACGCGCGCGGCACTCGAATCCTGCCAACGACTGCAGTTCGCGCCGGACATCGTGCACTGCAACGACTGGCACACCGCATTCGCGCCGCTGCTGCTGCGCACCGCCTATGCGTGGGACAGGCAGATCTTCGGCTCGACGCGCAGCGTCTTCACGATCCACAACATCGGTTACCAGGGCGTGTTCTCGGCGAGCGCCGCGGCGGACGTGGGCCCGGGCGTGAGCATCGAGACGCTGCACCAGGCCGACCTCGGCCAGGGTCGCATCAACCCGATGCGCCACGGCATCCTCTATGCCGACGCCGTGACGACGGTCAGCCCGACGTATGCGCTGGAGATACGCACGCCCGAGGGCGGCTACGGCCTCGACGCCGACCTGCGGGCCCGCAGCGATTCGGTGAGCGGCATCCTGAACGGCGTCGATTACGACGACTGGAACCCCGCGACCGATCGCTTCCTGCCGTTCCAGTACGACGCGAAAGACCTGTCCGGCAAGGTCCGCAACAAGCAGGCACTGCTCGACCTGCTGCGCATGCCCGCGCCGGCAACGACGCCGCTGCTCGGCATGGTCAGCCGGCTCACGCGCCAGAAAGGCATCGACCTGCTGATGGAGACACTGCCCGGGCTGCTGGAAGAGCACGACGTGCGCTTCGTGTCGCTCGGCAGCGGCGACGCCCATTACGAACGGTTCCTGCACGGCCTGCAGGAGCAGTTTCCCGGCAAGTGTCGTGTTCTACAGCGGGTACAGCGAGGAACTCGCGCACTTCATCGAAGCGGCATCGGACATGTTCCTGATGCCGTCGCTCTACGAGCCCTGCGGGCTGAACCAGATGTACAGCCTGAAATACGGCACGGTACCCATCGTGCGGCGCACCGGCGGGCTCGCCGACAGCGTGCAGCATTTCGATCCGGGCACTGGCCAGGGCACCGGCGTGGTGTTCAATGATTTCGACGCCGGCGGCCTGCACTGGGCGATCACGACCGCGCTGGAGTGGTTCACGTGGCCGTCGATCTGGCGCCGGCTCGTCCAGAACGGCATGCAGCAGGATTTCAGCTGGGACGCGCGCGCGGCGGAATACGAGGCGCTTTACGATTCCCTGGCGAGCGCCAGGGAATCGTAAAGCGCAGTGACTAGTGAGTAGTGAGCTAGTGACTAGTAGGAAAAGAATGGCCGCCGAATTCGGCGGCCTTCCGACTAGTCACTAGTCACTATCCACTAGTCACTTCCTCAGATTTCTCCCTGCTTCTGCCCCAGCGCCCGGGCGATGTCGACCTGGCCCTGCTTTGCAAACGGAATTTTCCGTACCATGCCTTTTTCCAGCAGGATGTCGCCCGAGATCTCGTAGTCGAGGTTCTCGAGCTTGCCGCCGCCCACGCGGCTGATCAGCCGGCCCAGGCTGCTGACGAAGTTCGTCGTCACGATCATGTCGAACTCCGCTTCGCCGTTCGCCGGCAGCACGAAGCGATCCATGCTGTTGCCCTCGGCGAAGCTGTCGCCCATCAGCAGGATCTGGTACTCGAGCCCCTTCACCGGCAGTTCGACGTCGTTCGGGTTCATGACCTTCACGCGCACGCGGAACTTCTGCGCGAACATGTCCGTGGACATCATCTGGATGCCGACGAGGTCGACCTTCGGCGCTTCCAGGTTGCTCGGCAGCGTCGAGCACGCGCCGAGCAGCACGGCCGCACACATCGCGAGGTACACGCCGCAGCGCGCGACGAAGCTGTTTCGTGCAGCCAATTCTGAATCCCCTTGTGGTCTAGTGGTCAGCGCGCCGGAGCGCGCAGCATCGACGCCGTCACGAGCGTCACGCCGTTCTCGCTGACGTAGAAGCGCTCACGGTCCGCCGCCGGGTCGACGCCGATCTGCGTGCCGTCCGGCACGATGGCGCCCTCGTCGAGGATCGCATTGCGGATCACGCAGCGCTCGCCGATGCGCACGCGCGGCAGGATCACCGCGCGGTCGACCGTGGAGTAATCGTGCACGCGCACCTGCGAGAACAGCAGCGAGTTGGAGACGCGCGAACCGGAGATGATGCAACCGCCCGAGACCATCGAGTCGATGGCGCAGCCGCGGCGATCGTCGTCGTCGAACACGAACTTGGCCGGCGGCAGCTGCTCCTGGTACGTCCAGATCGGCCACTGCTCGTCGTAGATGTTGAGTTCGGGCGAGACACGCACCAGTTCCATGTTGGCTTCGTAGTACGCGTCGATGGTGCCGACGTCGCGCCAGTAGTGCTGCGCCTTGCTGCGCACGTCCTCGAATGGATACGCGAACACGCGCAGCTTTTCGATCGCGCCTGGAACGATGTTCTTGCCGAAGTCGTGCGCCGACTCCGGGTCTTCCGCGTCGGCGCGCAGCAGGCGCTCGAGCAGGCGCGGGTTGAACACGTAGATGCCCATCGATGCCATGGCGACGTCGGGACGGCCGGGAATCGGCGGCGGGTCGTGCGGCTTCTCGAGGAAATTCAGCACGCGATTCGAGTCATCGACCCCGACGACCCCGAATTCGCGCGCGCGGTCGATCGGCACCTCGACGACACCGACGGTGATGTCCGCTTCCTTCTCGACGTGGAAGCCGATCATCGGGCCGTAGTCCATCTTGTAGATGTGGTCGCCGGCGAGCACCAGCACGTGCAGCGGCCGGTGCGCACGAATCAGGTCCATGTTCTGCCACAGCGCGTCGGCGGTGCCCTGGTACCACTCGGGCCCGAGGCGCTGCTGCGCCGGGATGGTCTCGATGAACTCGCCGAACTCGCCGCGCAGGAAGCCCCAGCCCTTGCCGATGTGCTGGATCAGCGAGTGCGCCTTGTATTGCGTCAGCACGGAAATCTGGCGAATGCCTGAGTTGAGGCAGTTCGACAGCACGAAATCGATGATGCGGAACTTGCCGCCGAACGGCGCAGCGGGCTTGCAGCGATCCTCGGTGAGTTGCTTGAGGCGCTCGCCGCGGCCGCCCGCCATGATCACCGCGAGCGTGCCTCGGGTCAGCCGGCTCAGGTATCGACGCGGGGCGAAGACTTTCTGTTGTTCCGTCGACATCCGCTCGGCTCCGTGGTCAATGCGCCCCGATTGCAATGTTACAGAGTCTTATGCCCGGAATAACCTCGCTGCGGTGCATCACTATGTAGCGATGAGTCATACTGTTGACTTAGTACTAGTGCTCAGTGTGTAATATCACTCACTTCAAGGAGGCGGCTCGCATGTTGCGGGACCCAGATCAAATCGACGAAGGCTCCGCCCCCGGCAACCCCGCCGAGGCCCAGGCCCGCAAGTTTCAGCGCGAACTCAGCGCCGGGCTGACGTCGCTGGTGCTCCTCTCCGTGCTGGCGGACGTCGACGGCGACCTGTACGGCTATGAAATCGCCAGGCGACTGAGCGCGGACACGTTGCCCGCGGCCCCGTTCAAGCAGGGCGCGCTCTATCCCGTGCTGCGCAACATGAGCGGCGCCGGCCTGCTCTCGAGTCGCGTCGTGCCTTCCTACTCCGGTCCCCCGCGCCGCTATTACCGCATCACCGCGCTCGGGCGCGAGGTGCTCGCCGCCTGGCGTGAGACGTGGCTCACGACTCGCACTTTCGTCGACAGCGTCGTCCAACCCCAGCCCGCACAGGAGATTCCGTCATGACGGCCGCGATGCCCCGCACCGTCGAGCAATACCTCGACCTGCTCCGGGCCGAGCTGCAGGGTGCCGACCCCGCACTGGTCCAGGACGCGCTGTACGACGCGGAGGAACACCTGCGTGCCGAACTGGCGCAGAACCCTGCCGAGACGGAGGAGACGATGCTGCGCAGCATCGTGGCGAGCTACGGCGCGCCCGCCGAAGTTGCCGACGCCTACCGCACCAACGAAGCCCGCGTGCAGGCCGCGCTGCGCACGCCGCCGCCCGCCCCGAAGCACTCGGCGCTCGGCCGCTTCTTCGGCATCTATTCCGACCCGCGTGCCTACCTGAGCCTGGCCTACATGGTGCTGGCGCTCGCGACCGGCATCCTCTATTTCACGTTCGCGATCACGGGCTCGATGATGTCGATCGGGCTGGCCGTGCTGATCATCGGCATCCCGTTCTTCCTGCTGTTCATCGGCACCGCACGCGTGCTGGCCCTCGCCGAAGGCCGGATCGTCGAGTCGATGCTCGGGACGCGCATGCCGCGCCGGCCGGTCCATCCCGGCCCGCCCGCGGGATGGACGACACGGCTCGTTGACATGCTCAAGGACCCGCGCACCTGGGGCACCCTGCTCTACCTGTTCCTGATGCTGCCGCTCGGCCTGTTCTACTTCGTGTTTGCCGTGGTCGGGATCGTGGTCTCCGTGGCCATGTTCGTGGCACCGATCGTCGTGCTGCTCCACCACGGCGGCCTGATCACGATCGACGGCACGGTCCAGTCGCCGCACCCGGCGCTGTTGCCCCTGGTCTCGATCTTGGGGATAGTGCTGCTCACCATCACGCTGCATCTGTCGCGCGGCATCGGCTACCTGCATGGTCAAATGGCGAAGTCCCTGCTGGTTCGTGCGCCCCGCACGGCCGACGAACCCGAGGGCGCCGTCGAGGCGTGATGCCTGGCGTCGCCTGCTGGCAGCGGCGGGGCTTGCCCTCGCCGCCGCGGGCTGCGGCCATGCCGGTACGTCGACCGATGCGGCACCGGACAAGGCAGTCGATGCAAAGACGACACCGCCCGGCGCGGCGCAACTTCCTGGCTCCGCGGACGCACTCTGCCGGCCTGCCACGTTTGGCTCGCTGAAGGCACGCCTGCAGGGTGCGATCGATGCCGAGATCGACTGGTCGCCGCCCGCGACGCCACAGTGCCTGGGCGGGCCCCGGCCCGGCGGCGGCGGCCTGCGACTGCTCTACAAGGGCGCCGTAGCCGGCACGGAACCCCTGCTCATCGTGGTCGGCATCACGCTGCCGCTGCAGGCCGGCACCGCACGCAACGTACCGGCCAACGTCACGGTCGTCCGCGAGGGCACCGGCGTCTTCTATGCGACGCAGGGCGACGACAAGTGCGCCCTCGACGAGGTCACGCTGGAACCGAGCGACGGTCCGGCAGGTCAATATCGCCTGGCGGGCCGCGGGTATTGCATCCAGCCGGCCCGCGCAGTCGGCACCGATGCGGGCGCGGTGCTGATGTCGCGTTTCGATGTCACCGCGCTGGTCGATGCACCCAGGGAACCCTGAACCCATGAAGTCGATGCGGCTCGCTCACGCGCTGGCCTGGTTGCTCGCAGCGGCGTCAGCCGGCCTCGTCATGACGGCACATGCCGGCACGGACCCCTCGACGCGGGTACCGCTCAGCGCTTTCCCACGCGAGCGCATCGCGGTGGAGACCAACAGCATCCGCCGCCACCTGTTCGAGGCGTGGCGTGCCGACTCGGCCGATGCACGCGAGCAGGGACTGATGTTCGTCGAGGATCGCGAGATGCGGCCGGACCAGGCGATGATCTTCGTCTACGACCCGCCGCAGCGCGTCTCGATGTGGATGAAGAACACCCTGCTGCCGCTCGACATGCTGTTCGTCGACGCCCGCGGCTGCATCGCCACCGTCAAGGAACGCGCACAGCCTGGGTCGCTCGCGACGATCGACTCGCGCGGACCCGTGGTCCTCGTCGTGGAGTTCAAGGCAGGCACGGTCCAGCGCCTGGCGATCAGGACGGGTGATCGCGTCGTGCGCGTCGACGCGGGCTGGCCGCTCGAATCCATCGACTGCGCCGCACCGGCTCGCACGCCGCACTGAAGTCCAACCGACGCATTCCAAGCCTGGCGCACCAGGCCCATGAAAAAGGGCGGCCTCCGTGAGGAGGCCGCCCTGGTATCGCGATCAATCGCGATCAGACGCGGGAGCGTTAGAACTTGGCGTTCACGCCAAGGAACACCTGCCATGCCCAGCGTGTCGTACGGGCCCCACGTATTGGGCGTGCCCGGACCGGACCAGCAGGTGTCAACCAGCGGCGGATCTTCGTCGAGGATGTTGTTGACGCCGGCACGCAGAGAGTACTGCTCGGAGATGGCCCAGTTGGCCGACAGGTCGAAGTAGTTCATCGAGTCGAGCGTGCCGCCGAACGAGACCGGGGCGCCGCTTGAGCGACGGATCGTCCGAGTTCTGCTCGTGCTCGACACTGCTCAGGTAGCGCCACTGCAGCCCGACCGTGACGTTCGCCGGCAGCATCCAGTCCAGTCGCAGCGACTGCCGATAGTCCGGGATCGCGGGGCCGCAGGTGTTGCCGTACAGGCCGGCGCAGTCATAGCTCGGGGTCGCCCGGCAGGGGGATGGTCGTGGTATCCAGCACGTACGTCGCGTTCAGGCTCGCGACCATGGAACCCAGGCTGCCCACTTCGAACTGGTAGGAACCCTGGACATCCACGCCGCTGAAGGTTGCCTCGGCGACGTTGGCATTGGTGCCGATGATGTAGCCGCCGCCGTCGATGGTATCGCCGAACAGCGTGCCGTACGGCGAACGCACGACCTTACTGCAGTAACCCGGCACTGAGCCGTCGAGCGCAGCCGTCAACGATGACGTGCAACGGAATGGTGCCGACGATGTCCTGTGATCTTGATCTCGTACCAGTCGAGGCTCATGGTGAAGCCCGGCAGCATCGACGGGTTGAGCGTGAAGCCCACGGTACAGGTGTCGGCTTCTTCCGGCTTCAGCTCCGGGTTGCCGCCTGTCAGTACCGCGCACTGTGAAGACGGGCACGGCGCAATGCTGCCGCTGTTGTACTGCGCCGCAGTCACGCCCGTGCGCTCGCACTCTGCCAGGCTCGCGGTGGGGGTAGGCCCTGCACAAGGATCAGTCGAGAAACTGGACGTGTTGGTCACTGTCTGGCCGACGTAGAGCTCGATCAGGCTCGGCGAGCGAATCGCGTGGTTGAACGATGCGCGGAAGCGGACGTCGTCAATCGGCGCCCACTGCAGGCCCAGCTTGTAGGTGTTGGCGCCGCCGGACAGCTCATAGTCCGAATAACGGTAGCCAGCCTCGAACACGAGGTCCTGGGCGCCCGTCACGCCTTGCACCAGCGGAACACGGAGTTCGCCGAAGTACTCCATCACGTGCGTGTCGGCATCGATCGTCGGGGACGCGCCACCGCTGCCCGACAGGTCGCCTGAACCGAGGGCTTCGTCCGGCAGATAGCTGTAACTGTCCGTCCGGTACTCCGCACCGAATGCAACGCCGAGGGCTTCCTTGGCCGTGGGCAACTGCATGCCGTACGAGCCGAGGTCGCCCGTTACGCTGGCCGACAGGACCTGCTGTCCGGCCGAGCCGGAGGCCAAGCCATAAGTGGCAGATGTAATCGGCCGCTTCCGGCGTAACGCCACCCTGCTGCCAGATGTTGTAAGGCACGCAACTGGGGTCGGTGGCACCGCTGGGGCTGTTCTGGCAGCCATTCAGCGCGAGACCGGACCGGGCGATGGAGACGTAGTTCCCGTTCGAGTTGAAACCGTCGGTGTTGTAGTACGAACCATACGCGTCGTACTTCCACGCGTCGTTGATGTCACCCTTGACACCGGCGACGGCGAAATAGGTCGTGTGCTCGTAACCGAACTGCCGCGGGTCCGCCCTCGATGTTGCGGCGGCCGAACCTCATGTTGACCGTATCACCCGCGGCGATCATCTCCTCGTGCAGCCGACGCCAGGCCTGAGGACTGGGCGCCCCTTCTTCGCCTGGAGTAAACAACGAGTTGTTGCAGTACACAGGGACAGACCCTGGAGGTGAACAAGCCGGAAGGTGCAACCTCCGTGTTCGCCTTGTCCTGGGTGAACATGAAATTGGTGTACAGCGTCGCGTTCTCGTTGAAGACGTAGTCGGCGAACACACCGCCCTGATAGCGGTCGCCGGCCGTGCTTCAGGTTCATGTACGGATTCGAGTTGAACAACGCCGGCGGGCTCGTGTCTGCCGTTCCCCACTCCACGAGCTGGTCACCGAAAACTGCGATAATTGCCGGCGCTAGCCTGGACGATGTTCGAATTGCCGAACCGCCGCACGCATGGTGTTACCGCCGTTGCCCTGAAAGCTGGCAGGACGAGAAATCGCGCTCCGCCAGGGTGGTGGGGTCGGAGTTGAGGTAGCTCAAATAGGCCGTCGCATGGCCTTTGTCGTCGGCAAAGCCACTGCCCATCATCAGGGTGACGGCGATCTCATTGCCATCCACGACCGTGTCTCCGGGTGCGTGTATCCCCGCCGTGTTCAAGAGATTCTGCATGTAGCCGTTATCGTTCTGGTGATAATTGAACCCGTACTGGGCATCGACTTCCACGCCCTCGATATCGCGACGCATGATGAAGTTCGCGACACCCGCGATGGCATCCGAGCCGTACACGGCCG
This sequence comes from uncultured Gammaproteobacteria bacterium, assembly GCA_963789375.1. Lineage (GTDB taxonomy): Bacteria > Pseudomonadota > Gammaproteobacteria > Steroidobacterales > Steroidobacteraceae > RPQJ01. The sequence continues at coordinate 32,379 of CAWBKN010000009.1, read as the reverse complement.
AGGCGCCACCGGTCACGATGTCCACACGCTGGACCAGCGCCGAAGGAATCTGGTTGATGTCGGCCGAAGGATTCGGGTTGCCCGAGTTCGGGTCACCGACGCCGAGCCGCTTGCCGTCGACCAGCACCAGCGTGCGGCTGGGGCCGAGGCCGCGCAGGTTGATCGTGGTGATGCCGCCCGGTCCGTTCAGCGGGTTGCTGGTGTTGCTCAGGTCCGCGCCGGTCTGGATGTGCTGCGGCAGCTGGTCGACCAGGTTGCCCATGTCGACGATGCCCTGGGGACGCAGGTTCTCTGCGAGTCACGCCGACGATCGGGCTCGAGCTGGTGGCGTTCGGATTCGCGATGCGTGAACCCGTGACAACGACTTCTTCCAGCTCTGCGGCGGTGTCGGCTGCGAGGGCCGCGCCTGAAGCCAGGCCGGTCGCTGCGAGTACGCCTATGGCGACCCTGCTGCGCCAGCGTCTGCTGTGCAAAATATCAAGGAACTGTGCCATCTAACTGTCTCCCGTTGTTGTCAAGCGGTTCGACCATCACGCCGCCTCGGACATGTTTCTCAAAAGGTCTGCGCCGCGGCTGAGGGAGCATAGGTCGGTTGACGGCGAAAAGAAAGCTCTATGACACGAAAGCAACAGGAAAACTGGCCCGCGGATAGCCGGAAACGCTTCGAAGTCGGGCATTCTGGCGTTCGTGTCGCTGAAAAACGACGACTGGGCCCGGTTGCGCCGGAGGGGGTTGGGGATTCGGGCCCCGCCCGGAAGGCAGGGAGGGGCCAGGGGCCGGCTCCGCGGGTCGAGATCCCGGGGCGCCTGTCAGTTCAGGCGCCGGACCTTGGCGCCGGCGCGCTTGGACGTGACGAGCACGTAGGAACCCAGCGCCGCCTTGCGGATCGTGACGGTCTCACCCGGCTGCACGCGCAACTGCGAAGAGGGCTCGACCTCGACCCAGACCTGCCCGTCCTCCGTCTTGAAGATCTGCTCGCCCGTCGGCCGCCGGCTGACCGACTGAATCGTCACGCTGATGCTGTCGGGAGCAGTCGGGAGGTTCACGTTCCGCCGCTTGTCGGCCTCACTCAGGCCGAAGTCGCGGCGATCGTTCTCGCCGAGGGCCGCCAATGCGCTCGCCGTTGCCGGCGCGGTCACCGCCGACTCGGCCTGCTTCGTGCGGGCAGGCGCTCCGAAGAGCTGGTCATAGCAGGCAAGGCGCTGGGTATCGGTCTCGATCTCCGCACACCTTGGCGCCGACTCCGTGTCCGCCGCGCGAGCGACGGGACTGAGCGAGGTTACTGACGCCAATAGAAGGAGTATGCCGAGCGCCCGGAACATGCAGGTCGTACCGCCAGTTGCGAAAGGTCGAGACTATAGCAGCGCCACCGACCGCTGGCCTGCGCCAACACGTGGCCGCCGCGCGCCGTCGCCCGGGCGCTGATTGCGCCAAAACAACAAGGGAGGGTGCGGCGCGGACCGTCGCCGCCGGTTCGCACGCACGAGCCCCCCAACGAAGTGCGCCGTCTGCGTGACGCAACGCCTTGGAGCCTGCGTAGTACTGCGGACAGCCTGTCGGCGCATACGCACATCCACTACCGACAAAACAGACTTACCAACGGCGTACGTTGCCACCCATTGTCCGAGTCTTACACCATTTATCGTTCAGGCGCAGGAGCCACTGATGCGTAACAGCAACATCGAGCGGGCAGTCAAGTTAGCGCTGATCACCGCGGGATCGCTGGCCGCCGGGGCGTACGGCACGGCCGCGTGGGCCCAGGAACGGGACCAACCGCAGGCGAGCCAGGCGCAATCGGCCGAGCTGGAACAGGTCGTCGTCACCGGCTCGCGTATTTCAAGACCGGACCTCGACGCCGCCAGCCCGGTCACGGTCGTGGACCGCGCACAGCATCGAGGCTTCCGGCATCAGCGACATCGGCAGTCTCGTGCAGCGAACGCCCTCGATGTCCGGTTCGCCCATCGGCACGACGACGAACAACGGCGGTGACGGCTCGGTGCAGATCGACCTGCGCGGCATGGGCGTCGATCGCACGGTGACGCTCGTCAACGGCATGCGCACGGTCGACGGCGGCGACTGGCAGACGATTCCGGGCATCATGATCGAGCGCCTGGAGGTCCTGAAGAACGGCGCCTCGGCCGTGTATGGCGCCGACGCCGTCGCGGGCGTCGTGAACGTGCTGACCCGCAAGTCTTTCAATGGTTTCGAGATCAACGCACAGACGACCGACTACTTCGACATGGACAGCGGTAAGCAGGACACCATTGGCCTGATCTTCGGCAAGTCGTTCGACGGTGGTGGCAGTTTCGTGTTCGGCGCGGAATACGTGGACCAGAAGGAAGCGCGGCAGAGCGATGCCCCGTGGGACTACTTCCAGAACACGTACTACATCTATCCTGAGGGTTGCGAGAAGCACCCCACGCGGCCGTACGACGGCTCGCCCAGCGGTGGCTGCTACCCGATTGGTTCGTCCCGCATCGAGGAAGGTCTCTTCAACTTCGCCACCCACGACGCAATCCCAGGCAATCTTGATGACAATGGCGTTGACCCGATCGACGCCTGGTTTATCAATCCGGACACTGGCCTGCTCGAAGCATGGGACGGTCGCACATACAACTACGCCCCCGTCAACTTCATCCAGACGCCGTACCAGAGGACCAACGTCTTCGCCGAAGGTTCGTTCCCGATTACCGAGAAGGTGCGGGCAGAGGCTGCATTCCGCGGTAACTTCCGCGAGTCCAGGCAGGTGCTGGCGCCGAATCCTTACGACACGGGACCGTTCCTGGATCCCGGTCACGCGGTGCTCGACGCCTCGGGTGCCGTGGTCAACGGCATTTCCGCGGACAACTATTACCTGGTGCAGGCGGCGAATGCCGCCGGGCTGACGCCTGAACCGGTGACGCAAGTCCGTCGCCGAATGAGCGAGCAGGAGCGCAGCTACAGCCAGGACGTGACCCAGTTCCAGTTCGTCAGCGTCGCTGCTCGGCACGATCACCGAGGACATGGACTGGAAGGTCACCTATAACGCCGGCTGGCGCGACCAGACCGACAAGGATTTCGGCCAGTACGCCGGCTCGAAGCTCTTCAACGCGCTCGGCCCGTCGGCAGACCTGAACAACGACGGCACGCCCGAGTGCTACCGCAACATCAATGACCCGAGCAGCATCATCGCCGGATGCGTGCCGTTGAACCTGTTCGGCGGTCCGAACGCCGTCACACCGGAGATGTACGACTACATCAATGCCAACCTGACGGATTCGCGGCGGACCGAGATGCAGCAAGCCGAAGCCAGCCTCACGGGCAAGGCTTTCGCACTGCCGGGCGGCGACTTCGGCTGGGCGCTGACTGGCGGCTACTATCGCCAGGAATACACGTACTCGCCGGACTCGCTCAAGTCCACGTTCGACGTGACTGGCAACAAGGGCGAGGGGACGGACGGCACCCTGACGAACGTCTCCGGTGCACTCGAAATGCTCGCCCCGGTCTTCGACAACGGGACGCAGGCGCTGAACCTTACCGGCAGCGTGCGCTACGACAGCTATAACGAACTGGACACGTCCGAGAGCACCTGGCAGGTCGGTTTTGATTTCGCGCCGATCAAGAGCCTGAGGTTCCGCGGCACGGCCGGCACCGTGTTCCGCGCGCCGACGATCAGCGACCTTTACAGCGGCCGATCCGACGACTTCCCGACCTTCAGCGATCCCTGCGCGGACCCGGATTTCCCCGCTGGTTGCGCCCAGCAGAGCGTACAGCCTGACAGCCAGGTGCTGGCCGTGGTTTCGGGCAATCCCGATCTCATCCCGGAGACCGGCGACACCTATACGGTGGGCTTTGTCTGGACGCCTGATTTTGGTCTGACGGCGACCGTCGATTACTGGTCCATCAGCCTGGAGGATGCCATCAGTTCCTACGGCATCCAGGCCATCCTCGACGAATGCTATGTGAACGGGAACGCAGACCTTTGCGCGAATGTGACCCGCGACCCGACCACGTATCGGGTTCTCCGGGTCATCGACCCCACCTTGAACGTTGCTGAACAGGGCGCCAAGGGCATCGACACGGAACTGCGTTACAGCTTCGAGACCGGGATTGGCGATTTCGAGCTGGGCATCGTCTGGTCGCATCTGCTGGAGCGCACCAAGACCGCGTACGCGGGCGCGCCGGAAGCAGGATCTGTCGGGACGGTTCACGGACCCCACGGCCCAGGATGGCGGCGCGTATGCCGAGGACAAGGCGAACTTCCAGGCCCAGTGGCAGCGAGGCGGCGGGACCGTAACGTACCTGGCTGAATACATCAGCGCCCTGGACGCCGATACCTTCTGCAACTGCGGTAGGGCAACCGGCCTGATGGTACGTACATCCAGACGATCGATTCGCAGCTCTACCACGACGTGACGGCGTCCTACGAGTTCGGGGGGGATGACTCGATCTTCGGTGACGCAATGAATGGCCTGAAGGTGCAGGCCGGCATCACCAACATCACGGACGAGGAGCCGCCGTTCATCGAGGTGGGCTTCAATGCCACGACGGATCCGTCGACCTACCGCATGATGGGCAGGGGTTACTTCGTCCGCCTGGGATACAGCTTCGAGTAGGAGACTTTTTTTCGTTAACCTGCGAGGGCCGCCCAGTGCGGCCCTCTTTTTTCCGGACCTCTGGCGGCGCAACGTGAACAAGGCACTGGCAGACCTGGGCGTCACGGCGCGGCGCGCGGCGCAGGCGGGGAACTGGGCGAATGTCCAGGCTTGCGCGGCGGAGATCCTGCGGCATGACGCCGGCAGCGCCGAGGGCCATTTCCTGGCCGGTCTCGTCGAGAAGGCTGCACGGCGGCCCGTGAAGGCGGCAGAGGCTTTCACACGATCGCTCGAGTGCGACCCTGAGCGCTACGACTCCGCCGTGGAGCTGGCGGACCTGCACGTCGTCGGGCGGCGCAACGGCGACGCAGCCGAGTTGCTCGCCCGGTACGAGGGCCGGCTGGGCAACAGCCCGCGATACCTCGATGCTGCCGCCACGGTTTACACGCATATTGGCCTGTACGAGCGCGCCTGGCCGCTGTACCGCCGTGCCAACGAACTGCAGCCGGGGATCCCCCTGTTCGAGGGCAACCTCGCCGCCTGCAGCGTCTACCTGGGCAAGGTCGACGAGGCCCGGGCGCTCTACCTGAAGCTGCTCGAGCGCAACCCGACGCACCAGCGCAACCACTACCACCTGTCGCGCCTGGCGCGTGCCCGTGATGCGACCCACGTCGAGCAGATGAAGGCCGTGCTGCAGGCGACCCGGCTGCCGCCCGAGAAGAACATCTTCCTGCACTATGCGCTCGGCAAGGAGCTCGAGGACCTCGAGCAGTGGGACGAGGCCTTCGAGCATTACAAGGCGGCCGGCGATGCCGCGACCCGCGTGTCGAACTACGACGTCGCAGCCGACGTCGCGCTGATCGACCGCATCATCGAGGTGTGCGACGCCGCGTGGCTCGCGGCCGGAGCGCGCCGAGGTGCCGACGGAGGTTTCCGGCAAGACGCCGATTTTCATCGTCGGCCTGCCGCGCACCGGCACCACCCTGACCGAACGCATCCTCTCCAGCCACTCGCAGGTGGAGAGCATCGGCGAGACGGAGTTCATGCAGATGGTGCTGCGCCAGGTCAGCGGCGTGCCGGGTATCGAAGGCATGACGCCGGCCATGGTGACGGCGGCGGCGGGCAAGGACATCGCCGGCGTGGCCAACGGTTACCTGGACGCCGTGCGTTACCGGCTCGGCGACCGCCCCTTCTTCATCGAGAAGCTGCCATTCAATTTCCTCTACCTCGGCTTCATCGCCAAGGCTTTTCCGCACGCCCGGCTGCTGCACCTGCGGCGCCATCCCATGGACGCCTGCTTCGCCATGTACAAGCAGGTCTTCACGTGGGCCTACAAGTTCTCCTATGACCTGGAAGCGCTGGGCACCTATTACGTTGCCCACGAGCGCCTGGCACGCCACTGGCGCGCGCTGTTGGGCGAGCGGCTGGTCGAAGTCGAATACGAGACACTGGTGCGTGACCAGGAAGGCGAGACCCGGCGGTTGCTGCAACAACTGGGCCTGGATTTCGAGCCGGCCTGCCTCGAGTTCGACAAGAACGAAGCCGCCAGCGCCACGGCGAGCTCCGTGCAGGTGCGCGAGAAGATCCACACGCGTTCGGTGCAGCGCTGGCGGCACTTCGAGCGGCACCTGCAGCCGCTGCGTCGCATCCTCGAAAACGCGGGCATCGCCGTCGACTGAGCCTGCCATTCCACACCAAGCACGAGCATGACCCCGAGTTCTGACCAGCTGTCGTCCGCCGCCAGACGTGCAGTGCAGGCGCAGGACTGGCGCACCGTCCAGGCTTGCGCCGCGGAGATCCTGCGGCGCGACGCCGGCAGCGCCGAGGGCCATTTCCTGGCCGGGCTGGCCGAGAAAGCCGCGCAACGGTCTGCCGCGGCGATCGAGGCCTTCGTGCGAGCGCTGGCCATCGACCCCGGCCGTTACGATGCAGCGATCGAGCTCGCGGATGAATATGCCCGCTCGTTCCGGCATGCCGAGGCCCGGGGATTGCTGGAGCAACACGAGGCAAGGCTCGGCAACAGCCCGCGCTACCTCAACCTCGCCGGACTCACCTGGTCGATGCTGGGCCTGCACGAGCGGGCCTGGCCGCTTTATCACCGTGCCAACGAATTGCAGCCAGGCATACCGGTGTTCGAGGCCAACCTGGCCGCCTGCAGCGTCTACCTGGGCAAGGTCGACGAGGCCCGGGCGCTGTACCTGAAGCTGCTCGAGCGCAACCCGACGCACCAGCGCAACCACTACCACCTCTCGCGCCTGGCGCGCGCCCGTGATGCGACCCACCTCGAGCAGATGAAGGCCGTGCTGCAGGCGACCCGGCTGCCGCCGAGAAGAACATCTTCCTGCACTATGCGCTCGGCAAGGAGCTCGAGGACCTCGAGCAGTGGGACGAGGCCTTCGAGCATTACCAGGCGGCCGGCGATGCCGCGACGCGCGTGTCGAACTACGACGTGGCCACCGACGTCGCGCTGATCGACCGCATCATCGAGGTCTGCGACGCCGCGTGGCTCGCCTCCGCAGCGCGACCGCGGTGCCGACGGAAGTTTCCGGCAAGACGCCGATTTTCATCGTCGGCCTGCCGCGCACCGGCACCACCCTGACCGAGCGCATCCTCTCCAGCCACTCGCAGGTGGAGAGCATCGGCGAGACGGAGTTCATGCAGAGGGTGCTGCGCCAGGTCAGCGGCGTGCCGGGCATCGAAGGCATGACACCGGCCATGGTGACGGCGGCGGCGCAGCAGGACATCGCCGGCGTGGCCAACGGTTACCTGGACGCGGTGCGCTACCGCCTCGGCACCCGCCCCTTCTTCATCGAGAAGTGGCCTGAGAACATCCTGTACCTCGGTTTCATCGCCAAGGCCTGGCCGCACGCCCGCCTGCTGCACCTGCGGCGCCATCCCATGGACGCCTGCTTTGCCATGTACAAGCAGTCGTTCTTCCGTTACGCCTACACCCTCGAGAACGTGGCCGACTATTACCTTGCGTACGACCGCCTGGCGCGCCATTGGCGCGCGCTGCTGGGCGAGCGGCTGGTCGAAGTGGAATACGAGGCGCTGGTCCGCGACCAGGAAGGCGAGACCCGGCGGTTGTTGCAACAACTGGGCCTGGATTTCGAACCGGCCTGCCTCGAGTTCGACAAGAACGAAGCCGCCAGCGCCACGGCGAGCTCCGTGCAGGTGCGCGAGAAGATCCACACGCGCTCGGTGCAGCGCTGGCGGCACTTCGAGCCTCACCTGGCAGCCGCTGCGTCGCATCCTCGAAAGCGCGGGCATCACCGTCGATTAGGCAGCGTCGCGCGCTTCAGTGCTGCGGCTTCTCGATCACGTCGCTCGCGACCGGGTCTGCGTGGGGCGTGCGCTGCAGTGCCGAGCGCAGCATCAGGATCGAGGCATACAGCACCACGATCACCACGAGCCAGTACAGCCACTGCAGCGGCAGCGACTTCACGACGAACGCTGCGAGCAGGACGCCGGGGATGCCGCCGATGCGCAGACCGATCGCCGTGCGCCTGTCGTACTTGCGCTCCCGGATGAACTGCAGGCTGCCGACCGGCATCAGGCAGGCGCACGACGCCATCATGATCGGGAACGCCGCGATGGGGTTCATGCCGAGCAGGCTCACCAGCATCAGGCACGGCGCGTACAGGCCGATGCCGAGCGACATCAGCGCGCCGAGGAAGAAGTTGGCGACGATGGCGAAAACCAGCACGCCGCCGCTCAGCCCCAGCGCATTGCCGCCCGGCGGCAGCACGCCGACGATCTTCATCACGAAGAGCGCTGCCGCGACCAGCAGGGCGATGCCCATGCCGAGTTGCACGGCGCGTCGCGGCAGGCCCGCGACGATGCCCGCGCCGAGGTAGCCGCCCGCCACGGCCGCCGCGACCATCGAACCAGGGTCAGCGGTGCAACCGCGATCGCCGTCGTGAAGATGATCGCCTGCGCGATCGTCGGCAGCGCATGACCGACATTGAGCGTGCCGGGAATCAGTTCGTCGCCGATGAGCCGGCGGAATTTCAGGTACGCCGTGGTCGATGCAAACGACCCGATGCCGAGCGTGTCGAAGAAGTTGGTCACGAACCCGAGCAGCATGCCGCCGACCGTGATCGGTCCGCCGTCGCTCGCAACTGCAGCGCCGCGCGACTCCAGCCGCCGCCAGGCCCAGATGAAAAGCGCGGCCAGCCCCAGGCCCGCGATCAGGACGAGTTGTGCCACCAGGCTCATGCGTCAGGTCACTCGATGGGTCAATTCAGGGGTCCTGGCGCAGCGGCAACTCGCTGCTCTTGCGCACGGTACGCAACGCGAAGCTCGAATGCACGCGCGCCACGCCGGGCAGGCGCGTCAGGTGCTGGCTGTGCAGTCGCTCGAAGTCCGCGGGGTCCGAGACGACGACGCGCAGCAGGTAATCCTGCTGGCCCGTCATGAGGTAACACTCCATGACCTCGGGCACGCGCTTGACCGCCTCCTCGAAGGCAGCGAGGTCCGCCTGCTCCTGGCGATTGAGCGTGATGCTGACGAACACGTTGCCGGGGAGGCCGACCTTGCCCTGGTTCACCTGCGCGGCGTAGCGGTCGATGACCCCGGCCTCTTCCAGCGCGCGCATGCGTCGCAGGCAGGCGGATTCGCTCAGGTGCACGTGTTCCGCCAGGTCGCGGTTGCTGATGCGGCCGTTGCGCTGCAGCGCCGCGAGAATCTGGCCGTCGGTCCGGTCGAGCTTCATTTTCGAATTTTCCGTCGTTGAATCGACGATCGCCGCAGATATTTGCGTCGAGAGGCCTATCGCACGCTGACTTTGCACGAAAACATGCCGATGGGCCAACTATTCTTCGTCGATGCCCCACGCGGGGCCACACCAACCAGATCCGGCGGGGGAGACAGTCATGCGCATCGGTGTACCCAAGGAAATCAAGGTCCACGAGTACCGGGTCGGCCTCATTCCGGCGGCCGTTCGCGAGCTCGTGGAAAGTGGCCACGAGGTCGTCGTGCAGACGGGCGCGGCGGCCGGCATCGGTTTCGCCGACGCCGACTACCAGCAGGTCGGGGCGAAGATCGCGGCGACCGCCGCGGAGATCTTCGCGTCGTGCGAGATGATCGTGAAGGTCAAGGAACCGCAGCCGCAGGAATGCGCGCATGCTGCGCAAGGGCCAGGTGCTCTACACGTACCTGCACCTGGCCCCGGACCCGAAGCAGACCGAGGCGCTGGTGAAGTCCGGCGCGACCTGCATCGCCTACGAGACGGTCACCGCCCCGGACGGCTCGCTGCCGCTGCTCACGCCGATGAGCGAGGTCGCCGGGCGCATGTCCGTGCAGGTCGGCGCGTACTGCCTGCAGAAGGCGAATGGCGGCCGCGGCATCCTGCTCGGCGGCGTGCCGGGCGTGGCGCCCGGCCAAGGTCGTGATCCTCGGCGGCGGCGTCTCCGGCACCCACGCGGCGGAGATGGCCGTGGGCCTGCGCGCCGACGTCACCGTGGTCGATCGCTCGGTGAAGCGCCTGCGCGAACTGTCGTCGATCTTCGGCGCCGTCGCTGCGCACCGAGTACTCGACGCAGGCACACATCGACGCGCTGGTCATCGATGCAGACCTCGTCATCGGCGCGGTGCTGATCCCCGGCGCCGCGGCACCGAAGCTGGTGACGCGCGACATGGTCCGGCGCATGAAGCCGGGCTCGGTGCTCGTCGACATCTCGATCGACCAGGGCGGCTGCTTCGAGACCAGCCGCGCGACGACGCACGCCGAGCCGACCTACGTCGTCGACGACGTGATCCACTACTGCGTGGCGAACATGCCGGGCGCCGTGCCGCGCACGTCGACGTTCGCGCTCAACAACGCCACCCTGCCCTTCGCCCGCAAGCTCGCGGACCTGGGCTGGAAGCAGGCGCTGCGCCTGACCCGCACCTGGCCAACGGGCTCAATGTCCACGAGGGGCACATCACCAACGCGGCCGTCGCGCACGACCTCGGCTACGCGTACCTGCCGGTCGCCGAAGTCCTGAAGTAAGCGCAGCTCGCTCACCTCTCCCACGCGGACAGTGCGGGAGAGGTCGCGCGAAGCGCGGGTGAGGGCCGTCTGCTTTCCCCACTCTCCCGCTCTCGCGGGAGACGCGCTAGGCTACGTTCATGCAGCTTCCCGCCCTGCGTTTCGACGGCAAGACCGTCCTCGTCACCGGCGCTTCGAGCGGCATCGGTCGCGAGACCGCGCTCGCGTTCGCCCGCGCCGGTGCGAACGTCGTCCTCGCGGCGCGGCGCGCGGCCGCCCTCGCCAAGGTCGCGACCAAGGCGCGAGCTTCCGGCGCGGTCGCCCTCGCCATCGCCACCGACGTCACCAATGCCACCTCCGTGCGCGCCTGCTTTCGCAAGGCCGTCGCGCGCTTCGGCCGGTCGACATCGTCGTCAACAACGCCGGCATCATGCTTCCCGTCGCACCGTCGAGGCGCTCGACCCCGCCGACCTGCAGCGCATGCTCGACGTCAACCTGTTCGGCGCACTGCACGTGATGCAGGCCGCGGTGAAGCAGATGCGCAGCCAGGCCGACGGCGGCCACATCGTCAACGTCGCCTCGCTCGCCGGGCGCCGCGGCTTCTCGCCGCTCGGCGGATATTGCGCAAGCAAGTTCGCGCTGGTCGGGCTCACCGAGGCGTTGCGCACCGAGCTCGTCGGCGAAAAAGTCGGTATCTCGCTGGTGTTGCCCGGCGTCGTCGAGACCCCGATGGCCGACATGGCCGAACACCCATCCCGACAGCGCCGGCCTCTGGCCCAAGGCGCTGAACATGCCGACGGACTGGGTGGTCTGGGCGATCTTCGCCGCCGCTCGACTCAAGCTGGCCGAGGTCGCGGTGCCCCCGGGGGGCGCGCTGATCGAGAAACTCGCGGCCCTTGCGCCGGGCGCCACCGACATCGTCCTGCGCGGCATGATGGATATCGCCCGCCGCACGCAGCGCCGCCGGCATTGAACCCGGATTTTCTATTCCCTGCCACGGAAGCCAGCCATGTCCGAAACTTTCGCCAATCTAGCCGTCGAGCGCGACGGTGGCGTCGCCACGCTGTTCCTCGACCGGCCCGACAAGCTCAACGCATTGAACCGCGGTCTCTGGTACGCGATCCCGGACGCCGTGGCCGCACTCGACCGCGATCCGGAGGTCCGCGTCATCATTCTTGCGGGGACGCGGCAAGGGCTTCTGTGCGGGCATCGACCTGGTCGACCATGCCCCGGCGCTCGCGGGCGGCGGATCGTTGACGGCGATCGAAGGCTCGGCGGTCGCCAGGCGGCGCCAGCTCTACGACGACATCCGCGCCTACCAGCGCACCGCATCCTGCTTCGCCGATACGAACAAGCCCGTGATCGCCGCCGTGCACGGCGCTCTGCCTCGGCGCGGGCATCGACCTCATCACGGCCTGCGACATCCGGCTCGCGTCGGCGGATGCTTCGTTCTCGGTACGCGAAACGCGCATCGGCATGGTGGCGGACGTCGGCTCGCTGCAGCGCCTGCCGCGCGTGATCGGCGACGGCCACGCCCGCGAGTGGATCTTCACCGGCGCCGACTACGGTGCGCCGCGGGCACTCGAAGTGCAGTTGCTGAACGAGGTCCTGCCGGATCGCGACGCGCTCATGGCCCGGGCGCAGGCGCTCGCCGCGACCATCGCGGCGAACTCACCGCTCGCCGTGCAGGGTTCGAAGCAGGTGCTCGGTTTCGCCGCGCGACGCGAGGTCGACACGAACCTCGATTACGTCGCGGTGTGGAATTCCGCGTTCCTGCACTCCGAGGACCTCGGCGAGGCGATGCGCGCGTTCATGGAGCGGCGCCCGCCGAAGTTCCGCGGGCAGTGAGTTCTTCGACCTCTCCCCGCTTTGCTGGGAGAGCAACTGTCTTGGGGGTCAACTGGTTTCGGTCAGTTCGCCCTGGGCATTTGGGGGTTCCACGGCGTGTTGTCGCGGACCATGGCGTTCATGATCAGCAGCAGCTTGTGCATGCAGGCCATCAGGGCGACCTTTTTGGGCTTGCCCTTGGCGATGAGCCGTTCGTAGAACGGTTTGATCTGCGGGTTGCAGCGCGTGGCCGAGCTCGTCGCCATGTAGAGCACCCGCCGCGTCTGAGCCCGCCCACCCCAGCAGTGACGGTGCCCGCGCAGGGTGCCGGAGTCGCAGTTGACGGGGCCACGCCCACCACGGCGGCCAACTGCTTGCGCGGGGTCCGCCCAGCTCCGGCAGCGTGGCCAGCACCGTGAGCAGCATCTGCCGGCCGAGCCCCGGGATCGCCTTCAGAGCTTCTCCTTCTCGCGCCACACCGGGCTCTGGCGCAACTGCTCGTTGAGCTCACGATCGGTGCGCTGAGCCGCTTCACCAGGAAGGCGATCGTCTCGCGGATATCGGTACGCACCGGCCCACGGCCAGTTCGAGCGTACGCTCGCGCCCGATCATCTCCAGCACCTGCTGGCGCCGGTCAGCAGCGCATCGAGCAGCCGCGTTTGTTCATCGGCAGGAGGTGAACCTCCGGTCGCGCCTGCTGCCGAACTGCACCAGAACCTCGGCATCGATCCGGTCGGTCTTGGCGAGCTGGCCGAGCGCGCCGGCGAACTCGCGCACCTGGCGCGTTCACCACCGCCACCGGCAACTGCGCCTGCGCCAGCGTGGCCGCCACGGCGCTCTCGTAGCCGCCGGTCGCCTCCAGCACGATCAGACCCGCCGGCACTGCGCGCAGGCGATCGCGCAGCTCCCGCTGCCCCTTCGGATCGTTCGAACACGACCAGCGCTCGTGCGCCGAGGTGGCCACCTCGAGCGTGTCCTTGGCGACATCGATGCCGACACGATCTGCTCTGTGCTCGCGTTCATACGGTTCCTTCTCCCTGCCTTGTAAAATGCGGGCTCAGGGCCCGGGCAACTGTTCGGGATGAAAGACTTCAACCGACGCGGCGACCCATGCTCTCCCACGTGCTGCGCGCACCGGTCGCTGCGGCCTGCCGCGTCAGCTGAAACCGTAGCAAATCGTGTCTTGGATGGCATCGGACCTCGTATCCTCTAGATACAAGTCGGCGCCAGCCGGGTGCGGGCTGGTCCGGGTGGATCGGACCTTCCTCCGCGCTCCGTGTCGGACGCCGCCGCTCGAGCGCAGGCGTGAGGCGGCACTGCAGTTCAGTCGCTGCGATGAGGCCACCATCGCCGAACGCCCGCTCGAGCAAGGTTCGCCGTGATTCGTGCGGTTCCTCCGCACGAATCACGATGCGCGGTAGACCCCGGAGCGCGGAGGAAGATCCGATCCACCGGAGCCAGCCAAAGCCCTCACCCGGCTTCGCCGACCTCTCCCGCTCACGCGGGAGAGGTAAGACCCCTCACCCGGCTGGCGCCGACCTCTCCCGCTCACGCGGGAGAGGTGAACAGCCCTCACCCGGCTGTCGCCGACCTCTCCCGCTCACGCGGGAGAGGTGAAGAACATCACGCCGTCTGCGCGGGCTTGACCGCCGCCTGGGCCGCGTCGCGCAGCTCGCGGCGCAGGATCTTGCCGACGTTGGTCTTGGGCAGCTCGTCGCGGAACTCGATGTACTTCGGCTTCTTGTAGCCCGTGAAGTTCTGCTTGCAGAAATCCATGAGCTGCTCGGCCGTGAGCGCCGGGTCCTTGCGCACGACGAAGACCTTGACTGCTTCGCCCGACCTCTCGTCGGGCACGCCGACCGCGGCACACTCGACGACGCCCGGGTGCGTCGCGATCACCGACTCGATCTCGTTCGGGTAAACGTTGAAACCCGAGACGAGGATCATGTCCTTCTTGCGGTCGACGATGCGGATGTAGCCGCGCTCGTCCATGATCCCGATGTCGCCCGACTTGAAGAAGCCGTCCGGCGTCATGACCTTCTCGGTCTCGTCGGGCCGGTTCCAGTAGCCCGCCATGACCTGCGGCCCGCGGATCGCGATCTCGCCCGCCTGGCCGAGCGGCACCGGCTGCCCGGCGTCGTCGAGGAGCACGATTTCCGTGTTCGGGAACGGCAGGCCGATCGTGCCGTTGTACTCCGCATTGTTGATCGGGTTGCAGGTGGCGACCGGCGAGGTCTCGGAGAGTCCATACCCTTCGATGATCGGCACGCCCGTGATCGCCCGCCACTTGTCCGAGACGGCCTTCTGCACCGCCATGCCGCCGCCGTTGGCGACGCGCAGGCTCGAGAAATCGAGCTTGCGGAACTCCTCGTTCTCGGCGAGCGCGTTGTAGAGCGTGTTGACGCCCGGGATCACGTTGAACTTGTACTTGGCCAGTTCCTTGACGAAGCCGGGGATGTCGCGCGGGTTCGTGATCAGCACGTTGAGCGTGCCGATGCGCAGCCCGAACAGGCAGTTCACGACGAGCGCGAACACGTGGTACAGCGGCAGCGCGCAGATGTAGACGAACTGCTCCGGCACCGGGCCACGCGACGTGTCGGTCAGCGCCGGGACGATCCAGGCCTCCATCTGCAGCACGTTGGCGACGAGGTTGCCGTGGGTGAGCGTCGCGCCCTTCGACACGCCGGTCGTCCCGCCCGTGTATTGCAGGAACGCGACGTCGTCGAGCCGCTTCTGCACGGGCTCGAGCCGGCGGCGCGCGCCCGCGTCGAGCGTCTCGGTGAACCGCGTGTGGCCCGGCAGCGAGAACGCCGGCACCAGCTTGCGCACCTTGCGCACGGCGAAATTGACGATCACGCCCTTGGGGAATCCCAGCATGTCGCCGAGCGAGGCGACGATGACGTGCTTGACCGCCGTCTTCGCGATGACCTGCTGCAGCGTCGCGGCGAAGTTCTCGAGGATGACGATCGCCTCGGCGCCGGAATCCTTGAGCTGGTGCTCGAGCTCGCGGGGCGTATAGAGCGGGTTGACGTTGACGACGACGTAGCCCGCGCGCAGCACGCCGGCAAGCGCGATCGGGTATTGCACGACGTTCGGCATCATGATCGCGACACGCGCGCCCGGCGCCAGCCCCTGCGCCTGCAGCCAGGCGCCGAACGCGGCCGAGTAGCGATCGATGTCGCCGAAGGTGAAGTACTTGTCCATGTACGCGTAGGCATTGCGCGTCGCGTGCTGCCGGAAGCCTTCCTCCAGCAGGTCGACGAGCGACGTGTATTGCGTCGAGGTCGACGTCGTGCGGGACTCCCGCGGGATAGTGCTTGAGCCAGATGCGTTCCATGATGTTTCCCCCGAATGACAATTCCGCGCCGGTCTCAGCGGCGCGGCCGCACCACCACCGGTACGTTGCAGAGATCGACATAGCCCGCCGGGACCATGTACCAGTCGTCCCGGCGATTGCGCCGCGCCTCGACCAGCTGCCGGAAGCGTCGCCGTGTCGGTGCGCATGACCTCGAGCGTCGGCGCGCTCGGCGACCGGCACGTCGGCCGCGAGCCGGACGCTCGTGATCGGCACGTGCTGCTCCGGCTGTCTCGTAGAAACCCAGCGGCCCGGATGCCACGCGGCAGCGTCGACAGCAGTTCGATGCCCTGCACGACGCGGCCGACCAGCGCGATGTTGCGATCGAGCTGGCGCGGCGCATGGCCGGTCACGACGTAGAGTTCGGCGCCGTTGCCGCTGTCCGGGTCGTTGCCCCGCGCCCGCGCCCACCATGCCGTAGCAGTGCGCCAGCCAGGCCTCGCCGCGGGCCCGGATCGCGCGCCGGCCGGGAAGCCCTCGCTGAACCCGACCTCCGGCGCGTAGCCGTCGCGGTCCGGCAGCGGCGTCGAACGGCAGCCGCGGGTCGAGCTCGACCGTGAATTCGGGCGGCAGCGTCGCCGTCGGCCGTCGCCCAGGCTGCGCTTACCGTCCGGATCGCCCCACTGCACGACGAAATTGTCCTGCGACGCGCGATCACGGCGAGGCCGTCGAAATACTTCTCGCGCGACGAGCGTGCGCAGGTTGGCCGACATGCTGCGGCGCAAAATCCGGCGCCAGTTCGATCACGACCCGGCCCTGCGGCAACTGCAGGTACAGGGTGTTCGTCCGGATCGAGCGGACGCCAGTCCGCCGGCGGTCGAGGCGGCGATGACCTCGGCCATCGTGCGCGGCGGCGGCGCCGGTGCGCCGACGGCCGCCGTGTCGCTGCATGGCCACGCAGTCGCCCATCCGGCGAGCAGAGACGAGGACGCCGAGTCCGCGCCGTCATGCCTGCGGCCGTCGGCCGAGGATGATCCAGACCTGCCGCAGGCGATTCGGCGGCCTTGCGGCAGGCTTCGAGCGACTCCTCGAGCGAATCGCGCGACTGCGGCCTCGATGCCGCCTCGCTCTCGAGCATCATCTCGAGCTGCAGCGCGGCGATGGAAAGTTCGTCGTTGACGTCGTGCAGCAGCTTCCTGACGTCCAGAACCTTGTCGTGTCGGGGATCCCATGGGACATGGCGCAGGCCCTTCTCTCAATTGCGCAGCCAGTGCGGTGCGGGCGAAGCCCTCGAGGAACAGCTGCATGCGCGCCATGCCCTCGGGCGTCAGTTCGACGTAGGTGCGGCGCCGGTCGGCCGGATCCGGCATGCGCGCCGCGAGACCGCCCTGGATCAGGTCCTCGATGCGGCGCAGGGCCGTGGTCATCGGGCTCTTCGACGACAGCGCCAGGCTCGTCACCGACAAGTGCTGGCCAGCCAGCCGCGCGCGCATCAGCTCGGCCAGCATTTCCCAGGCCGGCTCGGGCATCACGGCCTCGCCGAAGATGCTCGAGCGCGCCTCCTGCAGCTTCTGCAGCAGCTTCAGCGTCCGCAGGCTCGCTGTCTTCGGGTCGCGCTGCACCGCGGGCCGCCCCGGCGCTTCGCGGCGTCTCGAGCTGTCCTGCTCGATCGTCCGGCGCATGTCCTCGGCCAGGGCCTTGGCCGTATCGGCGATCTGCTGCAGCTCGCGCGAGCACCGGCCGTGTCTGTCGAGGCGCTGCGCACCTGGCGGATGCTCTCCGCGCGGCTCAGTGCGTGCTGCACCGATTCTCGCAGCGATTTCGGGTTCGATGGGCTTGAACAGGTAATCGCTGGCGTCGAGCCGCATCGCCGCCACGGCGGTCTCGAGCGAGGCCTGGCCCGTGACCAGCAGCAGCTGCAGCCAGGGCCGGTCCGCGAACTCGCGACGCACGGTGCCGAGGAACTCGATGCCGTCCGTCGTGGGCATGTAGATGTCGCTGACCACGACCTCGATCTCCGGGGCCTGGCGCAGGATCTGCACATGGCTTCCGCCGCCGATCCGGCCGTCCGGCAGGTGATCGCGCTGCTGCCCAGAACCCGCGACATCAGTCGCAGGGCGCGGACCTCGTCGTCGACGACGAGGACTCGGGCGGGTACGGGTGGTTCCATGTGGTGAAAATCTACCTTGCGCTGGGCAGCTCTAGCAAAGAATTCAGCCGGGAGAGGAGCGCGAGCCGATCGAACGGCTTGGTGACGACCGCATCGGCTCCCGCTGCCCGCGCTTCGGCATCGCGTTTCGTCGTCAGTCCATGCCAGTCGACGCAGCACCAACCGCAGCGCGGCCAGTTCCGGCCGGCTGCCGATCCAGCGACAGAATTCGATGCCGGTCATGCCCGGCATGCATGTAGTCCACCAGCGCGAGCAGCGGGCCGGCGTCGACCAGGAGCATCGCCACTGGCGGACTGTGCGCTCGGGTACCGCCATGCACGTCGATACCCGCGCGTGGCCGCAGGATCAGTCGGTCATGCAGTTCCCGCGAACGGGAGTCGTCATCGACGACCAGGACCAGGGACGGTCTGTTTTGGTCATGTGCACGTGATTTTACACTTTCTTCGGCATGCCCGTTTGCGGGACCCGCGAATCCGGGACGGCGGCTTAGAATCGGGCGAACCGGGCCGCCGGCCGGCCGGCCGTACCCTGCCGGGCAGGATGCGTCGCGTTGCGCATCCTGATGATCGAGGACAACGAGTCGAACGCGTACCTGGCGCGTTTCCTGCTCGAGCGCCGGGGCCATGAAGTCGTCGTGGCCGCCGACCGGCACCGAAGGCGTGGCGCTCGCCCGCGCATCGCGTTACGACCTGATCCTGCTCGACCTGCGCCTGCCCGACGGCGACGGCTGCGATTTCGTCACCGGCCTCGTGCCCCCGGGCGAGCCTGCGACCCACGCCCGTGATTGCCGTGAGCGCGCACGCGCTCGCGGCGGACCGCGTCCGCGCCATCGAGGTCGGCTGCTGTGCCTTCATCGAGAAACCGATCGACGTCACGACGTTCGCCGATCGCATCGAAAAGATCGCCGCCCCACGCCCCTGACCTGCGCGAGCGGCCGAGCCGTCACGCGTCGGCAACGGACCCTCCGTCCCGCTGTCGGAATCGACACCCAGCGCGACGAGGTCGAACCGGCCGCGGGCGCGCGTTACGATCCGAGGTCTCCGCGGCCTGACCGCGGATGTCCGGCTAAGAAGGTATTCCGGTTGCCGCGATGAGCATGCCTGCTGTTGCGCACGGGGGCGATCCAGCCAGGAGAGCGTGACCGTCGCGGTCGACGCGCAGGCATTTGCGTCGCGGCCGGGACAATCCGCCTGCGTGCTGGTCGACGACGGTCCGCAGGCCCTGATGATGCGCTCGCTGCTCGCCGACCAGGCGCAGAAGTCGATCGACCTGCAGACTTACCTGTACGAGGACGACGAAGCAGGCATCGTGCTGATGGACCGGCTGCGCGCCGCGGCCGAGCGTGGCGTTCGGGTACGGCTGCTCATCGACGACATCGGCCTGCGCACGGACGACTGCCTGCCACTGCTGCTCGATGCGCTGCCCAACGCGGAAGTCCGGGTCTTCAACCCGTTCAAGTGGCGGCCACGGTGGACGCGCCCACTGCAGATGCCCCTGGAATTCCATCGGCTCAATCACCGCATGCACAACAAGCTGTTCCTGGTGGACCGGTTCGCCACGATCATCGGCGGACGCAACGTGGGCGGCCATTACTTCGAGGCCCACGAGGAAACGAACTTCACCGACCTCGACGTGCTGCTGCTCGGGCCGGTGGCCCATGCGGCGCAGGAGTGCTTCGAGCACTTACTGGTCCAGCGAACTCGCCGTCCCCGCTCGAGGTCGCGATGGCGAGGCCTGACGCCCACCTCTCGCGGGAGCGCCTCGAACGGTACGTGCGAGCCGCGCGTTTCACGCGTTTGCATGAGCTTTACAGTAGCGACTATCGTGGCCTGCGCGATGCGCTGCAGGACGGCCGGCATACCGTGCACTGGGCCAGCACGCGCGTCGTGGCCGACGACCCGCACAAGGCCCTCGCACGACGGGTGCGGCACGTGCCACAGGTCATGATCGACACGCTGAACGAGACCTGGGATGCGGCGCGCGAGGAGGTCCTGGCCGCGACGGCGTATTTCGTTCCCGGGCGCAAGGGGACCGCGGACCTGGTCCGCCTGCGGCGCCGGGGCGTCCAGGTCAGCGTCCTCACGAACTCGCTCGCCTCGAACGACGTGCCCGCCGTCCATGGCGGCTATTCGCGTTATCGCAGGAGACTATTGCGAGCCGGCGTCGATCTCTATCGAGTATCAGCGCTTCGGCAATCGGCCGCCGCACCACAAGGCGTCGCGCAGCAACGCGCTGCATGCCAAGACGATCGTCGTCGATCGGCGACTCGCGTGGATCGGCAGCTTCAACCTCGACCCGCGCTCGTCGCGGCTCAACACGGAGATGGCGGTGCTGCTCGCAGTCCGACATCGCTCGCCGCAGATCTCGGCACGGAGGATGAACGCGACCTCGCGCCCGACCGCAGCGGGCGGGTTATCATGCGGCCAGGCTCGCGCGAATTGCGCTGGCACGGCCACGCGACGGCCCCCGGCGGTCGCGCGCACGAACCGGACCCAGCCCTGGCAGCGGCCTGGCGCGCGCTCGCGCGGCACTTCGCTACATCGAGAGGCTCCTGCAGGAATGCTGGTCAGGTTTTCGACACGTTTCGGCCAGTTGCTGATGCTCGGCGAGCCCGCGGTCGCCCTGCTCAAGCTCGGCGGCCATTCCGGCACGGTGCCGAGCGCGGTCCTCGCGGCGGACCTGCCGGCGTTCCTGCAGCGACTGCGCCAGGGGCTCGAGGCGCACGGCGACGAGCTGTCGCCGCCGCCGCCCCTCCACGCGATCCGGCGCAGGATGATGCCGACGAGCCGCGTGAACGGCCGATCAGCCTGCGCCTGCGCGCAGTTCCCCTGCTGGACATGCTGGCCACGGCCATCGATCGCGGCGGCGACCTGATGTGGGAGCGGACCTGAGGTCATGCGCGCCTTCGCCTGGCTGATGCTGCCGGCGACGGCGCTGCTGCTGCTTGCGGCGCACCTGGTCCACAACGGCGCGCAGCCTGTTCGCCGCCTTCCCGGTTGCCCTGATCGCCCTGCTGGGACTGCGACGCTGGTGGGTCGGTCGCCTCGTCCAGGTCGTCCTGGTGGTGGCGACGATCGAGTGGGGGCTGACCGCCGCCGTACTCGCGCAGATGCGGGCCGGGCACGGTCAACCCTACGTCCGCCTGGTGGTGATCCTGGGCTCCGTCGCCCTGTTCACCGCCCTGGCGGCCCTGGCCTTGCAGAGTGCCTGCCTGCGAGCGTGGTTCCGGCTCGACCGGCCCGCCACCGGCCCGTCGCCGGCAATGCCGGATTGAGCCGCGGGTCGCTCCCGAGCTAGGCTTAGCGATCGTCGTGCGAGCTCCGCACGCCACCATCGAGGAAACCATCTTCCATGAAGCCCATGCTCGCCATGGCGGGCGCCTGTGCCCTCGTCACTTTCGCCACCGCCGCTGCTGACCCGATGAACGAAGCACCTCCCGCACCCACTTACCCGGTCCTGCTCGCACCCTGGACCGGCCCGTACGGCGGCGTGCCGCCGTTCGACCAGGCGAAAGTCGCCGACTTCCAGCCCGCGCTCGAGGCCGGCATGGCGGCAGCAGCTCGCCGAGATCGAGCGCATCGCCAGCGACCCGGCGGCGCCGACGTTCCAGAACACCATCGCGGCGATGGAGGGCACCGGCCGCGCTCTCGAACGCGCGATGACCGTCTACGGCGTGTTCGGCTCGACGATGAACGATGACGCCGTGCAGGCCGTCGAGCGCGTCATGGCGCCGAAGCTCGCTGCCTTCAGCGACCAGATCACGCAGAACGCGAAGCTGTTCGAGCGCATCGCCAGGGTCTACGAAGCGCGCGAGAATTCGGGACTGACGCCGGAGCAGCAGCGGCTCGCGTGGGTCTACTACACGAACTTCGTCCGTGCTGGCGCCAGGCTCGATGCCAAGGCCAAGGAGCGTCTCTCGGCGATCAACCAGGAGCTCGCTTCGCTGTTACACGACGTTCGGCCAGAACGTGCTCAAGGACGAGAACGAGCAGTCGGTCACCGTCGACAGCCGCGGCCGACCTCGCCGGCCTGCCACAGGGCATCCGCGATGGCATGGCCGAGGCGGCCGAGGCGCGCGGCCTCAAGGGCCAGTGGGTCGTGGCCAACACGCGCTCGAGCGTGGAGCCGTTCCTGACCTATGCCGATCGGCGCGACCTGCGGGAGAAGGTCTGGCGCATGTTCATCAACCGCGGCGACGGCGGCGGTACCACCGACAACAACGCGACCATCACGCAGATCCTGCAGCTGCGCGCCGAGCGCGCGAAACTGCTCGGGTTCGCGACGCACGCGCACTGGCGCCTCGAGAACACGATGGCGAAGACGCCCGAGCGCGCGATGTGGCTGATGCAGGCCGTCTGGCCGCCGGCGGTCGCGCGCGTCCACGAAGAAGTGGCCGACATGCAGAAGATCGCGGACGCGGAAAACGCCGGGATCAGGATCGAGCCCTGGGACTACCGTTACTACGCCGAGAAGGTGCGCAAGGCGAAGTACGACCTCGACGAGACGCAGGTCACGCCGTACATGCAGCTCGAGAACCTGCGCGAAGGCATGTTCTACATGGCGCAGGAACTGCTCGGCTTCAGCTTCAAGCCGGTGGATGCGGCCAAGGTGCCCGTCTATCACCCCGACGTGCGCGTCTGGGAAGTGAACGACCCGCAGGGCAAGCTCGTGGGCCTGTGGTACTTCGACCCGTACGCGCGCAAGGGCAAGCGCTCGGGCGCGTGGATGAATGCCTACCGCAACCAGGAGCGGTTCGACGGCGAGGTGAAGACCATCGTCTCGAACAACTCGAACTTCGTGAAGGGCAAGCCGGGCGAGCCGGTGCTGATCAGCTGGGAAGACGCCACCACGCTGTTCCACGAGTTCGGCCACGCGCTGCACGGCCTGAGCTCCAACGTGAGCTACCCGTCCGTGTCGGGCACCCGTGTCGCGCGCGACTTCGTCGAGTTCCCGTCGCAGCTGCTCGAGCACTGGCTGGCACCCCGGAAATCCTCAACCGCTACGCGCTGCACTACCAGACGGGCAAGCCGATCCCGCGCGAGCTCGTCGCCAAGATCGAGGCGGCCGAGAAGTTCAACCAGGGCTTCAAGACCGTCGAATACCTCTCGAGCGCGCTGATCGACATGAAGCTGCACCTCGCGGGCGACCAGAAGATCGACCCCGACAAGTTCGAGCGCGAGACGCTGGCCGCCCTCGGCATGCCGTCCGAGATCGTCATGCGCCACCGCACGCCGCAGTTCAACCACGTCTTCTCGGGCGACGGTTACTCGGCGGGCTACTACAGCTACCTCTGGTCGGACACGCTCACGGCAGATGCCTGGGAAGCGTTCACCGAGGCCGGCGGCCCGTGGGACAAGGCCGTGGCAAAGCGCCTGAAGGACAACGTGCTCTCGGTCGGCAACACCGTCGATCCGGCCGATGCCTACCGCGCGTTCCGCGGCCGCGAGCCGGGCATCGCGGCCCTGATGCGCAAGCGCGGCTTCCCGGTGCCGAAGGAGACGACGGCGCCGCAGGCCAAGCGGACAGCGGTGACCAGTGAGCAGTGAGCAGTGAGTAGTGAGAGAACGGGCCGGCCATGCCGGCCCGCTCTCTGCTAGTCACGCTACTTCACTGTCCGCTAGTCCGCTATCCGCTAGTCACTTCCGACTCCCGCCTGGTCGAGCAGGAACGCATATTCCTCGGCCAGCTCGCGCAGGTGCTGGAATCGGCCGGACTTGCCGCCGTGCCCCGCCTCCATGTTGACGCGCAGGAGCAGCAGGCGGTCATCCGTCTTGAGCCGCCGCAGTTTCGCGACCCACTTGGCCGGCTCGAAATACTGCACCTGGCTGTCCCACAGCCCGGTCGTGACGAACATCGCCGGGTAGTCCTGCGGCATCACGTTGTCGTACGGCGAATAGCCGAGCATGTAGTCGTAGAACGGCTGCTCGTTCGGATCGCCCCATTCGTCGTATTCGTTGGTCGTGAGCGGGATGCTCTCGTCGAGCATCGTCGTGACGACGTCGACGAACGGCACGTGCGCGACGATGCCGCGGTACAGCCCGGGTGCCATGTTGGCGACGGCGGCCACCAGCAGTCCACCGGCGCTGCCCCCGCGCGCAGAAGACGCGTCGCGGGTCCGCGTAGCCCTCGGCTACCAGGAAACGCGTGACGTCGATGAAATCGTCGAACGTATGCCGCTTTTCCAGCAGGCGCCCGGAGTCGTACCAGCGGCGGCCCGCGCTCCTGCCCGCCGCGCACCTGCGCGATGGCGTAGACGAAGCCGCGGTCGAGCAGCGACAGCACGCGTCGACGAGAAGATGCGGGTCCGACGAGATGCCGTAGGCGCCGTAGCCGTACTGCAGCAGCGGCGCGGTGCCGTTGCGCTCGAACGCGTCCCTGCGATAGGCGATCACCACCGGCACCCGCTCGCCGTCCCGCGCCGGCACCCACAGGTGCTCCGTCGCGTAGCGCGACGGATCGAAATCGCCGAGCACAGGCTCGCGCTTCAGCAGCGTGCGCTCGCCTGTGCGCACGTCGTAGTCGTAGGTCGTGCGCGGCGTCGTGAGCGACGTATACGTGTAGCGCACGACCTCGCTGTCGATCTCCTCGTTCGACCCCAGCGCCATCCGATAGGCAGGCTCGTCGGAGTCGAGGTGAAACTCCCGCGCGCCGTGCCAGGGCCGGATGCGCACCTTGCGCAAGCCATCGGCGCGCTCCTCGATGGCGAGGAACTGCGTGAACACGTCGAATCCGGCGATGAAGACGTCGTCCGGTGCGGCACGAGCTCGCGCCAGTGCGCCCGGTCGCCTGCCGCACCGACGTCGGCTTCGCAGATGCGGAAATTGCGCGCCTGCCAGTTGGTGCGGATCACCCAGCGGCTCGTCGACGTGGTCGACCGAATACTCGTGGCCGCGCTCGCGCGGCAGCAGCACCTCGAACGCGCAGGTCGGGGTCGTCGGTACGCGCGTAGCGGACCTCGGAGGTGATCGTGCTGCTCGAGTGGATCAGCAGGTAGCGCCGGTCCTTGGTCGTCTCGACGGACGTGTAGAACGCCTCGTCCTGCTCCTCGTACAGCAGCGGATCGGTCGCCGGGTCCGTGCCGAGCACGTGCACGCGCACGCGCAGGCCGAGCAGCGTGACCGGGTCCTTCTCGACGTACAGCACGCGCCGGTTGTCGGCGGCCCACGCCATCGCTTCGCTCGACGTTCGGCACCGCGTCCGGCAGCAACTCGCCGGTCGTCGAGCGACTTGAACCGCAGCGTGTACTGGCGGCGACCGACCGTGTCCTCCGTGTAGGCGAGCAGGCGGTTGTCGTGGCTCACCTCGAACGCGCCGAGCGTCGTAGAAGTCGAGCCCGCGGGCCTGCTCGCGCAGGTCGAGCAGGACCTGCTCGGGCGCCTCGAGGCTGCCCGCCGTGCGCGCGTACACGGGATACTCGTCGCCCGTCTCGAAGCGGCGGTAATACCAGTACCCGTTCTCGCGGTACGGGACGGTCGAATCGTCCTGGCGGATGCGGCCGACGATCTCGGCGTAGAGCGTTTCCTCGAGCGGGCGGAGCCTGCGCCGTCATCGCCTCATGGTAGGCGTTCTCGGCCCGCAGGTACTCGAGCACGTCCGGCGCCGTGCGCGTGTCGTCGCGCAGCCAGTAATAGTCGTCGATGCGGCACGCCGTGCGGCGAACTGGACCTCGTGCGGCTTCCGGGCGGCGACCGGCGGCGGCGGTCGCTGCGCTCATGCGCCGTCATACGCGCCGACGGCCCCATGCGCACCGGGTGCGTCGGCCGCGTTCCCGCCGCCTGGTAGTACGGCATCATCTTCGGCACCAGCGCGCCGAGGCGCTGCTGGCGCTGGTGCGTCGCTCGGGTGCGTGCTCAGCCATTCCGGCGGCGCACCGCCGCCGACCTGCGGCCATCTTCTGCCACAGCGTGATGGCCGCACGCGGGTCGTAGCCCGCCTTGGCGGCGAGTTCGATGCCGATCTGGTCGGCCTCGTTCTCGGACGGCGCGGCTGTTCGGCAGCTTGATCGCAACCGTGGCCGCCGCCGCCGCCAGCGCCATCGCCTGCCCGGGCTTGTCGGACATCAGGCCCGCGGCGATGATGCCCGGCGTTGGCCGCCATCGCCGTCGACATGCGCTCGGCCGTGTGGTTGGCCAGCGCGTGCGCGATCTCGTGGCCCATCACCTGCGCGAGTTCGTCGTCGGTCGGGTCGACCTTCTGGATCAGGCCGGTGTAGATCGCCATGCGGCCGCCCGCCATGCACCAGGCGTTGACCGTCTTCGGATCGTCGATGACCTGCACGCTCCACTGCCACTGGGCGCTGTCCGGGCCGCATCTTCACGGCCTGGGCGACCAGGCGCTCGGTGATCACGCGCACGCGCTTCAGCACGCGCGGGTCGGTGACGAGCTTGCCCTCCTTCTGGTACTTGCCCATCTCCTGCGCGTAGGCCTGGCGCGAAGCGCTGATGGCCTGCTGCTCGGAGACCAGCATCAGTTGCGTGCGGCCGGTCGGGCTCGTGGCGCAGGCGGCGACCAGCAGCGCGACGCCGAGGGCGAGCAGCGGCTTGCGGGAATCTCATGCCATGGCCATCCTTGCGTGCGGAACGCCGGGGTGAGCGGCATGATGCCCCGCGGCGCGGGCGACGGAAGCGCGTTGGCACACCCAGGCGATTGTGATGTAAGCTTCCTGCCGTGGCCGCACGCGGCACGCATCCGGGAGGCAAGGATGACGCCAGCGGAGCGAAATCCGGGTCCACGGCAGCGGCGTAGTCCTCAACGTGGCGCAGGCCGGGCACAGGCCCCGCCGTGCTGCTGCTGCACGGCTTTCCGGATTCGCGGCGGCTCTGGGACGACGTGGCGCCGCGCCTGGTCGCCGCCGGCTACCGCGTCATCGCGCCGGACCTGCGCGGCTTCGGCGACTCGGACGCCCCGGCGGACGTCGGCACTACGGCTCGGCCACTCGTCGCGCGACCTGCGCGCGCTGCTCGCCCGCTGACGCACGACGAGCCCGTGCACGTCATCGGTCACGACTGGGGCGCGGTGGCCGCCTGGTGCCTCGCGATGGCGCACCCGCACCTCGTGGCTCCAGCGTGGTGATCTCGGTCGGCCACCCGCGCGAGTACGCGCTGGCCGGCCTCGAGCAGAAGCGCAAGGGCCTGTACACGATCGCGTGGCAGTGTGCCCGGCTTGCCGAGCGCTGGCTGCAGCGCAACGACTTGCGGGCCTGCGCGGCTGGGCGCGGCAGCATCCCCGACGTCGAACGCTGCATGCGGACATGTGCGCGTCCCGGGCGGCTGACCGCCGGGCTCAACTGGTACCGCGCGAACCTGCGCCGCGTGCTGTTCGCTCGCTGGCCGACTGCCGCGTGCCGACGCTCGGCATCTGGAGCACCGCGACCACTGCCTCGCCGAGGACCAGATGCGCCGCTCGGAGCGCCGCATGGCGGCGCCCTGGCGCTACGAGCGCATCGAGCGGCGCCGGCCACTGGCTGCCGCTGGAGCAGCCGCAGACGGTCGCGGAGCTCGCGCTCGACTGGTTCGGGAATTTGCCAGTGGGAGTGAATGCGGATAGCGGATAGCGGATAGCGGATATTGCACTAGAGCGCACTGGACGCGCCTTGTCCGAACCGCTATGCACCATTCACTATCCGCTATCCGCTATCCGCTATCCACTTCCCCTCGGGTATGCCCGCCCCGTCGCACGACGCCGCCTGCAGCTCGGCGACGACGTATTCGACGAGCGTCGCCAGGATGCCGCGCTCGAGGTCGGCGGGCTTGCCGTCGGCCAGCCGGAACAGCTGGCAGTAGTACCAGGACTGGGCGCCGAACGCGTTGAGCACCGCGCGCCAGCAGCGGACTCGCCGGTGAGCGCCAGCCGCGCTCGGCGAGCCGCAGGCGGTCCTCGATGCGCTCGATCCCGTCGACCTCGCGCGCCAGCAGCCGGCGCGGGAAAGCCGGGCTCCAGCACAATGGCCGGCCGAGGCCGATCATGTCGCAATCGCCGGCCTCGCCCGAGCGCTGCCTCCATGGCGGCGCGCGTGCGGAACCCGCCCGTGACCATCAGCGGCATGCGCGCCACCCGGCGGATCGCCGCCGCATAGTCGAGGAAATACGCCTCGCGCGCCCGCGTGCTCGGCCGCACCGGCACGGCGTCCTCGGCTGCGCCCCTCGGCGCCGATCAGCCGCGGCTGCTCGTAGGTGCCGCCCGAGATCTCCAGCAGGTCGATGCGACTCGTCGTTGAGCCAGCGCACGACCTCGAGGCACTCCGTCGTGCGAGAAGCCGCCCTTGCGGAAGTCGTCGGAATTGAGCTTCACCGCCACCGGGAAATCGCGCCCCACGGCCGCGCCGCACGGCGCGCACCGTCTCGAGCAGGAAGCGCGCCCGATTCTCCAGCGATCCGCCCCAGGCGTCGGTGCGCCGGTTCGTCACCGGCGACAGGAACGAACTGATCAGGTAGCCGTGCGCCCCGTGCACCTGCACGCCCGTGAAACCCGCCTCGCGCGCGATCGCCGCCGCGTGCGCGAAGCGCCGGATCAACTCGAGGATCTCGGCTTCGGTCAGCGCACGCGGCCGGGCGTAGTTGCCCAGCAGTTCGAGCTGCACCGCCGACGGCGCCAGCGGCCGACGCGTCACGTACCGCGGCGCTTGCCGTCCGGCGTGGGAGATCTGCATCCAGAGGTGGTTGCCGTGCGCTGTGCCGGCCCGCGCCCAGCGCTGCCAGGCGCCGCCTCGCCTCCGCGTCGCCGGTGCGCGGCTCGGACTGGTCGATGGCCACGTTGCCGGGCCGCTCGAGGTCGACACGGTCGACCTGCACGTTGCCGGTGAGCAGCAGGCCGGCGCCACCCTCGCTCCAGGCCCGGTACAGGCGCTCGTGGCGGGCGTGGCGCGCAGCAGCGGGTCGGCCAGGCCCTCGGTCATTGCGGCCTTGGCGAGGCGGTTCGGCAGCGTGGCACCGCAGGGCAGACACAGTTCGGTCGACAGACGTATCTGTCATTTCATCCCCGGATCAGGCCGCTGTATGATTGCCCTTCCAGCGCGAGGCGAAGCCTCGGCGCCCGACGTGGCACGAACGAAACCGGCAGAGGAGATCCGCCGATGTTGACCCGGGACAAGCTGACGATCGTGCAATGGCACGCCGTGCGCAATACGCCGCACCACGTCATCATTGCCGTCTCCTCATCGGGCGGAAGCCCGTTCGACGAAATGCTCGAGCGCGCCGCGGGCCTGCAGGCCATCGTCGACGCGATCAACAGCACGCATCC
The DNA here is from genome assembly GCA_963789375.1 of uncultured Gammaproteobacteria bacterium. GTDB lineage: Bacteria > Pseudomonadota > Gammaproteobacteria > Steroidobacterales > Steroidobacteraceae > RPQJ01. The sequence goes on along the minus strand of CAWBKN010000009.1, from coordinate 3,304 downwards.
GCTGCGTGAGTGAGATCGCCGGCAGCACGCACATCATGGAGGCGCAGGACGACATCCGGCGCTGGTACTACACGCTCGAGGAACCGCACCGCACGCCGCAGAACCTGCAGGACAAGGCGCTCGAGACCGCCAAGCACGCGCTCGAGGCGCTCGGGCACGCACGGCACGGCGGCAGACCTGATGCATTACGGCGAATTCGTCGTTGTCGCTGGCGAATGCGCGTTGCCCGCGCGGCACGCGAAGGCGACATGTTCGGCATCGGCGGCGAACTCGATCAGCGACGCAGCGAGCGCAGCTTCATCGAGCGCCTCGACCAGATCGTCCAGGAACGTCGCACGATCCGCTGACGCGGACAGACCCGGCTCTCCCCCAGGGTCCCCGCCTCCTCCTCGATCATGTCTGCGGCCCCGGGCGCTACCGCGCCCGGGGCCGTCGTCTTTTATGCGGCAGCCGTCGCCTTCGCAGGCTTCTTGTGCGGTCGCCCACGAGGTACGCGGCCAGCGCCGGCAGCAGCAGGATCGCGCCGAACACGTTCACCAGGAACATGAACGCCAGCAGGATGCCCATGTCGGCCTGGAACTTGAGCGCCGAGAATATCCACGTGCCGACCGAGATCGTCATCGTCACGGCCGTGAAGACGACGCCGTGCCGCGCTGCTTGAGCGCCTCGACGAACGCGTCCTTGAGCTGAGCCCGTGTCCTCCATCTCGTGCTTGATGCGCTCGAACAGGTAGATGCCGTAGTCGACGCCGACGCCGACGCCCAGCGCGACGACCGGCAGCGTGTTGACCTTGACGCCGATGCCGAGCATCGCCATCAGCGCGTTGCACAGCACCGTGACCAGCGCCAGCGGCAGGATCACGCACAGCGTGAGCGGGAACGACCGGAACGTGATCAGGCACAGCAGCCGCACCGAGGCGAACAGCGCGAGGTTCGACCCACTTGTCGGCCGCCTCGACGGCCTCGTTGGTCGCCGCCATGACGCCGACGTTGCCGCTGGCGAGCCGGAACGTGACGCGGTCCGTGTCGCCGCCGCGCCTCCTTGAACGCCTTGATCTTCTCGACGATGTGCTCGATCGTCGTCGCCTGGTGGTCGACCGTGTAGATGTTGATCGGCATCGCCGTGCAGCGCGAGTCCATGAACTCGTTGCCGAGGCGCGTGGCGTAGCCCACGCCCTGGGCGATCTGCGCCCGCGACTCGGGCAGCATGCGCCACTTCGAGTAAGGTCTCCGCGAACGTCTGCGTCATCGACTTGACGAAGCCCGACAGGCTGCGCACCGTCGCCACGCCGTCCACCTGGCGCATCTGGAATTCGAAGTCCTCGATCTTGTCCATGACCTCGCGGTCGACGCAGGGCGAGTCGTCCTCGCTCGTGCGCTTCGCCTCGGCGATGACCTGCAGGATGTCGACGCCGATCGCGAAGTGGCTCGTGATCATCTCGACGTCCTGGTTGTAGCGCGCGTCGGGCTGCAGCTCCGGCACGCCCTTGCCGAGGTCGCCGATGTGCAGGTGGCGCGCCTGCGAGATGCCGAAGGCGAGCAGCGCCGAGGCCGAGCAGGATCGGGATCCAGGCCGCTTCTTCGTCGCCAGCGGGCCGATGCGCTCCCACAGCCAGTCGCCCGCCGTCTCCTTGCCGGCCAGCTTCTTCGCCTGCTCCGGCGAGAACTTGTAGTAGGACAGCAGGATCGGCAGCAGCATCTTGTTGGTGATGATCATCACCGTGACGCCGATCGTGGCCGTGTAGGCGAGCTCGCGCACGATCTCGATGTCGACGAACGCGATCACCATGAAGCCGAACGCGTTGGCGAGCAGCGCCATGGCGCCGGGAATGAACAGCTTCTGGAACGAGTGCGTCGAGGCCGTGACGCCGTCCGCGCCGTGCAGCGTCTCGAGCTTCCAGGCGTTGGTCATCTGCACCGCGTGCGAGACCGCGATCGAGAAGATCAGGAACGGCACCAGGATCGACATCGGGTCGAGGCCGAGGCCGAACACCGGCAGCAGGCCGAGCAGCCAGATCACCGGCACGATCGCGCAGATCAGCGCGAGCGAGGTGAGCATCAGCGAGCCCGAGTACCAGTAGAGCAGGATCGCGGTGATCACGAACGCCACGCCGAAGAACACCAGCACGCCGGCCGCGCCCTTGGCGATGTCGCCCATCGCCTTGGCGAAGCCGATGATGTGCACGTGGTCTTGTCGTTCTCGTACTTGGCGCGGATCTCCTCGAGCTCTTCGCCACGTCCTGCAGGTCGAGGCGCTCGCCGGTCTCGGGGTCGTTCTCCATGCAGCGTCGCCACGACCATCGCCGCGGTCTGGTCGTTGGACGACGATGCGCCCGACCCAGTCGGACTTGAGCAGGTTCTCGCGCACCGGCGCGAGCTGCTCGGGCGTGCCGGCGAAGTCCGCCGAGACGATGTTGCCGCCGCGGAAGCCGTCCTCGACGACCTCGTTGTAGCGCACGTTCGGCGTGAACAGCGAGGTGACCGAGCTGCGCTCCACGCCCTTGATGTAGAAGACCTCCTCCGTCACCTTGCGCAGGTCCTCCATGAACTCCTTCTCGAAGATGTCGCCCTTCTTGTTCTTGAGCGACGACCAGCACCTTGTTGGCGCCGCCGAAGTCCGGCTGGTACTCCAGGAACGTCTGCATGTACGGGTGGTTGAGCGGGATCATCTTCGTGAACGCCGCCTGCACGCGCAGCTGGCTCGCCATCCCGCCGAGCACGATCGTGATCAGGATGAACAGGATCAGCAGCCGCTGCGGTGGTGGAAGATCCAGTAGGAGACCTTGCCGACCCAGTCGGCCGAGAAGTCCTCTGTGTCTGGATCTCGGCGTCGTGCCCGGTCCGAGATTGGTCTTGCAGGTCTGGTCACGGTTGTCCCCTGACGCGGTCCCGTTACTGGTCTTGAGCCAGGCCGGGTCGAGCGGCGTAATGCCGGTTTCGCCCGCGAGGATGATCCGGCCGCCGGCCTCCGCGACGGCGGAGAAGCCACGGCCGCCCGGCGCCCAATGCAGTTCGAGCGTCTGCCCGTCGTCGTTGCTGACGGCGACCAGCCCGGAGTTGCCGACCAGCAGGATGCGCCCGTCGGCCAGGTCGCGGCCGCCGTTGAGCGAGGCTGTCGTGTTCGACTCGATCTTCTGCCAGGTCGCCCCAGCGTCGGTCGTGCGGAAGACGTTGCCGCGCATGCCGAAGGCGATCATCGCCCCTTCCTTGCGTCACGACCGCGCCGAAGAACGAGCCGACGTAGGGTGACGTGATCGCCGTCCAGGTCGCGCCGCCGTCGTCCGAGCGCGCGAGCGTGCCGGACT
>CAWBKN010000008.1:0-126288 GCA_963789375.1 uncultured Gammaproteobacteria bacterium | reverse complement strand
GCGCTCTTCCAGCGGCGGGTGGGTCATGAACAGGCGCTTCAGGCCCGCTGCGCCGCCGCCAGCGATGCCGAAGGCCGCCATCTTGTCCGGCAGCGGCCCGGCGTGGCGCTGCTCAGGCGCTCCAGCGCGCCGATCATGTTCTGGCGGCCGGCGAGCTTCGCGCCGCCCGCATCGGCGCGGAATTCGCGCTGGCGCGAGAACCACATGACGATGATCGTGGCGAGCATGCCGAGCACCATCTGCGCGATGATCGTCGTGACCCAAAACGCCGGGCCGTGGCCTTCCTCGGTCTTGAAGACGACGCGGTCGACCGTGTGGCCGATGACGCGCGACAGGAAGATCGACGAAGGTGTTGACCACGCCCTGGATCAGCGCCAGCGTGACCATGTCGCCGTTGGCGACGTGGCCCATCTCGTGCGCGAGCACCGCTTCGGCCTCCTCGCGTCATGCTCTGCAGCAGGCCGGTGCTCACCGCGACCAGCGCGTTGTTGCGGCTCACGCCGGTGGCGAAAGCGTTGGGTTCGGGCGAGTCGAAGATGCCGACTTCCGGCATGCCGATGCCGGCCGCCTGCGCCTGGCGCTGCACGGTGTCGACCAGCCAGCTCTCGGTCGGGTTCGACGGCTGCGTGATGACGCGCACGCCCATCATCGCTTGGCCTCCACTTGGACATCGCCAGCGAGATGAACGAACCGGTGAAGCCGACCACGGCGGAGAACACCAGCAGCTGCCGAGGTCCAGGTCCAAGCCGTTGCGGCGAGGATGCGCTCGATGCCGAGCAGCTGCAGCACGATGCCGAGCAGCACGACGATCGCGAGGTTGGTGGCGAGGAACAACAGGATGCGTTTCATAGCCTTCGTTCTCCATGCGGGCGGTGCCCGCTGCGGCCCATTCGGTGGGGGCGGACTGCCCGGATTCAAGTCCGGCGCCAGCCCGGGCATGGCGCAGGCAACTTCCCGTCTGCGCATACTAACACGAAGACTAAAACCGGAACTTAGCTTCAGACAACGACGCCGCGGCGAGGTTCCGGGCCCCCGAGGTTGGCACCGAGATGCAGCGCCCATCCCGACCGGCACTGGACCTTCCTGAGTAACCACGCGCACGTGCTGGTGTGCCTGGCGCTCGACCCGGACGCCCGCCTGCGCGACGTCGCTGCCAGGTCGGCATCACCGAGCGCGCGGTGCAGAACATCGTCGGCGACCTCGAGGCAGCCGGCGTCATCGTGCGCGGCGCACAGGGCGGCGCAACTCCTACCGGCTGCACCTGTCGCGTCCGTTGCGGCATCCGCTGGAGGCGCACCGGACGGTGGGTGCGCTGCTGTCGCTCATGCTCGATACGTGCCGAGACGCAAAGTGCCGGCTCAGCGTAAAGGTCGGCGGCGACTCGATCGGGCCCTGCGCGACGGCGCAGGCCCAGTTGGCGCGGCATCTTGCCGCCGTCGGCGGGCCGAGCCCGTGACGTCCACCAGGTCCGGGTCGCGAGCCGCCGGCTCCGGTCGCTGTTAAGACGTTCCGCAGGCACTTTCGCCGCCGCGCCGCGCGACCGGTACCGGAGGGAATTCGAGCGGACCGCCCGTCTTTTCGGTCGACTTCCGCGACCTGGACGTCATGGCGACGCAACCCGGCATGCGCAGGCCGGCGGTGGCGCGGGCCCTGTCCGAGGCCCGGCGCGCGGGGTCTCGCGACTGCGCCGTCGGCTGCGGGCGGCAAAGTCCGGGCAGATGCCGCTGCCCGCCGGTCCGACGGCCCCGAGCTCGGCCTCGATCTCGGACCTGACCGGGGCGTGACGTCGACGGCGCGACTCGACGCCAGTGGCGGCGCGTGGAGCGCCGGATCGACGCCGAGCCCGACCGACCCCGACGCCCTGCACGCGCTTCGGATCAGGCTCAAGAACCTGCGCTATGCCATTGACGCTGTTGTCGAATCCGCGCGATGCGCATGTGGGCGAGTCGGTTGCCCGCCTGCGCGCCGCGCAAGCACTTCTCGGGGCGGAGCGCGACGTCGCCGGCGCCCGCGAGTGGCTGGAGCGATCGGCATTGCCGGCGGCCGTCGTGCGCGGATCGCAGCGGCAATTGCAGCGCCGGTCGCAGGCCCTGGCAGCACGGCGGCCCGGGTCCTGCGTTAGCTCGGCCGAGCCGGGCGCCGCTGGCAGCGGGCGTGGCTAGGGCTGCGACGCTCGACCATGAGCGTGAGCCCAGTCAGCCGGGCAGGGACCGCAGGTCGAGCGTCACCTTGACGAGGCCGCCCGAATTCGGCTCGGTGCGCACGTTGAAGCCGAAACGCCGGGCCCAACCCGCGATCCGCTGGTTCTCGGCCAGCGTGCTGCCCTCGAGACAGGTGATGCCGCGGTCCCGCGCCGCCACTGCCAGGCTGCGCATCAGTTCGGTTCCGAGCCCGCGTGCTTGCCAGTCGTCGGCCACGACGATCGCGCACTCCGCGCGGGTCGTGCCCTCGATGCGGGCATAGCGGCTGACACCCACGAAGACGGCGCCGCGCCGTCGCCGACCATGCCGGCGATGGCCATGCGTTCGAAATAATCGAGGTCGAGCAGGCGCTCGAGGTCGCGCTCGGTGAGCTGCGAGGCGAAATACTGCATGCGCAGGTACAGCGTCTCCCGTGACAGGCCCTGGATGAATTGCAGCTCCCGCTGCAGGTCGTCAGGTCGCAGGGCGCGGATGTGCACGGTGGGGCCACCTGCGGGCTCCCAGTCACGTTCGAGCTCAACGGGGTAGCGGCCTGGCACCGGTCCAGGGGGCGGGCCGGGCCGTCAGGCGGCGAGTTCACTCGCGATCGCGGTATTCGTCGTCTTCTTCGTCGAGGTCGTCGTCGTCCTCGTCCTCGTCATCATCCCAGTCGTCGTCTTCCTCTTCCCAGTCGTCGTCCTCGAGGTCGTCTTCATCGTCCTCGTCCGCCTTGTCGTCGACCCAGCCCTCGGGCGGTGCCGGAGTTCGAGGTCCATCTCGTTCCACTGGTCGAGGTCGATTTCCTGGATTTCCCGGTCCGGCCACTGGATGCGGATGATCTCCTCGTCCGGATCGACCGAAAGCACCTGGAACGTCTCCTCGGTCTCGAGGTCTTCGTACCACTGTCCTGCCTGCGGTTCGTAATCACGGCTCACGGTCGGCATCCTCGGCAAAAAAAGGCCGTCGAAGGCGGCCTTCTGGTGCGAACAACTATACGGTCGCGCCGACGGCACAGGCAACCGGAACACACTTACGCTGCACTGCCGCAATTCGCGTAAAATCAGGGCATCGCCTGCCTACAGGATGCCTCACCGTGTATTCCTACCGCGCACCGCTCCGTGACATCCGTTTCGTCGTTCACGAAGTCCTGGACTTCGAACAGAACTACCGTGCCTACGGCCGCGACGACCTCAACCGTGACCTGCTCGACGGCATCCTCGACGAGGGGGCGCGCTTCGCCGAGGACGTGCTGGCGCCCACGAACCGGGTCGGCGACGAACACGGCCTGAGGTTCGAGGAGGGGCAGGTCAGGACGCCGCCGGGTTTCAAGGAAGCGTACGACCGCTACTGCGAAGACGGCTGGATCACCATGACGGCCGAGCCGGAGTGGGGCGGCCAGGGCCTGCCCGAAGGCTTCACGCTCGCGTTCGGCGAGATGCTCTGCTCGGGCAACATGGCGTGGAAGATGTATTCGGGACTCACGGAAAGCGCGGCGCTGACGATCAAGGCACACGCGCCCGAAGACGTGAAGCGCACGTACCTGCCGAAGATGGTCAAGGGCGAGTGGTCGGGCACGATGTGCCTGACCGAAGCGCACTCGGGTACCGACCTCGGCATCCTGCGCACGAAGGCGGAGCCGCGTGCCGACGGAACGTTCGCGATCACGGGCACGAAGATCTTCATCAGCGCCGGCGAGCACGACCTCACCCGTAACATCGTGCACCTCGTCCTGGCACGCCTGCCCGACGCACCTCCGGGGACGCGCGGCATCAGCCTGTTCGTCGTGCCGAAATTCCTTCCGGACGCCCAGGGCGAACCCGGCGCGGCCAACGGGGTGAAGTGCGGTTCGATCGAACACAAGATGGGCATCCACGCGTCGCCGACGTGCGTCATGCACTTCAACGACTCGGTCGGCTGGCTGATCGGCAAGGCGAACGAAGGTCTCGCCTGCATGTTCACGATGATGAACCACGCGCGGCTAGGCGTCGGCCTGCAAGGGCAGGGGCTGTCGGAGCTCGCGTGGCAGGCGTCGATCGCCTATGCGAACGACCGGCTGCAGGGCCGCGCGATGACGGGACCCAAGGAGCCGGGCAAGCCAGCCGATCCGATCATCGTGCATCCCGACGTGCGCCGCATGCTGCTCACGCAGAAGGCCTTCGTCGAAGGCGGTCGCGTGCTGTGCCTGCTGACGGGACGCGAGATCGACAGCGCCCACCTGAATTCCGACGAAACCGCGCGCCGGCGTTCGAACGAACTGATCGCGTTCCTCACGCCCATCGTGAAGGGCTTCCTCACCGATGCGTCGATGGAAGTGACCAGCCTCGCCGTGCAGATCCACGGCGGCGCGGGCTTCATCCGCGAAACCGGCGTCGAACAGCTCATGCGCGACGCGCGCATCACGCCGATCTACGAGGGCACCAACGGCGTGCAGGCCCTCGACCTGCTCGGTCGCAAGGTCTTCGGCACCGGCGGCAAGAGCCAGCAGATGATCTCGGCACGCATCGTCGAATCGATCCAGAAGTTCGGTTCGGCCCCCGAGGTGGCTCCGCTCGCGGCCGATCTCGGCAAGCGGCTGGAACAGTGGGGCAGGCTGACGGCCGAGCTCGGCGCGGCGGCATTGAAGAGCCCGGACGAAGTGGGCGCGGCCGCGACGGACTACCTGCAGATCGCGGGCTACATGATGCTCGGCTGGTGCTGGCTCGTGTCCGCTGGCGTCGCGGCGAAGAAGCTCGCCGAGACGCCCGACGACGACTTCTACAAGACGAAGCTCGCCACCGCCCGGCACTATTACGCGCGGATCCTGCCGCGCGTCGATGCGCATGCGGCCGCGGCGCGCTCGGGTGCGGCGGGGCTGATGTCGCTCACTGCCGCACAGCTCGCGATCGCATGAGCGCATCCTCCGCCGCCCGGGGCGGCTCCCGTCTGGCGCGGGCGCGGAGGGTCGTCATCAAGATCGGTTCGGCGCTGCTCGTCGAGAAATCGACGGGCCGCCTGAATCGTGCGTGGCTGGAGACCCTGGCCACCGACGTGGCGGGCCTGCGCGCGCGGGGCCAGGAGGTCGTGCTCGTCTCCTCCGGCGCGATCGCGCTGGGCCGCCGCCAGCTCGGGCTCGCGCCCGGCAAGCTCAAGCTCGAGGAAAGCCAGGCCGCGGCCGCGGTCGGCCAGATCCGCCTGGCGCACGCCTGGAAGGAAGTGCTCGAGCCGCACGACTGCGCGGTCGCGCAGATGCTGCTCACGCTGGGCGACACGGAAGAGCGCCGCCGTTACCTGAATGCGCGCAACACGCTCGAGACCCTGCTCAGGCTCGGCGCGATCCCGGTCATCAACGAGAACGACACGGTCGCGACCGCCGAGATCCGCTACGGCGACAACGACCGGCTGGCGGCGCGCGTCGCGCAGATGGCCAGTGCCGACTGCCTGGTGCTGTTGTCGGACGTCGACGGGCTGTACACGGCCGATCCGGGCGTCGATGCAGGGGCGAAATTCATCGCGGAAGTCACCCGGATCACGCCGGAGATCGAGGCGATGGCCGGCGGCTCCGCGTCCGACGTGGGCTCCGGCGGCATGGCCACCAAAGTGCTCGCCGGCAAGATCGCGCTCGCGGCGGGCTGCAACATGTGCATCACTATCGGTCGCGAGCAGCATCCCCTCAAGCGCATCGAGGCCGGCGCGCGCTGCACCTGGTTCGTCGCCAAGGCTTCGCCGAAGACCGTGCGCAAGCAGTGGATTGCCGGGATGCTCAAGCCGGCCGGTACGCTGCACGTCGACGCCGGTGCCGTGAAGGCGCTGCGCGGCGGCAAGAGCCTGCTGCCCGCCGGAATCGACGAAGGTCGAGGGGCGCTTCGACCGCGGTGACGCCGTGCTGGTGCGTGACGCTGACGGCGTCGAGATCGCGCGCGGGCTCAGTGCCTATTCGAGCGAGGCGGCTCGCCGCATCTGCGGCCGGCGCAGCCAGGAGCTCGAGGCCATTCTCGGGTATCGTGGTCGCGACGAAATGATCCACCGCGACGACCTGGTGCTGAGTTGAACGACACGACCGCGCTCACCGCAACGATGGCTGGCCTGGGCCGTGCATCCGTCGCCGCCCAGCGCGTGCTCGGGCTCGCCAGCGGCGAGCAGCGTAACCGGGCCCTGCAGGCGATGGCCGTGGCGCTGCGTGCACGGCAGTCCGGGATCCTTGCGGCCAACGAGCGTGATTGCGCTGCGGCGATTGCGGCGGGCCTGGGCAAGGCCGCGCTCGACCGCCTGCAACTCGACGCGGCACGCATCGAAGCGATGGCACGGGGCGTCGAGGAGATCGCCGCGCTGCCGGATCCCATCGGCACCGTCCTGGCCGAGTGGACGCGGCCCAATGGCTTGCGGATCCAGCGCGTCCGCGTGCCCCTCGGCGTCATCGGCATCATCTACGAGAGCCGTCCGAACGTGACCTGCGATGCCGGCGCGCTGTGCGTGAAGTCGGCCAATGCGGCGATCCTGCGCGGCGGCAGCGAGTGCCATCATTCCAGCACGGCGATTCATGCCTGCCTGGTCGAGGGACTGCGCGCCGCGGGCCTGCCCGACGCGTGTATCCAGCTGGTGCCGACCACCGACCGGGCAGCCGTCGGCCTGATGCTCTCCGGCATGACCGACAGCATCGACGTGATCGTGCCGCGCGGCGGCAAGAGCCTGGTCGCCCGCGTGCAGCAGGAGGCGAGGGTGCCGGTGATCGGGCATCTCGAGGGGATCTGCCACGTCTATGTCGACGCGTCCGCGAACCTGGAGATGGCGCGGTCGATCGTGCTGAACGCGAAGCTGCGCCGGACCGGGATCTGCGGTGCGGCCGAGACCCTCCTGGTCGATGCGGCGGCTGCGCGCACGCACCTGGCGCCGCTCGTGCGCGAGTTGCTGGATGCTGGTTGCGAAGTGCGGGGCGATGCGGCAACGCGTGCCGTCGATCCGCGCGTGGTCCCGGCGGTCGAAGCCGACTGGTCGACCGAGTATCTCGACGCGATCATTTCCGTGCGGGTCGTCGACGGCGTCGATGGCGCCATCGAGCACATCGCGCGCTACGGGTCGGACCACACCGAGTCGATCGTCGCCGACGATGCCGCGACCGCGGAGCGGTTCCTCGCGCGGGTCGACAGCGCGATCGTCCTGCACAACGCGTCGACGCAGTTCGCCGACGGTGGCGAGTTCGGCATGGGTGCGGAAATCGGCATCTCGACCGACCGCTTCCATGCGCGCGGTCCCGTCGGCGTGGAGCAGCTGACCAGCTACAGGTACGTCGTGCGGGGCAGCGGCCAGGTCAGGCCGTAGAAGGAAATCAGGTGAGGGAAATAGGTGAGCGTCCCCTATTTCCCCTCGAGGGCCGCGAGGCCGCCGGCCAGCGAATACACCGCGACGTAACCCTGCTCGCGGAGGTGCCTGGCCAGACCCACGCTGCGCACACCGTGCGCGCAAACGATCAGGTAGCGGCCGTCACCGGGCAGGACGCCTCGCCCTGCAGCAACGCGCTCAGCGGTACGTGCAGTTCGATCCCCGTGGAGGGATCATCCATCGCGCGCTCCCAGGGCTCGCGGATGTCGACGAGCGTGAGGCCCGACGCCCGCGCTGAGGCCAGGTCCGGGTAGTCCAGGTCCAGTGCCTCGGGCAGGACATCCGCCTCGGGCTGGCGTGGTCCGTGGTCGCAGGCGGGATTGCGCGTCGCTTTCAACGTATGCCAGTGCATGCCGAGCAGGTCGAAGGTGTGCACGGCCCCTCGCGTGTCCGCCGGCAGTCCCAGCAGGATCTTGAGCGCCTGCATCGCCTGCATCGCACCGAGAATCCCGGGCACGGGGCCGAGCACGCCGGCCTGCGCGCAATTGCCGACGAGACCGTCGCGCGGCGCTTCGGGCCACAGGCACCGCAGGCACGGCGAGTCGTCCCGTGGCAGGTACACCTGCAGCTGGCCTTCGTACTGGTAGACGCTCGCGAAGATGGCCGGCTTGCCCAGGCCCACGGCGGCATCGTTGACCAGGAACTTGGTTGCGAAGTTGTCGCTGCAGTCGACGACGAGGTCGTAACGGGACAGCCAGTCGGCGATGTTCCGCGAGGATGCGCGCTCGCCCAGAACCTCCACGCGTACCTGTGGATTCAGTCGCGCGATCTGCGCGGCCGCAGCCTGCGCCTTCGGTCGGCCCACGTCGGCCGCTCCATAGAACGGCTGGCGATGCAGGTTGCTCGCCTCGACGACGTCGCCGTCGGCGATGCCGATGCGGCCGACGCCCGCCGCGGCAAGATATTGCAGCACCGGCACGCCCAGGCCGCCCGCGCCCACGACCAGCGCCGAGCCGCGAGCCAGGCGCTCCTGGCCGTCCACTCCGACTTCGGGCAGTGCGATCTGCCGGGAATAGTCGGGGGTGACAGGATCCTGCCCGGGATGCGCGCAGCGTTCGCAGTTGACCCAGCCGGAGTCACCGTCGACGTAATGCTCCTTCTTCCAGATCGGCAGGCGGTGCTTCACCTCGTCGATGATGTACCGGCACGCCGCGAACGCCTCGGCGCGATGTGGCGAACTCACGCCCACCCAGACCGCCATGTCGCCGATGCGCCAGGTCGCCGATCCGATGCACGCACGCCGCGCGCCGCACGCCGAATTTTTCGATCGCTTCCGCCACGATCCGCTCGCCCTCGCGCAGCGCCAGCCGGGCGAAGGCTTCGTATTCGAGGTGCCGGACCGGCCGCCCCTCGTTGTGGTCCCGCACCCAGCCTTCGAAGCTCGCGTATCCACCGCTCGCAGGGTCTGCCAGCGCGGCGCGACAGGCGTCGGTGTCGATCGGTCCGTCGCTGAACGAGAACGGTTGCATCATCCCCCCGCGACGGGCGGGATGAAGACGACGCTGTCACCCGGCTGCAGCGCGGTGGACCAGTCGCAGAACTCGTCGTTCACCGCCACTCGCAGCATCGACCGTGGCAGCGTGAAGCCGTGCTGCGCCCGCACTTCCTCGTAGAGCTCGGCCGGAGTCGCTCGCTGTCGTCTGCCGGGTTTCCTGGCCGCGACTGCGCCTGTTCCCGCAACACCGCGAAATACTGGATGTGGACGGTTCGGGTCAGTGAGGCCGGCCTGGAAATCGCTCTTGCCGCCTTGTTTCGCGATGAGCCGCGTCGCGGCGATCACGATCTCGTGCGAAAGAGCCTTGCACATGTCGTAGATGGTCAGCGCGGCGATGCTGGCGCCCGTCAGCGCCTCCATCTCCACGCCCGTCCTGTGGTGGACGCCGACCGAGCAACGCACGACGGCGACGTCCCCGTCCATGGTGATCGTGACCTCGCAACGCTCGAGGCCGAGCGGATGGCAGAACGGGATCAGCTCGTGCGTGCGCTTGGCCGCCATCACGCCGGCAATGATCGCGGTATGGAAGACCGGCCCCTTGGCCGTCGCGAACTGGCGCTCGCGCAGCAGTGCCGCGACTGCGGGCGGGAACTGCACGCGCGACTCGGCGACGGCCGTACGCTGGCTGACGGCCTTCTCGCCGACGTCCACCATGGTGGGTCGGCCTTGCGCGTCCACGTGGCTCAGTTCATTCATCCAGGGTCATCCACCGATGTAATGCATTTCAACCTTGACCAGCGGCGACTCGCCCTGGCGCAGCTCCTGCCGCCGTTCGCTGTACCGGTCGATGCGCCGGGCCCAGGCAGTGCGCATCAGTTCCAGCAGTTCGGCGTCGGTCGCGCCCGCACGCAGCGGCGAGCGCAGGTCGACACCTTGCGTCGCGAAGAGGCAGGTGTAAAGCACGCCTTCGGAAGAAAGTCGCGCCCGGTGGCAGTCGCCGCAGAACGGCGCGCTCACCGAGGACACGAAGCCGATCTCGCCGGAGCCGTCGTCGTAGACGTAGCGCTCGGCGACCTCGCCGCGGTACTGGCCCGCCTGCGGGCTGACGGGCCAGCGCGCGCGGATGCGCTCGAGCAGTTCGGCCGACGGCACCACCATGCCCGGCTCCCAGGCGTTGCGGTTGCCGACGTCCATGAACTCGATCATGCGCACCGTGACGTCGGTGCCGCGGAAGCGCTCGAGCAGGTCGAGCACCGTGTGATCGTTGCGGCCGCGCTGCACGACGGCGTTCACCTTGAGCGGCCTGCAGGCCCGCATCCAGCGCGGCCCGGATCCCGTCCAGGACCTGTGCCGAGCCCGCCGAAACCGCCGCTCATCTCGGTGAAGACGTGCTCGTCGAGCGAATCGAGACTGACCGTCACCCGTTGCAGGCCCTGGCTCTTCAGTTCGGCGGCATGCTGCTCGAGCAGGATTCCGTTCGTGGTCAAGCGCGAGGTCGGTGATGCCCTCGAGCGCCGAGAGTTCACCGACCAGGTCGGGCAAGCCGCTGCGCAGCAGGGGTTCACCGCCCGTCAGGCGCACCTTGCGCACGCCGAGACTCGTCGCGAGCCGGGCGAGGCGCACGATCTCCTCGAACGTCAGCCGTTCCGCCGAGCGCAGGAACCGGTACCGCTCGTGGAACGTCGACTGCGGCATGCAGTACGGGCAACGGAAGTTGCAGCGGTCCATGACCGAGATGCGCAGGTCGTGGATCGGCCGGCCGAGCTGGTCACGCAATACTGGTGCGCGGTCGAGTCTGGAGACGGACATGACTCCCCCCGGGTTCGCTGCTACCAACGATACAGCGGCACCAGGTGGCCGGCAGCAATTTCCCGCGGCCCGGGCGGCAATTCGACGAACCCGTCCGTACCGAGCAGGGAAATGAAGTCCCCGGACCCGCGCGTCGGCCGTGGCATCGCGACCAGGCCCGAGGCTCGGGCTGCGCTCGACCACGACGGGCAGGAACAGCGATAACGCCGGCCTGACTGCGAACGCGGCGCCGAGCGGCACGTACTCCGGTGCGTGCGGGCTCGCACCGGCCATCGCGTGCAAGGCGGGCACCGCGTAGCGCAACAGGCAGACCAGTGCCGAGACCGGGTTGCCCGGCAGCCCGAAGACCGTCTGCCCGGCAGGGCCGATGCCGAACCAGATCGGCTTGCCCGGGCGCTGTGCGACCTTGTGGAACACCTCGACGACGCCGAGTTCGCGCAGCACGCTCGGCACGTGATCGAAGCGGCCCATCGACACGCCTCCGGAGAGGATCACGACTTCATGCGTGGCCAGGTGCGTCGTGAGACGTTTCGCGAGGACTGCGTGGTCGTCCGGCAAGTGATCTTCCGCGATGCGCTGGTAGCCGCGGAGGTTCAGCGCACCGCGCAGCGCCGCGCTGTTCGAGCGCCGGACCTGCCACGCCGCGATCGGTTCGTCCGGGCCGACGAGTTCGTCGCCCGTCGCTACGATCACGATCCGCGGATCGGCACGCACCATTGCCCGCGACAGCCCCGCGGACGCCAGTACCGCGAGTTCGGGCGCGCCGATGCGCGTGCCGCGCGCGAGCAGCATGTCGCCCTCGCGGCAATCGAGCCCGCGCGTGTGCACGTTGAGGAACGGCTCGACGGCAGCATCCGGACCCAGCGTGGCGAGGCCCTCCTCGACCACCAGCCACTCCACCGGTATCACGCAATCGCTGCCCGCGGGCAGCACGGCGCCGGTCGAGACTTCGATGCAGTCCGCCGTGTCGTCGAGAGTCAGCGGCGGCGTGCCGGCCGCCTGCGTGCCGGCAATCCGGAAGCTCGTGCGCCCTTCGCGCCACGCCTGCGAGGCGAGGGCGACACCGTCCATCGTGACGCGATCGAACGGTGGCTGGTCCCGCTCCGCGCGCACCGATTGGGCCAGCACCGCACCCGCCAGTGAGACCAGCGGCCGCGATTCCACCGGTAACGGCACCACCCGGTCACGGACGAGTGCCTCGGCCTCCGCCGGATTCGGCAGGTCGGGTCCCCGTTGCCATGCCTGGCGAGCGGCCTACTTCGCGGCCTTTTCCTTGAAGGCCTTGATCTCGCTGTTCCAGCGCGTGGCCAGCGCCTGCAGTTCGTCGAGGGCGGCATTGTGCTTCTTGGCCTGGATCGATTCGATCGAGGCCTTCTTGGCCGCGTATTCCGCGTCCGTGCTGTCCAGGGCGGCGACCGCTTCGTTCTTCTCCTGCTCCAGGCACGGCAGGTAGACCTCCTGCACGGTCTTCGAATACTCCTTCACCTGCGCATTGGCCGCCTTCATGTCGGCCTCGGTCGCCTTGCTGCCGTTCGGCAGCGACTGCGGCGCCTGCGGATAGACGCAGGCAGCCTCGGCAGTGGCGCTCATCGCCAGCAGGACAGGAACGATGCCGAGCATGGTCAGGATCTTCATGGAGGCGGGACCTCGTGGCGGTGATGCGGCCGGTGCCGCAGGGGGCGGAAACTATACCTCACGCCCGCCATTTCGCGCCTATTGGCAGTCGCGGGGCGATCGTGTCCAATGCGCCCTCCGTTCGGCCTACCCATCGCCAGGATCGTACCCATGAGCGCCCCCGCCCCCGACGCCGCCACAGTCCCGCAGGCCGGATTCGAACTGGGCCATTTCCTGGCCGGCAGGGCGGTGGCGGGCGCCTCGGGCCGCAAGGGTCCGGTTTACGATCCTGCGACCGGGGCGCTGCGCGGACACGTGGCCTATGCCAGCGAGGCGGAGACCCGCCGGGCGATCGAGATTGCCGCGGCCGCGCTGCCCGCCTGGGCCGCCACGCCGCCGCTGCAGCGGGCCCGGATCATGTTCCGCTTCAAGGCGCTGCTCGAGGAGCATACGGACGAGCTGGCCCGGCTGATCACGGTCGAGCACGGCAAGGTCCTCGCCGATGCCCGCGGTGAAGTCGTCCGTGGCACCGAGGTCGTCGAGTTCGCCTGCGGCATCCCGCAGATGCTCAAGGGCGAGTTCAGCGAGAGCGTCGGCACGGGGGTGGACAGCTGGTCGCTGCGCCAGCCCGTCGGCGTCTGCGCCGGCATCACGCCCTTCAATTTCCCGGCCATGGTGCCGATGTGGATGTTCCCCGTCGCGATCGCGTGCGGCAACACCTTCGTGCTCAAGCCCTCGGAGAAGGACCCGAGCTGCCCGCTGCGCGTGGCCGAGCTGCTGCGGGAAGCCGGCCTGCCCGACGGGGTCTTCAACGTCGTCAACGGCGATCGCGAAGCGGTCGACACGCTGCTGACCGATCCGCGCGTCGCGGCCGTGAGTTTCGTGGGCTCCACGCCCGTGGCCGAGTACATCTATCGCACGGCTTCCGCACACGGCAAGCGCGTGCAGGCGCTCGGCGGCGCGAAGAACCACATGGTGGTCATGCCCGATGCCGACACGGGGAACGCCGCGAGCGCACTGGTCGGGTCGGCGTACGGTTCGGCCGGCGAGCGCTGCATGGCAATCTCGGTCGCCGTCGCGGTCGGTGACGCGGCCGAGCCGTTGATCGCAGCGGTACGCGACCAGCTCGCTGTCCTCAAGGTCGGCTCGGGACTCGAAGAAGGCGTCGAGATGGGTCCGCTGGTGACGCGCGAGCACCTGCAGCGCGTGACTGGTTACGTGGACCTCGGCGTGCAGGAAGGCGCGGAACTGGTCGTCGACGGGCGTGGCCTGCGCGTCAGGAGTCACGAGCAGGGCTTCTTCATCGGCCCGTGCCTGTTCGACGCCGTCACGCCGCAGATGCGCATCTACAAGGAAGAGATATTCGGTCCCGTGCTCTGCGTCGTGCGCGTCCCGGACCTCGCCGCCGCGCTGCAACTGGTCAATGACCACGAGTTCGGCAATGGCACGGCCATCTTCACGGCGAGTGGCGAAGCGGCGCGGACGTTCACGCAGGGCGTGCAGGCGGGCATGGTGGGCATCAACGTCCCGATCCCGGTGCCGATGGCGTTCCACTCGTTCGGCGGCTGGAAGCGCTCGCTGTTCGGGCCGCTGCACGTGCACGGCCCCGACGGCGTGCGCTTCTACACGCGGCTCAAGACCGTGACCTCGCGCTGGCCTGCCGCGCGTCGCGAAAGCGCGCAATTCGTCATGCCAACGATGAAGTGACGGTAGAATCCAGGTACCTTCGCGCGGCCGTAGCTCAGTTGGATAGAGCATCAGGCTTCGAACCTGAGGGTCGGGGGTTCGAATCCCTCCGGCCGCGCCAGACCTGACCCTTGCATGGAACAAACCGCCGGCCCCGACCCCGTGGCCGGCCTCAGAGCGGACGATGAATCACGTGAACCTCCGATCGATGTCGTTGCGGGCAGCCATCGCCCTGTCCCTGTATCCGGCACTCGCGCTCGCGGACGATGCCGCGGCAGCAGGCGAGGGCGCCGGCCTCGAGACCATCACGGTCACGGCCGGGAAGATCACCGAGGACCTGCAGAAGACCGGCGCCGCGATCACTGCAATCGCGGGCGACGTGCTCGTCAGTGCCGGTACCTACGACATCCGCGGCGTGCAGAACCTGATGCCGTCCGTGCGCTTCCAGGCGGAGGGTGCGTCCACCGAGATCTACATCCGTGGCGTCGGCTCGACGCTCGACCTGCCGAACATCGAACCGCCGACCGCATTCAATTTCAATGGCGTCTACATCCCTCGCGAGGGCACGAGCGTCGGCCTGTTCGACATCGCCAGCGTCGAACTGCTGCCGGGCCCGCAGGGCACGCTGTACGGCCGGGCGGCGCTCGGCGGCACGGTCAACGTCGAGTTCAACCGCCCGACGCAGGAACTCGCCACGAGCGGCGTGCTCGACGTGGGCAATTACTCGCTGGTGCACGGCACGCTGGTCCAGAACCTGCCGGTGAGCGACACGCTGGCGCTGCGCGGTGCCTTCGACTACATCGATCACGACGGCTACCAGGAGACGGGCGCGGACTCGAAGCAGGACTATGCGGCACGTCTTGTCGGCGTTGTACCAGCCGAACGATGCGGTGGATCTCTACGTCTGGATGCACGGGGCGAAGAAGGACGGCTATTCGCCGAACCTCGTGCGCCGCGGCTACAACGGCGGCACCTTCGACGGCGACCCGAATGCGTACGACCACGACGACCCGTGGGACGACCGGATCGACCCGGGTGCGCCGACGGCGTCACCGAACGATTACGAGAGCTTCGTCGTCGGCGCGCAGCTCGACTGGCGCCTCGACGGCATGACGCTCACGTACCTGCCGTCCTATTTCTGGCTCGACTGGGACGGCCAGTACTGGCTCGAGAACGTCGGCGCCAACCTGACGGCGCATTACAACCAGGTCACGCAGGAACTGCGGCTGGCAAGCGACAGCGACTCGCGGCTGCAGTGGCTCGGCGGGCTGTATGCGTACAACGTGCGCAACAGCGGCGACTTCTTCACCTTCACCAACACGTCGCAACCGTTCCCGCTCGCGCAGATTTCGGCGAACCGCCTCGAGGGCTACGCGGCATTCGGCGAGGCGACGTACTCGGTCACCGAGACCCTGCGGCTGGTCGCGGGCGGCCGCTACAGCTGGGACAGTCGCGAAGGCGAGGGCATGACTGCGGACGGCACGCCGTATGCGGCCGACGAAAGCTACGACCAGCTCGACTGGAAGCTCGGCGTCGAGGCCGACCTCGGTGCCGACGTGATGCTGTACGGGACGATCCAGACGGGCTACCAGCCCGGCACCTACAACATGTTCCCGGCGACGGAGACGCAGTCGAACCTCGTCGATTCCGCGACGATGATCGCCTACACCGCGGGCTTCAAGAGCCGCTTCCTCGACGATCGGCTGCAGGTCAACGACGAAATGTTCTACTACGACTACGCGGACCTGCTCGTGCAGTCGTTCAACTTCAACACCTTCCTGCTCACGACCTTCAACGCGGAGAAGGCCGGCATCTACGGCAACCAGCTCGACGTCCTGTTCCAGCCGGTCGAGGACGGCCGTCTCAACCTGTCGATCGGGTACCTCGATGCCGAATACGACGAGTTCGTGGTTCCCGACAGCGTGAACATCGGGCTCCCGCAGCGCGATTTCGGCGGGTACCCGTTGCAGTACGCGCCGGAGTGGACCGTGTCGGCGGGCTACCAGCACGACTTCGCGGTTGCCTCGGGCAGGGTCCGCGCCCGCGTCGAGACCCGGTACGAGGACTCGTTCTGGGGGACGTTCGCCCAGAATCGCGGCACCGAGCAGGAGGCGTACTTCAAGACCGACGCCGCGGTGACGTACTACTCGGGCGATGACCGCTGGAGCATCGGGCTCTGGATCAAGAACATCGAGGACCAGCCCGTGCTCGCGGCGACGACCACGGGACAGTTCGGGCCGTACGGCGTGGCGTTCATCGAGCCGCCGCGGACCTACGGCGCGCGGTTCACGTTCGCGCTCTGATCGCCTGTCCGCGCAGCCGTCATGCGAAAAAAGACGGGCCCGCAAGGCTGACCGGTCTAACAAAGTGTTGGCTGGACCCTGGCTGGGCAACTTCCGGTCGAAACGGGCCTTTTTCGTTGTCCTATCGCTGGATGCATTGGCCAGGCGATGGAACTGGGTCAAGAAGCAGACGTTCGGCCAGGTCGCATTTCGGCCACAAGCAGTCGTACGAGGGGCGTGCCAACTGCAGTCGCTGCTCGAGAATCCCGGCGCGTTCTCAGCCGGTATCCGCGACGTCACGCAGTCGCGCAGGGTCGTTCACGGTCAGCGACCTGTAGTCGAGGGTCACGAGTCGACGGCTCGAGAACTCTCGCACCACGCGGCTGAACGTATTCCTGGAGACGTTGCTCAGCATCGCGAGCTCCGTTTGCGAAGCCGGGATTGCGGACGGCAGGCCTGCATCCGGACCCGACGCCCAACGCCGGCCCGCCAGCCGCAGCAGGACGGCCGCGCAGCGCGCCGCGGCATCGCGGATCAGCAGGTCGGCAGCGATCTGCATGGCGAGGTCCATGCTGTAGATCGGTTCGCGCCCGAGCTCGACGGACCACTCCGGGCGACGTCGAAGCAGTGCCCGCAGCTCGTCGCCCGGAACGCGCAGGAGATCCACGTCGGTTCTCGCGACGGCGGTGACGCGTCGAGTCCGCTCGAGCAGCACCGGCACGGTGCCGAACCATTCTCCGGGCCGCAGCATGTGCAGCAGCACCGCGTCCGGATGGGTGAACTTGCCCTGCAAGGTGACCACACCGGAGCGGATACCGAAGACGTCCTGCCCGACTTCGTCCGCCTGATAAATCACGCTGCCGGCTGCGTAGAACTTCGGGCGCCCCAGCGCGAGGAACTCGCGCCTGAAGCGCGGCGGGCAGTCCGCGAACCACCCACGGATCGGGAAGCAGGATTCGACGGTCGCACCGCTGGACTTGGTCATATCGATAGCGACTGTACCATTTTGTGCAAAGTGCACCCCGGGGCCGTGGTATCTGGCTGCCGTGAGAGCGCGCAGTGACGCGTCGCGTGTGCCGAACCCTGAGGGACCAGCCTTGACCAACCGTATTCTCTTGATCCTGGCCTGTGCATCAACTGCATTGGCACCGTCGCTCGCCGCCCGCGCCCAGTCGGCGGACCGCGCCGCCGCACAACCGGCGGCATCCTGGAGCAGCCGGTCGCTGACCATGGAGACGGTCACCGGTCCTAACGGAGTCATCACGACCGACACAGCGCTCACCGCCAACGCGCGAATGGGCATTACGGATTCGAAAGTCGCCGAGCAGGTCGCCCCAGGCGTGTACGCCCTGCGCGGCTGGGGCATCGCGCACAGCTTCGCCATCGAAGCGCCGAACGGATGGATCGTCGTCGACACGGGCGATTCCACCCAGACCGCCGCGGAGATGCGCGCGACGCTCGAGCAGACGCTCGGTCACAAGATCAAGGTCACCGCCATCCTGCTCACCCACTGGCACTACGCCGACGGGACAGGCGCCTGGCTGGACGATGGCACCGAGGTGTGGGGGCACGAGTACCTGGACCGCAATCGCAGCGCCTCCGGCAGGGTCGACGTCCTGGGCGGCGTCCTCCAGTCACGAGCGATCGCGCAGTTCGGCGTCTTTCATCCCACGACGGGTCCCGACGCGTTCCCGAACGCGATGAGTTTCACGCCAGAGAAGTTCCTGGCCGTGTCGAGCTACCAACCGCCGACGAAGCTCTTCCCGGACGGCAAGGTCGTTGACGTCGTGATCGCCGGCGAGCCGGTCCAGGTCGCGCCAGCTCGCACGGACACGACGGACAGCGTCGCGTTCTATTTCCCGCAGCGGCGCCTGCTCGTGACCAACTTCCTGGTGATCGACACCATCTTCAACATCTACACGCTGCGCGGCGGCACGTATCGAAATCCCGAGATCCTGGTCAATGACGCCCGCTGGGTCGAGTCCAAGAACGCGGAGATCCTGCTGGACATCCACGGGCCGACGCACAAGGGCGAGAAGGCCGTGCGGGAGGCGGTCGAGCGCTCCGTCGACTCGGTGCAGATCATCCACGACCAGACGCTGCGCCTGATCGCCAGCGGCCTCGGCCCCCGGGAGGCGGCCGAGACGCTGTACATGCCGCGCCGCCTGCGCGAAGGGCGCGAGGCGTACGGGCAGGTCGAGAGTCACGTTCGGCAGGTCTACAACGGCAACCTCGGCTGGTTCGACGGCGACGTCTACCAGATCAATCCGCTGTCGGTCCGGGAAGAAGCGGAACGCACGGTGCAGGCGATGGGCGGCCGCGCCGCGGTGCAGAAGATGGCCACGCAGGCGGTCGCCGACGGCGGGTTCGCCGGCTGGCGCTGGGGGCTCAAGCTCACCTCGATGCTGCTGACGCTGGACCCCGCCGATGCGGCGGCCCAAAAGACGCGCGCGACGGCCGCCCGCGCCCTCGGTCAACGCACTGACTCCGCCAACGCGCGGGGCTTCTACATCACGGAGGCGCTGCAGATGGAGGGCAAGCTCCTGATGCAGGGGCAGCCGGTCACGCTGGATGCGATCCGGACGTTCTTGAATACGCCGCGCGCCGACCAGTTGGCGAGCGCCTCCCTCGACCAGAACCTGCAGTTCGTTCGCTACCTCGTCGATCCGCGCAAGGCCGAGGGCCAGCGTCTGGTCTTCACTGTCGCAGCCGAGGGCGACCCTCAGATCAGGCAGGTCCAGCTCCGCAACAGCGTACTCGTGATCTCCCCGGTCGCCTCCCGGGGCGCGCGTCACGTCGACGTGACGCGGAGCGAGTTGGCCGACTTCGTGCTCGGCAAGGGCGCCCCGGCGAGGGGCGGCGACGCGCTGGCCGAACTGGATCGCGTGCTGGATCGAAGCCGGATGCTGCCTGCAACGACGGCCACGCCGGCGCTGCTCGGTGCGAAAGGTGACCTGAAATACAACGACGGCCTGGAGCACTGACCGCGCTTCGCACGTGTGCGGCGCGGGCCAGGAACTTCGAGCGGACGGCCGGCAAGCTGCGCCTGCCGGTTCGCTCCGTGGGTCGCGTTACGCCGGCGCCTCAAGTTGGACTTTGAGCGTCCGCTTTCGGGCGACGGAGAAATCTCCGACAAGAAAAATCCCCCCAGAGCGCCAGGCTCAGGGGGGATTTCGTTGCAAGCGGTTAGAGTTTCAATACCCTAACCGAACGCCTGGGTCCCCAAGGGCCCGTCCTCGTCGTGCCGTCCTGGCGATGACCGTACGCTTCAGAAGCTCTGTGAGAACCTGATCCCGATCGTGCGCGGCTGCACGGGCACGACGTAGACCTGCGGGCCGCAGACGTCTTCGCCGCACTCGATGTAACGCGCCCGTTCACCCAGTTCGTCGAACACGTTGCGGATGAACAGCTCGACATTCCAGCCATTGCGGCCGAGACCGGTGGCAAGGTCGGTCAGTGAATAGCTGGGCATGTCGCCGTAGATCGCGTTCTCGTGGTCGCGCAGGTCCGTGCGGCGATCGCCGACGTAGACGAGCGCGCCCTGCACGTAGCTGTCGAACTCGGCGAAGTTGAACGTGTAGCGGGCGGTGAGGTTGCCCTTCCAGTCGGGCGTCACCGGCAATGGCGTGCCCGTGGGTGCTTCCGGCGCCTTGTCCTCGTAGCCGGTCAGCACATCGTTATCGTCGTAGACGGGCTTCGGGCAGGGATTGCGCGTCTCGGGCTCGCCGGTCTCCGGATTGGTGAACCCGCAGAAATTCTGCGTCAGTTCCGAGTTGAGGTAAGACAGGCCGCCGGAGAGCTCGAGGTGCTCCGTCGCGGCCCAGGTCACGTCCATCTCGATGCCGTCGATCTGCGCCTGGCCGACGTTGACAATTTCGCGCAGGCCGTTGGAGCCGAGAATCTGGTACTGGAAGTCGTCCCACTGCTCGCGGAAGATGGCCCCGTTGAAGCGCACCCGGTTGTCGAGCAGCATCGTCTTCCAGCCGACCTCGTAGTTCGTGAGCCAGTCGGCCTTGTACGGTGGCGTCCCCTTGCGGTTGATGCCGCCCGGGCGATAGCCTTCCGAATACGTCGCGTAGAACATCTTGTCGTCGGTGAACTTGTAGGTCAGGTTCACGCGCGGCGTGTAGTCGTTCTCCGAAGTCGTCCGGCCGAAGACCTTGCAGGGTGCGCCGTTGAAATCCGGGGCCGAGGCGTTGCCGCCCGGGCAGGAGAGTTCACCGTAGTCGGTGCCCTGGTTGATTCCCGTCTGCTCGCTGAAGCCGAAGAAGCCCTCGAGCGAGTTGTCGGTGTTGAAGTAACGCGCGCCGGCGGTGCCGGTCAGCTTGTCCGTGAAATCGAAGCTGAATTCACCGAACAGGGCCCACTCCTTGTCCTCGCGCTCCTGCTTCGTCAGCCAGATGGTATCGGGCCATCCGGTGACGGACAGCTGGTCGGCCAGGTGGTTGATCTTGTAGCGCTGCTCGATGTCGTGCTTGGCATCCTGCATGAACGCGCCCGCGACGAAGCGCCAGCGGTTCTCGGCGGGCGAGGAAATGCGCAATTCGTGCGTGGTACGGTCGTAGCGGTCCTTGGCCTGGATGTACTGCGACGGGTCGTCGATCAGGTCGCCGTTGTTGTCGTACCAGTAGTTGCCATAGGCGTACAGCGTGTCGTACCAGAAGGAATAATCCGAATAGTCCGACTCCGAGTCGACGTCGCGCTTCAGGTAGGAGCCGGCGTAGATCAGGTCGAAGTTGCCGATCTTGCCCTCGACGGTGAGCGCAGCCTGCACCCAGCGGTCGTCCGACTTCTCGGGATAGCCGTGCGAGACCTGCAGTTCGCCCACCGTCTTGTCGTAGGCAAAGATCCCGTTCGCGACCTGCTTCTGGCCCATCACCTGGGGAGTGACGGTCCAGGTGTCGTTCAGGTCGACCTTCAGGGCTGCGCGTGCGCCCGTCGTGTCGACTTCGTTGTAGTCGTCCTCGACCCGGCTGGCATTGTTGACGGTGTAGCCAGAGGACGGGAACGTGCGTTCGCCGTACACGTTGTCGATGAAGCCCGCGTCGTGCCGATGCCAGCCGACGAGTCGAACCGCGGTGCGATCGTTGATCGGCAGGTTGGCAAAGCCTTCCGCGACGTAGCCCATGCCGCCGTGGTCGACCGAGTTCACCTCGAGCCCGTACCCCGACTTGAATGCCGACGGGTCCGGCTTGTTGGTGATGATGCGGATCGTGCCCGACTGGGAACTGGCGCCGTACAACGTGCCCTGCGGTCCCGCCAGCGCCTCGACCCGCTCGATGTCGTACAGGTGCACGTCGAGGGCGCCCTGGTTCGTCGTGATCGGCTGCTCGTCGAGGTAGATGCCGACGCTCGGCGAGGGGCCGGAGTGGTTGCCATCGCCTCCGCTCGCGACCCCGCGCATGTAGATCTGGGCGAAGCCCGGGCCGAGCGTCTGGTAGGAGACGCTCGGCAGGAATCTCACGTAGTCCTCGAACTGCTGGACGTTCAGCTCTTCGAGTTTCTGCGCGCCGAGTGCCTGGATGCTGATCGGCACGGACTGGATGTCTTCCGTGCGTTTCTGCGCGGTCACCACGATTTCCTCGAGGCCTCCCGCGGTGGTCTGGGCGTACGCGGCAGACATCCCGGCCAGCAGCGTGGGGACGCTGGCGGCGAACGCGCGCAGGCTCCCCTGCCTGCCGCCTTGCAGGCGCTGCAGTTTGCGTTTACGGCTACGGGTCATTGTTTTCGAACTCCCTCTGTGAATGCCCCGCTGCCGGGGATCTTGTAGAAAATCAGTCGATCGTGGGCGACGCCGGATAGGCCTCGAGCACGGGGCCCAGTGCGCTGCGCAAGGCTCGAGCCACTGCTCGTAATGGCGCCACTGGTCGACGCCATCGCGGTAAATCGGCTGCCGCACCTGCTCGGAACTCGCAGTGCGCACGGCACGGTCGTTCTCGTAGAAGCGCAGGCACGCCGCGTCGAAGGGCAATCCGCAATACTCCAGCAGACGGCGGACCTCCGTCTCGGTGTCGTCGACCATGCGCTCGTAGAACACGCGGTGGATGCGGCCGGGCAGCACCGAGTCGAAGTGCGCCATCAGGGCGGCATAATCCGCGTAGTAGCGGCCGAGGTCGTCGAGCGAGTACGTGAAATTCTGGCCGCGGGCGAAATGCTGCTTGAAGTTGGAGAAGCAGCAGCTCAGCGGGTGGCGGCGCGCGTCGATGATCTTCGCGTTCGGGAGCATCAGGTGGATCAGGCCGACGTGCGCCCAGTTGTTCGGCATCTTGTCGATGAAGAACGGTGCCTGGGTCTTGCGCTGGATCCGGGTCTGCTCCAGGTAACGTTCACCGAGTGCGCGCAGCTCGTCGCCGCCGAGTTCGGCAAGAATCTCGGGATAGCGCGGTCGCCTCGGAGCGGCGCGTGCGACCGCTCAGGCCCTTGACGATGCCGATCACGTCGGGCAGCTCCATCGTGCCTTCCACGGACGGATGGCTGGAAAGTATCTGCTCGACCAGCGTCGATCCCGAGCGGGGCAGCCCCACGATGAAGATCGGGTCGGGCGCCCGGCATGCCCTGGCCAGCCCGCGCGCCGAGGAACCCGGGCGTGAACAGGTCCGTGGTTCGCCGCACCTGGTCCGTCAGCTCGTCGGCCACGTAGGGCACGGCCTGCTTGCGCAGCCGATTGCCAGCCGCGTAGTGCTGGAACGAATCGGCGTATGCCTTCTCATCCTCGAACGCCTTGCCGAGCGCAAAGTGAAAGTGCAGCCGATCGTCGTGCCCGAACGCCGGCGATTCGACCTGCTGGCGCATTGCAGCGCGATCGGCCGCATCGAAGCGGAACGTCTTGAGGTTTGCGAGACTCCAGCAGGCGTCGCCGAACGTGGGCTCGAGCCGCCACGCGTTGCGGTAGGCAGCCACCGCATCGGCCTGGCGCCCGGCCGTCTTCAGGGCGTGCCCGTAGGAGAGCCAGAGCTTCGACTGGCTGGGATACTGCTGCAACAGCCGTTCATAGAGTTCCAGCGCCTGCGCGAATTCCCCGATCCGCGCGAGGACCGCGGCCCGGAGGTTGCGAAAACCGGGGCTGTCGGGCTCCGCCTGCAGCAGGCGATCGATCTGCGTCAGGGCCTCGCGCGGCTTGTTGTCGCGGTGCAGCACGACGGCAAGGTTGTGTCGCGCGGCATGGAAGCCGGGTGCGAGTTCGAGGCAGCGTGTCAGCAGGTTCTGTGCGTCGTCGTAGCGCCCGATCCGTGCCGCGACCTCCGCGAGCATGCGGATGGCGGCGACGTCGGTCGGGTACTTTTTCAGGTGGCTGCGGAGCAGCGGCTCTGCCGCGGCGATGCGACCTTCGCTGAGTGCCAGGGCCGGCTCCAGCAGCCGCGGATCGCGGGTCGAGGCCCGCACGTGACTGGCGTATGCGGCGTCGGCGCCTTGCGTGTCACCCATTGCATTGAGGTGGTCGCCCAGGGCGCGCCACGCATCGGCCATGGCAGGCTGCAGTTTCACGGCCGTGCGCAGCGTGGCGACTGCGTCCTCGCCGTGCCCGGCGTCACCCAGTGCGAAACCCAGCTCGCGGCTCGCCGCCGCCCAGCGCGGCTGGCTGAGGGCGAGGGGCCGGAGCGTCTCGAGTGCGGCTTCGGTGTGTCGTGCCTGGCGCAGTGCGCTGCCGAGGATCAGCAGGGCCGCCGGGATGCGATGGTGCCGCGGCGAGGATCTCCCGCGCCTGTTCGATGGCCAGTTCCGGTCGCGAGTCGAGCAGCAGACGTTGCGCGTGTGCCAGCGCAACATCGAGGGTGCCCACGGGGTCGGACCCGCTCGCCATGACTCGCCCCGTGTTTTGACAGTGTGTTCCCCGAATGAAAGACTGCCACGCGGGCAAAGTCAAACCCCGCGGGCCTTTCCGGGCAACATTGTTTGCAGGCGACGAGTCGATGATGCCGCTTCGAGACGCTGACCTGGGATCGAACGCCATCACCGGAGCCACCAGCAGGCTGGGTGACGGCGTGCAACGCATCGTCGCCCCCAACCCGAGCCCGATGACGGGCCCCGGCACCAACACTTACGTGATCGGCACCGGTGATCGATGCCTGGTCGTCGATCCGGGTCCGGATGACGACGCCCATATCGAGCGCATCCTCCGCGCGACGGGCGGGCGTATCGGCGCCATCCTCTGTTCGCACTCGCACCCCGATCACTCGCCGGGAGCCGTCGCGCTCAAGCGACTGACCGGCGCCCCGGTCCTGGGGCGGGACTGCGCCCGACGACGGTCACCAGGACGAGACGTACGCTCCCGACGGTTCGCTGGAGGATGGCCAGGTGCTTGCGGCGGGCGGCGGTACGCTGCGCGTCCTGCACACCCCGGGCCATGCCTCGAACCACGTGTGCTTGCTGCTGGAGCAGCAGGGCTGGTTGCTGACGGGCGATCACCTGATGAGTGGTTCGACGGTCGTCATCCTGCCGCCGGACGGTTCCATGCGGCTGTACCTGCAGTCCCTGGTCCGGCTGCGGACGCTGCCGCTGGCTGCGCTGTTGCCGGGGCACGGCGGTGCGATCCTCGATCCGCCGGCCGAGATCGATCGCGTCATCGCTCACCGGTCGAAGCGCGAAGACAAGGTCGTCGCTGCATTGCGCAGGGAGGGGGCCGCCTCGCTCGATGTGTTGCTGCCCCGCGTGTACGACGACACGCCCGTGGCACTGCACTGGCTTGCGCGCTTTTCACTGCTCGCGCACCTGCAGAAGCTCGTCGAGGAAGAGCGCGCCGACGCCGACGGCGCAGACGTGGGTATGGCGGGAGCGGTGAGACCGGGCCGGCAATCGGTACCGCGCCTGGTCGGCATTGAAATCCATCGCGCCAGCCTCCGGCTCGGGCGGCACTGGGCCCTGCGCGACGCCACCTTCGAAGTGCGCGAAGGCCAGCACTGGCTGCTGTTCGGCGCGAACGGCGCCGGCAAGACCGTGCTGCTGAAGCTGCTGCGCGGCGACCTGTGGCCCACGCCGACAGGCCGCGAAACCCGGACGTACCATTTCGCCGACGGCCAGGTGCAGCAGCAGCCGCTCGAGGCGCACGGGCGCATCGCCTACCTCGGGCCCGAACGCCAGGACCGCTACGACCGCTACGAGTCGACCCTGACCGTCGCCCAGGTGGTGCTGACGGGTTTCGACGACTCGGATTTCCCGTTGCAGCCATCGACCGTCGGGCAGCGGCGCCGGATCGACGAAGTGCTGCGCGGCGTCGGCCTGGCGGGCTCGCCCGAGCGCCCGTTCCGCACCCTGTCCTATGGCCAGCGCCGCCGCGTCCTGCTGGCGCGTGCGCTGGTACGAAGAGCCTGACGTGCTCCTGCTCGACGAGGCATTGAACGGTCTCGATGGGAAGGGCAGGCAGGCTTTCCTGCGCGCGCTGCGGCGCGCGGTGCCTGCGCAGACGGCCTGGGTCCTGACCAGCCACCGCCGCGCCGACGCGGAGATTCCGCAGGTCTCGCATCACGCGCACATCGTCCACGGCGCCATTGCGCACGCCGGGCCGGTCATGGCGCAGCCAACCCGCAACTGTGTCGAGCCCCGGATCGCGGCGACCCGGCGCACGACGTCACGTCCGACTGCGCGGGTCAGGGCACTGCCGGGCCAGGCGTTGCTGCGGCTCGAGCGAGCCGCCGTCTATCGCGATGGACGTCCGGTCATCGGCACCTTCGACTGGACGCTCGCGCCCGGCGAACACTGGCACGTGTGCGGCCCGAATGGCTCGGGCAAGTCGACGTTCGTGTCGCTGCTGTATGGCGACCTCTGGCCTGCCCACGGCGGCCGCCTCCTGCGCCGCTGGCCCGCCGTCGACGAGTGGAAACGCGCCGCGGGACTGGTGTCCCCGGAGCTGCAGGCGCTCTACTCGGCGACGGGATGTACCGTGGCCGACATCGTCACCTCCGGCCTGCACGACAGCATCGGCCTCAATCGAATTGGCGACGCCCGCGGAACGCCGTCGCACGCAGCGCGCGCTGCGCGAGTGGCGCATCGAGGAACTCGCCGCCCGCCGGGCACGAGAGCTTTCCTACGGGCAGTTGCGGCTCGTGCTCGCCGCGCGGGCGTTCATCAGGCCACGGCGGGTCTACCTTCTCGACGAACCCTTCGACGGGCTGGACGCGACCGCGTGCCTCGGCCTGCGTGCGCGGCTGGATGCGGCGGTGCGCCGCGGTGCGACGCTGGTCATGGTGACGCACCACTCCGAGGACCTGCCGCACTACGTCCGCAACGTGCTGCGCATGCGGCGCGGACGCGCGCCGGTCTGCGCCCGTCGCTGACGGACCTCAGAGCGGGATCGACGCCTCGTACACGACCACGGCGTCGCCGGTCACGCGGACGTTCGTGGCGCGCTTGCCGCTCGAGACGACCTGCACGTCGACCTTGCCCGGCCGGTCGACGAAGCGGCCCTGGTGGCCGACGAACTTCGCAATGCCGTTCTTCGCCGTCAGCAGCCCGTGGTTCAGCAGGTAGACGCCCAGCATGCCGTGCGCGTTGCCGCTGACCGGATCCTCCGGCACGCCCAGCATGGGGCAGAACATGCGTGACTCGGTCGTGGTCGGCCCGGACCCCGGGTTGACCGCGAAGA
Source organism: uncultured Gammaproteobacteria bacterium (assembly GCA_963789375.1). Taxonomy (GTDB): domain Bacteria; phylum Pseudomonadota; class Gammaproteobacteria; order Steroidobacterales; family Steroidobacteraceae; genus RPQJ01. The sequence goes on along the minus strand of CAWBKN010000008.1, from coordinate 99,348 downwards.
CGAAGAACCCGTCCGCACCGACGTGCGGCGTCAGGTGGATGAGCTGGTCCATCTTCGGCTGCAGTGACGCGAGCGTCTCCGGCGACTGCAGGCCGATCATGAGTCGCGAGTTGGCCTTGCTCATCACCTGCACGGGACAGGCGGGATGCAGGCTCGCGGAGCTGATGCCCAGCGCGTCGAGCACGGGCGCGATGCGCTCTTCCGGCACGGCGGGCCCGAACGTCGCCGGAGTCTGCTCGATCGACACGCGCAGGTCAGGCGCATCGCCGCTGATCTCGACTTCGACGATGCCGGAGGGCGACTTCTGGCGCACCTTGCCCTTCGGTACGCCGTCGACCATGGCCCGCACGTAGTGCGCGGCGATGGTCGCGTGGCCGATGAAGGTCACCTCGCGGCGCGGTGAGAAGAAACGGATCTCGACGTCGTGATCAGGCGATTCGGAAGGGAAGACGTACGCGACCTCCATGCCGCCGAGCTCGCGCGCGATCCGCCGCATCTCGTCGCCCTCGAGTACCTCCGCATCGAGCACGACCGCGGCGGGATTGCCGCAGAAGCGGTCGCGGGTGAAGGCGTCGACGAGAAACAGGCGGCACTTGCGCTGCGACTTCATTCTGTAGCGGTTCCAGAGGGTACGGAGATGCGCATTAGCCCCCAGTGCGTGCCTCCCGTCAACAATTTCGGGTCTGTCGGCAGGGCCTGCACGGTATACTTGCGCCTACCTTGGGGTGGCCTGAATGGGCCTGAGATGTCGCCGGCGGGGAGCCCCTGCTCAGCGACGAACCCGTTGAACCTGATCCGGTTAATACCGGCGTAGGGAGCAGGTCTTTGCCAGCCACAGTTATCCCGTCGACCGTCGTCATGCCATGGGCGGGACCGTGAACGGGCCTCGCGGCGCGCGCGGCTGACTTCGATTGCAGCGCTCGCCTGCCTGTCGCCCGCTGCGCTCGCGGACGTGCCGCCTCGCGATGCAGCAGGAGCCGAACTGGAGGAGGTGGTCGTCACCGCCTCGTTGCGCCGGCAGACGCTCGACGAAATCCCCGCGAGCATCACCGTGCTGCCCGCAACGACGCTCGAGGCGGCCGGCCTCCAGCACTTCGCGGACGTGCTCGGCCTCGTGCCGAACCTGAACTGGTCGGGTGGTACCTCGCGTCCGCGTTTTTTCCAGATGCGCGGCATCGGCGAGCTGGAGCAGTACCAGGGCGCGCCCAATCCGTCGGTGGGGTTCCTGATCGACGACATCGACCTGAGCGGCGTCGGCATGGCCGCTACGCTGTTCGATGTGCAGCAGGTCGAGGTGCTGCGCGGACCGCAAGGCACGGGCTACGGCGCCAACGCACTGGCCGGCCTGATCAAGGTCAAGACCCGCGACGCGACGCCGGCAGCCGGCCTCGATACGGAAGTCATGGCCGGGGACGGCGACACGTGGTCCGCGGGCATCGCTGGCGGTGGTGCGCTCGGTACCGACGGTTCCGCCTGGCGGCTCGCGGCCCAGGCTTTCCAGGGCGACGGCTTCATGCGCAACGTGTATCTCGGTCGCGACGACACCAATGGCCGCGACGAGGTGACGCTGCGGGGCAAGCTGCACCTGGTGCTCGGCGGGGACTGGCGCGCCGACCTCGCGGCGATGTACGTGGATCTCGACAACGGCTTCGACGCCTTCACCACCGACAACTCGCTGCGTTCGCAAGCGGATCGCCCGGGGCAGGATGCGCAGCGGACCCGCGGGTTCTCGGCACGCGCATACGGCCCGCTGGGCGGCTATCGCCTGGGCAGCACCACCGCCTACGCTGCCTCCGACAGCCTCTACAGCTTCGACGGTGACTGGGGCAACGATGCCTTCTGGGGCCAGTACGCGCCGTACGACTACTTCTCGAGGTACGACCGTGAGCGCACCTCGTTGACCGAAGACCTGCGCCTCGAGGGCAACGCAGGGGCTGCGGTCGAGTGGGTGACCGGCCTGTACCTGTTGCGCCTCGACGAGAACTCGCTGCAGCGTGATTATTTCGCGGCCGAGCTGCAGCGTGATCCGCTCACGACCGAATACTCCGCGACGAACCTCGCGGCCTACGGCGAGGCCGAGTGGGCGCTGCCGCGCGGGCTGTCCATGACGGCGGGGCTGCGCGTCGAGACGCGTGATGCCAGTTACGAGGATTCCGACGACACCCGCTTCAATCCGCGCGACACGATGCTCGGCGGGCAGCTGTCGCTGCAAGGCCCGTTCGGGAAAGGGCGCTGGTACACGACGTTGAGCCGGGGCTACAAGGCGGGCGGCTTCAACATCGGCGCGAACGTGCCCGACGACGTCCGCGAGTTCCAGCCCGAGTACCTCTGGAACCTGGAAGCAGGCGCCCGGCTCGCCGATGCGCGCCGCGCGCTGGCAGGCGGAGCTCGCCGTCTTCTGCATGTGGCGCGAGGAGCAGCAGGTTGCCGCGTCCTTCCAGCTCGATCCGGGCGATCCGCTCACCTATGTCTTCTACACCGACAACGCAGCGCGTGGCCGCAACCTGGGCCTGGAGGCGTCGGGCTCCTGGCAACCCCTCGAACGGTGGACGCTCGCCGCCTCGCTCGGGCTGCTGCACACGGAATACCTCGACTACGCCTACGGCGACCGGAATCTCGACGGCCGCGAGCAGGCCCATGCACCGAGCTACCAGTATTCGTTGTCCGCGCAGTGGGGCGGAGAGGTCGGTTGGATGGCGCGCGCCGACCTGACCGGTGTCGATGCGTTCTACTTCGACACGAGCCACGACCAGCGCTCGCAGGCTTACACGCTGCTCAACCTCAAGGCTGGCTACGCACGGGCGCGCTGGTCCGCTTTTTCGTGGGCCCGCAACGTGACCGACGAGACGTACGCCGTGCGCGGCTTCTATTTCGGGCTCGAGCCGCCCGACTATGCCAACGAGCTGTACGTCCAGCGCGGCGACGGCCGGCTGGTCGGCCTGACGCTGCAATGGCGCTGGTAAGCGGCGCACCCCTCAACGCAATCCTGGGAGACGAACATGCGCACCGCCGTGGAAATCAGCCTCTATCCGCTCGACAGCGATTACGTCCCGCCGATCAAGGACTTCATCGCCCGCCTCAACCGGCACGCCGGGCTCAGCGTGACGACCAACGCGATGAGCACGCAGGTCGCGGGTGAACACGAAGTCGTCTTCGCGGCGCTGGCCGAGGAGACGAGCACGACGTTCGCGGGCGACCGACGTGCCGTGTTCGTCATGAAAGTGCTCGGCGGCCAGCCGACCTCGGACGAGACTTGACGGACCTCGAGCACATCGTCGCGGCCGTTGCGCAGGTTCGTCCGGTCGAATGGGTGGCCGTCGTGCTGGCCCTGGGCTACCTGCTGCTGGCGATCCGCCAGAATCCCTGGTGCTGGGCATGCGCGATCGTGAGCGCAGTCCTGTACCTCGTGATCTTCGCGCGCGCCGGGCTCGTCATGCAGGCGTCGCTGCAGGTCTTCTACGTCGCGATGTCGGTCTACGGCTGGCGCGCCTGGGGAGCGGCGGGGTCGGGACCTGCGTTGCCGGTATCGCGATGGACGACGTCGCAGCATCTCATCGGCCTCGCAGCGATTGCCGTCGGTCAGTGGCCTCAATGGGGCCCTCATCGCGCGCGCCGGCGGTCCGGCGCTGTTGCCGTACGTCGACGCGGTGATCGCGTGGGGCAGCGTGCTGGCGACGTGGCTGGTGGCGCGCAAGATCCTCGAGAACTGGCTGTACTGGATCGTGCTCGACCTCGCGGCCGCCGGCCTGTACTGGACGCAGGGCCTGTACGCGACCGCGGTGCTGTTCGTCATCTACGCCGTGCTGGCCATGCGCGGCTACCGGGAGTGGTGGCTGGATGCGAGCCGTCGACCCGCCATCGCATGACCTGCTCGCGGGCCCGCGGGCCGCAGCCGAGCCTGCGCTGCGCGCCTTGCTCGCGGCGCATGCAGCGACCGCGACGCTCGCGTCGGTGCCGCTGGTGCCGGTCCTCGGCGGGCTCAGTAATTTCTGCTGGCGTGCCGAAGCCGGTGGCCGCAGTCACTTCGTCCGGCTCGCGCGACGAGCGACCGAGGATCTCGGCGCCGATCACCGCACCGAGCATCGCGTGCTCGAGGTCGCCGTTGCAGCCGGTCTCGCGCCGCGCATTCTGCGCATGTGACGCCGAGGCGCGGCTGCTGGTGACGGAGTGGATCGACGTGACCGACGGCGCACTGCCGTTGCCGGGGCGCGCGCCGTGGCCATGGTCGCGCGGTCGCTCGCACAGCTGCACGCGATCGCCGCGCCGCAGGACCTGCGGGTCGTGGACTTCGGCGCGCCAGGCCCGGGACCTCGAGGCTGCGCTGCCGCCGATGCGGGGCCACGGGGGCCTCCACGCGGCCGCGGCGGACATCTTCGGCGCCTTGCGCGGACGGGCGGCCCCGGCACGTGCTTTGTCACCACGACCTCAATCCGCTGAACCTGCTGTTCGATCGCAACGGCCGGCTCTGGCTGGTCGATTGGGAATACGCAGGATTGGGCGACCCGGCGTTCGACCTGGCCTCGTACGCGAGCCAGCACGGACTGAGTGCCCGCCAACGGGCGCGCTTCGCCGCCGCGTATGCAGCGGCCGGGGGGCTTGCCGTCGATGCTCGGGCGGCTGGAACAGGCGGCCTGGGCCTTCGACTATGTGCAGTGGCTCTGGTACCGGGCCGCCCTGCGGGGGCGCGACACCCTGGCGGATCCGGACCTGGCGCGCGCAAGGACGGCGCGGCTGGCCGCCAGCCTGCACAGGCGTGCAAGCCGGGTCTTGCGCTGCAATAATGAGCCGTTTGCCGATAACAAGACACGGGTGTGAGCATGGCGAAGATGCTGGTGACCGACCGCGATGGCGCCGTCCACGAGGTCGAAGGGCGGCTGGGCGTCAAGTTCATGGAGACGCTGCGCGACTACGATTACGGCGTCACCGCGATCTGCGGCGGGCTCTGCTCCTGCGCCACCTGCCACATCCTCATCGACCCGAAGTGGGCGGAAAAGCTGCCCGCGCCGCAGAGCGACGAAAAGGACCTGCTGGTCGAGTTGCAGCACTACGAGCCGGGCCGATCGCGGCTGAGCTGCCAGGTCGATTTCACGGACGCGCTCGACGGCATCGAACTGGCCATCGCCGTCGACGAATAGGTGTAACCGCACATGGCCGTTCCCGCCGCATTCGCCGGCCGGCTGTCGCTTGCCGGTCATCGCCTCGCCGCTGTTCATCGCGTCGACACCCGAACTCGTGATCGAGCAGTGCAAGGCAGGCATCGTCGGATCGTTCCCGGCATTGAACGCGCGGCCGCAGCCCGTGCTCGACGAGTGGCTCACGCGCATCCGCGACGAACTCGGCGCCCATGCGGCTGCAAACCCGGATGCGAAGGTTGCGCCGTTCGCCGTCAACCAGATCGCGCACGCCAGCAATGACCGCCTGATGGCGGACATGGAGACCTGCGTCCGGCACCGGGTGCCGCTGATCATCACCAGCCTGCGACCGCCGCGCGAGATCGTCGAGGCGGCGCACGGTTATGGCGGGCTGGTCTTCCACGACGTGATCAACGTGCGCCACGCACGCAAGGCCGCGGAGCAGGGCGTGGACGGCATCATCGCCGTCTGCGCGGGCGCGGGCGGCCATGCGGGCACCGCCAGTCCGTTTGCCCTGGTGCGGGAAATCCGCGAGTTCTTCCAGGGTACCCTCGTCCTGGCGGGTGCGATGTCGAGCGGCGCCGACGTGCTGGCCGCGCAGGCGCTCGGTGCCGACATGGCCTACATCGGTACGCGCTTCCTGGCCACGACCGAGGCGAACGCGCTGCCCGAGTACAAGCAGATGCTGGTGGACTCGAGCTCCGACGACGTCGTCTACACCTCGCTTTTCACCGGCGTGAAGGGCAATTACCTGCGCCACAGCGTCGTCGCCGCAGGGTTCGACCCGGACGACCTGCCCGAGGCCGACAAGTCCCGCATGAATTTCGGCTCCGGCGGCAACATGGACAAGAAGGCGTGGCGCGACATCTGGAGCGGCGGCCAGGGCGTCGGCAACATCCACGACGTACTGCCCGTGCGCGAAGTGATCCTGCGCATGGTCGATGAATATACGGCCGCGAAGCGGCGCATCTGCGCCGGCTGATCCTGAGCGCACTGGAGGCTGCAATGAGCGTTTCGTTCGACCTCACCGGGCGCGTCGCGCTCGTCACCGGCGCGAGCCGCGGCATTGGCGAGGCCATCGCGAAGGCGTACGCGCAGTACGGTGCCGACGTCATCGTCTCGAGCCGCAGGCAGGAAGGGTGTGACGCCGTGGCGGCCGCCATCCAGGCCGCGGGCGGCAAGGCCCGGGCCATCGCCTGCCACATCGGCGACATGGAGGCGCTCCAGTCGCTGTTCGCGCGCATCAGGGACGAGTACGGCCGCATCGACGTGCTCGTCAACAATGCCGCAACGAATCCCTACTACGGCCACGTGCTCGACACCGATCCCGGCGCCTTCCAGAAGACCGTCGACGTCAACATCCGCGGCTATTTCTACGCCTCCGTGCTGGCCGGCCGCATGATGCGCGAGACGGGCGGTGGCTCGATCATCAACGTGGCGTCGGTCAACGCGGTGCGACCGGGGCCGCTGCAGGGCATCTACTCGATCACCAAGGGTGCCGTGCTCAACATGACCAAGACCTTCGCCAAGGAGTGCGGTCCGCACGGCATCCGCTGCAACGCCATCCTGCCGGGCCTCATTCGCACGAAATTCGCCGGCGCGCTGATCGCGGACGAGAAGCAGCTCGAGCATTACCTGGGCACCCACCCGCTCGGTCGCGTCGGCGAGCCCGACGATATCGCCGGCGCCGCGGTGTTCCTCGCGTCGTCGGCCGCGTCGTACGTGACGGGCGAGTTCCTGGTGGTGGACGGGGGGTTCCTGACGTAGGAAGTGACTAGTGAATAGTGGATAGTGGACTAGTGAAGAGGACCGGACAGTAAGCGGCCGGCCATTGCCGGCCTTCTACTTCCACTATCCGCTAGTCACTAGTCACTATTCACTTCTTCTCGGTCTGCTTCGCCACCGCCTCGGCGCGAGCCTTCACGGCTTCGGCATCGCCGAGATACCGGCTCGAGAGCGGCTTGAGCGCCGCGTCGAGCTCGTACAGCAGGGGCACGCCGGTGGGAATGTTGAGTTCGACGATGGCCGAGTCGCTCATGCCGTCGAGCATCTTCACGAGTGCGCGCAGGCTGTTGCCGTGGGCGGCGACGAGCACGTTGCGGCCCGCGAGCAGTTCCGGCGCGATGCGCGCATTCCAGAACGGCAGCACGCGGGCGAGCGTGTCCTTCAGCGATTCGCACGACGGCAGTTCACCGGCCGGGACGCCTGCATAGCGCCGGTCGAAACGCGGGTGGCCCGGATCGGTCGTGGGCAGCGGCGGCGGCGGGATGTCGTAGCTGCGCCGCCAGATCTTGACCTGGTCGGCACCGTGCTTCTCGACCGTCTGGGTCTTGTTCAGGCCCTGCAGCGCGCCATAGTGACGTTCGTTGAGGCGCCAGGTCCGCTCGACCGGCAGCCACATCAGGTCCATTTCGTCGAGAGCCATCCAGAGCGTGCGAATCGCCCGCTTCAGCACGGACGTAAAGGCGATGTCGAAGGCGATGCCTTCCGCCTTGAGCAGGCGGCCCGCCTCGAGGGCCTCCTGGCGGCCCTGCTCGGACAGGTCGACGTCGATCCAGCCCGTGAAGAGATTCTCGAGGTTCCAGATGCTCTGGCCGTGGCGCAGGAGCAGAAGCTTGCCGGTGCTCATGGGGGCGCTGCCTTCGAAGGTGCGGTGGACGGTTCGTTTATAACAACCCGCGGCCGGGGCGGCCAGACGCGGAAATGCGGACTGTCAGGCGGGTGGGCGCGGCGCGCGTCACGCCTCGGCGAGGGACACCCGCCGCACGGCCTGCAGGGCAACGGAGAGCGACGCGAAGTCGATGGCCGTCGTCTGTGCGCGAATGTCGTTGATGACGGCCCGCGCGTGCTCGGCCTCGGCCCGATGGCGGTCGAGCCAGCGCTCGACGGCCTTGCCCGGATCGCTCTGGCGCGACGATTCGAGCACGCCCTGCGCGAGGTTGCGGTGCACCTCGAACAGCGCCTCGCGCAGGCTGCCCCGCGCCACCGCGTGCCAGTGGCCCGCAACGTCGAGGCCTTCGATGTGCGTGCGCAGCCAGTCCAGTCCGAAATAGGCGCCGATCCGGAAGTAGGCCCGGGCCGCCGCTTCCTCCGTGAGCTTGCGCGACAGCGCCAGTTCGACGATGTCCGGTGCGCACTGCAGGGCATGGCAGGCCGCGATGCGACGGGTGAGGTCGGCAGGCACGCCGGCCCTCGCCAGTTCGCTGGCGCGTGCTTCGAAGCCCGAACGATCCGAACCCTCGAGCCACTGCAGCGGCGTGCGCGCGAGCTCGCGAATGCCCGGACGCAGGCGGGCGACCTGCTGCTCGATGCCGAGGCCGGCACGATGGCGCTGGATCAGCCAGTAGGTCGCCTGCCGGATCAGGCCGATCGTATCCCCGACCATCCCGTACTGCACGGCCGCAGCCGCCTTGTTGTCGAGCGCCTCGATGCCGCGCCACGTTTCGCGGACGTCGAAGACTTCGCGGGCGATCGAGTAGGCACGCGCGATCGTCGCCACGTCGGCACCGGTGTCCTGCTGCGTCCGCGACACGAACGTCGGACCCATGCGGTTGACGATGCTGTTCGTGGTCGCGGTGACGATGATCTCGCGCCGCAGGCGATGACTGCCGAGCAGGTCGCCATACTTCTTCGCGAGCCGCGGCGGGAAGTACCGGTCGAGTTCCTGGCTCAGGTACGGATCCTCGGGGACGTCCGACTGGATCAGCTGGGAGCTCAGGGCGATCTTGGCGTAGCTCAGCATCATCGCGATCTCGGGCCGCACCAGGCCGAGGCCGGCCTTGCGGCGGTCCTCGATCTCCTCTGCGCTCGGCAGGAACTCCAGGGCGCGGTCGAGCAGGCCGTCGAGCTCGAGCGAGCGGATGAAATGCGCGTGCTCGCCGAGGCGTTCCGGCGCCTTCGCCTGCAGCAGGCTGATCGCCTGGCTCTGCAGGTAGTTGTCGCGCAGCACCAGCTGGCCGACGTCGTCCGTCATGGTCGCAAGCAGCCGGTTGCGCGCTGCGGTCGTGAGCTTCGTGCGCTCCTGCACCGTCTTGAGCAGGATCTTGATGTTGACCTCGTGGTCCGAGCAGTCGACGCCACCGGAGTTGTCGACGAAATCCGTGTTGGCGCGCCCGCCCCGCGTGGCGAACTCGATGCGGCCGAGCTGCGACAGCCCGAGGTTGCCGCCTTCGCCCACGACCTTGCAGCGCAGGTCGCGCCCGTCGACGCGCACCGCGTCGTTGGTGCGGTCGCCGACGGTGGAGTTCGCTTCCCACGATGCCTTGACGTACGTGCCGATGCCGCCATTCCAGAGCAGGTCGACGGGCAGCCTGAGGATCGCGCGAATGATTTCCTGCGGGGTGGCCTTGGCCGCCTCGATGCCGAGCAGCGTGCGCGACTGCGGCGACAGCGCGATTTCCTTCGCGTTGCGCGGGAACACGCCGCCGCCCCTGGAGATCAGCCGCGCGTCGTAATCGCTCCAGGAGGAACGGGGCAGGTTGAACAGGCGCTCGCGCTCCTTGAAGCTGCGCGCCGCGTCCGGCTCCGGGTCCAGGAAGATGTGCTGGTGGTTGAACGCAGCGACGAGCCGGATGTGCGTCGACAGCAGCATGCCGTTGCCGAACACGTCACCGGCCATGTCACCGATGCCGGCCACCGTGAAGTCCTGTGACTGGGTGTCGATGGCCATTTCGCGGAAATGGCGTTTCACGCATTCCCACGCGCCCTTCGCGGTGATGCCCATCTTCTTGTGGTCATAGCCTGCGGAGCCGCCGGAGGCGAAGGCGTCGCCGAGCCAGAAGTCGTACTCCGCGGCCAGGGCATTCGCCGTGTCGGAGAACGTGGCGGTGCCCTTGTCCGCTGCAACGACGAGGTACGGGTCGTCCGGGTCGTAGCGCACGGTGCGGGCGGGGGGATGGTCGCACCGCCCTGCACGTTGTCGGTGAGGTCGAGCAAACCGCGCACGAACCAGCGGTAGCATTCGGTGCCCTCGCGCTGGATATCCTCGCGCGAGGCGCCGGCCGGCACCTGTTTCGGCACGAAGCCGCCCTTGGCGCCGACCGGGACGATCAGGGTGTTCTTGACGTTCTGCGCCTTCATCAGGCCGAGGATCTCGGTGCGGAAGTCCTCGCGCCGGTCCGACCAGCGCAGGCCGCCACGGGCGACCTTGCCCATGCGCAGGTGCACGCCCTCGACGCGGGGCGAATACACCCAGATCTCGAACATCGGCCGCGGCTTCGGCAGCTCGGGCAGCAGCTGGGGATCGAGCTTGAACGACAGGTACGGCTTCGGCTGGCCGTCGGCACGACGCTGGTAGTGATTGGTGCGCAGCGTCGCCATCATCACCGTCCGGAAGGCGCGCAGGATGCGATCGTCGTCCGGGCTCGTGACCTGCTCGAGGGCGTCGTCGATTTCCTCGGCGAAGGCGCGTACCTGCGACGCCCGAGTCGCCGGTTTCAGGTCGGGATCGAAGCGCGACTCGAAGGTCCAGACCAGTCGCGCGGCGATGGCGGGGTTGCGCGCCAGCACTTCTTCCATGTAACGCTGGCTGAACGGGATGCCGGTCTGCAGCAGGTACCTGCAGATGGCACGCAGCACGACCGCCTGGCGCCAGTCGAGGCCGGCCGCCAGGACCAGCCGGTTGAACCCGTCGCTCTCGGCAAGGCCGTTCTGCACGGCGAAGAACGCCTGTTCGAATCGCTTGCCGGCCTGCTCGGGATCGAGCGTGCGCCCGCCGGCGTGCTGCACCTCGAGGTCCTGGATCCAGAGCCGCGCGCCGTCGGCCGCGTTCACGCGATAGGGGCGCTCGTTCAGGATCCGCAGGTCGAAATTCTCGAGCAACGGCAGCATGTCGGACATCGCGACGGGCTCGTTGCGGCGATAGATGCGCAGGTGCAATGCACCCCGCGCCGGGTCACCGGGCCGCAGTTCCATGCCGAGCGCGTGCGGTGTGTCCGCAAGGGCAGCGAGCTCGCGCAGGTCGCCGATGGCCTCGCGTGGTCGCACGTCGTCCTGGTACGCGACGGGGAACGCGCCGAGGAAACGTCCGCTGAGCGCGTCCGCCTCGGCCGTGGGGAGCTGCTGGTGCAGTTCCTCGCGCAGCTGGTCGGCCCAGGTGCGCAGCGCCTCGGTGATGCGCCGCTCGATGCGTTCGACGTCGGCTTCGACGGTACGCGATGGGTCCGTGCGGACCATGATCTGCAGCCGCGCCAGCGCCGACTCCGAAATCTGCACCTGCGACTCGAGGTCGACGCCGGCCAGTTCGTCGACCAGGATGCGCTCGATGCGCTCGCGCGCCAGCGTGTTGTAGCGGTCGCGCGGCACGAACAGCAGGCAGGAGAAGAAGCGCTGGTAGGGATCGCGGCGCACGAACAGCCGCACGCGGCGCCGCTCGTAGAGATTGACGATGCCGCGGATCGTGCGCACGAGCTCCGGCACGGTGGCCTGGAACAGCTCGTCGCGCGGATAGGTCTCCAGCACGTGCAGCATCGACTTGCCGTCGTGGCTGACCGGCGAGACGCCGTAGAAGCCCACGATGCGCTGCACCTTGTGGCGCAGCAGCGGGATCTCGCGCGGGCTGGTGCTGTAGGTGCTGGACGTGAACAGGCCGATGAAGCGGCGCTCGCCGACGACGTTGCCGCGCGCGTCGAGCGTCTTCACGCCGACGTAATCGAGGTAGGTCGAGCGGTGGACGGTGGCGACCGAGTTCGCCTTGGTGACGATCAGCAGCGCTTTCTCGCGGGCCTTCTGCCGCAGTTCCCCGCGCAGCTCGGTCGCCTGCGGCGCGGGCCGGCCCGCGCCGCTGCGCAGCAGGCCGAGGCCGGTCTTCTCCAGCGGCACCAGCCGGTCGGCCACCCGGCCTCGTTCGAGGCGGTATTCGCGATAGCCCAGGAACGTGAAGTGGTTTTCCGCGAGCCAGGCGAGGAACTCGCCGGCTTCGGCTTCCTCCTGTTTCGGAATGCCAGGCACGCCGGCCACCACTTCCCGCGCGATCTGCCGCGCGCGATCACGCATGGCGGGCCAGTCGGCGACCGCGACACGCACGTCGTCCAGCGTGCCGAGGATCCGGCGGCGCAGTGCTTCGAGGCGTGCGGGATCCGTGGTGCGCGGCACCGCCAGGTGCTGCCAGGATTCCATGGTCCCGGTCGCGGCGGCCTTCTCGCCCATGCCCAGCAGGCGACCGCTGCGGTCCCGCGCGATGCGCAGGACCGGATGGATCATCAGCTGGATCGCCAGCCCCGCGTCGTTCAGGACCATTGCCACCGAATCGACGAGGAAGGGCATGTCGTCCGTGACGACCTCGACGATCGTGCAGGGCGTCGTCCACCCGTCACGTTCGGGATCGGGGTTGAACACGCGCACGAGCGGCTCGCCGCGTCGCCGCACGCGTCCGAACGCGAGGTGTGCCTGCGCGGACTGGGCAAACTGTGCGGGGTCGCGCAGCCGGAGGTCGTCTTCGCCTACGCCGCGGTAGTACGCCTGGATGAAGTCGGGGAGGGCGATCGCCTGCCTGCTACCCCTGGCACCCCGGGTGGCTCGGGCAATGGCATCGATCAGGTGCTGCCGTACGGCGGGAATCATTCCTGGCATGACCGGTCCGTCCTGGTGCTTGTACTGGTGTCAGCGTGCGGTTCTGGCCCGCGACGCGGTGCGGGTGACCTTGCGCTTGTCGGGCGGCGCCTGGCCGTTGACGCGCAACGTCGTCGAAAGGTTCTCTGCCCGCTGCATGAGAATGCCGATTGCGCGATCGAGGATCGCGCGCTCCGAGGCGGGCAACGCTTCGATCAGCGATCGCTCGAACTCGAGCGCCATCGGTGCCACCTCGCGGTAGACCATGGCCCCGGCCTCGGAGACCTGCAGCACCGAGCGCCGCCGGTCATCGCGCGCGATGGCGCGGCGCAGTCGGCCGGCCCGCAGCAGCCGATTGACAGCCCGGCTGACCGCGACGGCGTCCATGTGCGACTTCTCGGCAACCTCGCGGGCCGACAGCCCCGGGTACCGGGCCAGCACGGCGATCACGCGCCATTCGGGGATGGTCAGGCCGTAGCGCTCCACATACGCCGAAGCGATTGCCGCGCCCATGACGTTGGCCAGGACGGCAATGCGGTAAGGCAGGAAGGTTTCGAGTTCGATCAGCGGCGAAGCCACGGGCCGAGTCCGGTCGCAACAGATGGTTGCGAGTGTAATGATTTGTCGCGGGGGTGCGCCAGTTACGGTTTATGCGGTCTCGCGAGGTATTCGTGCGTCTGCATCTCGGCGAGCCGGCTGCGCGTGCGCTCGAATTCGAAACGGAGGCGTTCCCCCGCATACAGGAGGTCCGCCGGGGCGTAAGCGGACAGCACGAGCTTGACCCCGCGATCGTAGAACTCGTCGACCAGGGCGATGAAACGGCGGGCCTGGTTCTCTTGCGACGCATCCAGGCATGGCACGCCGGCCACCAGGACGGTGTGATAGTCACGGGCGATCTCGACGTAGTCCGCCTGGGAACGGGGGCCGTCGCAGAGGGCCGCAAACTCGAACCAGATCACTTCGTCGGTGGCGGCGCAGTACGGAATGGGGCGGTCCTCGACCACGACCACGCCGGGCTCGCCGGGCGGCGCGCCTGCCAGCTCGGTGAACCGCTGCAGCCAGGCTGGCCGCGGCGCCGGATCCGGCTGCATCGAGGTAGAGCGGCGCCTTCTGCAGTTGCCGCAGGCGGTAATCGTGGCCCGCATCGACGGCGACGACTTCCGTGTGCTGCTCGATCAGTGCGATCGCGGGCAGGAAGCGCTGGCGCTGCAGACCGTCGCGATACAGCTCCGCCGGGTGGCGCGTTCGAAGTGAACACCAGCGTGACGCCCCGTTCGACGAGTCCCGTGAACAGGCCCGACAGCAGCATCGCATCGGCGATGTCGCTCACGAACAGCTCGTCGAGGCAAAGCACGCGCGCGTCACGGGCCATGTCTGCGGCCAGGCGTTCGAGCGGATCGGGCAGGTCGCGCAGGTCGCGCAACCGGGCATGGACGTCCTTCATGAAGCGATGGAAATGCTCGCGCCGCGCCGGCACGCCGACGTGCGCGTGGAACAGGTCCATCAGGAAAGTCTTGCCGCGACCGACGCCGCCCCACAGGTACAGGCCACGTTCGGCGGGGGCTGCGTGGGCCGGGCCGCGCAGCTTGCCGAGCCAGTGCCTGAGCATCGAACGGCGCCGGGCTGCGCTGCGGCGCAACCGGCGGGCGAGGTCGTCGAGCCGGCCGATCGCGCGCAACTGGGCTGCATCGGCGGCATAGCCGTGGCGCGTGAGGGCGGCCTCGTACTCGCGGCGCAGGTCCGGGCTCATCGCGGGCGGGATCAGCTCTGCAGCTCGGGGCGGTCGCGGAAATGCTCGAGCGCCGCGGGATTGGCCAGGGCGTCGGTGTTCTTGACCGTGCGGCCGTGGACGACGTCGCGCACCGCCAGTTCGACGATCTTGCCGCTGATCGTGCGTGGGATGTCGGGCACGGCGACGATGCGCGCCGGCACGTGCCGCGGCGTCGTGTTGTTGCGGATCACGTCGCGGATGCGCTTCTCCAGCGCCGCGTCGAGCGTGACGCCCGGGCGCAGTCGGACGAACAGCACGACGCGCACGTCGTGTTCCCAGTCCTGTCCGATCGCCAGGCTCTCGAGGACCTCGTCGAGCTTCTCGACCTGTCGATAGATTTCCGCGGTCCCGATGCGCACGCCGCCCGGGTTCAGCACGGCGTCCGAGCGACCGAGGATCACGAAGCCGCCCTCGGCGGTCTGCAGCGCGTAGTCGCCGTGGTGCCAGACGTTGTCGAAGCGCTCGAAGTAGGCCGCGCGGTAACGCCGCCCGTCCGGGTCGTTCCAGAAGCCGATGGGCATCGAAGGGAACGGCGCGCTGCAGACGAGCTCGCCCTGCTGTTCGCGCACCGGCTGGCCTGCTTCGTCGAAGACCTCGGTCTTCATGCCGAGCCCGGGGCCCTGCAGTTCGCCGCGACGCACGGGCAGCCACGGATTGCCGAGCGCGAAACAGGAAATGATGTCGGTGCCGCCCGAGATCGACGCGAGGTGGACGTCGCGCTTGATCGACTCGTAGACGAAATCGAACTGCTCGGGCGCGAGCGGCGACCCGGTCGACAGTACGGTGCGCAACCCGGCCAGGTCGAACTCGCGCGCTGGCGCGCCACCGTCCTTGGCCAGCGCCGCGAGGTACTTGGGGCTGGTCCCGAAATGCGTGATGCGCTCGCGCTCGGCCAGGCGCCAGAGCACGTCGCGATCGGGAGCGAACGGCGAGCCTTCGTACAGGATGAGCGTGCTGCCGCCGGCGAGGCCGGAGGCGAGCCAGTTCCACATCATCCAGCCGCAGGTCGTGAAGAAGAACAGCCGGTCGTCGGGCTTCAGGTCGCAGTGCAGCAGGTGCTCCTTGCGATGCTGCAGCAGCGTGCCACCGACGCCGTGGACGATGCACTTGGGCACGCCCGTGGTGCCGGACGAGTACATGACGTAGAGCGGCGCGTTGAAGGGGACGCGCTCGAACTGCAGCGGCGCGTTGTGCCGGCCGAAATCGTGCCAACGGGTCGCGTGCGGCAGGTCGAGCGGCCTGGCGTCGCCTTCGAGGTAAGGCACGACCACCACGCGCTCGACCGAGGGCAGTCGCTCGAGGACGCCGCGGATCGGCGCGATCGAATCGACGGTCTTGCCCGAGTAGTAATAGCCGTCGGCGGTGAACAGCACCCGGGGCGCGATCTGGCCGAAACGGTCGAGCACGCCGTTGCTGCCGAAATCCGGCGAGCAGGACGTCCACACGGCGCCGACGCTGGTGGTCGCGAGCATGGCGATGATCGCTTCGGGCAGGTTCGGCAGGTAGCCGGCGACGCGATCGCCCGGCTGCAAGCCGAGATCGCGCAGGCCCGCCGCGATGCGCGCCACTTCCGCGTGCAGTTCGAGGTAACTGACCTGGCGCCGCGAACCGCGCTCGTTCACGAAGATCAGGGCCGGATGTTCGTCACGTCGCGCGAGCAGGTTCTCGGCGAAATTGAGCCGCGTATCCTCGTACCAGACGCAGCCCGGCATGCGGTCGCGACCCTGCAGGACGGGCTTCGAGCCGCGTTCCCAGATGACCCGGGCGAAATCCGCGAGCGCCGTCCAGAACGTCTCCCTCTCGTCGACCGACCAGCGCCACAGGGCCGAATAATCGCCGCGCGGTGCGCCGTGCAGCCGGTGGACGTGCTCGGCGAAGCGGGTCAGGTTCGACCCGGCGACGCGTTCCGTCGAGGGGGTCCAGAGAGGCTCGGTCATCAGGCCGTCACATCGCCGGATAGTTCGGCCCCGAGCCACCCTCGGGCGTGGTCCAGGTGATGATCTCGTAGGGGTCCTTGATGTCGCAGGCCTTGCAGTGCACGCAGTTCGACGCGTTGATCTGCAGCCGGCGATTGCCGGCGCCGTCGTCGACCATTTCATAGACGTGGGCGGGGCAGAAGTGCTGGCACGGGTTGCCGTACTCGACGGTGCAGCGGCTCACGCAGATGGACGTGTCGAGCACCTTGAGGTGCACCGGCTGGGCTTCTTCGTGCGTGTTGCCCGCGAAGTACACGGCGGCCAGGCGGTCACGGGGCTTCAGCGCGCGCTCGGTCCACCCGCGATCGGGCGACGCGTACTGGTCCAGGTGCCTGAGCATCGCATGGTCGGCGTGGTGACCCAGTGTCCAGGGCGAATGCCCCGCCGTCAGCGTCTCCAGCGCGCCATTCGCCATCCCGACCCACATGCCCTTGTTGAAGCCCGGTCGGATGTTGCGGACCTTGTAGAGTTCGCGGCCGCCGACCGACGTGCGCCAGCGGTGGTCGAAGCCCTCGGTCTTGCCCGTCTCGACGAGGTGCTCGGCAGCGAGCACGCCGCTGCGGACGGCCTGGTGCACACCCTTGATCTTGGGCACGTTGAGCGTGCCGCCGGCATCGCCGATGAGAATCGCGCCGGGCATGTCGAGCTGCGGCATCGATTGCCAGCCACCCTCGACGATGGTGCGGGCGCCGTAGCTCTCCAGCTCGCCGCCCTCGAACAGCGGCCGCAACGACGGATGGTTCTTGAACTGCTGGAATGCTTCGAACGGCTGGAATCGCGGGTCCTCGTAGTCGAGGCCGACCACGAAACCGATGTAGAGCCGGTTCTGGTCGAGCTGGTACATGAAGCTGCCGCCATAGGTCCGGCTGTCCATCGGGAAGCCGACCGTATGCTTGATCTTGCCGGGCTCGACCCGGCCCTCGGGCAGCTGCCAGAGCTCCTTGAAACCCAGGCCGTAAGTCTGCGGCTCCTTGCCGGCGTCGAGCCGGAAGCGCCGGATCAGTTCCTTCGAGATGCTGCCGCGGCAACCCTCGGCGAGGATGGTCGTCTTCGCGCGGATCTCGGGGCCCGGTGCGAAGTTCTCGCCCGGCGCACCGTCCTTGTCGAGGCCCATGTCGCCGATCTGCACGCCGGCGACGGACCCGTCCGCGTTGTAGAGCGCTTGCGCAGCCGCGAAGCCGGCGAACACGTCGACCCCGGCGGCTTCGGCCTTCGCGCCGAGCATGGCAACGACGTTGCCGAGCGAGACGATGAAGTTGCCGTGATTGTTCATCTGCGGCGGCGTCGGCAGCCGGTAGCGCTTGGTCCGCGTGAGGAAGCTGAATTCGTCGTCGCCGGCGGGCACGCAGATGCCCTGGAAGCCTTCGCGCCAGCCGGGCACGAGGGCGTCGAGCGGGCCCGGTTCGATCACCGCGCCGGAGAGCATGTGGGCGCCGATCGTCGCCGCCTTCTCCAGCACGCAGACGTTGAGTTCCGGGTTGAGTTGCTTGAGCCGGATCGCACAGGACAGTCCCGCGGGACCGCCGCCGACGACCAGGAAGTCGTACTCCATCACGTCCCGTTCGATCTCGCTCATGCCTGCCCCGCCTGGTGATACTCGTTGTGCAGCCTGCAAAGTCTAACGCTTAACGAGGGGCCATGCGGATGGCGCCGTCGAGCCGAACCGTCTCGCCGTTCAACATGGGGTTCTCGAGGACTTGCCGCACGAACAGCGCGTATTCGTCGGGGTGGCCGAGCCGCGGCGGGAAGGGCACCTGCTTGCCGAGCGATGCCTTGGCTTCCTCCGGCAATGCGGCGAGCAGCGGCGTCTCGAACAGGCCGGGAGCGATGCACATCACGCGGATGCCGACGTTGGACAGGTCGCGGGCCATCGGCAAGGTCATGCCGACCACGCCACCTTTCGAGGCCGCATAGGCGACCTGGCCCACCTGGCCGTCGAAGGCCGCGACCGACGCGGTGAGGACGATCACGCCGCGCTCGCCGCCGTCATTCGGCGCGTTGCGCTGCATGAGGGCCGCAGCCTGCGCTGACACGAGCATCGAACCGACCAGGTTGATCTCGACGACGCGGCGGAAGAACTCGCCGGGCATCGGTCCTTCCTTGCCGACGATCTTGCGCGGATTGCCGACGCCTGCGCAGTTGATCGCCGCCGTGAGACCACCCATCACCTCCGCCGCCGCAGCGACTGCGGCCGTCACCGCCGGCTCCGACGTGACGTCGACCTTGTGGAAACTTGCCGCCGCGCCCAGCGCCTGGGCGGCGGCGACGCCGGCCTGGTCGTTGACGTCGAACAGCGCGACCTTGCCGCCGTTGGCCACGATCATCTGCGCCGTGGCGAGGCCGAGGCCCGACGCGCCGCCCGTGACGATGGCGCGAGTGTTTTCGATTTTCATGTCCGATTCCCCCGTTGGCAGCGCGCGATCAGAGCCGCAGGCCGCCGTCGACGTCGATGGCCCGTCCCGTGAAGAAGTCGTTCTCGGCGATGAAGACCGCAGCGTGGCCGACTTCTTCCGGCAGCCCCAGGCGCTTGAGGGGCACGGGCGCCGTCACCTTGTCGAGCATCTCCGGCGGCATGCCGGCGAGCAGGTCGGTGCGGATGAAACCCGGCGCAATGGAGGCCGCGCGAATCCCGAAGCGCGCGAGTTCCTTGGCCCAGGTCACTGCCATCGCCGTGACGCCGGCCTTGGTGGCCGAATAGTTGCTCTGGCCCGCGTTGCCCGCCTTGGAAACGCTGCCGATGTTGATGATCAGGCCGCCGTTGCCGAGCTTGATCATCCGTTCGGCGCCTTCGCGACCGCAGAGGAAGACTCCGGTCAGGTTGACGTCGATGACGGCCTGCCACTGCGCGAGCGTCATCTTCGAGACGATCGCGCCGTCCTTGACCTTGATCAGCAGCGAATCCTTGATGATGCCGGCGTTGTTGACGACGACGTCGATCCGGCCATGCTCCGCCAGGACCTCGTCGAACACGCGCACGACCTCGTCTTCCTTCGCCACGTTGAGCGCGTGGGCCGAGACCCGGGTGCCGCGCCCGGCGAATTCCGCGCGGGTCGCCTCGAGGTCGGTCGGGTTGAGGTCGAGCAGTGCGAGCGAGGCGCCACGCTCCGCGAATGCCGTCGCGATGGCCTTGCCGATGCCGCGCGCGCCGCCGGTGACGACGACGACCTTGCCGTTCAGTTGCATGGGACTCCCCTCGGGTGTTGGTGTTGTGTGCGCGCCCGCACGGGAGCGGGCGAGGGCGGCCCGCACCCTAGGGCGCGGGCCGCGGTTCCTAGAGGATTTCGATCGCGACCGCGCAGGCTTCGCCGCCGCCGATGCACTGCGAGGCGACGCCGCGGCGCAGGCCACGCTTGCGCAGCGCGTGCACGAGCGTGGTGATCAGGCGCGCGCCCGTGGCGCCCACCGGATGGCCGAGTGCGCACGCACCGCCATTGACGTTGACGTTGTCGTGCGACAGGCCGAGGTCGTGCATCGCCGCCATCGTCACGCAGGCGAAAGCTTCGTTGATCTCGTACAGGTCGACGTCTCCCGCCTTCCAGCCAGCGCGGTCGAGCACCTTCTGCATCGCCGGGCCAGGGGCAATCGTGAACCACTCCGGCGCGTTCGCGTGGCTCGCGTAGGCGACCAGGCGCGCGATCGGCTTGAGGCCCGCGGCGCGCGCGGCGGATTCACTCGCGAGCACGACGGCGGCGGCGCCGTCGGAGATCGAGGAAGACGAGGCGGCCGTCACCGTGCCGTCCTTGTTGAACGCGGGCTTCAGGTTCGGAATCTTGGCGATGTCGACCAGGGCCGGGCCCTCGTCCGTCGACACGACCGTCTCGCCCTTGCGAGTCTTGACGGTCACCGGGGCAATTTCTGCAGCGAAGTCGCCTTCCGCCACTGCGCGCTGCGCACGGCGCACGGATTCGGCGGCGAATGCGTCCTGGTCGGCACGCGAGAAGCCGTATTTCGCCGAGGTCGCATCGGCGAAGCATCCCATGGCCTTGCCGTCCCACGGGCTCTGCAGGCCGTCGTAGAACATGTGGTCGTGGATTTCGCCGTGACCCATGCGATAGCCACCGCGGGCCTTGAGCAGCAGGTAGGGCGCGTTGGTCATCGATTCGAGGCCGCCGGCGAGGATCATGTTGGCGGAGCCGGCGCGGATCTGGTCGGCCGCGATCATCACCGCCTTCATGCCCGACCCGCACATCTTGTTGACCGTGGTCGCGGGTACGCTCATGGCGATGCCTGCGCCCACCGCGGCCTGGCGCGCGGGGGCCTGTCCGAGGCCTGCGGGCAGCACGCAGCCGAAGATCACTTCATCGATGCCGTCGGGGCCCGAGTCCTGCGTCGGCAAGTGCAGCACGTGCGGCCACGGTGCCAAGCTGGGTGGCGCTGACGCCGGCGAGGGCGCCCTGGAACGCTCCCATCGGGGTGCGGCGGGCCGAAAGGATCACCAGGGAGTCGGTCATGGCTTGTGTCCTTGGAGCTGGAGACGGCGGGCAGGGGCGGTGGCAGGCGACTATACGATGCGCACTTTTTGCGGTGCAAGAGAAGTGGTAAGTACGGACCTCAGGCGAGGCCCGCGCCCGCGTCTCGCCGCGCCATGGGCTGGCCGGGGCGCGAGCCCGTGCTCGAGCAGGCCGACGAACGCGTCGGCGATGTCGGCGGGCTCGAGCGAGCGCCCGGCGCGATACCAGTGGGCGATCCAGTTGAGCGCGCCCGCGATGGCGAAGGCGGCGAGCTTGGGATCGCTCGTCGCGATGGAGCCGTCCGCCATCCCGAGGGCGAGCAGGTGGCGGATGCCGCGGTCGATTTCGCCCTTGAGCGCACGGACCTGGCTGCTCAGTTCCTCGCCCAGGTCCTGGTGCTCGGCCCGGACCATGCACCAGCCGTACTCCGAGGCGATCGCGATCGCATAATCGCGAATGACCTCGCGCAGCCGGTCGCGCCCGCTGCCGGGCGCCTGTCCGGCCCGCTGCAATGCCGCACGGATCGGCTCGAGGCCGGCGCGGAAGCACTCGAACAGGAGCTGTTCCTTGTTCGGGACGTAGTAGTAGATGGTCGGCTTGGTGACGCCGAGCGCCTGCGCGATGTCGTCGAGCGACGTGTTGTGGTAGCCGCGCTCGTCGAAGGCACGCGCTGCGGTGCGAATGACCGCCTCGCGCTTGGTATCGTGGTCCCTGCGCCGACGGCGGCCGCGCCAGGCATCGGCCGGATCGGGCGGGCGGGTCGAGGAGCGGGCAGCGTCCACCATGGGGTCGGGCCGATTGACTGGGACAACGACGCTGATCATACTTCGCGAGTAGAATTCTACTCAATAGTAACATTTGACCGGGATCGTCCCGGGACGCAGGAGACGACGATGTCCGCAGGCACCAGGGCACGGCGCGGCGAAGACTCCCGAGGGGTACCGGCGGCTGTGACGGACCCGGCGCCGCTGCGCTTCGTGAGCGCGGCTTCGCTCTTCGACGGCCACGACGCCGCGATCAACATGATCCGTCGCCTGCTGCAGTCGCACGGCGCGGAAGTCGTGCACCTCGGCCACAACCGCAGCGTCGCCGACATCGTGCGGGCCGCGATCCAGGAGGATGCCGATGGCATCGCCTGCAGCTCGTACCAGGGCGGTCACGTCGAGTACTTCAAGTACATGGTCGACATGCTGCGGGAGCTCGACGCCGCGCACGTGCGCATCGTCGTGGGCGGCGGCGGCACGATCGCGCCGCAGGAGGTCGAGGAGCTCGAGGCCTACGGGGTCGAGCGCATCTACACGCCGGAGGACGGCCGCAAGCTCGGCCTCGACGGCATGATCGACGACGTCCTCGTCGCGCGTGCAGCGCGCCGAGCGTCCGGCCTTCGAGTTCGGTCCGGTCGGGCCCCGGGACCACCAGCAGATCGCGCGCACGATCTCGCTGCTCGAGCACGGCCCGGCCGAGACGTCCGTCAGCGAGACGCTGCGCCGCGCCGTGGAGCGCAGCGGAAAGAAGCCACCGGTGGTCGGCATCACCGGCACCGGCGGCGCCGGCAAGTCGAGCCTGACCGACGAACTGCTGATGCGGTTCGTGCGTCACTTCCCCGACCGCAACATCGCGATCGTGGCGATGGACCCGACGCGACGACGCAGCGGCGGGGCGCTGCTGGGCGACCGCATCCGCATGAATTCGCTCGCGGCGGAACAGTTGTTCATGCGTTCGCTCGCGACGCGCCGGCAGAACCTGGCGACGAGCGCGGTGCTCGCCGACGTCCTCAATCTCCTCAAGTACGCGGGCTTCGACCTCGTCGTGGTCGAGACGGCCGGCATCGGCCAGAGCGACACCGAGATCGTCGACCTGGTCGACGTGCCGATGTACGTGATGACCAGCGAATACGGTGCGGCGAGCCAGCTCGAGAAGATCGACATGCTCGATTTCGCCGACCTCGTCGCGCTGAACAAGTTCGAAAAGCGTGGCGCGGAGGACGCACTGCGCGACGTCCGCAAGCAGTGGCGTCGCAACCGGGCGGACTTCAAGGCACCGGACGAGCAGGTGCCGGTGTTTCCGACTATCGCGAGCCGGTTCAACGATCCCGGGGTCAACCGGCTGTTTGCCGCGCTGTGCGCGAAGCTCGACGAGAAGTCGGGCGGCGCGGGTCACTGGCTGGTCAAGGACCCGGGCCCCACGGAGCTCGTGACGCGACACGCCCTCGTGCCGGCGTCCCGCTCGCGGTACCTCGCCGAAATTGCGCGCAACGGTCGCGAGGTCCGCGACGAATTGAGCCATCGGGCCGATGCGGCGAGCCGCGCGCAGAGCCTGCACGAAGCGCTGCGGACGCTCGGCGATGCATCGCTGCCCGAGCCGCTCGAGCGCTTCCCCGCCTCCGCCCTCGTCGACCAGCAGGCGGACGCGGCGGTCATCCGCTTGCGCGGCGCCTACAACGACGCGCTCGAGGCCATCGGCGGGGAAGGCCTCGCGCTGTTGCGCAACTGGCCGTCGCTTGCGCGGTCCGCAACCGACGGCCAGTACAGCTACAGCGTCCGTGGCCGCGAAATCCGTGGCGACAATTACGTCGAGACGTTGAGCCACAGCCAGGTGCCGAAGCTCGCGGTTCCGAAATACCGCGACTGGGGCGAGCAGCTGGTGTTCCTGGCGAGCGAACACCTGCCGGGTCATTTCCCCTACACGGCCGGCGTCTATCCGTACCGGCGCGAGGAGGAAGACCCGACGCGCATGTTCGCGGGCGAGGGCGGCCCGGAGCGCACCAACCGGCGTTTTCACTACGTGGCGGGCGGGCATGCCGCGACGCGCCTGTCGACCGCGTTCGACTCGACCACGCTCTACGGCGAGGACCCGGACGAGCGGCCCGACATCTACGGCCGCATCGGCAACTCCGGCGTCTCGATCGCGACGCTCGACGACATGAAGAAGCTCTACTCGGGCTTCGACCTCTGCGCGCCGACGACGTCCGTGTCGATGACGATCAACGGGCCCGCACCGATGATCCTCGCGATGTTCATGAACACCGCGATCGACCAGCGCGTCGAGCGGCACCTGCGCGCGACGGGTCGCTGGGACGAGGCCGAGAAGAAGATCGCGGGGCTGTTCGAGGGCCGCGCGCGCCCGCGTTACCACGGCGACCTGCCGCCGAACCACGACGGATCCGGACTCGGGCTGCTGGGCGTGACGGGTGACCAGCTGCTCGAGCGCGAGGAGTACGCGCGGATCCGCAGCGAGACGCTCAGGCAGGTGCGCGGCACGGTGCAGGCCGACATCCTCAAGGAAGACCAGGCGCAGAACACCTGCATCTTCTCGACGGAGTTCGCGCTGCGCATGATGGGCGACGTCCAGCAGTTCTTCATCGACCACGACGTCCGCAACTTCTACTCGGTCTCGATCTCGGGCTATCACATCGCGGAGGCCGGCGCGAACCCGATCTCGCAGCTCGCGTTCACGCTCGCCAACGGCTTCACGATCGTCGAGTACTACCTCGCGCGCGGCATGAAGATCGACGACTTCGCGCCGAACCTGTCGTTCTTCTTCTCGAACGGCATGGACCCGGAGTACGCCGTGATCGGCCGCGTGGCGCGGCGCATCTGGGCGCGCGCGATGCGCGACCTGTACCGGGGCGGCCCACGGTCGCAGATGCTCAAGTACCACATCCAGACTTCGGGCCGCTCGCTGCACGCGCAGGAGATCCAGTTCAACGACATCCGCACGACGCTGCAGGCCCTCTACGCGCTGTTCGACAACTGCAACAGCCTGCACACCAACGCCTACGACGAGGCGATCACGACGCCGACCGAGGAGTCCGTGCGCCGGGCGCTCGCGATCCAGCTGATCATCAACAAGGAGCTGGGTCTCAACAAGACGCAGAACCCGTGGCAGGGCTCGTTCGCGATCGAGCAGCTCACCGACCTGGTCGAGGAAGCGGTGTACCGGGAGTTCGACCGGATCTCCGAGCGCGGCGGCGTGCTCGGCGCGATGGAGACGATGTACCAGCGCGGCCAGATCCAGGAACAGAGCATGTACTACGAGCAGCTCAAGCACGACGGGCGGCTGCCGATCGTGGGCGTCAACACGTTCCTCGCGCAGGAAGACGCGACGAACGCGCTGCGTGGCGCCGAGCTGATCCGTTCGACGGAACAGGAAAAGCAGGACCAGGTCGCTGCGGTTCGCGCGTTCCTCGACCGCAACGCCGGGCGGCGTCCCGCCGTTCTCGCACAGCTGCAGCGGACGGCGGCGACGGGCGGCAACGTCTTCGGCGAACTGATGGAGGCCGTCAAGGTCGCATCGCTCGGCAGCATCTCGCGCGCGCTCTACCAGGTCGGCGGGCAGTACCGGCGCAGCGTGTGACGCGCCAAAGCGTCGCGCGTGAACCTCGCGCGCGGCGCTCGGCCCGGTGGCCGGGGTTCATTCGGCGGGACGCCGTCCCGTCATGGACGTCCGGCCGGAGCCTCCAGGGACGGATTCACGGCGTCCCGCCGAATGAACCACCGGCCCCGAGCCGAAGCGCATCGCGAGTGCTTCGCGCGACGCGGCCTACGCGACCTCTGCTTGCCGCGCCGGGACTGCCGCGAGGTCGGGCTCGTCGAGCCGCGCGAGGATCATGCTGCGCGCCGCGTCCCGGAGCGCCTCCGGCGTCTCGCCATGCCCCCCGATCGGCGTCAGCAGTTCGACGAGGAGTCGGCCCGGGCGTGGCACGATCGTGTCGCCGGGCATCGCGCTTCGCGCGCCGTGAATGATGGCCGGCACCACCGGTGCATTGCCGCGGGTCGCCGCAACGAACGCACCGATCTTGAAGCGCTTGAGCCCGGGCTGCGCATCGAACGTGCCTTCCGGGAAGAACACCAGCGAGTGGCCCTGCGCGGCGCGCTTCATGACCTGGCGGGCCGCCCGCTGCCTGCCGCCCGCGCTGTGGCGGTCGACGAACTCGGCCCCGATGCGCCGCAGCAGCAGCCCGAGGACCGGCGTCGATGCGGCCTCGCGCTTGACGACGAAACTGAAACGCGGGGGCAGCATCGCCTTGAGCACGACGCCATCGAGGTAGCTCGAGTGATTCGCCACGAGCACGCACGAGCCCTCCGGCAGGGAGTCGAGACCGATCACCGCCGCCCGCAGCCCGACGGCCCACAGCCAGAAGCGGGCAAGGGCATGCGTCACGCGCCGTCGCCACGCGAGCGGTGGCAGGACGAACGCGAGCACCGTGGCCGTACCCATCAGTACGGCAAGCAGCGAGAGCGCATACGCGCCGTAGATCGCCCCGATCACCCGGCGCAGGAGGCCGGGCGAGGGTGCGGGTACGATCGGGTCGGTCAAGTCGATTTTCGTGCGCAAGCTCGCGGCAATCCGTGTCGGCTCGAGGGACACTCGACGGCGTGTCGGTATCGCCGTGGTGGCGATCGACGCGCGCAGTCTGACCCCGGCGCGACATTCTGTGAATCAGTTCCGGTTATGTTAACGACCGCCCCGGATCTGTGAGGGGGGTCACGACGGTGGCGGCGCAGCGGCTCGCATACTGCGCGCTAAGTAAAACCGCGAGGTTCCATGGGCACTGCAGTCAAGACCAGCTTCCTGTCCCGTTCGCGCCAGTCGCGGGCGGCGGAGCGCGAAGCCAAAGGTCCCGGTCCCATCGACCGGTTCCTTGACGCCGTGTGGATGGAACGAGGCCTGTCGCCGAACACGCTCGCGGCCTATCGCGCCGACCTGAGCACGCTCGAGCGCTGGCTCACCGAACACGAAGTCGACCTGCCGCACGCGCAGCGCGGCGACATCCTGTCTTTCATGGCGTCGCGCGTACAGGGCGGTGCGCGGCCGCGCTCCACGGCGCGCCAGCTGTCCAGTTTCCGTCGTTTCTATCGGTACATGGTCCGTGAGGGTTCCCTGCGCGAGGACCCGACGGCGCAGATTGCGATGCCCAAGGTCGGCCGTTCGCTGCCGAAGTCGCTCATGGAGGAGGAAGTCGAGGCCCTGTTGGCCGCTCCCACCGTGGGCGACCCCCTGGGCCATCGCGATCGGACCATGCTCGAGGTGCTCTACGCGACGGGACTGCGCGTCTCGGAACTCGTCAACCTCAAGATCAGCCAGGTCAACCTCAACCAGGGCGTGATCCGCATCGTCGGCAAGGGCGATCGCGAGCGATTGATCCCGCTCGGCGAGGAAGCGGTGCAGTGGGTGCAGCAGTTCCTGCAGGGACCGCGTGTCGAGATCCTGCTCGAGCGCCAGACCGACTACCTGTTCCCGACGCGTCGGGGCGATCGCATGACGCGCCAGGCGTTCTGGCACATCATCAAGCGCTATGCCCGCAAGGCCGGCATCGAGAAGGAGCTTTCGCCGCACACGCTGCGCCACGCGTTCGCGACGCACCTGCTCAATCACGGTGCGGACCTGCGTGTCGTGCAGATGCTGCTCGGCCACAGCGACCTCTCGACGACGCAGATCTACACGCACGTCGCGCGCGAGCGCCTCAAGGACCTGCATTCGGAGCACCATCCGCGCGGCTGACGGCTGCGGCCGTCCTGAGGCTCCCGTCGAACCCGTCTGCTAGACTGCGCGCGCCTCGAAGCCGCGATCACGGCTTGCCGTTGAACCCGGGCCCGCGGCGCCTGTCCTAGCCACTAGCTTCACCTCGCGGGGTCCTTCGTCGCATGCGTCGCACGCTGTTCAGCTTCGCCTTGTCCACCATACTGGGCGTGGCCTTTGCCGCCACGGCTCTTGCCGCGACCGAGCAGGCCAGGCCTGCAGTGGCCCAGAAGCCCGCGGCGGCGAAGCCGGCGCAGCAGGGCAGCGCTGCCGTCCCCGCAGACGTGCGGGCCCGCATCGCCGCCAAGCTGCCCGGGGTCGAGCCGGACGACGTGTCGATGTCCCCGGTCCCGGGGCTCTACGAAGTCGTCATGGGCGGGCTCATCGCTTACGTCAGTGCCGACGGCAAATTCCTCATCACCGGCAACGTCTACGACATCGACACGCAGGTCAACCTGACCGCCGCGCGTCGCAATGCGGCACGCGCCAAGGCGCTGGCAGGAGCCCCCGAAAGCCAGATGATCATATTCGGGCCGCCGAACGCCAAGATGACGGTGACGGTGTTCACGGACATCGACTGCGGCTACTGTCGAAGATTCCACTCGCAGATCGCCGGCATCAACAAGGCGGGCGTGCGCGTCCGCTACATGATGTTCCCGCGCACGGGCCCGGGCACCGAGTCGTGGGACAAGGCCGAGCAGGTCTGGTGTGCCGCGGACCGGCGCGATGCGCTCACCCGCGCCAAGAAAGGCGAGCCGCTCAAGTCGCGCAATTGCGGCGACGCCGCGATCAAGGCGCAATACGAGCTCGGCGGGGATCTCGGCGTGGACAGCACGCCGGCAATCTTCACGCAGAACGGCGATTACATCGGTGGTTTCCTGACGCCCGAAGAACTCGTGCAGTCGGTGCAGGAATCGCAGAACGGCGCCGCGGCGCCCCCGCGCTGATTCCAGGCTGCGCACCGCCGCGTTGCCGCGGCGGTGCCCGAACCAGTCGATGCAGCTCAGCGCTCGAGCAGTCCGAGCTTGCCGGGACGCTGGTCCCATTCCTTCGCGTCTGCGGGCGCTGCCTTCTTCTCGGTGATGACCGGCCACTGCCTGGCCAGTTCGGCATTGAGCCCCTTGAAGTCCTGCTGGCCGTCCGGGAGCTCTTCTTCGGAGAAGATCGCCTCGGCCGGGCACTCCGGCTCGCACAGCGTGCAGTCGATGCACTCGTCCGGGTCGATGACCAGCATGTTCGGGCCTTCGTGGAAGCAGTCCACCGGGCAGACTTCCACGCAATCCATGTACTTGCACTTGATGCAGTTTTCCGTGACGACGAAGGTCATCGGGCTCTCCGGGCATTGATCGACAACGAATGGGCGGACGGCCACCGCAGGGCGGGGGCCGGGGCAGGGCGGCGTATTCTGCCAAAGTGCCGCCGCAGCGCAAAACGCGAGTGTGCGCTCATGCCCGTGGCGGGCGCAGGTCGATGGCGCTGAAGTGGTGGCGTTCGACGCCGCTGCGGCGGTCTTCGAAGTAGCGGCGCAGGGCAAAATCCACGCTGCGGAACGCGATGTCGTGCCATGGGACTTCCGCTTCGTCGTAGAGCCGGACCTCGAGGCTTTCCGGGCTCGGGCCGAAGCGGGGCTCGAGCAGCCTGGCGCGGAACATCACGTGCACCTGGTCCGCATGCAGTACGTGGACCACGGCCAGCAGCGAACCGATCTCGACCTCGGCCAGCGCTTCCTCGTAGGATTCGCGGCGCGCGCCATCCTGCGTGGTCTCGCCGTTTTCCATGAAACCGGCCGGGATCGTCCAGTAGCCGAGACGGGGCTCGATCGCCCGCCGGCACAGCAGGATGCGGCCTGCGTGCTCCGGCACGCAGCCGACGACGAGCTTCGGGTTCTGGTAATGCACCGTGCCGCACGCGTCGCAGACATAGCGCGACAGGTGGTCGCCCTCGGGCTTGCGCAGCGAGACCGGTTGGGCGCAGTTGGAGCAGAACTTCACGCGTCGGGGGCCTCGATGGTGCCGGGAGAGGGAATCGAACCCTCACGATGTCGCCACCGCCGGATTTTGAGTCCGGTGCGTCTACCAGTTCCGCCATCCCGGCAAGGGGTGCGCAGCTTACCCGATTGCCGGGGCGCTCGTCATAATTCCTTTATGTTCAATCTCTTACAGATGCACTTGGCGGTAGCAATGCGGGCACCGGCCGCCAGCTCACGGCACGCTCCCGCGGAACTCGGTACACTGCGCCGGGTCTGATGGAGCGCGTCGCCCCCGGGCGGCCGTCCCTGATACGGAGACCGACCGCAGCATGCGACGTAGCCGGCTCCCGGGCCTGACCGCCCTTCATGGCCTGATGGCCATCGCCATCGTGAGCGCATTCGTGAGCCTGCCGGCCGAGCCGGCGCGAGCCTCGCGGACGAACTCACCAGGGCTGCCCCCGCCGCCAACCCCAAGGTCCTGCAGCTCGCGGCCAGGGCCGCGGAGTGCGCGCGCCGGCAGGGCCTGCTCGACGGCTTCAACCACCTCGCGGTCATCGATTACTCGCTGCCGTCGACCCAGCCCCGGCTCTGGGTGTTCGATGTCGCCCGCGGCCGGCTCATGTTCCAGGAACTCGTCGCGCACGGCCGCAATACGGGCGAAGGGCGTGCCGAGCGTTTCTCGAACAGTCGAAGGCAGCAAGATGTCGAGCATCGGCCTGTACCAGACGGCCGAGACGTATTACGGCAGCAACGGCTATTCCCTGCGCCTGCGCGGCCTCGACCCGGGTTTCAACGACAACGCCCTGTCGCGCGCGATCGTGATGCACGGCGCGCCCTACGTGAGCCAGGCCATCGCCGACCGCCTCGGCCGGCTCGGCCGCAGCTGGGGTTGTCCCGCCGTGCGGCAGGAAGTCGCGCGCACCGTCATCGACACGCTGAAGGGCGGGGCGCTGCTCTTTGCCTATTACCCGGATCGCAACTGGCTCGAGCGGGTCGCCGTTCTTCAAGTGCGGGGACGAACCCGCCAAGCAGGTCGTCGCGACGGCGCCACGACGGGCTCGCACAGCGGCTGAATCCGCCGGACCCCTCGCGGCGGGTTGCCGCGCGACCTTTTCACGGTTCGCGCATCTAACCCCTCGAATGTCCGCTTTCATCGACACTGACCTGCCCGCTGCCACCCTGGCGCGCGCCCGAGCGGGTGATCCCGACGCCCAGGAGCAGATCTACCTGGTGTTCGAGCGACCGGTGCGGACCCTGGCCCGCCGGCTGCTCGCCGAACCAGGCCGCCGCCGAGGACGTCGCCCAGGACGTGTTCGTCGACGTCCTGACGCGGCTGCACCAGTTCGAGGCGCGCGGTTCCTTTGCCGGCTGGGTGCGCAGCATCGCCGTGACCCGCTGCCTCATGCACCTGCGTTCGCCGTGGCAACGCAGCCGGCGCTGGCTGGCGGCGACCCGCGCGCCGACGCGATCGATGCAGAAGCCTGGAATGAGTCTCGAGGCCGGCCCTGCGGCGTCGCACCGACGCGGCGGCGGCCATCGACCTCGAGCGTGCGCTCGCGTCGCTCAACGATACCGCCCGCGCCGTGGTCTGGCTCCACGACGTCGAGGGGTACACGCACGGCGAAATCGCCGAGCTCTTCGGTGCGACGGCGAGCTTTTCCAAGTCACAACTCGCGCGGGCGCACGTACGCCTGCGGACTGCGCTGCAATCCGAGGGAGTCGGCCAGCTCATGCATGCCCGTATCGAGCATCTATCTGAGCCTGCGCGACGGCGCGCCCGTCGCGACGCGACGTACGCGAGCACGTTGCGCACTGCCGGGCCTGTGCGGCGACCCTGCGGGATGCGATGAGCATCCGCGAGCAGCTGCGGGGCTTGCAGCGCAGTGCCCGCCAGCGCCCGGCGGCTGGGAAGCGGTGCGGCGGAGATGGCCCGGCGCTCGATCGCGGCCTCCCGTCGCGCCATCGCCTCGAGAATCGCCGTGGCGGCATCGCTCGTGCGTGATCGCGGTTGCGCTGGCCTGGCCGTGCCGGCGACGATTTCGCAGCGCCCCCCGCGGCGGCCCTGCCCTGCAGGCGCCGCTCGCCGTGGAGGAAGCGCTCGCCATGGACCGCGTGCTGAAACTGCAGACGCAATCGCACGCGCTCGAGGAAGTCCTGGCCGCCTTCGGCGACGCTCCCGCCGGTGGAGCGCGCCGGGTCTGCCGTGCCGATCGATACGCTCGAAGCACAGGTGCAGTGGATCGACCACCAGCTCTCGAGCGCGGACGGGCTCGAAGCCCCGCGCCGCCGAGCAGCTGTGGCGCGAGCGCGTGTCGACCTGATGAATTCCCTGGTGCAGTTGCGCTACGTGGAAGCGCAACGCATCGCCATTTGAACGCGAGGACTCACCGTCATGAACCGAAGGATTCCCGACCGACGCGCAAGCTGGTTGCGCGCATGCTTGCCGGCACTGCTGCTGGCCACCGCCGGCGTTGCCCATGCTGCGGCGCCGACGGCGCCGCAGGACCGTGCCCAGCTGGAAAAGCAGCTCGACGACGCGCGTGCGCGACTCGACGATGCTGCGCGCGACGTGGCTGAACTGACGCAGAAGTTGCATGGCGACGAAGCCGGTGCGGCGATGCGCTCAGTGCAGGGTGGCCCACCGCGCGGCGCGATGCTCGGCATCAACATCGGCGGCGACCAGAACCGCGCCGACGGCGTCGAGGTCAAGGGCGTCAGCCGGCGGGTCCCGCCGAGGCGGCCGGCCTGCGCACGGGCGACGTCATCGTCGCCGTGGACGGCAAACCCCTGCGCAAGACCGCCGACCGTACTCCAGGCCGGCAACTGGTCGAGCACCTGCGCGAGCGTCCAGCCGGGACAGGTCGTCAAGGTGGACTACCTGCGTGACGGCAAGAAGGCGACTGCCTCGGTCAAGACGAGCGCCGCCGAACCGCCGCTGGCCCGCATCCTCCGCCAGCACCTGCCGATGCTCGAGGGCATGGCGCTGCCGTCGGATTTCGAACAGTTCCTCGGCGGCCCGGGCCGTGGCTTCCGTGCGCTGGAGCTCGTGCCGATCACGCCGAAGCTCGGCCAGTACTTCGGCACGGACAAGGGTCTGCTGGTCGTCCGCGCGCCGGCCGAGGCGGGCGCGCGGCTCGAGGAGGGCGACGTCATCCTGGCAATCGGTGGCCGCACGCCCGAGAGCCCGCGGCATGCCTTGCGCATCCTTGGTTCGTACCAGCCCGGCGAAAGGTGCAGGTCGAGCTGCTGCGGCAGCGCAAGCGCATGGTGGTCGACATCACGCTACCCGAGCGTCCGGCCGAACCCCCGGCGTTCCAGGGATCGCCGCCGCGCGCTCCAGTGCCGCCGGCGGGCCCGCCGCCGCCTGAACCCAAGGGCGGTCAGGTCTCCTCCTGACACTCCCTCCGGCGTGCCGACGCACGGCCTGTCCCGCGTGACGACGCGGGAAAGGTCGTCGCGACGAGGCGTCTGCTAGCATGCGCGCCCCATGCGGCGCACCGATTTCCACTTCGACCTCCCCCGTGCGCTGATTGCGCGCTTCCCGACGCCCGAGCGCAGCGCCAGTCGCCTGCTGCACCTGGACGGCGCGACGGGTGCCGTGCACGACCGCCAGTTCCGCGACCTGCCGCACCTGCTGCGCGCCGGTGACTTGCTGGTCTTCAACGACACGCGCGTCATCCCTGCACGCCTGCATGGTCGCAAGCGAAGCGGCGGCAGGATCGAGTTGCTGCTCGAACGAGCGCTCGGCGGTCGCATGGCGCTCGTGCAACTGAAGTCCAGCAAGCCGTCGCGCCCCGGGACCGCTGATCGAACTCGGCGGCGCCACGGCCACCGTGCGCGAGAGGCAGGGCGACTTCTGGCTCGTCGAGTTCGACGCCGACGCGCACGAAGTCTTCGAACGCCTGGGCGAGATGCCACTGCCGCCCTATGTCGATCGCGCCGCCGAGGCGGCGGACCGCGAGCGCTACCAGACGGTCTATGCGCGCGAGCCCGGGGCCGTGGCGGCACCGACGGCCGGGCTGCATTTCGATACGCCGCTGCTCGCGCAATGCCGCGCAGCCGGGGCTGATTTCGCCTACGTCACGCTGCACGTCGGTGCGGGAACGTTCCAGCCCGTGCGCGTGGACGACGTCGCCGAGCACCGCATGCACGCGGAAGTCCATGAGGTGCCCGCGGCAACCTGCGAGGCCGTTGCCGCTGCACGGCGCCGGGGCGGCCGGGTCATCGCCATCGGCACGACGGCAGTGCGCTCGCTGGAGAGCGCCGCCGCGAGTGGCGAGCTGCGACCCTGCCAGGACGAGACGCGCTTATTTCTCACGCCCGGCAGGCAGTTCCGTGTCGTCGATGCCATGGTCACGAACTTCCACCTGCCCGAGTCGACCCTGCTGATGCTGGTCGCCGCATTTGCCGGCACCGAGCACGTGCTCGGCGCGTATCGGCATGCCGTCGCCGCCGGATATCGTTTCTTCAGTTACGGCGACGCGATGTTCGTCGAGCCGTCGCCAGCGGCACTCGCGCCGAGGCACCCCGCATGAAGTTCGAACTGCTCGGCACCGAAGGTCCCGCCCGGCGTGGCCGCCTGCACCTCAACCATGGGCTCGTCGAGACGCCCGTGTTCATGCCGGTCGGCACGTACGGAACCGTCAAGGCGATGACTCCGGAAGAGCTGACTGGGCTGGGTGCGCAGATCGTGCTCGGCAATACGTTTCACCTGATGCTGCGACCGGGCGTGGACGTGATCAGGGCCCACGGCGGCTTGCACGGGTTCATGCACTGGAGCGGCCCGATCCTCACGGACTCGGGCGGGTTCCAGGTCTTCAGCCTTGCCGAGCTGCGCAGGATGACCGAGGCGGGCGTGCACTTCCGTTCGCCCGTGAACGGCGACGCCGTGTTCCTGAGCCCGGAAATCTCGATGGACGTGCAGGCCGCACTCAACTCGGACGTCGTCATGGCTTTCGACGAATGCCCCCCGTACCCGGCGAGCGAGGAGCAGGCGCGCACGTCGATGGAACTGTCGATGCGCTGGGCGCGCCGCAGCCGCGACGCGTTCGACGGCCTCGGCAACCCGAACGCGCTGTTCGGCATCGTCCAGGGCGGCACGTACCTGCCGCTGCGGCAGGAATCGCTCGGCCAGCTGGTCGAGATCGGGTTCGACGGGTACGCCGTCGGTGGCCTCGCCGTCGGCGAGCCGGCTGCCGAACGCAATGCCGTGCTGGAGGCACTCGAGCCGCAGTTGCCGCGGCACCGGCCGCGTTACCTCATGGGTGTGGGCACCCCGACGGACATCGTCCAGGCGGTCGCCCGCGGCATCGACATGTTCGATTGCGTCATGCCCACCCGCAACGCGCGCAACGGCCACCTGTTCACCTCGCAGGGGATCGTCAAGGTCCGCAACGCGAGCCACCAGGCGGACACCGGGCCGCTCGACCCCGCGTGTGGCTGCTACACCTGCCGCAACTACTCGCGGTCGTACCTCCGCCACCTCGACCGCTGCAACGAGATCCTCGGCGCCCGGCTCAATACCATCCACAACCTGCACTACTACCTGGGCCTGATGGCCCGGATCCGGGGGGCCCTGGAGCAGGGTCGGTTCGGGGCCTTCCTGGCCGATTTCCTGGCCGGGCCCGAAGCCCAGGCCGCGACATCCGGCAGTCCGGCCGACCCTCGGGTATAATCGGCGGTCTTTTGCAGGCCCCCCACCAGTCCGGGGGGTCATGGGAGTTTTCTGATGGAATGGTTGATCGCGAGCGCCCAGGCCCAGGCCGCCGGCGGTGGGCAGCCGAATACGCTGCTGCAGATGCTGCCGCTGGTGCTCATTTTCGTCGTGTTCTATTTCCTGCTGATCCGGCCGCAGTCGAAGCGCGCCAAGGAGCACAAGGCGATGGTTGCCGCGCTCGGCGTCGGTGACGAGGTCGTCACGGCCGGCGGCATCCTCGGCAAGGTCATCGAGACCGGTGAGCAGTTCCTCACCGTCGAGATCGCCGATGGCGTGCAGGTGAAGGTCCAGCGACACACCGTCACGAACGTCCTGCCCAAGGGCACCCTGAAGAGCGCCTGAGCCGTTCCGGAGTCCGCGCATGCATAATTATCCGGCCTGGAAGATCTGGCTGGTCGTCATCGTCCTCGCCATCGGCACGCTGCTCGCGCTGCCGAACGTCTTCGGCGAGGCCCCGGCACTGCAGCTGTCGCGTAACGACCGCACGGCCGTCACGGAAGCGAACCGCACGCAGGTCCTGGGCCTGCTCGAGGCCAAGGGCCTGGCGGTGGCAAACTCGTACCTCGAGGGCGATCGGCTCGTCCTCCGCTTCGACGACGCCAACGCCCGCCTGAAGGCGCGCGACGTCGTCCAGGCAGGCGCGGGCCGTGAATACCTGGTCGCCCTGTCCGACGTGCCGCGCACGCCGGCCTGGATGCGCGCGATCGGCCTCAAGCCGATGAGCCTCGGCCTCGACCTGCGGGGCGGCGTGTACTTCATGTACGAAGTCGACGTGCAGGGCGCGGTCAAGCAGCTGCTCGCCGGCATGGAGCGCGACTATCGCCAGCTGCTGCGCAACGAGCGCATCCCGTTCACCGGCATCGCCAACAACGGCGTGGACTCGGTCACGGTGACGCTGCGCAGCGGCGCGGACGCCGAACGCGCCGCCAAGGCGATGCGCGGCCAGGACCCCAACATCACCATCGACACGGACACCCTCGGCGAGGGCGGCTCGGTCAGGGTCACGCTGAGCCCGGCGCGGATCAAGGAGCGCCAGGACTTCGCGATCCAGCAGAACATCACGACGTTGCGCAACCGCGTGGACGAGCTCGGCGTCACCGAGCCCATCGTCGCGCGGCAGGGCGTGGATCGCATCGTCGTGCAGCTGCCGGGCGTGCAGGATCCCAACGAGGCGCTGCGCGTGCTCGGCGCCACCGCCACCCTCGAGTTCCGGCTCGTCGACGACCAGAACGACGCGGCGCTGGCCGATCAGTCCAAGCGTGCACCGCTCGGTTCGAGGCTCTACCACGACCGCAGCGGCCGGCCGGTGCTGCTCAAGCGCGAGATGATCGTCTCGGGCGAACAGCTGACCGACGCGAGTTCCGGTTTCAACCAGGGCGAACCCGCCGTTTACGTGAAACTCGACGCGCGCGGCGCGTCGCAGATGCTCGAGACGACGCGCGAGAACCTCGGTCGCCCGATGGCGGTGGTGTTCATCGAAAAGACGCGCGTCAAGGAAGGCCAGCCCTGCAAGGGCTCGCTCGCCGGCACCGAGTGCACGACCGAAGAGGTCATCAGCGTCGCGACCATCCGCGGCGTGTTCAGCAGCAACTTCCAGATCACCGGCGTGATGGCCAACGAAGCGCGCGAACTGGCGCTGCTGCTGCGGGCGGGATCGCTCGCCGCACCGCTCTACATCGTCGAGCAGCGCACGGTCGGCCCGAGCCTCGGCCAGGACAACATCCAGCGCGGTGTCAATGCGCTGTTGATCGGCCTGCTCGCGACGTTCGTCTTCATGGGCGTGTATTACCAGGCGTTCGGCCTGATCGCCAACCTGGTGCTGCTCACGAACGTCGTGCTGCTGGCGGCGTTGCTGTCGATGCTGCAGGCCTCGCTGTCCCTGCCGGGCATCGCGGGCATCGTGCTCACCGTCGGCATGGCGGTGGACGCCAATATCCTCATCTTCGAGCGTATCCGCGAGGAACTGCGCAACGGGGTGAGTCCGCACGCGGCGATCGGCGCGGGTTTCGAGAAGGCGTTCTCGGCGATCGCCGACTCGAACATCACGACCCTGATCGCGGGCATCGTGCTGTTCACGTTCGGCGTCGGCCCGGTCCGCGGCTTCGCCGTCGTGCTTTCGCTCGGCATCGTCACGTCGATGTTCACGGCCATCGTGGGCAGCCGCGCACTCATTCATCTGCTCTGGGGGCGCCAGCGCAAGCTCGAGCGGCTCTCGATCGGCGTCGGGTACTGAATCGATGGAATTTTTCCGCAAGAAAACCAGCTACCCGTTCATGGCCACGCGCAAGTCGTGGTACACGGTCTCGGCCGTCCTGATCATCGGGTCGTTCCTGGCCCTCGGCATCCGCGGCATCAATTTCGGCGTCGACTTCACGGGCGGCGTCGTGCTCGAACTCAATTTCCCGCAGGCGGCGGACCTCGAGCAGGTGCGCAGTTCGCTCGAGAAAGCGGGCTTCGACAATGCGGCCGTGCAGAGCTTCGGCACCCCGCGTGACGTCCTGGTCCGGATGCTGCCGAGGGAAGGCGTCGCCAACACGCAACTCGGGCAGCAGGTGCTGGTGGCGGTCCAGGCCGGCAATCCCGGCGTCGAACTGCGCCGTACCGAGGTCGTCGGCGGCCAGGTGGGGTCGGAGCTCGCCGAAAAGGGCGCACTGGCCGTGC
The DNA here is from genome assembly GCA_963789375.1 of uncultured Gammaproteobacteria bacterium. Taxonomy (GTDB): domain Bacteria; phylum Pseudomonadota; class Gammaproteobacteria; order Steroidobacterales; family Steroidobacteraceae; genus RPQJ01. Next base: position 61,602 of record CAWBKN010000008.1, on the reverse strand, counting down.
TCTTCACCTTCCTGCTGATCATGATCTACGTCGCCCTGCGCTTCCAGTGGAAGCTCGGCGTCGGCGCCATCGCGGCCGCACTGCACGACCCGATCGTGATTCTCGGGTTCTTCGCCGCCACCCAGATGACCTTCGACCTGCCGGCGCTGGCCGCGATTCTCGCGGTGATCGGCTATTCGCTCAACGACACGGTCGTGGTCTTCGACCGGCTGCGCGAGCGTTTCCTGTCGATGCGCAAGGGCACGGCGCACCAGGTGATCGACGCAGCGATCAACGAGACCCTGTCGCGGACGATCATGACCTCGCTTACGACGATGCTCACGGTGCTTGCGCTGCTGTTCTTCGGCGGCGAGATCCTGCGCGGCTTCTCGACGGCCCTCACGATCGGCATCGTGGTCGGCACGTATTCGTCGATCTACGTCGCGAGCGCGCTGGCACTCGACCTGAAGCTCACCGCGCGCGACCTGCTGCCGGTGCAGAAGGACAAGGACGCCGTGGACGACATGCCCTGATGGGCGTGTCGGCGACTGCGCAGCGCGGGCGGGAGCACGTGTGATCGAGCTCGTCTGGGGCGGCTTCCTCGCGCTGTTCCTCGCGCTGCTGATCCTGGATCTCAGCGTGCTCCACCGCGAGTCGGCGGAGCTCTCGGTGCGGCAGGCGCTGTTCTGGACCGCGGTCTGGGTCTGCGTCGCGATGTCGTACACGTTCGTCGTCTACGGGCTGTACGAGCACCGGTGGCTGGGCTTCGTGCCCGGGCCGGGCGTGGCGGGCGGTGGCGACGCCGTCGTCCAGTACATCACCGGCTACCTGCTCGAGTGGTCGCTGTCGGTCGACAACATCTTCGTCATCGCGCTGATCTTCAGCTACCTGAAGATCCCGACGCGCTTCCAGTACCGGGTGCTGTTCTGGGGCATCGTCGGCGCCATCGTCCTGCGGGGCATGATGATCGCGGCGGGCACCACGCTGCTGCACCACTTCGACTGGATGTTCTACGTCTTCGGCGGCATCCTGCTGCTCTCGGCGCTGCGCATGCTGCGCAGCGACGACGAGGCCATCGACGTCGGCAACAGCTTCCCGGCCCGGCTCGTCCGGCGGCTGATCCCGGTCACCGACCAGATCGAGCGCGCCCGCTTCTTCGAGCGCATCGGCGGCAAGCTCTACGCCACGCCGCTGTTCGTCGCCCTGGTCATGGTCGAACTGACCGACGTCGTCTTCGCCGTGGATTCCATCCCGGCGATCCTGGCCGTCACCCGCGACCCGTTCCTCGTGTTCACGTCGAATGCGTTCGCGATCCTGGGCCTGCGGTCGCTGTATTTCGCGGTCGCCGGGCTGATGGCGATGTTCCGCTACCTGCGGCTACAGCCTGGTGGCGATCCTGGCCTTCGTCGGCATGAAGATGCTGCTGGTGGGCAGCTACCACGTGCCGAACCTCGTCTCGCTCGCGATCATCCTCGGCACGCTGGGCATCGGCATCCTGGCGTCGATCTGGGCGACGCGGCGCGAGGCCGCCCGGGGCACCGGACCTCAGGGTTGAAAGGCCCGCGGGCGCGGCAGGGTACTGCCCGTCGCCGGCTCCACTCAGGACGGTCGAAGGATCAGGCCTTCGCTTCGTTCGCGAGGAACAGCCAGGTCTCGACGACCGTGTCGGGATTGAGCGACATGCTCTCGATGCCCTGTTCGAGCAGCCAGCGGGCGAGGTCGGGGTGGTCGGACGGGCCCTGGCCGCAGATGCCGATGTACTTGCCCGCCTTGCGGCAGGCCTTGATCGCCATGGAGAGCACGGCCTTCACCGCATCGTCGCGTTCGTCGAACAGGCGCGCAATGATCGCGGAATCGCGATCGAGGCCGAGCGTGAGCTGGGTCATGTCGTTCGAGCCGATCGACATGCCGTCGAAGAACTCGAGGAAGCGGTCCGCGAGCAGCGCGTTGCTCGGGATTTCGCACATCATGATGATCTTGAGCCCGTCCTCGCCGCGCTTGAGCCCGTTGGCGGCCAGCAGTTCGACGACCTGCCGGCCCTCCTGCAGCGTGCGCACGAACGGCACCATGACCCAGACGTTCTTCAGTCCCATCTGCTCGCGCACGCGCTTCAGCGCGCGGCACTCGAGCTCGAAGCAGGGCCGGAAGCCTTCGTCGACGTAGCGCGAGGCGCCGCGGAACCCGAGCATCGGGTTTTCCTCGACGGGCTCGTACTGGCGGCCGCCGATCAGGTTCGCGTACTCGTTCGACTTGAAGTCGGACAGACGCACGATGACCGGCTCGGGCGCGAAAGCCGCGGCGATCGTGCCGATGCCCTCGCAGAGCTTCTCGATGTAGAACTCGACGGGGTCGCTGTAGCCCGCCATCTGGCGGCGGATGGTGTCCTTCAGGTCCGGGTCGAGCCGGTCGAACTCGAGCAGCGCCTTCGGGTGCACGCCGATCATGCGGTTGATGATGAACTCGAGCCGGGCCAGGCCGACGCCGCGGTTCGGGATGCCGGCGAAGTCGAAGGCACGGTCGGGATTGCCGACGTTCATCATGATCTTGACCGGCAGCGGCGGCAGCGAGTCGAGCTCGATCTGCGCCTGCTGGAATTCGAGCTGGCCGTCGTAGATGTAGCCGGTGTCGCCTTCGGCGCACGAGACCGTGACGGGCTGGCCTTCCTTGATCTTCGACGTCGCATCGCCGCAGCCGACGACCGCGGGGATGCCGAGTTCGCGCGCGATGATCGCCGCGTGGCAGGTGCGGCCGCCGCGGTTGGTCACGATCGCGGAGGCGCGCTTCATGACGGGCTCCCAGTCGGGATCGGTCATGTCGGCGACGAGCACGTCGCCGGTTTCGACGCGTGCCATCTCCCTGATGTCGCGGATGACGCGGGCCGGGCCCGCACCGATGCGCTGGCCGATGCTGCGGCCGGTCGCCAGTACCTTGCCTTTCTGCTTGAGCGTATAGCGCTGGATCGTGCGGCCGGTGCGGCTCTGCACGGTCTCGGGCCGCGCCTGCAGGATGAAGATCCTGCCGGTCTCGCCGTCCTTGCCCCACTCGATGTCCATCGGGCAGCCGTAGTGTTCCTCGATGACGAGCGCCTGCCTGGCGAGATCGAGAATGTCCGCATCGCTGAGGCAGAACCGCATGCGGTCGGCTTCGGGCACGTCGACGGTGAGAACCCGCTTCTGCGGGTCTCCCGGCGCTGCGTAGACCATCTTGATCGCCTTGGCGCCGAGCGTGCGCCGCAGGATCGGCTGGTGCCCGGAACGCAGGGCCGGCTTGTAGACGTAGAACTCGTCCGGGTTGACCGCGCCCTGCACGACCGTCTCGCCGAGGCCGTACGAGGCCGTGATGAAGACCACGTCGCGGAACCCCGAATCGGTGTCGAGCGTGAACATGACGCCGCTCGAGCCCAGGTCGCTGCGGACCATGTACTGGACGCCTGCGGACAGCGCGACCTGCGAGTGCTCGAAACCCTGGTGCACGCGATAGGAGATCGCGCGGTCGTTGAAGAGCGACGCGAAGACCTCGTGCACGGCCTGGACGACGTGTCCTGCGCCGCGCACGTTGAGGAGCGTCTCCTGCTGGCCGGCGAAGGAGGCTTCCGGCAGGTCCTCGGCCGTCGCGGACGAGCGCACGGCCACGGCGACGTCGCCGCGGCCCGTCGCACATGCGCGTGTAGCCTGCGACGATCTCCTGCTGCAGCCGGGCGGGGAAGGGCGTGGAGAGGATCCAGTCGCGGATGCGCGCGCCGGTCTCCGCCAGCTTCGCGACGTCGTCGACGTCGAGGGTGGCGAGTTCCTGCTCGATGCGACCCGCGAGGCCTTCGTGCGCGAGGAAATCGCGGTAGGCGTCGGCCGTGGTGGCGAACCCGTCGGGCACGGTCACGCCGAGCGCCGCCAGGTTCGAGATCATTTCGCCGAGCGAGGAATTCTTGCCGCCGACGTCGGCGACGTCGTGGCGGCCGAGGCTGGAGAACGGAAGCGTGTAAGGCCGCATGGGGCGCCCCTTGCTACGTCAACGACGGGGGTGAAACACTGCGCGCACTGATTGCGCCATGGGAACCGCCGAGCCGATGAATCGCCGAACGGTATTTTTCGTATCTGACCAGACCGGCGTGACCGCCGAGACGATGGGGCACAGCCTGCTCACGCAATTCGAGGGCCTCGAATTCAGACAGGTCACCTTGCCATTTATAGCCACGGTTGACAAGGCAGAGGAAGCCGTAAGGAAGATCAACGCGACCGGGCACGAGGACGGCTTGCGGCCGATCGTTTTCAGCACGCTGGTGAAGGACGACCTGCGCCAGGTCGTCAAGGGCAGCAACGGCCTGTTCCTCGATTTCTTCGACGCGTTCCTCGGCCCGCTCGAGGGCGAGCTGCAAGGTCAAGTCGAGCGAGCGCGCCGGACGCGCGCACGGCATCGCGGACCAGGTCATCTACAGCACGCGCATCGACGCGACCAACTTCGCGCTGGTCGTCGGACGACGGCGCGATCATCCGCCGATTACGAGCGTGCCGACGTGATCCTGATCGGCGTCTCCCGCTCCGGCAAGACGCCCACCTGCATCTACATGGCGATGCAGTACGGCGTCTTCGCGGCCAACTATCCGTTCACCGAGGACGACTTCGAGTCGAAGCAGCTGCCGGCGGCCGTGCGCGGGCAGACGCGCAAGCTGTTCGGGCTGACGATCGGACCGGTGCGCCTGCAGCAGATCCGCAACGAGCGCCGGCCCGGCAGCCGCTATGCCTCGATCGCGCAGTGCGAGTTCGAGGTCCGCAGCGCGGAGAACCTGTTCCACCGCCACGGCATCCCTTGCATCGACACGACCGAATGCTCGATCGAGGAGATCGCGAGCCGCATCATCGAGCGCAAGGGCATCGAGCGACGCCTGCGGCCCGTAAAACCCTGTGCTATATTCGGCCCATGTTGCTCGACCACCTCTGCATCACGTCGTGGCGCGCCCGGCCGATGAGCTTCGTGAGCCTGATGTCGCTCTACGAAAGCAATTACCTGCGGCTGCGTGCGCTCGCGGGAGACGTGCGCCGCCTCTCGGGCACGCACGTGTCCAGCGTCGACGGCGACTGCGACCTGCACATCGAGGTGCTCGAGCACGCGCCGTACACGTCGATGGTGCGGCTCACCTACCTGTTCGAGGAGACTGCGGGCACGGTTGCGGATCCCGACCTGGAGTTCCGCGTCTATCACGATGCGCGGCTCGCGGAAGCGAGCGGCTGCGGCCGCTGGATCCGCCATGCGAGCCTCGAGCACGTGCGCTCCGGCATCCCGGCGCAGCTCGGCGAACGCTGGCTGCGCAACATGCTGCTCAACAAGTGGCTCGACTACTGCCTCGATCGCGGCCATGCGTTCCCCGGCCGCAGGTGGCCAGGTGCATGCGGCTGCCTGACGCTCTGCGCAGGTTCGCCTGACGGCTGGCCGGCCGCGAACCCTCGGTCGAAGACGAACGGCTGGTGGCGCTGTTCCGTAACCGCGTCGAGCTGAAGAAGGAACTCACCGCCCTCGACGACGAGCGCCACCGGCTGCTCGACCGGCTGAAGCTGCAGGAAGGCGCGACCATGCGCGTCGAGGAGCAGATGGCCGTCGCTCGAGCAGTACCTCGGGCGCACCGAGGAAGGGTACAAGAGCCTCGCGTATTTCCAGCTCAAGGCGCTGTGGCGCGTCGCGTCGCAAGCGCCTGGAGCAGTTCGGAGCCGAACTCGCGCGGCAGCAGAAGGATCGCGAACGCAAGGCGCAGCTGGCGGACTTCGAACGCCACAAGCGCGAGCGGCTGGCCGCGTTCGAGCGCGAGCTGACCGAGGCACGCGTGCTGGCGGACCAGCTGCAGGCGGAGCAGAAGCTCGCGCGCCAGCGTCTCGCGCAGCTGCGCGGGTTCTGGAATTACTTCCGGCGCCGGGCGCTCACCGAGGCGATCGACGGCTCGCGACGAGCGCATCGCGGCGGCCACGATGCAACTGACCGACCTCGGCGACCAGCAGCACGCGATCGCCTCGGAGCCGCCCCCGCTGTTCGAGGGCCTGAGCGTCGAGGGTCGCCGGGCGATCAATCTCGCCGTCATCGCGTACGCCGAAATGCTCTGCGACCGGCTCGGCCAGGCGGCCTGGCGGAGCTCGCGCGCCAGAGCACGCTGAAGCGCGTCTTCGACGCGAACTACGGCACGCCCGGCCGATTGCCAGGCTCTGCTGCAGCGAGCCGCACAGGCGGTAAGCGACGTCGAGCGCATGGCCGAGGACCTCGGCGAGGTCAAGCGGCGCGCCGACCGCCTGCGCCGGGCGGCCGCCTATCGCAACGACACCGAGACCGTGCCGATGGCCGAATCCCTGAGCCAGTCGGCACCCGGCGGCGGTCGCCAGGTGAACGTGCTCGTCGACGAGTACTGGGACATCTACAAGGCGCTGGTGCGCTGAGTTCCCTCCGGCGCGAAGCCCCGGGGATCGCCCGGGGCACCGCAATCCGCTTCAGCTCGCCGGTCCTGGCGCCGGGTCGCCGGAGGCGACCGTGGCCGCCTCAGGCGAAGCCTCGGCAGCTCTTCGGCCAAACACCCGCTTGCGCCACAGGTTCAGGTCGTCGAACCAGACGTAGAACATCGGCACGATCAACAGCGAGACCACCGACGAGAAGGCGAGGCCGCCGATGATGGCGCGCGCCATCGGGTAATAGGCCGGACCCTCGCCGCCGCCGCCCACCTGGGCGTCGCCGACGGCCAGCGGCGTCAGGCCGAGCAGCGTGGTCAGCGTCGTCATCATGATCGGGCGCAGCCGGTCGCGGCCCGCCTGGAGGATGGCCTCGTGCCGCGGCAGCCCGGCATGCCTCAGGTCGATCACGTGCGCGATCAGCACGATGCCGATGTTGACGACCACGCCGATCAGCACCATGAACCCGATCATCGCCATCATCGTGATCGTGGTCCCGGTCAGCGACAGGAACCAGATCGAGCCGACGATGGCGAAGACGATCGAGGTGATGATCGAGAGCGGGTAGAGCGCAGACTCGAACAGCGAGGCCATGACCAGGAAGATCAGCACGACGGCGAGCACCATGTTCTGCGCCATCGTCTGCACGGCCTTGTCGTTTTCCTCGAGCCCGCGGCCGAACTTCCAGCTGTAGCCCGGCGGCAGCGGATAGGCCTTCATGATCGGTTCGACGCGCTGGCGGGCGTCGTCCATCGTCGTGCCCTTCGCGAGGTTGGCGTTGATCACGACGGTCGTCAGGCGGTTGAGGCGCTTGATCTCCCGGTCGCTCGGCTGCACCACGAACTCCGCCACCGCGCCGAGTTCCATGCGCGAGCCGTCGGGCAGCATGACCGGGACGCGGGCGAGGTCCTCGACCGACTGGCGGTCGGACTCGCGGAACGCGAGCCGCATCGTCAGTTCGCGCTCGGAGGTGCGCAGTTCCGGCAGCCGGTCGCCGCGCATCGCGCCCGCCACCGTCAGCGCGATGTCCTGGGTCGTCAGGCCGACCTGCGACGCCCGGTCGCGGTTCACGATGACCTGGACTTCCTGCTCGCCGGTGCCGGCTTCGCGAGCGCACGGCCTCGAGGCCGGCCACCGACGAGAGGCGATGGGCGACCTCGCGCGAGATCTCCGCCAGGCGTTCCGTCGATTCGCCGGCCAGCTGCAGGCTGAACGACGTCGAGCCGCCGGCGCCCTCGTCGAACGTGAAATTGGGCTTGCCGATGATGATCTCCGGCATGTCCGCCAGGACCCGCTCCATGACCTTCGCCGCCGGAACCGTGGCGTCCTCCTTGTCGGACAGGTACAGGCGCGTGTTCGCCTGGTCGTTGAGCCAGAACGAGTAGTAGGTCTTGACGTCGAAGCGCTCCTTGTTGGCCGAGATGTAAGCCTCGACCCGTCGCACGGCCTCCTCGACGCGCTCCATCGGGTGCGAGCCCTCGATGTGATAGTTGATCATCAGCGTGCGGCTCGCTTCCTGCGGGAAGGGGTCCACCTTCGCCAGCTTGAGCATGAAGAGCGGCACGGGCGAGACGACGATCAGCACGGTGATGAGCGCCATCCACTTCCGGTGCGTCATCGCCCAGTCGAGCGTCCGTGCGTAGCGGTCCTGCAGCCGGCCGAACCACGAGCCTGCAGCGACGGGCGGCGGCGGCGGCATGCGCGCGGCCAGCATCGGCAGCAGCGTCTGCGCGATCACCAGCGAAGCCAGCATCGCGACGACGATCGGCACGGCGACGTGCACCAGGAAGATCGACATCTGGTTGCGCTCGCCGAACACGAGCGGCAGGAAGACGATGACCATCGAGAACGTGCCTGCCAGCGTGGCGACGCCGACTTCCTTCACGCCCGCGAGCGTCGACTCGAGCGGCCGGCCGGGATGCAGCTGCCGGTGGCGGAAGATGCTCTCGGTGATGACGACGGAATTGTCCACCAGCATGCCGATGGCGAGCAGCATGCCCATCATCGTCAGGATGTTGATGCTGAAGCCCAGGAAATACATCGCGCCCAGCGTCACGAGCAGCGAGGCCGGCACGGCGACGGTCACGATCACGGTGGTAGGCAGGTGGCGCAGGAACAGCAGCAGCATGAAGAAGCTCAGCACCGCGCCGATCATGCCGGCATTGCGCAGCTCGCGCAGCGAGTCGCGGATGCTCTCGGCCTGGTTGCCGACGACGAGGATCTGCACGCCCTGCAGCTGCGGCACCTCGCGCGCGTGCTCGACTGCCGCGAGCACGCGGTCGGCGACCTCGATGACGTTGGCCTGGGTGGCCTTGTACACGTCGATGCCGACGGCCGGGCGGCCGTCCATGCGCCGTCCGACATTGAGCTCGGGCGCCACGAGCTCGACCGTGGCGATGTCGCCCAGCCGCACGCCGGGGACCACGATGAGGTTGCGTACGTCGTCGATGCTGCTGAATTCGCCGATCGGCCGGACCGTGAAGCGCGAATTGTTCTCGGTGATCTCGCCCGCACTGACCGAGAAATTGCTGGACTCGAGCAGCGCGCGCAGCTTGCGCACGTCCACGCCGTAGGCCGCGAGCCGGTTCGGGTCGACGAGGATGCGCACTTCGCGCGGCTGCACGCCCTGCAGTTCGACGCGCGCCACGCCCTCGATGCGCTCGATCGGCCGCTGCAGGTATTTCTCGAGCGTCTCGTACTGGTCCGTGAGGTCCTGGTCGGACGAAATGCGGATCACGGCGACCGGCTGGTCGCCCGAGCTGAAGGCGAACATCAGCATGCGATCCGCGCCGACGGGCAGCTGCGGACGGATCGAGTCGAGCTTCGTGCGCACCTCGAACGCCGCGGCGTCGGCGTCGCGGTCCCAGCTGAAGAGCACGTCGAACTGCGCCTGGTCCGACTGCGCGCTCGCGCGGATTTCCTCGATGCCGGACAGCGTCGCGAGCGCCTCCTCGACCGGGCGCACGACGAGTTGCTCCATTTCCTCCGGCGTCGAGCCTGCGTAAGGGATGACGATGCGCATGCCGGGGAACGTGATGTCGGGCATCGCCTCGAGGGGCAGCAGGCGGCTCGAGATGACGCCGATGGCCAGCACGGCGAGTGCCACCATCACGGTAGTGACGGGCCGGCGCAACGCGATCTTGGTGTGCAGCATGGCGGTCCCCGTCCGTTCAGCCGGTCGCCGGCTCGGCCGAGGCGTCCCCGGGCAGCACCGGCTGTGACGACGCGCGGACGTACTGCTTGCGATCGAGCACCGAATAGACCACGGGGATCACGAGCAGCGTCAGGAACGTCGTGAGCAGCACGCCGCCGATCACGGTGATCGCCATCGGGGCGCGCACCTCGGCGCCTTCGCCGATCCCGAGCGCCATCGGCAGCAGGCCGAGGATGGTCGTGAGCTTGGTGATCAGGATGGGCCGCAGGCGCAGCCGGCCTGCCTCGACGATGGCGTCGTGCCGGCTCATGCCACGCTCGCGCGCCTGGTTGACGGCGTCGATCAGCACGATCGACTGGTTGACGACGATGCCCGCGAGCATGATCAGGCCGATGTAGGCCACCACGTTGACCGTCGTGCCCGTGAGCCACAGCGCCCAGACCGCGCCGATCAGCGCGAGCGGGATCGTCAGCAGGATCACGAACGGGTGGATGAGCGACTCGAACTGTGACGCCATCACCAGGTAGACGAGGAAGATGGCGAGGACCAGCACGAACTGCAGCGACTTGAACGACGCCGTCATTTCCTCGCTCTGGCCGGAGAGGAACGCGGTCGTGCCGACGGGCAGCTCGACGCGCTCGACGATGCGGTGCAGGGATTCGACGGCCGCGCCCAGGTCGCCATGCGCGAGGTTGGCCGAGATCACGGCCACGCGTTCCTGGCTCACGCGCCGGACCTCGGCCGGTCCCACGGCGAGCTTCACGTCCGCCACCGCACTGAGCGGCACCGGGAAATCGCTGCCCGGGTTCACGATCAGGTTGCGGACCTCCTCGATCGACGCGGCCCGCGAATCGACGCTGCGCACGAGCACGTCGATCTGCTTTTCGCGCAGCTTGTAGCGCGTCGCGACTTCACCGCGCACGCTGTTGACGACGCGGTCGGCGAGGTCGCGCACGACCAGGCCGAGCTGCGAGGCGCGCTCCTGGTCGAAAATGATCTGGATTTCCGGGTTGCCGGACTCGACCGTGGTCTTCACGTCGGCGAAACGCTTGTCCTTGAGCATCTCCTGGCGCACGCGCTCGGCCGCTTCGCCGAGGCGGTCGAGGTCGTAGCCCGCGACCACCACCTCGAGCGGCGTCGCCATGCTGAAGAGGGCCGGGCGGCTGAAGCGGTACTGCAGGCCGGGCAGGTCTTCCAGTTCGTCGCGCATGCCGGCCATCGCGGCCTCTTCCTCGGCGCGGCCCGCACCCTTCTGCAGCGTGAGGCTGAGCCGGCCCGTGTTCTCGCCCGCGTCGACCGGATTCGCGTCGAGCCGGTTGCCGGTGCCGGCGACCGAGTAGGCGAGGTCGACGTTGCCCAGCGCGGCGCTGGCCCGCTGGGCAGCCAGCACGGAACGGTCGGTCTGCTCGAGCGGCGTGCCGGGCGGCAGGCGCAGGTCGACGTTGAATTCCCCCTGCGACATCTGCGGGATCAGCTCCGTGCCCAGCCGTGGCACGATCAGCACCATCGTCAGCACGAAGAGCAGTACCGCCGAACCGATGGTCTGGACGGGGTGCGCCAGGGCCCAGGTGATCGCGGACGGGTAGTTGCGGTCGGCCCAGCCGTTGACGGCCTGCGTCACGTTGACCAGCGGACTGAGCGCGAGCCGGAATCCGCGGGCAATCCAGCCCCCGGCACGGCTCACGCCGCCGCTCGCCGCACGCAGCCCGCGCTCGATGCGTCCGGGCGGCTTCGACTCCGTGGCGGGTGTCGCCGCGATCATCGTCGCCCGGGCACGGCCGGCCGCCAGCATCGGCACCAGCGTGAGTGCCACGACCAGCGAGAAGGCCAGCGCGAACGTCACCGTCAGCGACTGGTCCTTGAACAGCTGGCCCGCGATGCCGGTGATGAAGACCATCGGCGCGAACACCGCGACCGACGTCAGGGTCGCGGCGAACACGGCTCCCGCCACCTCGCGCGTGCCCTCGCGCGCCGCCTCGAGCTGCGTGTAGCCCTTTTCCTTGTTGCGGACGATGCTCTCGAGCACGACGACCGCGTTGTCGACGAGCATGCCCACCGCGAGCGCGATGCCGCCGAGCGACATGATGTTGAGGGTCAGGTCGAACGCGTACATCAGCACGAACGTACCCAGCACCGAGACGGGAATCGCGATGCTGCTGATCAGCGTCGCGCGCGCGTCGCGCAGGAACGCATACAGCACCAGGATCGCGAGCAGGCCGCCGATCAATGCGGCACTCTTCACTTCGCCGATGGCCGCGGCGATGAAGGTCGACTGGTCGTAGACCTGGCGGATCACCGTGCCCTGCGGCAGGCTCTTTTCCATCTCCGCGATGCGGGCGCGCACGCCGTCGGCAAGCTGCACCGTGTTGGCGTCGCCTTCCTTGTAGACCGCAAGCTCGATCGCCTCCTTGCCGTTGATGCGGGTGATCGCCTCGCGGTCCTTGTAACCGCGCGTGACCTGCGCGACGTCGCGCAGGTAGACCGGCTGGCCGTCCTTCGTGGCGATGATCGCGTTCGCCATCTGCTCGACGGACTCGAACTCGTTCAGCGTGCGGACCAGGAACCGCTGCGTGCCCTGCTCGAGGCGCCCGCCCGAGAGGTTGACGTTCTCGGCGCGGATGCGCCGCGTGACGACGTCGATCGACAGTCCGAGCTGGGCGAGTTTCTGCTGGTCGACGAAGACCTGGACTTCGTCCTCGTAGCCGCCGCTCACCTTGACGGCGGCCGAGCCCTCGACCGCCTCGAGGTCGGGTTTCAGCCGGTCCTCCGCCAGCCGCCGCAGCGCCTTCAATCGCTCGATGCTCGCCGTCGCCCTCGCGAGTCCCTTCGTCGAGCAGCGCGAGGCGCATGACCGGCTCGCTCGAAGGATCGAAGCGCAGCAGCAGCGGGCGCTTGGCTTCGAGCGGCAGCTGCAGCAGGTCGAGCTTCTCGCGGACGTCGATGCCCGAGACGTCCATGTCCGTGCCCCAGAGGAACTCGAGGGTGACGTCGGACTGGCCGGCGCGCGAGACGGAGCGCACCTCACGGACGTTGCGGATGATGCTGACGGCTTCCTCGACCGGTCGCGTGACCAGCGTCTCGACCTCGAGCGGGGCGGCGCCCGGCAGCTCGGTGCGGATGGTGATGGTCGGGTACGAGAGGTCGGGCAGCAGGTTCAGCTTGAGCCGCGACAGCGACACGAACCCGAACAGCGCGACCGCGATCGTGATCATCACGATGGTCACGCGGCGATTGATCGCAAAATCGATCACTGACTTGAGCATGGACGGATCCCCGGCGAGGAGGGCGCGCGGCAGGCGCCCGGCGCGGTCTTACTTGGCCTTGGTTTTTTCGGACGCGAGTGCGGCGCCGGCTTTCGGCGCGGGCTCGCCCACGACCTTCACGGGCGTCCCGGTCTTGAGGCCGGCCTGGCCGACCGTCACGACCTTTTCGTCGCCCTGCAGGCCGTCGAGCACCTCGATCCAGCCGCCGTTGGCGAGGCCGGTCCGGATCACGCGCTGCTGCGCCTTGCCGTCCGCGACGACGTAGACCGACTGCTGCCCGTCGGCGTCGAGGATCGCCGTGCGCGGCAGCTGCAGCGCATCCTGGCGCCGCTCATAGACGATGTTGACGCGCGCGAACATGCCCGGCTTCAGCGTGCGCGTCGGGTCGGGGACTTCGACGCGGGCCCGGAACGTGCCCGTCTGGGGGTCGACGGTCGGGCTGATGCGGGAAATGCTGCCCTTGAAGCTCTGGCCGCCGAGCGCGTCGACGACGACTTCGGCACCCTGGCCCGAGGCGATCTTGCGGTATTCCTTCTCCGGCACGTGCACGTAGGCGAGCAGCGGGTCGAGGTTGGTGACGGTGAAGGTCGGGTCGTTCGGGCTGATGGTGTTGCCGACCTTGATATTGCGCGCCGAGACCACGCCGGCGATAGGCGCGCGGATCTCGGTGTAGTTGAGCTCGAGCCTGGCGCTGTCGTAGGCGGCGCGCAGCGCGTCCAGGTCGTACTTGGTGTTCTCGGCCGTGCTCTTCGACACCAGGCCCTTCTCCGACAGGTCGAGCGTGCGCTTGTAGTCGCGCTCGAGCTTGCGCAGGTTGGCGTCGGTCTGGGCCAGCGTCAGGCGCAGGCGGTCGCCGTCGAGCCGGGCGAGCACCTGCCCGGCCTGGACGAAGTCGCCTTCCTCGACGTAGATCTGCCGCACCTCGCCGCCGACCTTGGCGACCACCATCGCTTCGTCGTGGGCTTCGATCGGCGCCGTGCCCGAATACACGGCGACCATCTCGCCGCGCTTGACCGGCTGGATCTCCACCGGGACCGCGGTCTCCTTGTCGGCCGCACCGTCCTTGTCCTTGGCCTTGCCGTTGCTGCAGCCCGCGGCCAGCGTGCCAGCGAGGGCGGCCGCCATCAGCCAACGCACGGCCGGCGCCTTCGGAGAGTGGGTGGTCATGGACATCGAGCCCCTGTGGATCGTTTCGAACTGGGCGCGATTGTATTGGGGCTATAGTGTTGTAGTCAAGTACAACACCATTCAATCCAGAGACATCCGCAGCGGGTCTGTCAGGTGGTGGACCCCGGCACCCGGGCGCGCGCCATGTAGCGAGGCTCGAGCTGGGACAGGTCTGCCGTGATCTGCGCCGCCTCGCCCAGGATCGCGTCGGGCGGCTCGTGCGGGTTGTCCTTGACCTCTTCGGTCGCCAGCCTTGAGCTCCGGCTGGCCCAAAGCCTTGCGCCGCGTGTTCTCGCGCGCCAGTTGCTGCTGGCTGCGCTGCTCACGCTCGGCCTTGCGCTTGGCGAGGTTCAGCGACACCGACTTCTCGCTGCGCATCTGCTCGATCGCCGCGATCTCCTGCAGCGCAAACTGGAATTCGGGATCGGTCGCGATGCGGGCGTCGTGCTCCCGCTGCAGGTCCGGCAGCAGCGCGGCGTACTGGCCTTCCCGGCGGAACTGCGCGGGCCGGATGCGGTTCCACGGCAGCGAGCCGTCACGCGAGCTTTCGCCCACCTCTTCCAGGCTGATGGGGGAGGGCAGCGTGACATCGGGCATCACGCCCCGGTTCTGCGTGCTGTCGCCCGTGACGCGGTAATACATCCCGATGGTCACGGTGAGCTGGCCGTAGCCCGGGTCCTGCCCGAGCGCGTAGCGGTCGAGCGGGTAGAGGTTCTGTACCGAGCCCTTGCCGTAGGTTTCCTGGCCGATGACGAGGCCGCGACCGTAGTCCTGCATGGCCGCGGCGAAGATCTCCGAGGCGGAGGCGCTGAAGCGGTCGACGAGGATCGTGAGCGGACCGTCGTACGCCACGCCCTTGTCCTCCGATTCCAGCACTTCGACGCGGCCGCCGGTCTCGCGCAGCTGCACGACGGGGCCCTTGGGCACGAACAGGTTGACGAGCCCGATCGCCTCGGAGAGGTGGCCGCCGCCGTTCTCGCGCAGGTCGAGCACCAGCCCGTCGACGCCGCCCTCGGCCTTGATCTCCTCGAGGAGCTTGCGCACGTCGCGCGTGGTGCTGCGGTATTCGTTGTCGCCCGCCGCGCGCGCGTCGTAGTCCTGGTAGAAGGACGGCACGGTCACGACGCCGATCTTGAGCTCCCGGTCGCCGCGCTTGATCTTGCGGATTTCCTTCTTCGCCGCCTGCGCCTCGAGCGTGATCTTCTTGCGCGGCAGCACGAGGAAGTGCTCCTGCGAGCCCGGGGGCGCATTGCCCGGCTGGATCTGCAGGCGCACGAACGAGCCGTTCGGTCCGCGGATCAGCTGGACGACGTCGTCGAGGCGCCAGCCCACGACGTCCACCATCTTGCCGTCCTTGCCCTGGCCGACCGCGAGGATGCGATCGTTGGCCTTGAGCTCGCCGTTTTCCTGCGCCGAGCCGCCGGGCAGGATTTCCATGATCGTGACGTAATCGTCGATCGACTGCAGCGACGCGCCGATGCCCTCGTAGGAGAGGCTCATCTGGATCCGGTATTCCTCGGAATTGCGCGGCGAGAAGTAGCTCGAATGCGGGTCGAAGACGTTCGCGAAGGAGTTCATGAACGTCTCGAACACGTCGTCGGCGGTGACCTGCTCCGAGCGCTTGGCGACGCGCTCGTAGCGCTTCTTGAGGACGTCGCGCGTCTCGGGCCAGCTCTTGTCCGTGAGCATCAGCGACAGGGCGTCGTTCTTCACGCGCTTGCGCCAGAGTTCGTCGAGCTCGGCCGTCGTCTTCGCCCACGGCGCATGCTCGCGGTCGAACTCGAAGGACTCGTCGACGCTGAAGTTAGGCTCCGTGTCGAGCAGCTTGATCGCGTACGCCATGCGCTCGCGGTTGCGCTGCTGGAAGCGGTTGAAGATCGCGAACGCCGGCTCGAGCTTGCCGGTGGTGATGGCGTCGTCGAGCTCGTAGCGGTATTTCTCGAACTCGTCGATGTCGGCCTGCAGGAAGTACCCGCGGTTGCCGTCGATCGCCTCGAGGTAACGGTCGAGCACGAGCGAGGAGACCGGGTCGTTGACCGGGGCCTGCCGGTAATGGGAGCGCTCGAACATGCTGCTGACCAGCCGCGCGACCTTGGCGTGGCGCTCGGTGGGGGCGAAGTCGGTGGTCGTGGCGCTGGCCGTGGCAGACGGGGCGCGGGCCGTGCCGAGCAGCAGCGTGCCCACGGCCAGGACCATCGTGGCCAGCACGGCGGCACCGGCGCGATTGACGCCGGGGCGTCGCGCGGGCGGGGTGGTGGGGGACGGTCCCTGGTCAGCTGACTGGTACACTGCTTGAAACCTCGGCGGGCATCGAAAAACGGGCCGGACACGCAACGGGCCGGCACGAACCTAGGCTAGAGGCACCCCGGGACTCAATCAAGGGCCGGACCCACCCAGGACAGAGTGAATTCGTGCGACCCCTCACCGTATTGACCGGAATCGTGCTCGGATCGTCGGCTGCGACGACTTTCGGCCTCGGCGCGACCTTGATCGTCTTCCTGGTCCTGTCGAACGAAACCCCCCAGTTCCGGGAGGAATTGCCGATGCTGGCGGGGTACCTGGCCATCTTCGTCGGTTTGACCGCGATCGCCGGCATCAGTTTCATCGGCCTGGCGCGCGAGCGGCCCTGGCGCCACTGGGCGCAGGTGGCGATGTGGGGCGCCCTGGCGGGACTGGCCGCCCTCTATTGGTGGACGCGTCGCTGACCCGAGGCCCTGCCGGTCGACCTGCGATCAGCGCGGATCGACCTCGTCCCAGTTCCGCGGCTTCTCGTAACCGGCATCGTTCGAGTACGGGTCGAATCCGGCCGAGCCGATTTTCTTCCGCTGCGGCGACCGAACGGTTTCCCGGATCGATCGAGAGCTTGAGTTCGCCATCGGGCCCGGTCGGTACCTTGCCGACCGGCCGGGCAGACTCCGGCGCGGCTCGCGTCTCCTTGCGCCCGCCGGGGACGCGATCGATTCCGCCAGCCGCCTGCCCCGGTTCACCGTGTGTGAGGCGGTCCCACCAGCGTAGCCAACGATCTCCGATTCCCATGGAGCACCCCTCCTCAGTCGTCCCCGCGCCGGGCGGTCAGCCGACCCAGGCCGCGCCAGAGCGCCACGATGGCGAGCGGCCCCAGGGCCAGCAACCACGTAAACCAGCGCAGCGTCGCGAGCCCGCGCAGGAAGTCGCCGAAGAACGTCGCGGCACCCCCGCCGGCGTACGGGCCGAAGACCCTGAGCCCAGTCTGATGCACCAGGAACGGCAACACCAGCACGCCGAAGAACAGTGCGACGAGCATCCAGTATTTGTCGTTGCGAGCGTTCGTCACACTGCCATCGTGAGGGTAAGCCGAACCGCCCGCAAGACCCTCCGTTCGGTATCATCGGCGACCAGGTAAGCGACGACATTCTTTACAGTTTTCGGCGGAGATTCGGCACATGCGCAAGGTCCGGACGGCGGTGATCGGGGTGGGTTACCTCGGCCGGTTCCACGCCCAGAAGTACGCCGCACTGCCGCAGTCGGAACTCGTCGCCGTCGTCGATGCCGATGCCGGGAATCGCGACCGGGTGGCCGCCGAGACGGGTTGCCGCGCAGTCGCCGACTACCGCGACATCCTCGGTGAGGTCGAAGCCGTCAGCATTGCGACGCCGACGCCGCTGCACTTTCGCCATCGCCCGCGATTGCCTCGAGCACGGCCTCCATGTGCTGGTCGAAAAACCCATCACCACGACGCTCGCCGAAGCCCGCAGCCTGGTCGACCTCGCTGCGCGCGCTGGACGCGTGCTGCAGGTGGGGCATCTCGAGCGCTTCAACGCCGCGATCCTGGCGCTCGCCGGCACCCTGGGCACGCCACGTTTCGTCGAGTCGCACCGGCTCGCACCGTTCAAGGAGCGCGGCACGGACGTCAACGTCGTGCTCGACCTCATGATCCACGACATCGACCTGATCCAGAGCCTGGTGGGTTCGCCGATCACGTCGATCGATGCCGTCGGCCGTTCGGTGTTTTCGGCGGGACTCGACATCGCCAACGCGCGGATCCGGTACGCCAACGGCTGCGTGGCGAACACCACCGCGAGCCGCGTCAGCATGAAGATGGAACGGAAGCTGCGCATCTTCCAGGACGACGCCTACATTTCGATCGACCTGCAGCAGAAGGTCCTGACGATCGTGCGCAAGCCCCCGGCGGGCGCGGACGTCCCGAAGGGCCAGGTCGTGATCGAGGAGCGCAGCTACGAGCAGGGCGATGCGCTCAAGTACGAGATCGAGGCGTTCCTGCAGCTCGATCGTCGAGGGCACTCCGCCGGTGGTGAGCGGCGAGGATGGCCTGCGCGCGCTGGAGACCGCCACGAACATCACCCGCATGGTCCACGAGGGATCCGCTTCATGACGCGCCGTTATTACGGGGGCAGTGATTTCCGTCGCGCACTCAACATCGAGGAACTGCGCCAGGTCGCGTTGCGCAGGTTGCCGCGCTTCGAGGCGGAATACCTCGAGGGCGGCGCGGAGGACGAAGTTGCGCTGCGCCGCAATCGCTCGATTTTCGAGCGCATCGCCTGGATGCCGCGCGCACTGGCGGGGACGGGCGTGCCGGTGACGTCGCGCGAGATCCTCGGCGACGCCGCTGCACCTGCCGCTCATCATCGCGCCGACCGGGTTCAACGGGATGATCTGGCCCCAGGGCGACCTCGCGCTGGCCAGGGCGGCCGAAACGGCGGGGATTGCCTTCACGCTCAGCACGGTGGGCAACATCGCGGTGGGCGAGCTCAATCGCCAGCTGCATCGGCCGGCGTGGTTCCAGCTGTACCCGGTCAAGGACGAGAAGACGGCGGATCGCATCATCGACCGCGCACAGGAAGCGGGTTGCGACAAGCTGGTCGTCACCGTCGACGTGCCCGCGCTCGGCGCGCGCGAATGGGACCAGCGCAACTACAGCAGGCCGCTCAAGCTGAGCCCGCGCAGCGTCCTCGACGTGCTCATGCATCCGCGCTGGCTGACGCAGGTCATGCTGCCCAAGGGTCCGCCGGAGTTCGCCAACCTGGAGGAATTCCTGCCGCCCGAGGCGCGTTCGGCCGTGCAGGGCGTGCGCTTCATGGGCACCCAGATCAATCCAGGACTCGCCTGGGCGGACATGGAGCGGATGCGTGCCCGCTGGAAGGGCAAGTTCCTGCTCAAGGGACTGCTCTGCGTCGAGGACGCCAAGCGTGCGGCCGACATGGGCTGCGATGGCATCGTGCTCGGCAACCACGGCGGGCGCCAGCTCGACTCCTGTGTCACGGGCGTCGAACTCGTGCGCGCGGTGGCCGATGCCGTCGGCGATCGCATGACGATCCTGGTCGACGGCGGGTTCCGTCGCGGGTCCGACGTACTGAAGGCGCTCGCCCTCGGCGCGGATGGCGTGATGATCGGCCGTGCGCGCCCTGTACGGCCTGGCGGCGGGAGGCGAGGCGGGCGTCGCGCACGCCCTCAGCCTGTTGCGCGTCGAGATCGAGCGCGCACTTGACCCTGCTGGGGTGCCACTCGCTCGACGACCTCGGGCCGCACCTGATCCGCGCCTGAGGGCGCTGTCGCGGCCCGCCGGGCGCCATCGAGACATTGACCGGATCGTACCGACCGAGGAACGACCATGAAAGCGCTCGTCTGCCACACGTTGACCGGTCCGCAGGACCTCAGGTTCGAAACGAACTGGCCGGAACCCGTCGCGGGACCCGGTGAAGTGCTCGTCGACGTCAAGGCGGCGGCGCTGAATTTCCCTGACGTCCTGATGACGCGCGGCCTGTACCAGGAGAGGCCGCCGTTGCCGTTCATCCCGGGACTCGAACTCGCGGGCGTGGTGGCGGCCGTGGGTGAGGGCGTCACGCGTTATCGAGCCTGGCGACCGTGTCGTCGGGTATTCGAGCCGCGCGTGCGCCGAGCGCGTCAATATCGCGCAGGAATTCGTGATCCCGATGCCGGGCACGCTCGACTTCGTGCACGCCAGCGGCCTGTGCCTGACCTACTTCACGAGCTATCACGCGCTCAAGCAGCGTGCGCAGCTCGCAGCCGGCGAGACGCTGCTCGTGCTCGGTGCCGGGGGCGGGGTAGGGACCACGGCCGTCGAGCTCGGCAAGGCCATGGGCGCGAAAGTCATCGCGGCGGCAAGCAGCGACGCCAAGCTCGAGGCTGCGCGCGCGCTCGGCGCCGACGAGCTCATCAACTACGCGACCGAGGACCTGCGCGAGCGGCTCAAGCAGATCACCGGCGGCGCAGGAGTCGACGTGATCTACGACCCCGTGGGCGGGCCGTACACCGAGACGGCCCTGCGCAGCATCGCCTGGAAAGGGCGCTATCTGGTGATCGGGTTCGCGGCAGGCGACATTCCGAAGCTGCCGATCAACCTGCTGCTGCTCAAGGGGGCCTCGCTGGTCGGCGTGTTCTTCGGCGCGTTCGCCAAGCGCGAGCCCAGGGTGCAGCGCCAGAACGTCACCGAGCTCTGGCAGATGCTCGAGGCGGGCAAGCTGCATCCCGTCGTGGGCGACGTGCATTCGCTCGAGGATGGCGTACAGGCGTTCCTGGCGCTGGAACAGCGGCAGGCCGTGGGGAAGGTAGTGATAGAAGTGAACAAGTGACTAGTGCAGTGAGCAGTGACTAGTGACAGTGAGTAGGAAGAGCGGCGCGCACGCGCGCTCTTCGTCTTACTAGTCACTAGTCACTGATCCACTAGTCACTTCCCTCACGCCTCGCCGATCGCTTCAGCTCGGCATGCACCTCGAGCCAGCGCTCTTCGAGCGCGCCGATTTCGCGCGATCAGTTCGGCACAGCGCCGGCTCGCGGCCTGGACTTCGGCGGCGGGTGTGGCCGCATAGTATGACGTGTCGGCGAGCTTCGCCTCGAGTTCCTTGCGCTCCTTCTCCAGCCGGGCGAGCTTCGTCTCGAGCTGCGCTGACTCCTTGACCAGCGGCCGCCGCCGCACGAGCTTCTGCTGGCGCTCCGCCGCCACCGTCTCGCGTTGCGCCTTGCGGCTCTCGCGTTGCGTGGCGAGATCCGCCGTCGTTGCCGCAGCCGTCGCGTCGCATCGCGTCGCAACGTCAGCCAGGCGAGGTAATCGTCGAGGTCGCCTTCGAACGGCACGGCACGCCCATCGGCGACCAGCAGGAAGCTGTCGCACACCGTCCGCAGCAGGGCGCGGTCGTGGGAGACGAGGACCAGGCTGCCCTCGTACCCGGCCAGTGCACGCATGAGCGCGTGACGCATTTCCAGGTCGAGATGGTTGGTGGGCTCGTCGAGCAGCAGCAGGTTCGGGCGCTTGCGCACGAGCAGCGCGAGCGCGAGCCGCGACTTCTCGCCACCCGAGAATGGCTGCACCGGAGCGTCTGCCATGTCGCCACGGAAGTCGAAGCCGCCGAGATAATTGCGCAGGTCCTGCTCGCGGGCGCGCGGATCCTGGCGGACCAGGTGCCGCAGCGGCGACTCGTCACCGCGCAGCTGCTCGACCTGGTGCTGCGCGAAGTAGCCGATCTCCAGCCCGTGTCCCGCAACGCGCCCGCCCGACAGGGGCGCCAGGTCGCCGGCGAGCGTCTTGATCAGCGTCGACTTGCCCGCGCCATTCGGTCCGAGCAGGCCGAGGCGGGCGCCCGGACGCAGCGAGAGACTCACTCGCCCGACGACCTCGCGCCCGTCATAGCCCAGGCTCGCCTCGTCGAGCGTGAGCAGCGGATCCGGCGCGCGCAGGGGTTCGGGGAACTCGAAATCGAACGGGGCATCGACGTGCGCAGCGGCGATGTGCTCGAGCCGGTCGAGCGCCTTGAGGCGGCTCTGGGCCTGGCGCGCCTTGCTCGCCTTGGCGCGGAAGCGCTCGACGAACGCGGTCATGTGGGCGATTTCGCGCTGCTGCTTCTCGAACAGTGCCTGCTGCACCGCCAGCCGCGCGGCGCGCTGCACTTCGAAGGCGCTGTAGTTGCCCGTGTACAGCGTCAGCGTCGCGCGCTCGAGATGAGCGACGTGCGTGACCGTGCCGTCGAGGAAGTCCCGGTCATGCGACACGAGCAGCAGCGTGCCGCGGTACCCCGCGAGCCAGCGCTCGAGCCAGACCACGGCGTCGAGGTCGAGGTGATTCGTCGGTTCGTCGAGCAGCATCAGGTCGGCGCGGCTGATCAGTGCCTGCGCCAGGTTGAGCCGCATGCGCCAGCCGCCCGAGAAGTCGGCCACTGGCCGTTCGAGGTCGCCCGGCGCGAAGCCGAGTCCCGCGAGCAGCGCCGCGGCCCGCGACCGCGCGCTGTAGCCGTCGATCGCCTCCAGATGGGTATGCAGCTCGGCCAGCCTGTGGCCGTCGTGCGCCGCATCGGCGACGGCGATGGCGCGCTCCGTCGTGCGCAACTCCCCGTCCCCGTCCAGCACGAACTCGATTGCGGGCTGCGGCAGAGGCGGGGTTTCCTGCGCGACCGCAGCGATGCGCCAGTCGCCCGGCACGTCGCAGTCGCCGGCCTCGCCGTGAATCTCGCCGCGCAGCAGCGCAAACAGGCTGGACTTGCCCGATCCGTTGGCGCCGACGACGCCGACACGCCAGCCGGCGTGGATCTGCAGCGAGGCATCCTCGATCAGGCGGCGTACGCCGCGCGCAAGGGTCAGGTGGCGAAGCTGGATCAAGGCGCTGGGCGGGTCAGGCGGGGCGCGCATTCTTGCACAGCTGCCGATTTTTGGCGGCGGCCCGGGAAGTGCGGCACAATTCATCCCCAGTTCACCTGCCCCGGCCCTCCGCCGGCGCCCGGAGTCAACGTCCCAATGACCGCTTTCCGATCCGCGCTCGCGCTCTGCGCGCTCAGCCTGTGCGCCCTGGCCAGCCAGGCCCAGACGACGCCCGCCATCTCGACCGTGGCGCGCGTTCTATCCCTCCAAGCCCTCGGGCAACCTCGTGCGGGGGTCGGACGGGGCGCTGTACGGCGTCGCTTCCTACACCTCGACGGTATCGAGCGGCGTGATCTACCGGGCTGCGATCGACGGCTCGTCGATCAAGACGCTCTACCAGATCCGCCCGAGCGAGGCGCTCGACCCCGCTGCCGGCCTGCTGCTCGGCAGCGATGACCTGCTGTATGGCACCACCCGTTTCGGCACCTCGTCCGAGCCAACCGGCGCCGGGACCATTTACAGCATTTCGCAGGCCGGCACGAATTTCACGATCCTGCATCGCTTCGACGACGCAGACGACCGACCGCACGACGCAGGTCGTGACCAACGTCGAAGGTGCGTATCCCGACTCGGAACTGACCGAAGGCAGCGATACCTTCCTGTATGGCGTCGCGCGCACCGGCGGCACCGGGGGCAGTGGCACGGTCTTCAAGATGGCTCGCGACGGCACGAATTTCCAGGTGCTGCACACGTTCAGCGCGACGACCGTCGACGACGGTCACCAAGCTGAAGGAGAACGCGGACGGTGCGTCCCCGGCAGGCCAGCTCGTGCAGGGCGCCGACGGGTTCCTGTACGGCGTCACCGCCGCGGGCGGCGAAAACGGCCGCGGTACGGTGTTCAAGGTCGCTGCCGACGGCAGCGCCTTCCAGGTCCTGCATACGTTCAGCGCCACCACGCAGAACGCCACGACGTTGCTGCAGGAGAACGCGGAAGGCGCCGTGCCGATCGCAGGCCTCACGGACGGTGCCGACGGCTTCTTCTACGGTGTCGCCAGTAATGGCGGCCTGGGTTACGGCACGGTGTTCGCGATTCCCGCCGACGGCAGCAGCTTCAGCGTGCTGTATCGGTTCGACGGTGCGACGGGCGCGTCGCCGGTCGCCGAGCTGACGCTGGGCGCGGATGGCAAGCTCTACGGCACGACGCTGTCGGGCGGCCTGACGTCGACCGGCACCACGAGTACGCTCGGCATGATTTTCTCGATCGAGCGCAACGGCGCGAATTTCACCCGGCTGCACAGCTTCGATGGCACGGTGGGATATGCGCCCTCGAGCGCGCTGGTCGAGATTGCCACGGGTGATCTCATCGGCACGGTGAGCAGTGGTGGTCGCTGTGGCGCCACGTACGGCGCGATCTACCGCTGGAGCGCCGCGGGCACGCAGTTTTCGGGCGATACGACCTGCGGCGTCAGGAACAATAACAACGGCGGCGGCGCGGCAGGACCGGCATTGCTGCTCCTGCTGGGCGGGCTTGCCTGGCTGCGACGGCGCACGAACTGAACCGTACCGGGGGGGCACGATGGACACGGCTGCATCACCGCACCTGCAGTCTCTGTGAGGCGATGTGCGGGCTGGTCATCGAGCACCGCGCCGGCGAGGTGCTCTCGATCAAGCCGAATCGCGACGACGTGCTGAGTCGCGGTCACATCTGTCCCAAGGCCGTCGCGCTCAAGGACCTGCACGAGGACCCCGACCGGGTCCGCCGGCCGCTGCGACGCACGCCGGACGGGTGGGAGGAGGTCAGCTGGCAGGCTGCCTTCGACCTCCTCGAGCGGCGCATCGCCGCGATCCGCGCGGAGCACGGCAATGATGCCGTCGCCGTCTACGCCGGCAACCCGACCGTGCACAACCTCGGCGCAATGCTGAGCGTCGGCGACTTCATCCGGGCGGTCCAGCACCCGGAACCTCTATTCCGCGACGAGCGTCGACCAGCTGCCGCACATGGTCGCGTCCTGGGCGATGTACGGCCACCAGTTCCTGATGCCGGTACCCGACGTCGATCGCACCCAGCTTTTCGTCTGCATCGGCGGCAACCCCGTCGCGTCGGCGGGCTCGATCATGGGCGCGCCCGGGTTCGAGAAGCGCATCGAAGCGCTGCGCGCGCGTGGCGGCCGCTTCGTCGTGGTCGATCCGCGACGCACGGAATCCGCTGCCATCGCCGATGACTACATCGGCATCCGCCCGGGCACGGACGTGTACCTGCTGCTCGCGCTGCTCCACGCGGTGTTCGAGAGCGGTCGTGTCGAGCTCGGCCACCTTGCGCCACACGTCAACGGGCTCGACCGCCTGCGGGCCGCGGTGCTCGAGTTCGATCCCGACGAACTGGCCGCGCGCACGACGATCCCGCGCGAGCGTATCGACGCGCTGGCGACCGCGCTGCTCGACGAGCCGCGCGCGCTGGTCTACGGGCGCGTCGGCGCGTGCACGCAGGAATTCGGCGGGCTCACGCTCTGGCTGATCCAATGCCTCAATGCGGTGACCGGCCACCTCGATCGCGAAGGCGGCATGATGTTCGCGGAACCGGCGGTGGACCTGACGCGCGCCTACGGCTCGCGCGGGCACTACGGCAAGTTCCGCTCGCGCGTGCGCCAGTTGCCGGAGTTCTCCAACGAGCTGCCGGTGGCGGCGCTCGCCGAGGAGATCCTGACACCGGGACGCGGACAGGTGCGGGCACTGTTCACGTTTGCCGGCAATCCGGTGCTCTCGACGCCGAACGGCGGCCAGCTCGATGCCGCGCTGGAGAAGCTCGAGTTCATGGTCTCGATCGACCTGTACGTCAACGAGACCTCGCGCCACGCCCACCTGATCCTGCCGCCGGCGAGCCCGCTCGAGCGCAGCCATTACGACATCGCGCTGAGTAGTTTCGCCGTGCGCAACGTGGCGAAGTTTTCGCCTGCGCTGTTTCCGAAGCCCCGCGGCGCGCTGCACGATCACGAGATCCTCGCCGAGGTGACGCGGCGGCTGCGCCAGCGGCCTCGCAACATCAAGGGCAGGCTGGCAATGAGCCTGAAGGACGCGGTGACCGGGCACCTCGGCCCGGAGGGCGTGCTCGACTGGATGCTGCGGACGGGCAGGTATGGCGTGCCGTACTCAGGTCCCATGCGCTGGCTGGCGGCCCTGCCCGGATTCGGCGGATTGCGCAAGCTGCTGACCGCCGCGGACCGGCGACCCGTCGGGCTCTCGCTGCAACGTTTGCTGGACGAGCCGAACGGCATCGACCTCGGCCCGCTCGAACAGGCGCTGCCGCGCCGGCTTGCCACCCCGGACCGGAAGCTTGAAATCGCGCCGGAGCTTTTCCTGCAGGACCTGAAGCGGGCATCCGCCGCGCTGGAACGGCCCGCGCCTGCATTGACGCTGATCGGCCGCCGGCACGTGCGCAGCAACAACTCCTGGATGCACAACAGTCATCGGCTGGTCAAAGGCAAGCCGCGCTGCACGCTGTTGATCCATCCGGACGACGCGGCTCCGCGCGCCATCACGGATGGAGCGCTGGTCAACGTTTCCTCGCGTGTCGGCAGCGTCCAGGTCGTCGCGGAGGTGACCGACGACGTGCAGCACGGCGTGGTCTGCCTGCCGCACGGCTGGGGTCACGGACGCAAGGGCGTGTTGCTCAGCGTCGCCTCGGCGCATGCCGGGGTCAGCATCAACGACCTCATCGACGACCAGCAGGTCGACGCCCTGACGGGAACGGCGGTGCTCAACGGCACCCCGGTCGAGGTGGCGCCGGTGCTCGGGTACGCCGTGGCGCCGGGCGCGACGGCTGCCTAGCAGCGACGACGCTCCGTTGGGGCTGCGAGCCTGCCTGCGGTCGCGAAGCCGCCGATCACCCCACGCGCCCTAGCGATTTCCTCGACTGGTGTCGAGTCATGAACGGGCGTAAACAGGGGACATCACCGGCGGCTGCCGGATGCCTTCCGTATAAGAACACGAAGGACGCCGTGGGACGCCGGACCATGGAACCAGCCCGGGACGGGCTGCGAGGAGGGAGTCATGAGGAAGCTGGGGATGATGGCCGTCGTGGCAGCGACAGCGCTGATGCTGTCTGCAGCCCTGCCGGCAGTGGCCGGAAGCCCGAAGGGCGTTTGCCAGGCGGGTGGTTACAACAAGGTGGTACTGGCCAATGCGATGGCCAAGTACTGGAACTGGAATTACGGCGGCGGTTGGCTCGCAGGAGATCGGGAACCTGTTCCTGGTGCCGCTGCCGAGCAACGGCGAGCAGATCAGCGATGATCCGGTCATCTACCAGGGCAGCACGTCGTTCACCGGTGCGCACTGGCAAGACACTGGTATTGCCGATGTCGTTCTTCGTCGGCGAAACGTATGTCGACGGCACGTTCGACGATCCTGCGGACTACCCGACCGATTATAAGTCGAGCAGTCTGCTGCTCACCGTGGACGGCCGCGTCATCGTCGACAGCACGCGCACCAAGCTCGACTGCGTGTACATCGACCTGACCTATTTCCCACAGCCGATCGTGTATCCGGAGCCGTCGAGCTACGGTTCCAATGGCGCGATCTGGATGACGGGCCTCGGCATCCTGCTGCCGCCGATGTCGCCGGGTGAACACATCATCGACATGCAGGTCGTTTCGCCGTTGCCGTTCTGGAACATGTACCTCGGCTACTACAACACCTGGCACGTGACGGTGGTAAAGCCGAAAAAAGGGCATTGAACGACGAACCCGGGCCAGTTGAAGAAGCTCGGTCCGACTCGCGCTGGTCGGACCGAGCGACCGGATGGGTGGGCAACTGAGTCCACCGACCGCGCGGCAGACGCTAAGCAGCGGGCGAGCTTTCCCGTTGGACGTCCGGCGGGCACTACTCGTCCGTAGGTTCGGCTTGCTCCGTCAAAGCGGAGTGATCAGCCTCGTCTGGCGCCGTAAGCGTGCTGCCACACCCCGCATCGAGTCGGGCCAGGCTTCGTGCGTTGCCGGGATCGGCGTCGGGCGGCACGCCCTCGGTACACCAAGGCAGCGTCCACACGGGACCGGGTAGCGAACCCGCCCGTTTCTCGAGCTTTTGCCTCGCGATCTCTGCCGCGCCCAGGATCGCCGTGACGTTCGCGATTTCGTACGCCGACGGGAACTGCTTCCAGAAAACGCCCGTTGCCTGAGTCTCCACCACGAGTTCGCCCGTGTAGAAGACGCGACCGTCGCCGGGTACCCGGAGAAGGGCGACCACCGCGGTCTCCAAGTCGCCGTCTTCGTCGGGCCACGTAGCAACCAGCGCATAATCCCCGCCGGGCACCCACGCACCGAACGTGCCGTCCGGATTGATCGCGAGCCCCTTCAGTGAAAACGAACGCTTGCCCTTGGGCCAAAGTCCGAAGAGCCGCAGGCCCGGTACGCGCGGGAAAATCGCATCGGACGGGAACGATGTCCGACCCGCTTCGTCGAGCACTCGCAGGGTGCCGAAGATCAACCCCTGGTCGGCTCGCGCCGTTACCGTCTTGCCGCGCTCGAGGTTATCGGTACGAAACGCCGCCTGCACCGGACTGATCGTGAGCAGCAGCAGCGCGCCCGCGATAACAGCAAGCTCACCTGGGTGTCTTGGAGTCACCAATCAGCTCCAATTCCTCGACCGGCAGCTGGCGCAGCTCATGCCGAAAGAGCTCGTCGCTCATGTCGGAGCCGACTCGAAGCAGCATCAGCTGGAGATCACGCCCTGCGGCCCGGGCCTGTCGTGCACTCTTGAGCATCTCGGGCAGCGAGGGCGCCGGGCCCCCGTCCGCGCTCAGAACGAGGTCGAAAGCCTGCAGGCCGGCGGCTTCTGCGGCCGAGCCGGGTTCAACGTGGTGGACCATCAACGCGGGGCGGTCGGCGATCTGACCGGCGGTGAAAGGCTCGGCTTCCGCGATGAGTGCGCCGCTGACCAGAAGACCCTCGCGCGCGGTCACGATCGGGGCGGCGGGCCAGCGGCCCTTCAGTGTCATGGTGCGACCGTCGCGTCGCACCTGCAGCGAGACGGAGCCGAGCTCGCCGCGCAGTGCATCCATGAGATCGCTCTCGGTGGTGATCGGATGCGTGGAAGTGTCGAGACCCAGGATCTCGTCACCGGCCCGCAGGTCCAGCGAACCTGCCGGCAACCGGGTGCGGGCCACGACCATCGTCTGTTCGTCGTCCTCGTCGTGAGCGAAGTCGACGAGGCGCAGCGGCGGCGAGGGGTCGCGGCCCTGTCGCAGCTGCTCGAGGATCGTGCAGCCGTAGGACATGGGAACCGCGAAGCTCAGTCCTTCGACGGACTCTTCCTTGATCTTGGCCGCATTGATGCCGACGACCTGGCCGGTCTCGAGGCTGATCAGCGGACCGCCCGAATTGCCTTCGTTGATTGGTGCGTCCGTCTGCAGCATGGTCGTGCCGAGACGCGTGCTCACGGCGGAGGTGATGCCTCGTGTGCCGGTGAAGCGAAAGCCCCACGGGTGGCCGAAGGCGCCGACGGGATGGCCGATCGGCGGGAGCGCGCCGCAGTTGAGCGTCGGGGGGCGGATCTGCCGCTGGGCAGCGGTGGGTTTGAAGGAAAGCACGGCCAGGTCGATGTACGGGTCGACGTACAGTCGCTGCGCGGGGAGGGCGCGGCCGTCGCGGAAGGCGATCGTGATCTTGCCGTAGGAACGGCCGGCCACGTGCGCGTTCGTGATGATCCAGCCACGCTCGGCATCGACCAGCAGGCCCGCACCGAGCCAGGATCCCTGCTCGTCCTCGATGAACGGCCGGTTGACCGACGTGCGGATCTGCACGGTCCAGTCGGCCGCGGCGCGGAAGGCTTCTTCGCCCGGGCTCTGGGCGTGGACGACGAAGGGCAGCAGCAGCAGACAGAGCGGAAGTCGGGGCATCGGATACCTGCAGGCGGGGCCAGTCGGGGGCGGCGACAAGAGTACAGGCCCCTCGCCAGGAGGAACCTGAATGCCGAAAAGATATCTAATCGGCGACTCTGCGCCAGCCGACGGCCAACCCACTCTCAAGCTCCATGCCAACGCCGATCGCTTGAACCTTGCCATTCGCGATCCAGGACAGCTTGTAGGCATCGCCGGTCTTTTCGATGACCAGGTCGTACTCGTCCGAAAACTCGCCGCTGTCGTAAAAGTAACGGACGTGGTAATTCCCGGCAAAACCGACCTTCGGACCTCCCGTTGCGATCCCCGGGCCGCTGTACTTCGTTGAGAACATCCACCTGGCGTTCAACGTTCCCGGCGCGAGGCTCTTCGTGTACAGCACAAAGCCGATGTTCGATACGTCCGGGGCTTCGGGAGCCGCGGCGACTGGCGTGCAGTGCGATGCCCACAGCAAGACTGTCAGTGATGCTGCGATGAAGCTGGATCTGGACATGACTCGCCCTCGTTGTATCCCGGCCGGTAGCGGACGATCGCGATAGTCTAACGGGCGAATTGTTTCGCGTTGCAGCGAAAGCACCGCTATCGGCCAGGCGCGACCGTCTGCGCCGCGACATGCGCGAGAAGTTATTCACATGAACGCGACTGAGGGCCAGTTGAGGTCTTCTTCAATTTTTGTGACGTGTTGCACGAGATTGGGAGTTGATCGGCCGGGCCGGGTCTTGTTGGCCTGCCCGTGAAGGGGGAAAGTCTGGATGCGACCTTGCGGGAAGGGCGCAGAGCGATGGCGACGCGCAGTGGCGGTTGCGCGACCATCGAATGCATCGAACCCTGGATGGGGTTCGACGTTGCGGCGGGGGCCGGCGTGGGGAGTACGGGGTGAACACCGATGCTCAACATGGATCCGATCACGCTGCGCACGGTGCTGGCGCAGCTGGAACAGGCGATGCAGGACCATGCCGAGTGGCACGAGAACCTTCTTCGCGAGATCGTCTGCGGACTTGCGTTCAATTTGAACGACGTGGCGGAAGACGCGCACCTCAATTGCCCGCTGGGCCGGTGGTATTACGAGCGGACACCCGCCGCGCTATGGGGCCAGCCGGCTTTCGCAGCGATCGGCTCGGAGCACGAGCGCCTGCATCGGGCCGCCGCGCGGCTGCTGCGCGAGGTGGCGACTGATGCGCCCATCGTTCGTGAAGATTTCGACGACCTGCTGGCGGGATGCGCGCAGCTGCGGCTCAAACTTGAATCGCTGCGGCGCGAGCTCGAGGGCATCTTGCGGAACCGCGATGCGCTGACCGGCGCTTACGACCGCGCGGAGATGCTGCCGCAGCTGCGTGAGTTGCACGAGCTGGCACAGCGGCACGTGCAGCCTTGCTGCATCGTCTTCATGGACCTCGACCACTTCAAGGACATCAACGACCGGTACGGTCACGGCGCGGGCGATGAGGTTCTGGCCGGCGCCGTTCGACACCTCAGCCACTGCTTGCGGCCCTATGACAAGGTCTTTCGCTACGGTGGTGATGAGTTCCTGATCTGTTTGCCGGGGTCGGATCTCGCGATTGGCCAGACGGTGATCAAGCGCGTGCGCGAAGGCCTCGCCAGCCGCGCGCTGGCCGCCGGTCCCGACGGCGCCGCACTCCAGGTGACCGCCTCGTTCGGGCTCGCTTTGCTGGATCCGGAGGTCAGCGTGGAGGAATCCATCGAGCGGGCCGACCAGGCCTTGCTGCTCGCAAAGACTGCGGGTCGCAACCGTGCGATCAGCTGGGATGCATCGGTCACGACGGGCACGCGACTGCCACGCCTGCAGATCGAGGATGCGGAAGAATAGACCGACGCGGGTGACGGCATCGTCTTTCGGCCACTCATCATCAGGTCGTTGCGTAATTAAAAAGCCCCGGCTCTCGCGAGCCGGGGCTCTCCCAGGGACTTGGTGGAGGCGGCGGAATCGAACTCGCCTGTTGACGCCTTGAGCGCGTATTTGATCCGCAAGAAGCTACCCGATAGGTCGGGCCACGCCCGAATGGCTTCAGGGGTGAGCCCGGATCCCCAGGAATTCATCCTCGAAACGCCGACGCTCGGCGCCCTGCTCGCTGGTGTACTTGCCGTTGCGCGGTGTTAATGCGGCGTACTTTGCGAGTGCGAGACGTGCACGAAGTTGCTTGTATGAGCGCAGGTAGTGCACGACCTGGCGCAGCACAGTCAGCGCCTGCTGGTTCGACACGGTGTACGTCAGTCCCGGCGCATGGGCGGCCGATGACGTCCGCTTGCGAGTGATCTTTCCGACCCCGATGCTCGTCAGGCTCCATTCAACGAGTGCGCGCTCCGTGCTGCTGATCGATAGCGACCAGCTGTCGCCGTTCGTTGGAGTGGCGGCGGGTCAGGGTGATCGTGCCTTCGCCGTCGATCAGCCCGGCGAGATACGCCGCATCTTCGGGAGTCAGTTTTCGAACAGCCTTTGTGGCCATGCGGCACCGAGTCTGATGTCGCCAGCGGTGTCCCCGGCCTTGCGGCCGGGGGACGCTGATGGTGGAGGCGGCGGGACAGCTGGTCTGTCTCTTCCGAGACAGGCTGGACTATGCCTTCACCCCGATCTGCTCGATCGGGGGCGGGGCGTGTTATCCGAGCCATATCGCTGCCCGGATCCTAGTGCCGGCTCCACCGTTTCCGGTTCAGCCGGTCTATGAGTCTCTACAGGGCAGGCCTGAGGTTGGCCCTCTTCCTACCCCTCGGCGTTGCCTCGTGCCGCCATCTTCGGCACGTCAGGTTTCACCGATGTGAGCCCCGTTGTCACTTCGCCCTTACGGGTGAAGGCGACCCTTCTTGATCGAACCCGCGTCCGCAAGCCCTACGTTCCAGGACCTACATGCTTAGCCGTCTTATTGATTCTCGTCGGGCACTACCCAAGCGGCAGGGAAGATGACCGACCAGCTCAGGAGCGTTTTAGCGAGCCAGCCCTCAGCACACTGGACACGCGAGCTTGTGAGCGCGTCCCTCGGGTCTGGATGCACAAGCACACGCCAGTCGAGGGTTAGGCGGGGTTAAGCCGCCAGAGCGTAGTTGTCTTCGTTGGCAACTAGTTGTTTGCAAGCGGTTTAACGAGGAACCTTGCACCTCGGCATGCACCTGAAGTTTCGCGACCCACGTCGAAACCGGTCGCCCCCAGGAACAGCCCTAGTGTAGGGGCAGGGCGGGGGAATAGCAGAGGGGCACAGGGCTTCCGCACGTTACGCCCCTGTCTCTCGCATCAGGCGGCCCTTCTCCCGCTGCCAGTCGCGGTCCTTCTCGGTATGCGCGCTTGTCGTGCGCCTGCTTGCCCTTGGCGAGCCCGATGGCGAGCTTCACGTTGCCGTTCTTCCAGTACAGCTCGAGCGGCACGACCGTGTAGCCCTTGCGCTCGACCGCGCCGATCAGGCCGTCGAGTTCCTTGCGGTTCAGCAGCAGCTTTCGCGTCCGCGTCGGGTCCGCGACGATGTGCGTCGAGACCGTCCGCAGCGGCGTGATGTGCGCGCCGATCAGGAAGGCCTCGCCGTCCTTGATCAGCACGTAGCCCTCGGTGATCTGCGCCTTGCCCGCACGCAGGCTCTTGACCTCCCAGCCCTGCAGCACCAGTCCCGCCTCGAACTTCTCCTCGATGAAATAATCGAAGCGAGCGCGCTTGTTCTGCGCGATCGAGTTGTCGTGGTGGGACTTGCGGTCCTTGTCCTTGCTCGGGGTGGCCATGGTGGTATCTGTCGCGGGTCGCGCATTCTAGCTGCCCCGCTTAAACTGCGCGCGTCCCTGCTGCATTGCGCCCATGTCCATCCGCGAAATCAAGCGCACCGCGCTCGTCACGTTCACGCCGCCGCAGATGTTCGACCTCGTCGTCGACGTGGAGCGATATTGCGAGTTCCTGCCGTGGGTTGCGGGTGCGCAGGTGCACGAGAAGTCCGAGCCGCGGGCCTGCTCGCGAGCCTGACGATGGAGCGTGCCGGCGTGCGGCAGAGCTTCACGACCCGCAACGAGATGGTCCCACCCGACTGGATGTCGCTGCGGCTCGTCGAGGGGCCCTTCAAGCTGCTGGAAGGGACTGTGGACCTTCACGGCCATCGGCACGGCCGGGACCCGGATCGTGCTGGAAATGAAGTTCGAGTTCGCCAATCCGCTGGCTTCGATGCTGTTCGGCAGGGCGTTCGAGCAGAGCGTCGGCGAGCTGATCGATGCCTTCGTCGCGCGCGCCAGGCAGATGT
This sequence comes from uncultured Gammaproteobacteria bacterium, assembly GCA_963789375.1. Classification (GTDB taxonomy): domain Bacteria; phylum Pseudomonadota; class Gammaproteobacteria; order Steroidobacterales; family Steroidobacteraceae; genus RPQJ01. Next base: position 27,919 of record CAWBKN010000008.1, on the reverse strand, counting down.
ATGGGCCAGGCTGAGGCACCCGGCCGACCCGCATCCCGCTCCGGGTGCGGAAGCCGGAGCCGGCAGGGTCGAGGTCGTCTACGCGTTGCCGGAGCGGCACGGTCGTGATCGAATTGCCGCTGCTGCCGGACGGCCTCACCGCCGGGCGGCGGTCGAGCGTTCCGGGCTGCTCGTGCGAGTTCCCGGAGCTGGCGCTGCAGCCCCTGGTCCTGGGCATCTTCGGGGTCGTCTGTGACGGGGAGCGGCGCCTGCGGGACGGCGATCGTGTCGAGATCTACCGGCCGCTCAAGCAGGACCCGCGGGCCTGCGACGCGAGCGGCGCAGCGAGCGCGCCGCGCAAGGGCGCGGCGCCGCTGAGGCTCAGGGCTTGTCGCCGACCCGGGCAGCGGAGAGGGCGGCTCGGGTTCGGCGGGCGGTGGCGAGGCGGGCGGTGGAGTTGGCCTGCCGCCGCGGCGGCCAGTTTCTTGCGCCGCGCGACCGGATCGGTGTAACCGGCCGGCAGGTCGCCTTTTCGATCGCGGCTGACCTTGTCGCCGTCGAAGCGCACGACGAAATGAGCGCGGTCGATGTTCGGGTCGCGGCCGCGCTGCAGCGTGTAGATGTAGTCCCAGCGCTGCGGGTCGAACGGATCGGCCAGCATCGGCGTGCCGAGCACGTAGCGGACCTGGCTGCGCGTCATGCCGACGGTCACCTGGTCGACGTCCTCGACCTTCAACAGGTTGCCCTGCTGGATGTTCGGTCGGTAAACGCAGCCAACCGCGCCCAGCGTGGCGCCGCAGCAGCAGGATCAGGAGGAAGGGCGGCACGCGCAGTCGCGGTCATTCTGGAGTGGCTCATGCTGTCTGGAGTTACCGGGCCGAGCCGGTGATAATGCGTCGCAATCATAACCCAACCGCGCCTGCGCGCGGGATTCCGCTCATAAGGTGCAAGCCGTGGAACCATCGCAACTGCGTCGCGCTGGACTGAAGATCACGGTGCCGCGCCTGAAGATCCTCGACATCCTCGCGAGCGCGAGCGTGCGACACATGAGCGCGGAAGACGTCTACCGGCGCCTGCTCGAGCTGAACGAGGACATCGGCCTCGCGACGGTGTATCGGGTGCTGACGCAGTTCGAGACTGCGGGTCTCGTCACGCGGCATCATTTCGAGGGCGGCACGGCCGTCTTCGAGATCAACGAAGGCACGCACCACGACCACATCGTCTGCATCGACTGCGGCCACGTGGAAGAGTTCTCCGACGAGGAGCATCGAGGCGCGGCAGCGGTCGGTGGCGGAGCGGCTCGGCTTCGAGATCACCGACCACTCGCTGACCCTGCACGGCCGTTGCGTGCGCGAGAACTGTCCTTATCGCCCGAAGCAGCCCTAGTCGTCGCCGGCGCGCCGGCCGCTGCGCCGCCTGCAACAGCATTTCGCGGGCGTGCTCCCGCGTCCGCTCCGTGATCGAAGTGCCTCCCAGCATGCGGGCGATCTCCTCGACTCGCGTCGCGTCGTCCAGGGTTTCGATCCGCGTGCGGGTCGCGCCCTTGTCCACCTGCTTCGTGACGCGCAGCTGGTGTTCGGCCTGCGAGGCCACCTGCGGCAGGTGGGTCACGCAGAGCACCTGGCCGAGCGCGGCCAGCGCCCGCAGCTGCCGGCCGACCATCTCGGCGACTGCACCACCGACGCCCGCGTCCACTTCGTCGAACACCAGGCAGGGCAGGTGGCCGGCTGCCACCGCTGCCACCTGCAGCGCCAGGCTGATGCGCGAGAGCTCGCCGCCCGAGGCCACCTTGGCGAGCGGGCGCGGCGGCTGCCCGGGATTGGCGCTCACCAGGAACTCGACTTCGTCGTTGCCGTTCGGTGACAACACGACCGGTTCCGCGGGCTCGACACGCGTCGCGAACACGCCGCCCGGCATGCCCAGCGTCTGCATGTAGGCCGTGACTTTCCGGTCCAGCGCCTTGGCGGCGGCGCGCCGGCCGCGCGTCAGTCGCGTGGCGGCGTCGATGTAGCGGGTGCGAGCCTGTGCCAGCCGCTGCTGCAGTTCGGCTTCGCTCGACGGCGCTGGTCTCGAGTTCGCGCAATTCGGCGTCGAGGCGCTGGCGCAGTTCCGGCAGGGCGGCGACGTCGACGCGATGCTTGCGGGCCACGCCCTCGAGCGCCGCGAGGCGCGCCTCGACCCATTCCTGGCGCGCGGGATCGGCCTCGAGTGATTCGGTGTACCGGCGCAGCGTCGCAAGCGCCTCGCGTGCCGCGATCGCGGCTTCCTCGACCTGTGCCGCCGCGGGTTGCAGCGCTGCATCGAGCGTGACCAGCTGGCGCAGCACCGAGTGCGAGCGCGCGAGCGCCGCGGTAACGCCACCGTCGTCGCCGGCGAGCAGTGCCTCCAGCTGCGCGGTGCCTTCCGCGAGCCGACCCAGGCTCGAGATGCGCTTGCGTTCCTCGACGAGCGCGTCGCCTTCGCCGTCCCTGGGGTCGAGGGCGCCGAGTTCAGACGTGTAATGCCGCAGCAGGTCGAGGCGGGATTCGCGGTCCTGCAGGCGCTGTTCGAACGAGGCACGCTGCTCATCGAGCGCGCGCCATTCTTCGTAGGCGGCGCGCACGGCGGCCACGTCCGCTTCGAGCTGGCCGCTGCCGTCGACGGTGGCGCGCTGGTAGCCGCGCCGCGCCAGCGACTGGAATTCGAGCTGCCCGTGCACGTCGACGAGCAGTTCGCCGAGCGCGCGCAACGACTGCACCGGGACGATCTGGCCGTTGAGGTAGGCGCGACCGCGGCCGTCCGCGCCGACGACGCGGCGCAGCTGGCATTCGCCTTCGTGCTCGATCGATTGCTCCGCGAGCCACGCGAGCGCGGCGCGATTGCCCGTCACGGCAAAGGTCGCGCTCACTTCGGCGCGTTCGGCGCCGTGACGCACGGCCCCGCTGTCCGAGCGCCCGCCCACGGCGAGCAGCAGCGCATCGACGAGGATCGACTTGCCCGCGCCGGTCTCGCCGGTGAGCGCGGTGAAGCCGCCGGCGAACTCCAGTTCGACGGCCTCGACGATCGCGAAGTCGCGGATCTGCAGGTGGGTCAGCATGGCGGTGCTCAGGCGCCGGGCGGCTGGCCCTCGCGCGTGCCACGGCCCCAGTGCAGCTTGGAGCGCAGGATCCGGTAGTAGTCGTGGCCGGGCGGATGCAGCAGGGTGGCGTGGACGCTGGCGCGTTCGATGCGCAGGCGGACGCCCGGATCGAGATCGCACAGCACCATGCCGTCGCAGACGACCTGCGCGCGGGATTCGAAACGGTCGGCCAGCTCGAGTTCGATCACGCTGTCGGCCGGCACGACGATCGGCCGGTCCGAGAGCGTGTGCGGACAGATCGGGCACGAGCACCACGGCGTCGAGGCTCGGGTGCAGGATGGGGCCGCCGCAGGAGAGCGCGTAGGCCGTCGATCCCGTCGGGGTGGCGATGATGAAGCCGTCGCCGACGTGAGTGTTGACGTAGGCGCCGTTGACCCAGGTGCGCACGTCGACCATGCGTCCGGTTTCGCGCTTGGCGACGACGAAGTCGTTGAGCGCGAGCGCGGCGAGCGCCTGGCCGCCGGCTTCGACCTGCGCGGCCAGCAACATGCGGCGTTCGGCGCGGCAGCGGCCGGCGAGCGCGTCGTCGACGCTCTCGACGATCTTCTCGGGCCCGACGTCGGCGAGGAACCCGAGGCGGCCACGGTTGATGCCGAGCACGGGGACGTCGGCCATGGCGGCGATGCGGGCAGCGTGCAGCATCGTGCCGTCGCCGCCGACGGCCACGACGAGGTCCGATTCGAGCGCAAGCTCCGGCTCGGGCACGGTCTGCACACCCTCGATGCCGTCCAGGGCGGGTCGCTCATCGGTCGCGACCTTGACGGTGCAGCCGCGCGCGACCAGGTGCCGGGCCAGTACCTGCATGGCCTCGGCGACCCGCGGATCGGCCGCGCGGCCGGCGAGGGCGACACAAGTGCGATCGGGGCTGCGCTTGTCCATGGGTGGCCTGCCTTTTAGCACGCGGCCGCGCGCACCGGCCAGCACGATTCTGCCCCGTCGGGGTACATACTCGTTGCTTGACTTGCTCCGATCCCCAAAGCTAGGTTGGTTGAGCCCCATGAGCGACCTCCATGACGATCCTCTCAACGACCGTGCCCGGCACCTCCTGCGCGTGCTGGTGGAGAGCTATATCCGCGAGGGGCAGCCGGTGGGTTCGCGCAGCCTGTCGCGCGAGTCCGGGCTCAACCTGAGCGCGGCGACGGTCCGCAACGTCATGGCGGACCTCGAGGACTACGGCTTCGTCAGCTCGCCCCACACGTCGGCGGGCCGCGTGCCCACGGACAAGGGCTACCGGTTCTTCGTCGACACGCTGCTCAGGCAGCGGCAGATGGCCAGCACCGAGAACGTCATCGCCGAGCTGCAGCAGAAGCTCGAGGAACAGGAGGACCGCGACCCGAAGGCACTGGTCGCCGTCGCTTCGCAGGTCCTCTCGTCGCTGACGCACCTGGCGGGGGTCGTGACGATCCCGCGCCAGCCGCACCAGTCGCTGAGCCAGATCGAGTTCCTGCCGCTCTCGGAGAACCGCGTGCTCGCGGTCATGGTCGTCAACGGCCGCGACGTGCAGAACCGCATCGTCAACCTCGAGCGCTACTACTCGGCCGAGGAACTGCGCCGCGCGGCGAACTTCCTCAACCAGCAGTTCGGCGGCAAGGAGCTCAGCCAGATCCGCTCCGACATCGTCGCCGAGCTCACCCAGACCGGCGAGACGCTCAACCAGCTGATGCGCGACGCGATCCGGGTCGCCCAGCAGGTGGTGGGCGAGGGCTCGCGGCAGGGCCCGCCGGAATACGTGATCGCCGGCGAGACCAACCTGATGGAGTTCGCCGAGCTCTCGAACGTCGACAAGCTGCGCCGGCTGTTCGACGCCTTCACGGCCAAGCGCGACATCCTGCACCTGCTGGACCAGAGCCTGGGCGCGGAAGGGGTCCAGATCTTCATCGGCCAGGAATCGGGGTACCAGATCCTCGACGACATCAGCCTGGTGACCGCGCCGTACGCGCTGGACAACGAGACGGTCGGGGTCCTCGGGGTCATCGGCCCCACCCGCATGGCCTACGACCGGGTCATCCCGATCGTCGACCTGACGGCCCGGCTGCTCGGCTCCGCCTTGAATTCCCGCCGTTAGCCCTTAGTTAGCGGCCACTGGTCGCAACCGGCCCCGGCTGCCCGGGCCGGTCGTCTTTCTTTTGCAGGCAGGTGACATGAGCATCCATCCCGAGCAGGACCCCCCCGTGACCCCGGAAGTGGCCGACGACGCCGCCCCGGACCGAAGCGGAGCGGCTTACGGCCGAACTGGCGACGGCCCAGGTCCAGCTGACCGAAGCCCGGGATGCCCAGCTGCGGGCCTACGCGGAGATGGAAAACGTTCGCAAGCGCGCCCAGCGTGACGTCGAGGCGGCCCACCGCTTCGCCGTCGAGCGATTCGCGGCGGACATGATCGAGGTCCGCGACACCCTGGAGCTGGGCATTGCGGCCGGGACCGCCCCCGGGGCCGCCAGCTTCGTCGAGGGCATGCAGGCCACGCTGCGGATGATCGACAAGGCCTTCGAGAAGGCCGGGATCGCGGCCATCGACCCCGTCGGCCAGGTGTTCAACCCGGAGTTCCACGAGGCCATGGTCACCCAGCCGAGCGCGGAGCAGGCGCCCGGCAGCGTCCTGGCGGTGGTCCAGAAGGGGTTCACCCTCAACGGGCGGCTGCTGCGGCCCGCCCGCGTCGTCATCGCCCGGGCCCCGGAGGCAGCTAACTGACCGCCCCGGCTTGAATTCCTCCCATCCCGGCCCTACCTAGGCGGCAACAGTCTCGAAACGTATTCCTGGAGCACCATCCATGGCAAAAGTCATCGGCATCGACCTCGGCACCACCAACTCCTGCGTCGCGATCATGGAGGGCGGCAAGCCCCGCGTGATCGAGAACAGCGAGGGTGACCGCACGACCCCGTCGATCGTTGCCTTCACCAAGGACGACGAGGTCCTCGTCGGCCAGTCGGCCAAGCGCCAGGCCGTCACCAACCCGCAGAACACGCTCTACGCGATCAAGCGCCTGATCGGCCGCAAGTACGACGACAAGGTCGTGCAGAAGGACGTCGGCATGGTCGGGTACCACATCGTCAAGGCCGACAACGGCGATGCCTGGGTCGAGGTGCACGGCAGGAAGATGGCGCCGCCGGAGATCTCGGCGCGCGTGCTGATGAAGATGAAGAAGACGGCCGAGGACTATCTCGGCGAGCCGGTCACCGAAGCGGTGATCACGGTGCCCGCGTACTTCAACGACTCGCAGCGCCAGGCGACCAAGGACGCCGGCCAGATCGCCGGCCTCACGGTCAAGCGCATCATCAACGAGCCGACGGCCGCGGCGCTGGCCTACGGCCTCGACAAGTCGGGCGGTGACCGCAAGGTCGCCGTCTACGACCTCGGCGGCGGCACGTTCGACATCTCGATCATCGAATTCGCGGACGTCGACGGCGAGCGCCAGTTCGAAGTGCTCGCGACCAACGGCGACACGTTCCTCGGCGGCGAGGACTTCGACAAGCGCGTCATCGACTACGTCGCGGCCGAGTTCCAGAAGGAAAGCGGCGTGGACGTGCGACGCGACCCGCTGGCCGTGCAGCGCCTGAAGGAAGCGGCCGAGAAGGCCAAGATCGAGCTGTCCTCGAGCCAGCAGACCGAAGTGAACCTGCCGTACATCACGGCGGACGCCTCCGGACCGAAGCACCTGGCGATGAAACTGACGCGCGCCAAGCTCGAGTCGCTGGTCGACGACCTCGTCCAGAAGACGATGGAGCCGTGCAAGATCGCGCTCAAGGACGCGGGCCTGTCGATCAACGAGGTCGCCGAAGTCATCCTCGTCGGCGGGCAGACCCGCATGCCGCTCGTGCAGAAGTACGTCAAGGACTTCTTCGGCAAGGAGCCGCGCAAGGACGTCAACCCGGACGAAGCCGTGGCCGTCGGTGCGGCGGTGCAGGGCGGCGTGCTGACGGGTGAAGTCAAGGACGTGCTGCTGCTCGACGTCACGCCGCTGTCGCTCGGCATCGAGACGCTCGGTGGCGTGATGACCAAGCTGATCGAGAAGAACACGACGATCCCGACCAAGGCGACCCAGGTGTTCTCGACCGCCGACGACAACCAGACGGCCGTGACGATCCACGTGCTGCAGGGCGAGCGCGACCGTGCGCAGGACAACAAGTCGCTCGGGCGCTTCGACCTGGCCGACATCCCGCCGGCGCCCCGCGGCATGCCGCAGGTCGAGGTCACGTTCGACATCGACGCGAACGGCATCCTCAACGTCGGCGCCAAGGACAAGGCGACGGGCAAGGAGCAGAAGATCGTCATCAAGGCCTCGAGCGGCCTGACCGACGACGAGATCAAGCGCATGGTCCGCGACGCGGAGGCGCACGCGGAAGAGGACAAGAAGTTCCGCGAGCTGGCGGAGACGCGCAACCGCGCGGACGCGCTGCTGCACGCGAGCGAGAAGGCCCTCAAGGACCTCGGCGACAAGGTGGCCCCGGAAGACCGGGCGAAGGTCGAATCCGCCGTTTCGGACCTGAAGGGCGTCCTGAAGGGCGACGACAAGGACATCATCGAGAAGAAGGCGGCGGCCCTGGCCGAGGCCTCGGCGAAGGTGGCGCAGCAGGCGTATGCCAGCCAGCCGGGCGGCGATGCCGGCGCGGCCGGCGGCCCCGGTGCGGCTGCAGGCGGCGCGGCGGGAGGCAAGGACGAGGTGCTCGACGCCGAGTTCGAAGAGGTCAACAAGGACAAGGATCAGAAGGGCTGATCCGCAACCGGACCCGCGCCTGGGCACGCCAGTGGCTATGATGCGCGGACACTGAGATCGATCGCCGCGGGGTGTGCTGCCCCGCGGCGTTCGTGCGTTCGAACCGACGGAATCGCATGGCGAAGCGCGACTACTACCAGGTCCTCGAGGTCAATCGGTCGGCGACGGAAGCCGAGATCAAGAAGGCGTACCGCCGGCTCGCGATGAAGTTTCATCCGGACCGCAACCAGCACGACACCGAGGCCGAGGAGAAATTCAAGGAAGCCAAGGAAGCCTACGAGGTCCTCACCGACGCCCAGAAGCGCGCCGCCTACGACCAGTTCGGCCACGCCGGCGTCGATGCGGCGTCGCGTGGTGGCCCGGGCGGCGGTGGTTTCGATCCGCGCGACGCCTTCGGCGACATCTTCGGCGACGTGTTCGGCGACATCTTCGGGGGCCGCGGCCGCGGCGGCCGCACCCAGGTGTTCCGCGGTGCGGACCTGCGCTACGAGCTCGAGCTCGACCTCGAGCAGGCGGTGTTCGGCGACACGGTCAACCTCGATTTCGCGACGCTCGCCGAGTGCGAGGAATGCAGCGGCTCCGGCTCGTCCAAGGGCTCGAAGCCCGTCACCTGCGAAACCTGCCACGGCCAGGGCCAGGTGCGCATGCAGCAGGGTTTCTTCACGGTGCAGCAGGCGTGCCCGCGCTGCCAGGGCCGCGGCCAGGTCATCAGCGATCCCTGCAGCAAGTGCCGCGGCCAGGGTCGCCTGCGCAAGCAGAAGACCCTCGCGGTCAAGGTACCGGCGGGAGTCGACACGGGCGATCGCATCCGCCTGAGCGGGGAAGGCGAGGCCGGTCGCAACGGCGGACCGCACGGCGACCTGTACGTCGAAGTGCGCGTGCGCGACCACGCGATCTTCGAGCGTGACGGCGCGCACCTCTCGTGCGAGGTGCCGATCAGCTTCCGGACGGCGGCACTCGGCGGTTCGATCGAGGTGCCGACGCTCGACGGCGACGTCACGATCAAGATTCCGGCGGAGACCCAGTCGGGCCGCGTCTTCCGCCTGCGCGAGAAGGGCATCAAGCCGGTCCGTGGCGGGTCCCAGGGCGACCTGTTCTGCCGCGTCGTCATCGAGACGCCCGTGCACCTCACGCGCGAGCAGAAGGAACTGCTGAACAAGTTCGACGAGTCGCTGCGTTCCGACCACAAGCACCATCACCCGCGCGAGGAGTCCTGGCTCGACGGCGTGAAGCGGTTTTTCACGAGCCTCGGCGAATGAACAAAGTCATCCAGATTGCAATGCTCGGGGCGTCCGGCCGCATGGGGCGGAGCATCGTGCCGCTGATCGCAGCGGACGCGGATGGCCTGCGCCTGAGCGGCGCCTTGGCCGTCGCAGGCGACCCGGGCCTCGGCCAGGACGCGGGCATTCTTGCCGGGACGGCGCCACTCGGCGTCATGGTCACGGACCAGGCCGGGCGCGCACTGGCCGGCGCCGACGTCGCGATCGACTTCACCCTCGCCGAGGCTTCGGTCCGCAACGCGGCGGCCTGCCGCGAGCAGCAGGTGGCGCTGGTCATCGGCACCACGGGCCACAGTGCTGCCCAGCGGGCCGAACTCGAGGAGATCGCGCGTGGGCTGCCCATCGTCCTGGCGCCCAACATGAGCCTGGGCGTGAACGTCCTGTTCCGGCTGGCCGAACTGGCGGCTCGCGCCCTGGACGGCGCCCAGTACGACGCGGAGATCTTCGAGGCGCATCACCGCAACAAGGTCGATGCACCGAGTGGCACCGCGCTGGGGCTCGGGCGTGCTGTCGCCGCGGGCCGCCGGGTCGAACTCGACGACGTGGCGGACTATGCGCGGCATGGGACCACGGGCGTGCGTGAGTACGGCCGCATCGGCTTCAGCGTGGTCCGTGGCGGCGACATCGTGGGTGACCACCGGCTGATCTTCGCCGGGCCGGGCGAGCAGATCGAGCTGGCCCATCACGCGCAGGACCGGTCCGGTTTTGCCCGCGGTGCGCTGGTCGCCGCGCGCTGGGTGGTCGGTCGACCGCCGGGCCTGTACTCCATGACGGACGTGCTCGGGCTCTGACCGCATCGGTCGCACGGATCCGGGCGTTCGGTCCGGGATCTCGACGCCCGGCTCCTGGAAAACCGACAAGTCGCCGGGGTCGAGACCCGGACCGACCGCCTGATCGCCCGCGCCTGAGCTCAGCGCCCGGCGGGCGCTTCGCACGGCGCATGTAGCGGCCGGCGGTCCGTGTCCAACCACCATTTCCGCGAGCACCCGGTGGGGCTGCATGCGCCGTAGCGCTTTCTCGGCCGCGGCGGCCGAAAAGCGCCCAGGCGCGGTCTATCGAGCGCTCGATCCGGCTGTCCCGACCGGCGACTTGTCGGCTTTCCAGGAGCCGGGCGGGACAGCCGGATCGGGCGCTGCGAACAACCTCGGGACCGCGTGGCGCGAAGCCAGACGCTCGCGTATCATTCCTGACTTAGCCCGTGAGACAAATCGCACACCGGAGTGAGCCCCAGCTCAACCCCGGCGGTAGTCGCACGCGCTGATAACCGATTGCCGCGCCCGGAGGTACCCGTGACGACACCCGCTGTCTTGGCTCTAGAGGACGGCACCGTGTTTCGGGGCGTCTCCATCGGCGCGCTCGGCACGACCACCGGCGAGGTGGTTTTCAACACCGCCATGACGGGCTACCAGGAAATCCTGACCGACCCGTCGTACTCGCGGCAGATCGTCACCCTGACGTATCCGCACATCGGCAACACCGGGACGAATCCGGACGATCTCGAGTCGAACCTCGTGCACGCCGCGGGCCTCGTGATCCGCGACCTGCCGCTCATGCACTCGAGCTGGCGCGCGACCGAGTCGCTGCCCGAGTTCCTGCTTCGCCGCAACACGGTGGCGATCGCCGAGATCGACACGCGCAAGCTGACGCGGATCCTGCGCGAGAAGGGTGCGCAGGCAGGCTGCATCGCCGCCGGCGAAGCCGCCACCCGTCCCGACCTCGCGATCGAGGCCGCACGCCGGTTCCCCGGGCTCAAGGGCATGGACCTCGCCAAGGTCGTCTGCACCGACAAGCCGTACCAGTGGAACGAGGGCACCAACTGGTCGCTCGAGCAGGGCCCCAAGCGTCGCGCCGGCCAGCGCCTGCACGTCGTCGCCTACGACTTCGGCATCAAGCGCAACATCCTGCGGCTGCTGGCCGACCACGGCTGCCGCATGACCGTCGTGCCGGCGCAGACCAGCGCGGCCGAGGTCATGGCGCTCAACCCGGACGGCGTGTTCCTCTCCAACGGCCCGGGCGATCCGGAGCCGTGCACCTACGCCATCGAGGCCACGCGCGAATTCCTCGACAACGGCACGCCGGTCTTCGGCATCTGCCTCGGCCACCAGTTCCTCGGCCTCGCCGTCGGCGCGCGCACGATCAAGATGAAGTTCGGCCACCACGGCGCGAACCACCCGGTGCTCGAGATCGACACCGGCCGCGTGCTGATCACGTCGCAGAACCACGGGTTCGCGGTGGACGAGGCCTCGCTGCCCGCCAACGTGAAGCCCACGCACCGTTCGCTGTTCGACGGCTCGCTGCAGGGCATCGCCTGCACCGATCGCCCGGCGTTCAGCTTCCAGGGCCACCCCGAGGCCAGCCCGGGCCCGCGTGACCTGACGCCGCTCTTTGCCCAGTTCGTCGAATCCATGCTGCGCCGCGGAGCCCAGGCCCCGATGCGCAAGTCGGTCTGACGCACCGTCGTACGCCAGCCGATAGCAGCAGCCCGCAGCAGCCGGAGATTTCGCCCGCATGCCCAAGCGCACAGACCTCGACAGCATCCTGATCATCGGCGCCGGCCCCATCGTCATCGGCCAGGCCTGCGAGTTCGATTACTCGGGCGCGCAGGCCTGCAAGGCGCTGCGCGAAGAGGGCTACCGGGTCATCCTCGTGAACTCGAACCCCGCGACGATCATGACCGACCCGGACATGGCGGACGCGATCTACATCGAGCCGATCAACTGGCGCACGGTCGCACGGATCATCGAGAAGGAACGGCCGAGCGCGTTGCTGCCCACGATGGGCGGCCAGACCGCGCTCAACTGCGCGCTCGACCTGGTGCGCGAGGGCGTGCTCGAGAAATTCGGCGTCGAGCTGATCGCCGCCTCGCGCGAAGCCATCGACATGGCCGAAGACCGCGAGCAGTTCCGCAACGCCATGCGCGACATCGGCCTCGAGAGCCCGCGCTCGCGCGTCGCGCACAGCATGGAGGAGGCGCTGGCGATCCAGGCCGAAATCGGCTTCCCGACCGTCATCCGCCCGTCGTTCACGCTGGGCGGCAGCGGCGGCGGCATCGCCTACAACCGCGAGGAGTTCGAACAGATCGTCGCGCGCGGCCTCGACGCGTCGCCGACCAGCGAAGTGCTGCTCGAAGAGTCGGTGATCGGCTGGAAGGAATTCGAGATGGAAGTGGTCCGCGACAAGGCGGACAACTGCATCATCATCTGCTCGATCGAGAACCTCGACCCGATGGGCGTCCACACCGGCGACTCGATCACCGTGGCGCCCGCGCAGACGCTGACGGACAAGGAATACCAGCTGATGCGCGATGCATCCATCGCGGTGCTGCGCAAGATCGGCGTCGAGTGCGGCGGCTCGAACGTGCAGTTCGCCATCAGCCCGACCGACGGCCGCATGCTCATCATCGAGATGAACCCGCGCGTGTCGCGCTCCTCGGCGCTCGCTTCGAAGGCCACCGGTTTCCCGATCGCCAAGGTCGCCGCCAAGCTCGCGGTCGGCTACACGCTCGACGAGCTGCGCAACGACATCACGGGGGGCGCCACGCCGGCCTCGTTCGAGCCGACGATCGATTACGTCGTCACCAAGATCCCGCGGTTCACCTTCGAGAAGTTCCCGGGGGCGAACCAGCGCCTGACCACGCAGATGAAATCGGTGGGCGAGGTGATGGCGATCGGCCGCACCTTCCAGGAGTCGCTGCAGAAGGCGCTGCGCGGTCTCGAGACCGGCATCGACGGACTCACGCCCGTGGCGACGTTGCCGCTGGTCGACGACGATGCGCGCAACGCATTGCTCGAGGAGTTGCGCATGCCGGGCCCGGACCGGCTGCGTTACGTCGCGGACGCCTTCCGCGCGGGTTATTCGCTGGACGACGTGCACCGCGCATCGCGGATCGACCCGTGGTTCCTGGTCCAGGTCCACGACCTCGTGCGCGAGGAAGGCGAGGTGGCCAAGGGCGGCCTCAAGGCGCTCGATGAACGCCGCATGCGCCAGCTGAAGCGCAAGGGCTTCGCCGACAGCCGGCTCGCACGCGTGCTCGGCACGACCGAGACCGTGATCCGCCAGCGGCGTCACGCCCTCGGCGTGCGCCCGGTCTACAAGCGGGTCGACACCTGCGCCGCCGAGTTCTCGACCTCGACCGCCTACATGTACTCGACCTACGAGGAAGAGTGCGAGGCCCAGCCGTCCGACCGCCGCAAGGTCGTCATCCTCGGCGGCGGCCCGAACCGCATCGGCCAGGGCATCGAGTTCGACTACTGCTGCGTGCACGCGGCGCTGGCGCTGCGCGAGGACGGGTTCGAGACCATCATGGTCAACTGCAACCCCGAGACGGTGTCCACCGACTACGACACTTCCGACCGCCTGTATTTCGAGCCGCTGACGTTCGAGGACGTCATGGAGATCATGCACGTCGAGAAACCGTACGGGGTGATCGTGCAGTACGGCGGCCAGACGCCGCTCAAGCTCGCCAAGGCGCTCGACGAAGCGGGCGTGCCGATCATCGGCACGAGCCCCGACTCGATCGACGTCGCCGAGGACCGCGAGCGGTTCCAGCAGCTCGTCGAGAAGCTGCAGCTGCGCCAGCCGCCGAACCGGACGGCGCGCACCGAGGACGAGGCGGTCCGGCTGGCCGCCGAGATCGGCTTTCCGCTCGTCGTGCGGCCGAGCTACGTGCTCGGCGGGCGTGCCATGGAAGTCGTGTTCACCGAGGACGACCTGCGCGTCTACATGACGCACGCGGTGCAGGTCTCGAACGACAGCCCCGTGCTGCTCGACCGCTTCCTCGACCTCGCGATCGAGGTCGACGTCGACGCGATCTGCGACGGCAAGGACGTTTACGTCGGCGGCATCATGGAGCACATCGAACAGGCCGGCGTGCACTCGGGCGACTCGGGCTGCTCGCTGCCGCCGAACAGCCTGAGCAAGGAACTGCAGGACCAGATCCGCGCCCAGACGCGGAGCATGGCGCTCGCCCTGAACGTCATCGGCCTGATGAACGTGCAGTTCGCCATCCAGAACGGCATCGTCTACGTGCTCGAGGTGAATCCGCGCGCGTCGCGCACGGCGCCGTTCGTTTCCAAGGCCACCGGCGTGCCGATGGCCAAGGCGGGCGCCCGCGTCATGACCGGCCGCACCCTGGCGGAACTCGGCCTGATCAAGGAGCGCGTGCCCGGGTTCTTCTCGGTCAAGGAAGCGGTGTTCCCGTTCGGCAAGTTCCCGGACGCCGACCCGATCCTCGGTCCCGAGATGAAGTCGACCGGCGAGGTGATGGGCACCGGCCGCAGTTTCGGCGAGGCGTATGCGAAGGCGCAGGCCGCCTCGGGCGTCACCCTGCCGACCCGTGGTGTCTGCCTGATCAGCGTGCGTGAGCGGGACAAGCCGCAGGCGGTCGAACTGGGCAAGCGCCTGGTGAAGCAGGGCTTCGAGATCGTGGCGACCCAGGGCACTGCCGACGTGCTGGAAGCAGCGGGTATAGAGTGCCGCCGCGCCAACAAGGTTCGCGAAGGCCGGCCGCACATCGTCGACATGATCAAGAACGACGAATTCAGCCTCATCGTCAACACGACCGAGGGCAAGCAGGCGGTGCGCGAGTCGAACTCGATCCGCCGCGAAGCGGTGGCCCGCAAGGTCACTTATTACACGACGATGAACGGCGCCCTGGCGACGTGCGAAGCGATCGACCACCTGCAGGAAGTCGAGGTCAACCGCCTGCAGGATCTTCACAAGGAAGTAAGATATGACGCGTAAGCCATTGACTTCTAAGGGTGCTGAGCGTCTACGCGAGGAGCTCAAGCGACTCAAGGGCGTCGAGCGGCCGCGCATCATCCAGGCGATTGCCGAGGCCCGTGCCCACGGCGACCTGAGCGAAAACGCCGAGTACCACGCCGCCCGCGAGCAGCAGGCGTTCTGCGAGGGGCGCATCAAGCAGCTCGAGCACGACCTGTCGCACTGCCAGATCATCGACGTCTCGCACCTGCCCAAGACGGACAAGGTGACCTTCGGCGCGACCGTCTCGCTCGAGTCCGATGCCGGCGAGGAGGTCATCTTCCAGATCGTGGGCGAGCCCGAAGCCGACGTGGCGCTCGGAATGATCTCCATCACCTCACCGATCGCCCGCGCGCTGGTCGGCAAGATGGAAGGCGACGAGGTCGATGTCGCGGTGCCGGGCGGCACCCGGACGTTCGAGATCGTCAGCGTTCGTTACGGCTGAAGAAGCGGATAGCGGATAGCGGAGAGCGGAGAGGAAAGCACGCGCTGTCGCGGCAACCGGCACTCAGTCGTCGGGCAGCAGGATTTTCGGCTTCTCCGGGTGCGGCCGGTAATAAAGCGCGACGTGGCCGATCCGCTGGACGACCTCCGAGCGCGTGGCTGCGGCCAGCTCGGCCAGCACTTCGTCGCGCACGTCGCGGTCACCGACGCGAGCCCGGACCTTGACGAGTTCGTGGTCGAGCAGGGCGCGGTCCATCTCGGCAACGAGGTTCGGGCCGAGCCCGGCATTGCCGATGAGCACGATCGGATTGCGATCGTGGCCGAGGCGGCGAAGGTACTTGCGTTTGGCGTCGGAGAGCATGAGGAAGCGGATAGCGGATAGCGGATAGCGGATAGTCGGAAGCGACGGCGCGCCGGCACTCGGATCGCAGATCCTGCTGCACCGATATCGCCCGCGACGATCGTTCAACACCGCGCGATCTGCACCTCTCTCACTATCCGCTATCCGCTATCCGCTACCCCCTTCCTCCCCATGCCCAAGCGCACCAAGTCATCCGCCGCCTGGCTCGCCGAGCACGAATCCGACCCGTACGTGAAGCGGGCCCGGGAGGAGGGCTGGCGGTCGCGGGCCGTCTTCAAGCTCGAGGAGATCCAGAAAGCGGACCGCCTGCTGCGGCCGGGCATGACCATCGTCGACCTCGGGGCGGCCCCCGGCAGCTGGAGCCAGTACGCGGCCCGGTTGCTGGACGGCAAGGGCCGCATCATCGCCATGGACATCCTCGACATGCCGGCAATCCCCGGGGTCGAGTTCCTGCAGGGCGATTTCAACGACGACGCCGTGCTGGACCAGCTGCTGGCGCTGGTCGGGCCGGGCAAGGTCGACCTTGTGATGTCGGACATTGCCCCCAACATGATGGGCATCGCCGACGTGGACCATGACCGCTCGATGCAACTCGTGGAACTCGCGCTGGATTTCGGCTGTCGGACATTGCGACCGGGCGGCGACTTCCTCGCCAAGGTGTTCCAGGGCCGGGGCTTCCAGCCATTGCTCGCTCAGTTGCGGCAGAACTTTGAATCCGTGAAGTTGCGCAAGCCGAAAGCATCCAGGTCGCGCAGTGCCGAGGTGTACGTTCTGGCACGCGGGTTTCGATTGGTGTAGTGTGAAATTCAGCCGGAAACGCTGCCCCCAGCGCGCCCTCGCACCGGCCTATCCGAGGTCAGGGAATTGAACGATTTGGCCAAGAACGTCGTCCTTTGGATCGTGATTGCCGTCGTGCTTGCGACGGTGGTCAGCAACTTCAGCTCGCGCGGCCAGGCCGTGAAGGAGCTGCCGTATTCGGCGTTCCTGACCGAGGTCAAGGACGGCACCGTCGCGCAGGTGACTTTCCAGGGCGACAAGATCACGGGCCTGCGCGAAAGCGGCGAGCAGTTCGTGGTCTACAACCCCGAGACGGACAACTCGGCGCTGATCGGCACGCTGCAGAAGAGCGGCGTCACCTTCAGCGCGGCTCCCCCGGAACGGCAGTCGTTCCTGATGCAGCTGTTCATCTCGTCGTTCCCGATCCTGCTGCTGATCGGCGTCTGGGTGTACTTCATGCGCCAGATGCAGGGAGGGGCCGGCGGGCGTGGCGCCATGTCGTTCGGCAAGAGCCGCGCGCGGCTGCTCAACGAAGACCAGGTCACCGTGACGTTTGCGGACGTCGCGGGCGTCGACGAAGCCAAGGAAGAAGTCTCCGAGATCGTCGACTTCCTCAAGGACCCGGCCAAGTTCCAGCGCCTCGGCGGCAAGATCCCGCGCGGCGTGCTGATGGTGGGCTCACCGGGCACCGGCAAGACGCTGCTCGCCAAGGCGATCGCCGGCGAGGCCAAGGTGCCGTTCTTCACCATTTCCGGTTCCGACTTCGTCGAGATGTTCGTGGGTGTGGGCGCCTCGCGCGTGCGCGACATGTTCGAGCAGGCCAAGAAGCAGGCGCCCTGCATCATCTTCATCGACGAAATCGACGCAGTCGGACGTCACCGCGGCGCGGGCCTCGGCGGTGGTCACGACGAGCGCGAGCAGACGCTGAACCAGTTGCTGGTCGAGATGGACGGCTTCGAGGGCAACGAGGGCGTCATCGTCATCGCCGCGACCAACCGGCCCGACGTGCTCGACCCGGCGCTGCTGCGCCCGGGCCGCTTCGACCGCCAGGTCGTCGTGCCGCTGCCCGACGTGCGCGGCCGCGAGCAGATCCTCAAGGTGCACATGCGCAAGTTGCCGCTCGCCGAGGACGTCAAGCCCTCGATCATCGCGCGCGGCACGCCTGGCTTCTCGGGAGCGGACCTGGCCAACCTCGTCAACGAGGCGGCATTGTTCGCGGCGCGGGCGAACCGGCGGACCGTCACGATGGACGAGTTCGATCGCGCCAAGGACAAGATCATGATGGGCGCCGAGCGCAAGTCCATGGTCATGGACGACAACGAGAAGAAGCTCACGGCGTACCACGAGGCGGGGCACGCGATCGTGGGCCTCAGCGTGCCGGACCACGACCCCGTGTACAAGGTCTCGATCATCCCGCGTGGGCGCGCGCTGGGCATCACGATGTTCCTGCCGGAGGCGGATCGCTACAGCACCAGCAAGCGGCGCCTCGAGAGCCGCATCGCCACGCTGTTCGGCGGTCGCGTGGCCGAAGAAATCATTTTCGGGCCCGAGTACGTGACGACCGGCGCCTCGAACGACATCGAGCGGGCGACCGAGATCGCGCGCAGCATGGTCACGAAGTGGGGCCTGTCGGACAAGCTCGGGCCGCAGACCTACGCGGAGGACGAGGGCGAGGTGTTCCTCGGCCGCAGCGTCACGCAGCACAAGCAGGTGTCGGACGTCACGGCGCACGTGATCGACGAGGAGATCCGCGTCCTGATCGACAGCAACTTCATGAAGGCGAAGGACATCCTCACGCGCGACATCGACAAGCTGCACAAGATGGCCGAAGCGTTGATCAAGTACGAGACGATCGACGAGTCGCAGATCGCCGACATCATGCAGGGTCGCGAACCGAAGCCGCCTGCCGACTGGGAAGACCGCGACGTCGGCACGCCCGGGGCCGGCAGCAAGCCGCGCGAGAGCCGTGGCGGCGAGGGTGACGCGCCTGCGGGCAAGCCGGCGCCGCAACACTGAGAGAAGTGACTAGTGGTTAGTGACTAGTGACTAGTCGGAACGGAACGCGCCCCCGGGAACGGGGGCGCTTTTTTTTGGACGCGCAAGGAGGAAGGCCGGCATGTTGAAGCTGCATGGGTTCGCGGTGAGCAATTACACCAACATGGTGCACCTCGCCCTGCTGGAAAAAGGCATTCCGTTCGAATACGTGCAGACCTACCCGGACCAGAGTCCGGCGGTGCGCGCCAAGTACGGCATCGGCAAGGCCTAGTCGACGGCCGCGAGTTCCCGCATGCGCCTGGTCTGCCGCGGCAAGGTTCTCGACCTCACGCACCCTGGCGTGATGGGCGTCGTCAACGTGACGCCCGATTCGTTTTCCGACGGCGGGCGGCACTTCGACCGCCACGTGGCGATCGAGGCGGGCCTGCGCATGGTGGAAGAGGGCGCCTGCATCGTCGACGTGGGCGGCGAATCGACGCGTCCCGGCGCGGCTCCCGTTTCACCGCAGCAGGAAATCGACCGCGTCGTGCCGGTGATCGAAGGACTCGCAGCGCGGACCGACGCGATTCTTTCGGTTGACACGAGCAAGCCCGAAGTGATCCGCGCTGCGCTGCAGGCCGGTGCCCACCTGGTCAACGACGTCCGTGCGCTACGCCTGCCCGGCGCGCTCGAGGAGGTGGCCCGGGCCGGGGCTGCCGCGTGTGTCATGCACATGCAGGGCGAGCCGGCCGGCATGCAGGCGGACCCCCGCTATGACGATGTCGTGCACGAGGTGCGCGTCTTTCTCGGCGACCGCGTGGCCGCGTGCCTGGCCGCGGGCATCGCCACCGGAATCGATCTGCGTCGACCCGGGGATCGGGTTCGGCAAGACGCTCGAACACAACCTGTCCCTCCTGCGCAACGTGCGGACGTTCACGTCCCTGGGTTGCCCGGTGCTCATTGGCGTATCGCGCAAGTCGATGATCGGTATCATCACCGGTCGACCGGCCACCGAACGGCTCGCGGGCAGCCTTGCGCTCGCCACGCTGGCGGTGGAGCACGGCGCGGCGATCATCCGTGCACACGATGTCGCCGACACGGTCGCGGCGGTACGCGTGGCGACCGCCTGGATGACGGCTCGCCGCGACCCGTAGGGCACGGCTTTGGCAATGGCGCGGTCTGGCACGTCGGGGCACTGGCAACGGGAGCGGCTGAACATGGGCAGGAAATACTTCGGCACCGACGGCGTGCGCGGGCACGTGGGCGAGCACCCGATGACGGTGGAATTCGCGTTGCGACTCGCCAGCGCCGCCGCGCGAGTGCTGGCGCCGCAGGGCGGCACGGCCCTGGTGGGCAAGGACACCCGTCTCTCGGGTTACATGTTCGAAGCGGCCATGGAAGCGGGTTTCATCGCCGCCGGCGTCAACGTCAACCTGATCGGCCCGTTGCCGACCCCCGGCATCGCCTACATGACCCAGCTGTTCGGCTGCAGCTTCGGCGTCGTCATCAGCGCGTCGCACAATCCGTACGAAGACAACGGCATCAAGTTCTTCGACGCGAACGGCAGCAAGCTCTCCGATGAACTCGAGGCACAGATCGAGGCATACCTGGACGAGCCGGCGCTCACGCGCGAGTCGATCCATCTCGGCAAGGCGGCCCGCGTGGACAAGACGCGCGTGCGCTACCAGGAGTTCTGCATGTCGGTGCTGCCGAAGGGCACCGATCTCGCTGGCCTCAAGGTCGTGATCGACTGCGCGAACGGCGCAGCCTACAAAGTGGCGCCGCGCGTGCTGACGGACCTGGGCGCAGAGATCATCCCGATCGGCTGCTCGCCCAATGGCCGCAACATCAACCTGCGCTGCGGCTCGACCGCGCCTGAACTGCTGCAGGCGACGGTGTCGGGGGTGCGGGCGGACGTGGGCATCGCGCTCGACGGCGACGGCGATCGCCTGGTCATGGTCGACCACCTCGGGCGCATCGCCGATGGCGACCAGCTGTTGTACGTCATCGCCTCCGACCGCCAGCGCAACGGCACCTTGCAGGGCCCGGTGGTCGGGACGGTCATGAGCAACCTAGGGCTAGAGCAGTCGCTGCAGGCCGCAGGCGTCGATTTCCGCCGGGCCCAGGTCGGCGACCGCTACGTGCTGGCGATGCTCAAGGAACTCGGCGGCGTACTGGGCGGCGAGACGTCCGGGCACCTGCTCTGCCTCGACCGGACGACGACGGGCGACGGCCTGATCAGTGCGCTCGAGGTCCTGGCCGTGATGAAGCGCACGGGCCGGCCGCTGGCCGAGCTCGTCGCCGGCATGCCGAAGTTCCCCCAGGTGATGATCAACGTGCGGGTCCGGGAGCGGGTCGATCCGTCACGTTCGCCGTCGATCCTCGCAGCGGTGCAGCGGGTCGAACAGGCGCTCGCCGGCACCGGTCGCGTCGTGCTGCGCGCCTCGGGCACCGAACCGGTGATCCGCGTGATGGTCGAGGCCCGGGAGGAGGCGGCCGCCACCCGCCACGCCCAGGAACTGGCCGAGGTCGTGCGCACGGCCGTCTGACGCGGGTGGCCCGAATTGCTTTCAGGCGGACCGGTGGCTAAGATCGCGCGCCTTTCGCCGCCGGCCCCCTTCGGGTGCCAGCCGCCCATCACCTGGGGGTAATACCGGATATGCGTCAGCCGCTCGTCGCCGGCAACTGGAAAATGCATGGATCGCGTGCCGAAAACGCGAGCCTCGTCAGTGCTTTGCTCGACCTGGTCCAGCCGGGGAAGCGCGCTGAGATCCTGCTCTGCCCGCCGTTCCCGTACCTGCTCGAGACGGGCCGCCTGCTCAAGGATTCCGGGGTGGCCCTGGGCGCCCAGTCGGTCTGCGCCGAGGCGCAGGGGGCGTTCACGGGTGAAGTCTCCGCGGCCATGTTGAAGGACGTCGGCTGCACCTACGTCCTGGTCGGTCACTCCGAACGGCGCCAGTTGTTCGGCGAGAGCGACGACCTGGTGGCGCGCAAGTTCGTGGCCGCCCAGTCGCAGGGCCTCATTCCGGTGCTCTGCGTCGGCGAGACGCTGGACGAGCGCGAGGGTGGCCAGACCCTGAACGTCGTCTCGCGCCAGCTCGAGGCCGTCCTGTCGGTGAGCGGCGTGCGGTCGCTGGCGAAGGCTGTCATCGCCTACGAGCCCGTCTGGGCCATCGGCACCGGGCGCACGGCGTCGTCGGAGCAGGCGCAGGAAGTGCACGCGACGATTCGTGCCAAGGTCGCGGGACTGGATGCTACAATAGGCGGATCGGTCAGGATCCTGTACGGGGGCAGCGTCAAGGCTTCCAACGCCCAGGAACTGTTCGCGATGCCCGATATCGACGGCGGTCTCGTCGGTGGTGCATCGCTCAAGGCGGACGAGTTCGCGCGGATCTGCGCTGGCGCAGGTTGACGGGCACTCGTCGCCCAACTGGCATTTGAAGGTCCCTAGTACATGAATTGGCTGCAGACCCTTGCTGTCGTCTTCCACGTGCTGTTCGCGGCCGCCATCGTCGGCCTCGTGCTGCTGCAGCGTGGCAAGGGCGCGGATGCTGGCGCAGGCTTCGGCGCCGGCGCGTCGGGCACCGTGTTCGGTGCGCGCGGCTCCGCTTCGTTCCTCTCGCGCACGACGGCGGTGCTCGCGACGCTGTTCTTCCTGTCGAGCCTCGGCCTGTCGTACATGTTCAGCCAGCAGAAGGCGCCGACGAGCGTGATGGACACGCTGCCCGCCGAAGCGCCCGCACCCCTGCAGACCGACCCGGCAAGCGAGATGCCGATGCTGCCCCAGGCGCAGCCGGCGCCCGCGCCGACCAGGCGCCGACCGCCGAGCCGAGCGGCTACAGCCGCCACCGAGCAGTCACCTGCAGCGCAGCCGCAGCAACCTGCACCGGCCGGCAGCAAGTAACGACGCGGGGCGTTACCAGATCGAACAAGCGGATGTGGTGGAATTGGTAGACACGCTAGCTTGAGGGGTTAGTGCCGAAAGGCGTGAGAGTTCGAGTCTCTCCATCCGCACCAGAGCAGAACGATCAAGGCGAGCCAGGTGCTCGCCTTTTTCATGGGCAAGCCTTACTGCACTGCAAATTAGGCTGATACAATTAGCGGCTCATCGGACCGTCTCGAGACCAGCCCGACGCGATGCTTGCCGAATACCTGCCGATCCTGATTTTCCTGGCAATCGCAGGCGCTCTCGGGGTGCTGCTGCTGGTGCTCGGATTCCTGTTTGCGCCCCGCAAGCCGGACGCCGCCAAGCTCTCGCCGTACGAGTGCGGCTTCGAGGCCTTCGAGGACTCGCGCATGAAGTTCGACGTGCGCTACTACCTCGTCGCGATCCTCTTCATCGTGTTCGATCTCGAAATCGCCTTCCTGTTCCCGTGGGCCGTGGCACTCGACTCGATCGGCATCGTGGCGCTTGCCGCGATGGGCGTGTTCCTGCTCGTGCTCGTGGTGGGGTTCATCTACGAGTGGAAGAAAGGGGCCCTGGAATGGGACTAGAGGCACCGAGCAACAGCGACGCTCCGGAGCGCGGCGTGTTCACCACGACCGTCGATGCGCTCATGAACTGGGCGCGCACCGGCTCGATGTGGCCGATGACGTTCGGCCTGGCCTGCTGCGCCGTCGAGATGATGCACGCCGGTGCGGCGCGCTACGACCTCGACCGCTTCGGCATCGTCTTCCGGCCCAGCCCCCGCCAGTCCGACGTGATGATCGTCGCGGGCACCCTCGTCAACAAGATGGCGCCGGCCCTGCGCAGGGTCTACGACCAGATGCCCGACCCGCGCTGGGTCATCTCGATGGGTTCGTGCGCGAATGGCGGCGGCTATTACCACTATTCGTACTCGGTCGTGCGTGGCTGCGACCGCATCGTGCCGGTCGACGTCTACGTGCCGGGTTGCCCGCCGTCGGCCGAAGCCCTGCTGTACGGACTGATCCAGCTGCAGAAGAAAATCCAACGCACGCAGACGATTGCGCGCTGAGCACGCCCGGAACATGAACCAGGTGCTGGAACAACTCGCCGAGGAAATTGCGGCCCGCTTTGCCGGGACGGTCGTGCGCGTGCCCTCGACCTGCGGTGAACTCACGTTCGAAGTCGTGCCCGATGCGATCGTCGAGGTCTGCACCGCGCTGCGCGACGAGGCGCAGTGGAGCTTCGAGCAGCTCATCGATCTCTGCGGTGTCGACTACCTGCAGTACGGTCGCGACGAGTGGAACACCGAGACGGCGACGTCCAGCGGGTTCAGCCGCGGACGCTGCCCTCTCCCATGAAATGGGAGAGGGCCGGGGTGAGGGCTCCGGAACCCTCACCCGGCCTGCGGCCGACCTCTCCCAGCAAGCTGGGAGAGGTGAGGACCGAAGATTCGCGGTGGTGTATCACCTGCTGTCGATCAAGACCAACCGTCGCCTGCGCCTGCGTGCGTTCTGCGCGCCGGGCGAGCCGCCGCTGCTCGACTCGGTCGTCGGGGTCTGGAAGGCCGCCGACTGGTTCGAGCGCGAGGCGTTCGATCTCTTCGGCATCCTGTTCCGCGGCCACCCGGACCTGCGCCGTCTCCTCACGGATTACGGTTTCCTCGGCCATCCGTTCCGCAAGGATTTTCCGCTGTCCGGCAACGTCGAGGTCCGCTACGACCCGGCGAAGGGCCGCGTGGTCTACGAGCCCGTCAGCATCGAGCCGCGCACGCTGGTCCCGCGCGTCATCCGCGACGACAACCGTTACGCGCCGGCGCTCAAGGACGGTGCGAAAAATGGCTGAGATCCTCAGCTACACGATGAACTTCGGGCCGCAGCACCCGGCTGCGCACGGCGTGCTGCGCCTGGTCCTCGAGATGGACGGCGAAGTCGTGCAGAAGGCCGACCCGCACATCGGCCTGCTGCATCGCGCGACCGAGAAGCTGGCCGAGTCGAAGCCGTACAACCAGTCGATCGGTTACATGGACCGGCTCGACTACGTCTCGATGATGTGCAACGAGCATGCCTACGTGCGCGCCATCGAGAAGCTGCTCGGGATCGAGGCGCCGCTGCGCGCGCAATACATCCGCACGATGTTCGACGAGATCACGCGCATCCTGAACCACCTGATGTGGCTCGGCGCGCACGGCCTCGACATCGGCGCGATGACGATGTTCCTGTACTGCTTCCGCGAGCGCGAAGACCTCATGGACTGCTACGAGGCCGTCTCGGGCACGCGCATGCACGCGACGTACTACCGCCCGGGCGGCGTCTACCGCGACCTGCCGGATTCGATGCCGCGGTACGCGCCGTCGCGCTTCCGCAGCAGGAAGGAAATCGACCGTCTCAATGAAGCCCGCTCCGGGTCGCTGCTCGATTTCATCGACGACTTCACGCGGCCGCTTCCCGGCCTGCGTCGACGAGTACGAGACGCTGCTCACGGACAACCGCATCTGGAAGCAGCGCACGGTCAACATCGGCGTCGTCACGCCCGAGCGCGCCCTGAACCTCGGGTTCACGGGTCCCGTGCTGCGCGGTTCAGGTATCGCCTGGGACCTGCGCAAGAAGCAGCCCTACGCCGTGTACGACCGGATGGATTTCGACATCCCCGTAGGCGTCAACGGCGACTGCTACGACCGCTACCTGGTGCGCGTCGAAGAGCTGCGCCAGTCGAACCGGATCATCAAGCAGTGCGTGGACTGGCTGAAGGCCAACCCGGGCCCGGTCGCCGTCGACGACCACAAGATCATCGCGCCGCGCCGCGAAGAGATGAAGGGCGACATGGAATCGCTCATCCATCACTTCAAGCTGTTCACCGAAGGCTACTGCGTGCCCGAGGGCGAGTCCTACGCGGCCGTCGAGGCGCCGAAGGGCGAGTTCGGCATCTACATCGTCTCCGACGGCGCCAACAAGCCGTATCGCGTGAAGTGCCGTCCCCCGGGCTTCCCGCACCTGGCCGCGCTCGAGGAAATGACGCAGGGTCACATGCTGGCCGACGTGGTCGCGGTGATCGGCACCCTGGACATCGTGTTCGGAGAGATCGACCGGTGAGCGAAACCCACATCCACGTCGACACGGGCGAGGCGCTCTCGGCGCACGTGCGCGCAGAAGATCGACCACTGGCTCACGCAAGTTCCCGGTCGACCGCAAGCGTTCGGCCGTGATCGCGGCGCTGCACGCCGTCATGCACGAGAAAGGCCACCTGCCGGTCGGAGTCGATGGATGCGTCGCGGCGTACCTGGAGCTGCCCGCGATCCAGGTGTACGAGGCGGCGACGTTCTATTCGATGTTCGAGACGAAGCCCACGGGCCGCCACCACATCTCGGTGTGCACGAACATCTCCTGCATGCTCTGCGGTGGCGACGACATCCTCGCGCACATCGAGAAGCGGCTCGGCATCAAGCTCGGCGAGAGCACGCCTGACGGCCGGTTCTACCTCAAGCAGGAAGAGGAATGCCTCGCGGCGTGCAACGGCGCGCCCATGATGATGGTCAACCACGTTTACTTCGAGAACCTGACGCCCGAAAAGGTCGACCGGATTCTCGACGACCACAAGTAAGCACCGATCCGAGCAGGAGCCCGCGCGTGGCCGACTGGAACGACTCACTGAACCTCGTCTGCTTCGAGCCGCTCAAGTACGAGCGCCCGTGGGAGCTCGAGACGTACCTGAAGATCGGCGGGTACGAGGCCTGGAAGAAGATCCTCGCCGAGAAGACGCCGCGCGAGCAGGTCATCGAGACGGTCAAGGCGTCCGGCCTGCGTGGCCGCGGCGGCGCGGGCTTCCCGACCGGCCTGAAGTGGTCGTTCATGCCGCGCAACTGCGCCCGTGCAGAAGTACATGGTCTGCAACTCGGACGAGAGCGAGCCCGGCACCTGCCACGACCGCGACATCCTGCGCTACAACCCGCACGCGCTGATCGAAGGCATGGCGATCGGCGGCTATGCCACCAACTCGACCGTCGGCTACAACTACATCCGCGGCGAGTTCATGGCGGAGCCGATCCCGCGCTTCGAGGCTGCGCTCAAGGAAGCGTATGCCGCGGGCCTGCTCGGCAGGAACATCCTGGGCTCCGGCGTCGACTTCGACCTGCTACACGTTCATGGGCGCGGGCGCCTACATCTGCGGCGAGGAAACCGCGCTGCTCGAGTCGCTCGAAGGCAAGCAGGGCCGGCCGCGCTTCAAGCCGCCGTTCCCGGCGAACTTCGGCCTCTACGGCAAGCCCACCACGATCAACAACGCGCAGAGCTACGCGTCGGTGCCGACGATCCTGCGCAAGGGCCCGGACTGGTTCGCGGGCCTCGGCCCGCCCAACTCCGGCGGCACGGTGATTTTCTCGGTCTCCGGCCACGTCGCGAAGCCGGGCAACTTCGAGTTGCCGCTCGGCATCCCGTTCCCGGACCTGCTCGAGATCGCGGGCGGCATGCGCGACGGGCGCAAGCTCAAGGCCGTGATCCCGGGCGGCTCGTCCGTGCCGGTGCTGCCGGCCGACCGCATCATGGCCGCCAACATGGACTACGACTCGCTGAAGAAGGCGGGCTCGTCGCTGGGCTCCGCGGCGGTCATCGTCATGGACGAGACCACCTGCATGGTCCGGGTGCTGCAGCGCCTCGCGCGCTTCTACCACATGGAGTCGTGCGGCCAGTGCACGCCGTGCCGCGAAGGCACCGGCTGGCTCGACCGCACGCTGCAGCGGATCCTGGCGGGGCAGGGCCGCATCGCCGACATCGACATGCTCGTCGACGTCGCCAACAAGATCGAAGGCCACACCATCTGCGCGCTCGGCGACGCCGCCGCGTGGCCGGTGCAGAGCTTCATCCGTCATTTCCGGCACGAGTTCGAATATTTCGTCGAGCACGGCCACAGCATCGTCGAGGCGCGCGGCCGCGCGGCGTGATCAGGGCATTGAGCGAAGAACTGGTCAACATCGAAGTCGACGGCGTGCCGGTCAAGGCGCGCAAGGGCGCAATGCTCATCCAGGCGACGGATGCGCAGGGCATCTACGTGCCGCGCTTCTGCTACCACGACAAGCTGAGCATCGCGGCCAACTGCCGCATGTGCCTGGTCGAGGTCGAGAAGGCGCCGAAGCCGATGCCCGCCTGCGCGACGCCGGTCGCGGAGGGCATGAAGGTCTTCACGAAGTCGCCCAAGGCGATCGCGGCGCAGAAGGCCACGATGGAATTCCTGCTGATCAACCACCCGCTCGACTGCCCGATCTGCGACCAGGGCGGCGAGTGCGAGCTGCAGGACCTCGCCATGGGCTTCGGCCGCGACGTCTCGCGCTACACCGAGCGCAAGCGCGTCTTCAAGGACCAGAACCTCGGCCCGCTCGTCTCGACGGACATGACGCGCTGCATCCACTGCACGCGCTGCGTGCGCTTCGGCCAGGAAATCACGGGTGCGCCGGCGCTCGGCACGATCGGCCGCGGCGAGATGACGCAGATCTCGACGTTCATCGAGCAGAGCATCGAGCACGAGCTGTCGGCGAACATCATCGACCTGTGCCCGGTCGGCGCGCTGAACAACAAGCCGTACCGCTATCGCGCGCGCGCCTGGGAAATGACGCAGGCGC
>CAWBKN010000007.1:0-101017 GCA_963789375.1 uncultured Gammaproteobacteria bacterium | reverse complement strand
GCGGCAGTTACCGTCTTCACCGCACGTGCGTTCGGACGGATCATCGCACCATGGACAAGACCTTCATCACCGCGAGCGACCTGCTGCAGGATTCCTTCCGGCTCGCGGCGCAGATCCACCGCAGCGGATTCCTGCCGGACTTCATCATCGGCATCTGGCGCGGCGGCACGCCGGTCGGCATCGCGATCCAGGAATACTTCGAATACGTCGGCGTGCGTCCGGACCACATCGCGGTGCGCACCTCCGCGTATGTCGGCATCGGCGAGCGGGCGAAGACGATCCGCGTGCACGGGCTGCACTACATCGTCGAAGAGGCGGACGCCGACGATTCGCTGCTGATCGTGGATGACGTCTTCGACTCCGGTCACAGCATCGAGGCGCTGCTCGCCGAACTCTCGGCCAAGATGCGGTTGAACATGCCGCGCCAAATACGCATTGCGACGCCGTGGTACAAGCCGGGCAACAATCGCACGAGCCTCGTGCCCGACTACTACCTGCACGAGACCGATGCCTGGCTCGTCTTCCCGCACGAGCTCAGCGGACTGACGTACGACGAGATCAAGGCCGGCAAGCCGGAGCTCGCGTCAGTCGTCGACCTGCTGCGACGCGCCGAAAGACTGATCCAGCCGCGCGGCCCCAGGTTCTGTCGCAGAAGGCTTCGATCGAGCCCGCCCGCGCAGCGCAAGTTGCGGTAAACACGATGGCTGCGGTCGAACGGTTCGAATAGAGTCGCGCGCGATCCTGGTTGCCGGAGGATGGTCCGTCGGCAAGCCGACAACCTCCTGCAGGCCACGCGATGTCGTTCCTCGAACGCACCTTCCAGCTCAACGCAGCCGGAACCACCGTCCGGACCGAAGTGCTGGCCGGGTTCACGACCTTCCTGACCATGGCCTACATCGTCCTGGTCAATCCTTCGATCCTGAGCACCACCGGCATGCCGGCCGCAGGCGTCGCGGCGGCGACCTGCCTCGCCGCCGGCATTGGCTGCCTGATGATGGGGCTCATCGCCAACTACCCGATCGCACTCGCGCCGGGCATGGGACTGAATGCCTACTTCGCCTTCACCGTGGTGCAGGGGATGGGCGTGCCGTGGCAGACGGCGCTCGGCCTCGTCTTCATCTCCGGTGTCGCGTTCCTGGTGCTGACTTTCGCCGGCGTGCGCCAGCTGATCGTCAGTGCCATCCCGCGTGCGTTGTTCTCGGCGATCGCTGCCGGCATCGGCCTCTTCATTGCATTCATCGGCCTGCGCGGCGCGGGCCTGGTGGTGGCCAACCCCGCCACCGTGGTCGGACTCGGCAACATTCACGCGCCTGCCACCCAGCTCGCGCTGCTGGGTCTTGCGATCCTTGCGGTCCTGACCGTGCTGAAAGTGCGCGGCGCGATCCTGATCGGCATCGTCGCGACCGCCGTGCTCGGCTGGGTCCTGGGTCTCGCCGTGTGGGCGCCGCAGCCCTACGACGTCGAGCCAGATGACCGGGACCGCGTTCCAGCTCGATATCCCGGCTGCGCTCGGCATCGGCGGCCACGGCTTCGGCCTGGCGCTGCTGGAGATCCTGTTCGTCTTCCTGTTCGTCGACCTGTTCGACAACGTGGGCACGCTCGTGGCGGTCAGCAAGAAGGCGGGACTGGTGCAGCCTGACGGCACCATACCGCGCCTGAACCGCATCCTGTTCGCCGACGCGAGCGCCACGGTCGTGGGCTCGCTGGCGGGCACGTCCACCGTGGTCAGCTACATCGAGAGCGCTTCGGGCGTCTCGGCGGGCGGGCGCACCGGCCTGACGGCGGTCGTCGTCGGCCTTCTCTTCCTCGCCACGCTGTTCGTCGCCCCGTGGGCGCAGGTGATCCCGGCGGCCGCGACGGCACCGGCGCTGATCCTCGTGGGCGGCATGATGATGGCGCCCTTGATGGAGATCGACTGGGACGACCCGGTCGTCGCCATCCCCGCGTTCCTGACCTTGATCACGATCCCGCTGACGTTCTCGATTGCCAACGGCCTGTCATTCGGCGTGGTCGCCTACGCCCTCCTGAAGATCGCCGCTCGGCGCGTCAACCGCGACGACTGGCTGCTGTTCGCGCTGGCGGCCTTGTTCGTCGCGCGATTCGTCTACATGGCCGTCGAGGCCTGACGTCGCGCGCAGGCGCAGCACCTGCGCATCGACGCGATCCGCATCAACCTCGTCACATTGGTCAAGTCATGAACTCCAGGATTGCCTTGCTGGGCCTGTCGCTCGCGTGTGTGAATTGCATCGGGGCGGCGCACGCCCAGGACGCAACACCGGGAATGCCCCAGGCCGTCGCCGCGGACCCGAAGCCGTTCATCAACTGGTCCGACAACAGCCTGACGCTGCTGCCTTATGGATGGGGCTTCGAGGTCGATCCTGGCGAGCAGTCGACGTTCACGTACGAGCACGTGCACGATTCCAGGATCGGCGACCTCTTCATCTTCGTCGACGCTGATCAAGTTTCACGGCGCGCCCGACGGCGCGGACGACAGCACCTGGTACGGCGAGATCAGCCCGCGGCTCAGCCTCGGCAAGACGCTCGACAAGGACCTGTCGTTCTCGCTGTTCAAGGACGTGCTGGTCGCCGGTACGTACGAGCGCGGCGAGGATGCCGACGTGGCCGAAGCAGCGCTCGTCGGCGTGGGCTTCGACTTCGACGTGGGGGAGTCCGGATTCAGGTATGCGCAGCTGAACGTATACGGACGCAGCGAACTCACCGAGGGCACGAAGGACGGCTTCCGCGACGTGCAAGTCACCATGGTCGCGGCGCGACCCTTCGCCATCGGCAAGGCGCAGTTCCTCGCGGACGGCTATTTCGACTGGGTGCTCGGACTCGGATCGGAGGAGCTGGAGCTATCACCTCAATCCGCAGGTGTCGGTCGACCTCGGCAACGTCTGGGGCAAGCCCAACAAGTTGTTTGCGGGTGTCGAACTGGACTTCTGGTGGAACAAGTACCAGATCCCCAGTTCAGCTGCGTTCGACACGAACCAGTCGGCCGTGAGCCTGATGTTCAAGTATCACCTGTGACCGGCTGCCTGCATCCGTAAGCGGATGCAAGTGACGGCCATGCGCGATCCTGGTGGACGCGACTACGGAACCGGCCGGAGATTCGCTCAGCGCGCGCTCTTCGCGTAGGTTCCCACGAGCTCCGCGTGCGCCAGCACGTGTCCTTTCATCGCGGCCTCGACGTCGGCCTTGGTCGGATGTCTGAGTCCCGCCAGGCCGATGTCCAGCGCGTAGATCTTGTGAAAATACCGGTGCCGGCCGATGGGCGGGCACGGGCCGCCATAGCCGGTGCGCTTCCAGTCGTTCTGGCCCTCGATCGTTCCGTGCGGCAAGGCGTCGCGCGAGACGCCTTCCGGCAGTCCATCCGCATCCGGTGGAAGGTTTGCGAGCACCCAGTGCACCCAGGTCATTTTCGGCGAGCGCGGATCCGGCGCATCCGGGTCGTCGACGATGAGTACCAGCGACTTCGTGCCGGCCGGCACACCGCTCCATTTCAGGGGTGGCGAAACGTCGCCCCCCTCACAGGTATGTCGTGAAGGGATTGCGGCACCCGGGCCGAACGCCGTCGACGAAATTTCCATGGCCATGACAGAACCTCCTGCCAGAGATGCGATCAGGAACAGCAGCGTGCACCCGATGCGGATAGTCGAGAAAGGGCGGCGACGCATGGGTCACCTCCTGCAGTGACCGGTCCGAGTGGCTTGACGCTCAAGGACACCGCAAAAGACCTGCCGCCGTTCGAATGCGAACGTCGGCTGGCGATTATCCCCGATGCGATTGCGCAAAGGGCGGCCTAGGCTCGTAAAGGAAGCTTCGCCGCCCGCCATGGAGCAAAGCACACTTCAGGAAATCCTCGGGGTCGAAAAGCAGTTGCGCGAGCAGCTCGACGCCGAACGCCAGCAAGCGAGCCAGTGGCTCGAGAATGCGCGGCGCGAGATCGAGACGGCGCACCTGGCCGAGCTGGAACGGATCCGGCAGGAGGCAGAGCGGGCCGAAGAGGCGGTCCGGACAGTCTGCGAAAGACCACGCGGCGCTGGCGTTGGCCGAATCGGCCCAGGTCACGGGGGCGGTGGATCGCTGGTCCGAAGCAGCGCTGAGAGACAAGGTGCGCGAGTGCCTCGTGGTGCTCGTGCCGGAGACGCGTCCGTGCTCGTTAGGATGTCCAAGGTCGAGATCACCGGGCCGCGCACCCTGTTGCTGCCCGTGCTCGAGACGATCCAGAGGTCGGAGGTCCTGCAGATCGATCCCGACATCCGGCAGCGCATCGACGAAGGCGTCGTGCCTGAGATCCGGCCCCTGGCGCTCGACGGCAAGACGCTCGCGGAGCGGCTGTTCCTCGAAGACCTCAACCTGAAGGTCGAGCGGCTGCTGGCCCTGCTGCCGAAGGTGGAGACGCGCGAGTCCTACCTGGACCCGTCGCGGGCGATCAACTCGATCGCCAACGTCATCGGCAAGCATCTCGACGCCGCCGAGAAGCGCAGACAGCACCATGACGAGCTCCAGGCGGAGCTCTCCCAGCTCGGTCGCTACCTCGTGTTCCTGACGACCGTCGAGTCGCTCGCACCGAAAGGCGCGGAGGCGGCCGGTCTCGACTTCATCGGCGTGGAGGTGAGGGATCCCGCCGCGCTCGAGCAACTCACGCGCGTCGCGGGCCGCGTCCTGCTGGGCGCGGAGGTCCGCACCGCCCAGGCCCAGGACGGTTCCTACATCGGCCTGCTCACGACCGAGAAGGACCTGGCGGCGAAGCTCAAGGAGAGCCTGCGCGAGAGCCACATCCCCGAGATCAGCCTGCCGTCGTACCTGGAAGAACGACCGCTGCCGGAGAAGCTCCGGCTCGCACAGCAGAAGCGTGACGGCTTGATCGCCGAAATCGCAGCCATCGAGAAGGAAGCCCACGATTTCGCGACGTCCTGGCGCGGGATCTACTCCAGCGTGCGGGCGTGGCTGCAGCGCCGCCTTTCACTGCTGCGGACCAGCGCGTCGGTCTACGAGACCGACCGATGCTTCGTCCTGTATGGCTGGATGCCGGCCGCGGCCGTCGACGGGTTGCGCGGCAAACTCGCCGAGCACCACGGCGACACGGTCGTCGTCGAAGAGCGCGAAATCCTCAAGCAGGACCTCGAGGAAGTGCCGGTCGCGTTGCGCAACACGGGCTATTTTCGGCCATTCGAACTGCTGGTGCGGATGCTGCCCACACCGCGCTACACGTCGATCGATCCCACGCCTTTCATCGGCATCTTCTTCCCGCTCTTCTTTGGCATGATCCTCGGCGACGTGGGCTATGGCGCGCTGCTGCTTCTTGCTGCCGGGGCCTTGATGCTGGTCGGAAAACGCAGGAGTCGACGCACGCTGCGGCAGGTCGGGCAGATACTGCTGGTCGCATCGATCTATACGATCGTGTTCGGCGTCCTCTACGGCGAATGCTTCGGCGACTTCGGCATGCGGTTGCTCGGGCTGCAGACCGCCTGCATCGATCGGCGCACCTCGATCATGCCGATGCTGTACTTCGCCCTCGCGGTCGGCGGTGTTCACATGCTCATCGGACTCGTCGTCGGGGTGTTTGGCGCCGTAAAGGCTCACCACAGGAAAGAAGCGGCCTCCAGGGTCGTCAGCATCGTCATGCTGCTTTGCATCGGCGGGTTGCTCGCCTCGTACATGGCGCCGGTCGGCGAGCTGTTCCGCAAGCCGCTGCTGATGGCGGTCCTCGTCGCCGTGCCGGTCCTGTTGCTCACGGGCGGCCTGCTCGCGCCGTTCGAACTGCTGCGGACACTCGGCAACGTCGTCTCCTACGTGCGCATCATGGCCGTCGGCCTCGCGTCGGTGCTGCTGGCCTATGTCGCCAACAGCCTCGCGGGCGCGGCCGGCAGCCTCTGGCTGGGCGTCTTCGTCGCCGTGCTGCTGCATGCGTTCAACATCGTGCTCGGCGTGTTTGCGCCTACCGTGCACGCGCTGCGTCTTCACTATGTCGAGTTCTTCAGCAAGTTCCTCGAGACCGGCGGTCGACGCTACCAGCCGCTCAAGAAAGCCGAATAAGGAGGTCTGCCATGGACGTTGCAGTGCACTGGGACAAGGTCCTGATGGCGTTTGCCGCCGCCCTCGCGCTGGGCATCAGCGCGCTGGCCACGGCGTGGGTCCAGTCGCGGATCGGCGCGTCGGGCGCCGGCGCATTGGCGGAGAAGCCCGAACTCACGGCGACGATCATCATCCTGCTCGCCATCCCGGAGACGATCGTCATCCTCGGCTTCGTGATCGCCGCGATGATCCTGCTGCAGGGATGAGTCATGGGCCGCGAGGCACTGCTCGAGTCGCTGCGGGGCAAGGCCGCGGCTGACCGCGAGGCCGTGTGGGGCGATGCCCGGGCCACCGCGGAGGCCTACCGCGAGGAATTGGCCCGGGTGGCGGCGGCCGAGCGCGCGAAATACTCGCAAGCGGCCACGGCGCTCAAGCGGAAGATCGAAAGCGAGTCCATGACCGAGGCACGGCGACACGCCCGCGAAGCTCGCGCCAAGGCTGCCGCTCGGGCTCGCCGAGCGCTGCCGATGCCTGGCCGCCGAGGAGTTGCCTCGCTTTCGCGAGCAATTTGGCGGCGCACTGTTCTCGGCGCTTGCGGCGGAGCTGCCCGCCTTCGACTGGCAGCGCGTCCGGGTCAATCCGGCGGACGCTGACCTGGCGCGCTCGAGGTTTCCCGTGGCCGAGGTCGTGTGTGATCCATCGATCTCCGGCGGCATGACCGTCGATGCGGTCGAGGGGCGCGTCCACGTCAGTAATACACTGGAGACGCGGCTCGCCATGGCCTGGCCGGACATCCTGCCAGCGCTGATCGGAACCCTCCTGCCGGAGTCACGTGATGAAGCAACTGCTGCGTGACTTGCCGGGGGATGGTTACCCCACCGATTACCTGCTCGCGCGAGTCAGGGCGCGCCGCGCCGCCCTGGCTGCGGAGTGGCGCAACTCGCGCACGCCGCGGGGGACGCCGGCTTCGTCCGACGAGGCCATCTGGGACGCGATGCTGCGGGAATTCGCCTGGCTGCGCGCCCAGATGAACCGCGCGCTGCGTGATCACTTCACGCCGGTGTTCGTCCTGTTCGAGATCAAGACGATCGTGCTGTGCCTGAGGAACAAGGCGGCCGAGCGCGCGTCGGACGTCGAGCGACTGCTCGCGGACAGCCAGTTGAGCGATGCGCTCCGTGACGCAATGCTCGGGCAGCAGGACGTCGCCGCCGCGACGGCTGCGCTCGCCGAGGCGTGGTCCGACGAAGCCGACGAGGTCGCTCTGCTGCAGCGCGCCTACGCCAGGGAGGGATTGCATGGGCTCGAGCATCGACTGGTGCGTGCCCATCTCGAGAGCCTGGGCAAGCTGCGCCTGCATCCGGCGATCAGGCGATTCTTCGTCGCTTACATCGACTTGCGCAACCTGATGACCTTGTACAAGCACCTGCGTTGGGGCGCGGGGGATGCGGGGGATTTCATCGTCGGTGGCAGGATCGATTGCGCGCGGCTGCGGGACGCCTCGGCACGCCGGGACGGTGTGGCGCTCGATGAACTGGTCAGGACCGTCGCCGGACGGGATGCCCCGCCGGTGGCGACGAACGAGGTTGCGCTGGAGTCGATCCTGCTCGGCAGCCTGACCGCCTGCGTTCACGCGCATTGGCCGGGAGGGCGACGTAGGGACGATCCTCGACTACGCGTGGCGCCAGTACATCCACGCGCGCAACCGCGCGCTCCTGTTCCATGCGGGGGACCTCGACCCCGGCGCGCTGGAGCGGGAGCTGATCGCATGAAAAAAATCGTGGTCGTCACGCCACCGGATGCGATGCACGGATTCACGCTTGCCGGAGTCCGGCAGCTCAGTGCGGACGCCGACCAGGCGCCAGGCGTACTTCGCGCGATCTCACGCGACCCGTTGGCGGGCCTCGTGATCATCGACGAAAGGCTCGTCAGCAGGGCGATGCGCGAGCTGATGCGCGAGCTGGACAGGGCGTGGCCGGGACTCGTGATCGCACTGCCCGCCCCGAAGAAGGGCGAGGCCGTCGAGGAGGACTACGTCCTGCAGTTGATTCGCCGTGCCATCGGCTACCAGGTGAGGCTCAGCTGATGGAAGGGCGCATCATCGGCATCTCGGGCCCGACGGTCACGGTCGACCTGCCGGGCCTGCTGCTCTACGAGCGGGTCACCGTGGGGCACGCCGCGCTGATGGGCGAAGTGGTCCGCCTCGAGCGTGGACGGGCGATCGTGCAGGTGTACGAAAGCACGCGCGGGCTCGGTGTCGGCGAGCCCGTCATCGGCACGGGCACACAGCTCACCGTGAGGCTCGAGCCCGGTCTGCTCGGGCACATGTTCGATGGCCTGCAGCGCCCGCTCGAGGCGATGCACCGGGCACACGGGCCATTCCTGCGGCCGGGAGAGTCCGCGGGGACGGTCGAGGCCGGGAAGGATGACGCCGGCGCGGCGGAAGACTGGCCCGTCCGCCTGCCAAGGCCCTATCGACGCAAGCTGTCGACCTTCGAGCCTCTGGTCACGGGGCAACGCAGCATCGACTTCCTGTTCCCGCTCGCGCGCGGCGGCAGTGCGATCTTTCCCGGCGGCTTCGGCACGGGCAAGACGCTGCTCGAGCAGTCCATTGCGAAGTTCGCCGAGGTCGACATCGTCGTCTACGTGGGCTGCGGCGAGCGCGGCAACGAGATGGCGGAAATGCTCGACGATTTTTCCGTGCTCGAGGATCCGTGGCGCAAGCGTCCGCTCATGGAACGGACCATCGTCGTCGTCAACACGTCGAACATGCCCGTCGCGGCGCGCGAAGCGTCCATCTACACGGCCGTCACCATGGCCGAGTATTTCCGCGACATGGGCAAGCACGTGCTGCTGCTGGCGGACAGCCTGTCGCGCTGGGCCGAAGCCCTGCGGGAAATTTCGTCGGCGCTCGAGGAAATGCCGGGCGAGGAGGGCTATCCGACGTACCTCGGTTCGCGCCTCGCCGAGTTCTTCGCGCGCGCAGGCGTCGTCGAGACGCTCGACGGCAAGATCGGTTCATTGACCGTGCTGCTTTCCATTTCGCCGCCGGGCGGCGACTTCACCGAACCCGTCACGCAGTCGTGCCTGCGCAATACCGGCGCGTTCTTCATGCTCGACACGTCGCTTGCGCACCGCAGGCACTTCCCGGCCATCCACTGGTTCAGGAGCTTTTCGCTGTACGAAGCCGAGGTCGTCGCGCACCTGGAGCAGCAGGTCGCCCCGGACTGGGGCGCGCTGCGGCAGAGGACGCGAGAGTTGCTGCAACGGGAGGAAAGCCTGCGGGAGGTCGCGGAGATCGTGGGCACCGAGGGTCTGCAGGACGCCGACCGGTTGCTCATGCGCACGACGGAACTGATCCGGCAGAAATTCCTCGCGCAGAACGCCTACACCGAGGATGCATTCTCGACGCCGCTGCAGACCGGCGCCGCGATCCGGCGATTGCTCGCCGAGCACGACGCAGCCGCCGCGAGGCTCGCGCAGGGCGAGACGCTGAGGAATGTCATTGAAGGCGCCGCGGCCGAAGCCGCAAGCACGGACGGACACCATGCGACTCAGCCAGCATAGCTACGCAACGCTGCGCAGCATCCAGGGGCCGCTGCTGTTCGTCGACTCGGTCGTCGCAGCCCGCATGGGCGAGGTCGTCACGATCGTGTTCCCGGACGGTCACGAGGCGGAAGGCGAGGTGCTGCGGATCGAGCGCGACACGGTGCTGATCCAGGTGATCGGCGACAGCCGCGGCCTGGACCTCGACCGCTCCCGCGTCGTGTTCACCGACACCATCAAGCGGGCACCCCTGTCGCTCGCGGTGCTCAACCGGACCTTCGGCGGGTCGTTCCAGCCGCTCGATGGCATGCCGATGTTCCTGCCGGAGAAATGGGCGCCGGTGACGGGCTTTCCGATCAACCCGGTGGCACGCGAGCGCCCGCAGGAGATGATCGAGACCGGTCTGTCGTGCATCGACGGGCTGAACACGCTCGTGAAGGGGCAGAAGCTGCCGATCTTTTCCTGCGCCGGGTTGCCGTCGCGCGAGATCGCCGCGCGCATCCTCGAGCAGGCCAGGACGACGGGCGGCGACGAGTCCGGGCCCGGCAAGCGCTCGATCGTGGTCTTCGTCGCGCTGGGTCTTGCGTACCACGAGTACGCCTTCTATCGGCGCACGCTCGAGCAGGTCCGCGGCGACTACGTCGCATTCATCAACCTGGCGAAGGACCCGGTCGTCGAGCGCCTGCTGGCGCCGCGGTTCGGGCTCACGGTGGCCGAGTACCTGGCGTTCGAGCATGGGCGCGACGTGCTCGTCGTAGTGACCGACATGACGAACTACTGCGACGCGCTGCGCGAAGTCTCCACGGCGCGCGAAGAACTGCCCGGCAGGCGCGGCTATCCGGGCTACCTGTATTCCGACCTCGCGTCGCTCTTCGAGCGCGCAGGCCGCATCAAGCAGAGTCCGGGCTCGGTGACGATGCTGCCGATCGTGACCATGCCGGAAGACGACATCACCCACCCGATCCCCGACCTGACGGGATACATCACGGAGGGGCAGATCGTCCTGAGCCGCGAGCTGCACCAGCGGGGCGTCTTCCCGCCCGTGGACGTGCTGCCGAGCCTCTCGCGGCTGATGCAGCGGGGCATAGGCAAGGGCCGCACGCGCGAAGACCACCGCGCCGTGGCCAACGCGCTGTACATGCACTACGCCAAGGGGCGTGACCTGCGGCGACTCGAGGCCATCGTCGGCCGCGAAGGCCTGAGCGACGCGGACAAGCGCATGCTGGAATTCGCCGACGCGTTCGAACGCGAGGTGGTGCACCAGGGCGCCGTTCGACGCACGATCGGCGATACGCTCGACACCAGTCGGGCGTTGCTCGAACGGTTCGGGCTGCCGCTGGCATGATCCATCCGACTCGCACGGACCTGCGCGAGCTGCAGGGCAAGGCCGCCTCGATCGGCAACAGCGTCGCGATCCTGAAGGCGCGGCGCCAGGCACTGATTCGCGACTTCCTCGAGTCGATCCGTCCGTTCGTGCGCTCGCGGGATGCCATCCGGCTCGATTACGCGAAGGCGCTCGGCGAGCTGCACCTGAGCGAGGGCCACGAAGGCATGGCGAGCATCGAGTCGCTGGCCTCGCTGGCCGAGCGCCCGGTCGGCGTCGACGTCGAGGAACGCAATGCGATGGGCGTGCGCTACCGTGAGCTCACCGTGTTCGGCCCGTTCGTGCGCCAGCCCGCGGAGCGTGGCTACGACTACACCGTCACTACGCCGCACCTGGACGAGGCCACGCGCCTGTTCGAGTCGATCCTCGAGACGATGCTGGAAATTGCCGCGTTCGAGAGCAAGCTCAAGATGCTCGGTGAGGAGATCCTGCGCGTGACGCGGCGGACCCGGGTGCTCGAAGAGCGGGTGCTGCCCCGGTTGCAGGCCGAGATCCGCACCATCGTGCAGTTTCTCGGCGAACGCGAGCGCGAGGCGCATTATCGCCTGAAGCGCTTCAAGTCGACCCGGGACCGGAAACTTGCAGCCGTGAACTGCGGCGGGGTCAGGTGACCGGCGTCAGGTGCATGTGTCCGTGATGCTGGTGCGGAGCGGCGAGCGGGTGCCTGTCGCTGCCCTCCACGGTGATGAGGTTGATCGCGCCGTACGCAACCCCACGTTCGGCAAGAACGCTGTCTGCGAACTCGCGTACGGTCAGCGTCGGTCCCTTGAGGAACACGTTCTCCAGGCAATGCTCGTGATCCAGATGCAGGTGCGTCGTCGCGACGACGAGGCTGTGGTGCGCGTGTTGCGCAGCCGTCAGGCGCTCCGCCAGGTCGCGCACGTGATGGTTGTACACGTAGGACAGGCTGGCCACGCATTGCGAGCGCGGCTTGTCGCTGGCACGGCGTGTCCCCACCTCGCGACGCAGCAGGTCGCGCATCGCCTCGGATCGACTCGTGTAGCCCCGGGCTGCAATCAACTCGTCGAACGCCTTCGCGAGCTCCTCGTCGATCGACATCGTGATTCGTTCCATGCTCTTTTCCCTCTCAGTCGCGCCTGGATCCGCAGACCGGACAAGCCTGCAGGGCCAGTGGCCGCTCGAGCCGGCATCTCGACAGCAGGGCATCGTCCGCGAATATGTCCCGGGTCGGCCCGTCGGCCATCACCGCGCCCTCGAGCAGGACGATCGTTCGCGGGCAGAGGTCCAGGACCATGTCGAGGTCGTGGCTCGTGAAAATTCGTGTGTGATGGAACTCGCCGAGCAGTTCGATCAGTTGCCGGCGCGCGTACGGGTCGAGTCCGCTGGTCGGCTCATCCATCACCAGGATGTCCGGCGCCATCGCCAGGACGCCGGCGATCGCGGCCCGCTTCTTCTCGCCGCCGGACAGCCGGTAGGGGGGCTTGCGGCGAACGTGCCAGACCCCGACACGCTGCAGTGCCTCGTGAACCCTGCGGTCGACTTCCGCCTCGGGCAACCCCTGGTTGCGCGGGCCGAACGCGACGTCGTCGTAGACCGTCGGCATGAACAGCTGGTCGTCGGGATCCTGGAAGACCAGGCCGACCGTCCGGCGAATCGCTGGCAGGGTCTCCTTCGTGAGCGGCGTCTCCCCGATGCGGATCTCACCACTCGTCGGGCTCAGATGGCCGTTGAGATGCATGAGCAGCGTGGACTTGCCCGCGCCGTTGGCGCCGATGATCGCGACCGACTCGCCGTGCGTTATCCGGAACGACACGTCCTTCAGCGCGACGGTGCCGTCCTCGTAGACGTGCGACAGCCCGCGGGCTTCGACCAGGTGGTGGCTCATCGCAGCACACCGAGCGCCGCCGCGCCGAGCCAGCCGGTCACGTCCTGGGTGCGAAGCAGCAGGAAGAGTCCGCACCAACCGGCCACGTAGGCGATGCCAGGGCGCCCGAATCCTGACGGCGGGCCGCCACGAAAGTCGCCGGTAAAGCCGCGAGCGCACATCGCGAGATAGATGCGCTCCGCCCGGTCCCAGGTCCTGAGCAGCAGGCGACCGACCAGCGTCCCGTAGAGGCGAATCGACAACGGGCGCCCGCCGCCGCGCTGCTCACGGGCGACCGTCATCCGCACGGCCTCCTCGCCGAGGACGGCCAGGTAGCGATAGAGGAAGAGCAGCTGTACCGCCAGCGAGCGAGGCATGCCCATCCGCTCCAGTGCGCCGCAGATCGCCGGAAACCCCGTGACTGCCACCAGCGCGATGGCAGCCGCGGCGGCAAGCAACGATCGCAGCACGATCGAAAGCAGCGAGATCCAGCCGCCACTCACTTCCAGCCCACCCAGCTGCAACATCACCGCGCGATCGAACCAGGGATTCGGCAGCCCGATCAGCAGCGCCACCGGCAGCACGAGGGCGACCTTGCGCAACAGGAATGCGATCGGCAGCCGGGCCGCCGTGACGACCGCCGCCGGGTAAACGAAGAACGGGATGAGCGATGCCACCGCATAGCGGTGAAATGACATCGTGCAGACGATGAAAACCAGCGTGACGAGGACCTTTGCGCGGGCGTCGAGACGATGCAGCGCCGAATCGCCAGTCGCCAGCAGATCGAGGCGTCGGAAGTCGAGAAGGCTGGTGAGGACTGCGGGAGCGGACACGGGATCAGCGTCGCCCGGACCACAGTCTCAACGCAAAGCCGACGAGCAATGCGAGCACAAGGCTGATCGAACCGCCGATCACCCCAGCCAGGGACTTCCCAAGACGCTCGCTGCTGTCGCCCTGGGGGATCACGCCCGGGTCCTGGACCTTCTGCGCGCCCGTGATCGACCCGTCGCCAACTCCATAGCCCGGCAGGATCGCGGTCCGCTGCTGCAGTCGACCCAGTGCAGCCTGCACCCCGGTTTGCGAGGTTTCGGGTTCGATCGAACCGGTGACCCTGGCAATCGACCATTCGAGTCCGTCCGGGTTCGTCGACGCGAACCAGCTGCCCACGCCGCCGAGCGCAAGGGCGACGACGAGGAGGGCAGACGCCATGCCGCGCACGGCGTGCCCGGAACGTCCCGCCACCGGCAACATGCCGGGGCGTGCAGCGCGAACGAAGGAGATGACGGTGGCGGTGACTGCGCCCTCGACGATGCCGATCGCCAGGTGGATCGGCAGCATGAACGTGAGGAACGTACCGAACGGCAGCGCCGAAATGCCCGAGGCGACGGTCTGCAGCACGACGGCGAAGGCGCCCAGTTGCAGCGACAGCACCGCTGCAAGCACGGCGGCGACCGAGGCGCGAGGCGTACTGGGCGCGTCCCCGGCCAGGTATCGGTACAACGGGATAGCCGACGAACGCCGGGAAGAAGCCGAGGTTGAAGATGTTGCAGCCGAGTGCGAGCAGGCCGCCGTCGGCGAAGAACAGCGCCTGCACGATGAGCACCGAGGCCATGACGAGGAAGGCAGCGTGCGGGCCGAGCAGGATCGCGAGCAGCAAGCCGCCGCCGAGGTGGCCGCTCGATCCGGTGCCCGGGATGGCGAAATTGATCATCTGCGCGGCGAACAGGAAAGCGCCGAGCACACCCATCAACGGCACCCGACGGTCGTCCGCGTCGTGGCTCAGCCGGCGCGAGCAATATGCGACCGTGACTGCGGTTGCAGCCCACATCGTCCCGCCCACTGCCGGGGACAGAAGTGCATCGGCCATGTGCATCGAAGCGCTCCGCGACGCCAGCGGGGACACCGGTGCCGGCTGCGTCGTAGGGTGAAATTAGACATTATTCTTACGCCTGATAGCGACAGGGGACCGCGTAGAAATTACGGGTTTTCCCGCTTGCGGGCCGGGCCTGCCTTGGATTACGCGACAACCGCAGGACAGCTCTTGCGCGTGTCGATGACGAGCAGGCCGCGTGGCAGGCGTCCAGCAGCCAAGGCAGGCTGCATAGTTGCTTTCCCCGATTGTCTGACATGACATAACTTCGATCTGATGCATACGTGCGCCCAGAGTTGACCGCCGCGAGCAGCCGGTGCGCCATGGTGCAAAGACTCGCCCGTGCCCCCAGCCCTGGTCACCCCGTGCCAGAACAAAGGGGAGCCCACGGTGCAAAGCAGATATCTCGTGCTGGCGTTGATCGCCCTTGCCCCCGGCGTGTTCGCTCAAGTTCCGCCGCGGGCCGGCAGCCAGATCCAGCAGATCCCACAGTCGCCCGCCCTGGAAAGGACGGCTCCCGAGTTGAGGGTCCAGCCTGGCACCGCGCCGGCCGTGCCAGCCGCCGCTGCGGACGAGGTTAAGTTCGCCGTAACCCGACTGCGTGTGTCGGGCGCCGCCGCCCTCCCCGAGAGTGATCTCATAGCCCAGTCCGGTTTCGGCGCCGGAGGCCAGTTCACGCTTACCCAGTTGCGTGCCATGGCCGGCCGCATTGCCGACTACTACCACCGCCGCGGGTACTTCGTCGCGCAGGCCTACCTGCCCGCGCAGGAGATCACGGACGGCACCGTCTACATCACGGTCGTGGAAGGTCGCTATGGCCAGTTGAAGCTCGACAACACGTCGCGCGTCAACGACGGACTCGCCAACCGCCTCCTCAACGACAATGTCCGCGCGGGTGATCCGGTCACTGCGGCGCCGCTCGAGCGCAGCCTGCTGCTCCTCTCCGACCTGCCCGGCGTCAAGGTGAAAGCCACGCTGTCCCCGGGTGCGACGGTCGGC
The DNA here is from genome assembly GCA_963789375.1 of uncultured Gammaproteobacteria bacterium. Classification (GTDB taxonomy): domain Bacteria; phylum Pseudomonadota; class Gammaproteobacteria; order Steroidobacterales; family Steroidobacteraceae; genus RPQJ01. The sequence continues at coordinate 85,375 of CAWBKN010000007.1, read as the reverse complement.
ACCTCCGATCTGGCCGTCGAAGTGAAACCCGGCCAGTTCATTACCGGCAGCGTCGACGCGGACAACGGCGGCAATCGTTACACCGGCCAGAACCGCCTCGGCGCCACGGTCAATTTCAATCAACTCTTCGGCATCGGCGACTCGTTCACGCTGCGCGGCATGACTTCCGCGGACGACCTTGACTACGGCCGCGCCGCTTACCAGTTCCAGGTCGGGGCGTTCCGCCTCGGCGCGTCTTACGCCTACATGCAGTACGGACTCGGCGAGGAGTTCGCGGACCTGAAAGCCGACGGTACCGCGAAGGTGGCGAGCGGCTACGCCAGCTACCCGTTGCTCCGCACGCGGGCGACCAACCTGTATCTCCAGGGTGGCTACGACCAGCGCGAGTTCCACGACGAAGCCGGCATCGTCGACACGGCTTCCGACAAGGACGCGAACGTCTGGATGCTGAACGCCAACGGCGATCACGCCGACCAGCTGGGCGGCGGCGGGTACACGCGCTGGTCCCTGACCTGGAGCAGCGGCGACCTCGACATCAAGACGGCGGAGGTTCTCACCATCGATGCCGCGACCGCGCGCACCAACGGTCGCTACGACAAGGCTGCGCTCACCGTCACGCGGCTCCAGTACCTGACCAGCAGCGTTTCGCTTTACGGCTCGTTCAACGGCCAGGTCGCGTCGAAGAACCTCGACATCTCCGAGAAGATGGGACTGGGCGGCCCGTACGCCGTGCGTGCGTATCCCGAAGGCGAGGCCTACGGCGACCAGGGCTATGTGGCGACCATCGAAGGTCGATGGTCACTGCCGGCGTTTTCCGAGCGCATGCCGGGCACGCTGAGTCTGGTCGGCTTCGTCGACTACCGGCGAGGTCACCCTGCACAAGGATCCGTGGGCACCCGGCGACAACCGGCGAAGCCTCGGTGCCGCGGGCCTGGGGATCAACTGGGCGGAGGAGAACAACTTCATGGTGAAGCTCTCTTACGCCCTCAAGCTGGGTAACGACGAAGCGACCTCGGCTCCGGATGCCGACAGCCGCTTCTGGGTCCAGGTCGTGAAGTTCTTCTGAGTGACGGACCGAAGGACGACAGACGCAGCGGGGAACACGACCACCGATTTCAGGAACCGCCATGAACCACACGTATCGGATCGATCTGGTGTGACAAGCGCAACACGTTCGTCGCAGTCTCCGAGATCACGCAAGAGGGCCGGCAAGAGGTCCTCGCCGAGGACCGGTCGTGTGGCGGCGGCAAGCGCGCATCGCCGGGCCCGCGTTCGCGGGCTGCCTGCTCCTGTTCGGCGCCGGTGCGCAGGCCGAGTTGCCGACGGGCGGCGTGGTGTCCGCCGGCAGCGCCAGCATCGCGACGCGGCGCCGGCAACCGACCATCAACCAGTCGAGCCAGAACGTCGCGATCAACTGGCAGAGCTTCAGCATCGGCCGGGCGAGGTCGTCACCGTTCGTGCAGCCCGACAGCAGCTCGGTGGCGCTCAACCGGGTGCTGGGCGCGGATCCCTCGAGCATCTTCGGCAGCCTGTCGGCCAACGGCAAGGTGTTCCTGTCAACCCGAACGGCGTCCTGTTCGGCAAGGGCGCGCAGGTGAACGTGGGCGGGCTGGTCGCTTCCACCCTCGACCTCAGCGACGCCGACTTCATGGCGGGCCGCTATTCCTTCTCGTCTGCCGGTGGCGGCAGCGGCAGCGTGCTCAACCAGGGCTCGATCAGGCGCCGACGGCGGCTATGTCGCGCTGCTGGGCGCGAACGTCAGCAACGAGGGCATGATCAGCGCGCGCTTCGGCACTGTGGCGCTCGCCGCGGGCGATGCGATCACGCTCGACGTCGCCGGCGACGGCCTGCTCAACGTCACGGTCGACCAGGGCGCGGTGAATGCGCTGGTCGAGAACGGCGGCCTGATCCAGGCCGACGGCGGGCAGGTGCTGATGACCGCGCAGGCCGCGGGCGAACTGCTCAACACGGTCGTGAACAACACGGGCGTGATCGAGGCGCAGACCGTCGAGAACCGTAACGGCACGATCCGGCTGCTCGGCGACATGGCAGACCGGCACGGTCAACGTGGGCGGCACGCTGGATGCCAGCGCGCCCAACGGCGGCGACGGCGGCTTCATCGAGACCTCGGCGGCCGCACGTGAACGTGGCGGACGGCGCGGTCGTCACGACGCTGGCACCGGGCGGCACGACCGGCACCTGGCTGATCGATCCCGAACGACTACATCATCGCGCCGAGCGGCGGCGACATCACCGGCGCACAGCTCAGCACCAACCTCGGGTCGGGCAACGTCATCATCCAGACGACCGCCGGCGGAACCGGCGGCAACGGCGACATCTTCATCAACGACAGCGTCAGCTGGAGCAGCAACAACGCGCTGGCGTTGAACGCCTATCGCGACATCTCGGTCAACGGTACCGTCGGCTGGACCGGCACCGCGACGAACGGCTGGAGAGCGGGTCGTGACGTTCTCGTCAACAACACCGTCAGCTGGGTGAACAATGCCACGCTGAACCTGTACGCGAGTCGCAACATCGCATTCAACGCGTCCGTGATCGGCAACCCTGGCAGGATGAGCCTGACTGCGGGCGGCAACGTCACGCAGACCGCGCCGATCACCGTCGTCGGGGGTGCGTACGGCATCACCAGCATCGACATCAGCGGGACGGGGGACGTCCTGCTCGGCAATACCGGCAACAACCTGCAGCGGGTGTATGTCGACGGGGGCGTCTACAACGTCAGCATCTACAGCACGTACGCCGACGCCAACGGCGGCTTTGTCACTCTTCCGACGGGCGGCACCAGCCAGCTCGGTAACGTCAGCATCGCTTATCCGAACGCGCCGGGCCTGACCATCAGCTCGCCGTCGTCGTATTACAGCGCGTTCGCGCTCCAGGGCAACCTGTCGCTGACGTCCGGCGGCAGCATCGCCCAGAGCAGCAATCCATTCCAGCTGAGCGATCCGAGCAAGAACACCACGCTCGTCGCGGGCGGCAACGTCTTCGTCAATACCGCGGGCAACCGGCTCAACGCCGTTTCGCTCACGGCGCCGTCGACCGCCACCGTCGAAGTCGTCAACGAATCGACCAACGCGTCGCTGACGCTGGCCAATGCCGTCACGGACCTGGCCCTGACCCAGCGTAACGCCAGCATCGTGCTGGGGAATAACGTCGCCACGCAGCGACCATGTTCCTCGACGTTACGGGCGGCACGGTCACGGACAACTCGATCAGCCTCGGTGCGCAGACCCTGAGCAGCTGCGTCAACTGCCTCGACCTGCGGTCGGAGGGCAACATCACGCAGACCGGCGCACTGAGACGTCGCGGGCAGACGTCGGCTGACGGCGACGGCGGGCGTGGGCGACATCCTGCTGAACAACCCAGGCAACAGCCTGCGCGCGGTGACGTGGTACGACGGCCGCGACCTGAACCTGGCAGCCCTACACGGGCGATGCGTCGTCATCAGGCTGCCGTGCCGCGGCCGGTGGTGCGCGACGTCATCGATCGACTTTACGGCAGCGACCTCGAGGACGTCGCTCCGCTCGGGCTATCGGCCGATCCAGAGCTGCTGACCGGCACGCTCTAGCGTCACGTCGGGTGGATGGCTCGACCCAGGACAGGCTGGCTCGAACTGACCGACAACAACCAAGAACACTACGCTCATCGCCGGCGGCGACGTCACGCTGGAGCGCCAGCGGCAACCTGCTGAACGGGGTGACGATCACGGCGCCGTCGACGGCGTCAGTCGTCGTGACGAACGCTTCGACCACGGCCGCGTTGACGCTGGTCAACCCGGTCACCGCTCTCGATCTCCACCAGCCGAATGCCGACATCACGCTGGCCGCGAACCGCGTCACCGGGACCCTGAATCTCGACACCACCGGCGGCACGCCGGGTACGGCGATCACCCTCGGCGCACAGAACCTGGCCAACTCGCTGTCCGTATACGCCGATGGCGTGGTCACCCAGACCGGCGCGTGGAGCGGCGGGGCTGCCGGCCTCGGGTTCGCCGTCCAGGGGTCAGGAATTACGCTCGGTTACGACATTCTCGCAGGATCGGGCACCGCCGTTTCGCTCAATGGGCCGATGACCCTGGCCAACGACCTGACGATCCAGGGTGGCGAAGGCGTCGCCCTGATCGGCGGCGTCGACGGCGCCAGGAACCTGACGTGCGGGCAACCAACGCAGCCGTCGGCATCTACGACCCGGTCGGCGCCTGACGCCGCTGACGTCGCTGCAGGTCAGTGCTCCGGCATCTACATGTTCGGCGTGAATGCCACGAACCAGGCGTATCTCACCAACAACTTCTACGCCGCAGGGCAACCTCAGTGGCTCCGGCACGATCCAGTTCGCGCCTTTCGACCCGGCGAGTTCCATTGGGGTGATGAATGCGGCCGGTGAGCTGCTGTTGCAGGCGAGCGAGCTCGACCGGATCCAGCCCGGCTTCCAGACCATCGTCATCGGCCGGGCCGACGGCACGGGCGAGATCGTGTTCGGCGATGGCGCCGGTCCCGGCACCGGCTACACGTTCAACGCGGATGTGGTGTTCCGCAATAAAGGGCAGGTTCGTCACCGCCCTCAACTACGGCATCACCGTACAGGACGTGATCTCCGCGACGAGTGGCCACGACATCACACTCGTCACCGAGAACGTCTTCCGCAACTACCGCGGTTCCGACGCGTTCGCCGTGTCGGGCGGCGGGTACTGGCGCGTCTACTCGACGAATCCCGACCTCGACACGCGAGGCGGGCTCGTCTACGACTTCAAGCAATACGACACGGCCTACGGCGGCACGATCCTCGGCACGGGCAACGGCCTCATCTACACGCGAGCGCCGACCGTGACGGCGACCCTGACCGGCACGGTCGCCAAGCAGTACGACGGCACGCGGACGGCGAACCTGCTGGCGAGCAACTACACTTCCGTCGGCGGCGCGATCGATGGGGACACCATCCATGTGAACGCCGCGAGCACGGGCCTGTACGACACGAAGGACGTCGGCACCGGCAAGAGCATCACGGTGTCGGGCGCCAACTCGTATAACGTCACGAACGGCACGAGGCCGGTCTATGGCTACCGTGTCACGCCGCTGACTGCGGCGGTGGGGTCGATCACCAAGGCGCCGCTCTCCGTCACCGCCAACAATGACACCAAGCAGTACGACGCAGTCCCCTACAGCGGCGGCAATGGCGTCATCTACAACGGGTTCGTCAACAGCGAGACCAGTTCGGTGCTCGGTGGCACGCTCACCTACAGCGGCACCAGCCAGGGCGCGATCAACGTCGGCGACTACACGATCATCCCGGGCGGCCTGACCAGCGGTAACTACCAGATCGCGTTCGTGAACGGCGTGCTCTCGATCGTCGAGCGACCGCTCACGCTCATCTCGGGCAGCCTCGTCGGCTCCGTCACGCGCCCCTACACCGGCACGACCGTCGCCACGCTGACCCCGGCCAACTACCAGCTCACCGGCTGGGTGGGCAGCGACGGCGCGACGGTCACGGAGACCGTCGGCACCTACTCGCAGGCCAATGTCGGCAGCAACCTGCTGGTGACGGTGGCGCTGACGCGCAGCGACTACACGCCCACGGGCACGACCGACCTGCTGAACTACAGCCTGCCCACGAGCCTCTCCGGCAACATCGGCAGCATCACGCAGGCGCCACTGACCATCACGGCCAGCGCCTTCAGCCGGGCCTACACGGGCCTCGCCTACAGTGGCGGCAACGGCGTCACCTACAGCGGCTTCGTCAACAGCGAGACGAGTGCCGTGCTGGGCGGCTACGCTGGCCTACGGCGGCACGAGCCAGGGCGCGATCAATGCGGGCTCGTACGTTATCGTGCCGTCGGGGCTCACCTCGAGCAACTACGCGATCAGCTTCGCGAACGGCCCTCTGACGATCACGCCGGCGCCGCTCACCGTGACGGCCAGCGGCTTCAGTCGCCCCTACAACGGGCCTCGCCTACAGCGGCGGCAACGGCGTCACCTACAGCGGGTTCGTCAACAGCGAGACGAGTGCCGTGCTCGGCGGGTCGCTGGCGTACGGCGGCACCAGCCAGGGCGCGAAGAACGTGGGTTCCTACCTCATCACGCCGTCCGGGCTGACCTCGAGCAACTATGCGATCAGCGTTTGCCAATGGCGCGCTGAACATCTCGCAGGCGCCTTTGAGCATCACGGCGAACGACTTCAGCCGGATGTACAACGGGCTCGCCTACAGCGGCGGCAACGGCGTCACCTACAGCGGGTTCGTCAACAGCGAGACGAGTGCCGTGCTCGGCGGGTCGCTGGCGTACGGCGGTACGAGCCAGGGCGCGAAGAACGCAGGTTCGTACGTCATCACCCCGCCGGGCTGACGTCTGGCAACTATGCCATCAGCTTCGTGAACGGCGCGTTGACGATCTCGCAAGGCGCCCCTCACCGTCACGGCCAGCGATTTCAGCCGGCTTTACACCGGGCTGGCCTACAGCGGCGGCAACGGCGTCACCTACAGCGGGTTCGTCAACAGCGAGACCAGCGCGGTGCTGGGCGGCACGCTGGCCTACGGCGGCACGAGCCAGGGCGCGAAGAACGTCGGTTCGTACGTCATCACGCCTTCCGGGCTCACGTCGGGCAACTACGCGCTGAGCTTCGCCAACGGGGCGCTGAACATCACGCAGGCGCCGCTGACCATCAAGGCCAGCGACTTCATGCGGACGTACAACGGCCTTGCCTACAGCGGCGGCAACGGCGTCACCTACACTGGATTCGTCAATAGCGAGACGGCCTCGGTGCTGGGCGGCACGCTGGCCTACGGCGGCACCAGCCAGGGCGCGATCAATGCGGGGCCGTACGTCATTACGCCTTCGGGCCTGACGTCGACCAACTACGCGATCACGTTCCTGAACGGCGGCCTGGATATCCTGCAGGCGCCGCTCACGGTCCAGGCCAACGCATTCAGTCGGATGTACAACGGGCTCGCGTACAGCGGCGGCAACGGCGTCACCTACACGGGCTTCGTCAACGGCGAAAGCACCGCCGTGCTCGGCGGCGCGCTGTCCTATGGCGGCTCGGCCCAGGGCGCGACCAACGCCGGTGCGTACCAGATCGTGCCGCAGGGGCTCACGGCGGCGAACTACGAGATCAGCTTCCAGCCGGGCGCGCTGACCATCGGCAAGGCGCCACTCACTGTGACGGCGAACGATTTCACCCGCGTCTACGACGGTACCGCCTACAGCGGCGGCAACGGCGTCACCTACAGCGGGTTCGTCAACAGCGAGACCAGTGCGGTGCTCGGCGGCACGCTGACCTACGGCGGCACGAGCCAGGGCGCGGCGGCGGTCGGGGCGTACACGATCGTCCCCGGTGGCCTGACCAGCAGCAACTACATGCTGTCGTTCGTCAACGGCGTGCTCACGATCTCGTCGCGGCCGCTGGTGGTGGTCACGGGCAACCTTGCGGGCTCGATCAGCCGGGTCTACGACGGCACCACGCTCGCGACCCTCGTGCCGGGCAATTACCTGCTGACCGGCTGGGTGGGCAGCGACGGCGCGACGGTCACCGAGACCGTCGGCACCTACGACAATCCGAACGTCGGCGACAACAAGCAGGTCACGGTGTCGCTCACGCCGAGCGATTACTCGCCGACCGGCACGACGGACCTCTCGAACTACAGCCTGCCGTCGACGATCACGGGCAGCGTGGGCCGGATCACGGCGGCCCCGCTGAACGTGACGGCGAACGACTTCACGCGGACCTACAACGGACTCGCCTACAGCGGCGGCAACGGGGTCATCTACAGCGGCTTCGTGCATGGCGAGACGAGCTCGGTCCTGGGCGGGGCTCCTGACGTACGGCGGGTCCAGCCAGGGCGCGACGAATGCCGGCGCTTACGCCATCACCCCGCAGGGGCTGACGGCCCAGAACTACGCGATCAACTTCGTGAACGGCCAGCTGACCATCGGCAAGGCGCCGCTGACGGTGACGGCGAGCGACTTCAGCGCGGATGTACAACGGGCTCGCCTACAGCGGTGGCAACGGCGTGACCTACAGCGGGTTCGTCAACGGCGAGACCAGCTCGGTGCTCGGCGGCTCGCTGTCGTATGCAGGCACGAGCCAGGGCGCGACGAACGTCGGCTCCTACGTCATCACGCCGCAGGGGCTGACGGCGGGCAACTACGCCATCAGCTACGCGAACGGCGCGTTGAGCATCACGCGGGCGCCGCTCACGGTGACCGCGAACGACTACGCGCGGACCTACGATGCCACGGCTTACAGCGGTGGCAACGGCGTGGCCTACAGTGGTTTCGTCAACGGCGAGACCAGCTCGGTGCTCGGCGGCTCGCTGGCCTACACCGGCACGAGCCAGGGCGCCGTGAATGCGGGCTGCCTACGTCATCACGCCGCAGGGTCTGACCGCGGGCAACTATACGATCAGCTACGCCAACGGCGCGCTGACCATCGGCCCGCGGGCGATCACGGTCACGGCGAACAACCAGAGCCGTGCGTACGGCGGCGCGAATCCGACCCGGGCGGCGTCACCGTGACGACCGGCAACCTCGTCGGGACGGATGCGCTCGGCACGGCGACCGTGTCCTCGACGGCCACGGCGACGACGGCGGCGGGAACGGCGGCTCCGCTCACCCCGAGCGCGCAGACATTCACCAGCGGCCTGGCGGGGAATTACAGCGTGTCGTATGCGAATGGCACGCTGACCATCACCCAGGCGCCGCTCACGGTCACCGCGAACAACGCTGCGCGGACGTTCGACGGCACGGCCTACAGCGGCGGCAACGGCGTCGCCTACAGCGGATTCGTCAACGGCGAGACGAGTGCGGTGCTCGGTGGCGCGCTGTCCTATGCGGGCACGAGCCAGGGTGCGACCAATGCGGGCACGTTCGTCATCACGCCGCAGGGTCTCACGGCGGGTAACTACGCGATCACCTTCACGAACGGCGCGCTGGTCATCAGCCCGCGGCCGATCACGGTGACCGCTGCCAACCAGAGTCGCGTGTACGGCAACGCGAACCCGACCACGGGCGCGGTGGCGCTCACGGCCGGCACGCTGGTCGGGACCGACGCGCTCGGCACGGCGGCGGTGTCCTCGACGGCCACTTCGACGACGGCAGCCGGGACGGCGGCTCCGCTCACTCCGAGCGCGCAGACCTTCACCAGCGGACTGGCCGGCAACTATGCGGTCACGTATGCGAACGGCACGCTGACCATCACGCAGCGTCCGATCACGGTGCAGGCTAACGATCGCAGCCGGTACTACGGCTATGCCAACCCGACGAGCGGCACGGTGACGCTCACGGGCGGCACGCTGGCCAACAACGATGCACTCGGCACTGCGTCGCTCAGTTCGACCGCTACCGCCACGGCGGCGGCGGGGCAGACTGCGCCGCTCGCGCCGAGCGCGCAGACGTTCACCACGGGGTCGGCGGGCAACTATGCGATCACCTACGCGAACGGCACGCTGACGATCACGCAGGCGCCGCTCAGCGTGATCGCGAATGGGGACAGCCGGACATACGACGGGGCGGCCTACAGCGGCGGCAACGGCGTGACGTACACCGGCTTCATGAATGGCGAGACGAGTGCCGTGCTGGGTGGCGCGTTGTCGTACGGCGGTTCGAGCCAGGGCGCCGTGAATGCGGGCACCTACGCGATCACGCCGCAAGGCTTGACCGCGGGCAACTATGCCATCACCTTCGTCAACGGTGCGCTGGTCATCGGCCAGGCGCCGCTCACCGTGACGGCGAGCGACTTCTCGCGGATGTTCGACGGTTCGCCTTACGCGGGTGGCAACGGCGTCACGTACAGCGGCTTCGTCAATGGCGAGACCAGCGCCGTGCTGGGCGGAACGCTGTCGTACGGCGGTTCGAGCCAGGGCGCGACGGATGCCGGCAGCTACGTCATTACCCCCCAGGGGTTGACGGCAGGTAACTACGACATCACCTTCGCGAACGGTGCGCTGACCATCAGCCAGCGCCCGATCACCGTGCGGGCGAACGACGCGGCGCGCAGCTACGGCGGGGCGAACCCGACCTCCGGTGCCGTGACGGTGACGACCGGCACGCTGGCTGCGGGCGACGCGCTCGGCACGGCGACGCTATCGTCTACTGCGGTTGCCACGACGGCCGGCGGGTGCGGCTGCTCCGCTGACGCCGAGTGCGCAGACGTTCAGTACGGGGAGGGCGGGGAACTACGACATCACGTACGCGGATGGCGTGCTGACGATCACTCCGGCGCCGCTGACCGTGACCGCCAACGACGACGAGCGGACCTACGACGGCCAGGCGTACGTCGGCGGCAACGGCGTGAGCTACAGCGGTTTCGTCAACGGCGAGACCGAGACGGTGCTGGGCGGGACGCTGGGTTACGGCGGCACGAGCCAGGGCGCGATCGACATCGGCGAGTACGTCATCACCCCGCAGGGCCTGACCGCCGGCAACTACACGATCACGTTCGTGGACGGCGCGCTGGTCATTACCATGCCACAGTCGAATGCGGCCACGGATGCTGTCGCCAGCGCATTGAGCCTGGTGTCCAGCGACTTCCGGGACGGCGACCGCGTCGAGACGGATCTGCCCGGCGTGCGTGAGAACGTGGGCAGGAGTGCCGGCGAGCTTGCCAGCCTCGATCTCACCATCGTCGACCATGGCATCAACCTGCCGGATGCGGTCCTGAGCCACGACGACCGGTGACAGTGCAGGGCAACCGCCGGGTGGACCCCCCGGCGGTGCGATTCAAGCAGGCGTCTGCCTGGCCTGCAGCCGAGCCGCCATGCGCCTCGCCGTCGGCACGGCGTGCGAGAAGAAGCGCTTGAGGCCCGGGCAGAGGTAGTTCAGCCCCGGCTCGCCGTCCGGCGTGCGTAACAGGCGATTCTTCGGGCACTCGCCCCAGCAGTCGCCCAGGAACTCGCACTGCCTGCAATACGCCGGCAGCGTCTCCGATTTCGCATAGCCGAACTTCACCTGGTTCCGCGAGAACACCATGTCGCCGAGCGACTGGTCACGCACGTTGCCGAGCCGGTATTCCGGGTAGACGTAGTGGTCGCAACTGTACGCGTCGCCGCCGTGCTCCAGCGCGACGCCCTTGCCGCAGAACTCGCTGTGCACGCAGACCTGCGACGGCAACCCCATGTGCTGCACGACCAGCGTCTCGCACAGGTTGACCAGCACCTTGCCCACGTCGCGAGCCTGCCATTCGTCCCAGATCTTGCAGAGGAAGGAGCCGTATTCTTCGGCCACGACGGACCAGGGCGTCACCACGGAGTCCGGGTGGTCCGGGTGGCACCGTGGGTCGCCGAGCAGGGGCAACGACGCCGGATCCCACTCCTGCGGGGCGATGTTCTCGAAGCCCTTGATCTCGACGATCGGAATGAACTGCAGGTAGGTCGAGCCCAGTTCGCGCCGCAGGAACCGGTACACATCGAGCGGCCGCGATGCGTTGTAGCGATGGACGCACGTCAGCGTGTTGTAACGAACGCCGAACTTCCTGAGCGCGTGCGCCGCGTTGCAGACGGCATCGAACGTCGGTTCGCCGCGCTTGGTCACGCGGAAGTGGTCGTGGATCTCGCGCGGACCGTCGACGCTGAGGCCCACCAGGAAGCGGTGCGCCTTGAGGAAGCGCGCCCAGTCGTCGTCGAGCAGGGTGCCGTTGGTCTGCAGGTCGTTCTCGATCCGCTGGCCCGCGCGGGCGTGCTTCTTCTGCAGCGCGACGACCTTCTCGAAGAACCCGATACCCATCAGCGTCGGCTCGCCGCCTTGCCACGAGAACACGACCTCGTCGGCGGTGACGCTCTCGATGTAATCCCGGACGAACCGCTCGAGGGTTGCATCCGACATGTGGCCGCCGCCAGGGCCCCCGGGCAGGGACTGCTTGCTCAGGTAGAAGCAGTAGCCGCAGTCGAGGTTGCAGGCCGAGCCGGCCGGCTTGGCCATCACGTGAAAGCGCCGATTGGCGCGCGCCCCGAGCCATTGCGGGGCGCTGTACTTGTCGAGACCCTGGGCGGGGGGCGGAGCCGATGCGCTCACGATTCGTTGCACCGCGGCCGGAATTGAAGCGGCCCCTAGTGAAATGCAGCGATCAGTTCTTCGCCACCGTATTGCTACCTAGGAACCGCCGGCACGGATCCGCGCCCCGACTTGAATGCGCAATCGAGCGTGCGTTCGTATTGTGTTTTTATACCTAGCCGCGACTCCTATAGCCCGGATGCAAGGCCTGCCCGGCCAGGGCTACCGTGTTATCGATAGGGTGGACGACGCGCCGATTCGTGGTGCGCCCAGCCTCGATGCCGGAAGGAAGGGGCAATGAGCCCGGCAGGTCCGCTTGGCAGTCTGGCGCGCGATGCAGCGATCGCGTCGCAGCCCCGCCTGCCCGGGGAGCGCGTCAGGAAGACGCATGGCTGAACTCCAGGAATTGTTGTCTCGCTTGTGGGCGGACCTGCTCGCGCGCCCGGGCGGCCCCTTCCGTACCTGTTGATCCGCGGCCCGGCGGCTCGCATCACGCAGCGGCTGAGAGGAGATGGCCATGACGAAATCGACCAAGCCCAACATCCTCGTCATCTGGGGTGACGACATCGGCATCTGGAATCTCTCCTGCTATCACCGCGGCATGATGGGCGGCCGCACGCCGAACATCGACCGAATCGCGGCGGAGGGCGCGATCTTCACCGACTGCTACGGGCAGCAGAGCTGCACGGCCGGCCGGGCCGCGTTCATCACGGGCCAGCACCCGTTCCGCACCGGGCTGCTGAAGGTCGGGCTTCCCGGCGCTGAGCTCGGGCTGCGGCCGGAAGACCCGACCATCGCCGACCTGCTCAAGAATCACGGCTACGTCACCGGCCAGTTCGGCAAGAACCACCTCGGCGACCGCAACGAGTACCTGCCGACGGTGCACGGCTTCGACGAGTTCTTCGGCAACCTCTACCACCTGAACGCCGAGGAGGAGCCGGAGGACCCGCAGTATCCGAAGGAACCGAAGTTCAAGCAGCGCTTCGGCCCGCGTGGTGCGCTGCGCTGCAAAGCCACGAATGTCGACGACCCGACGGTTGACCCGCGCTTCGGCAAGGTCGGCAAGCAGACGGTCGAGGACACCGGCCCGATCACGCGCAAGCGCATGGAGACCGTGGACGAGGAGTTCCTCGCCGGTTCGCTCGACTTCATGGAGCGCGCGGTCAAGGCAGGCAAGCCGTTCTTCGTCTGGCACAACTCGACCCGCATGCACGTGTGGACGCGGCTGAGTGCGAAGTACGAGAACAGCACGGGCTACGGCCTCTATGCCGACGGCATGAAGCAGCTCGACGACATCGTCGGCGCGCTGCTGGCCAAGCTCGACGAACTCGGCGTCGCTGATAACACGATCGTGGTGTTCTCGACCGACAACGGCGCCGAGAAATTCACCTGGCCCGACGGCGGCACGTCGCCGTTCCACGGCGAGAAGGGCGGTACCTGGGAAGGCGGCTTCCGCGTTCCGTCCGTCGTCCGCTGGCCGGGCGTCGTCAAGCCCGGCACGGTCATCAACGGACTGTTCTCCCTCGAGGACTGGGCGGTGACGCTGCTGGCCGCGGCCGGGGAGCCGGACGTGAAGGAGAAGCTCAAGCAGGGCCACGTCGCCAACGGCAGGACCTTCAAGGTGCACCTCGACGGTTACGACCAGCGCGAGCTGCTCGCGGGCAAGGAACCCGGCCAGCGCCAGGAAATCTTCTACTTCGACGACAGCGGCAACCTCAATGCCGTGCGCGTGCGCGACTGGAAGGCCACCTTCGCACTCCCGGGCGACTGGCTGTACGGCGGCCCGCCTCTGCCGCAGGCCTTCCCAAAGATCACCAACCTGCGCATGGACCCGTTCGAGGCCCAGGTGAACTTCGCCGAGTCACCGATGGCCGCGCGCTGGATGGCGGACAAGTGCTGGGCCTTCGTGCCCATGCAGGCGCTGGTCGGCCACTTCCTGCAGTCGTTCAAGGAGTTCCCGCAACGGCAGAAGTCGGCGAGCTTCAACATCGACCAGGTGATGCGGCAGCTCGAGCAGGGTGCGGGCGCCGGCAAGTGAGGTCAGGCGGTAGCAGTGTCGCGCAGCCCAGGGGCACACCGCGCAAGGAGACTGACATGGCAAAGGCAAGCAAGCCCAACATCCTCGTCATCTGGGGTGACGACATCGGCATCTGGAATCTCTCGTGCTACAGCCGCGGCATGATGGGATACCGCACGCCCCACATCGACCGCCTCGCGGCCGAAGGCATGCTGTTCACGGACGCCTACGGCGAGCAGAGCTGCACCGCCGGCCGGGCCGCGTTCATCACCGGGCAAAGCGTCTTCCGCACGGGCCTGTCGAAAGTCGGCGCCCCCGGCATGGACGTCGGCCTGCAGGCGGAGGACCCGACGATTGCCGAGCTGCTCAAGGCGCAGGGCTACACGACCGGCCAGTTCGGCAAGAACCACCTCGGCGACATGAACAAGTACCTGCCGACGGTGCACGGGTTCGACGAGTTCTTCGGCAACCTCTATCACCTCAACGCGGAGGAAGAGCCCGAGGATCGCGACTATCCGGACCCGAAGGAATTCCCGAAGTTCAAGGCCGCCTATGGACCGCGTGGCGTGCTGCGCTGCTGGGCGACCGACGTGGACGACCCGACGGAGCAGCCGCGCTGGGGCCGGATCGGCAAGCAGAAGATCGAAGACACGGGTGCGCTGACCCGCAAGCGCATGGAAACCTGCGACGACGAGTTCGTCGCGGCTGCCGGCGACTTCATGAAGCGGCAGCACGCGGCCGGCAAGCCGTTCTTCTGCTGGGTCAACACCACTCACATGCACTGGCGGACGCACACCAAGCCGGAGAGCCTCGGCCAGGCGGGCCGCTGGCAATCGCCGTACCACGACACGATGATCGATCACGACCGCCAGGTGGGGCAGTTGCTCGATCTCCTCGACGAGCTCGGCATCGCCGACGACACCTTCGTCATGTACAGCACCGACAACGGGCCGCACATGAACAGCTGGCCTGACGGCGCGATGACGCCGTTCCGCAGCGAAAAGAACACCAACTGGGAAGGCGCGTTCCGCATTCCGCTGCTGGTGCGCTGGCCGGGCATGGTGCCGGCGGGCTTCGTCACCAACGAGATCGTCCAGCACCACGACTGGCTGCCGACCTTCCTCGCGATGGCGGGCGAGCCCGACATCGTCGCGAAGCTGCTGAAGGGCTGTGACGCGGCTGGCAAGCGGTTCAAGGTGCACATCGACGGCTACGACCTGCTGCCGTTCCTGACCGAGAAGGGCATGCCCAGCCCGCGCAAGGGGCTGATCTACTTCAACGACGACGGCGACCTGGTCGCGGTGCGCTTCGACAACTGGAAGGTCGTCTTCATGGAACAGCGCTGCGTGGGGACGATGAAAGTGTGGGCAGAACCCTTCGTGCCGCTGCGCATGCCGAAACTCTTCAACCTGCGGACGGATCCGCTGGAGCGCGCCGACACGACGTCGAACACCTACTACGAGTGGTTCCTGGGAAAGACGTACATGCTGGCGGCCGCCTCCGGCATCGTCGAGGAGTTCCTGAAGACGTTCAGGGAGTATCCACCGCGGCAACGGGCGGCGTCGTTCACCATCGACCAGGCGCTGGAGAAGATGCAGGCGGCGATCGGCGGCGCCGGTCACTGAGCGGTGACATGGAAGCGTTGCTGCACGAGTTCGCCCGCAGCACGGTGCCTAGCCGGAGAAACTGCCGATGGACAACCACCCTGACGTTGACGCCGCTGCAAGACCGAAGCTGACCGACGTGTCGACCGACCTGTCGGCGCGACGCACCGGCATGTCGTTCCACCGCACACGCATGTCCGCCGACCGGACACTGATGTCGGTCATGCGCACCTCGCTGTCGCTGATCGGCTTTGGCTTCACGATCTTCCAGGTGTTCCAGAAGCTGCACGAGATGCAGGTCGTGGAAAGCGCCTATGCGGCCGGGAACTTCGGCAAGGCGCTGGTGCTGCTCGGCATCCTGATGCTCGCGCTGGGCATCGGCTACCACGTGAGCTACATGGTCGAGCTGCGGCGCCTGCGCATCGAGCTGAAACGCGACGGGCTCATCCACGGCGAAACGAGGTTCCCGTTGTCGCTGACGCTCGTCGTCGCGCTGCTGTTGCTCACGATCGGGATCTTCGCGATCGTGAGCATGGTGTTCGGCGTGGGCCCGTTCCATTGATGCGACGGCGGTCCCGGAGTTGCACCGGACCGCCGCCGCAGTGGAAGTTCGCTCAGAACGTGAAGACGACGCCCAGCGCGGGACCGGACGTGGCCACGTCGTAAAGGAAGCGGTCGGCGCCCTTGCCGTCCTCGTAGTCCATGTCGAGATGGCGATAGGCCAGGCCAACGCCCGTGCGTGGCGAGAACTGCCAGCGCAGCGTGGCAATCGCCTGCCAGGCGAAGTCCGAACCGACGCCAAACCCGCCGATGTCACCGCGCAGGTTCAGCGACCACTGGTCCGCGAACGGCCATGCGTATTGCGCGCCGATGACCGGGTCCACCCAGCTCTGCTGTTCGCGGGTCGACCTTTCGTTGCCGAGCGGGCCGCCGACCTCGATCTGGGTCTCGAGGTCCACGTAACGCAGGCCTGCCAGCACAGTGAATCGATCGCTCAAGGCGTAGCCGAAATCGGCCTCGAGCCCGACCTGGTCCATGTCTATGTCGGCCTTCAGGACGCCGCCCGGCCCTTTCTCGGTCACGCCGAGGCCCATGTAGATGGCGTCGATGGTGATGGAGTAGCGATCCGTGGAGGCGCGGTACGAACCCATGAAGCCGAATTCGAGGTTGTCCAGGATGTCGGAGAAGCTCAGGTCCGTCTCCGCCGTGAGGGCGCCTACGCCGACGGTGCCCTGCATCGACGAGCCCCAGAGGTAGGGGGCGATCTCATGCTTCCATTCGGCCGCATGCAACGGGCTTGCGACGACACATAGCCCAAGACTCAACACTGCGTTTCTGAAACAGGCTGGCATGTCGGGCACTCCGTGCGATCCCGGCGCGGTGATCATGCAAATTTTCCTTGGTCGTGCGGCGGGTCGCAATACGCAGTCGATACGGATGGCTCGCCCGAGCTGCCGGCGGGCTACGACCAATGAACGATTGTCGGCTTGCCGGGGACTGGGTAAAACAGGCCCACTGACCCGTCTTCTGGGGATTCCGGCATGCTCAAGAATTACCTCGCCAACCATGCCCTCTCAATCAGCGATCCCGCGGGTTTCTGGGGCGAGCAGGCGCAACGGATCGACTGGCACACCCCGTTCACCCAGGTGCTCGAATACTCCAAGCCGCCGTTCGCGAAGTGGTTCGTCGGCGGGCGCACCAACCTGTGCCACAACGCGATCGACCGGCACCTGGCGGAACTCGGCGATGCGCCGGCCCTGATCTACGTCTCGACCGAGACGGAGCAGGAAAAGACCTACACCTTCAAGCAGCTGTATCGCGAGGTGAACCGCATGGCGGGGATCCTCGGGGCGCTGGGCGTGGGCAAGGGCGACCGGGTGCTGATCTACATGCCGATGATCCCCGAAGCGGCCTTCGCCATGCTCGCGTGCGCGCGCATCGGTGCGATCCACTCCGTCGTGTTCGGCGGGTTCGCCTCGCTCAGCCTGTCGACGCGCATCGACGATGCCAGGCCGAAGCTCATCATCAGCGCCGACGCCGGCTCGCGCGGCGGCAAGGCGGTGCCGTACAAGCACCTGCTCGACGAGGCGATCCGGCTGTCCAGGTTCCCCCCGAGAAGGTGCTGCTGGTCGACCGCGGCATGGCCGCGATGAGCCGCGTCGAGGGACGTGACGTCGACTACGGCCAGCTGCGCGCGGAGCACATGAACGACGAAGTGCCGTGCGAGTGGCTGGAGAGCTCGGAGCCGAGCTACATCCTCTACACCAGCGGCACCACCGGCAAGCCGAAGGGCGTGCAGCGCGACACCGGCGGTTACGCCGTGGCGCTCGCCGCCTCCATGGATCTCATTTACTGCGGCCGCAAGGGCGAGACCTATTTCGCGACCAGCGACATCGGCTGGGTCGTCGGCCACAGCTACATCATCTACGGGCCGCTGATCGCCGGCATGGCGACGATCCTGTACGAGGGCACGCCGATCCGCCCCGACGGCGGGGTCTGGTGGAGCATCGTCGAGAAGTACAAGGTCACCACGATGTTCTCGGCGCCGACTGCGATCCGGGTGCTCAAGAAGCAGGACCCGGCGTTGCTGCAGAAGTACGACCTCTCCTCGTTGCGCACGCTGTTCCTGGCGGGTGAGCCGCTCGATGAGCCGACCGCGCGCTGGATTTCCGAAGGTCTCGGGAAACCCGTGGTGGACAACTACTGGCAGACGGAGACGGGCTGGCCGATCCTCGCCATCCAGCGCGGCGTGGAAGCGCTGCCGGGCAAGTTCGGGTCACCGGGCGTGCCGGTCTACGGTTACGACGTGCGCCTGTTCGACGCGGGCACCGGCGAAGAGGTCGGCGCCAACCAGAAGGGCGTCGTCGCCATCAACGGCCCGTTGCCCCCGGGCTGCATGACGACCGTGTGGGGCGACGACAAGCGCTTTGTCTCGACCTACTGGGAGAGCGTGCCGGGGCGCCATGCCTACTCGACTTTCGACTGGGGCATCAAGGACGACGACGGCTACTACTTCATCCTCGGCCGCACGGACGACGTCATCAACGTCGCCGGCCATCGGCTCGGCACGCGCGAGATCGAAGAATCGATCTCGTCGCACCCGAACGTCGCCGAGGTCGCGGTCGTCGGCGTGCACGACGCGTTGAAGGGCCAGGTCGCGATGGCCTTCGCCGTCCTCAAGGACATGAGCCTGATCGACACCGAGCCGAGAAGCGTGCCGCCCACGAGGCCGAGGTCATGAAGGTCGTCGACAACCAGCTCGGCGCGGTGGCGCGGCCGTCGCGGGTGCACTTCGTCACGGCGCTGCCGAAGACGCGCTCGGGCAAGCTGCTGCGGCGCTCGATCCGGGCGCTTGTGCGACGGCGAGGACCCCGGCGACCTCACGACCATCGAGGACCCCTCGGCGCTCGAGCAGATCCGGGCGGCCGTGACCACCCCGGGCGCTGGATAAAGCGCGGACTCGGGACTACCCTGCACGGCCGGCCGTGTGCCGGCGCACGACAGAGGGTCCCCATGACCGGCCTCCGCTCCCGGCTGAACCGCATGCCCGACGGCACGGCGGCGCTGTTCTTCATCCAGGTCTTCGCGACCCTCGGTTTCGCGGTGCTGTACTCGACGCTGGTCCTGTATGCGACGCGTCACTTCGATTTCACGGCCAAGGACGCGGCCGCGATCATGGGCCTGTTCGGCGCCTTCAATTACGGGCTGCACCTGTTCGGCGGCTACCTCGGCGGCCGGTTCCTGAGTAACCGCAACTTGTTCCTCGGCGGCATGGCGCTGCAGGTGCTCGGGTGCGGGTGGATCTCGACCGGCACGCTCACGGCCCTGTACTGGGGACTCGCGCTGTTCCTGACCGGCAGCGGCCTGAACGTCACCTGCATCAACATGATGCTGACGCAGCGCTTCAAGCCGGAGGACGTGCGTCGCGAGACGGCGTTTCTCTGGAACTACGCCGGCATGAACATCGGCTTCTTCGTCGGCTTCGCCGTCGCCGGGCATTTCCAGCTCACCGAGGACTACCGCAGCCTCTTCCTGTTCGCGACGGTCGGCAACCTGGCGGCGATCGTATTGGCCGCCTTCAACTGGAAGGCACTCGCCGACATCGAAACGCCGCTGCTGCTCGCGACCTCCAGGCAGTACCGGTCGCGCAATGCGGTGCGGTGTCGCGATCCTCGTCGCCCTGGTGCCGCTCGTCTGGTTCCTGCTCCAGCGCGGCGGATCGACCGAGACGCTGTTCAAGCTGGGCGGTCTCGCCGTCGGGCTACGCTGCTCTGGCTGACGCTCAAGCACCGCGACGCGCGCGAGCGCAACAACATGTGGGCGTACCTGATCCTGGGGCTGGGTTCGCTCGTGTTCTGGGCGCTGTACCAGATGGCGCCGAACGGGCTGCAGCTGTTCGCCGTGCACAACGTCGACCTGTACGTCTGGGGCGTGCAGGTCGCGCCGCAGTGGATCCAGAACATCAACACCGTCGTGATCGTGCTCGGTGGTCCGCTGATGGCGGCGGTGTTCATGCGGCTGCGCGCGCGCGGCTGGCGCATCGACATCCCGCAGCAGTTCGCGATCGCGCTGCTGCTGATGGGGCTCGCGTTCCTGGTGCTGCCGGTCGGCATCTCGATGGCGAACGACCTCGGCAAGGTGGCCTTCGTCTGGCTGTTCCTGAGCTACGTGCTGCAGAGCGTCGGCGAGCTGTTCATCTCGCCGATCGGCTACGCGATGATCGGCAAGCTCGCGCCACGGCAGTACCAGGGCGTGATGATGGGCAGCTGGATGCTGGTCACCGGCCTGGCGTCGCTCTATGCCGGCGACTTCTCGGGGATGATTCCCGAGCCGTCGGCACCACGGCGGTCGCGTCCAATCCCGAATACGCCAGCCTGTTCGCGCGGCTCGGCTGGGGCGCCACGATCGTCGGCGTCGTGCTGGTGCTGCTGATCCCGTTCCTGCGCAGGCTGATCAAGGACAAGGAGTCGCCGGAAGCCGGGGATCCGGTGGCCGCGATCCCTTCCCGCTGAAGCGGCGGCGGGACCCGGACGCGGCTCAGGCCGGCTGCAGGCCGAGCAGCCGGTCGATCACGTCGTCGGCGGTATAGCTCGTGTGGCCCGGTCGCACGAACTTGTACTTCGGTCGCTTCGTCGCCGGCCGTGTAGATCGACGGCTCGAGGGTGCCGTCGTGGCGCACCTGCCCGTATCCACCGCCGAGAGCAGCCCGTTGCACAGGCACTTGCGGCCGTGGATGTCGGCCTCAGTCGCCGCCCTTGTCGACGTAATCCTCGACCGGCTCGGCCGGGCACCGGTAACCCAGCGTGCCGTCTTCCTTGCGGTAGTTCTGGCGCAGGTAACCGAGGTCGCAGATGCGCGTGCGAGCGGCATACACGTCGGGCTCGGAAACCGTGCCCTCGACCTGCATGACCTTGAACGGAAAGCCGGTCGGCGAGGCGAGCGGGTCGGTGAACACGCTGACGCGACCTTGCGCGGCTCGCCGCCACACCGATGCCTTGATCTCGGCGGCAACCCCGATTCCTCGCAGAACGCGAATGCCGTGCCGACCTGGATGCCGCTCGCACCGAGCGACAGGGCGTGCTGCAGCCGGTCCTCACCGCCGTATGACCCGGCCATCCAGAAGGGCAGCCCGAGCGCACGAATCTGCTCGAGGTCCGGTGAATCCCGCAGTCCGTAGATCGGCTCGCCCTTGTCGTCGAGGGTCATCGCCCCGCGCGGCGGTGCATTGTGGCCGCCGGCCGTCGGCCCTTCGACGACGAAGCCATTGACCTTGCCTTGCGACTTGCGGGCCAGCGTCAGCGCGAGCGTCGAAGAGGAGACGATCGCCAGGAAGTCCGGCCGCTTGAGGCTGCTCAACGCATCGCCGAAGAAGCGGCGCGGGTCGAGGCGCGTGTAGAACTTTTCGCCGGGCTGTGCACCGGCGACGTCGAGTGCCATCTCCGCGGTGTCGCCTGCGGCGAAACGATCGAGGATGGCCGGGATGGCACGCGGAATCCCCGCGCCCATCAGCACGTAGTCCACTTTCGCGAGCATCGCGCCGAGCAGTGAGGCGAGGTTGGGCAGCTGCACCTTCTCGAGCAGGTTGATGCCCACTTGCCCGGCGTGCTGCGCCTTCGCCAGGAACACCTCGGCGAAGTTGCTCAGCACGATCAGGTCGAGCAACGCGGAGGGCATCTTGATCGAAGGCACCGCCTTCGACTTGAACGCGGCGCCCGTGGCCTTGCCGCCTTCGACGTAGTACCGGTTCCACACGCGCGTTGCGATCTCGGGAACGGGAAACGCGTCGAAGGCCTGGCGCAGGTGACCGTCCGGATCGCCCAGTTGCAGGCGGCGCGCGACGACGGTGTCGAGCCCGGTCCCCGAGACCACTCCGAGCTGGCCGCGCTGGGCTACGGCACGTGCCAGCCGCCACGACGACACCGCCACGCCCATGCCGCCCTGGATGATCTGCGGTAGAGGTGCATTCATCTGCGCACACTAACAGCGCGGGTCGGCAAATGCCCGTGCCTTGTCGCGAAGCGGACCAGATCGACTGGTGCTGTTGCGCTGCGGCGCAGCGCGAAAAGCGCCAGGCTGGCGCAGCGGGCCTGCGTCAGCTGCGCTTGCCGCGCGCCGGCGGCTTGCCCGTGCGGCGGACGCTTCGGCGGCTTGCGCAGCGGCTTGGGCGGCACGTGATCGACCTGGGCAATGAGCAGCATGCGCCCGGCGACGCGTGTCTTCGCGAGTTCGACCATGGTCGCATCGGGCATGCCCCTGGGCAGCCCGACGAACGTGTGATCCTCGCGGATGTCGACGTGGCCGATCTGCCGGCCCTCGAGCCCGGCGACGTTGGCGATGGCGCCGACGATGTTGCCGGGCTTCACGCCGTGCACGTAGCCGACTTCGATGCGGAACGTCTCGGTGTCTTCCTCTGCCAGGCGCTCGGCCGTGCGCGTCGACTCGTGCTTCGGCGCACGAACCGATTCGCCATCATTGGACGAACCGGCGGGCCTGTCCTTCAAGCAGCAGCGGGCTGCCGCCCTGCAGCAGGCCCGCGAGTGCAGCCGCGATCTCGACCGCAGGCACGTCGTGCTCGCGTTCGAACTCCTCGATCAGGCTGCGGAACGGTTCGGCAACGCCGGCGGCAATCGCCTCGGTGATGCGGCTGCGGAAGCGCGCCACGCGCTGTTCGTTGACGTCCGCGACCGACGGCAGGTCCATCGGCTCGAGCGGCGAGCGGGTCGCGCGCTCGATGTAGCGCAGCATGTTGCGCTCGCGCGGCGTGATGAACAGGATCGCCTCGCCGTTGCGGCCGGCGCGGCCCGTGCGGCCGATGCGGTGCACGTACGACTCGGTGTCGTAGGGCACGTCGTAGTTGACGACGTGGCTGATGCGCTCGACGTCGAGGCCGCGCGCGGCGACGTCGGTGGCGACGAGGATGTCGAGCTGGCCGCCCTTCAGTCGCGTCACCGTGCGCTCGCGGTCCTTCTGCTGCATGTCGCCGTTCAGGGCCGCCACCGCGAAGCCGCGCGCTTCCAGCCGCTCGGCGAGTTCCACCGTCGACTGCTTGGTGCGCGTGAAGATCAGCATGCCGTCGAACGGCTCGGCCTCGAGGATGCGCGTGAGCGCGTCGAGCTTGTGCACGCCGCTGACGATCCAGTAGCGCTGGCGGATGTTCGCCGCCGTGCTGGTCTTGCTCGCGATCGTCACTTCGGCCGGGTCGCGCAGGTGCTTCTGCGCGATGCGCCGGATCGGGCTCGGCACCGTGGCCGAGAACAGCGCGACCTGCCGGTTCGCCGGGGTCTTCTCGAGGATCCACTCGATGTCGTCGACGAAACCCATCTGCAGCATCTCGTCGGCTTCGTCGAGCACCAGTGCGGTGACGCCGCCCAGGTCCAGGGTGCCGCGCTTGATGTGGTCCATCACGCGGCCCGGCGTGCCGACCACGACGTGCGCGCCGCGCTTCAGGCTCATCAGCTGCGGCGTGTAGCTCTGGCCGCCGTAGATCGGCAGCACGTGGAAGCCCTTGATCTTCGACGCGTACTTCTGGAACGCCTCGGCCACCTGGATCGCGAGCTCGCGCGTCGGCACCAGCACGATGACCTGCGGCGGGCCGGTGCGGACCTTGATGTGGCTGAGCAGCGGCAGGGCGAACGCGGCGGTCTTGCCGGTGCCGGTCTGCGCCTGGCCGATCATGTCGCGGCCCGCGAGCAGCACCGGGATGGTGGCGGCCTGGATCGGCGAGGGCGACTCGTAGCCGACCTCCCGCAGTGCCTCGAGCACCTGCGGGCCCAGGCCGAGGTCGGCGAAGGAGACGCTTGCGGATTCGCTGGCGGATTCGCTGGCGGATTCCATCGCGGATGGTCTGGCTGGGGTCTTCATGGTCAGTATTCCGCGTGCTGGCTGTCGAGGTATTCGTCGTAGGTGCCGGTGAAGTCGACGAAGCTGCCGTCCGGCTTCAGCTCGATCATCCGTGTGGCCAGGCCGCCGACGAACTCACGGTCGTGCGAGACGAAGACCAGCGTGCCCGGGTACTTCTCGAGCCCGATCTGCAGCGACTCGATGGTTTCCATGTCCATGTGGTTGGTGGGCTCGTCCATGAGCATCACGTTCGGCCGCGTCAGGATCAGCTTGCCGTACATCATGCGGCCCTTCTCGCCGCCGGAGAGCACCTTCACGGACTTCTTGGTCTCGTCGCCGGAGAACAGCAGGCGGCCGAGCGTCGCGCGCACGATCTGCTCGTCATCGGCCTTGCCGCTCCACGTCGACATCCAGGTGAAGAGGTCGGTCTTCTCCTGGAATTCCGCCTGCGGGTCCTGCGGCATGTAGCCGACCTGGGCATTCTCGACCCAGGTGATGCGGCCCGAGGTGGGTGCCAGGTCGCCGGCGAGCAGGCGCATCAGCGTGGTCTTGCCGATGCCGTTCGGGCCGATGATCGCGACGCGCTGCTCGGCCTCGATCGTGAAATTGAGGTTCGTGAACACGTCGGCGTCGGCGCCGGGATAGCGGAACGTGAGCCCCTCGACCGTGACGGCCGAGCGATACAGCTTCTTCGCCTGCTCGAAGCGGATGTAGGGGTTCTGGCGCGAGGACGGGCGGATTTCCTCGATCTTGATCTTCTCGATCTGCCGCTTGCGCGAGGTGGCCTGCCGGGCCTTCGAGGCGTTGGCGGAGAAGCGCCGCACGAATTCCTGCAGGTCCGAGATCTGCGCCTTGGCCTTGGCGTTGGCGGACTCGACGCGCTGGCGCGCCTGCACCGACGCGAGCATGAAGTCGTCGTAGTTGCCCGGGTAGATCTTGAGCTGCTGGTAATCGAGGTCCGCGATGTGCGTGCACACCTGGTTGAGGAAGTGCCGGTCGTGGCTGATGATGATCATCGTCGCGTCGTATTCGTTGAGCACGCGCTCGAGCCAGCCGATCGAGTGGATGTCGAGGTTGTTGGTCGGTTCGTCGAGCAGCAGCACGTCCGGGCGGGAGAACAGCGCCTGTGCCAGCAGCACGCGCAGCTTGAGCCCCGGCGGGATCTCGCGCATCAGCAGGTTGTGCTTCGACTCGTCGATGCCTGCGTCGATCAGGATCGCGCCGGCCCGCGCCTCGGCCGTGTAGCCGTCGTACTCCGCGACCTTGCTCTCGAGCTCGGCCGCCCGCATGTAGTCGTCGTCGGTCGCGTCCGGGTTCGCGTAGATCCGGTCGCGCTCGTGGATGGCCTGCCACAGTTCCACGTGCCCCTGCATGACCACGTCGAGCACGCGCTCGTCCTCGTAGCCGAACTGGTTCTGGTTCAGCTTGCCGAGTCGCATCCCGGCCTGCAGCACGATGTCGCCGGCGCTGGGCTCGAGTTCGCCGCCCAGCATCTTCATCAGGGTCGACTTGCCGCTGCCGTTGGCGCCGATCAGGCCATAGCGGTTGCCGTCCGAGAACTTGACCGAGACATGCTCGAACAGGGGCTTGGCTTCGAACTGGATCGAAAGATTGGTCGTGGAGAGCATTGATGCCCGGGGGGAGGAGAGGCGGGAGGGGGTCCGGGCGAGCGCCGGAACCGCATAGTCTAACCGATTTCAACCCCCACCGC
The DNA here is from genome assembly GCA_963789375.1 of uncultured Gammaproteobacteria bacterium. Lineage (GTDB taxonomy): Bacteria > Pseudomonadota > Gammaproteobacteria > Steroidobacterales > Steroidobacteraceae > RPQJ01. The sequence continues at coordinate 59,707 of CAWBKN010000007.1, read as the reverse complement.
CGGAAAATGCGGAAATGGGGACACTCTCCTATTTCCCAGGCCCTGCAGGATCAGAGACTTGGAAACAGGAGAGTGTCCCCAATTTCCCGTTAGCGGTCCTTGCGCAGCACGCCCGTGGTCGAGCCGGGGCCGCCGAACATGACCAGCGTGAAAATCGATTCGGCGTCGAAGTCGACGCCGGTCTGCGAATACAGCGTCGAGCCATTGCTCGCCTGCGTCACGTCGATGCGGGCGTCCACCGCGGTCGAGATCTCGACCAGCGGCGACGCGGCCCCGAGGGGCACGTTCTCGATGACCGGCGAATAGTCGACGATGGCGTTGATGGGCGCCCCGAGGCCGGACATGCCGTTGACCAGCCGCAGCTGGGCCAGCTGGCCGGTCGGCAGTCGATTGGCGTCCTCGAGCATCGCGCCGCCCGGGCTCGCAACCGTGCCGTAGAGCAGCAGGGTGAAATCCGCGCCCGGGTCCAGCGTGGCATTCGTCGTCAGCACCGGCGTGCCGTTGACCAGGATCTCGAGCGGCGTATTGCCGGCGGTGACGAGCTGGTAACCGGTCAAGGTCGTGTAGGGCACGGCCGCGGCGACGGTGTCGCCACCGGTCCGCACGGTCACGGTCGCGGCATCCGTGATGCCCGCCGCAACCCGCATCCGCGCCATGTCGTTGCGCATGACGCTCAACGCGCCGCGCTGCGGCAGTGCGGCCACGTTCACGAGGAAGCCGCCGCCGGTGCCGGTAATGACGAAGTTCGTGACGGAGCGGCTCGCCAGCGTCACGGAATCGTGGTCGTAGCGCAGGTCGGTCTTGCTGCCGGCCGCGGTGATGCGCAGCTGGTAGGTACCGTCGTCGACGGTGACGGGAAGGTCCGCGGCCGAACCCGGCTCGAGCGCGCTGAAGGTCGGCGCGACGTCGCCCAGGCCGACGCCCGGAGCCGTGAAATAGACGTCGAGGCTGCCCGCGTCCGTCGCCGCATTGACGACCTGGACCTTGGCGCCACCCGCATCGGGCTGCGCGACGTCTTCGTCGATCCGCAGCGTGTCGAACCCGCCGGTCGGCCCGAAGGCGACCAGTGTCGTGTGCGATTGGTCGTCGAGATCTTCACGCACGGACAGCAGCGTGCTGGTCACGTCGGCGCGCGTGAACTCCAGCGTGTAGGCATCGGCATCGACTTCGACGTAAGCGCTCGCGGTCTCGTAGCCGACGCTCTCGATCAGCAGGCGATCGTCGAAGTAGAGGTCGAGCGACTCGTAGTCGGCACTGGCGTTGAGTACGCGCGCATAGGCGGGCGATTGCTCGATCTCGATGCAGCCGGCCAGGCCGAGCGCGAGCCCGCCGAGGAGTGCGACCGTCAGCAGACGCCCCAGGCGCCGTGGGCCGGAGCGGGAAGGGCGCTGGGAATCGATGGCGGTGTGCATCTCGGGTCTCCTCGCCAAACCGGGGCGGGCTGCGTGCCGGCATACCACGACGACCTGCGTGCTTGACCGTGGCGGGCGACCCGTCGGTTGGCACCTCGATTTTCGAACCGCAGCCCGCCGCCAGCCATTCGGGCTAACCGCTACCGCCGCAGCCCGCAACGACGCCTGGGGGCCGTTGCGGGTGGCTACAGCAGCTGGACCAGGATCTGCAGGATGCCGACCAGGCCCACCGTCCAGACGACGGTCCTGAGCCACGGGATGCCGGCGACGTAGACCACCGCGTAGGCCAGCCGCGCGTAGAAGAACAGCTGGGCGCCGAGCACGGTGGCCGGGTTGCTGATGCCCGCGGCCGCCGCTGCGAGGACCACGGCGGCAAAGGGCAGCAGGCCCTCGAGCATGTTGCGATAGGCGCGCTGGGCGCGCCCGACCCAGGCCTGGCCTTCGACCGGGACCTCGCGGTTGCCGACCAGCGTCGCCAGTGAAAACTGCGTCATCGCGCCCACGATGGCGATGAGCATCTGCACGATCAGCAGCGCCACCGACCACGCGAGCAGCGTCAGTTCCGTCGTCATGGTTGTCTCCCTTGCAGGGTTGCTTTTGTATCCCAGGTCCGCTGCCACAGGAATGGCAAGGTGGCCACCGGCGGTCGCTGCATCGGCAGCTGGTGGCTGGGCACCGGCCACGCCGCGTCGCCGTCGCGTTCGCCGACGATGAACGAGAACACGAACCAGGGCGTCTGGCCCATGCGCAGGTCGGTCATGACGATCGGTGCGCCTTGCGGCCTCGTCGACAGGGACGCGGCCGACGCCGTCTCCACGGCGCCGAACAGCTGTCGCATCGAGCTGCTGGAGCGGCGCGCCACCGGGACGTCTCGATCCGCCGCGGTCACCGCGTAGAACCCTTTCGTGAACCAGGCGAGTCGCTGCACGGACCATTCGCGTTCCAGGCCGGCCAGCAGCTCGGGTGAACTCGGATGGCGCGTCAGTGCGGTCCCCGCCGGCCCGTCGAAGATCGAGCGCAGGCCTTCGTGGTAGCCCCGCGGCTCCATCACCACCACGCGCCACAGCAGGGTGTTGAAGGGCGTCGGCGTGACCAGCAGCTTGCCCTCGGCCAATGGCGTGCGCGCCAGCGAGCGCTGCACCACGGTCGCGACGTAAGACTGCGCGGCCACCGTCCAGGCCAGGTACAGCGAACTCAGGACCAGCCCGGCGGTGTTCCAGCGCGACAGGGCGTCTTCACCTCTCCCGCCTGCGGGAGAGGTCGCCGACAGGCGGGTGAGGGACCGTCGCCTGAAGTGGCCCCACAACGCCACCGACACCCCGACCAGCAACGGCGCCGTGTACAGCGGGTCGATGATGAAGATGCTGCCCAGTCCCACCGGGTAATCGCTGAAGGGCAGCAGCAGTTGCGTCCCATAGACCGTGAAGGCGTCGAGCAGCGGATGGGTGAGCAGGGCCAGCCAGACGAGCAGCCACCATTGCCGGAACGTCGCGCCGGCCGCGCGGGAGAGGCGGGCGACCCCCAGCGCGATCACGGGCGAGGCGAGCGTCAGCCAGAAGAGCGAGTGGCTCCCGGCTCGATGGAAGGTGAAGTCGCGGACCGGGTCGCCGTGCGCGATCAGGACGTCGAGGTCCGGCAGCGTGGCGCACGCCGCACCCCACACCGCCGCCCTGGGGCCGGCCTTGCGGCCGAGGACGGCCGTGCCGACGGCGGCGCCGAGGGCGATGTGGGTCAGTGAATCCATGGCGACAGCCTATTCGATCGGCAGCCGGCTGCTGGGTTCATTGGTGAACCCGGGATTTCGGGGAACCGTGCTGCTATAAACCGTGCATGCTCGAGGCGCTGCTTTACCTGGACCCCGACAGTACGCTGAACCTGCAGGCGCAGATCCGGCAGAAGCTGGTCGAGGCCATTCACCTGGAGATCCTCAAGCCGGGGACGCGGCTGCCCTCGTCGCGGAAGCTGGCCGAACAACTCGGGGTGGCGCGCAATACGGTCGTGCTCGCGTGCCAGCAACTGGTCGCCGAGGGCCTGCTCACCGGCCGGGCACGCAGCGGCCTGTACGTCGCCAAGCGCGTCGCTCGAGCTCCGGCCGCCGCCGATACGCCCGCGGGCCGCGGGGCGATCACCGGGCGCTGGCAGCAGTGGCTCAAGGCACGGGCCCATCCCGACACCGCGCAATTCGCACCCGCCGACGCGCGCGACTACCCGTACTGCTTCCTCGACGGCCAGTTCGATACCTCGCTGTTCCCGGTCCACGAATGGCGCGAAGCGGTTCGCTACGCCCACGGCAGCGGCGATATCGCGGCCTGGTCCGCCGCGGGCGGGGGCCTCGACGACCCGCTGCTGATCGAGGAACTGCAGGACGAAGATCCTGCCGCGACGCGGCATCCATGCGCGAGCCGAGGAGATCCTGATCACGGTCGGTGCGCAGCAGGCGCGCTACCTGCTCGCGGAAATGCTCGTGGACTCGAACAGTGCGGTGGCGATCGAGGAGCCGGGCTATCCGGTGCTGCGCCAGCTGATGGGCCGACGCGGCGCGCCGGTCGTGCACCAGCCGATCGACGGGGAAGGCATGGTCGTGGACCGGGCCCTGGACGGGTGCCGGCTGGTCTACGTGACCCCCAGTCACCAGGCCGCGACGGGCGTGACCATGTCCCTCGACCGGCGTTGCGCGCTGCTCGAGAAGGCGGCGGAGCGCGACATGCTCGTCATCGAGGACGACTTCGATTGCGAAAGCAACTACAAGGGCTATCCGCACCCCGCGTTGCGCGGCATGGACCGCGACAACCGCGTCATCTACCTGTCGTGCCTGTCCAAGGTCCTGGCGCCGGGGCTGCGCCTCGGGTTCATGGTCGCTGCTCCGGAGCTCATCGCCGAAGCGCGCAAGCTGCGCCGGTTGATGGTCGGCCAGCCGCCGCGCAACAACCAGCGTGCGATGGCGCACTTCATCCGCCTGGGTCATTACGACGCGTTGACGTCGAAGTTGCACGAGACCTTCGGACGCCGCTGGGAGGCGCTGCGCGTGGCGCTCAACTTCTACCTGCCGCCGTGGGTGGCTGCTGGCTCCCAGCCATGGCGGGACGTTGATCTGGGTGCAGGGCGCCCAGGGCCTCGACGTGTCCCGGCTCGTGGCCGAGGCCGCGCGCGCGCGGCGTGCTGGTCGAGCCGGTCGAGCATTTCTACGGGCTGGCGGGGCAGCCGCTGAACTGTTTCCGGATGGGCGTGTCGGGCATCAAGGAGGAACGGATCCGCGCTGGCGTGGCGACACTCGCCGCGGTCGTCCGTGGTTTCACCGAGGGTGCGACCGAGCACCTGGACCACTGCCAGGGCAGGCGACTGCTGGCCGACGACCTGCGGTCCCTGCTGCCTGGCGCGTCGATGCAGACCCGGCGCGTTTACGGCGAGCCGCTCGAGATCCGCTGGAACGCGTTCGGCACGATGAGCGGCTGCGCCGGTCACGCGGGCGAAGACCTCGACAGCGGGCGCTGGTGGATCGAGGGCGATCGCTACGTCCGCCAGTGGCAGCGCTGGTCGTACGGCGGAGCCTGCCTCCTACGCGGTGGTGCTGGACGGGGAGCGGATCAAGTTCTACCTCGAATCGGGCTATATCGAAGACACGCTCACGTTCCTGCCGCGCCCGTCTCACCTGACTGGCACCATCGGTACGTTGCATCTGGCACTACGCCAGGGCCCTAAGCTCTCCTAGCCTGCGTCCGGGCGGTCGTCGCCCGACGGCGGGACATGCGATGAGCCATTTTTCGATCGCTGGACTGCAACTCGAACTCGCGGCCCGGGACAACCTGCCATTGATCCGCGCCGAGCTGGTGCGGCTCAAGCAACGCTTTCCCTGGGTCGACATGGCGCTGCTCGCCTGAACTGAGCCTGTTCGGCACGAACAAGGACCGTGCGCAGCCGCTGCCGGGCCCCGTCGAGCAGGACCTCTGCCAGATCGCGCGCGAACTGGATCTCTGGCTGGTTCCCGGTTCCCTCTATGAGCGCGACGGCGACCGCGTCTACAACACCGCGCCGGTGATCAACCCGGACGGCGAGGTGATCGCGCGGTACCGCAAGATGTTCCCGTTCCTGCCCTACGAGACCGGGGTGACGCCCGGCGCGGATTTCGTGGTCTTCGATGTCCGGGCGTGGGCCGCTTCGGCGTGTCGATCTGCTACGACATGTGGTTCCCGGAGACCACGCGGACGCTCGCCTGGCATGGGCGCCGAGGTCATCCTGCACCCGACGCCTCACCAATACCATCGATCGCGACCTCGAACTGGCGATCGCGCGCACCAGCGCGGCGGTCAACCAGTGCTATTTCTTCGACATCAACATGCGCGGGCACGCTGGGCTACGGCCGCTCGATCGTGGTCGGCCCCGACGGCAACGTGATCCACCAGGCCGGCACGGGTCACGAGATCATCCCCGTGGAGATCGACTTCGCGGCGGTGCGGCGCAGCCGGCGGCGCGGCCTGCTCGGGCTCGGCCAGGTGCTCAAGAGCTTCCGCGATACCGCGGTGGAGTTCCCGCCGTATCGCGCGGGCCCGGCCGGTTCGGCGGCCCTGGCGAGCCTCGGACCGCTGCAGTGTGCCTGGCCGCGCGCGGGACGAGACCTGAACGGCTGGATCCATGCGCAGTGTTGAACTGGACCTATGTGCGCGCCCGTCGGTCCACTATTTTCAAGATGAATCAAACGGTGCCCCGCACCGCCAGAATGAAGGGGGAGTCGGCATGAGTAAGCATTGCATGGCCAAGCAGAGCCCGTTGGCGGTCGCCGTGCGCACGTCGCTGCGGCGAGCGGCAGCCTCGCGGCGCGGCACGGTGGCACTGTCGTTCGCTGCGGCGGGCCTGCAGCTGACGACCCTGGGCAGCGCGGCGTTCGCGCAGGCGAAGCCGGAACTCGAGGAAATCGTCGTCACGGCCACCCGCCGCGAGCAGGCGATCCAGGAGATCCCGTTCAACATCTCGGCCGTCAGCGGCGACACGCTCGAGAGGTCGAACATCATCGACGCCGTCGAGGCGTTGCGCACCATGGCCGGCATCTCGATCCAGGATCGCGGCTTCCGCAACGCCGGCATCGCCAGCGGCATCGTGATCCGCGGCATCAACGTCGACGGTGGCTACAACGGCGACGTGCCGCTCGCCGCGCCGCCGACCGTCGCGACCTACGTCGACAACACGGCGCTCTTCGGCAACTTCATCCTCAAGGACATCGAGCGCGTCGAGGTGCTGCGCGGCCCGCAGGGCACGCTGTACGGCTCCGGTTCGCTGGCGGGCAACGTGCGCTACATCATGAACAAGCCGGACACGAAGGCCTTCGAAGGTTCGGCGAGCGTCAACTTCGGCGTCACCGAAGGGTCCGACGGCTACAACTTCAACCCGGACCTGATGCTCAACGTCCCGTTCGGCGACATCTTTGCCTTCCGCATGAATGCCGGCATGATCGACAACGACGGCATCGTCGACTACCCGAACGTCTATCGACTCGATGCGAACGGTGACCCGGTCGTCAACGGCGACGTCGTCACCGCGACTCCCGGTATACCAGCGAGCGTCAAGGACGCCGACACCGTCGACATCAAGTACGCGCGCGGCTCGCTGCTGTTACGCGCCGAGCGACAACTTCCAGTGCCCAGCTCTCGTACCAGTGGCAGGACGACGAGATCGGCGGCCGACGCCAGGTGACGCAGCGGCGACAACCTGGCGACGGGCGGTACGTACGGCGACTACGAGTTCGGCGCCATCCAGCTCGAGCCGTCGGAGCGCGAGGTCAAGCTGACCGCGCTCGAACTCGAAATGGAGTTCGGCTTCGCGACGCTGACGTCCAGCCACCTCGTATTACGAGCACACCGGCAACGGGATCAGCGACAACTCGGGCGTCTATGCACGCAACGGCTGGTTTGCGTTCTACGGCAGTTCGCCGCGGCCGATGGCGCAGGCCGAGCGGTTCTACGACGAATCGGCATTCGCGCAGGAATTCCGGCTGGTGTCGAAGGGCGGCGAGTTCGTCGACTGGACCGCGGGCGTCTACTACACGGACCAGGATTACGACCTCGGCCAGAACAGCTACCTCGTCGGTTATATCCCGTACCTGAACTGCGATCGACCTGGTACGGGTTTGCGCCGTACACGACCAACCAGGACTTCCTGTTCCGCCGCGACCAGGCATACAAGGAGTTCGCGCTGTTCGGCGAGGCGACGATCAATTTCACGGATGACTGGCACCTCACGCTCGGCGGCCGCTACTTCGACAACGAGGTGGACGTCGACGCGCTCGTCGACATCCCGATCTGGAAGGGCACGGACTATGAGGCGCCGCCCGGAGTCGCCGCCAAGACGATCAGCGACAACGACTTCCTGTTCAAGGCGAACCTGGCCTGGGACGTCACCGACGACTCCATGCTGTATGCGACGTTCTCGCAGGGCTACCGCCACGCGCGGCGCGAACGCGGTCCCGATCAGCGGCAAGTACGGCGAGAACCCGGACTTCTTCACCTTCGACGCCGATTCGCGTCGACAACTTCGAAATCGGCTACAAGGGCATGTACGGCCTGCAGTCGTTACACGGCGTCGCGTGTATTACACCGACTGGCAGGACCCGCAGCTCAACACCTCGACCCCGAACTGGGGCTTCTTCGCGGCGATCAACGGTGAGTCGGCGCAGTACCCAGGGCATCGAGCTCGAGCTTGTCCGGGCCCTCTGGCCGAGCACCTGAGTTACAGCCTCGGCTACACCTACGCGGACAGCGAACTCACCGCCGATGTCTGGCAGCCCGCCGGCAACTCTGGTACCTCGGCCGGACCTGTCTTCGAGGACAACGTCGGCCGGGACGGCGACCGCCTGCCGGGCAGCGCGCAGCACGTGTTCAACGTCTCGCTGCGCGTACGACATGGACGTTCGACAACGGCATCGACGCTCGAACACCGTGCTGAGCGGCTACTACCAGTCCGGCGTCGCTCAACTCGCTGGGCGACGACCACTGCTTCACGGTCCTTCAACGTCGATCGGCAACTGTCGCGACAGCGCCAGCCCGGCACGTCCGGCGTTCTACGCACCCCGATTCGGTGTTTTCCAAGCAGCTACGCGGAGATCGACGGCTTCTCAGCTCTGGAACCTCAGCGCCAACCTGGCGCAGGGACGACTGGGGTTTCTCGCTGTACGTGAAGAACATCTTCAACGACGAAGGCACGACCGGCGCATTCACGTTCCTGTCGGGCGGCTCGAACACGTCGCCCGCGCAGAACTACTACGGCAACAACTCGCGTGACTTCATCGCGCTGCCGCGGACGATCGGCGGCAATGGCTCGAGCTACCGCTTCTGAAGAGCGCTAGCACTCGCGGGCGATGACGAGCAGCCGGTCGATCATCGACCCGTGAGCAGCTGGCGGATGCGATCGTCGCGTTGCATCGACGCGAACGACGTCGCGCAGGGATTGGCGTGGTGCCAGCAGCTGAACCGGCAGCATCCCGGCTGACGCGTACGGCTGGTACCTCGCCAGTTTCCTGATGCGCCGGGTCCATCGCCTGCGCGATGCGTTGCAGCGCGATCGAGCGGGCAGTGGCGCTCGATGACCTGGCGCGAGTATCGCCTGCACCAGGCGCGCTGCCTCTTCGAATCCGGGCGACCTGCCGGGCGACCGCCGCGGCTGCTCGGCACGCTCAGGGCCGCAAGCCTCGGCGACGCGCGCCTGCACAGCGAGCTGGGTTCGCTGCTGCTGCTCCTCGGCCGGCACGCGGAGTCGCTGGCGCAGTACACGCGGGCGGTCGAGCTGGAGCCCGCGGTCGCCGAGTATCGCTTCAACCAGGCGGCACTCCACCGCTACCTCGGCCAGGTCGAGGCGGCCGAGGCGGGATTCGATGCGGCCCTGGCGCTGAAGCCCGACGAGTACGAGGCCTACAACGCGCGCTCGCAGGTGCGCACGCAGACGCCGGGAACGCAACCACGTGGCGCAGTTGCAGCAGGTCATCGCGCGCACGCGCCGATCCGGCAGGGCTGGTGCAGCTGCACTACGCGCTCGCCAAGGAATACGAGGACCTCGGCGACTACGAGGCGCTCGTTCGGCAGCCTCGAAGCCGGCGCCGACACCAAGCGCCGCCACATGCGCTACCAGCGTCGAGACCGACCTCGCGATCATCGGAAGCCATCGCCGCGACGTCTATGACCGCGTCCCGTTCGACGGCCGCCAGCCGGGCTGTGCCAGACACCGGCCCGATCTTCGTGCTCGGCATGCCGCGAACCGGGACCACGCTCGTCGAGCGCATCCTGAGCAGCCACCCGGACGTGCAGTCGGCCGGGGAACTCAACACGTTCGGCCTGGAGTTGATCGCCTGGCTCGCAGCGCCAGGGAGCCGTGCCGCCGCGGACTCGGCTCGACTTCGTGCCGCGCCACGGCGCAGGTCGATTTCGCTGCGCTGGGCCGGGCGTACCTGCAGGCCGTGCAACCGCTGCGCAACGGCCGGCCGTATTTCGTCGACAAGCTGCCTTTCAATTTCCTCTACGCCGGGCTGATCCACCTGGCCTTGCCGAACGCGCGGATCATCCACCTGCGGCGCCATCCGCTCGACACCTGCTTCGCGGTCTACAAGCAGCTCTTCAAGGATGCCTATCCGTTCTCGTACGACCTCGGGGAACTGGGCCGTTACTACGTCGCGTACCACCGACTGATGGAGCACTGGCACGCCGTGATCCCGGGCGTGGTGCTCGACGTGCGCTACGAAGACGTCGTGGCCGACCTCGAAGGCCAGGCGCGGCGCCTGGTGGCCCATTGCGGCTTGCCCTGGGACGACGCCTGCCTGCGCTTCCACGAGAACGCGCAGGCGTCCACCACGGCCAGCGCGACCCAGGTCCGCCGGCCCGTGTATGACACCTCGGTCGGCAAGTGGCGGCGCGTCGAGCGCCAGCTGGAACCGGTCCGCGTCCTGCTGCAGCAAGCCGGCATCGATGTCGGCTGAGCCTGCGTACAACGAGACAACTGTAATGAACGCAAACACCCTGGACGAAACACCGCGGCACGTCGTCGTGCTGGGGCTGCGGCAGGCCGCGCCCAACGGCGAGATCGCGCGCGTCCTGCTCGCGTTCCTCGCCAGTGCCGGCATCTACTACGTCAACATCATGCCGGCGCTGGTGGACGGACTGATCCAGGGCGCGGGCTTCACCAATCGCCAGGCCGGCCTGGTGGCGTCGAGCAACATCTACGGCGCTGCCCTCGGCGCGCTGGCCGCCGTGTTCTTCGTCAAGCGCATCGCTTGGAAGAAAGTCGCCTACCTGCTGCTCGCGAGCCTGATCACGATGGACCTGCTGTCGATGCTGCTGCAGCACTTCCTGCCCCTGGTCGTGATGCGCTTCGGACACGGGCTCTTCGGCGGCATGCTGGTCGGCGTCGGCTTTTCGATCATTGCCCGCACCTCGAACACCGACCGCACCTTCGGCTACCTGCTGCTCGTGCAGTTCGGCCTCGGTGGGCTGGGCATGCTGGTGCTGCCGCCGCTCGTGCCGGTGTACGGCACGTTCGTGCTGTTCCTCGCGCTGATCCTGTTCAGCCTCGCGACGCTGGCGATGCTGCCTTTCCTCACCGGCTATCCGGTGACGTCGGTGCCGCCGCGGCCAATCCAGGCCGGCGAGGGCGTGCGCAAGGGTCCGCTCGCGCTCAGCCTGCTCGCCACGTTCCTGTTCCAGGCCGGCAACATGGGTGCGTCGGCGTACCTGATCGGCCTCGCCGTGCATGCCGGGCATCCGATGAGCTTCATCAGCCCGACGCTGGCCGCGGCCTCCTGGCTGGGGCTCGCGGGGGCGGCCCTGGTCATTTTTTCGTCACCGGCACGGGGGCGCAGCTTCCGGCTCGTCACGGCGATCCTGCTGACCGCCGCCGGTACCTGGGCGTTGCACTTCAGTGCCACGGGGGCCGTCTACCTGGTCGCCAACTGTCTCGTCGGCATGACCTGGGCTTTCGGTATCCCGTGCCTGCTCGGCATGAGCGCGGAATTCGACCGGACCGGCCAGATGGCGGCCCTGGGCGGGTTCGCGTCGAAAATGGGCATGGCCTCTGGCCCGCTGGTCGCCGCGCTCGTCATCGGCGAGGACCAGTACGGCCGGGTGCTGGATGTCTCGACGGCGCTGCTGGTGCTCAGCCTGCTGGCGGCCTGGGTGCCGATGCGCCTGCTCGACCGGCATCGCTGAAGGGGCTCGCGGCCGACCGGGGGCGGGGAGGGTACAATCCGCCCGCCCGGCTCAGGCGAAAGTGGCGGAACTGGTAGACGCACTGGATTTAGGTTCCAGCGGGTAACCCCCGTGAGGGTTCGAGTCCCTCCTTTCGCACCAGATTCAAGCGGATAGCGGATAGCGGGTGGCGGACAGGCCGCAAATAGCTGGGATCGAGTTTCTTCCTATCCGCTAACCGCTAACCGCTAACCGCTTCCCCCATGGCACAATATGCGGCTTTTCCGGGCATAGCCCCGGCACGCAGACCCCCTTGAGGACCGAAGAGCCCATGCAAGTTTCCGTCGAATCGACCGGCAGCCTCGAGCGCCGCATCGAAGTCAGCGTTCCGAAGGAACAGATCGAGCAGGCCGTCGACGAGCGCCTGAAGAAGGTCAGTCGCACCGCGAAGCTCAAGGGGTTCCGCCCGGGCAAGGCGCCGATCAAGGTGATCCGCCAGCAGTTCGGCGCGCAGGTCCGCCAGGAGGTCGTCGGCGACCTGGTCCAGTCGACGTTCACGAAGGCGGTCACAGAAGCCAAGCTGGTGCCGGTCACCGGCCCGCGCATCGAGCCGGTCGCCACCGCCCCGGGCGAAGACCTCAAGTACCGCGCGATCTTCGAAGTCTTCCCCGAGGTCAAGCTCGGCCAGGGTCGAGGGCCTGGCCGTGAACCGGCAGGTCGCCGAGGTCACGCAGGCCGACATCGAGGCCATGGTGCAGAACCTCCGCGAGCAGCGTCCGAAGTTCGAAGCGGTCGAGCGCGAGAGCCGCGAAGGCGATCGCGTGACGATGGACTTCCAGGGCCAGCTCGATGGCAAGGGTTTCGAGGGCAGCGAGGGCAAGGACGTCGCGGTCGTGCTCGGCGCGGGCCGCATGCTCAAGGACTTCGAGACGGGCATCACCGGCGTCAAGGCGGGTGAAGCGAAGCAGGTGACGGTGGGCTACCCGGCCGAGTACCACAACAAGGACCTGGCCGGCCGCACGGCAGATTTTTCCGTCCAGGTGAAGAAGGTGGAGGAAAAGCAGCTGCCGCCGCTCGACGACGAGTTCTGCCGCGAGTACGGCGTGACCGAGGGCGGTATCGAGCAACTGTTGAGCGAAGTGGCGGACAACATGCGCCGCGAGCTGCAGGCCAACGTCCTGGCGCGGCTGAAGCAGCAGCTGTTCGACCGTTTCATCGAGGCGAACCCGGTCGACGCGCCGAAGGCGCTGGTCGAGCAGCAGGTCCGCGACATGCAGGTGGACGCTGCCCGCCGCATTGGCGCGAAAGATGCATCGCAGGTTCCGCCGCCGGATACGTTCGTCGAGCCGGCCCGACGGCGCGTTGCGCTTGGCCTGCTCGTGGGCGAGCTGGTCAAGACGACGGGCCTGCAGCTCGACCGCGCGCGGGTCGATGCCCGGCTCGCTGAACTGGCTGCCACTTACCCCGATCCGGATGCGATCCTCGGCGCGTACCGCCAGAATGCCGATGCAATGCGACAGGTCGAGAACATGGTGATGGAGGACCAGGTGGTGGACTATCTGCTCGAGCGGGCGAAGGTCACCGACCAGCCGTCCACGTTCAAGGAACTGATGAACTTCGGAGCCTGATGCACATGTCATTCATCGAACCCAGCGCCCTCAACCTCGTCCCGATGGTCGTCGAACAGACGGCGCGCGGCGAGCGTGCCTACGACATCTATTCGCGCCTGCTCAAGGAGCGGGTGGTGTTCCTCGTGGGCCCGGTCGAGGACTACATGGCCAACCTGGTGGTGGCGCAGCTGCTGTTCCTCGAATCCGAGAACCCGGAGAAGGACATCGCGATCTACATCAACTCGCCGGGCGGGTCGGTGAGCGCCGGCCTCGCGATCTACGACACCATGCAGTTCATCCGGGCGGACGTCAGCACGATCTGCGTCGGGCAGGCGGCGAGCATGGGCGCGGTGCTGCTGGCCGGCGGGGCGAAGGGCAAGCGCTTCTGCCTGCCGCATTCGCGCGTGATGATCCACCAGCCGCTCGGCGGCTTCCAGGGCCAGGCCACGGACATCGAGATCCACGCCCGTGAGATCCTCGACGCCCGGCACCGCCTGAACACGATCCTGGCGAAGCACACCGGCCAGACCATCGACCGGATCAAGACCGACACCGATCGCGACAATTTCATGACGGGCGAGCAGGCGACCGCATACGGCCTGATCGACGCCGTGCTGCAGCAGCGCGGCGAAGCGGGCTCGGCGACGCGGGTATAGGCGCGTCGCAGCGGCCGGGGGCTAGCATAAGTCCACTGTCGGCAGCGGGCATTTTTGCGGATGGGGGCTCGCGTGGTATAAGCCACGGAGCCAGGTTTTGAGCCTCCTGGACCAGGATTTTCGGCACATGGCGGACGATCGCTCCAAGCACGACGACGGCAAGCTCCTCTACTGCTCCTTCTGCGGCAAGAGCCAGCACGAAGTCCGCAAACTGATCGCCGGACCGTCGGTGTTCGTCTGCGACGAATGCGTCGAGCTCTGCAACGACATCATTCGCGAGGAGCTCGAGGAAAAAGCCGAGAAGACCCGCGAGAAGCTGCCGAAGCCGCAGGAGATCAAGAAGGTCCTCGACGAGTACGTCATCGGCCAGGAACGGGCGAAGAAGGTCCTGTCCGTCGCGGTCTACAACCACTACAAGCGGTTGCAGACCAAGTCGGGCGAGCGCACCCGCGAAGACATCGAGCTCGCCAAGAGCAACATCCTGCTGATCGGGCCGACGGGCTCGGGCAAGACGCTGCTGGCCGAGACGCTGGCGCGGCTCCTGAACGTGCCGTTCACGATCGCCGATGCGACGACGCTGACCGAAGCCGGCTACGTCGGCGAGGACGTCGAGAACATCATCCAGAAGCTGCTGCAGAAGTGCGACTACGACGTCGAGAAGGCGCAGACCGGCATCGTCTACATCGACGAGATCGACAAGATCTCGCGCAAGTCGGACAACCCGTCGATCACGCGTGACGTCTCGGGCGAGGGCGTGCAGCAGGCGCTGCTCAAGCTGATCGAGGGCACGATCGCCTCGGTGCCGCCGCAGGGCGGCCGCAAGCACCCGCAGCAGGAGTTCCTGCAGGTCGACACGGGCAACATCCTGTTCATCTGCGGTGGCGCCTTCTCGGGCCTCGAGAAGATCATCATGAACCGCACCCACAAGGGCGGGATCGGCTTCCAGGCGGAAGTCCGCGAGCAGAACGCGCGCCAGCACGGCAGCGACCTGTTCCACGACGTCGAGCCGGAGGACCTGATCAAGTTCGGCCTGATCCCGGAGTTCGTCGGCCGCCTGCCGGTGGTCGCGACGCTCGACGAGCTCGACGAGGCTGCGCTGATGCAGATCCTCACCGAGCCGAAGAACGCGCTGACCAAGCAGTACCGCAAGCTCTTCGACATGGAAGGCGTCGATCTCGAGTTCCGCGAGGATTCGCTGCGCGCGGTCGCCCGCAAGGCGATGCAGCGCAAGACCGGGGCGCGCGGCCTGCGCACGATCCTCGAGAACACGCTCCTCGACATCATGTACGACCTGCCGAGCATGCGGAACGTGCAGAAGGTCGTCGTCGACGAGGACGTGATCCAGGGCGAGAGCAAGCCGTACCTGGTCTATGGCCAGGACGAGTCGCGGCTCGCGGCGGTCGAAGAGCGCCGGACCGGGTCCGACCACTGACCGGAAGTGGCTAGTGGCTAGTGACTAGTGACTAGTAGGAGGTGCAGCCGAACGTCACGCTGCAGCGGCACCTCTTACTAGTCACTAGTCACTAGCCACTAGTCACTAGCCGTCCGTCCGGCCTTGAAAGTTCGGTCCGCCGCCCAAATCTCCCCCCTGCGCGCCACAGGGCGCGATAATATTTTGAAGCCCTCACCCAACCCGCTCCGCGCCGACGCGCGAGCGGGAGCCAGACGGTCCGGAGACCCCACGTGACCACGACCCCCGAACCCGCCGCCCCGATCGTAGCGACCGCCCGCACCGAGCCGATGCCGGTGCTGCCGCTGCGCGACGTCGTGGTGTATCCGCACATGGTGATCCCGCTGTTCGTCGGCCGCGAGAAATCGATCCTCGCGCTCGAGCAGGCGATGAAGGTCGACAAGCAGGTGCTGCTGCTCGCGCAGAAGCAGGCCGACGTCGACGAACCGGCCGCGAAGGACCTCTACGACGTCGGCACGATCGCGACGATCCTGCAGCTGCTCAAGCTGCCGGACGGCACGGTCAAGGTGCTGGTCGAGGGCGTCGAGCGCGCCTCGGTCTCGAACCTCGAGTCCGGCGAATTCTTCACGGCGGTCGCGACACCGCTCACCGACGGCGAGCGCTACGACGAGCGCGAGATGGACGTGCTGGTGCGCTCGGTCGTGACGCAGTTCGAGCAGTACGTGAAGTTGAACCGCAAGGTCCCGCCGGAGATCCTCACCTCGCTCGCGGGCATCGAGCAGCCGGGCCGGCTCGCCGACACGGTCGCCGCGCACATGTCGCTCAAGCTCGACGCCAAGCAGAAGGTGCTCGAGATCCAGGACATCCGCCGCCGGCTCGAGCACATCCTCGCGCTGATCGAGGGCGAGATGGACGTGCTGCAGATCGAGAAGCGCATCCGCGGCCGCGTCAAGCAGCAGATGGAGAAGAGCCAGCGCGAGTACTACCTGAACGAGCAGATGAAGGCCATCCAGAAGGAACTGGGTGAGCTCGACGACGCGCCGAACGAGATCGCGGAGCTCGAGAAGCGCATCCTGCGCGCCGGCATGCCGAAGGAGGCGCGCGAGAAGGCCAAGTCGGAGCTCGCGAAGCTCAAGCTGATGTCGCCGATGTCCGCGGAGGCCACCGTCGTCCGCAATTACATCGACTGGCTCGCGAAGTGCCCGTGGCGCAAGCGCTCGAAGGTCAAGCACGACCTCCCCGGCGCCGAGAAGGTGCTGAACGAGGACCACTTCGGCCTCGAGAAGGTCAAGGAACGCATCGTCGAGTACCTCGCCGTGCAGCAGCGCGTGCAGACGCTGAAGGGCCCGATCCTCTGCCTCGTCGGCCCGCCCGGCGTCGGCAAGACCTCGCTCGGCCAGAGCATCGCGCGCGCCACCAACCGCAAGTTCGTGCGCATGTCGCTGGGCGGCGTGCGTGACGAGGCCGAGATCCGCGGCCACCGCCGCACCTACATCGGCTCCATGCCGGGCAAGATCGTGCAGAACATGGTCCGCACGGGCGTGCGCAACCCGCTGTTCCTGCTCGACGAAGTCGACAAGATGGCGATGGACTTCCGCGGCGACCCGTCGTCGGCGCTGCTCGAGGTGCTCGATCCCGAGCAGAACGCGACGTTCAACGACCATTACCTCGAGGTCGACTTCGACCTCTCCGACGTGATGTTCGTCTGCACGGCCAACAGCCTGAACATCCCGCCGCCGCTGCTCGACCGCATGGAAGTCATCCGGCTGCCCGGTTACACCGAGGACGAGAAGGCCAACATCGCGCGCCGCTACCTGCTGCCGAAGCAGGTCAGGCAGAACGGCCTCAAGGAGGACGAGCTCAAGGTCTCCGACCCGGCGATCCTCGAGACGATCCGCCACTACACGCGCGAGGCGGGCGTGCGCAGCCTCGAGCGCGAGCTGTCGAAGATCTGCCGCAAGTCGGTCAAGGAGCTGCTGCTCGAGTCCGAGCGCAAGTCGATCAGCGTCACGCCGAAGAACCTGGCCAAGTACCTGGGCGTCCCGCGCCATCGCTACGGCCGTGCGGAAGAGAACGACCAGGTCGGGCAGGTCACGGGGCTCGCCTGGACCGAGGTCGGCGGCGAACTGCTCACCATCGAAGCCGCGGTGATCCCGGGCAAGGGCAAGCTCACGCACACCGGCCAGCTCGGCGAGGTGATGCAGGAGTCCATCCAGGCCGCGATGACCGTGGTGCGCAGCCGCGCGACCGTGCTCGGCCTCGACACCGAGTTCTACGCGAAGGCCGACGTGCACATCCACGTGCCGGAGGGCGCGACGCCGAAGGACGGCCCGAGCGCAGGCATCGGCATGTGCACGGCGCTGGTGTCGGCGTTGACGAAGATCCCGGTGCGCGCGGACGTCGCGATGACCGGCGAGATCACGCTGCGCGGCGAGGTCCTGCCGATCGGCGGCCTCAAGGAAAAGCTGCTCGCGGCCCATCGCGGCGGCATCACCACCGTGCTGATCCCGCAGGAAAACGTCAAGGACCTCGCGGAGATCCCCGACAACATCAAGGGCAAGCTCGACATCAAGCCGGTCAAGTGGATCGACGAGGTGCTCGCGCTTGCGCTGAAGGCCATGCCGCAGCCGGTGGCTGCTGCGACGGCCGAGAACAACGCGGTTGCCGACGATGGCAAGCGTGCGAGCAAGCGTGCGACCAGGCGCTCCGGGAAGCCGGTCCACGCCCACTGAACGAAACGACGAGGGACATTGCATGAACAAGAACGACCTGATCGATGCCGTCGCCGAGCGCACTGCGCTGGCGAAGTCCGATGCCGCGCGCGCGGTCGAGGCGGTGCTCGGCGCCATCACGGAGGCCCTGCAGAAGGGCGATGCCGTGGCGCTCTCGGGCTTCGGCACGTTTGCGGCGAAGAAGCGGGCCGCCCGCACCGGGCGCAATCCGCGCACTGGCGAGGCCATCCAGATCGCGGCCAGCAAGGTCCCCGGCTTCAAGGCTGGAAAAGGCCTGAAGGATGCCGTAAACTAGCGGGCTCCCAGAGAGGCGCGGGTGCTTAGCTCAGCTGGGAGAGCGACGCCTTTACACGGCGTAGGTCGGGGGTTCGATCCCCTCAGCACCCACCAGATCAGCGCGGAGTGGTAGTTCAGTTGGTTAGAATACCGGCCTGTCACGCCGGGGGTCGCGGGTTCGAGTCCC
Source organism: uncultured Gammaproteobacteria bacterium (assembly GCA_963789375.1). Taxonomy (GTDB): domain Bacteria; phylum Pseudomonadota; class Gammaproteobacteria; order Steroidobacterales; family Steroidobacteraceae; genus RPQJ01. The sequence continues at coordinate 41,266 of CAWBKN010000007.1, read as the reverse complement.
GTCCACTCCGCCACTATTTCTGGCACGACGAAAGCCCGCCCCAAGCGGGCTTTCGTGTATCTGGGACAAACAACGAGTGGCGGGCCGCGTGCTCGCCTCTTACTATCCGCAATCCGCTAACCGCTATCCCCTAAGAAAAGTCATGCTGCAGAAGATTCGCGACAAGATCACGGGCTGGTTCGCGGCGACGTTCCTCGGTGCGATCGCCGTCGTCTTCATCTTCTGGGGAATCCAGTTCGAGTCGTCGACGACGACGGCCGCCGCCACGGTCAACGGCGAGAAGATCCCCGCGCAGACCCTGGTCAACGCCTGGCAGGAGCGCCAGTCCCAGCTGCAGCAGCAGCTGCGCGACGAGCTGCCGCCCGAGCTGGTCAAGTCCGAGCAGCAGAAGCTGGTCGACGACTACATCGCGCGCGAGCTGCTCGTGCAGCGCGCGAACGAAAGCGGCTATCGCGTCAGCGACCGGAGCTCGCCGAGGCACTCACCCGGATCGAGGCGCTGCAGGTCGACGGCAAGTTCTCGCGCGACCGCTACGCGGCGCTGCTGCGCCAGCAGGGCCGCAGCGAGGCCGACTTCGAACGCGAGTTCCGCCGCGACCTCGAGACCTCGCAGCTGCAGAACGCCATCGCCCTTTCCGCGTTCGTCACGCCGGGCGAGATGAAGCGCCGCCTCGAGCTGCAGGGCGAAGTGCGCGACATCGCCTATGCCGTCATTCCTGCCGCAGCTTTTGCCGCGCAGGTCGCGGTGACGCCCGGAGACCGTGGCGTCGTACTACGGCAAGCACAAGTCGGAGTTCATGACGCAGGAGACGGTGGCGCTGCAGTACCTCAAGCTCAACCTCGCCGACATGGCGGCCAGCGTGCAGGTCACCGAGGAGGCGCTGCGCAAGTACTACGAGGAAAACGCGGCCCGCAACGCGACGCCCGAACGGCGCCGCGCGCGCCACATCCTCATCGAGCGGGGCAGCGACGACGCGGCCGCGAAGAAGAAGGCCGAGGCCATCCTGGCGCGCGCGAAGGCGCGGCGAGGACTTCGCCAAGCTGGCCCGCGAGAACTCCGACGACCCCGGCTCGAAGGATGCCGGCGGCGAACTCGGCTGGGCGACGCGTGAGGCGTACGTCAAGGAATTCGCCGACGCGCTGTTCGGCATGCAGCAGGCGCGAGATCGCCGGCCCCGTCCGGACGCAGTTCGGTTACCACGTGATCCAGCTCGAGGAAATCGAGACCCCGCACGTGCGCAGCTTCGACGAGGCGCGCGCGGAGCTCGAGCCCGAATTCCGGCGGGACCAGGCCCAGAACGCGTTCTACGAGAAGTCGCAGCAGCTGGCCGACGAATCCTTCGCCGCGCTCAGCGAACTCGACAGCGTGGCGAAGAAGCTCGGCATGACGCTGCAGACGGTCGAGGGCTTCACGCGCCAGGGCGGCGGCGCCCTGGGCACCAGCCGCGACGTCATCGATGCCGCGTTCAGCAACGAGGTCCTGCAGTCGAGCGCCAGAACAGCCCGCCGATCCCGATCGGCGACGAGAGCGTCGTCGTCCTGCGCGTGACGGACCACCAGCCCGCGAAGCAGCGGCCGCTGGAAGAAGTGCGCGACGAGATCACGGCGCGGCTGCGTGAGGAGGGCGCCCGCAAAGCAGCCGCCGACACCGCGAAGGCGCTGGCGCAGCGTATCAATGCCGGCGAAGCGCTGGCCACGGTCGCCGCGAGCGCCGGCGCCCAGCCGACCCCGGTGCAGCCCGTCACGCGCGCTGGCCCGCAGGGCGAAACCGCGGCGCCGATTGCGCCCGAAATGCTCAAGTCGATTTTCCAGGCCCCGCGGCCCGCGCGCCGGCAAGGTCAGTGCGGGCACGACCACGCTCGCTTCGGGCGACCAGGCCCTGTTCGTGGTGACCGCGGCGCGCCCGCGGCGACCCCGCCGCGCAGCTCGCACAGGTGCCGGACCTCGCCCAGAACCTGGCGCAGCAGACCGCGTCGGTCGAGCTCAATTCCTACCTGGACGAACTGCGGCGGACCGCGAAGATCAAGCGGAACGAGAAGCTGTTCGCGACGGAATAGCGGAAGCGGATAGCGGACTAGCGGATAGCGGATAGTGGGAGCCGCCGCTGGCGGCTCCTTTCCGCAGCTCCGTATTTCGGTCGGCCGGTGTGATCCTGGCGACTGTCCGGCGCGTGCAGTGCCGGCACGATGCTGACCGCGTGCAAGATAGCCAACACTGTGGCCACCAGCTGAGTCTCGAGCTTCTGGCAGAGAGCCGCTCGACGCTGGCCGTCGACATGCACAAGCTGACTGGATTTTCCCGCCGGCCGAACGCTTCTGGTGTTGACGGCCCAGATGCGGCGAGCGCGCCGTTTCCGTCGCTTCAAACTCGCAGAAGGTTCGGCAAGCGCAGGACAAGGATTTCGGTCGCCTTCCTGCATCGTGGCAGCGCGAGTTCACTTGCTGAACTCGAGACTCAGTCTCTTGCTCGCAGCAGCAGATCGGCTATCCATGCCAGCGAGCCAGCGCGCGCCGCAGATGTCACAGCATCGACGAGGTGGGGCAAACTGTCTGACCAGCCTCGCTGGCTGGCGCTGCGGCGCCGCGTCGCCGCTCTTCCACTATCCGCTATTCGCTATCCGCTATCCGCTTCCTATTCCGGAAAGCTCATCCCCACGTGGCTGTACCCGGCATCGACGTACAGCACTTCGCCGGTGATGCCCGACGCCAGGTCCGAGCAGAGAAACGCCGCGGCATTGCCGACTTCTTCCGTCGTCACGTTGCGACGCAATGGCGTGGCTCGCAGCGACGAGGCACAGCATCTTGCGGAACCCGCCGACGCCGGCCGCGGCCAGCGTCTTGATGGGGCCGGCTGAAATCGCGTTGACGCGGATGTTCTGCGGGCCCGAGGTCCGCGGCCAGGAAGCGCACGTTCGCCTCCAGGCTCGCCTTGGCGAGGCCCATGACGTTGTAGCTCGGGATCGAGCGCACGGCACCGAGGTACGACAGCGTCAGGATCGAGCCGGCACGGCCCAGCATCAGCGGCAGCCCGGCGCGGGCCAGCGCGGTGAGGCTGTAGCTCGAGATGTCGTGGGCGACCCTGAAGTCCTCGCGCGTCGTGCTCTCGACGAACCGGCCCGCGAGCGCCTCGCGCGGTGCGAATCCGACGGAGTGCACGATGATGTCGAGGCCGTCCCAGACCTCGCGGATGGCCGCGAAGGCCGTGTCGATCTCCGCGTCGGAGGCGACGTCCATCGGCAGCGTCAGCACCGAGTCGAAGCCTTCCGCCATCTCGACGACGCGGTCCTTGATCCGCTCGTTCTGGTACGTGAACGCGAGGCTCCGCGCCCTCGCGGCGCATCGCGCCGGCGATGCCGTAGGCGATCGAACGCTCCGACGCGAGCCCTACGATCAGGGCTCGCTTGCCAGCCAGAAATCCCACGGTGTCAGCCTCCGGATTGTCGGCTCGGGTCGACGTATAGAACGAGACGCTGGCCCGTGCGCAGCGAAGAAGACTGCCGCAGCCTGTTCCACGTCATGAGTTCGCGCACGGACACGTTGAATCGGTCCGCGATCTCGGAGAGCGTGTCGCCGCGCCGCACCTTGTAGGTCATGCGGCTGGCGTTCGCCCGATGACGCGACGCGTGTGGCGCCGCCGCTGCCCGGGATTTCGAGTCGCGCGCCCGGCGACGAGGCCGGCACTGTTCGAGAGACCGTTGGCCGCGGCCAGCTGCGGGACGGTCACGCCGTACTTGCGCGACACGCCCCAGAGCGTGTCGCCCGGACTTCACCGCGTGCACCTTCGGCTTCGGCTTCGCGGAGGAGCCCGACGACGCTTCTGGTTCTCCGGCAATTGCGAGGCGATCTCCTCGCGCGGAGCAGCCAGCGCGGCCAGCGTCGCGGTCGCCGAGCCGCCGGCCGCGGAATCAACAGCGAGTCGCCCGGTTGGATCACCGAGCCGCGGATTTCGTTGGCGGCCTTGAGCTCGTCCATGGCACGCCGTAGTGGCGCGAGATCACGCTCAGCGTTTCACCACGCTTGACCTTGTGGTGCACGTCCGGCGGCGGCTCCACCGCGGCGACGAGCACCTTGCCTTCCTGCCCGAGCACGGCCTGGTTCGAGCATCGCCTGGCGGAACGTCTCGGCATTCGGGATCGGCAGCAGCAGCCGGTGCGGGCCCTTCGGCGGCGTCGTCATCCGGTTGAAGCCCGGGTTGAGCGCGAACATGTCGTCGCGGGTGATGCCCGCGAGGTCCGCGGCCTCGTCCAGGTGCACCTGTCGGCCCGGGTCGACCATCTCGAAGTACGGCTGGTTCGGGATCGCCGCGAACTGCAGGCCGTACGCCTCGGGGTTGCGCACGATGCGGCTGATGGCGAGCAGCTTCGGCACGTAGTCGCGCGTCTCCGCCCGCAGTTCCAGGCTGAAGAAATCCGTCGGCAATCCGCGCTGCTGGTTGCGACGCACGGCGGAGCTCACCGTGCCTTCGCCGCCGTTGTAGGCCGCGATCGCCAGGAACCAGTCGCCGCCGAAGTACCTGTTCAGGTACTCCAGGTAGGTCAGCGCGGCCTGCGTCGCCTCGATCACGTCACGGCGCTCGTCGATCCACCAGTTCTGCTCGAGACCGTAGTGCTTGCCCGAGGAGGGGATGAACTGCCACAGCCCCGAGGCGCGGCTGCGCGAATAAGCGACGGGGTTGAACGCGCTCTCGACGACCGGCAGCAGCGCGAGTTCGAGCGGCATGTTGCGCTTCTCGATCTCGGTGACGATGTAGTACAGGTAGCGCGCGCCCCGCTTGAACGTGCGGTCGAGGAAGTCCGGCCTTGCTGCGATAGAGCTCGACCTCGCGGTCGACCGCGAAGTGCTGCACGTCCGGCAGCCGGTACCCGTCGCGGATGCGGTCGAGGATGTCGGTGTACTGGTCGGGCGGCAGGTGCTGCCACCTGGCGAGTCGACGGCGGAATCGTGCCCGGGATGTGACCGTCGCTCGGTCCATCGGCGCCTTTTCGCCGGGTGCTTCGGCGACGGCGGCAGGCTCGAGTAACGTCGAGTCCGTCGTCGCGCATCCTGCGAGCAACACGGCGGCAAGCAGGGCGGGTGACGGCCAGAGGTGATGGCTGGATGTTTCATTCCGTCTCAGCGAAAGCCGTCTTTCCACGCGCGCACGACGGCAAACACGTCGGTGGCGGTCGCGAGCGACCGCCCTGCGTGGCGTTCGGCCGCAGCGCGCACGGCGGGGATGCGGCAGCGCAGGAATGGGTTGATGTGGCGTTCGCGTCCGAGGCTGGATGGCAGCGTGATTTCGTCGCGCTCGCGCTTCAGGCTGCGACCTCGGTCAGCGCCGCGCGGATGTCGGCGTTGTCCGGGCTCCACTTCGTGGGCAAACGCAGGTTCGACAGCGTGTACTCGTGCGCGCAGTAGACGGCGGTGTCGTCGGGCAATGCGGCCAGGCGGTCGAGCGAATCGAACATCTGGGCCGGAGTGCCTTCGAACAACCGGCCGCAGCCGCCGCTGAACAGCGTGTCGCCACAGAACAGCGCGCCGTGGCCCACGTAGGCGATGTGGCCGAGCGTGTGTCCGGGGACGGCCATCACGCTGAATTCGAGCCCGAGGTGTCCAAGCGCAACCGTGCCTCCGTCGTCGAGGGCCCGCACGTCGCAGGGCATTTTTTCGCGGGCGGGTCCGAAGACCGCGGCCCCATGCCGTGCGGCCAGTGCCCCGACTCCGCCGACGTGATCGGCGTGGTGATGCGTGACGAGGATCGCGCGCAGTCGCAGTCCTTGCTGCTCGAGGGCCTGCTCCACGGGGCGGTCGTCACCGGGATCGACTACGACGGCGGCGGCCGGGTCGGCCGGCGCGCGAATCAGCCAGATGTAGTTGTCCGAAAACGCCCGCACCGGGCTCACATTGCAGCATTCGCTACGCGACTCCTCAGTCGTCCGCGGGCCAATGAGTCCGGGCGGGCGTATTAGAGCCGTTTACGGCGGAAAATTTCCATACTACGGCGCACGTTTTTTGAAACCGGGCAGGCACTTACCGCTATCCTTGCGCGCATGGACCACGCCGCCGCCGCCGACCGCTGGCTCGAATCCCCGCTCGGGGCGGCCGTGTTCGCGCTCGAGACGCGGCTGCTCCAGGACGAACTGGCCGACGTGGTGGGTTTCGAACTGCTGCAGATCGGCCGCTGGGGCGATTCTGCCCAGCTTTGCCAGGGCGCGCGCACCCAGCACCGGGCGTGCATTGCGCCCGACGCCGCTGGCCGCAACGCGATTCGTGCCCATTTCGACGCGCTGCCGATCGCGACCAATTCGGTGGAAGCCGTGCTCCTGCCCCACACGCTGGAGCACGCGCCCGGCCGCACGAGCTGCTGCGCGAGGTCGACCGCGTCCTCGTCGGCGAAGGCAACGTCGTGATCTGCGCCTTCAACCCCTGGGGCCCCTGGGGCCTGCGGCACTTCGTCGCCCGACACGATTTCCCGCCCCACGCCGGCAGGATGATGAGCGAACGTCGTACCCGCGACTGGCTGAGCCTGCTCGGCTTCGAGGTCGTCACGGCCCGCCGCTACCTGTTCGCGCCGCCCTGGACCCAGCACATGGTCGGCCTGCAGGCGGACAGCTGGTGGGAGCAGCAGGGTCCGCTGCTCGCCCAGCCGCTCGCGGGCGCGTACCTGCTCAAGGCGCGCAAGCGCGTCCGCGCCGCTCACGCCGATCCGGCCCGCGTGGACGCATCGGCCGGTCATGGTCGGGGGCGCGCCCGAGCCCACGACGAGACAGGCCGCATGAGCCAAGGCTCGAGCTCGGCGCGTGACGCCACGAGCGCGAGTCATCATCTACACGGACGGCGCCTGCAAGGGCAACCCGGGCCCGGGCGGCTGGGGCGCACTGCTGCTCCTACGGCACGGTGCGCAAGGAAATCTACGGCGGCGAGACGCTCACGACCAACAACCGCATGGAGTTGACCGCAGCGATCGAAGCGCTGGCCGCGCTCAAGCGCCGCTGCGTCGTGCAGCTCTACACCGATTCGCAGTACGTCCGCCTCGGCATCACCGAATGGTTGCCGCAGTGGAAGAAGCGCGGCTGGAAGACGGCGGACAGGAAGCCGGTCAAGAACGCCGACCTGTGGGTCGCCCTGGAAGAGCAGATCGGGCGCCACGAGGTGCACTGGCACTGGGTCAAGGGCCATGCCGGGCACCCGGGAAACGAGCGGGCGGACGAGCTGGCGAATCTGGGAATCCAGGCGATTGGCGGATAGCGGATAGCGGAGAGTGGGCAGTGGACAGTGGACTAGTGAGTAGTCGGAGAAGAACGCGGCCTTCGGCCTGCCTGTTCCGCACTATCCGCTATCCGCTACCCGCTATCCGCTCGTAAACTACGAAGATCACCTGCTTGAGTTGGCACCCATGGATTTCATCGACCTCAAGACCCAGTACCGCCGCCTCAAGCCGTCCGTCGACGCGCGCATCCACAAGGTGCTCGAGCACGGCCAGTACGTCATGGGGCCCGAGTGTTCGGAGCTCGAGCAGAAACTCGCGGCCTACGTCGACGCGAAGCACTGCATCGGCGTCGCGAGCGGCACTGACGCGCTGCTGATCGCGCTGATGGCGCTCGGCATCGGCCCGGGCGACGAAGTCATCACGGTGCCGTTCACGTTCTTCGCCACGGCGGAGATGATCGCGCTGATCGGCGCGAAGCCGGTGTTCGTCGACGTCGACCGCCGCACTTACAACATGGACCCCGACAAGCTCGAGGCCGCGATCACCCCGCGGACGCGGGCGATCATGCCGGTGTCGCTCTATGGCCAGTGTGCCGACCTCGACGCGATCAACCTGATCGCCTGCAACCACGACCTGCCGGTGATCGAGGACGCGGCGCAAAGCTTCGGCGCCACCTACAAGGGCAAGCGCTCGGGCGGGCTCACCGCGATCGGTGCGACCTCGTTCTTCCCCTCGAAGCCGCTCGGTTGCTACGGCGACGGCGGCGCGCTGTTCACGAACGACGACAGGCTCGCGACGATCATGCGCGAGATCCGCGTCCATGGGCAGGATCGCCGCTATCACCATCCGCGACTGGGACTGACGGGTCGCCTCGACTCGATCCAGGCGGCCGTGTTGCTGGCCAAGCTGGAGGAGTTCGACCAGGAAGTCGCCGCCCGGATCCGCCTCGGTGCGCGTTACGCGGAACTGATCGGCGCGAAATTCGGCACCGGCGCGCAGGCGAAGGTGCACGCACCGGAGGTGGAGCAGTTCAACACCTGCGTGTACGCGCAATACACGGTCGAGGTCGAGAGCCGCGAGATCGTCGAGACGCGCATGAAGAACCTCGGCGTGCCGACGGCCGTGCATTACCCGCTCGCGCTGCACATGCAGCCGGTGTTCGCGAACCTCGGTTACAAGGAAGGCGACTTCCCGGCGTCCGAGTCCGCCGCGCGCCGCGTCATCAGCCTGCCGATGCATCCGTACCTGACGGACGAGCAGCAGCAGCAGGTGGTGGAGGCGCTGGCGCAGGCGGTGGCGTGAGGAAGTGGATAGCGGATAGTGACTAGTGGCTAGTGAAGAGTAGGAATTGCCGTGCTCACAGCCTGCAGTTCCTGCATATCGAGTCACCCGTCTTCGCGCACGTGCGCGGCGCCTCCTACTAGTCACTAGTCCACTATCCACTAGTCACTTCCTCCCATGCGCCAGATCGTCTTCGACACCGAAACCACCGGCCTCGAGCCCGAGCTCGGTCACCGCATCATCGAGATCGGCGCCATCGAGATCGTCAATCGCCGGCGCACGGGACGGCAGTTCCACCGCTACCTGTGCCCCGACCGGGAGATCGATCCGGGCGCAGTGCAGGTGCACGGGCTCACGACGGAGTTCCTCGGTGGCCAGCCGCGCTTCGGCGAGGTCGTCGACGAGCTGCGCGAATTCCTGGCGGGTGCGGAGCTGATCATCCACAACGCCGCCTTCGACACGGCGTTCCTCGACGCCGAGTTCGCGCGCCTCGCCGAGACGGCGGGCAAGGACACGGTCTGCACGCGCGACCTCTGCGGCGTGCTCGACACGCTGGCGCTGGCGCGGCAGATGCATCCGGGGCAGCGCAACAGCCTCGATGCGCTGTGCAAGCGCTACTCCATCGACAACTCGCACCGCGACCTGCACGGGGCGCTGCTCGACGCCGACCTGCTGCTCGAGGTCTACCTGGCGATGACGGGCGGGCAGGGCGCCCTCACGCTCGACGACCACGCGACGTCGACCCGGACCGAAGACTCGGTCAGCCGTGCGACGCGGCCCGAGGGCCTGCTCGTGGTGCGGCGGGCGACCCCGGAGGAGCTCGCGGCGCACGACACCATGCTGCAACTGCTCGACAAGAAGAGCGGCGGCAAGACGGCCTGGCGCACGTTCGAGCCGGCGCCGGAGGCGACGGCCAGCGCATGAACTACACGCTGTCGCAGTCGTTCGGCCGCGCGTTCATGGGCCAGTCGCCGGGCTGGTACAAGCTCACGATCGTCGGTTTCCTGGTCCTGAACCCGATCCTGCTGCTGCTCGCGGGCCCGGTGATCACGGGCTGGGTCCTGCTCGCCCAGTTCATCCTGACGCTGGCGATGGCACTGCGCTGTTATCCGCTGCAGCCCGGCGGGCTGCTGGCGATCCAGGCGGTGCTGATCGGGCTGACCACGCCCGAGAGCGTGTACGAGGAAGTCGTCCAGGCCTTCCCGGTCATCCTGCTGCTGATCTTCATGGTCGCGGGCATCTACTTCCTGCGCGACCTGCTGCTGCTCGTGTTCACGAGGCTGATCCTGCGCGTCCGCTCGCGCGCCATGCTGGCACTGCTGTTCTGCGCCGTGGCGGCGCTGCTCTCCGCCTTCCTCGATGCGCTGACGGTCGTCGCGGTGGCGGTGACGGTGGGCACGGGCTTCTACGAGGTCTACCACCGGGTGGCTTCGGGCAAGACGCACGTGACGCCGCACCACGACCCGGCGAGCGACGAGCACGTGCAGGTGTTCCATCGCGAGAACCTCGAGAATTTCCGCGGTTTCCTGCGCTCGCTGATGATGCACGGCGCCGTCGGCACGGCCATCGGTGGCGTGATGACCCAGGTCGGCGAGCCCCAGAACCTGTTGATCGCCGAGCAGGCGGGCTGGAATTTCGGCCAGTTCTTCCTGGCGATGGCGCCGGTCTCGATCCCGGTGGCACTGGCGGGATTCGCCACCTGCTGGATGGTCGAACGATTCCGCTGGTTCGGCTACGGCGCGCCACTGCCGGATGCGGCCCGCGCCGTGCTCGAGGACTACGCCCGCGAGCAGGCGGCCAGGGCCACGCCGCGCGAACGACAGGTGGTCATCGTGCAGGGCATCGTGGCGCTCCTGCTCGTCGCCGGGCTGGCGTTCCACGTCGCCGAGGTCGGCCTGATCGGCCTGATGGTGATCATCCTGGCGACGACGTTCACCGGCATCACCGAGGAGCACCGGATCGGCAAGGCGTTCGAGTCGGCGCTGCCGTTCACGGCATTGCTCGTCGTGTTCTTCGTGATCGTCGCCGAGATCCACGACCAGCACCTGTTCGAGCCCGTCATCAACCAGGTGCTGGCGCTCGAAGGCAGCCGCCAGGCCGCGATGCTCTACCTCGCCTCGGGCGTGCTGTCCTCGATCAGCGACAACGTGTTCGTGGCGAGCGTGTACATCACCGAGGTCAAGGCCGCGTTCCTGCAGGGCGGGGTGACCCGCGAGCAGTTCGACTGGCTGGCGGTTGCGATCAACACGGGCACCAACATCCCGAGCGTGGCGACCCCGAACGGGCAGGCCGCCTTCCTGTTCCTGCTCACCTCGACGCTCGCGCCGCTGATCCGGCTGGGCTACGGCCGCATGGTCTGGATGGCATTGCCGTATTTCGTGGTCATGACCACGGCCGGGTTGCTGGCCCTGGTGGCCGCAACCCTATGACGGGCGTCACGATTATCGCGCGGCAACCGTGGCACTATTGTCGCAATCGGAATTACAAGAACGTTCCCTGGTCCATCCATGCCCAAATTCAATCTGCGTAACCTGAAGGTCGGGATCGTCGGTCTCGGCTATGTGGGACTGCCCCTGGCCGTCGAGTTCGGCAAGCGGTTCCAGACCGTCGGCTTCGACATCAAGGCGTCGCGCGTCGATGAACTGCGCAACGGCACCGACAGCACGCTCGAGTGCAGCCCGGCGGAGCTGGCCGAGGCCGACAAGCTCTCGTACACGGCGAGCCTCGACGACCTGCGTCCCTGCAAGTTCTTCATCGTGACGGTGCCCACGCCGATCGACGAGTACAAGCGCCCGGACCTGACGCCGCTGGTCAAGTCCAGCGAGTCCGTCGGCAAGGTGCTGAAGAAGGGCGACGTGGTGGTGTACGAATCCACCGTCTACCCGGGCTGCACCGAGGAAGTCTGCGTACCGATCCTCGAGCGGGTCTCGGGACTCAAGTTCAACAAGGATTTCTTCGCGGGCTACAGCCCGGAGCGGATCAATCCGGGCGACAAGGAACACCGCGTCACGACGATCAAGAAGGTGACCTCCGGTTCGACGCCGGAAGTGGCCGAGTTCGTCGACTCGATGTATCGCTCGATCGTGCGCGTCGGCACGCACAAGGCGTCGAGCATCCGCGTCGCCGAGGCGGCGAAGGTCATCGAGAACACGCAGCGCGACGTCAACATCGCGCTGATCAACGAGCTGGCGCTGATCTTCAATCGCCTCGGCATCGACACCGAGGAAGTGCTGCTCGCCGCGGGCAGCAAGTGGAACTTCCTGCCGTTCCGCCCGGGACTCGTCGGCGGTCACTGCATCGGCGTCGACCCGTACTACCTGACGCACAAGGCGCAGGCGATCGGCTACCACCCGGAGATGATCCTCGCGGGCCGGCGCATCAACGACAACATGGGCATCTACGTCGCCCAGCAGGTGGCGCAGCTGATGATCAAGCGCCGCATCCAGGTGCGCGATTCGCGCATCCTGATCATGGGCCTGACGTTCAAGGAAAACTGCCCGGACGTGCGCAACACCAAGATCGTCGACGTCGTGCGCGAGCTCGAGAAGTTCGGCGCCAGGGTCGACGTCTGCGATCCCGTGGGCGGATGCGGACGAGGCCGAGCACGAGTACGGCCTGCGTCCCGTCAAGAAGATGAAGCCCGGGACTTACGACGCCGTCGTCATGGGCGTGGCCCACGACCAGTTCCGCAAGATGGGCATCGACAAGGTCCGCGCGCTCGCCCGCAAGAACCACGTGCTCTACGACATCAAGTACGTGTTCAAGGCGGACGAAGTGGACGGCCGGCTGTAAGGAGGAGATAGTGACTAGATGGGTAGTGACTAGTGACTAGTGAATAGTGACTAGTAGGAGCACGATCCATCGCAGCCCAGCACGCCGTCTTCTTACACTATCCACTAGTCACTAACTCACTAGTCACTTCCTATGAAGATTCTCGTCACCGGCGCCGCCGGGTTCATCGGCTACCACACGGCGAAGCTCCTGCTCGAGCGGGGTGACGAGGTCGTCGGCCTCGACAATCTCAACGATTACTACGACGTGCGGCTGAAGCTCGCGCGTCTCGAGCAGCTGCAGGCGAAGCCGGGGTTCAAGTTCGTCAAGCTCGACCTGGCCGACCGGCCCGGCATGACGGAGCTGTTCGCGCGGGAGAAATTCAACCGGGTGATCCACCTGGGCGCGCAGGCGGGGGTCCGGTATTCGATCCAGAACCCGCTCGCGTACGTCGACAGCAACGTCGTCGGCACGGCCAACGTGCTCGAGGGCTGCCGCCACAACGGCGTCGAGCACCTCGTCTACGCGTCCACCAGCTCCGTCTACGGCGCCAACACGAAGATGCCGTTCTCGGTGCACCAGAACGTCGACCATCCGCTGTCGTTCTACGCCGCGACCAAGAAAGCCAACGAGCTGATGGCGCACACGTATGCGCACCTGTACTCGTTGCCAGTGACGGGCCTGCGCTTCTTCACGGTCTACGGGCCGTGGGGCCGGCCCGACATGGCGCTGTTCCTGTTCACGAAGAACATCCTCGCCGGCAAGCCGATCGACGTGTTCAACAACGGCCACCATCGGCGCGATTTCACGTACGTCACCGACATCGCCCAGGGCGTGGTGCGCGCCTGCGACCGGCCCGCGACCGGCAATGGCGACTGGAACAGCGACGCGCCGGATCCGGCCTCGAGCAAGGCGCCGTACCGCCTCTACAACATCGGCAACAACCAGCCGGTCGAGCTGCTCGAGTACATCCGCACGCTCGAGGAATGCCTCGGCAGGAAGGCCGAGATGAACATGCTGCCGCTGCAGGCGGGCGACGTGCCCGACACCTGGGCCAACATCGAGGACCTGACCCGGGACGTGGGGTATACGCCCGCGACGCCCGTGGCGGTCGGCATCCGCAACTTCGTCGACTGGTACCTCGAGTACTACAAGGGCGGCGAGCCGCCGGCCACGAAGGTCGTCAACCTCGGTTGAGTTAATCTTCCGTCCATGACCTCCCGCACCCAGCTGCCCGCCTGGCAGGCGCTCAAGGCGCACGCCGCCACCGTCTCGTCCCTGCACCTGCGCGACCTGTTCGCCGCCGACCCCTCCGGGCGTTTCGGCGCGATGAGCGTCGAGGCACTCGACGTGCTGTACGACTTTTCCCGTCAGCGCGCGACGGACCAGACGGTTCGCCTCCTGTGCGACCTGGCCCGTGCCTGCGACCTGCCGGGCAAGATCGCTGCGCTGTTCGCCGGCGAAGCCGTCAACCACACCGAGCATCGCGCAGCCATGCACATGGCACTGCGCAACCGCTCCGACCGGCCCATGTACGCGACCGGCCAGGACGTGATGCCCGAGGTGCGCGGCCAGCTTGCCAAGATGCGCGAGTTCGTGACCGGCGTGCACCAGGGCCGCATCCTCGGCTTCACGGGTGCGCGCTTCACCGACGTCGTCAACATCGGCATCGGCGGCTCCGACCTCGGCATCGTCATGGCGACCGAGGCGCTCGGCCGGTTCCGCAACCGGGGCATCAGGCTGCATTGCGTCTCGAACGTGGACGGCGTCGAGCTGGCCGACACGCTCGAGGAGATCAATCCGGCGACGACCTTGTTCGTGATCTGCTCGAAGACGTTCACGACCCAGGAGACGCTGGCCAACGCCAACGCGGCGCGCGAGTGGCTGCTCGGCGAGCTGGGCGAGAAGGCGATCGGCCATCACTTCGTCGCGGTCTCCACCAATCACCAGGCCATGGATGCGTTCGGCATCGCTGCGGACTCGCGCTTCACGATGTGGGACTGGGTCGGCGGGCGCTACTCGCTGTGGTCCACGGTCGGCCTCGTCGATCGCGCTGGCGCTGGGCATGGACCAGTTCGAGCTGCTGCTGCAGGGCGCCCACGACATGGACGAGCATTTCCGCGCGGCACCGCTCGAGCAGAACCTGCCGGTGCTGATGGGCCTGCTCGGCGTCTGGAACAACAACTTCCTCGGCCTCGATTCGCTGGCGGTCCTGCCGTACGACCGGCGCCTGCACCGGTTTCCGGCCTACCTGCAGCAGCTCGAGATGGAGTCGAACGGCAAGGGCGTCACGCGCGACGGCGCGACGGTGGACTACGCCACCGGCAACGTCGTCTGGGGCGAGCCCGGCAACAACGCGCAGCACTCGTTCTTCCAGTTGCTGCACCAGGGCACGGCCCGGGTCGCGCTGGACTTCATCGCGCCCGTCAACGGCTCGAGCCGCTTCACGAGCCACCAGGACCTGGCGCTGGCCAACTGCTTCGCGCAGGCCGAGGCGTTCGCCTTCGGCCAGACGGCGGCGCAGGTGCGGACGACCTGCAGTGCGAAGGGCACGGCGCCGGCCGAGATCGAGCGGCTGGTGCCGCACAAGGTGCACGTCGGCAATCGCCCGAGCAGCGTGATCCTGTTCCCGCGCCTCGGTCCGCGCACGCTCGGCAAGCTGGTCGCGCTGGTACGAGCACAAGGTGTTCGTGCAGTCCGTGATCTGGGACGTCAACCCGTTCGACCAGTGGGGCGTCGAGCTCGGCAAGAAGCTCGCGGCGCCGATGGCCGTCGGCGTGAAGTCGGGTTCGCTGGCCGGTGGTTCGCCGCACCTGCAGGCATTGCTGGCCCAGGTGCAGCGCTGGCGCGCTGATTAGCGGTGATTCATTCGAAGACGGCCAGCCTGGTCGAATGCCGATGCCCCGGCATCCTTCCCGGAAACGACGATTGGAGCGTCGACTGCAGGCCAGGCGATGGCGAGTCTCGCGTCGTCCCACCGAATCGCGCGTTCGGCCTGCGGCGCGTAGTACTCCGTCGTCTTGTAGAGAAAATCGGCGCGTTCGCTCAGCACCAGGAAGCCATGCGCGAACCCCGGTGGAATCCACAGCTGCCGATGGTTCTCCGCGCTCAGTTCGACACCCGACCCATTTTCCGAAGTGCGGGCTGCTGCGTCGGACGTCCACCGCCACGTCGAAGACTCGCCCGGACGTGACGCGGACCAGCTTGCCCTGGGCATGCGGCGGCAACTGGTAATGCAAGCCCGCGCAGGACGCCGCGCGCCGAGCGCGAGTGGTTGTCCTGCACGAAATCGACGTCGTGACCCACGGCCTCATTGAAGGCCCGGCGGTTGTAGCTCTCCATGAAGAAGCCGCGCTCGTCGCCGAAGACCCTGGGCTCGAGGATCAGTACCTCCGGCAGGTCGGTCGGGATGACCTTCATCAGAACACCCGTTCTCGCGCAGGATGCTCAGCAGGTACTGCCCGTAGCCGTTCTTGCGCAGCGGTTCGGCCAGCGTCTCGAGCTGGGCTGCATCGATCCAGCCGGATCGGTACGCGATCTCTTCCGGGCACGCGACCTTCAGTCCCTGCGCTTCTCGATCGTCGCGATGAACTGGCCGGCCTCGAGCAGGCTGTCGTGCGTGCCGGTATCGAGCCAGGCATAGCCGCGACCCATGATCTCGACTTCGAGGGCGCGCTGCTCCAGGTACCGGGCATTGACCTCGGTGATTTCGAGTTCCCCGCGGGCGCTCGGCTTGATGCTCGCCGCGATGTCGCAGACCTGCTCGTCGTAGAAGTAGAGCCCGGTCACCGCGTAGTTGCTCTTCGGCGCTCGCGGCTTTTCCTCGATCGAGATCGCGCGCTGCCGGGCGTCGAACTCCACGACGCCGTACCGCTCGGGATCGTTCACGTGGTAGGCGAAGACGGTCGCGCCCTCGGTCCGCGCGCTGGCGCGCCTGAGCAACGGCGCGAAATCGTGGCCGTAGAAAATATTGTCGCCGAGCACGAGGGCGCTCGGGCTTGCCGCCGACGAACTGCCGTCCGAGGATGAAGGCCTGCGCCAGGCCGTCCGGGCTCGGTTGCACGCAGTAGCTCAGGTTCATGCCCCAGCGACTGCCGTCGCCGAGCAGGGCCTCGAAGCGCGGCGTGTCCTGCGGCGTGCTGATGACGAGCACGTCGCGGATGCCGGCCAGCATCAGGGTCGACGAGCGGGTAATACACCATGGGCTTGTCGTAGATCGGCAGCAACTGCTTGCTGATCGACAAGGTGGCCGGATGCAGGCGGGTGCCGGAGCCGCCCGCGAGAATGATGCCCTTGCGCTGCATGTCAGTTCCTCATCAGATTCGCGTAGTCAGTCGCTCGAGGACACTTCGACCAGCATCCGGTCGACGCCCGTCTTCCAGTCGGGAAGGACGAGTCCAAACGTATCCTGCAGCTTTGCGGGTCGCCAGCCTCGAGTTGAGCGGGCGCCTCGCCGGCGTGACGAACGCCGAGGTCGGTACCGGCCTGATCGCATCCTCGGCGACTCGCAGCGGGCGGCCCTGCCGCACGAGCCGCGCGCGATCACGTGCCGGGCGTAGCCCTACCAGGTCGTCTCCCCGGCGGCGACGAGGTGGTAGGTGCCGGCAAAGCTCGGGCCTGCGCACGGACAGCCCGGATCGCGTGGGCCGTCACGTCGGCCAGCAGGTCCGCGCCCGTCGGTGCGCCGTGCTGATCGTCGATCACCTGCAACTCGTCGCGTTCGGCCGCCAGCCGCAGCATCGTGCGCGCGAAATTGTGGCCGCGTGCAGCGTACACCCAGCTCGTTCGAAAAATCAGGTGCGAGCCGCCGGCTGGCCCGGACCATGCTCTTCGCCTTCGAGCTTGGTCTGGCCGTAGACGTTCAGCGGCCCGGTGGGATCGTCCTCAGTCCGCGGCTTCGTGCCGGAGCCGTCGAAGACGTAGTCCGTGCTGTAGTGGACCAGCAATGCTCCGCTCGCCCGTGCCTCCCGCGCCATGACGCCGGGCGCCGTGGCGTTGAGGGCGCGCGCCAGTTCCGGCTTCGGCTCTCCGCCTTGTCCACGGCGGTGTGTGCCGCCGCGTTCACGATGACGTCGGGGCGAACCCTGCGGATCGTCTCGCGCCAGGACGTCCGGGTCGGTCAGGTCGCCCGAAAACGGAGCCACGTCCTCCCGGTCGAGAGCGGTGACGTCGCCGAGGGGCGCGAGCGAACGCTGCAGTTCCCAGCCGACCTGGCCGTTCTTGCCGAAGAGCAGGATCTTCAAAGCGACGGTCCTCGACGCGTAGTTCTTTCCGACCCATTCCCGGTACGCGCCTGACTGCACGTTGGCCACCCACTCCGGGTGGTCGAGGTACCACTGCACGGTCTTGCGGATTCCGGTTTCGAAGGTCTCGGCGGGGCGCCAGCCGAGTTCGCGCTCGATCTTGCGTGCGTCGATCGCATACCGGCGGTCGTGGCCCGGGCGATCCGTCACGTGGGTGATCAGCCGCTCGTAGCTGCCGGCAGGATCCGGGCGCAGTTCGTCGAGCAGCCGGCAGATCGTGCGGACGATCTCGATGTTCGGCTTCTCGTTCCAGCCGCCGATGTTGTAGGTCTCGCCGACCCTGCCGCGTGCCAGCACTTCGCGGATTGCGCTGCAATGGTCCTTGACGTACAGCCAGTCGCGCACCTGCCGGCCGTCGCCATACACGGGCAAGCGGCTTGCCCGCCAGCGCGTTGACGATCATCAGCGGGATCAGCTTCTCGGGAAATGATAGGGCCCGTAGTTGTTGCTGCAGTTCGTCGTCAGCACCGGCAAGCCATAGGTGTGGTGCCAGGCGCGCACCAGGTGGTCGCTCGCGGCCTTGCTCGCCGAATAGGGGCTGTTGGGCTCGTACGGGTGGTTCTCGGTGAACGGTGGATCCGTCGGCCCCAGTGAACCGTACACCTCGTCCGTGCTGACGTGCAGGAATCGAAACTCGGCCTCGGTTCGGTTCGGTCGAGCGACGACCAGTACTGGCGTGCGCCTCGAGCAGCGTGAACGTGCCGGTGACGTTGGTCGCCATGAACGCGGCCGGGCCGTGGATGCTCCGGTCCACGTGGCTTTCCGCCGCGAAATGGACGATGGCGCGGGGCCGGTATTGCGCCAGCAGACGGTCGAGCAGGAGTCGATCGCAAATGTCGCCGTGCACGAAGACGTGCGCCGGGTTGTTCTCCAGGCTGCGCAGATTCTCGAGATTGCCCGCGTAGGTCAGGGCGTCCAGGTTCAGGACCGGCTCGCCAATGGCTTCCAGCCAGTCCAGGACGAAGTTGCTGCCGATGAAACCGGCGCCACCTGTTACTAAAAGCACGGTCGATATACCTGACGTCCTGCGAATTGCTGCCGCTGGCCGTGCCTGGAATGAGCAAGGCTTCGTGCTGCCCGAAATTATTGCACTAATTCGCGACCCGGAATTGTCGGGATGCGGGCGCCAGGGCGTGAGTGACTGGTGCCTGCGAATTTCGACCAGCACCTCGTTTTTGGCCCGCTCGTCGTCCTAAACTCGCGCATCAGAAGGCGGTTGCACCGCCGCGCGGGCCCCGGATTCCCATGACCACCCAGATCACCGTCCACCTGATCGCGGCCGCGCGGCCCAACTTCATGAAGATCGCGCCGCTGTACCACGCGCTCGCCAAAGAGCCCTGGTGCAATCCGCAGATCGTCCACACCGGCCAGCACTACGACGCGAACATGTCGGACGCGTTCTTCCGCGACCTCGGGCTGCCCAAGCCGCACTTCAACCTCGAAGTCGGCAGCGGCACGCACGCGGAGCAGACCGGCGGCGTGATGATCGCCTACGAAAAGCTGGCGCTGCGCGAGAAGCCCGACTGGATCGTGGTCGTGGGCGACGTGAATTCGACCGCGGCCTGCGCCCAGGTCGGTACCAAGCTCTGGATCCCGGTCGTCCATCTCGAGGCCGGCCTGCGCAGCGGTGACCGGCGCATGCCCGAGGAAATCAACCGGCTGGTGACCGACGCGATCTGCGACGTGTTCTGGACGCCGTCGCCGGACGCGGACGAGCACCTGGCGCGCGAGGGCGTGCCGGAGTCGAAGATCGACCGCGTCGGCAACATCATGCTCGACTCGTTCGAAATGATGCGCAGCCAGATCGAGGCCGACGGCACGCGCGAGGCGATGGGCCTGGAGCCCGGCAATTACGCCGTCGTCACGTTGCACCGGCCCTCCAACGTGGATCGCCGCGAGACGCTCGAGCCGCTCGTGCGGCAACTGGTGGCCGTGTCGCAGGACCTGCCGCTCGTCTTCGCGGTGCACCCGCGGACGCGCAAGAAGCTCGAAGAGTTCGGGCTGATGGAGGCCCTCACCAGGCCCTCTCCCCAGCCCACTCCCACGCGAGCGTGGGAGAGGGTGCCCGAAGGGCGGGTGAGGGCTCCGGTGCCAGAATCACCCTCACCGAGCCGCTCGGCTACATCCAGTTCATGAACCTCGTGCGCAGTTCCCGGGCGGTCATCACCGATTCGGGCGGCGTCCAGGAAGAGAGCACGTACCTCGGCATCCCGTGCCTGACCCTGCGCGAGAACACCGAGCGTCCGATCACCGTCAGCGAGGGCTCGAACCGCCTGGTGAAGCCGGAGAATCTCTACCAGCAGATCGGCGAAGTCCTGGCTGGCCGCTGGCCTACCGGTCGCAAGCCGGCCCTGTGGGACGGCAAGACGGCAGAGCGGTGCGTCGCGGCGCTCAGGCGGCGTGCGGGCGTCTGAACGCCCGCGGAGCAGGGTCACACCAGCGTGACCAAGGGGCCGTAGGCACGAAGTGCCGTGTCGCGTGTGACGAGCAGCGCCGACTCCACCTGAGCCTGCGCGACCAGCATGCGGTCGAACGGGTCGGCATGCAGTCGCGGCAGTGCTGCTGCGGTCACGGCGTGCAGACCAGTGATCGGGAGGGGCTCGAACCCGGCCGGTTGGATCGCATCGAGGATCTGCCGTGGATTGCAGTCGAGCCTGCCAATCGCGGACTTGATGCCGATTTCCCACATCGTGGCGGCACTCACCAGCACTTCGCCGTCATCGATTAGTTCACGCTCTCGCGCCGAGAGTCGCTTTGGTGCCAGCAGCGACCACAGCAATACGTGTGTGTCGAGGATGATCCGCACTTACTTGCCCTCGAAGGCGTCGAGGACGTCCTGCGGCAGCGGGGCATCGAAGTCGTCGGGGACGCTGAATGCACCGCGCAACAGGCCCAGGTGCTTTTTCTTCACGGCAGGTTCGAGCGGCACGAGCCGGGCCACTGGCCGGCCGGCCTTGGCGATGATCACCTCGGCGCCCGCGGCCACGTCCTCCACGATGCGGGAGAGGTGGGTCTTGGCTTCATGGATGTTGATGACGGTGACGGTCATGGGATCCTCAAGTGTCCGCGTGTTGTAGCAACAGTAAACTAAACTTAGTTTAGTCATTCAAAGCATACCCGCAAGCGGAATATCGGGCGGATGCTGCAAGAAATGGCTGCCGAGGCGATCGACGCTTCGGCACCGCGCGTGCGCTCTGCTAGAATTCGCTGTTAAGGGTGGGCCCCACGGACGTGCTGTCCGCAATAAATTCAAAGGCTTGCACGTGAGAGTTACAGTATTCGGTTCGGGCTATGTCGGCCTCGTCACCGGCGCGTGCTTCGCCGAAGCGGGCAATCACGTCGTCTGCGTCGACATCGACGCCGGCAAGGTCGCGCGCCTGCAGCAGGGCGACATCCCGATCCACGAGCCGGGCCTCGACGTGCTGGTCAAGCGCAACTTCGAGAAGGGGCGCCTGAAGTTCACGACCGACGCGGAGGAGGGCATCCGGCACGGCCTGTTCCAGTTCATCGCGGTCGGCACCCCGCCCGAGGAAGACGGCTCGGCCGACCTCTCGCACGTGCTCGCCGTCGCCGAGACCATCGGCCGGCACATGACCGAGTACCGGGTCGTCGTCGACAAGTCGACCGTGCCGGTCGGCACCGCGGACAAGGTGCGCGAGCGCATCGACCAGACGCTCGGCGAGCGCGGCGTGAAGATCGAGTTCGACGTCGTCTCGAACCCCGAGTTCCTGAAGGAAGGCGCCGCGATCGCCGACTTCATGAAGCCCGACCGCGTCGTCGTCGGCACGGACAATCCGCGCACGGCCGAGTTGCTCAAGACCCTCTACGATCCGTTCACGCGCAGTCGCGATCGCATGATCGTGATGGACGTGCGTTCGGCGGAGCTGACCAAGTACGCGGCCAACGCGATGCTCGCGACCAAGATCAGCTTCATGAACGAGATCGCGAACCTCGCCGAGCGCATGGGCGCGGACATCGAGAAGGTCCGCGTCGGCATCGGCTCGGATGCGCGCATCGGCTTCAGCTTCATTTATCCGGGCGCAGGCTACGGCGGCTCGTGCTTCCCGAAGGACGTGAAGGCGCTCGTGCACAGCGCCGGCGAATACGACTTCGACGCGAAGCTGCTCAAGTCGGTCGAGGCCGTCAACAAGAACCAGAAGGAAGTGCTGTTCCAGAAGATCAGCAAGTTCTTCGGCGGCAAGCTCAAGGGCAAGACGATTGCCGTGTGGGGCCTGGCGTTCAAGCCGAACACGGACGACATGCGCGAGGCGCCGGCCCGCGTGCTGATCGAGGCGCTGTGGGGCGCCGGCGCGAAGGTGCAGGCCTACGACCCGGTCGCGATGGGCGAGGCCGCGCGAATCTATGGCCAGCGCGACGACCTGGTGCTGGCCGAAGGATGCGGAAGCGGCACTGGTGGGCGCCGATGCGCTGGCGATCGTCACGGAGTGGCAGGAGTTCCGCAGCCCCGACTTCGACGCCATGCGCGATGCGCTGGCCAGCAAGGCCATCTTCGACGGCCGCAACCTGTACGACCCGGCGTTTGTGAAGAGTTTCGGGCTCAAGTACTACGGCATCGGGCGCGGGGAGTAAACCCTCCCGCGCGCCGTAGCCGCGTCTGCGACGGTCACGCCTGGCGGCTCGAGACAAAGTTCACGCAGAACTTCGCCTTGTTATGCCGCCGACTCACTGGCGATGTCCCAGTTCGGGAATACCAGTACCGCCGGATGACACTTGAGCCCTCGCGCCAGCACCTTTGCCCGCTCAACCCCCAGGTTGACCCGGTCATTCTCAATGGCCGAGATCGTGGACTGCGGAATACCCGTCAGTTCGGCGAGCTGGCCCTGCGTGAGCTCCTGGAGCTCGCGGAGAATGCGCACCGAATCGCCGACGGAAACCTCGATGCGCCGCTTGGCTAGCCTGAATTCTTTCATCTCACGGTCTCCGATAATCGTGGGGCGTGACCTGAATGACCTGTATCAGTAACACGTTCGCTGCAACGCGGTAGATCACTCTCCACCTCGAGCCGAGACGGGAAGAGCGATGACCTTTCCACTCGCCGGAAAGGGCTTCATCGTGAAATCCCTTGATGGCGCGTAACCCGGGCGGCCCCGAGAGCGCGGCAATGTCTTTCCACTTCTCGTAGCGCTTGAGAATCTCCAGCGGCACCGCACCGGACAGTTGCTTGTCTACCCGACGATGCTCCTCAATTCGCCACATGACAAATAATATCTATACCATATTTGGTATGTCAATTCATTGGCCGAATGCGACGGCTGTTTCCCCGGAGCTGCGGGGGCGAGGCGTGTCCGCGCTCGCGATAGAGCAACGCATCCACTGCAATCCGATAGTCCATGCGCTCGCCCCGCCAGCGCGTCGCGGCCGTGCGGGCGTCGATGCGAAGGCCGGCGTGCTCGTGCTGGCGCGGCAGCACGTCCAGTGCGACAGCGGCCGCGTGCGATCGGGCAGCACCGACTCAAAGGTTTGGCCGCGCGGGCCGATGAAGCGCCAGGCGCCGTCGTCGCAGCGCTCGACGCGCAAGCCGCCCTCGTGCACCGCGCGGTGATGGAAGCGGCACAGCGAGACGAGATTGGACAACTTGGTCGCACCACCCTCGGCCCAGTGCTGGATGTGGTGGCCGTCGACGTAGCGCTGGTGGGTGCAGCCGGGGAACACGCAGCCGCGATCGCGTGCGCGTAGAGCGCGACGCAGCGCCGGCGGAATGCTGCGGGTCTTGCGGGCGACATCGAGCGGCTCGCCCTGCGCCGTCCTCGAGGATGCTCGACGATGCTGCAGTCACAGGCGAGGCGCCGGGCCGTCTCCACGGGCAGTGCCGGACCGTCCTCCAGCTCGCAACGGCCGGGCTCACGGGCGTGCAGCGTCTCGAGCATCGACGTGCACGACGACCTGGTGGCGCTCACCGCCGTTCAAGCGCAGCGGGCCCCTGCTTCAGGAAACTCTCCGCGACGACGACGAGCGCATCCGCCCGTCGTGCCGCGTGTGACGACCTGCGACGGTTCCGCGGAAACGTGTAGCGCATCTTTACAATGATCCGGCAGCGGAATCTCGGGCAACGCGGCCTCGAGCGCGCGCAGCAGCAGTGCACCGGTTTCGGCCGGCAGCTGCAACCTGACGACCAGCGAACCGTCGCTGTCGTGAAAGTAGGTGAGGCCCCGTTGCGCCTGCTGGCGCGCCTCGCGCGAGAGCTCCTCGACCTCCTGCACGCGGCGGAACTGCCGGACCAGCATCTCGACGTGATGCGCCGTGCCGTGCAGTGCGACGTTGAGCAGCACGTCCTCCGTCGCCGGTGTCGCGACACGCGTCACGGCGCGCACCTTGGAGTAGCTCAGCTCGCCGCGACCCATCGCCGCAGAGATCTTCGGCAGCGCCTCGAGCGCCCGGGCCACGCGCACCTTCTGGCGGGCGGCACCCAGGTCGAGGCCGCACTTCCAGCCGAGCCAGTGGGCGCAGGACCGCGTCAGGCCGTCCGACCAGGCCTGGCGGCGGTCGAACTCGGCGATCAGCACCAGCCAGCGATGGTTGGCCGCGTTGAGGTGGCCGGCGAGCTCGGTGATCTGGGCGGCGAGGTCGCGGGTGGAGAGGCCGGACACGGGTGGCTCGATCGTCAGCGCCACCGCCCGGGCCTGGTCCAAAACGGGGTTTGAACGTCGTCCATGACACGCTCCCGACGAGACTGTTTATATATACAGTATCATACGAATTTATGTAGTTAAGTCAACATCTTAATGGCATAAAACGGCTCATTATGTGGGCATCATCGGACGAGGCCCGGAGGAGACTACTCAGTCCCTCAACGAGCCGACGACGCGCCACGCAGCTTCGACGCGGCGGTACACACTGGGGTGCAGGATCCCGAGCTTGGGTGTGTGGCCATGCGGCGAGCCAGGCGGCGGTGCGAACCATGTGTCCGTGTAGGGCAACTCGACATGCGCAGCGAGGTTGAACTTGGTGGCGCTGCTCAAGCCAGCGAGCCGGTACGCCTCGCCGTCCGCTGGGTCCAGGCGGAATTCGCCCGCGAACAGTTTTTCGGTGCGTTGGCTCGTTCCATAAGCAACCAGGACCCGGTAGACCGGTGCTTCGTCATCGAACACGCGCAAGACGAGCGCCGGACGCGGCTTGCGTCCTGGCTTGAGCGCCGACAACTCAGGGAATCGGCACCATACGATCTGCCCGACGTCCGGCGGCGGCCACGCTTTCTCTGCATGCCTCAAAACAGCGAGGCCTTGACGGACTTGCCGCGACGACCGCCGGCCGCCTTTTGAATGGCCTGGATTTCGCGCCTGGTCAGCGGGCCATCGTCGGGCTCATAGGCGGGCAATTCGGTGCGCGCCAACTGGCTCAAGGCGTAGTGCACGACCTGGGTTTCGTTGAGGCCGAGCGTTTCGGCGAGCCTGCCGAGCGTTGCGCGCGTCACGCCAAACCGGTTGTCCTTGTCGCGAAAGCCGACCAGCAGCTTCCTGGCGGTTGCGGTCATCCTTCACCTCCGTATATATCGAGTATATATATCACAGGTTTGCAGCAGCGCAGCCGTCGGAAAATTCCGGGGAGAGGGGATAAAATTGACCGGATACGCCTCGGCTCCACAAGGATAATCCGGCGCATGTTGATCCCCCTGGTCCTCTCGGGCGGCTCCGGGACGCGGCTCTGGCCGCTCTCGCGCGAGCTCTACCCCAAGCAACTGCTGCCGCTGGTCGGCGAGCGGACGATGCTGCAGGAGACGGTGGCCCGGGTGACCGGCCTGCCGGGCCTCGAGGCGCCCGTGGTGGTCTGCAACGAGAGCCACCGCTTCATGGTGGCCGAGCAGCTGCGCGAGCTCGGCACGCCGGCGCAGGCCATCATCCTCGAGCCGATCGGCCGCAACACGGCTCCGGCCGTGGCCGTGGCCGCACTGGTGGCGCTCGAGACTGCGGGCAAGAACCAGGGCCAGCGCCAAGGCAAGGGCAAGCGCGATGCCGACCCGGTATTGCTGGTGCTGCCCGCCGATCACGTGCTGCGCGACGTCGAGGCGTTCAAGCAGGCCGTGTCCGCAGGTCTCGAGGCCGCCGAAGCCGGCAAGCTCGTCACCTTCGGCGTCGTGCCGGATCGCGCCGAGACGGGCTACGGCTACATCCGCCGCGCGGCGGGCCAGGGTCCGGCGTTCCCGGTCCAGCAGTTCGTCGAGAAGCCCGACGCCGCGACCGCCGAGAAGTACGTCGCCGCGGGCGACTACTACTGGAACAGCGGCATGTTCATGTTCCGCGCCGCGCGTCTACCTGGCGGAGCTGAAGCGCCACGCGCCGGCGATGCTCGCGGCGTGCGAAGCCGCCGTCGCCGGCGCGACACGCGACCTCGATTTCACGCGGCTGCCGAAGGAACAGTTCGCAGCCTGTCCCGAGCGACTCGATCGACTACGCGGTCATGGAAAAGACCGACGGCGGCAGTCGTCGTGCCGCTCGACGCGGGCTGGAGCGACGTCGGCTCCTGGGCGGCGCTGCAGGACGCGTTGCCGCGCGACGCCAAGGGCAACGTCACCGCGGGCGACGTGCTGACCGAAGACACGACGGGTTGCTACCTGCATTCCACCAGCCGGCTGATCGGCGCCGTGGGCCTCAAGGATCACGTCGTCGTCGAGACCAAGGACGCCGTGCTCGTCGCGCCCCGCGACCGCGTGCAGGACGTCAAGGCGCTCGTCGCGCAGCTCAAGGCGCAGGGCCGCTACGAGATCGGCGCTGCACCGCGAGGTGTTCCGCCCGTGGGGCAGCTACGACAGCATCGACAACGGCGACCGCTTCCAGGTCAAGCGGCTGGTCGTGAAGCCGGGCGCGTCGATGTCGCTGCAGCTGCACCATCATCGTGCGGAGCACTGGATCGTCGTGTCGGGCACGGCGCGCATCACGCGGGGCGAGGAGACCTTCCTGCTCGGCGAGAACGAATCGACCTACATCCCGATGGGCACCCGGCACCGCATCGAGAACCCGGGCAAGGTGACGCTGCACATCATCGAAGTGCAGTCGGGCAGTTACCTCGGCGAGGACGACATCGTCCGCTTCGAAGACGTCTACGGACGCGAAGGAACGACCAAAGTAAGACCCGGCTGCTCCACGCAGTGGAGAGGGTAAGGGTGAGGGCTTTTTCATGGACCACAACGAATGAACCCGATCACGATTGCAGGCTTCAAGGCCTACGACGTGCGCGGCCGCATCCCGGACGAGCTCAACGAGGACGTCGCCTACCGCATCGGCCGCGCCTACGCGGAGTTCGTCAAGCCGAAGACGCGTGGTCGTCGGCCGCGACATCCGCCTCTCGAGCGAGCTGCTCTGCAAGGCGCTCGAGCAGGGCCTGCTCGACTCCGGCGTCGACGTCTACGACATCGGCCTCTGCGGCACCGAGGTCGTCTACTTCGCGACGTTCGCGCGCGAGATGGACGGCGGCATCATGGTCACGGCGAGCCACAACCCGCCGGACTACAACGGCATGAAGTTCGTGCGCGAGGGCTCGCGCCCGATCAGCGGCGACACCGGCCTGCAGGACATCCGCAAGCTGGCCGAGGCCGGCGAGTTCGCCAAGCCGGCGCGCGTCGGCGAGCGTTTCGCCGTCGACATCATGCCCGAGTACATCGAGCACCTGCTGTCGTACGTCGACCGCTCGAAGCTCAAGCCGCTCAAGATCGTCGTGCACGCCGGCAACGGCGGCGCGGGGCTGATCATCGACCAGCTCGAGCAGCACCTGCCGTTCAAGTTCATCAAGGTGCACCACGAGCCGGACGGCACGTTCCCGAACGGCGTGCCGAACCCGATGCTGATCGAGAACCACCGCGGCGCCGGTCGAGGCGCTGCGCGAAGCACGGCGCCGACTGCGCGATCGCGTGGGACGGCGACTTCGACCGCTGCTTCCTGTTCGACGAGCAGGGCAGCTTCATCGAGGGCTACTACATCGTCGGCCTGCTGGCGGCGGCGTTCCTGCAGCAGCACCCGGGCGGGCGCATCGTCCACGACCCGCGGCTGACCTGGAACACGCTCGACATCGTGCAGCGCATGGGCGGCGAGGCCGTGCAGTCCAAGTCCGGCCACGCGTTCATCAAGGCAGACGATGCGCGAGGTCGACGGCGTCTACGGCGGCGAGATGAGCGCGCACCACTACTTCCGCGATTTCGCCTACTGCGACAGCGGCATGATCCCGTGGCTGCTCGTGACGCAGCTGATGTGCACGACGGGCAAGCCGCTGTCCGAGCTGGTCGGCGAGCGCATGCGGCGCTGTTCCCCGCGAGCGGCGAGATCAACCGCCGCGTGCCCGACGCCAAGGCGACGATCGCCGAGGTGCATGGCCAAGTACGCGCCGATGGCCAGTAACATCGACCACACCGACGGCGTCAGCGTCGAGTTCGACCACTGGCGCTTCAACCTGCGCTCGTCGAACACCGAGCCGCTGGTGCGCCTGAACGTCGAGAGCCGCGGCAACGAGGCGCTGATGCGCGACAAGACCCAGGAGCTGCTGCAGTTGATCGGCGGGGAGCCCGGCTGATTCCCACCTCTCCCGCTTCGCGGGAGAGGTCGCCTCGGCAGGGTGACGGGCTGGGGGCGGGTGAGGGCACTGCTTCATGTCGATTCGCTGGTTGCTCTGGTCGCTGCTCAGTCCCTCGCAACTGATCCTGCTGTCCCTGCTGGTCGGCGCGATGCTGCTGGCACTGCGACGACCGCGCACCGGCCGCTGGTTCACGCTGCTCGGCGGCGCCGCGCTGCTCCTCTTCGGCCTGTTGCCGACCTCCATTTATCTCGCGCATCCGCTCGAAGCACGCTTTCCGCAACCCAGCTGCCACCCGACATCACGGGCATCGTGCTGCTCGCCGGCGCCGAGCGACCCGCCGCATCGGAGCGCTTCGGCGAGCCGCAGGTTGGCGCGCATGGCGGACGCTACCTCACGACCCTGCGACTTGCCGCGCGCTACCCCAAGGCGCGGATCGTCTTCTCCGGTGGACCGCGCCGCGAGCCGGGCAAGGGCCCGCTCGAAACGCAGACCGCGGTGGCCGCCGCGATCCTCGGCAGCGTGGGCCTCGATCCGCAACGCATCACCTTCGAGGAGCGCTCGACCGACACCTGCGACAACGCTGCGAATACCTACGCGCTGGTGGACCCGCAGCCGGGGGAGACCTGGGTCGTCGTCACCACGGCGCTGCACATGCCGCGCACCATCGCCTGCTTCCGCGCCGCCGGGTGGACCGGAATCGTGGCGCAGCCTGCGGATTACTGGGCGGTGCCGGGTTCCTGGAACTCCGGCTCGTTCCAGATCGCCGCGAACCTCTCGGGATTCGACGCGGCCGTTCACGAATGGGTGGGCCTGGTCTATTACCGCCTCACGGGCCGGACCCGGGAGTGGTTCCCGGCGCCGATTTGACCCTCACAGTCCGGCCCCTAAACTACGCGCCCTTCGCAAAGGGCGGTTAGCTCAGCGGTAGAGCACTGCTTTCACACGGCAGGGGTCAGTGGTTCAATCCCACTACCGCCCACCATATTTCTAATCCAGCCAGATTCGTGAAACGTAGAACTCACGCATCGGCACGGGCTGGGGCGCAAACAGCATCACGTTGGCGATGGCCGTCATGTCCATGTGCCGTTGCGCCGGCGCGGTTTCCACGTCGATGAGTGGCACCTCGACGAGCCTGCGAGTTTCCGGCGCGATGACCAGCGGCAGGTTGAAGCGATCCGCGTGCTCCCAGTTGTGCTGGCGGTCGAGGATGCGCAGCGCCAACACCAGCGGAGCAGAGCCGGGATTGGTGATGTCGAGCGCGATGCGTCGATAGCCGCGCCAGTCCGGCGCAGGCTCGAAAATCTCGAGCGCAGGCGTCGATCCCGATTCGAATGCAAGTCGCATCGCCTCGCCATCGTCGGGACGCTGCCACTTTGGCGGGACTGACGCGCGGGTCACGGCGGCATTCCGGGCCCCGGCGAACGCCGCATCAGCGACGCTTCCCATGGGTGCAAGGGTCGGGAACGCGCGGCTGCGTTGTGCATAGGCCCAGGCACTGGTGACGGGCTGCCAGGCCAGCACGACCAGCGCGACGACCCCCAGGGCGGCCAGCAGGGCAGCGCGGCCAGCAGATTTTTCAACGGGAGTCTTCCGCAGGCGGTTTTCGATGAAAGCCACCAGCAGCAGGCCGAGCACGGCGCCCGCGGCGTCGTGCAGCACGTCCATCGCTGAAACGCTGCGGTTCGGCATCCAGATCTGCGCAATCTCCGTCGCGATGCCGAGCGCAACGGCGAGGGCGAAGGCCCGCAGGAATGCGGCGGACGAGTGACGCCCGTCCGTGTCCGCCTGCATCGCGAGCAGCACGATGGCGATGCCCGCGAAGATCGGACCGTGGCCGGCATCGGCGAGCGTCCGTTGCCACAGCGTCGTGGTCGGCAGGGCGATCGCGAGCAGCGCGGCGAGCAGTGCGCCGACGACCAGCAGGCCCAAGGTTCGATTGATCTTGACCAAGTGCAGAAGACTCGGGCGACGGTGCCGCAGGGTTCAACAATACCTTGCCGCGCGGGGTCCAGACGGGATGCGAGCGTCGCTCGATATGCCCAGCCGACAGGGAATGTCGAGATTTCTGACATCCGCGCGCGGGCCATGCGAGCGCGCAACCGCGTCCAAACCGGGAACCGCGTCACGAAAGCGGGCCTCCAGCGCACGTTAAGTGAAATCGGAGGCTGTC
The DNA here is from genome assembly GCA_963789375.1 of uncultured Gammaproteobacteria bacterium. Taxonomy (GTDB): domain Bacteria; phylum Pseudomonadota; class Gammaproteobacteria; order Steroidobacterales; family Steroidobacteraceae; genus RPQJ01. Next base: position 11,033 of record CAWBKN010000007.1, on the reverse strand, counting down.
GAGTTCCTTTACCCGCCGCAGCAGGCGATGTCATGGTCGGGTCTGTTTTCCCAACTAGAACAAGGCTTTAGCCGGATGGCACGGCTCTTGCTTTGAGTGGATGGACATCCCTCCACGGTGCGTTCAGGCAACTCATGAAGAACATCAACTCAATCCTCGGCAAGTTGGCGGTCTCGGCATTTCTGCTGGCGTGCGCGCTGCCGTCGAACGCGGTGGAGATCAGCTACGCAGGGCTCGACCGCGGGAAGCTTCTCGGACTGCTACTACGGCGAACTACCTCAGCTTCACCGGCGCCGACTTCGGGCTCGGCGCTACGCCGGGCGGCAGCGCCATGCTGGCGGACCTTGGGACTTTTACCGTGCCGCTTGCCGAGCCAGGAATCCCGGAATCACGGCGACCGGCAACTTCAACCTCATGTCACCTTCACGATGCCGAGCGGCGCGAACCCGGCAAACCCGATCGTTGCGACCGTGGCGGGGACGATCAACAAGATCAATGCCAACAACGTGTTCTTCGACTTCGGCCTGGGCCAGACCATCAACTTCAGCGGCGCCGGACGGGAGTGGATCGTTCTTCTTCACCGTCAACGACGTGAGCTTTCCGAACACCAGTGGAACCGGCGCGCGGCAGACGCTGACCGGTTCGATCAGCAATGCGATTTTCAACCTGGCCACTATCCGCTCAACCCCCCCAAGCCAGGTCCCCGAACCCGGCTCTCTCGCGCTTCTCGGACTCGGCCTTGCCGGTCTCGGCCTGGGGCGCCGACGTAAAGCGGGCTGAACGTCCGGCTGCTAGTGATTGGAGTGAAGGAGCACCCTCTCCCGCCGAAGCGGCGGGAGAGGGCGTTAAGAAGGTAAACTGCGCGGCTTTCCGACGACCCCGGTGTCCGCATGACCGTCCGCACCCGTTTCGCCCCCAGCCCGACCGGCATGCTGCACATCGGCGGCGTCCGCACCGCGCTGTTCTGCTGGCTCTATGCGCGCCGCCACGGCGGCACAGTTCATCCTGCGCATCGAGGACACGGACCGCGAGCGCTCCACCCCCGAGGCGGTCAACGCGATCCTCGAGGGCATGAAGTGGCTCGGGCTCGACCACGACGAGGGCCCGTTCTACCAGACGCAGCGCATGGAGCCGGTACGGCGAGGTCATCGAGCAGTTCCTGCGCGAGGGCAAGGCCTACCACTGCTACTGCTCGAAGGAAGAACTGGACGAGATGCGCGCCGGGCAGACCGCGCGCAAGGAAAAGCCGCGCTACGACGGCCGCTGCCGGCATCGCAAGGAGCCGGTGCCGGGCGTGAATCCGGTGGTGCGCTTCCTCAACCCGGACGAAGGCTCGGTCGTCGTCAACGACGTCGTCCACGGGCCGATCACGTTCGACAGCGGCGAGCTCGACGACCTGATCATCGCGCGCTCCGACGGCACGCCGACGTACAACTTCTGCGTCGTCGTCGACGACTACGACATGAAGGTCACGCACGTCATCCGCGGCGACGACCACATCAACAACACGCCGCGCCAGATCAACATGCTGCGCGCGCTGGGCGTCGAGCCGCCGCTGTATGCGCACGTGCCGATGATCCTGGGCCCGGACGGCGCCAAGCTCTCCAAGCGCCACGGCGCGGTCAGCTGCCTGCAGTACCGCGACGACGGTTTCCTGCCCGAGGGCCTGCTGAACTACCTCGGTCGCCTCGGCTGGTCGTACGGCGACCAGGAGATCTTCACGCTCGAGGAGATGCAGCAGCTGTTCGACATCCACGACGTCAACAAGGGCGCCTCGGCGCTCAACCTCGACAAGATGCTGTGGACCAACCAGCAGCACATCATGCGCGCGACGCCGGAGCGGCTCGCGCAGTACCTGCAGCCGCAGCTGGCGGCGCTCGGCATCGAGACGGACGACATGGCGAAGCTCGCCGCCGTCGCGAAGGCCCAGCAGGAGCGCGCGAAGACGCTCAAGGAAATGGCGCGAGAACAGCACGTTCTTCTTCCGCGACGTCACGTCATACGACGAGAAGGCCGCGAAGAAGAACCTCACGCCGGAGGCTGCGCCGCTGCTGCAGGACGGCACGCGAGCGCATGGCGGCGCTGCGAGTCGTGGTCGGCACCGGGTCTGCACGAGATCATCCAGGCCGTGGCGACGGAGGCAGGGCGCGGGCATGGGCAAGGTCGCGCAGCCGATCCGCGTTGCCGTGTCGGGCGGGTCCGTGTCGCCGCCGATCGATGCCACGCTCGAGATCCTCGGTCGCGAGACGACGCTGCAGCGGCTCGATCGGGCGATCGCTCACTGCGGCTGATTCCTTCGTCAACTCTGTCGCTTAAATTCCCGCGAAGTCGGAACTTTTTGCAGACAGGATTGAAATGCGAGCGCTATATTCCACCCCGGTGCGCCTGTCGCTTCGTAGGCAGTTGAATTAAGAAAAATGAGGATGCCGACATGAAATTGAAGATTCTGGGCTGCTCGCATTTGGGTTTGCAGTATCGAGCCGCTCCGCACAGGCGTCGGCGGTCAGTGCGTCTCTGTCCGGGTCGCACTCGACGTTCAATCGTCCGCTCGCCGGAGCTCCCGCAATACGTTGTCCGCCGTAGGGACCAATGTCTTCTATGACAGCTATGGATTCACAGTGTCGCGAATATTGTTGACCTTGGGATCACTTCCGGACGTGACAAGCTTCCTGGCGCTGTATGGCGGGGCATCGATCCAGCCAGTGCGGTAACGAACTGCCTCGCAAGCATCGACGACAGCGGGCCTGGTCGGATGCACTGCGGCCAGCAATCTGTCGGCTGGAACGCAATATTTCGCGATCGTCACGTCGTTCAGTAATCGAGCTACGTTCGACTACAGGCTCGACATTTCACCGAATGCATCCAACACCAGTGGTGGTGTTGCGACATTCAATGGGGTTCCCGAGCCTGGCACGCTCGCGCTGCTTGTCCGACTCGCTGGTCTAGGCCTGAGCCGGCAGGCGCAAAGCGGCGCTGAGCGTCCGCCGTCACCATGAACGTCAAGAAGCCCGGCCATGTCGCCGGGCTTCTCGTTTTCGGGCGGTAAGATAACGTGGCGTTCCCCTCAGCGACCATTGGGCCCCCAACCGACTGTCCGCTGGCTTTCTAGCTGGGCGAAATTGCACCAGCGGTCCAGCTGTGGCGCGTGGGCCGCGTGAAGTCAACAGCGGACCACTTATCCATTCGTCGCTCAGCTTGCGGCCAATACATACTCGCGACTGCATTACCGCCGAGTCGCTATTTATTACGTATGTATGAGTTGAATAGACGGGATTTCAGCACTCGCTGGCTAACTCTCTGAGCCAGCAAGAGTGGCGACCTAAAGGCACAGATTTTGCTTGTCATCACGGGAGGCCATTTGCGCCCGGGAGCGCGCGCGCCCGGCCAGAAACTTCGGTAGGAGGCGGCAATGGAAGCCAGTGAAGTTCCGGATGGTTGGCCCTGATGCTGCTGCCGGATCTGCGGGCCGCATCCGGCGACATTTTGTACAGCAACTTCGGGTCGGGCAGTTCGTTCGATACCGCGATCTTCTTGGGTTACGAGCAGCGCAGGGACGCCATTCGCCTGGCAGTTCACTGCGACGATCCACGGTGTATGCGACGTCGCTTGCACGCGCCGATTAGCGGCAGCCGGCGCTGGTCCTGTAACCGTGACGTTTTCGATATCACACCGATTCCGGACGACGTACTGGGCTGTCGCTCGAGTCGCTGGCGATGGTGTCCAACGGTGCTGGTCTCGCGAATGCGGTCTTGAACGGCTCGACAATGCTTACAGCGGGCCAAAAGTACTGGCTCTATGGCGTTGGTAACGCCTGGTGGTACTGGTACCTCAGCAACCCTAATATTGATGGCATCGGCTACTTCAACGGCAACTATTGGACTGCAGGGTATCGCCCTATGGGCGCGTTTCGTATCAACGGCCCGAGTACGGGTGTCCCTGAACCCGGCACGCTCGTGCTGCTGGGCCTCGGCCTCGCGGGACTGGGTCTGAGCCTGCGACGTAAGGCCTAGCCAACACGCCCAACGCCAAGAAAGAAAGCCAACCAAGGGGGGGCGAGATGAAGTCCAAGATTCTGGGATTGCTGGCCGTGATGCTGTTGGCGGGGCCGATGGGGGCGTACGCCGCGTCTATCGATTCCACCGTTTCAACGTACGTCACGGTCAGGGAATGCGTGGCGGGGTCGACACCCTGCGATAGCGCCGGCAATGTCTTTGCTTCTTCGGTCAGTGGGCAGCCCGGTGATGGGTCGGTGACTGCCACAGTCTCATCCCCAACATGGGGAACAACGTCCGCGTCGGCAGAACTATCCGGTGTCGCCGGCGCGCCGATCATCAAGACATACGTCGCCAGCGAGGCGGGATACCGGCTCAATACAAACACCGGTGCGTTGCAGCGCTACACCTACACCGGAACCGAAGTCACCAGCCGCACTTTTGGCGGCACGCTGACCTACTCCCAATCCGTCCCAGATTGGAACTTGGATTGCCCGGACTCGGGCCTATGCGTGTCCGGCATCAACGCCTCGATCCTCGCTTTCACCACCGCCGATGACTTTCTCGTCAGCGGCGCGACGAGCTACGACAATTTCTGGACTGTGTTCGATAACTACCAGTTCGCACCTGGATTCACGCTGCTCGGGCAAAGCTATTTTTACGACTACGCCGACGCAACGAATGCGGCTACCCAACTGTCATTTGACCTCGATACTTAATCCGGGCGATACGTTTTGGGTTCGAGTATTCCTGCAGACGCCGGCCGCGTATGGCGCGATCGTCGACCGTCCCACACATTTGTGACCGGGTTCGACGATGCGACAGATCTGGTACCGGCACAGGTGGCATCGGTACCTGAACCGGGTTCACTGGCGCTGCTCGGCCTGGGCCTCGCGGGTCTCGCGCTCGAGTCGACGGCGCAAAGCTGCCTGAAGCGTCCGCTGTTACGCGTTAACGTCGAGGAGCCCGGCCAAGTGCCGGGCTTCTTGCTTTCGGGCGGGAAAGTAATGGCGTCCCCACGGGGATTCGAACCCCGGTCGCAACCGTGAAAGGGTTGTGTCCTAGGCCTCTAGACGATGGGGACGTCGTGGTGGAGCCAACGGGATCGAACCGTGACCTCCTGCATGCCATGCAGGCGCTCTCCCAGCTGAGCTATGGCCCCACGAGGGGCGCGAATTGTCATGGACCGGCGCGACTAAGTCAAACGATTCTCGGAGCCCGCTCAGCACGCGACCGTGGCGGCTTTTGACATAAGTGGGAGCGGTGGTCACATTCGCGGCAGGCGGGCGCCGATAGACTGCAAGATAAATAAGGCGTAAACCGCAGCTTCGGCTCGCAGATGACTGGAAAAACTGAGAAAATGTCGCAGGCACTGGGCGGTCGCGTCGCACGCTCGCGGGTCCACGGACGGATCGGCGATAAGAAACTGCCTGTGCCCTGAGGGAGCGCCGCGCGTTGTCGATTCGGCTGTTCAAGATGTACGTCAAGGTCCCGATCCTCCTCCTGGCGATGATCGAGGGCTCGCTGCTGCTGTTTGCCCCCTACCTCGGCGGCGGCCATCGCCTATTACGGCCACGATCCGGCCAGCATCACGCTGACCGGCGAGATCTTCCCGACGGCGGTCCTGTTTGCCGGTCTCGCGCTGGCGTCCATGGCGGCCGTGGGCCTGTATTCCACCCGGCAACGCACGGGCATGGCCGGGCTGTTCGTCCGGATCGTGGCGGCCGTTGCCAACGCGGTGGTGCTCTCGACGCTGTTCTATTACTTCTTTCCGTCGCTGCGTGTCGATCGCAGCGTGCTCGGGCTCACGGCGCATCATCGCGATCGTCGTCCTGCACCGGCATTCGCCTGCTGTTCGAGCGCATCGTCGACGAAGACCTCTTCAAGCGCCGCGTGCTGGTCTACGGCGCCGGCACGCGCGCGCGCAAGCCTGCTGGAGCTGCGCCGGCGCTCCGACATGCGCGGCTTCAAGATCGTGGCGTTCATGCCGACCGAGGGCGACACGGTCACCGCGCCGCAGGACCGGCTGCGTCGAGCGGCCCAGCCGACCTGTTCCGCTGGGCCGTGGAGCACGACATCGACGAGATCGTCGTCGCGATGGACGACCGCCGCCGCGGCTTCCCGTGCACGAACTGCTCGAGTGCCGCCTCGCCGGCATCGAGATCCTGGAACTGCCGAGCTTCCTCGAGCGCGAGACCGGCAAGGTGCGGCTCGACGTGCTGAACCCGAGCTGGATCATCTTCGGTGAGGGCTTCCGCGCCTCGCCCACTGCAGCAGTTGCTGGCGCGCGGCTTCGACCTCGTCGCGAGCCTCGGCCTGCTGGTCATCGCGCTGCCGTTCATGCTGCTGGCGGTGCTCGGCATCAAGCTCGAGGACGGGCTGCAAGGCGCCGCTGTTCTACCGGCAGCGGCGCGTCGGCCACCACGGCGAGGTCTTCGACGTGCTCAAGTTCCGCAGCATGCGCGATCGATGCGGAGAAGGACGGCGCGCAGTACGCCGCCCAGAACGATCCGCGCGTGACGCGCGTCGGCGGCATCATGCGCAAGACGCGCATCGACGAGCTGCCGCAGCTGTTCAACGTGTTGCGCGGCGACATGAGCTTCGTCGGCCCGCGCCCGGAGCGCCCCGAGTTCGTCGTGCGAGCTCGAGCAGAAGATCCCGTATTACCGTGAGCGCCACACGGTGAAGCCGGGCATCACCGGCTGGGCGCAGCTCTGCTACCCGTACGGCTCGTCCGAGAAGGACACGATCGAGAAGCTGCAGTACGACCTGTACTACGTGAAGAACCGCAGCCTGCTGTTCGACCTCGCGATCCTCGTGCAGACGGTCGAAGTCGTGCTCTGGGGCAAGGGCGCCCGGTGATCGTTTCCCTCGGGCTGCTCTCCTACGGCCTCGCGGCCGTCGGCTTCCTGCTCCTGACGCTGCTGCTCGCGATCAGCTGGGAAGGGCGGGCGCAGGGCGTGCGCCTGGTCATCGCCTGCGCGCGTCACCGCACTCTGGGCCGCGCTGCTCGCCGCGGGCTCGCATACGCTGGCCGTGTCCGCGCCCGCTGGTGCTGCTGGCGGAGTTCCTGCGCTACGGCGCCTGGTTCATCGTCCTGACCGGCCTCACGCAAGTCGCGCGGCGTCGCGCAGGGCCTGTCGCGCGCCGTGCACGTCGTCTGGATCGGCTGCGTCGTGCTGCTGCTCGCGGCGCCGCTCGCTGGCCGCGCTACGGCTGCAGCGTGCCCGAGCCCGCCGGCGTGCTCGGCCAGGCGGGCCTGGCTGCTCTCGCTGCTCGGCCTGGTGCTGCTCGAGCAGATCTACCGCAACGCGCGCGAAGGCGGCCGCTTCGCGCTCAAGTTCTTCGTGATCGCCGTCGGCGTGATGTTCGCCTACGACCTGTTCCTGTACTCGCAGGCGCAGCTGGTGCAGGGGCGTCGACGCGGCGACCTGGGATGCGCGCGGCTTCGTCATCGCGCTGATGGTGCCGCTGCTCGCGATCGCGGCGCGCCGCAACCCGCAGTGGTCGCTCAACGTCTTCGTCTCGCGTCACGTCGTCTTCTACACGACCTCGTTCATGGCGATCGGCGGCTACCTGCTGCTGATGTCGTTCGGCGGCTACCTGATCCGGCTCTACGGCGGCACCTGGGGCCGCGCCGCGCAGCTGGTGTTCTTCGCGGGCGCGGGCGTCGTGCTGCTGGTGCTGATCGCATCGGGCAACGTGCGCCGCCGGCTGCGCGTCTTCCTCAACAAGCACTTCTACCGCAACAAGTACGACTACCGCATCGAGTGGCTGCGGTTCATCCAGACGCTGTCCGCGCCGGAAGAGGGCGTCGACACGCGCGACAACGCCGTGCGGGCGATCGCGCAGATCATCAACAGCCCGGGCGGCGTGCTGTTCCTGCGCGACGAGCGAGATCGCGGCGAATACAAGGCGCGGCGTCGCTGGCCGCCGGGCGACTTCACGGAATCGCGGCGTTATCCGGCGCTGCCGCCGACCGACGAGCTGGTCCGCGTTCCTGCAGCGGTTCCAGTGGGTCGTCGACCTGCAGGAGTGCGCGGACGCCGGACGCCTACCAGAACATCGCGCTGCCCGCGTTCCTGCAGGGCGCGGCGCGGCTCCGGCTCATCGTGCCGCTGGCGCACGTCGACGACCTGATCGGCTTCGCGCTGCTCGCGAGCCCGCCGCCGCCGTTCAAGCCCAACTACGAAGACCGCGACCTGCTCAAGACCGTCGGCCGCCACGTGGCCGTGCACCTGGCGCAGTTCGAGGCCGACAAGCGGCTGTCGGAGAGCCGCCAGTTCGAGGCCTATCACCGGCTGACGGCCTTCGTGATGCACGACCTCAAGAACCTGGCGGCGCAGCTGTCGCTGATCGTGTCGCAACGCCGAGAAGCACAAGCGCAACCCGGAGTTCGTCGACGACGCGATCAGCACCATCGCCAACTCGACCGCGCGCATGCAGCGGCTGATCGAGCAGCTGCAGCGGCGCGAGATCGCAGAGCCTCAAGCGGCGCGTGCCACTGGCGCGAGGTCGCCCGGCAGGCGTGCGCGCGCGTGCCAGGGCGCGCGCCCCGATGCCGCTGTGCGGCGCGATGGCGGACGAGACGCCTGGGTCGAGGCCGACCCGGAGCGGCTGACCATGATCGTCGAGCACGTGATCCGCAACGCCCAGGAGGCGACGCCGGCGAGGACGGTGCGGGTGACGTGTCGAGCGTGGCGGTGTGCGGCCAGGCCGAGGACAGCTGAAGCGCGTGCCGGTCGGCCGGACACCCACAGCCGCGCTGCAGGTGCCGACGGCGTGGCCTTGACCGTGACCGACACCGGGGCCGGCATGACCCGGGAGTTCATCCAGGAGCGCCTGTTCAAGCCCTTCGACACGACCAAGGGCAGCAAGGGCATGGGCATCGGCGCCTACCAGGTGCGGGAATATGTCCAGTCGCTGGGCGGCCGGGTCGACGTGGGAGCGAGGCCGGGAAGGGGACGCGGTTTACCCTCCGGCTGCCCCTGACGACCTCGCCCGCCGGATCGGCCAGTCGGCACGACTCCCGGCGAGCCTGAACCTATTTCACAAATCTGTACCGTATCTCCTTGTATCATCCGCACTTACCGAACCAGACCGGAGGCACGCAGGCCGCCGTCCAAGGAGACCGAGTGGCTGACGACAAGCCGAGACTGCTGATCGTCGAGGACGACCCGGGGCTGCAGAAGCAGCTCAAGTGGTGCTTCGACGACTACGAGGTGCATCGCCGCCGACCGACCGGGCGGCGGCCCTGGCGGCCCTGCGCCGGTACGAGCCGGCGGTCGTGCTGCAGGACCTGGGCCTGCCGCCGGACGCCGAGGGCGTCTCCGAGGGCTTTGCCACCCTGCTCGAGACCCTGAAGCTCGCCCCGCGCACCAAGGTGATCGTGGTCACCGGCCAGCTCGACAAGCAGAACGCCGTCAGTGCCGTGGGCCTGGGCGCCTACGATTTCTACCAGAAGCCCGTGGACACCGACGTGCTGCGGCTGCTGGTGCAGCGCGCGTTCCAGATCCACGAGCTCGAGGAAGCAGAACCGCGCCCTGGTCCAGCGCCAGGGCGTCATGCCGCTTGCGGGCGTCATCGCCATCAGCGAGCCGATGATCAAGGTCTGCCGCATCGGTCGAGAAGGTGGCGCCCACCAATGGCCACGGTGCTGCTGCTCGGCGAGAGCGGCACCGGCAAGGAACTGCTCGCCCGCGCGCGTGCACGAGCTGAGCCCGCGCGCGCGACAAGCCGTTCGTCGCGATCAACTGCGCCGCGATCCCCGACACCCTGCTCGAGAGCGAGCTGTTCGGCTACGAGAAGGGCGCCTTCACCGGCGCCGTCAAGCAGACCGCAGGGCAAGTTCGAGCACGCCGACGGCGGCACGCTGTTCCTCGACGAGATCGGCGACATGCCGCTCGCGCTGCAGGCCAAGCTGCTGCGCTTCCTGCAGGACCGCGTGGTCGAGCGCATCGGCGGCCGCGAGCGCATCCCGGTGGACGTGCGCATCGTCTGCGCCACCAACAAGGACCTGCCGGCAGATGATCAAGAGCGGCGACGTTCCGCGAGGACCTCTACTACCGCATCAGCGAAGTCACGGTGCGCATCCCGCCGCTGCGCGAGCGGCGGCGGCGACTGCCGTGGTGATCGCGCAGGCGATCCTCGAGCGCCGCGCCGCGCGAGCACAAGCGCCAGGTGCAAGGGCTTCACGCCCGAGGCGCTGAAGGCCATCCAGGCGTATCCGTGGCCCGGCAACATCCGCGAGCTCGAGAACCGCGTCAACGGCGCGGTGATCATGACCGAAGGCAAGTACGTCACCGTCGAGGACCTCGGCCTGCCGGGCGGCGGCGGCGGCGACCGTCGAGTGGCTCAACCTGCGCGTGGCCCGCCAGCGCGCCGAGACGCGAGGCGATCACGCAGGCGCTGGCCGTCACCGGATGCAACGTATCGCGCACGGCCGAGCTGCTCGGCATCACGCGGCCGACCCTGTACGACCTGCTCGAAAAGAACGAAATCGCGGTCCCGAACAAGGCCGCGGAAGGGTGAGACACATGAAGAAGGGAATGTCCGGCCACTCTCCGCTCTCCGCTCTCCGCTCTCCGCTTCTTGCGGCGGCAGTCGTCGTGCTGTTGGCGGCCTGCGCCCCGAGCCCCGAAGAACTCATGCAGCGGGCCTCGAGTCGCTGGAAAAAGGCGACGTGCGCTCGGCCACCATCGACCTGAAGGCCCTGCTGCAGAAGGAGCCGCAGAACGCGAAGGCACGCGCGATGCTCGGTGAAGCACTGGCCGCCTCGGGCGACATCTCCGGCGCCGAAATCGAGCTGAAGAAGGCGACCGACCTCGGCGTGCCGAAGGCGAAGATCCTGGTCCCGACGTGCCGGGTCCTGCTGGCGCAGGCGAAGTACAACGAGGTCCTGACGGACTGCAAACCGGAAGCGGGCACGCCGCAACAGAAGTTCGACCTGCAGATCGTCACGGGCAACGCGCTGATGGGGCTGGAGCGTGCCGCGGAAGCGGCGCCGGTGTATGCCGCCGCGCGCGCCGCCAAGCCCGACAG
>CAWBKN010000006.1:0-13610 GCA_963789375.1 uncultured Gammaproteobacteria bacterium | reverse complement strand
GGCGCCTTGACTGTGTGTCCCGGTAATATATTAGTAATTGCTAAATTAGGCAAGTCTGCTAGACTCCCGCGCATGACACGTCACCCGGCCCGAGCCCAATCTGCCCAGCGGGCGCCGCTGACGCCTGACCCGGCACGGATCGGCGGCGTGCCCGCCCACGCCGCGGAAGCGGCCGGCCTGCTCAAGGTGCTTGGCAATGAGCAGCGATTGCTGATCCTCTGCAACCTGCTCGAAGGACCGTTGTCGGTCGGTGAGCTGAACGAGCGCGTCGAGCTCAGCCAGTCTGCGCTGTCCCAGCACCTGGCGCTGTTGCGGGAAGCCGGTCTCGTCGAGACCCGGCGCGAATCGCAATCGATCGTGTACTCATTGCCTGCCGGCCCGGTCACGCAGGTGATGGCGGTGATGCAGGAGATTTATTGCCCGGCACCCCGCGGCCGTCGGTGAAGCAGCAGAGCGACGCGACCGTCGCGAGGGAGACGATGCGCGCAATCACACCGTGGACTGCACCGCTGCTGGCGGCATTGCTCATCGCGTCCTGCGGAATCCCGGCGCACGGTGCGGCCGGCACCGTCAACATCGAACGAAGTCACGCTCGAGTCGCTCGCGATCCCGGTGACGCGTGCGGAGAATCGCGCCGTCTCGTTCACCAACAAGGGCTCGGCCTACTACTACACGCAGACGCACCGCAACGATCATGCCGAGCACGCGTGGTTCCGCGGACTCAACATCGCCGGCCGCCGCGTCTTCAACGACTACCAGTTGCTCAGCCAGGGTCGGCCTCGATCCCGCGACCGCGCAAGTGGTCGTCCGGCCCGACGCGCTCGTGCGCACGTATCCCAACGGTGTGACCGAAACGCTGCGCCTGTTCGATCACCTGGACGTCGTCGAGGTCGCCGTCACGGGACCCGACGCCATCGTCGCTGGCCTCGAGCTGCGCATCTCGGGCGACCAGGTGACTGCGGCGGCTTCGTCCGCGGGAACCGACCGCTACGTTTCCGTCGCGGGACCGGGCGCTCCCGCCGATCACCTGGCGGTGGGGCGACGCGGCGATCGGTTCTTCATTGCCGTGGCTTCCTCGCCCGCTGCCGCCAGCGAGACACTGGAGCGGACCGCCGCCGAGGCGGATCGCCTGCAGGCCGACCGGCGGGCGCGCATCGCGGGCCTCGTCAACGGCGACCACTTTTTCTCCAGCAGCGATCCGACGCTGACCCAGGCACTGCGCTGGATCGCGCTGACGACGGACCAGCTCGTCACGCGCCAGCGCGGCGACGGCATTTACGCCGGGCTGCCCTGGTTCAACGAGTACTGGGGCCGTGACAGCTTCATCTCGCTGACCGGCGCGTTGCTGGTCACCGGCCAATTCGAGCAGGCGCGTGCGGTGCTGACGTCGTTCGCGCAGTTCCAGGACCTCGACCCCAAGTCGAAGTTCTACGGCCGCCTGCCCAACATCGTGAAACCCGACAGCCTCGACTACCACACGACGGACGGTACGCCACGCTGGGTCATCGCCTTGCGCGACTATGTCCGCTACTCCGGCGACCGCTCGGTGGTCGCGTCGCTCTACCCCAACGTCAAGGCGAGCATCGAGGGCGCGCTGGCCAACTGGACGGACGCCTCCGGTTACCTGGTCCATGCCGACAACGAGACCTGGATGGATGCGCGCCGCGCAGGCGACCTCGCGTCGTATTCGCCGCGCAGCACGCGTGCCAACGACATCCAGGCGCTCTGGTACGAGCAGCTGCGTGCGGGCGCAGCGTTCGCCCTGGCCACGGGCGATACCTCGAGCGCGCAACGCTGGAGTGCGAGTGCCGATCGCGTGCGGGCGCGCTTCGCCAGCGATTTCGTCGATCCCCGCACCGGCCGCATCGCCGACCGGCTCGACGCGCGTGACCAGGCCGACTTCACGCTGCGGCCCAACCTGATGTTTGCGCTCGACCTCGTCGACGATCCCGTGCTCGCCGCGCGTGCGCTGCGACTGGCGTGGGAGTCGCTGGTCTATCCGTGGGGCGTGGCGACGCTCGACGCGCGGGATCCGTTCTTTCACCCCTACCACCTGGCGCCCGGGCACTACCACAAGGACGAGGCCTACCATAACGGCACCGTCTGGCTCTGGCTCAACGGCATCGCGCAGGGACGCATGATCGACTTCGGCCAGCCCGAACTCGCCTGGCGCCTGTTCGAGCAGACCAATCGCCTGGCCTTGCAGCGCGGCGTCGTCGGCGGCCTGCCCGAAACGATGGATGCCTATCCGCACCCGGGCGAAGCGCTGCCGCGCCTGACCGGAACCTTCCTGCAGGCCTGGTCGAATGCAGAGCACCAGCGGGTCTGGTACGAGCACTTCCTCGGCGTGCAGCCGGACATGACCCGTGGCGTGATACGGCTCGCGCCGCGCCTGCCTGCCGCCGTCGCCGACGTTCGAGTTCAACGTGCGCGTCGGCCAGGGGACCTTGCGTGGCTGGGTGCGTGGGCCGAGCCAGGCCCGGCGCTATGAATACCTGCTGCAGCGCGAAGCCGCGACGTTGATCCTGGATGTCGCCCCGTTTCCGGTCTTCGAATACCGCGCAGCGCCGGGTGACCGCCTGGTCGCCGCCGCGGACGCCCGCTCGTTGCGCGTGCGCGTGGTCACGGCGGCGGGCAAGACGCGATCGAGCAGGACGCTGCAGCCGAGCGCCGCCCGCCTGGCCACGCAAGCCCGGTTCGATGCCGTGCTCCGGGACACCTCGTTCGCCGTGCCAACGACACCCGTATCGCGCCCGGTGCTGCGCAGCACCGGGCGCTGATCCCTGCGCACCGCCGAACTCAGGGCGCTTCGATCGCCCCGATGTCCGCCGCCGCCGTGCCGCGCGAGTGACCGAGCTGGTCGAGCTCGGACCGCTGCACGGTCAGGGCCTGCCGGGTCGTCAACGTCACTCGTATCTGCGGGTTCTCCGTCAGGTAGCCGGATGTGAACAGCCTGCGCCACTGCGCGGCACCCAGCAGTTCCGGGCCCAGGCCAGGGATCGCGTGCGTCGCCAGGTACGTGTCCAGCCGGTGCCAGAACTCGATGTACGGGTAGTTCTCGAGTTCGCGTGGCCAGGTCTGCGCCGGGCCGAAGAACCGTGTCGCGGCCAGCGTCAGGATCGGCGCGCCGTCCGGATCACGATAAGGCTGGACGCCGGCGGTGGCCGCGTCCGCGTCGACCGTCTGCAGGAAGTTCTCGAAGTCCGCCGTGAAGAGGGCCGCGAAATTCTCGAGCGCATACAGCTTCTCGATGCGCGCGAGCAGGATGCCCAGGAAGTTGTCCGTCCCGGCATAAACCCGGTACTCGCCCAGCGTTTCGTCGATGACGTAGGGCGCAGCGGGTACCTGCGCGAGCGCGCTGCCTTGCGGCTGGTAGTGCAGCGGTGCCAGCGTTCCCGGTTGTTCGCCGACGCTCAGGATCGACGTCGACAGCGTGACGCCGCCCACCAGGTCGAGCACGTCGCCGACGGCGACTCCGCTCACGTCTCCCGCCTGCGGGTAATGCTTGCGGATCAGCGAGTGCCAGTTCGGCAAGCCGACGGGTACGAGGATCTGGCTGAAGTCGAGCGTGCCGAAGCGGTTGTAGCCCGCACTGCGGAAGTAGAACAGCGAACCGGTGAACACGTCCTGTGGATACGTCGCTGCGCCGATCGCCTCGACGGTGTTGCCCGCGATGATCGAGTGGCCGATCACCATGTCCTCGACGGCGTGCGCGTTGCCGACCGTGGCGGCGACGGCGCCGGCGAGGTTCGGGCGCCCGAGGCTGTCGGTGCGCGGCACGCCGCGCGTGCGGTTCTCGACGATCGTGCAGCCCTGGATTTCGAGATAGCCGTTCGAGATGTACACCGCACCGGCACGCCAGTAGCCCGCGCGCAGCAGGAAGGACGGCAACCGGGGATCCGGTTCGACGAGGTTGCGGGCAAGGGTCGTGTTCGTGACCCGCAGCGTCTTGGCGTTGCCGATGCCGCCGCCGTCGGAGTACAGGCCGCCGCCATAAGCCATGAGCGCCCGCAGGCGATTCCCGGTGAGGGTCGAACGGTCGATGCGCGACACGGTCGCCGCGTTGTCGGCACCGCCCACGGCATAGACGCCGCCGCCCGCCGCGCCGCCGCCCGCGACCGAGTTGCCGCTGATGACACAGCGCGAGATGTCGACGATGTCGGCATACACGGCGCCGCCGAACGCGCCGCGGTCGCGCGACGAGTCGAAGTCGCCCTCGGCATGGTTGTCGTAGAACCGGCAGTCCGTCAGCTTCGCCACGCCCCAGACGGCGACGGCGCCGCCGCGGCCCAGCGTCCAGGGTTGATCGTCGGGATTCACGACCGTCAACTTTTCCGTGACGCTGTGACCGCCGGTGATGGCCACGTTCGTCAGCGTCAGGTTGCCGTACACCGCCAGGACGCGTGCGGCAGGTTGCGTGCCCATGGCCCAGGCCAGGGTGATGCCCCGTGGCAGGCTCGACGCATCGAGGACGACGTTCTTGCGCGCATACAACGCGGACCGGCCGTAGTCGCGCTCGAAGTAGCCCTTGAGGTAGGAGACCGGGCCGCTCGGTTCGTCGCGCATGCCCATGACTTCGCCCTTGAGGACGGTGTGCTCGGCGCCGACGATGGACAGGGCGATCGTGCCGCCATCGAGCGAAGGGTCGAACGTGATGCGTTCCCCGGACTTCGCACTGGCGAGGGCGGAGCGCAGCGTCACGATGCCGGCATCCGGCGTCGCGGTATCGATCAGTGAGTTGACGACCAGGGGATCGGTGGCTGCCGGCGGTGGGGGGGAGGAGGGACCATCACCACCGCCGCCGCACGCGCCGAGCGCGAGCAGGCTGGAGAGTAAGAACGTCTTGCCGGGGAATCGCATTGCACACCTCCGTATCGGGTGGCTGTGCCAGCGTAGCCGTGTGCCGGCCGTGCCCGCGTCCGTGAAATCCACGCCGCAGCAACGGGTTACGTTACTGCGGTACGGCTAGAACGCGACGAACCAGACGTAGCCGACGACGACCGTGATGCCGATCAGGTTCACGCCGAGGCCTGCACGGATCATGCGGCGCATCGGCACCACACCGGTGCCGTAGGCGATCGCATTCGGCGGCGTCGCGACCGGCAACATGAAGCCGCAGCTGCCGGCGAGCGTGGCGACCATGAAGACCGGCATGACGTCGAGGCCTCGCGCCGCGCACAGGCCGGCGAGCACCGGCATCATCGCCGTCGCGGCGGCCGTATTGCTGGTGAGTTCGCCACTGAAGACGATCACGACGGCGAGCACGAGCATGATCACCGCCGCGGGCACCTCACCGAGCCCGGTCAACATGTTGCTGATCGGCGCGTCCGCGCCGGTGGCCGTGATGGCTGCAGCGAGGCTGAGGCCGCCCCCGAACAGCAGCAGGATGTCCCAGGGCAGGTCGCTCGTGTGTTCCCAGGACAGCAGCCGCTCACGGCTGCCGGGTCCGGTATGGATGGCGAAGAGCAGCAACGCACCCGCCAGCGCGATGACCGCGTCATCCAGTCCGCTGAGCCCGGTCCACGCCGCGAGTTGCGGTCGCAGGATCCAGCACAGCGCAACCGACGTGAAGATGATGCCGACACGGCGTTCCGCCGGCGTGACCTGACCCAGCCGGCGCAGGCGATCGCGCAGCAACGTGCTCGAGACATCGGCGGCGCTCGCGGCCGGCAGGCGGAACGCACCGAAGCACAGCCACAGCCAGGTGGCGGGCAGCAGCACGACCAGGACCGGCACGGCAATCCGCATCCACTGCAGCACGGTGATGTCCATGCCGTATTCGGCGCGGAGGTACCCGGCCATGATCAGGTTGGGTGGGGTACCGATCGGTGTGCCCATGCCGCCGATCGATGCCGCATAGGCGATGCCGAGCATCAATGCGGGCGCGAATTCTGCCGCCGCTCCGTCGGTACCTGCGCCGTGCTCTTCCCGCCAGGCCTGGATCACGCTCATGCCGATCGGCGCGAGCATCATCATCGTCGCCGTGTTCGAGAGCCACATCGAAATCAAGGCGGTCACGAGCATGAAGGCGCCGACGAGCCGGCGTGGTCCCGATCCGGCGGCCACCAGCACGGTCAGTGCGATGCGCCGGTGCAGCCCGCAGCGCTGCAGCGCGATGCCGAGCATGAACCCGCCGAGGAACAGCACGACGATGCCGCTGGCATAAGGCCCGGCGACGGCCGGGAATCCGAGCTGCGTGAACACGGGCAGGATCAGCAGCGGCAGCAGCGACGTCACCGCGAGCGGAATCGCCTCGGTCATCCACCACACGGCCATCCAGAGCGCGACCGCAAGCACGACGCGGGCGTCGTGCGGGATGTGCTCGCCGGCCGTGAGCAGCCAGAGCACTGCGACGACCGGGCCCGCGAGCAGGCCGCCGCGTGCGAGGGACCGCGCCAGGTCGGGTTCGGACGCCATCGCAGCGAAGCATTCGCCATTCCGTGCCGCTTGTCGACCTGCCACGCGGGCGCGAGGCCTGCAAGCCGGCGGGCAGGTAACATGGACGCGCCGCCTACGCTTCGTCTCCTGCCGCGGACTGCCGCGACGATGAACGCCCTGGAACTGCGCATCCCGCCCGTGGCCGTGACGCTGGTCACGGCCGCCGCCATGTGGGCGGCGGCGCAGGTCGTCCCGTCCGTGGCATGCAGCGCGATCGGCGCCAGGCTCGTCGTTGCCGTGCCGCTCGGCCTCGCGCGGCCTGCTGGTCGCCCTGGCCGGAGTCAGGGAGTTCCGCCGGGCCCGCACGACGCTGCATCCACAGCAACCCGAGGCAGCCTCGAGCGTCGTCCGCTCGGGGATCTACGCCCGCAGCCGCAACCCGATGTACCTCGGGATGCTGCTGGTGCTGGTGGCCTGGGGGGCCTGGCTCGCCAACCTCGCGTCTCTCGCGCTGGCGGCCGCGTTCGTCCCGTACCTGAACAGGTTCCAGATCGAACCGGAGGAGCGGGCCATGGCGCGCAACTTCGGCGCAGCGTACGAGGAATACCGGCGCCAGGTGCGGCGCTGGCTCTGATCCCGGCTCCGCGAGCGAGCACGGCGCGCAGATGTATCATTGCGCGATCTCGCATGGCGCGTGCGAGCCCATGACGCAAGACGCCCTCATCGTCCAGCAGCCGGCCGGCGCGGCCCGGCAGCTCGTGCTGCTGTTCCATGGGCTCGGCGCCGACGCAGAGGACCTGCGTCCCGTCGGCCAGCGGCTGGCGTCGGAGTATCCGCAGGCCCTCGTCGTCAGCCTGCGCGCGCCCTATCCCTGCGATTTCGGCTTCGGGTATCAATGGATTTCGTCGATCGACATCGACGACGCGCGCAGGATCGAGCGCGTCCGTGCCGAAATGCCGGGATTCGCGCAGGAGATCCGCCGCTGGCAGCTCGAGGCGGCGCTCGGGCCCGAGGCGACGGTGCTCATCGGCTTTTCGCAGGGGGCGATGATGGTGCTCGAGGCCGTGAGCCACGCGGGCGACACGGCCATCGCCGGCCGGGTCGTCGCCCTGGCGGGCCGTTATGCGCAGCTGCCTGAAGAGGCCCCGGCGGGTACCACGCTGTTCCTCGTGCACGGCAAGGCCGATGAGGTCGTGCCCTGCGACCATACGGTCGAAGCGGCCGAGCACCTGGCCGGCCTGGGGGCGGACGTGGTCGCGGACGTGATTCCCTTCCTGGGACACACGATCGATACCGAAATGCTCGAACTGCTGGTCGAACGGCTGCGCACGCACATCCCGAAGCGCCACTGGGACGCCGCCCTGCGCGGGGCGCCGCCTGCAAGCGACGCCACCCGGTCGTAGTACGATAGCCGCTGCGCCGTCAACATTGCAGGACAGACCCCACCATGAACGATCCCGCCGCCGCCCTGCGCCTGCCGGAACCCTCGCTGGTCAGCTACACGCACTGGATGTACGCGCTGCATGCAGCCAGCGCGATGATCGGAATCCTGGGTGCGGCCACGGTCGTGGGCGGCTTCATCTTCGGTGTCCCGTCGATCATCGCGGTCGTGATGAACTACGCCCGGCGCTCCGACGCCCGCGGTACCTACCTCGAGTCGCATTTCTCGTGGCAGTTGCGCACCTTCTGGTTCGCCGCACTGGCCGCGCTGCTCGTGTTCCTGCTGTCCTTCCCGCTGTTCTTCGTGCTGGTCGGGTTCCTCACGTTCCCGGTCGGGATCTTCCTGGTCGGCGTCTGGATCATCTACCGGGTGGTCCGCGGCTGGCTCAGGCTCAAGGACGGGCAGGCCATCTGATCCTGCGGTAATCTTCCGCCCTTTCCGATTCCCGCCCCCGGGCGGGCCCGCCGCTTGTTTCTTCCACGGAGTCCGTCATGGTCGTTGCCCAGAACAAGGTCGTCCTGATCCACTACACGCTCAAGGACGACGCAGGCACCGTCATCGACAGCTCGTCCGGGCGCGAGCCGCTCGCCTACATCCACGGCCAGGAGCCGAAAAACCTGATCGCCGGCCTCGAGAACGCCCTCGAGGGCAAGTCGGCGGGTGCGAAGCTCAGCGTCACGATCGCGCCGGCCGAAGGCTACGGCGAGTACGACGCCGGCAAGGTGCAGCGCGTGCCGAAACGCCAGTTCGGTGGCGTCAAGAACCTGCAGCCGGGCATGCAGTTCCAGGCCCAGACCTCGAGCGGCGAAGTCAACGTGATCACGGTCAAGTCGATCCAGGGCGACATGGTCACGATCGACGGCAACCACGAACTCGCGGGCAAGAACCTGAACTTCGACGTCGAGATCACCGAAGTCCGCGATGCCACCGAGGAAGAGCTGGCCCACGGGCACGTGCACGGCGCGGGCGGTCACCACCACTAGTTCTCGTCCGCAGGCTCCCGCGCCAGGCAGGAGATGCGGGACCTAGTAATTAATACCTAACCGTCACTCGGACACTCCCGAGGCGGAAAAACGTACGTCGTAGCAACCTACGCTCCGTACGTTTTTCCTCCTGCGTGAATTCGGCCGGTCACCGTAAGGTCACCGGCCTTCTTTTTGCCTGGCGACGACGGCCGCATGACGCGATCAGCGCGGCAATGCAGGCAGCCGGAAATCGCTGTCGAGTGCGGCGAGCGTCGGCGGATCGCGGCCGTAGATGTCCTTGCGGAAGACCACCTGGCCATCGGGCAGCGGTTGTGCGGTCCAGTAGAGGATCAACACCGGCACCGGCGTCTTCAGGTTGACCGTGCGCGTTTCCTTCGACGCAATCACGTCCGCCATCGCCTGCTGGGTCCACTGCGGATCGTTGAGCACGAGTTCCGCCAGCTCGAACGCCTTCTGCACGCGAATGCAGCCCGAACTGAAGGTGCGCTGGTCCTGGTCGTACAACGATTTGGCCGGCGAATCGTGCAGGTACACGAGGTACGGGTTGGGGAACATGATCTTGACCAGGCCAAGTGCGTTGTCGGGCCCCGGGTCCTGGCGGAACTGGTACGGCGGCAGGCGCGACGGCCCGTACTTGTGCCAGTTGATCGAGTAGGGGTCGACCTCGCGGCCGCTGCCGTCGAGGACGCGGATGTTCATGCGCTTCAGTGCACCGGGATTGCGCTTGAGATCGGGCAGCTTGTCCTTCACGAGGATGCCGGGCGGGATCGTCCACGTCGGGTTGAACACGACGTACGTGATCAGCGAGCGGAAAATCGGCGTTTCGCGCTCGTCGCGACCCACGATCACGCGTGACGTCCAGATCGGCTCGTCGTTGCGGAAATACGAGGCGTAAAAGCCCGCCACGTCGACGAGCACGAAATCGCCCTTCATCTCGTGCAGGGTCCAGCGTCCGCGTTCGAGGTTCACGCGGATCTGGTCGACGCGCGCAGCAACCGGAACGTTCATCGCGGCGCGCGTGCCTGGGCCCACGGCAGCGTCAGCGGTCAGGCCATGGCGCGACTGGAAGTTCTGTACCGCCTGCTGCAGCGCCGAGTCGTAGAGATCGTCATCCGTGCCGATGACGCCGCCGTTCGCCGGCGCGACGGCCGGTACGGGACTGGCCGTGGCGACGGCAGCCGCAGGTGCGAGGTCCTTCGTGATCAGCAGGCGCTGGCGCAGCACCGGCACGCGCGGATCGCGCATGCCCGGCTTCAGCGTCGGGCCGTCCGCGATGCTCGGCCATCCTCCCGCTGCGGCGATGGCGCGATACTCCTTCAACCGCTCGCGACCGCGCTGGTACCACGGATGCTGTGGCCGCGCGGCGTCAAACGTTTCGCCGATTTGCCCTGCCGCCAGGCGTTGCGCGAGGCGTTGCAGGCCGCTGTCGACATCGACGGGCCGCTGCGCGAAATTCCACTGTGAACTCAATTTCTGCGGATCCACCTTGCCCAGGTACAGGTGGTACAGGGAAAGCATGAAAGCATCCGTCGCGAGCAGGTCGAGGTTCGCCTGGTCCTCGACCGTGAGCCTGCCGAGCCGCTGGTCGAGCCGGTACGACTGCAGCGAGTCGTAGTGGTAGTCGGACGGATCGAGGCCGTCGTTGCGAAGTTCGCCGAGTGAAGTGATCAGTACGTCGAGCCGCCCGGGCGCCTGCCAGGCCGGCTGGAACTGCTGCGACTCGTAATACTTCGCGACGAGATCGCGGACGATGATCCGCGAACCACGGGCGTCCTGCTGCGTGTTGTAACGCAACTGGTCGCTGTGGTCGCGAATGGCTTCTGGCAGCGTCTGCGCGGCAGCTGGCGCACTGGCGGGCGCAGGTGTCGGCGGTGCTGGTTGCGCCAGGCCGATCGAGGCCTGCAAGACGCCCGCGAGTGCGAGCACCGCGACGACTCGCGTCGCGTATCGATGGGTCATGTCATTCCGCTCCTCGTGCCGTTCCTGTTCGCGAGAAGCCGCCCCACCCGGCGGCCCGTCGTCGTGTTCGTCGTCAGTCAGTCGCTAGGCGCGCACGACCTTGGCCGTGAGGTCGTAGGCATCCGCGCCGGTGATCTGCACGTTCGCCCAGTCGCCGGCCTTGAGGTTCCTGCCGGGCCTGGCGATGCGCACGACGCCGTCGATCTCCGGCGCGTCCGCCATCGAACGTGCGATGGCGCCTGCGTCCGGATCCACGTTGTCCACCAGCACCTGCATGCGCCGGCCGACCTTCGCGGCCAGCCGCTGCGCACTGATCGACGCAGCGAGTGCCATGAAGCGGTCGAGCCGCTCCTGCTTCACCTCTTCGGGCACGGGATCGGGCAGCGCGTTCGCTGCGGCTCCCGCGACCGGCGAATACTTGAAGCAGCCGACGCGGTCGAGTGCGCTTCGCTGCAGCCAGTCGAGCAGTACCTGGAAGTCCGCTTCGGTCTCGCCCGGAAAACCGACGATGAAGGTGCTCCGCAGCGTGATGTCCGGGCAGGCCTTGCGCCACGCCGCGATGCGCTCGAGCGTGTTCTCGGCGTGTGCCGGCCGCTTCATGAGCTTGAGCACGCGTGGACTGCCGTGCTGGAACGGGATGTCCAGGTAGGGCAGCACCTTGCCCTCGGCCATCAGCGGGATCACGTCATCGACGTGCGGATACGGGTAGACGTAGTGCAGGCGCACCCATGCACCGAGGGAGCCGAGCGCGCGCGCGAGGTCGGCAAAGCGAGCCTTGACCGGCTTGCCGCCCCAGAAGCCCGTGGCGTACTTGAGGTCCACGCCGTAGGCGCTCGTGTCCTGCGAGATCACCAGCAATTCCTTGACGCCGGCCTTTACGAGGCGTTCCGCCTCGAGCATGACCTCGCCGATCGGCCGGCTCACGAGGTCGCCGCGCATCGACGGGATGATGCAGAAGGTGCAGCGGTGATTGCAGCCTTCGGAAATCTTCAGGTACGCGTAATGCCGCGGCGTCAGGCGGATCCCCTGCGGGGGCACCAGATCGACGAACGGATCGTGCAGCGGCGGCAACTGCTCGTGCACGGCCGCCACGACTTCCTCGTAGGCGTGCGCCCCCGTCACCTTGAGCACGCTCGGGTGCCGGTCCGTGATCGTCTCGGGGCGGGCGCCGAGACAGCCCGTCACGATCACCTTGCCGTTGCGCGCGAGGGCTTCGCCGATCGCATCGAGCGATTCATGCACGGCGTCGTCGATGAAACCGCAGGTGTTGACGACGACGAGGTTCGCGTCCTCGTACGTGCCGACGATGTCGTAACCTTCCGCGCGCAGCCGCGTCAGGATGCGTTCGGAATCGACCAGTGCCTTGGGGCAGCCGAGGGAAACGAAGCCGATGCGGGGCGGGGAGGAGGTCAAGGGTGGGTCTGCGCTGGTGGAGTTGGGGGCTCGCCGTGGGGCACGGGCGCTCCCGGCCGCCGGGGCGGGCAATGGCCTATTCTAGAGGACGCGCGCGGCAATTCGCAGCCGGTGGCCCCGATCTTCGTTGGACATGCAGGAGAAGACCCATGCAGCAGATCCGTCGCGGCGAGGACCGGGGCTATGCCGACCATGGCTGGCTCAAGTCGTACCACTCGTTTTCGTTCGCGGACTATTACGACCCGGACCACGTGCAGTTCGGGCCGCTGCGCGTGATCAACGAAGATCGCGTCGTTCCGGGCGCCGGGTTCGGGACGCACGGCCACCGCGACATGGAGATCATCAGCTACGTGCTGGACGGTGAACTCGCGCACAAGGACTCGACGGGCACGAGCTCGACGATCCGCCCCGGCGACGTGCAGCGCATGAGCGCCGGTCGTGGCGTCATGCACAGCGAGTTCAATGGATCGCACGAGCGCCCGGTGCACTTCCTGCAGGTCTGGATCCTGCCGAACGTCACCGGCATCGCGCCGGAGTACGAAGAGAAACGATTCGATGCCGCGGACAAGCGTGGTCGCCTGCGCCTGATCGCGTCACCGGACGGTGGCGACGGGTCGGTGCTGATCCACCAGGACGCGTACGTCTACGCGGGCCTCCTCGATGCAGACGAGCGCGCAACGTTGCGCGTGAGCGGCGGGCGACGGATCTATGTTCATGTTGCGCGTGGCATCGTCACGGCCAACGGCGAGGTGCTCGAGGCCGGCGACGCAATGCAGCTGACCGGCGAACCGAAGCTCGAACTCGGTTCCGGCCGCGCAGCAGAGGTGCTCGTGTTCGACTTGCCAGGCGGACCGGACTGACGCGCTATAGTCGCGGCCTCGTTGCAGGGAGGTTGCCCATGTACACGCTCTACTACGCCCCCGGTTCGGCCAGCATGGCGGTGCATCTCGCGTTGCTCGAGATCGCTGCGCCTTATCGTCTCGAGAAAGTCGCCTTGCCGTTCGATCCGCAGCGCGATGCGGCATACCTGAAGCTCAATCCGCGCGGGCAGGTCCCGACGCTGCTCGTCGATGGCCAGCCGTATTTCGAGTCGGCGGGGCTGCTGCTGCTGCTCGCCGAACGTCATCCGGAAGCCAGGCTGGCGCCGCCCGCGGGCAGTGCGCTGCGGCCGGCGTATTACCAGTGGATGCTGTTCCTGGCCACGGCGCTCGGCGCTACCTATCGGCAGTGGTTCATGCCGGGAGACCTCGGGTCGGCCGAGCTTGCGCCGTCGGTGCGCGATGCGCTGCGCCAGAAAATCGAGGCCGGCTGGTCGATCATTGATGCGCATCTCACCGCGCACGGTCCCAACATGCTCGGGGCCGAACTGAGCGCGGTCGACCTGCTCACGCTGATGTACATGCGCTGGTCCCGCAACATGCCGAAGCCCGTCA
>CAWBKN010000005.1:0-66858 GCA_963789375.1 uncultured Gammaproteobacteria bacterium | reverse complement strand
GAAGCGATGGGCAGCTTCAGCCGCATCAACCGGCGCATGCACAACAAGACCTGGATCGCCGACAACCGTATCGCGATCGTGGGCGGCCGGAACCTGGGCGACGAGTACTTCGGCGCCAGCGACGAAGTCAATTTCGTCGACCTCGACTTCGCCATGGTCGGCCCGATCGTGCGCGACGCTTCCGCTTCGTTCGATCGTTACTGGAATTCGCCGCTGGCGTACCCGGTGACCCTGCTCGGCGCCCGACGCGGTGCATCCCGACGGCCTGCAGGCGCTGCGAGCCAAGGTCGAGGCGCAGGCCCGGGTAAGCGGAACAGTCACGTTTCGCCAAAAAGGAGCTGCG
Organism: uncultured Gammaproteobacteria bacterium; assembly: GCA_963789375.1. Lineage (GTDB taxonomy): Bacteria > Pseudomonadota > Gammaproteobacteria > Steroidobacterales > Steroidobacteraceae > RPQJ01. The sequence continues at coordinate 66,515 of CAWBKN010000005.1, read as the reverse complement.
CCGGAACGATGCCGTGCAGCGACTCGTGGCGGGCGATCTGCCCCATGCACTGGTCGGCGAACTACCGGTTCGTGGCCGATGACCCCGCGAAAGCCCTCGGGCAGGGCGGGGGTGTGGCGGGCTCGGAGGTGCTGGCCACGCTCGGGCCCCTGCTCAAGTCTTCCCACCGACAGCGTTGCCGATCATCTCGCCGTATTTCGTGCCCGGCGAAAAAGGAACCGAGTTCCTCGACCGGCATCGATCAATCGGGCAGCGAAGTTCGTGTACTCACCAATTCCCTTGCGGCCAACGACGTCGCGATGGTGTACGGCGGCTATTCCAAGTCGCGCAAGCACCTGCTCGACGGCGGGGTGGAACTCTGGGAACTCAAGCCGTGCTCGGGGAGCAAGGTCGAGTCGAGCTTCCTCGGCTTGTCGGGCGCCAGTCTCCACACCAAGGCGCTGACGGCGGACGGCAGGCTGGCTTTCGTCGGCAGCTACAACCTCGACCCCCGCTCGACGTCGCTCAACTGCGAGCAGGGCGTCTTCGTCGAGAGCCCGCCGGTCGCGGCGCAGCTCGAGGAGATCTTCCGGATCGACTCCTCGCCCGAGCACGCGTGGTCCGTGACGCTCGAACAGGGCGACCTGCGCTGGCGCGACGACGGGCAGGTGTACGACAGCTCGCCGGAGGCATCGGCGGGCCGCCGCTTCCAGGCCTGGCTGGCGCGAGTGCTGCCCATCGATTCCCAGCTGTAGCGTCTGTGGCATGCTTGGCGCATGAGGAATACGCTTGATTTGCTCCTGTATGACTGGCTTGCCGTCGATACGCTGACGCAACGGGTTCGTTTCGCCGAACACTCGCGCGAAACGTTCGATTCGGTGCTCGACAACTGCGAACGGGTGGCGCGGGAAAAATTCGCGCCGTTCAACCGCCTCGTCGATACCGACGAGCCGAGCTTCGACGGCGAGCGCGTGAGCCTGCCGCAGGCCACCCACGACGCGGCCCGTGCCTATGCGGAGAGCGGCATGCTCGCGGCGACGCAGGATTACGCGGTCGACGGCATGCAGTTGCCGTGCACGGTCGCGATGTCGGGCAATGCCTTCTTCTTCAAGGCCAGCGTCGGGCTGGCGGCGTACGGCATGCTGACGAGCGGCAACGCCAACCTGATCATGGCGCATGGTACGGACGCACAACGACGCGTATTCGCCGCGAACGAATTAGCGGGACGCTGGTTCGGCACGATGTGTCTCTCGGAGCCGCAGGCGGGCTCGTCGCTCGGCGACCTGACGACGCGCGCGGTGCCCGATGGCGAGGATTTCGAAAGCGAGCCGCTCGGGCCGCGGTATCGTTTGACCGGCAACAAGATGTGGATCTCCGCCGGTGAGCACGAGATCGTCGACAACATCGTTCACCTCGTTCTTGCCAAGATCCCTGATGCCAGCGGTGCGCTGCCCGTCGGAGCGAAGGGCATCTCGCTTTTCATCGTGCCCAAGTGGCTCGTCGATGCGGACGGCCAGCCCACGCGCGAGCGCAACGACGTCGCGCTGGCGGGCCTCAACCACAAGCTCGGCTACCGGGGTGCGACCAACACCCTGCTGAATTTCGGCGAGGGCCGGTTCCCCGTACGCGGCAGGGCCGGTGCCATCGGCTATCGCATCTCCGGGCCCGGCGCCGGGCTCAAGTGCATGTTCCACATGATGAACGAGGCCCGCATTGGAGTGGGCCTCGGCGCCGCGATGCTGGGCTATGCCGGTTTCGAATCCAGCCTCGACTACGCACGCAACAGGCCACAGGGTCGCCCCGTCGGTGCCGGCGGCAAGGATCCGTCCCAGCCGCAGGCGCGCATCGTCGAGCATGCGGACGTCAAGCGCATGCTGCTCGCGCAGAAAGCCTATGCCGAGGGCGCGCTGGCACTGGCGCTCTACTGCGCGCGACTCGTCGACGAACAGCAGACGGGGCAGGGTTCGGCCGCCGCTGAAGCTGGGTTGCTGCTGGAGTTGCTGACCCCCGTGGCCAAGAGCTGGCCGAGCGAGTGGTGCCTCGAGGCGAACAGCCTGGCGATCCAGGTGCTGGGGGGTTACGGCTACACGCGCGATTACCCGGTCGAGCAGTTCTGGCGCGACAACCGCCTCAACATGATCCATGAAGGCACGCACGGCATCCAGGCGCTGGACCTGCTCGGCCGCAAGGTCGTCATGGACGGCGGCGCGGGCCTGGCACTGCTCGGGTCGCGTGTCAGCGCCACGGTGCGCAATGCGGCGGCCATTCCGGAATTCGCGGGGCACGCGAAATCGCTGGCGCAAGCACTCGAAAGCGTGGGCACGGCTGCGCGCCGGGCCTGGGCGACAGGATCGCCCGAGGAAGCGCTGGCGAATGCGACGCCCTACCTGCAGGCTTTCGGGCACACGGTGCTGGCGTGGCTCTGGCTCGACATTGCACTGGCCGCAAGTCAGGCTCTGCCGGGGGCCGCCGGCGATCGTGCCGACCTGCTGCGGGGCAAGATGGCGGCGATGCGCTACTTCTTCGGCTTCGAACTGCCGAAGGTCGATGCCTGGCTCGCGGCGGTGGCCAGCCGTGATCCGGCCTGCCGCGACATGCAGGACGCCTGGTTCTAGGTTGCGAGGTTTAACGGCATGCAGGTCAAGACCGTCTTCATCACCGGCTGCTCGAGCGGCATCGGTGCCGCCCTCGCGCGTGAGTTTCACCAGCGGGGTCATCGCGTGTACGCCACGGCGCGGCAGCTGCCCGCGCTCGACTCGCTGGCGTCCGCCGGGGTCCGCGCACTTGCGGTCGACGTCAACGACGATGCCGCGATCCGTGCCGCGTTCGACTCCGTCCGGGGGGAGTCAGGCTCGATCGACCTGCTCGTGAACAACGCGGGATTCTCCAGGGTCGGTGCGGTCGTCGACCTGACGCGCGAAGACCTGCGCGACCAGTACGAGACGAACGTGATTGCGCCCGTGCGGGTGACCGCGCTGGCGCTGCCGCTGCTGCGTGCGGCAGTCGCCGCCAGGGGCAAGGCGACGGTGGCCAACGTCGGCAGTATCGTCGGGTTGTTCACCACGCCGTTTGCGGGCGCGTACTGCTCGAGCAAGGCCGCGATGCACTCGCTGACCGATGCACTGCGCATGGAACTCGCGCCGTTCGGCATCGACGTCGTCAGCATCCAGCCGGGCGGTGTGCGTTCCAGCTTTGGCGAGCACGCTGAGCGGCGATCCGGCTGCCGGAGGATTCGCTGTATCGGCCTGCCGAGGCGGGCATCCGCGCCCGCGCGCAAGCCGGCCAGCAGGACGGGATGCCGGCGGAGAATTCGTCGTGCCGCGTGGTCGATGCGCTGCTGCGTGACCGGCCACCCGGGTCGTGCGGGGCGGCACGCACAGCGTGCGCCTGCCTCTGCTCAAGAGGCTGCTGCCTGCGGCCGTGTTCGACGCCAAGCTGGCGAAGTTTTTCGGGCTCGATCGCCTGCAGCGTGCCGCGTCAGAGCTGAGCGCTGGGTCGCGCGGCGACCCGATCCCGCCAGGCCGCGAGGTGCACCAGGCCGGCGTCGGACGGCTTGAACTTGACCAGCCGGGCGAACTCGACGCCGCAGAATGCCGGTGATGTCGGCGATCGTAAAGCGATCCCCGGCCAGCCACGGACGGCTCGCGAGTTGCGTGTCGAACTTGCGCGCCGCCTCGAGCATGCGCTCACCCTGGACGGCGCCGAAATCGGGGAACTGCGGGTTTTCGAGGACCGCCAGCCCCGGGTGCGTGTGACGCACGAAATTCGCGATCGCTGCCAGCAGGTACATCTCGACCTGCCGGTCGGCCATCTCGATGAACGCACGTTCCTCCGCCGTGACGCCCATCAGGTTCGGTTCCGGGTGCAGTCCCTCGAGGTACGTGCAGATCGCACGCGACTCCGCCAGGTAACGGCCGTCGTCGAGTTCGAGCACGGGAACGCGGGCCATGGGATTGCGCAGGGCGAACTCGGCCGTCCGGTGCTCACCCTTGTTCAGGTCGACGACGCTGCGCTCGATGCCGGTGATGCCTTTCTCGACGATGAACATGTCGACCCGTCGCGGATTCGGCGCCCGGAGCGAAGTGTGGAGTTTCATGCGGCTGCCCTGGTTGGCGGAAACGATCGGCTCGGCTCAGCGCGTGGCGTTGCCGGGGCTGCGCCCGGTCTCGACCATCTTGCGTGCCTCCTCGACGAAACGTCGCGTCTGTTCCGCGTCGTCGTTGAGGCTGAGCCTCGAAGGTGGCTGCTGGATGCCCGCCTGCACCGCGGGCCTGGCTCGGATCTGGCCGACCCACCGCTCGAGGTGGGGCAGGTCGTCGTACGCGACGCCCGACCAGCGTGCCGTACGGACCCAGGCCCAGTTCGCGATGTCGGCAATGGAATAGTCGCCCGCGAGGTATTCGTGCCGCTCGAGTCGGGCGTCGAGCACGCGGAACAGGCGTCGCACCTCGCCCTGGTAGCGGTCGATCGCCACCGGAATCTTCTCGGGCAGGTAGCGGAAGAACACGTTGGCCTGGCCCATCATCGGTCCGATGCCCCCCATCTGGAACATGAGCCACTGCAGGACCAGCGAACGACCCTTCGGGTCGGTCGGCAGCAGCCGCCCGGTCTTCTCGGCGAGGTAGATGAGGATCGCGCCGGACTCGAAGACCGCGAAATCTCCCGCCTCATGGTCGATGATCGCGGGTATCCGTCCGTTCGGATTGATGGCCAGGAACCAGTCCTGCTTCTGTTCGTTGCCGGCGAGATCGAGTACCCGCACCGAGTAAGGCAGCGCCAGTTCTTCCAGCGCGATCGAGACCTTGTACCCGTTCGGCGTGGCGGCAGTGAACAGTTCGATCATGGGTCGTTTAAAGTACGCCGGCAGGTTCGACTGCGCAATCAAGTAGCGGGGTCCAGGCACGGCCACTTGACGCCCAGGCCGCAGGACCTCGCGTCGGGCGCGCGACCCGGAAATTCGCGATGCCGAATGCGGACACGCGGAGGCCACGAAACTCTGCAAGACAGCGTGGAAAAGGCGAATCTAACCGCCTCCGTCGCGTTCCTTTGGGGGTGCACGCCGTCCGTATGGACCGCAGTTTCTGGACTCGATCCGAGCGACTATGCTCGCCCGACACTGGCAAGCTTCATTCACCTGGAGAGACATGCAATGAAATCCAAGCTCACGTCCCTGTTCATGGCCGCTGCTGCCGGCGCAACGCTGTTCAGTGCGGGCGCCTACGGGCAGGCGATGGAAGTCGTGACGGTCGAGGCCGTGCGCGAAATCATCGTCGGCAGGTCGGTGATCGGCGCGCCGATCAAGGAACTGACCATTCGCTCGCGCGTCACCTATGCCGATCTCGACCTGACGACCGCAGCGGGCGCAGCCGAGCTGCAGAAGCGCGTCACGCAAACCGCGAAGTCGACCTGCGACGAAATCAGGATCGACCTCCCGGCGGAAGGTTCAAGCGTCGAGAAATGCTTCAAGGACGCCCTCGCCGACGCGCAGCCGCAGATCGACAAGGCCATCGCCACTGCGAAGGCTGCCAAGAAGTAGAACTGCGTGATCGAACGAGGCGGGCGGGCCTGCGGCCGCCCGCCTGCTTCGCCGCAATGCTGGCGTCGAGCCTAGGCGAGCTGGGCGAGGACCGCCGCGGCCGCACGCGAGCCCGACTCGACGGCACCTTCCATGCCGCGCGCCACGAGGGAAGTGTGCTCGCCGCAGAAGTGGACCGGTCCATGCGGTTGGACCATGGCCGGCAGGAATCGCGTCACCGTACCTGGATTGAAGTAGGCCCATGCGCCGCCGCTGAAGGGATCGCGCGACCACGATTGCTGCCCCGCGATGGTGAGCGTGCCCCGTGCGGCGGGCCGCATCTTCTCGATTTGAGCGACGACGTAGCGTGCGGCAGCTCCCTTGCCGAGCCTGTCGAGGTGGGCGGCGCCGGCGCCGAACGACGAGACGACGAGGCTCGAGACCTCGTCGTCGGCCGCGCCGTGATAGATCGCCGCAACCCGGCCGATGTGCGAGTCCGTCCACATCGACGGTTCGAGGCCGTCGCCATCCCAGAACGGGCGCGAAACGTGCAGCGCCGTCTGGTACACCTTCTGGTACGGCAGTGTCTTCACTGCGTGCGCCTGCTCGCCCTTGAGCCCCGGCCGGAGGTCGATCTCGCGCAGGGCGGAGAAGGGCAAGGAGCAGATCAATGCGCGAGCCGTATGGCGCACACCGTCCGCCGTGCGTACCTCGACCCGTGCGCCTGTCGCATCGATGGCCTTGACCACCTGGCCGAGACGCACCGGCTCGCGCAACGTGGTTGCCATCCCGTCGGTGATGCGTTGGTTGCCGCCTGCCGCCTGCAACATGACCGGACGCGACTGCTTCTGGACTTGCGTGTAGGCGGAAATGCTGGCGAGGAGCAGCGCCGAAACGTCCCGGGCGTTCATGCCGTAGGTCGGGATCGTGTCATAGGCAAGCTCGATCATCGCGTCGGTCGCACCCTGCGCCCGCAGGAAATCGCGCATCGGGATGTCGAACCGTGCATTGGCCGGTGCGTACCACCCCTCGAACGACTCGAGCGGGTTTTCCTGGGACGTGACCAGCGGTACGTACTGCCACGGCATCATTTCCCGCAGCGGGCGGGGAAACGGATTGCGCGGCGAATCCGGCCAGTCTGTCTTCGCGACCGGCTTGCCGTCGAGCACGAGCGTGTACGACGAGTGCGGCGCCATGCGTGGCACCTGGTCGTTCAGCCTCAGGCCGAGTCGCGTCGCGATTTCCAGGAGCCGCCGGTAGTCGCCGTAGATGATGTTGGCGCCGGCTTCCGGGTCGCCCTGGACGCCCGCGAACGTGTGCACTCGACCACCGACTCGGTCGCGACCTTCGAGGACGAGGACTTTGCATCCCGCCCGCTCGAGCTCCCAGGCCGCCTGCAGGCCCGACAAGCCTGCGCCGATGACGATGACATCGGCGGAGTCGATGCTGGACCACGCACGCCTCCCCGGCCATAACAGGAGCCCGGCGATGGCCGCTGTGTTTCGCAGGAACTCGCGGCGATCGGACGGCATCTAGACTGGCTCCGTTGGAACTGCGCGGACGTTCAGGCCGGATCGCTGGTGTCGTCGAGTGCATGCGACAGGCGCGTTGCCTTGGTCGCGAGGTAGCGGGCGTTCGCCGGGTTCGGGCTGACGATCAGCGAGACACGTTCAGCCACGACGGTCCCGCCTTCACGGATCGCGGCCAGCTTGTGCGGATTGTTCGTCATCAGTCGCAGCGGTGCGGTGACGTGCAGCGCATCGAGCATCGGGCGGACGATCCCGTAATCGCGGAGGTCCGGTTCGAAGCCGAGCGCGTGATTGGCATCGACCGTGTCCGCACCGGCGTCCTGCAACTGGTAGGCCCTGAGCTTGTTGGCGAGGCCGATGCCGCGGCCTTCCTGGCGCAGGTACAGCAGGACGCCGCGGCCGGCCTCGGCAATGCGTCGCAGGGCCGTCTCGAGCTGTGCGCCGCAGTCGCAGCGCTGGCTGAACAGGGCATCCCCGGTCAGGCATTCGGAATGGACGCGCGTGAGCAGCGGCGCCGGCGCAGTGATGTCGCCGAGCGTGAGCGCAACGTGCTCCTTGTGCGACGCCACTTCGCTGAAGCCGTGCAGGCGGAATTCCGCCCATGGCGTCGGCAGGGCGCAGGAGGGGATGTATTCGAGTTCCGGCACGAGGGCAGCACGTTCCCGGGCGAAGGCGAAGCCGGCAATTTTACCCTCGCCGCGGTTGCGGCGGGGCTTTCATAATGCGCCATGGCCGATCCCGCATTTCCCTGCGCTGCCTGCGGCCACAAGGTCCACGCGCTCCCTGCGGGCAGCGGCGCGCGTTGCCCGGTCTGCGGCTGGTTCGATGACTTCGAGCAACTCGTCCATCCCGACCTGACCTACGGTGCCAATGCCGGATTGACCTTGCGGCAGGCGCAGGCCGCCGTGGCACAGGCGCGCCAGGGTGCCAGCGACCGGCAGGCGCAGGTGGCACGGGATCCGCGCTGGCGGCCCTTGCGGCCCGACGAGACGCCTGCTGCCGATCCCGATGGCCTGTCTTCGCCGGTCTGCTATATCGCGACGCCGGACCCCGAGGATTACGAGCCTTACTGGCTCCGTCGGGACTGACCGCCCGGCGCTCGAGCGCCCGTTCAGCCGAAGACGCCGACGGTCTGGTGGCTCACCGAGTAGGCGTGGCCATCGGCACCGTAGAGCACCGAGGTCTGGCTCAGGTAGCCGGCCGTGCCGGCGCGCACCTCCGTATCGATCAGCACCCAGTCGTGCAGATCGAGGGCGGCCGGGTCGCGCAGCACCTCGATCATCCACGCCAGCGAACTCGCCGGGGTCGGGCGCGTCAGCATCGCGAGCACGGGCGTCGGGATCATGTCGGCGAGCGCGAGCAACGCGTCCTCGGGCCCGCATTCCTGGTCGCGCAGCCGGCCGTAGATCATCGACCGCGGTTCCGTGCAGCCGGAGAACGGCACGTCCCCGAGCGCCCAGCGCGCTTCGAAGTGCTGCATGAATGCTGGCGCGAGCGCAGCCGCGGGCGAGTTCCTCGGGACGCTTCGGCGGCTCGCGGCGCTGGCATTTCGCGGACGAACTGCGAGGGCCGCGCGACGCCGAAAATGCCGACGACGGTGCAGGCGATCGCGCCATCCGGCGCCGCGATGTCGCAACGGGCGTGCACGGTGGAACGGCCCGCGCCGCAGTGGCTGGGCCCGCAGGCGGATCGGCTTCGCCGCCCGGCAAGGGACCCACGAACGTCATCTGCGCGCTGCGCAAAGGCAGCGCGCGACACTCGGCGGGCATGGCCGTGCGCATGGCGCGGCACGCGAGCGCCATCTGCATGCCACCGAACACCGTACGCCCCTGCTGCCAGTCCGGCGGCACCGTCACGGCGAGGGAACCGTCGCCCTGGTCGGCGATCGACGCGAGCACTGCCGAAAATTCCGTGGTCATCAGCCGATTCTAGCGAACCCCGCGTTTGTGTGACCCCGGTCTCAATCCAGTCGGCGGCGGGACGACATAACGGGCGCCTGATTGCGACCTGGGTCCGGTTCGTCGCTCGCCGTTCGTTCCTACAGTCCGGCCCGTTGCTCCGCAGAGGCTTGCGGACGTTCTGTCGAGGGGTAGGAAAGGTGTCGGACGTCAAGAACTCGGGAGCGGTCGCATTTCCCTCGGGGAAATTCGCCTCGCTGTCGCTGGCCCAGAAACTGCTCGTCCTGGCGTTCCTCGGGGTGGGCGCCTGGTACCTGTCGTGGCGGCCGACCGCGTTCAACCTGGGACGCGCCGGTGTTCTCGACGGTCGTGTACGGCGCGGAGATCTTCGGCTTCGTCTGCGCGCTGCTGTACCTGGTCATGTGCTGGGAACTCAAGCAGCGCAAGCCGCTGCCCGTGCCCGACGGAGCGACCGTCGCCGTGTTCATCCCGACGATCAACGAGTCCGTCGACATCGTGCGTCGCACGGTGATGGCTGCGCAGCGCATGAAGCCGCGCCAGCGAAGTCTGGCTGCTCGACGACGGCAACCGCCTGGAGATGCAGGTGCTCGCGGACGAACTGGGCTGCCGTTACCTGGCGCGCAGCGAGAATTCGCACGCCAAGGCCGGCAACCTCAACAACGCGCTGCGCCACACGCACGCCGAGTTCATCGCGATCTTCGACGCCGACCACGCGCCGGCGGCCAACTTCCTCGAGGAGACGCTCGGCTTCTTCCGCGACGACAAGGTCGCCTTCGTGCAGACGCCGCAGGACTTCTACAACCTCGACTCGTTCCAGCACCGCATCGACCGCGAGGAATCGCTCGTGTGGAGCGAGCAGACGCTGTTCTTCCGCGTGATCCAGGCCGGCAAGGACCGGCTCAACGCCGCGTTCTTCTGCGGCAGCTGCGCGGTGATCCGGCGCAAGGCGCTCGACGACATCGGCGGCTTCGCGACCGGCACGGTCACCGAGGACATCCACACGTCGATCAAGCTGCACAAGCGCGGCTGGAAGTCCGTCTACTACGCCCGGTCGCTGGCGTTCGGCCTGGCGCCGGCGAGCGCCATCCCGTTCCTCAAGCAGCGGCTGCGCTGGGGGCAGGGCGCGATGCAGGTCTGGCGCCAGGAAGGCGTCCTGTTCACCCGCGGCCTGAGCGCCGGGCAGCGCGTGTCCTACCTGGCGACGATGCTGCAGTACTTCGAAGGCTGGCAGCGCGCTGGTGTTCTTCCTCGCGCCGGTCGTCGTGCTCACCACGGGCACGATGCCGATCGTGCAGCTCGACCGCGAGTTCCTGATGCGCTTCATCCCGTACTACCTCCTGACGTTCTGGGTATTCGAGGAAGTCGCGCGCGGCTACGGGCGCTCGCTGCTCACCGAGCAGTACAACATGATGCGGTTCGCCGTGTTCATCACCGCGACGTTCGGCTTCTTCCTGCGCAAGCTGCGCTTCGTCGTGACCCCCAAGACGATGGGCGAGCGCGACGCGACGCGTCGTACGCTGTGGCCGCAGTACCTCGTGCTGGGCCTCAACCTGGTCGCGATCCCGGTCGGCATCTTCGTCGTCTGAGCGCCAGGGCGCCCTGCCGCCCGGCGCGCTCGTGGCGAACGTGATGTGGGCGGCGCTGACGTTCGGCATCGCCGCCTCCGCCATCCGCTATGCGCTGCAGGCGTCCTCGTATCGCCGCCGCGAGTACCGGTTCCCGCTGCCCGTGCCGCTGCGCACGCTCGATGAACGGGGCGTCGAGAGCGTGGCGCTGGCCACCGACATTTCGCCGCTCGGCTGCCGCGTCGTCGGCGCGATCACGGCGCTGGCCGAGCCCGGCACTGAAATCCGCGGCGAGCTGCTGCTGCCGACCGGGCCGCTGCCCGTCGTGGCGACCGTCCGCGCGCTGATCCCCGCCGGCAAGGACCCGTCGGCTGCGCCGGCGCTGGGCTGCGAATTCCGCTGGGGCGTTTCCGATGAACGCAACCAGCTCGAGATGTTCCTGTTCGGCTCCGACCTGCAGTGGCAGATCAACGGCCTCAGCGACCGCGTCCGCCCCCCGCTGGAGCGGTTCGCGGCCTTGTTCAGCGGCGCGACACCGGACGGCTCGCGTCGCCTGGTCGGGCAGAGCTGGGCGCCGGTGATGTACAAGCGCGTGAATTCGGAGCTGGGCTCCGGCGTGGGTTTCATTTCGCGCAGCGACCCGAAGACGGGCGAGCGCACGATGGTTTCGCTCGGCGTGCTGCCCCCCAACAGCCGGCTGTATGCAGAGGAAGTCACGGCGTCCGGCCCGCGCGGCGTCGTCGGCCGCGTGCATGACGAAGCCGTGCTCGAGACGCATGCCGCGCCCATCTATCTCTACAGGCTGACGGCATGAGCGAGCGTTGCACGATGCGCGAGATCTGCAGGAACGGGCTGGCGGCTTCGTTGCTGGCGGTCGCTGCGCTGGCCGGCCCTGCCGCCCGCGCAGGAACGCCTGGTGCTGTTCGGCGGCGAAATCGCCGACGCGGCCTACTACAGCTATTTCGGCACCGTGCTGCCCTTCGGTACGCACGCCGGCGGCCGGGGCTGGTTCCAGCGCTACTGGGTGGACGCGTTCGGCTACGAATACGATGGTGGACCGGGTCGCGTACAGGCGGACGCCTACGGGCTCGAAGCGGCCGTGGGCTACGGCGGCTCGAGTGAACGCGGCTGGTGGAGCACCTCGCTGGGCCTGCGCTATACGGACACCTCGCTCGACCCGGACGATCCGGACGCCAGTGCGCGCGGCAGCCAGCTCGGCGGCAAGTTCCAGATCGAAGCGGAGGGCGACTTGCCGAGGCCTGGCGGCTCGGCGGCATTGCGTCGTACAGCAACGAGCAGAACGGTTACTGGGTCCGTGCCCGCCTCATGCACGGAGCCACTCCCGCCCGGGCGTTCGGTGTCGAAGCGGTCGCCAACGGCAACGACGAAGCCGACTCGACCGCGGTGGGCCTGGTCACGACGTTCCAGCCTGGCGCCGGTTCCAGGTGGACGATCGGCCTCAAGGCCGGTTACCGCTTCCAGGACGACGCGGACGGCGTATACGGCGGCGTCGAGCTCGGCTACGGGTTCTAGTCCGCCCGCAGTCCCTGGCGGCAGGTCGCGACGTCCCGCGGGAATTCGTATCCTTGCTCCTGCCGTCCGTCCTGAACAGCAGAAGCAGCGAATGCGATCGTCCGAACGTTCCCACCGCGATGGCGCCTGCCACGCGTTGCCTGTATTTTTTTCACCGACTGGCCGTGCTGGCCGCCGCACTGGCGGCAGCCGGCTGTGCAGCAGCGCCGACGGCGCCGACGCCGCAATCGATTGGACGCCGGCGTCTCGCTGCGGGCCTCGGAGCCGATCGCGACCAACCCCCGCAACTGGCCCGATATCTACAGCTATGCGGAACCCGAGAGCTACGTCACGCGACATTTTGATCTCGACCTCACGGCAGATTTCGAGGGCCGCAGGCTGCGGGGCGCCGTGACGCTCGAGCTGGAGAAAGTCGATCCGTCCGCCCGGGAACTGGTGCTCGACACGCGCGACCTGGTCATCGAGGGCGTCGTGGCGGCTCCTGCGGGCAGCGAAAGGTTTCGCAAGGTTCGCTACCGCCTCGATCCAGCCGACCCGCTCCTGGGCCAGGCACTGCGCATCGAGTTGCCGGCCGACGCGCGCCGCGTCCGCATCCAGTACGCCTCGTCGCCCGAGGCGTCCGGGCTGCAATGGCTCACGCCCGCGCAGACCGGGGGCAAGCGGATGCCGTTCATGTACAGCCAGGCGCAGGCGCTGCATGCACGCTCGTTCGTGCCGCTCCAGGACACGCCGCGGATCCGCTCCACGTACGGGGCACGCATACGCGTCCCGCCAGGTCTCGTCGCGGTGATGGCTGCGGCGGGCGACCCGGCGAACGAGCGCGGAGCGACCGAGTTCCGCTTCCGGATGCCGCAGCCGATTCCCTCCTACCTGATCGCGATTGCGGTCGGCGACCTCGAGTTCAGGGCGACCGGTCCACGCACGGGAGTCTGGGCGGAGCCTGCCGTCGTCGAGGCCGCGGCCGCGGAATTCGCCGATGCCGAGGCGATGCTGCGCCGGTCGGAGGCGCTGTACGGCGCCTATCGCTGGGACCGCTTCGACGTGCTGGTGCTGCCGCCCTCGTTCCCGTACGGCGGCATGGAGAACCCGCGGCTCACGTTCCTGACGCCCACGATCATCGTGGGCGACAAGTCCCTGGTCGGGGTGCTGGCCCACGAACTCGCCCATTCGTGGGCGGGCAACCTCGTCACGAACGCGACCTGGCGCGACGGCTGGCTCAACGAGGGATTCACGACGTACTTCGAGCGTCGGATCATGGAGGCGGTGTACGGCGTCGACCGCGCGCGCCTGGAGTGGGGCGTCGGGGCTCACCGCCATGCGCCGGAATCTCGCCGACCTCGCGCCGGACGAAGCCTGGCGTGGCGCGCTCGCGCCCGACCTGAGCCAGCACAAGGGCGACGAGGGCTCGAGCGTCGCGGCCGAAAAGGGTGCCCTGTTCCTGTACCAGCTCGAGCGACTGTACGGCCGGGCCGAACTCGACGCGTTCCTGCACGGCTGGTTCGACGGTCACGCGTTCACCAGCGTGACCACTCCGCAGTTCGTGCGCGAGCTGCAGGATGGGCTCATGCAACGCTTTCCCGGCCGCGTGGAAGACGATTTCCTGCGCCGCTGGATCGACGACACGACCCTCCCGACGGACGCGCTGCTGGTGCATTCCGACGCCCTGGCGCGCGTCGACGCGCAGAGGCAGCGCTGGGAGCAGGGCGACCTGCCGACGGCATCGCTCGAGACCGCGGACTGGACCGTGCAGGAATGGCTGGAATTTCTGGACAAGGTGCACGTGCCGCAGCCGAACGCCCGGCTCGCCGAACTCGATCGTCGCTTCGGGCTCACCGACTCGCACAATGCCGAGATCGCACACGCGTGGTACCGGCTCGCCCTCGCCAGCGGGTTCCGCGACATCGACCCTGCACTCGAGCAGTACCTCGTGACGATCGGCCGGCTGAAGCTGATCAGGCCGCTGTATGTCGAGCTGATGAAGACGCCGCCCGGGGCGGAGCTGGCGCGACGCATCTACGCGCAGGCACGCCCCGGGTATCACCCGATCACGCAGCGCGCCCTCGACCCGGTGGTAAAGTGAGCCGATGAAACCGCGACGCGGCACCGGGCTCGACGAACTCAAGCGACGCGTCCTCGCGACCGACGACGCGGTGATCGACGAGTTGTACGGGCTCGAACCGGTGTACGAGCCCGACGGTCCGGCGCGGACGACCCGATTCGCGACCGAGTTCGTGTCGATCCTGTGCCCGTACTGCTGGGAGCGGTATGAAACGCAGGTCGACCTTTCCGGCGGATCGTTCAGCTACGTCGAGGACTGCCAGGTCTGCTGCCAGCCCATCCAGCTCAGCTGCGAAGTCGACGATGACGGGCGGCTCACGAGCGTCAAGCCGGAGCGGATGGACTGAAGCTCGACGACGAGCTGCTCGCTGCAGGCCCAGCCGAGCAGGGCGGCCAGCGTGTCCGGATCGACGCCGGCCTGTTCGACTGCGACCGCCAGCGTCGCTCCGCCGACCAGTGCCTCGAGCAGGCGCCCTGGCCCGCCTGCAGGCGATAGACGGTCACGCGCTCGTCGAGGCACGCAATCGCGCAATGCTCCGGACCCAGCGCGAGGTCCACCGGTGCCGCGTTCGCTTCGCCCTGGTTCGCCTGCCACACCGAACACACCGGGTAGCGCGAGGACATCAACCGCAACGAAGGTTGCAGCCGGACCCGCAATGCATCGACCCGATCCGCCGGCACGCTGGCCAGGCTCTGCGACGGTCGAGCGCAGGTTCGCAGCGCGACGCCATCGATTCCTCGCAGAGCCACTCCAGGCGAGCGAGATCGCCGAGCCACGCATATTCCGTGCCGGCGAGGCGCTCGGCGAGCCAGGCGGGGAACGCGGCGCCGGCCCAGTGCAGGTCGCCGCTGCGCGACGGATGCACGCCGCGATACTCCTCGGCGAGCACGCGGAAGTACTCATCGCCCACGCGACGCCGCACGACGGGGTACGTCAGTTCGAGCGCGGCCCGAAAGAACTGGCGCGCGTTGTTGCGATAGACGTCGAGCCGCGAAGCTGCGGCAGGCGGGCGCGTCGCGCTGAACGCCTGCGCGCAATCGACGGATGCGGCCGACGGCTGCAGCGCGCGGGCGAATTCGCGCTGCAGTTCGAGCAGCGAGGCTGCGGCGTCAGGCGGCGACGGCATGGACCTGGCGCAGGATCGAGTCGGCCTTGTGCGCTTCGCCACCAGCACCTCGAGCGGCGGCACCGCGTTGTCCCACTCGATCAGTGTCGGCACCGCGCCGAAGTGTCGCAGCGCCTCGGTGTAGAGCGCCCACACGGCCTCCGGCACGGCAGAGCCGTGGTCGTCGATCAGCAGTTCCTGGCCGCCGACCGCGCGGCGCGAATGCCCGGCCAGGTGGATTTCCTGCACGGCGGCGCGCGGCAGGTCGGCGAAGAAACGCTCGATGTCGAGCCCGAGGTTCGCCGCATTGACGCAGGCGTTGTTGACGTCGAGCAGCAGCCCGCATCCCGCACGCTCGACGACGGCGGCGAGGAACTCGCCCTCGCGCAGTTGCGAAGCGGCGTAGCCCACGTAGGCACTCAGGTTCTCGATCAGCAACTGCCGTCCCAGGTAATCCTGCACCTCGCGCACCCGCGCGGCCAGGTGCTCGACGGCTTCCTCCGTCTGCGGCAGCGGCAGCAGGTCGTTGAAATGCTGCCCGTCGACGTGCGCCCAGCACGCGTGCTCGCTGACCAGCGCCGGCTCGAAGCGGCGCACTGCATCGCGCACCCGCCGGAGGTGTTCGCGGTCGATCGGGTCGGCCGATCCCAGGCCGAGGCCGACCCCATGCAGGCTCAGCGGATACAGCTCACGCGCGCGTTCGAGCGCGCGCACGCCGGGCCCGCCGTCGTGGAAGTAGTTTTCGGTGTGGGCTTCGATCCAGCCGACCGCCGGGCGGTCGCGCAGGATCGCGGCGTGATGCGGCGCACGCAGGCCGATCCCGGCACTGGCCGGGATCGGCGCCTTCGCGAACGGGTAAGACTCCGGCCCGCCCGGCATCCGACGTTACTTTCCGTCCGCGGGCTCGGTCTTGCCGCCGGCCTTTTCGCACTCGGCCTTCGGTACGTGCTTCCACTCGGCCGGATCGTTGTCGGTCTTCGCGGCACCAGCGCAGCCGTGCGCACTGGTCGCACAGTCGTTCTGTCCGGCCTTGGCGATGCCGTAGCACTTCACCTTGTCGCCCTTCGGCTGGCCCATGTCGCCGGCCTGGGCGCTGCCGGTGGCGAGCAGGGTGCCGATGGCAGCGGCGATGGTCAGGTTCTTCACGTTCATGCGCGCACTTTCCTCTTGCTGTGGTGAGCCGACCCGCGGCCGCCTGCGGCCAGCGGCAGGGTTGCACCGTTCTCTTTCGTCGCGGGCCGGCCGGTGGATTATGGGGCCTGATCCGTCGATCCCGCGAGCGGGTTGGCTTCGACGGGCCTTAAATGGCAGCATGCGGACCGGTTTCCCACCGGCCGTTGCCGAAAACCCATGAACCTCAAGGACTGGTTGACGCGTCACCTGGGCGGCCCGCGGGAAGCGGACTCCGACCCCGCACACGGGCTCGAACTGGCCGTGGTTGCGCTGCTGGTCGAGGTCCTGCGTGCCGATTACGACGTGGGCAGCGAGGAGCGGCAGCAGGTCGTCGCTTCGACCTCACGCCTGCTGGGGCTGGCCGCGGAAGAAAGCGCAGCACTCGTGGCCGAGGCCGAGCGTCAAATCGACCGGTCGCACGACCTCTACCAGTTCACGTCGCAGGTGAACCGCGCCTACGGCGATGCCGAAAAGCAGCAGCTGCTGGAAGCGCTCTGGCGGGTGGCCCTCGCCGATGCGACCGTGCACAAGTACGAGGAGCACCTGATCCGCCGCATCGCGGACCTCCTGCACATGCCGCATTCGAGCTTCATCACGGCGAAGCTGCGGGCGGCTGCCGAAAGCGGCAACTCTTAGCGAGCCCTCGCCCCAACCCTCTCCCGCGCTGCGCGCGACCCTCACCCCAACCCTCTCCCGCGGAAGCGGGAGAGGGAGCGGACGCGCTTATTTCGCGCCGACGGGACGGTTCGAGACTTTCTCGGCGCCGGCCGTGAACAGCGCGGCTTCGTCGGCGACGGTGAACGCGACCTGGCTCGGGCGCCCGTCCGCATCGTTCTCGCTGCCGACCATCACGATGATCGGCGAGTCCTTGGTCCACATCATGTACGAGAAGCGCGACTGGATCGCCTCACGGTCGCGCTTCATGGCATCGAAGTCGCCGAAGCGCGTGCGCGAGCGGTTCACGATCGCGAGCAGCGCCGGCAACGTCGGATCCATGCGCGCCGTGGCGCTCGCCATCGTGCCGTCGCTGCCGATCAGGAAACAGAGTTCGCGGGTCTGGTGCTGCGCCGGCAAGCCGAGCAGCGCCTGGCGGCTGGGCGCGCAATAGCGATCGATGCCACTGGCGTCCTTGTCCCAGGTGCCGCCGGGGTACTTGGCCTGGATGGCGGACTTGCCTGCATTCCACTGCAGGCCGAAGGCACCGCCGCGATACTGGTCGGCCACCGAACCGGCGGTGGCAGGCAGGGCGAGCAGGGTGGCCGCGAGTGCGGTGGTCGCGAGGAGCGTGTGGCGAAGGGCGCGCATGCATTCAACTCCAGAGAAAGTAAGGGCGGCTGCAGGGCGAGCATAAGGGGCTGCATTCGACCGTCCCGGAGCCCGTGTCGAAAGCACGACCCGCCTCTCAAGGTGGCCGCACTGCGTTCAACATAATACTACCTCTGGCCAGGTTCGCTTTCGGCGGCCGCGCTCCCGAGTCGCAGGAGGTCCTCGGGAGTGTCGAGATCGATCCCGGCGTTGCTCATGGGAACACGGACGACGCGATCGATGTTGCGCCGCAGGACACTGCGCGGGTCGCGATCACCGCGCAGGGCGAGCAGGTCGGTGAAGGCCCAGCGCGGGAAGATGGCCGGCAGTCCGGGTGCACCCCCGTGCAGGGCCGCGGCAATCAGGATCGGGTGGCGCTTCCAGTGGGCGTGCAGGCGGCGCAGGTCGTCGGCCGTGACGGCGACCTGGTCGGCAAGCAGCAGCAGCAGCGCGGCCGATCCCGGCGGGGCCGAATGCACGGCTGCGCGCACCGAACTGGCGATACCTTCCTCCCAGCCGCGATTGATCACCACGGAGACGGCTCGCTGCCGCAGGGCCGGGGCGATCTCGCGGGCGTGCGCCCCGAGCACCACCGTGACCGATTGCCCGGCGATGAATCCCGCGCTCGCCACCAGCTCGTGCAGGACCGGCTCACCGCGCAGCCGGACCAGTTGCTTGGGTGCGCCGAACCGGGTCCCGGCGCCGGCGGCGAGGATGGCGGCGTGCAGCCCCGAGTCCTGATCATCCATGGTGTCGCCCAGTTTGCCTGCCGCGCTGCAAGAAGATACAGTCCCGTGGTTAAACAATGATTTACCGTGGTTCGCCGGTCCGGCCAGCCCGTCGCAGGAGCGGCGCGGCGCTCAGGCCCGTCGGGCGCCCGGAACAGCGAGTTCCTCATGCAAGCCTGGAGAGTCCACAAGTTCGGCGGCTCGAGCGTCGCGGATGCCGCGTGCATGGAGCGCGTCGCCCGGATCATCGAGGCTGATCCGGCCCCGCGCAAGGCCGTCGTGCTGTCGGCGTGCCGGGGAGTCACGGACGCCCTGCTGGCGCTGGTCGCACTGGCCGAGCAGAACTCGCCGGCCCTCGAAGATCGCCTGCAGGAGCTCAGGGCCCGGCATGCCGGCATCGCCCACGAACTGCTGTCCGGCGAGCTGTACGACGAGTACGTCGCAGGACTCGAGCACGACCTGCAGGACATCGCGGGCATCCTGCAGACGGTGCGGCTCGTGCGCAGCGCCTCGACGACGATGCGCGACCTGATTTCCGGGTACGGCGAGCTCTGGTCGACGCGCCTGTTCGAACGGCTGCTGCGTCGCCGCGCGGCCGGTCACGTGCAGTGGCTCGACGCACGCAAGGCGCTGCTGGTCGAATGGGGCCCGATGGGCCCGGGCATTCGCTGGGAACAGTCGCGCACGCAGTTGCACGAGCTGGTGTCCGGGCAGTTCGTGGGCACGCTGGTCATCACGGGTTTCATCGCCACCGACACCCACGGCCTGCAGACGACGCTCGGCCGCAACGGCAGCGACTATTCGGCTTCGATCTTCGGCTCGCTGCTCGACGCCGCCGAGATCGTGATCTGGACCGACGTCGACGGCGTGCTGAGCGCCGACCCGCGCCTGGTCCCCGAAGCCCAGGTCATCGACACGCTGTCGTACAACGAAGCCATGGAACTCGCGTACTTCGGCGCCAAGGTCATCCACCCGGCGACGATGGCGCCGGCGGTGCAGAAGCGCATCCCGATCTGGATCAAGAACACGTTCGCCGCCGACAAGGCGGGCACGCTGATCCATGACCGCTCCGAGCCCGATCCGCTGGTCAAGGGCATCACGACGATCGACCGCATCGCGCTGGTCAACCTCGAGGGCGCCGGCATGATCGGCGTGCCCGGCACGGCGCACCGGCTGTTCGGCGCGCTGCGCGAAGAGGGCATCTCGGTCATCCTGATCTCGCAGGGCAGCTCGGAGCACTCGATCTGCTTCGCCGTTCCCGCCGCGGAGGCCGATCGCGCCGAGCGGGTCGTGCGCCGTGCGTTCGACCCGGAACTGCGCGAGGGCCAGATCCAGAGCATCGAGATCGACCGGGCGTGCAGCATCCTCGCCGTCGTGGGCGACGGCATGGCGGGCGCGCACGGCGTCGCCGCCAAGGTGTTCCTCGCGCTCGGCTCGGCCGGCGTCAATGTGCGCGCCATTGCGCAGGGCGCCTCCGAACGCAACATCTCGGTGGTGATCGAGGGCAAGGGCAGCGCCCGTGCACTGCGTGCCGTGCACTCGAGCTTCTACCTCTCGGCGCACACCGTCTCGATCGGCCTGATCGGCCCGGGGCTCGTCGGTCGCTCGCTGCTCGAGCAGCTGCGCGGCCAGGTGGCGCGCCTCGCGCGTGACTTCAAGCTCGACCTGCGCATCCGCGCCATTGCGGGCTCGAGGACGATGCGGCTCGCGCCGACGCAGATCGACCTCGCGCGCTGGCAGGACGAGTACAAGGCAGGCGGCGACCCGGTCGACCTCGACAGGTTCGCCGACCACGTGCACGCCGACCATTTCCCGCACGCCGTGATCATCGACTGCTCGGCGAGCGCCGAGGTCGCGAAGCATTACGCGCACTGGCTGTCGGAAGGCATCCACATCGTCACGCCGAACAAGAAGGCCAACAGCGCGGCCTACGGCGAGTACCAGCGCATCAAGGAGGCGCGACGCGCAGCCGGCTCGCACTACCTCTACGAAGCGACGGTCGGGGCCGGCCTGCCGGTGATCCAGACGCTGCGCGACCTGCGCGAGACGGGCGACGAGATCCGCCGCATCGAGGGCATGTTCTCCGGCACGCTCGCCTACCTCTTCAACACCTGGGACGGCAAGGAGCCGTTCTCGTCCGTCGTCCGGCAGGCGAAGGCGCTCGGTTACACCGAGCCCGATCCGCGTGACGACCTCTCCGGCATGGACGTGGCGCGCAAGCTGATCATCCTCGCGCGCGAGATGGGCCTGCAGACCGAGCTGTCCGAGGTCAAGGTCGAAAGCCTGGTGCCGGCTGCGCTCACGAGCTGCGGGATCGACGAGTTCCTCGCGCGGCTCCCGGAGTTCGACTCCGGGATGCTCGAACGCCTGCAGGCGGCGACCGCACGCGGCAACGTGCTGCGCTACGTCGGCTCCGTCGACGCGCAGGGCCGCGCGCAGGTCGGCGTCGTCGAGCTGCCGCAGTCGCATTCGTTCGCCAACATCGCCCTGACCGACAACATCGTGCGCTTCCAGACCGCGCGCTACGACAAGAACCCGCTGATCGTGCAGGGGCCCGGTGCGGGTCCCGACGTCACGGCCGCCGGCGTCTTCGCCGACCTGCTGCGCGTCTGCGCCTATCTCGGGGCGAAACTGTGACCGCAGCGGCGGGACGCAAGTCGGCCACGGCGTTCGCTCCCGCCAGCGTCGGCAACGTCGCCGTCGGCTTCGACATTCTGGGCCAGTCGGTTGCCGCGATCGGCGACCGCGTCCGTGCCTCGCGCCGCGCCGAGCCGGGAGTCGCGATCCGGTCGATCACCGGGGTCGTGCAGGACCTGCCGCTCGCGGCGGACAAGAACACCGCAGGCATGGCCGTGCTGGCGCTGGCACGCGACCTCGAGTTGCCGTTCGGCTTCGAGCTCGAGATCGAGAAGGGCATTCCGCTCGGCTCCGGCCTCGGTGGTTCCGCGGCATCCGCCGTGGCCGGTGTCGTGGCCGCTGCCGCCCTGGTCGACGAGCAGCTCGATCGCACGCTGCTGCTCAAGTACGCGATGCAGGGCGAAGCCGTGGCGAGCGGTTCGGTCCACGTCGACAACATCGCGCCGTCGCTGTTCGGCGGCCTGGTGCTGACGGTCGGCATCGACAACCCGTTCGTCAAGCAGATCCCCGTCCCCGAGTCGATTCGCTGCGTGCTCGTGCACCCGCACATGGTGCTCGCGACACGCGAGGCACGCGCGATCCTCAGCCAGACGGTGCCGCTGTCCGACGTGATCTGGCAGCAGGCGAATCTCGCCGGTTTCCTCGCCGGCTGCTTCAGCAACGACATCGCACTGATCCGCGAATCGCTGCTCGACGTGATCATCGAACCGCAACGGCAGGTCCTCATTCCCGGGTTCGCGGAGGTCAAGCAGGCTGCGCTCGCGGCCGGAGCCCTGGGCGCGTCGATCTCCGGGGCCGGCCCGACCGTGTTCGCATGGACCGACGCGGCCGACGCCGAGAAAGTCAGGCAGGGCATGGTGGAGGCGTTCGCACGTCACGGCCTCGCCACGGACAGCTGGGTTTCCACCATCGACCGTGCCGGTGCACGCGTCGTGGGCGACTAAGGCATGGGCGACTAGGTCATGCAGTACCAGAGCACGCGCGACGCGCAGCATCGCGTCGGCCTGAGCGGGGCGATTGCGCAGGGTCTCGCCCCCGATGGCGGACTGTACGTGCCGGTTGCGCTGCCGCGCCTGGAGCAGAGCGCGTTCGACGGCATCACGTCGATCCAGGCAGTCGCCGAGGTGCTGCTGCGGCCCTTCGCGACGGGCGATGCGTATGGCGAGCCAGGTTGCGGCCATCGTCGGCGATGCATTCAATTTCCCGGCGCCGGTCGTCGAGGTGGAAGGGGCGGGCGGACCGCTGGCCGTGCTCGAGCTGTTCCACGGACCCGACGGCGGCCTTCAAGGATTTCGGCGCCCGGTTCCTCGCCGCGTCGCTCGAGCGGATCCCGCGCACCGACCCTCGCCGGCTGACCATCCTCGTCGCGACCTCGGGTGACACGGGCGGCGCCGTCGCGGCCGCGTTCTTCAAGCGGCCCTGGGTCGACGTCGTCGTGCTCTATCCGAAGGGCCTGGTGTCGCCGCGCCAGGCGCAGCAGCTCTCCTGCTGGGGCCACAACGTGCGTACGCTCGCCGTCGCAGGCTCCTTCGACGACTGCCAGCGCATGGTCAAGGACGCCTTCGTCGACCCGGCGCTTGGCCGCGAGCTGCTGTTGTCGTCCGCGAACAGCATCAACGTCGGCCGCCTCCTGCCGCAGATGACCTATTACGCGCAGTCCAGCCTCGAACTGTTCCGCCGCGACGGGCGCAAGCCGAACTACATCGTGCCCTCGGGCAACCTCGGCAACGTCGCGGCGTGCCTCTGGGCACGCCAGGTCGGCCTGCCGATCGGTGACGTGGTGCTCGCGACCAACGCGAACCTGGCCGTGAGCGACTTCCTGCGCACGGGCGAGTGGCAACCGCGCCCGAGCCTCGCTACGCTTGCCTCCGCCATGGACGTAGGCAACCCGAGCAACATGGAACGACTGCGCTGGCTCTTCCCGGGCGTCGACCGCCTGCGCGAGCAGTTCAGCGCGTATCCGGTGAACGACGATGAAATCCGCGCGACCATCCGCCGCGACCATCGCGAGCTCGGCCAGACCTGGTGCCCGCACACGGCGACCGCCGCGCACGTCTATCGGCAACTTGCCGGCGGCAAGGCGCCAGGAGCGCTGGGTGCTGGTCGCGACCGCCCACCCGGCAAAGTTCAACGACGTGGTCGAGCCGCTCATCGGCGCCAGCGTGCCGGTGCCGCCGGCGCTCGCCGAACTGCTGTCGCTGCCTTCGCTCGAGCGCGACGTGACGCCGAGCCTCGAGGAACTGCGTGCGCATCCTGACGGGGCGGGCCGCTTGAGAACCTTCTTCGGCCTGCCGCTCTGGCTCTGGGTGATCTTCGCTGTCGGCCTGGCCGGCGCGGCTGCCTGGTTCATCCGCGAGCAGGTGCGGCGCATCCGCGCGCGCCGGGCCATCGACAACGTGATCTCCTCGGTGGCTTACGACGAGCTGCGCAATGTCCTGCTGCCCACGGGCACGCGGCGACCAGATCCACGTCAATTACCTGCTGCTGACGCAGAAGGGCCTGCTGCTCATCGATCTGTTCGACGTCAAGGGCATGGTCTTCGCCGGCGAGAAGATGGGGCAGTGGTCGATCTTCGGGCCGAAGCGGCACTTCATGGTCACCAACCCGCTGCCGATGCTCTACGACCGCGTCGCCGTCGTGAAGCCAGTTCGCCGGCGACGACGTGCAGGTCGAGGGGCGCATCGTGTTCTCGATGAGCGGGGAATTCCCCAAGGGCCGTCCCGAGACCGTCATCCGCCTCGACGAGTTGCAGGACCAGTTCCCGGTCGTCGAGAAGGCGGGCGGCGCAGCCGCGGCGTTCGCGGACGTCTGGGACCGCATCAAGCAGTCCGCACAGCCGAACCCGCTGGCCAGCTGACCCCGCGGGCGCCCGCGGCAGCGCAACTCAGGCCGCGAGCCTGCCCCGTCCCTGCGTGCCGTGATCGGCGAGCACCTGCGCGACACGCAACGCCGTGACTTTCTGCGCGGTGGCGATGTGCAGGAACTCGTTCGGACCGTGCGCGTTCGAGTTCGGCCCCAGCACGCCCGTGATCAGGAACTGCGTGCCCGGGAATTTCTCGCCGAGCATGCCCATGAACGGGATGCTGCCGCCGGTGCCCATGTACATCGACTCCTTGCCGAAGAACTCCTGCGAGGCGCGCTGCATCGACTCCTCGAGCCAGGGCGCGAACGACGGCGCGTTCCAGCCGGCCATCGCCGACCCCACCTTGAAGCTACCTGCGCGCCGTACGGCGGATCGCTGCTCCAGCGCGCGCTGCAACGCCGCCGACGGCGACCGGCGGGTCCATCGTCGGCGGCAGCCGGAACGAGAGCTTCAGGCTCGTGTAGCGGCCGCAGCACGTTGCCGGCGCTCTGGAAGGGCCGGCAGCCCCTCGGCACCGGTCACGCCCAGCGTCGGCCGCCAGGTGTTGTTGAGCAGCAGTTCGAGCGGGTCGTTCGACATCGGCGCTGCATGCCCGGCACCAGCGGGAACTTCGCAGTCACCGTCTCGCCCAGCACCTGCGCGGCGGCTTCGGCCTGCACGCGGCGGTCCGCCGGGATCGGCGTATTCAGCTCGTCGACGAGGATCGCGCCCGAGTGCACGTCCTCGACGCGCGCCAGCAGCTCGCGCAGCACGCGGAAGCTCGACGGCACGACGCCGCTCGCCGTGCCCGAGTGCACGCCTTCGCGCAGCACGTCGACGCGCAGCGTGCCGATCAGGTTGCCGCGCAGCGACGTGGTGCACCACAGCTGGTCGTAGTTGCCGCACTCGGCGTCGAGGCAGACGACCAGGCTCGGGCGGCCGAGGCGGGCACCGAGCGCATCGATGTGGCGGGCAGGTCGGGGCTGCCGCTCTCCTCGCTGGCCTCGATCAGGATCACGCAGCGCGCGTGCGGCACGCCCTGCGCGCGCAGCGCCCTGACCGCGGTCAGCGAGGCGAACAGCGCGTAGCCATCGTCCGCGCCGCCGCGGCCGTAGAGCTTCCCGTCGCGGAAGCACCGGCAGCCAGGGCTCGAGCCCGTCCGACCAGCCCGTGAACTCGGGCTGCTTGTCGAGGTGCCCGTACATCAGCACGCAGTCGTCGACTGTCGCCCGGGACGTCGACCATCAGCACCGGCGTGCGGCCCTCGAGGCGCAGCGACCTCGACCGTGGCGCCCGGCAGGGGCATGCTGCCTGCGCCCAGCGCTGCATCAGCTGCACGGCCGCTTCCATGTGGCCGTGCGCTTCCCAGTCCGGGTCGAACAACGGCGACTTGTTGGGGATGCGGACGTACTCGGCCAGCTGCGGCAGGATCGAGTCGTTCCAGGTCGTGTCGATGAAGTCGGTAGCGCTTGTTAATGTCCATAAGAAACAAGGGGGTAGGGGATAGTGTTTAGGGGTAGTTAAGAGGCGGAGAGCTCGATCCGCGACCGGGAAGCCGAAGAACTGTAGCGCATTCCGCGTCGGACGCGGCCGCGACCGCGGCGAACGGTTCGCCCCGGCACGCGGCGATGACCTTGACGATGTGCGGCAGGTACTTGGGCTCGTTGCGGCGGTGGGACGGCTTCGGACTCAGGTCGCGGGGCAACAGGTAGGGCGCGTCGGTCTCGACCATGAGCCGGTCGAGCGGGATCTGCCGGACCAGTTCGCGCAGGTGCTGGCCGCGGCGCTCGTCGCAGATCCAGCCGGTGACGCCGATCGCGAGGCCGAGGTCGAGGTAGTCGCGCAGTTCGCGCGCGTCGCCCGTGAAGCAGTGGGCCACGCCGCCCGCGAGGCGCGGCAGGTAGTCGCGGAGGATGGCGACGAACGCGTCGTGGCCGTCGCGCTGGTGCAGGAATACCGGCTTGCCGGCTTCGACGGCGAGTTCGAGCTGCCAGCGGAAGGCCCGTTCCTGGTCCGCGTGCGGTGAAAAGTTGCGGAAGTAATCGAGGCCGCATTCGCCTGCCGCACCGACCTCCGGCGCCGCCAGCAGCTCGCGCAACCGGGGCAGGTGCTCTTCGTGCAGCTCGCTGGCGTGGTGGGGATGCACCCCGGCGGTGCAGCGAAAGACTCGCGGGAGCCGAACGGACCAGCTCGATCGCGGCGCGGCGTGCTTTCGAGCGTGCTGCCGGTGACGACCATGTGATGCACGCCGGCCGCAGCGGCGTTCGCCACGACCTGGTCACGGTCGTGGTCGAAACTGTCGTGCGCAAGGTTGAGGCCGATGTCGACGAGGGTGAGGTGGCAGCGTCATGCAGGCAGGGCTGTGATAACGTTCGCGGCTTTCCCAGACTAACGATTCAGCATGGCACTGGACAAGGCGGCACTGGACAGCCTGCGGCTCGAGACGCGAGCCGGACGGGGGCAAATACCACGAGCGCGGCCGGTCGCGACGCTGGCTCTGGGTCGGGCTGGGCGTGGTCGCCGCCGTCGGCATCGCACTGGCCTGGCGTGCGTCGAACAGCGCCATACCCGTCGACACCGTGACGGTCGAGGCGCCGTCCGCCGAACGGGGCCGTCCTGAACGCATCGGGCTACGTCGTTGCGCGCCGCCTCGCCACCGTCAGCTCCGAGGTGACCGGGCGCGTCAGCGAGGTGCTGTTCGAGGAGGGCGCGGCCGTGGAAGCCGGGCAGGTGCTCGCGCGACTCGATCGCCGCGACGGTGCAGGCGCAATACGACGTGTCGGCCGAGCAACCTCGAGGCGGCGCGCCGCAACCTCCGCGAAATCGAGGTGCGGCTCGCCGACGCGCGGCGCACGCTCGAGCGCAATCGCTCGCTGGTCGAGAAGAAGCTCGTCGCACAGAGCGCGCTCGACACGGCGCAGGCCGAAGTCGACGCGCTCGCGGCGCGTCTGGCGGCCGCGAAGGCGGCGGTCGGCGTGGCGCGAGGCGCAGCTCGCGCTCAGCCAGCAGGGCCTCGACGCACCTGAGATCCGCGCGCCGTTCAAGGGCGTGGTGATCTCCAAGGACGCGCAGCCCGGCGAAATCGTCTCGCCGATGTCGGCGGGCGGCGGTTACACGCGCACGGGCGTGGCCACGATCGTCGACATGGACTCGCGCGAAGTCGAGGTCGACGTCAACGAGGCGTACATCAACCGCGTGAGCCCGGACCAGAAGGTCGAGTGCGTGCTCGACGCCTACCCCGACTGGAAGATCCCGGCGCACGTCATCAGCATCGTGCCGACGGCCGACCGGCAGAAGGCGACGGTGCGGGTGCGCATCGCGCTCGATGAGCTCGATCCGCGCATCCTGCCGGACATGGGCATCAAGGTGAGCTTCCTCGAAGAGGGCGCGGCGCCGCGCCGCGCCGGCGCTGCTGGTCCCCGGCAGCAGCCGTCGTGACCGACGGCGAGCAGACTTTCGTCTGGGTCGTGCGCGACGGCAAGGTCGAGAGGCGCCCGGTGCAGACGGGCGCGGCGCGCGGCGACCAGCTGCCGGTGACGGCAGGGCTCGAAGGCGGCGAGGCCGTGGTCGTCGATCCGCCGCGCCGGCTGCGCGAAGGCTCCGCCGTGGAGTTGCAGGCCGCGCCATGAGCGCGTCGCCGGCCGCGACCGCGCCGCCGATCGTCCGCATCCGCGACCTCGTCAAGGACTACCGGCGCGGCGCCGAGGTCGTGCGGGTGCTCGACGGGCTGTCGCTCGACATCGCGCAGGGCGATTTCGTCGCGCTGATGGGGCCCTCGGGCTCCGGCAAGTCCACGCTGCTCAACCTGATCGGCGGGCTCGATCGCCCGACCTCCGGCTCGCTCGAGGTGGAGGGGCTCCGCGTCGACCAGCTGACCGACGCCTCGCTCGGCCGCTGGCGCGCCGACCACGTCGGCTTCATCTTCCAGATGTACAACCTGCTGCCGGTGCTGAGCGCCGAGCGCAACGTCGAGCTGCCGCTGCTGCTCACGGACCTGAACCGCGAGCAGCGCATGAAGCGCGTGGCGGCGGCACTCGAGCCTGGTCGGCCTCATCGGAGCGCGCGAAGCATCGGCCGCGCGAGCTCTCGGGCGGCCAGGAGCAGCGCGTCGGCATCGCGCGCGCCATCGTCACCGATCCCGACGCTGCTGCTCTGCGACGAGCCGACCGGCGACCTCGACCGCAAGTCGGGCGACGAGATCCTCGACGCTGCTCGAGGCGCTCAACGACGAGTACGGCAAGACGATCATCATGGTCACGCACGATCCCGCATGCCGCCGAGCGCGCGCACCGCGTGATCCATCTCGACAAGGGCACGCTCAGCGAAGGCGCGTGATGATCGGAGTCGCCCAAGTACCTGCCGCTGCTCGCGGCGAGCCTGCGCCGCAAGCGCCTGCGCACGTTCTTCACCGTCGCGTCGATCCTGGTCGCGTTCCTGCTGTTCGGCCTGTCCGAGTCGATGCGGTTCGCGCTCAGGGCGGGCGTGGAGGTGGCCGGCGCCGACCGCCTGCTGACGATGCACAAGGTGTCCTTCACGCAGCTGCTGCCGGCGAGCTACGAGAACCGCATCCGCGCCATCGACGGGCGTCGAGGCCGTCACGCCGCAGACGTGGTTCGGCGGCTGGTTCCAGGACGAGCGCAACCAGATCCCGACCTTTCCGAGCGATCCGGCGACGTACCTGCGCATCTACCCGGAGATCAAGCTGCCCGAGGACCAGGCGCAGGCGTGGATCGCGGATCGCGCCGGCGTCATGGTCGGTCGCGGCGTTGCGGACCTCTACGGCTGGAAGCTCGGCGACACGGTCCCGCTCAAGTCGGCCATCTGGCGCCGCGAGGACGGCTCGGAAACCTGGGACGTGACGGTGCGCGCGATCTACGACCTGCCCGACGGCGGCGACACGCGCCAGATCGTGATGCACCAGGACTACTTCGACGAGGCCAAGCTGCAGGCCAAGGGCCTGATCGGCTGGTACGTGATCAAGGTCGACAGCGTCGACCACGCGCAGGCCGTGGGGCGCGCCATCGACCTGCATGTTCGCGAACTCGCCGGCCGAGACGAAGACGTCGTCGGAGCGGGCGATGGCGCAGTCGTTCGTGAACCAGATCGGCAACATCGGTGCGATCCTCTCGGCCATCGTCGGCGCGGTGTTCTTCACGATGCTGATCGTGACGGCGAACACGATCGCGCAGTCGGTCCGCGAACGCACCAACGAGCTCGGCGTGCTCAAGACGCTGGGTTTCAGCAATCGGCGGCGTGATGGGCCTCGTCCTGGCCGAGTCGGTGCTGCTCACGACCCTGGGCGGCCTGCTCGGCATGTTGTGCGCCTGGTGGCTCGGCGTGCAGTTCGAGCCGGTCCTCAAGCAGTACCTGCCGGGCTTCCGGGTGCCGCTGGACGCCTTCCTCAAGGCCGTCGGCATCATGCTCGCCCTCGGCCTGGTGGCCGGGGCGGTGCCGGCCTGGCAGGCCATGCGGCTGCGCATCGTCGAAGCGTTGCGGCGCGAGTGAGCACGGCATGAGCACTGCGCTCCGCACTCAATCAGCTCGTCACCGTGACGTCGATGAACCTGCGCAACCTGCCGGCGCGGATCGGCACGTCGCTGGTCGCGATCATCGGCATCGGCGGCGTGGTCGCCGTGCTGGTGTCGCTGCTGTCGATGGGCGAAGGTTTCCGTGCCGCACTCGACCTCTCCGGCCGCGACGACGTCGCGATGATCCTGCGGGGCGGGTCCGCCGACGAACTCTCCAGTTCGTTCACTCGCGAGGAGTACAACGTCATCGTGCTCGCGCCGGGCATCGTGCGCGACGAGCGCGGCCCGGTGGCTTCGGGCGAGCTCTACACGATCGTCGACCTGCCGATGCGCAGCACCGGCACGTCCGCCAACGTCCCGTTCCGCGGCGTCGGCGGGCGCGCGGTGGAGCTGCGCGAGAATTTCCGCATCGTCGCGGGCCGCATGTTCCGGCCGGGGCAGAACGAAGTGATCGTCGGCCGCGGCGTCTTCGCACAGTTCGGCAACGTCGACCTCGGCCGCGAGGTGCAGTGGGGCTCGCAGACCTGGCGGGTCGTCGGCGTGTTCGAGGCGGGCGGCAGCGTCTCGGAATCGGAAGTCTGGGCCGACCTCGTCGTCCTGCGCGGCGTGTACCGACGCGGCAACTCGGTGCAGATCGTGCGCGCCCAGCTCAAGTCGCCCGCGGCACTGCAGACCGTCAAGACGGCGCTCGAGCACGATCCCCGCGTCAACGTGTCCGTGCGCAGCGAGCGGGCGTTCTACGCGGACCAGTCGCGCATCCTGCTGGCGCTGATCAAGTACGTCGGCACGACGATTGCGATCCTGATGGGCATCGGCGCGGTGTTTGCCGCGCTGAACACGATGTACTCGGCCGTGTCGTCGCGCACGCGCGAGATCGCCACACTCCGTGCGCTTGGCTTCGGTGCGGCCCCGGTCGTAACCTCCGTGCTGCTCGAAGCGGCCGTGCTCGGCCTGCTCGGCGGAGTCGTCGGGAGGCGTGCTCGTGTACTTCGGCCTGAACGGTTACCAGGCGTCCACCCTCAACTGGGCCAGCTTCAGCCAGCTCACCTTCGCCTTCACGGTCACGCCGCGGCTGCTGCTGACCGGCCTCGGGTACTCGCTCCTGCTCGGCCTGGTCGGCGGATTGCTGCCGGGTATCCGGGCCGCGCGCTTGCCCGTCACCACCGGACTCAGGGAACTCTAGCCGTGGGCGTGGCAGGTCGAAGTGGAGCGGACGCAGCGCCGGCGCAGTTGACGTTGTGGTCCGATCGCGAGATCGGCGTGGCCTGGAACGTCCGCATCAGCCGGCGTGCGCGGCGCATGTCGATGCGGGTCTTGCCGGGCGGGCGCGTCGAGGTGGTCGTGCCGCCGGGCGCCGGGGTGCCGGCGATCGAGCGGTTCGTCGCGCGACATCGGCAGTGGGCCGAGCGCCGTTCGCGTGAACTGCTGCTGCTGGCGCCACGCGCCGCGGACCGCCGGCCCGCAGGAGATCGAACTCGGCCTGCTCGGGCGTCGCTGGAGCGTCGAGTACGTGTCCGGGCGGCGTGTCCGGGCGGAAGAGACGGCCGGGGATCGCCTGCGCCTGCATGCGCCTTCGCTGACGGATCGGCATGCGGCCCAGGCCCTGGTGCCGTGGCTGACGCGCCTGGCGCAGCGGGAACTCGCCGAGCGCCTGCAGGCGCTCGCCCGCGAACTCGACATCGACTACGCGCGCCTCAGCGTGCGCCGGCAACGCACGCGCTGGGGCTCCTGCTCGGCGCGCGGGACGATCAGCCTCAACGTCTGCCTGATGTTCCAGCGGCCGGCCGTGGTCCGCTACCTGATGATCCACGAGTTGTGCCACCGGCGGCACATGAACCATTCGCGCCGTTACTGGTCGCTGGTCGCGTCCTTCGAGCCCGACTGGAAGCCGCTGGACGTCGAATTGCTCAAGGGCTGGCAACACGTGCCCGCGTGGGTCTTTCCCTGACGCCTGCGGCCCGCACGACGGGCACACCTGTGTAAAATCTGCGGCCTTGCGGGCCCGTCGGCCCGCGCGGGCCCGCCATGCACGAAAGACTCCACAACATCAACGTCGTCTCGAGCGAACTGCTGCCGACCCCGGCGCGGATCAAGCTCGACCTGCCGCTGGCGCCGGCCGCCGAGGAGTTCGTGTACCGGAGTCGGCACGCCGTCCGCGGCATCCTCGATCGGGAGGACCCGCGCCTGTTCGTCGTCGTGGGCCCGTGCTCGATCCACGACCCGGTCGCGGCCCGCGACTACGCCGAGCGCCTGCGCGCGCTCGCCGCCCGCGTCGAGAAGTCGATGCTGCTGGTCATGCGCGTGTACTTCGAGAAGCCGCGCACGACCGTGGGCTGGAAGGGGCTGATCAACGACCCGGACATGGACGACTCGTTCCACATCGAGAAGGGCATCCGCGTCGCGCGCGAGCTGCTGCTGCACCTGGCCGAGCATCGGCGTGCCGGCGGCGACGGAAGCGCTCGACCCGATCATGCCGCAGTACCTGTCCGAGCTGATCACGTGGACGGCGATCGGCGCGCGCACCACCGAGTCGCAGACCCATCGCGAGATGGCGAGCGGCCTGTCGACGCCGGTGGGGTTCAAGAACGGCACCGACGGCTCGCTGACCGTGGCGATCAACGCGCTGCAGTCGGTGCGGCATCCGCACCACTTCCTCGGCATCACGCAGCAGGGCCAGTCGGCCGTGTTCCGCACGCGCGGCAACAAGTACGGCCACATCGTGCTGCGCGGCGGCGGCTCGCGCACCAATTACGATTCGGTCAGCCTGGCGCTGTGCGAGCGCGAACTCGAGAAGGCCGGCCTGCCGTCGAACATCGTGGTCGACTGCAGCCACGGCAACTCGAACAAGGATCCCGGCCTGCAGCCCCTGGTGGCGGAGAACCTCGCCAACCAGATCCTCGAAGGCAATCGATCGCTCGTCGGGTTCATGCTCGAGAGCAACCTGCACTGGGGCAGCCAGCCGCTCAGCGGCGATCGCAGCCAGCTGCAGTACGGGGTGTCCGTGACCGATGCCTGCATCGACTGGGCCAGCACCGAGGGACTGTTGCTGTCGCTCGATGAGCGATTGCAGTCGGCGCCGCGGTTTGCCAAAGGCGCGGTCGCGGCCGCCTAGCGGCTCTTGCGGGAGATACCGATGCGAAGTCGACAGCTGATCGATCGTTGCGCAGCGGGTGGCCGCAGGTTCGTGCCGGCGGTGCTTGCCGTGGCCATGTGCCTGTCCGGCTCCGCCGCCCTTGCCCAGGACTACGAGGTCAAGGTCGACGCCGAACTCAATGGCCTCGACGTGAAGGTCGAGCCGGTCGCGATGACCGGGATGCTCATCGTCAAGCTCACGAACCAGACTGCGCAGAAAGTCCGCTGCGACCTGCGTTACGACGCTTCGCCGCAGACGCTCTATCGCAAGACGACGTACGTCGACCCGGGCAAGACCGAGCAGAGTGAGTTCCGCGCCAAGCGGAAATGGTTCAGGGTCGACGTCGCGGTCGAGTGCCAGCCGGCCGAGAAATAGGGAAACCTACCAGACGAGGTCGTCGGGGACGACGAAGTCCTTGTAGGCATCGTCGACCGGCGTCGAGGGCTGCTGTGAAGGCGAGGGACGACGGCGCGGGGTTCACGCTCGCGAATGCGCTCG
The DNA here is from genome assembly GCA_963789375.1 of uncultured Gammaproteobacteria bacterium. Classification (GTDB taxonomy): domain Bacteria; phylum Pseudomonadota; class Gammaproteobacteria; order Steroidobacterales; family Steroidobacteraceae; genus RPQJ01. The sequence continues at coordinate 33,467 of CAWBKN010000005.1, read as the reverse complement.
ATGATCTCCCTCGGCAGCAGCGCGTAGCGTCCGTCGCAGCGCACGATGCCGAGCTCCTCGCGCACGATGCGGTCACGCAATGCGGCATCGACGGAAATGCGGCCGACCTTGCCGTTGAGCACGAAGTTGTAATAGTCGTCGCTCTCGGGACGGGCGACGGCGTGCTGCTCCACGAGCTGGCGGATCTCCGCCCAGCGGGCCTTGGCAGCCGCCTTCTCCTCGCGCTTGCGGTTGAGTTCGGCGTCTTTCGCCGCCTTGGCGGCGGCCACCCGCTGCTGCTCGGCGAGCCTCGCGGCCTCGCGCTGTTCGCGCTCGCGCCGGCCGGTCTGCTTCCCGTCCTGGAAAGTCTGCCGCTTCTGCTTCTGCTCGGCCTGCTTGACCTGCTTCTCGCTGACCAGGCCGGCCTGCAGCAGTTGCTCACGTAACGACAAGCCCGTCATGTTCGAAACGACCTCGCGGCGGCCGGGGCGGAATGAGGGGCGGTATGTTACGCAGGGCGGGCAGCGATGCGAAGAAAAAAAGCGCCCGCGCCGCCGTGGGGCGACACCGACACGGCCGCGGCCGCGGCCGGGCCGGCCGGGCTGCTAAGATTGCCGTCCTGATCCCATACCCATCACGACAGACCGGGAGAACACACCATGACGATCAAAGTGGGCGAGAAGATGCCCGCCGGCACGTTCAAGACCATGACCAAGGACGGCCCGCAGAACCTGGCCACGGACCAGTTGTTTGCCGGCAAGAAAGTCGTGCTGTTCTCGGTCCCGGGCGCCTTCACGCCGACCTGCGACGCCAAGCACCTGCCCGGCTTCGTCGAGAAGGCGGGTGAACTGAAGGCGAAGGGCGTCGACACGGTGGCCTGCATGGCCGTCAACGACGTCTTCGTCATGAACGCCTGGGGCAAGCACTCGAGCGTCGACGACAAGGTCCTCATGCTCGCCGACGGCAACGGCGATTACGCCAAGGCACTCGGGCTCGAACTCAACGCGACGGGATTCGGCATGGGCATGCGCGGCCAGCGCTTCGCGCTGATCGTCGACGACGGTGAGGTGAAGGGGGTGTTCGTCGAAGGGCCGGGCGAGTTCAGGGTTTCCAGCGCGGAGCACGTGCTCGGCCAGCTCTGAGGGGCGGGCTGCCAGAAATACGGACGCCCGGTTCCTGCGTGCGTCGTATCGTGCAGTGAACCGGTCCCCTCGTGCCCCGATGAACGACAAGCAGAACCACCCCCCGCTCGAGACGTCGTTGCTGTCGTACGTCGATAGTGCGGAAAAGACCTTCCTGTCCGGCCGGCGCCATCGCGAGGCCGACCTCGAGAGCGCGATACGTTTCTTCCTGGAATTCGTGCGCGCGTTCGAAAGCTTCGACTTCGACTCACCGTGCGTCACGGTCTTTGGTTCGGCCCGGTTCGCCGAAGGCCACCGCTACTACCAGCTGGCGCGCGAAGTCGGGGCGGCGCTGGCCAGGGCGGGGTTCGCCGTCATGACGGGCGGCGGCGGCGGCATCATGGAAGCGGCCAATCGCGGCGCGAAGGAGGCGGGCGGGCTCAGCCTCGGTTGCAACATCCAGCTGCCGCGCGAGCAGATTCCCAACAAGTACCTGGACAAGTTCATCCAGTTCCAGCACTTCTTCGCCCGCAAGGTGATGCTGGTCAAATATTCGAGTGCCTTCGTGGTGATGCCCGGCGGTTTCGGCACCCTCGACGAAGCGTTCGAGATCGCCACCCTGATGCAGACCAACAAGCTCGACCGTTTCCCCCTGATCGCCGTGGGCACGGACTTCTGGGGCAAATTTGCGGACTTCATCCGGGACACGATGCTGCGGGAAGGAACGATCAGCCCGGAGGACGTGCAGTTCATCCACCCCGTCGATACGGCGGAGGACGTCATCCGGATCATCCGCGAAGCGGGCCTGCTGCCCGATCCCGCGGCCGTCGCCAACTCCGCTTACACGGGCTCCCGAGCATTGCCCTGATTCGATCCGCCGGCCACGCCTTCAGGCGCTGCCGCGAAGCGCGACCGCCACCCGCCGTAGGCATTGCTGGCGAGGAACGCCACTTCCATCAGCGCACCGACCGGGCTGCCCGCCAGCGCGTTGTGGATGCCCCAGAGCGTGGCGCAGACCGCAAACGCGATGCGTACGGTCAGGGCCCTGGGCTGGAACGAGGCCCACGTCCCGAGCAGCGTCGCGGCCAGTGCGATGAATCCCAGCGGTCGCGTATAGGTCGCGAGGAAGCCGGCGACGGCCAGTGCCATGAAGATCCACATCATGCGCCGGTCGGAGGTGCGGGACGCGGCCAGGAAGCGCAGGCACGTGATGAACGTGATCGTCGCCACGCCGGGCACCCCGAGCAGCAGGAAATGCGCCGTATTGAAGGCCGCGGCGAGGGCCCATCGGACCAGGATGCTCGAACGCGTGCGTCCCTGGTAGGCGGCGATGCCCGCGGCGAAGGCGAGGGCGGCCAGGCATTGCGACAGGAAGAAGGTGGTCGACACGAACGGCGGCAGGCCCGGCCCGGGGAGCGCGCAGACTGCACCGTGGCGGGCGCCCGGGCAATTGCCGTGTTTGCCTATGGCGCCGCGGCTGGCGCCCGGGACGAGGCGGGCAGGGTCAGCACCGGCGCAAAGCCGCCGCCGGCCGTGCGGAAGTTCGTGGTCTGGCCACGGTACAGGCGCGCGGCACGCAACCAGGTCTCACCTTGCGATACGTAGTTGCGGAAGTCGACGCGCAGCTCGCATTCCTGGCCATCGGCGGCCGCGATACGACGGAAGGACGTGGGTGCAATCGCCTGCGCCACGTACGGGTGCGCCAGGACGTACTCGAACGTCGCCCGCGTCAGCTTGTCACCGCGATAGGCGGCCTTGCCGCCGAAACCATCGGCAGGCTTGAAGAACAGGGTCTTGCGGCGCTGCCACAGGTCGTCCGCCTTGCCTGCCGTCACGATCTCGGTGGCGGGGACAGTGCGCAGCAAGTGCTCCCGATCCGCGGCGTCCAGGCCTGACTCGGCCAGCAGCGTCGCATCGCTCAACCCCGCAAGAAGTCGCTTGTCGGCCCAGCGCGCGTGCGCGGCCGGATGCGGGGTGATCACGGCGGAACCGGCCTGATATGCGCGCCGCAGGGCCGCGTGGCGCGGCTCGGCAAAATAAAAGTCGGTCACGCGGTTGTAGACCAGGTCGATACGCTCGCCGGCGAAGCGCAACGCATCGTCGCTCACGGTCAGCCGCGCCGCATCGGCGATCACGGCGCGCCATCCAGCGCGCTCGAACAGCCGCTGGTACAGGAGGAACTCGGGATACAGGTACTGCTCCTGCGGATCGTCGTCGACGATCGCAATCGTCCGCAGCGGGGCCGCGCCCCGTGCCCGCGTCCACTCGGTGAGGAAATCATGCTCGATGCGGCGTTCCAGCCCGTGCAACGCCACGCCCGCCGACGTCATCATCGACAGCGGTTCCGCGAGGCAATCGCAGCTTGCGGTGGCGGCACGCACCAGCTCGAGGTTGACCAGCAGCCCGCCCGGGTTGGTATTGATCTCGATGAGTTGCGGCGCGGCACCGCCGAGGTGAAAGTCGAAGCCGAGCACTCCGCCCGCCACCGGTTGCAGCGCACGCGCGATGTCGGGCGCGCTCCGTGCGGCCTTCTCCTGCCAGCGACTGCTCGTCAGCACGCGGGTGATGAGGCGGATGGTGCGATCCATGGCCGCCGCCTCCTGCGCGCCGATGAATACGACACTGCCCGAGACCAGCCCTTCCCGGGACTCGAGCAGTGCGCTGGCATCACCGAGCTGCGCGCGCAGCTGCTCCTGCAGCTTCGTGCGATCGACCCAGATGCACTGGCAGGCGTCGTTCAGCCTCGCCGCGAGCGGCTGTGCCGCCGATGCAACCTGCGTGGTCATGGCCTGGCCGCGCCTTCGTACCAGTCCTTGCTGGAGTTGACGACGCGGACCACGAGCAGCATCACCGGGACTTCGATCAGGACCCCGACGACGGTGGCCAGCGCCGCTCCCGACTCGAACCCGAACAGGCTGATGGCCGCTGCGACGGCCAGCTCGAAAAAGTTGGACGCGCCGATCAGTGCCGACGGGCACGCGATGTTGTGCTTCTCCCCGACAGCCCGGTTGAGCAGGTAGGCGAGCGACGAATTGAACAGGACCTGGATCAGGATCGGCACGGCCAGCAGCGCAATCACCAGCGGCTGGTCGATGATCGCCTTGCCCTGGAACGCGAAGAGCAGCACCAGTGTCAGCAGCAGGGCCGCGATCGACCAGGGGCCGATCCGCTGCATCGCTGCGTCGAATGCCGCCGCGCCTTGCCGCAGCAGGGACCGCCGCCATGCCTGCGCGAGGATGACCGGGATGACGATGTAGAGCACGACCGAGGTGATGAGCGTGTCCCACGGCACCGTGATCGCCGCGATGCCGAGCAGCAGCCCGACGAGCGGCGCAAACGCGACGACCATGATCGAATCGTTCAGCGCAACCTGCGTCAGCGTGAACATCGGGTCGCCGTTCGAGAGTCGCGACCAGACGAACACCATCGCGGTGCACGGCGCCGCGGCGAGGAGGATCAGGCCCGCGATGTAGCTGTCGATCTGCCCGGCCGGCAGCCAGGGCGCGAACAGGTGGCGCACGAAGATCCAGGCGAGCAGCGCCATCGAGAACGGCTTCACCAGCCAGTTCACGAACAGCGTCACGCCGATGCCGCGGGCGTGCTGCCGCACTTCGTGCAGCGCCGTGAAGTCGACCTTCACCAGCATCGGGATGATCATCACCCAGATCAGCAGGCCGACGGGGAGGTTGACGCGGGCGACCTCCATCCGGCCGACCGCCTGGAATGCCGCGGGGAACACCTGGCCGGCGACGACGCCGACGACGATGCAGACGAACACCCAGAGCGTCAGGTAGCGCTCGAACACGCTCATCGGGGCCTGCGTGGCGCGTCGGGCAGTCACTGCGGATTGTGCGGACATGGCAGCCTGCGCCCGTCACGCGACCTGCGGGGGACGCAGCGCTTCATTGCCGGCACGAATCAACGCCCGCAGCCGCTCGACGCCAATCGGCTCATCATCCTGGAGGGCTACCAGGGCCACGCGTGAGCCGTACCGTTCCCGTACCGCGTTGATCTGTGGCCACTCGTGTTCCGCGCGAAGTCGCAGCAACGGGGCCGCGGTGTCGGTCGCGGCGAGGCTCTCGTTGATGATCCAGCCCCATGGCTCGATGCCAGCCCGTCGCAGGTCCTCCTGCAGGCGGGCCGCCTCGAGGACCGGCGTGGTCTCGGCCAGGGTGACGATGATGATCTTGGTCTGCTTCGGGTCCTGCAGTTGCATCATCGGCGTCAGGAACTGGCGGCCACCGCCCATCTGCCGGGTGATCTCGCGGTGGTAGGCCCCCGTCGCGTCGAGCAATAGCAGGGTGTGTCCGGTGGGCGCCGTGTCCATCACCACGAACCTCCGTCCCGCCTCGCGGATAACGCGAGAAAACGCCTGGAAAACGGCGATCTCCTCGGTGCACGGTGAACGCAGGTCTTCTTCGAGCAACGCTCGACCCTGCGCGTCGAGTCCCTGGCCCTTCGTCGCGAGCACGTGCTCGCGATAACGGCTCGGTCTCGACGCGGGATCGATGCGGCTGACCGTCAGGTTTGCGAGCGAACCGTCCAGCGTCTCCGCGAGGTGAGCGGCGGGGTCCGATGTGCTGAGGTGCACGGCGATGCCCGCGGCTTGCCAGTTCGACGGCGATCGCGGCAGCAAGCGTCGTCTTGCCCACGCCGCCCTTGCCCATGAGCATGATGAGGCCGTGTCCGTCCGCGGCGAGGTCGTCCACCATGCCGCCGAGTCCAGGCATGATCGTTCGGTTTCGTGTCCACGTCTGGCAGCTGCGTGCGTCGGCAGGGCGGGGTCCGAGCAACGCGCGCAGCTGGTTGACGCCGACCAGGTTGAACGGCTGCAACGGCAGGCAGTCGGTGGGCAGCGAGCGCAGGGATTCAGGCATGGACTCCGAGCGCAGCCTGTTCGCGTCGAACGACCGCGGCCGCGAGCCGGTCGTTGGCCGCCTCGGCGTCCGCGGCAGGATGCCGTTGACCACCAGCGACTGGCGGCCGAGCCCGATGGCCGCGAGTTCATCGCGCGTGCGCGCCACTTCGCGCAGTGTCGTGGCCTGCGCACGTGCAACCAATACCAGTCTCGTGCGCGCCGGATCGGCGAGCGCTGCGACCGCCGCCTCGTACTGGCTGCGCTGCTTCTGCAGGCCGGACAACGGGCCCAGGCAGGAGGCGTCTCCCTTGCCAGCCTCGAGGAAGCCGGTCCAGGCGCCGGGCAGCTGCAGCAGGCGAATCGTGTGGCCCGTCGGTGCCGTATCGAACAGGACGTGATCGTAGTCGCGCGTCAGCGCCGGGTTGGTCAGGAGCGACGTGAACTCATCGAACGCGGCGATCTCCGTCGTGCAGGCACCTGACAACTGCTCCTCGATGCCCTTGACCACGTCTTCAGGCAGCAGACCACGCACCGGGCCGACGATACGGTCACGGTAGGTCTGGGCCGCCGCCTGCGGATCGATCTCGAGAGCGGCAAGGCCCGGGACTGCAGGGACAGCGGTGATACGATGACCGATGACGAGCTCGAGTGCCTGGCCGACGTTGGACGCGGGGTCGGTGCTGACCAGCAGTACGCGTCGGCCACGGTCGGCAAGCCACAGGGCCGCAGCACAGGCGAGCGAAGTCTTGCCGACGCCGCCCTTGCCGGTGAAGAACACGAACGGCGGCAGGTTCTCCAGGAAGCGCCAGGGTGCCTGGCCCGTGCCGGTTCCCATCAGCAGCATCCGCTACCGGGTTTCGCGGCACCCGTCGAGGGCCCGCAGCAACCGCTCGTCGCAGCCTGCTTGATCGGGATGGATTGCAGCGTGCCGGTACCCGCCCACTCAGCGAGTTCCGCGCGGGTGGGGTAGCGCGCACCGCAGCGGATTACACCATCGACCAGCGTCAATGGCAGGCCCTTCTCGCCGGAGGCCTGCAGCACGGCCTTCACCAGTGGGTTATCGGCAAACTCGAGTGGCTGTCTGGCCAGGTTCACGCGCTCGATCCGAATGCCTCGCTCGTTCGCCCACGCCACGTCCGCCGCGAAGCGCACGAGTTCCTGGTCGACCTCGGCGCCGCAAACCCCGGTGCTGCAGCAGAGGCTGGGATCGAAAATCCGGATGGTCTTCACGATGATCTCCATCGATTGGTCGTCATGTGATCGTCGTGGCAATGCGGTCCATCGCCGCCTTGAGCCTCGGCAGATCGCTTTTCAGCTGATCGAGCGGCAGCGCCAGGAATGCCTCGATGCGCTTGCGCAGCGTCCAGTAGGCGCTCGCGAAGGCGGCGTCGATTTCCGCGTCCGTCCCGGTCGCATGGGCTGGATCGTCAACGCCCCAGTGCGTGCGCAATACCGGACCGAGGTAGGCGGGACACGTCTCGCCGGCGGCGCTGGAGCACACGGTGATGACGATGTCCGGCGTCGCGGGCAGGTTGTCCCACGACTTGCTGCGGTAGCCGTCAGTCGGGATGCCTTCGCGGCCGAGGAGCGCAATCGAGCGCGGGTGCACCTGGCCGGTGGGCCTGCTGCCCGCGCTCATGGCCCGCCACCCGGGCGGGGCGAGGTGGTTGAAGGTGGCCTCACCCAGGATCGAGCGACAGGAATTGCCGGTGCAGAGGAAGAGGACGTTCATGAGTGGCCCGTCTCGGACCAGCGCGCGCTGAACCCCGTCGTTGAGTCGGTCACGCGGACTTCCGCTTGCGCTGGACAGCGTTGCCTGGCGCGCAGACCGGGGCGCACACCGCGACCTGGTTACAGCAGTTCTCCGTCAGGTAACCCACCAGGCCGTTCATCTGCTCGAAATTCGCGCTGTAGTAGATGAACCTGCCATCCCTGCGCGCCGCCACGAGATCCGCTCGCGCCAGTTCCTTCAGGTGAAACGACAGGCTGGGCCCGGCAACCTTGAGCCGCTCGCCGATCTCGCCTGCCGGGTAGCCTTCCGGGCCCCGCGTGACCAGCAATCGATAGATCGCGAGCCTGGTCTCCTGGGCGAGCGCCGCGAGCGCAGCGATGACGTCCTTTTGCTTCATCGTTTCAAGATATATTGAAATAATGACTTGGTCAACGCAGGACTTGCCGCAGCTCCCTCAACCGCTGCGCGGGCCGCAGCCCTGTCTCAGGCCGGGACGCCGAGCTTGCCGCGCAGCGCCTGCACGAGCTGCCGGGCCTTGCGCGGAATCGTCCCGACGGAGCCGCGGGCGGGATCCAACGGGGCAAACGGCAGCAGCAACATGAGCACGACGTAGACCAGGACGATGCTGCCGCCCGAGATGAGCAGGAGGATGAATGCGACCACGCGCAGCAAGGTGGCATCGATCCCGAGGTAGCGGGCGAGGCCCAGGCACACGCCGCTGATCCAGGCGCCTTCGCTGACCTGCTCGATGGGCCGGTTGCCGCCAGCGGCGGCCGGGTCGCGCGGGGAATCTGCACCCGGAACCTGGACCGTCCCGATCTCCTCGAGCGCGGGTTGCAGTTCCCGCAGCGTGAAGGGTCCCGCGCGCAGGCCCATGCGTCGCTTGCACTGGTCGGCGATCGCCTGCTCGAGGTCCGCAAGGATCTCGTCGCGATCGGGATTGCCGGCGAGCGTGCGCGCGGCCTCCGCCAGGTACGCGGCGAGGCGCGCATGCGCGTCTTCCTCGAAAGGGTAGGCGGTGTGGTTCAGGCTGACGGTAATCACGCGTTGCATGGTTCAGCGTCCGATGTCCGAGAGGGTCTTGCTCAACTGCTGCCAGTACCGTTCGAGTGTCGCGAGCTGCGACTTGCCTGCCTGGGTGAGGCGGTAGTACTTGCGCGGCGGCCCGGCGTCGGACTCCTGCCACTCGTAGTGCACGAGACCTTCGCGGCGCATCTTGCTGAGCAGGGGATAGAGCGTGCCTTCCTGGGTCGCAAGTTCCGTCTCGGCGAGGCGACGCAGGATGTCCGGGACGTAGACGCTTTGCGCGCCCACGATCTTCAGCACCACGAATTCGAGAAGGCCTTTGCGGATCGCCGCAAAGTTGGGCTCGGCGGACACGTTCTACACTCCGGTACCTTGTGTTGAAAAGGTACACGGAAAAGAAAAGGGACGCAACCTAGAACTTCCAGAGCACCCCGACGGACGGTACGAGCGGCAACCAGTGCCTCAAGTCGCGCTCCAGCCGGGGCGAGCCCGGTCCGTCGTCGACGTAGTAGAGGTCCGTGCAGCAGGGGTTGCCGCGGTCGAACGCATTCGTGACTTCGGCATGCGCGGTCAGCGTGCCGCGCGGCAATTCCCATTCATAGCTGACCCGTGCGTCGACCGTGGCGAAATCCGCGTAGCGATCGTCGTTACGCCGGCCCAGCACCACGTCGCCCGCAGCGTCGAGACCGATCGGCGTGACCGGCCAGCCCGTGTGGTATTGCGCCACGACCGTCGCCTGCCAGGGCGCCTGCGTCCAGCCCAGTCCCGCGTTGAACGTGTGCGACTGGTCCCAGCTCCGGCGAACGTCACGGCCGGCCTCGCGATCGGTTGCCCGCGACCATGCATAGGAAGCCCAGCCGTTCCACGGATCGCCACGGTGCGTCGAGAACAGCACCTCGATGCCCGTGGCCTCGGCGGACGATGGCACGATGGCGACCCGGTCCCAGCGCAGTTCCGGCGCGAGCGACAGGGGGTCGTAGAGGTTCTCGTAGCGCGTCCGCAGGCTGCCGTACTCCTTGCGGTACGCCTCGACGCGCAAGGCGTAATCGTCACCCAGGTCGCGTTCGATGCCGAGGATCGTGTGGTCCGCGTGCTGGGCGGGTTCGAACTGCGTCTTGCCGTCCTCGACCGGCAATTCCTCGATGCCCTGGAACTGCTGGTACCGTCCCCAGCTCGCCAGCAGCCGCGTCTGCCCGTCGAGCCGCCACGCGAGGTTGATGCGCGGACCGAACTGGTCGTCGGCCTCGACACCATAGGTCTGCTCGTCCCAGCGCAATCCGACCTCGGCGGTCAGGTCGGCCGTGAGCCTGCCGCGCAGCGTGTAATACAGCGCGAGGTGCTCGGCCGGACGGTTCGGGAGCAAGCGCACGAGTGAAGTCCGATGCGCCAGGAAACGGGTAGCCGGGCGCGTAGCTCACCTCGCCCGCGTAGTCGTACTTTGCGGACAGCGAGCGCACGTCCAGGCCGGCGCGCTGCATCCAGCGCTCGGTCGTGTGTATCGCATCGAGCTTGATGCCGAACACGTCGTAGTCGCGCGTGTCCCGGGCGCGGCCCGAACTCAGCCCGGGCTCGTCGAGCGTGGCGTCGCGTTCGGCGCTCACGTCCGTGAACGAGAGCAGGGCGTGGGTCGTGAGCCGCGGCGACCAGTCGTGCTCGAGCGTCGCCCAGACATAGCTGTTGGAATACTCGGCGACACTGCGCTCGGTCTCCGCGGAGTTGGTCACTTCGACGCTGTCGTTCGCGAGCAGGGCGTGCAGGCTGCCGCGCGTCGCCGGCGACCACGCGTAGTCGACGCGCGCGAAGCCGTCCATGTAGCTCGGCTCGCCGAGGTGGGACTGCATCAGGTCGGCGACCTCGTCGAGGTTGCTGCGCCGGAAGGAGGCGAGCCACTGGCCGCGGCCGTCGGCAAACCTCTGCGAGGCGAGGGCGTTGGCGTGGATGAGGCTCAGGCCCAGCTCGTAGTACGCGTCCGCGTCGGGACGCAGCGACCGGGCATCGATGATGCCGCTCATGCGGTCACCGTATTCCGCCGTGAACCCTCCTGCGTAGACGTCGAGGGCGGCGAGGGCGCGCTCGTCGAGGATGCTGGCAGGGCTTTGCAGCAGCCGCAGGTGAAAGGGCTCGTACAGCGGCAGGCCGTCGAACAGGACCAGGGTCTCGTTGGCGGCCCCGCCGCGGATCTGCGCGAGGCCCTGCAGGCCGTTGCTCGCCGCGCCGGGCAGGCGGTGCACGGCTTTCAGCGGATCTTCGGCGAGTCGCGGCAACGCCGTAATGTCCCCTTGCGTCAGCACGGCGCGGACGTCCGGGACGTCGGCAGCCAGCGTGTAGCGGCTCGCGGTGACGACGACTTCGTCCAGCGGCCCGGTGGACCTGGCCGGGGCGGCAGGCCCGGCCGGTTTCACGGTGGCGGCGCCGGGGCGCACGATGGCGTAGGTCCGGCCATCGACGCGACGCAGTTCGAGGCCGAGCGGCGCCAGGATCTGGGCGATGACTTCGAGCGGTGGCCCGGCCGTCGGTTCGCGAGCGACGGTCGCTTCCGCCGGAACCAGTTCCGAGGTGTACACGAGCTGGAGTCGCCCGGCCGCGGCGAGATCGCGCAGTGCCGAGTCGACCGAGCGGCCGACGTAAGCACCGGCGGCGTGGGACCCGGCGGGCACCACGGCGCAGAACAGCCATGCCGCGAGACTCACCAGGCATCGTGTCCGGGAGAGTCTGCGCCTGGCTGATTTGCGGGGAGATATGGGGAAGGAGCGGGAGGGCATACGGCGCTGCGGACGACTCGCGTCCGCAACGCCGTGATGTTAGCCGAGGCGCGGGCCCGCGCCTACACGAGCGCGGCTCAGGGTGAGGCGTGTTCGATGCGCAGCTGGCTGCCGGCGAACCTGTACAGCAGCGACGGCGTGGTCGTGAGCACGGCAGCGACGGCTGCCTCGGGCGGCAGGCCACTGACCGATCCCTTCAACTTGATCCGTTCTGCCTCGCGTGCGGCATCGGCTGAGCTGTAGACCAGTTGCCGGCCGGTCTCACGCGCAGCCCAGCCCAGGAACTCGTCCAGCGAGCGGCCGTCGATCGCGTATCCCGGCACGATCGACTGCGCCCACGCCCACTGCTCGTCCTGGGTCGCCACGGTGCCGCGCACCACCCGACCGTCGCGGCCGACGCTGAGTGACTCACCGGCCCGCGCCACCAGGGGTTCGCGCCTGCCTTCCACGGCGACACTGCCTTCGCGCACGGCGACGGCGAGGCCGCCGCCACGGTCGAGACCGGCCATGTATTGCGTGCCCAGGTGTCGCACCTGGCCGAGCGCGGTCGAGATCACGAAGTCCCGGGAACCCGCGCCGGCCGCACCGGTGTCCACGTAGACCCGTCCCGCCGCCAATTGCGCCGTATCGAGATCGTTCATCGCGAGGCTCGTCGCTGCGTCCAGCCGCAGGTCCAGGCCGTCGCTGAGGTGCAGCGCGACGCGGCCGTCCGTTGCCGTACGGATCTCAGCGCCGGGCCGCAGCGTCGAGGCGACCTGCAGCGGCTGCCACGCGCCGTCCTGGCGGGCGCGGTACTCGACGCCGCCCGTCACCCGGGCCACGGTTGCAATGCCTGCCTGGCCCTGCATGAGCCTGGGGCGCAACGAGCCAGGCGCCGACCGCCAGCGCGGCGACCGACGCGGCGGCCAGCCACGGCGTGACGCGACGGCGTGGCTGGCGGGCCGCGACCGCGGTCACGCCACTCTGCTTCGACCGCGGCGCGCACCTCGCGGGCCACGTCCGCGGGGGGCTGCACGCGCGGTCCGACCGCGCGCAGCAGCGCACCGAGATCGCGGTCCTGATCCTCGTCCGGATCCGTGTGTGTACGTGTGTCGTTCATCTTCTGGTTCTCATGTTCCGAGGCTCGCGAGCACGTCGTCCGCCGACGCGCCGAATACGGCCTCCACCCCTTCCCGGAAAGCAATGCGCGCCCGCGCCAGCAGCGACTGCGCCGCCGTCTGGCCGATGCCGAGCCGCTCGCCGATCTCCTCGACCGAGCGGCCCTCGACGTATTTCCACTCGAGCGCCTCGCCGTAGCGATTGGGCAGGCGATCCAGCACGGCGTGCACCAGACGGCGCAATTCGGCACTGTCGGCACCGCGGAACGGATCGTCCGACGCGGGCGCCTCGATCGACTCGAGCGCCGCGCGCACTTCCTCGCTGTCGTCGATCAGCACCACCTTGGCTGAGTGGCGGCGCTGTGAGCGCACGTGGTCGACGACCTGGCGCCGGCAGATCTGGCACAGCCAGGTGAAGAGCGCCGCCTCGCCGCGCCAGTCGCCGAGCGCGCGCATCGCCTTGATCAGCGTCGTCTGCACGACGTCCTTGGTGACGTCGACGTTGCCATTGAGGCGCGGCAGGGCGAAGCGGTAGACGCGCGGAAAGTAGGTCTCGAAGAAGACCGTGAACGCGCGCTCGTCGCCCGCAAGCATTGCGGCCACCAGTTCGCGATCGTCTTTCATTCCTGGGTCCATGGGCGCATGCGAGTAAGACGGAGCCGGGCGTGCAAATCAATCGCGGCCGCGGCAGGTCGCGACCGGGGCCCCGTATCCTCATGAATACGAAAGAATTTCTGGTCGTCCGAGCGATTCGCGATTGATTTCGGCCCGGGCCGACGTCTTACCGTGTCCGCCCTCGATGCGCGGGCGATACGAGGACGACGACTTTGTACCGCACAGCCCATGATCGAGTCGCCGACCGGGCAGCGCCCGCGCCTGGCGGCCTGCCTGCAGCCGCCGGGGCGGGGCTTCCGGCTCGACGCGGTCGGCCGCCAGCGGCCGGGCCACGAGCTCGAAGACTACGTTCGGGCCGCATTCCTCGCGAAGCACGGTGCCGTCGTCCGCAGCTTCATGCCGACGCTGCTCGCGTTTCGCGACCGCGACTACCGTTTGCGTGGTGTCGTCGGAATCCGCGGCGCCCACGAAGAACGCCTGTACCTGGAGCAGTACCTCGACCGGCCCATGGAGGCGCGCTCGCCATGGCACTGGCAGCGCGCGGCGTCGAAGCGTGCATCGCGCCAGGATCGCCGAGGTCGGTAACCTCGCGGGCAACAATTGCCGGGCGGCCGTGCGCATGGTCGCCCAGTCCCGGCCTACCTGATGTCGCAGCGGTACCCGTGGATCGTCTTCACGGCGACGGGCGCCCTGCGCAGATCCTTGCCGGTTTCGGCGCGCCGCTGCTCGAGCTCGGCGCGCCGACGGCCCGACTCGCGACACCCGTGACGCATGGGGCCGCTATTACGAGACCGACCCGCGTGTCTACGCCGGCTGCCTGCGGGACACGGACCGCCTCGCGGGCTTCGCGCGCGGGGCATTGATCATTAACGGGTTCTGCCGGGTCATCCGCGCCGCCGACCCCGGGGCGACGGCGCTGACCGACGGTCACCGCACCATCGACTACGGCGCGCTGCCGGCCCTGCTCGAGAGGAGATCACCTGGTTGCGCAGCAGCGGCGCGGACGCCACGCACTGCTTGCCGACAACGGGGTCGCGTGGGCCCTGGCCGATCTCGCATTGCATCTCGGCGAGCTGCTCTCCGTGCCGCTGCCCGGATCCTTCACCGCCGCGCAGCAGATTCACGCGCTCGACGACGCCGGGATCGATGCGCTGCTCACGGATGATCCCGCGCGCGTGCGCCATTACTGCCGGACTGGCGTCTCGACGGCACGGGACCCTCGTCGGGCCTCGTGCGTTTTCGCCGCAGCCTCGATCCCGCACTCGACGCCGTCGTGCCGCTGGGCACCCGCAAGATGACCTACACCTCGGGCAGCACGTCGCGCCCAGGGGCGTGTGCCTCTCGGCCGAGTCGCTCGAAGCGGTCGCCCGTTCGCTGGCGGATGCCACTGCCCGCTTTGGCGGTCGAGCGGCACCTGTGCCTGTTGCCACTCGCGACGCTGCTCGAGAACGTTGCCGGGTTGTATGCGCCGTTGCTGCGCGGGTGCGACCTGCATCGTCCCCTCCTTCGCGAGACCGGCATGAACTACGGTGCGCTCGATGTCCGCGCGACTGCTCGGCAGCATCACGGCGCAGGCGCCGAGCAGCCTGATCCTGGTGCCCGAGCTGCTGCAGGCGCTGGTCATTGCGGCCGAACGGGGCTGGCAGGTCCGCGATTCGCTGCGCTTCGTGGCCGTCGGCGGCGCCCTGGTTTCCGCGGCCTGCTCGAGCGGGCCGAGGCCGCAGGCATCCCGGCCTTCGAGGGCTATGGGCTCAGCGAATGCGCTTCGGTCGTCTGTCTCAACACGCCGGTTGCGCATCGCGCAGGCACCGTGGGCAGCCCCTGCCGCACGTGGCAGTGCGGATCGACGCAGCGGGGCAGGTCCACGTGCGTGGCAACGGCATGCTCGGCTACCTGGGCGATCCGCCGGGCCCCGCCGGTGCGGAAATCGCGACCGGCGACCTCGGCGAATTCGATGCCGACGGCTTTCTGCAGCTACAGGGCCGTGCGGGCAACCGCTTCATCACCAGCTTCGGGCGCAACGTTTCGCCCGAGTGGATCGAGAGCGAGATTTCACAGCGGCTCGGCGGCAAGCCCGTGCTGGCCTACGGCGAGGCGCGGCCCTGCGTGGTGGCCTCATCGGTGCGCGGGAGCGATGCCGACGATGCGTCGATCGAACGCGCCGTTGCGGCGGCCAACGCAACGTTGCCGGACTACGCGCAGGTGCGGCGCTGGGCGCGCAGCCCGGAACCTTTCAGCCCTGCCAACGGCCTCCTGACCGCGAACGGCCGGCTGCGCCGCGCACCAATCCATGCGCGTTGCGCCGCCCTGCTCGACGAGCTTTACCGACGAGGCCCTGGCCTCCTGATCACGACGGAAATCTTCCATGCACCTGTACGAACAGCTCCAGCGCGACGACGGCCGACCGCGAATTCCTGCTCGGCGCGCCGGTCATCCAGCAGCGCGCTGCCGGCCGATCAGCCGCGAGCTGTACGTCGACTTCCTGACCCAGGCATATCACCACGTCCGCCACACGGTGCCGCTGCTGATGGCCGTTGGCGCGCGCCTGCCGGAAAAGCACGACGTGGCTGCGCGAGGCAGTCCTGCATTACCTCGACGAGGAAGCGGGCCACGAGCAATGGATCCTGAACGACATCGAGCACGCAGGCGGCGATCGCGCCGATGCCGCGGCATCGCAGCCGGCGATCGCGACCGAATCCATGGTCGCCTACGCCTATGACACCGTCATACGCCGCAATCCGCTGGGCTTCTTCGGCATGGTTTACGTGCTCGAAGGCACCAGCGTTGCGCTCGCGCTGCACGCGGCCGACCGCATCCAATCGACCCTGGGCTGCCGTCCAAGCCTTCAGCTACCTGCGCAGCCATGGCGAGCTCGACAAGGAGCACGTGGGGGATCTCGCGACATCCTCGAGACGTTTCGACGCCCCGAGGCCGATCGCGACCGCGGTGATCCGCTGCGCGCGCGGGATCTTCTGGCTCTACGGCAACATGTTCCGCGGGCTCGACGCGGCAATGCAGTGCTCGTCGCCGGACGCCCGCCGAGGCTGCGCGCTTGAAGCCCGCGCACATGCGCGTCCTGCTCACTGGCGCCAGCGGCGGCATTGGCCGTGCGCTCGCGACCGAACTGCATGGCGCGGGGCGCCGCGGTGCTGCTCGTCGGCCGGGACGTCCGCGCGCTGGCGCAGCTCGCTGGCCGACCTGGGTGGCGCAATCGGAGCGGCTGAAAGCCTGCCGCCGATCTCGCCGACGGATCGCGGGACGGCCGATGGTTGCCGCCCGGGCGGCGACCTGGCGGCGGCAACGCGCTCGTCAACAACGCGGGTCTCGGCGAGTTCCGCTTGCTCGACGACCTGACCGATGCAGGCATCGAGCGCCTGTTCGCCATCAACGTCCTCGCGCCGATCCAGCTCACTCGCGCACTGCTGCCTCACCTGCGGCCAGCCCGAGGCCGCCGTCCTGAACATCGGCTCGGTCTTCGGCAGCCTCGCCTACCCGGGCTTCGCAGCGTATTCGGCCACCAAGTTTGCGCTGCGTGGCTTCACCGAGGCATTGCGGCGCGAACTGGCGGACACGCCATGTCACGGTGCTCTATCTCGCGCCGCGCGCCACGCGTACCGGCATGAACCCCTCCGCCGTCGAGCACATGAACGCGGAGCTCGGCGTGGCGATGGACCCGCCCGAGGTCGTGGCAGCCGCGCGTGCGACATGCTCGAGCACGGACGCCTCGAAGCCGTGCTCGGCTGGCCCGAACAACTGTTCGTCCGCATCAACGCATTGCTGCCGCGAGTCGTCGACAGCTCGCTGCGCAAGCAACTTCCCGTGATCCGCCGGCACGCGCAATCCGCCGCGGCCGGGCACGCTCTCAAACTGAGGAGGAATCACATGAAATCGATTCGTCACATCGCGCTGCTTGTCGGCGCATGCCTGATGGCCAGCCCGTCGTTCGCTGCCACGGCCGCGGACCCGGCCTTCGACTCCGAGCTGCTGTCGATCCAGCAGGCCTGGGCCAGGACCAACTACGAAACGCCGGCGGGTGACGCCCGGGTCCATGCCTTCGATGCGCTCGAAAAGCGTGCCGAGCCCTTCACGCACCAGCACCCGAACCGGGCCGAGGCCTTCATCTGGGAAGGCATCATCGAGAGCAGTTACGCCGGCGCGAAGGGCGGCCTCGGCGCGCTGTCGCTCTGCAAGGAAGCGAAGGGCAATCTGGAGGCGGCGCTCAAGATCGACCCGAAGGCGCTCGATGGCTCCGCCTACACGAGCCTCGGCACGCTCTATGACAAGGTGCCCGGCTTCCCGCTTGGGTTCGGCGACGAAGACAAGGCCGGGAAGCTGCTGAAGAAGGCGCTGGAGCTGAACCCGAACGGCATCGACCCGAACTACTTCTACGCCGAATACCTGTTCGGGCAGGACCGCTACCAGGAGGCGCTGCAGTACCTGGACAAGGCGGCGAAGGCGCCGGCGCGACCGGGGCGCGAGACCGCGGACAAGGGTCGCCGGGCCGAGATCGCTGCGCTCAAGGCCAAGGTCCAGGCCAAGTCCGGCTGAGTCATGGTTGGAACCTGGCGGCGCGACGGGGTCGTGATCGCAATGTGCGGAAGGGAACACCAGACAGACCCATCTTATAGTATCCATTCTCGAAGGAAACGCCCACATGAAAAACTCGATCCTGATCACCGCGATCGCCGCGTGCGCCCTGTCGGTCCCAGTCGCATCGGCGCAGGAAAAGGCTGCGCCGGTGCCGCCCGCGATGAATATGGACATGGGACAGCACATGACCCATATGCAGCAGAACATGCGACCATGCAGGCGCAGATGAGCAGTTGCGCGCCACGACCAACCCCAGGAACGCCAGAAACTGCTGCAGGCGCACATGCAGGCCATGCAGACAACATGCAGGCGATGCGCGAGATGGCTGGCCCGACGATGATGAAAGGCGGCCAGCCTTTTTTTTCGCATGCGATGGGCACGCAAGCCCATGAAGCGCGACATGATGCAGCGCCACCAGATATGTGACCAATATGATGGAGATGATGATGGAACAGATGCTGCAACATCAGCAGGCGATCGAGTCGCTGCCTGCGAAATAGCGTTTGCGGCAGTCCGGGTCGGACACGGCCGACGGCGAAGAGGCCAGGCGAGCTTTCGCGGCGATGATGCCGATGCGGCAGATCGACGTCGCCGCCATCGCAGCGGCGCGACGGGGTTGATGACGGCACTTTCTCGCTGAGCGAACCGTTGCCAGGGCGTCACTGCGCCGGGATCGTGATCAGCGGCAATTTGTCGGGGCTGCCGGTATCGGCCAGCGTGAAGAAGAACATGACGGCCGTGAGCGCCCGCTTGGTCAGCCAGTCGCTGTCTTCCACCCAGAACCAGTTTCCGCGGTACTGCACGGCGACATGGGCCGTCTCGGGTTCGGGTCGGGCCGCTGCGGATCCGCCCGACTTCCCGCTGGTCCGCTTCTGCGTGCGCGAACGCCGGCGCGACGACTTTCTCCCGCAGGTCCTGCTCCGGAACCTCCACGTAGCTGGAGAAGGCCTGCAGGATCTGCAGCAGGGAGCGGCTGTTCACGGCCAGTTCGTTGCCGGCGCCACGCATCGGCGAGTACGTCAGCACGAACTTCTGCTGATCCGCCTGCAACCTGAGCAACCGCCGGATCTCGGCCGACTTCTCCTGCATGTCGGCGGGCAGGTCGTCGCGCTGGAAGAACAGCACCGCCGTCGAGCCCTTGGCCTTGTCCTCCTCGACGCGCATGCCGACGCCACCCGCCGCCTGCACGTCGCGCAGCAACTGCTGCACGCGAGCGAATTCGGCATCGGCCTCCCGCACCGTGCCGCCCGCAGCCGAGCGGTTACGCACGCCGTTCAGCGACTCCACCGTGAGACCGAGGATGAAATCCGCCGGATAGCCGGCCTGCAGCATGAAGAAGATGTTCTTCGGATCGATCGGGGTGATCAGGCCGCGCAGGAACTTCTCCCCGGTCATCGGCACGTAGGTGATCGTCGGTCGATCGGTGTACACGGCCTGTCCGCTGATCGATCCGTAGTTGCCCTGCACGGCGCGCTCCGAGGAGACGACACCGCCGACCGTCACGCCGGTCTGCAGCGAGTATCCGGCGACGATCGAGGAGACGTCGACGAACACCGGCAGGTCGACGTAGCGGATCTTGACGATGTTGAGGAGCGTCTGCTCCTTCCACGAGTCGGCGATGGCCGAGCTGTAGTCGAATCGGTCGACGGCCACGCTGCGGGGACCCACGCTAGCACAGCCCGCAAGTGCCAATGCAAGCACGGCGGTGCCAACGGACCTAACAGACGGCCGTGCGAGTACCCGGCGTTTGGCTGGCTTCATATCTGCTGTTCCATGCATTCGGTCCTGAGCCGACCGGGACGGGACGTCAGTTCAGAGTGTCGTCCCTGTAGTACCTGGTTCCCTTGGCGGTCAGTTCCAGCGCCAGGCCGTCGTCTGTGAGCTGGTAGAGCCAGACGCCCGGCGTCACGGACACGGCGCCCGCGAGCACGCTCGCACCCTCGCCCGCCACCTTGGCCGAGGCCGTGGCCTGGGCGCCGAGTTCCCAGCCCGAATTGATGAAGCGATCCAGGTCGGACTTCTTGTCGAACACCCACACCAGGCGAAAATTCTTCGCGCCGAAGCCGAGGCCTGCCTGCACCTCGGCCATCCTCATGAAGGTTTCCTTCTTCGTCTTGTTGTCGATCACGATGCCACGACCGCTGCCGCCCCCCGCCACGAGGATCTTCACGCCGAAGTTGCTGAACACGGCGTAGCCGGCAGCCTTCTGAATGTGGGCCTTGGCGGACGGCTGTACCTTGTAAAGCTCCGCCAGGGCTTGATCGCTCACTTTGCGAATATTGGCGCGCTGTTCATCGGGCGTCCCTTCCTTCTTGAACAGAGAGGCCTCTGCGGTACCGATCAGGGCGAGGCTCGCGAGCAGAAGGCATGCGGCCGCGGGACCAGTGGTTGTTCAACATGTTTGCCGTTCCTTACTTGACCGTGTAGCCCTTCGGCTCGAGACAGGCAGCAAAACCCTTCTTGAAAAGATCCATCTGCTGCTGCGATGCGGCCTGCTGCTGCTGCGCGGCCTGCTGCTGCTGTTGCGTCGCCTGCTGCGCGGCCTGCTGCTGGTTCTTGCGGCTTTGCCGGCCGCCGGCCACGACACCCGCCGTGGCGCCGATCGCCGCGCCCTTGCCGGCGTCGTCGCTTGCCACCTCGCCGATGATCGCGCCCGCCGCCGCGCCGCGCGCCGCGCCACGCAGCCGCGATCCGTCGGCGGCGGGAGCCTGTTGCGCAGGCTGCGCCGCTGGTTGTGCCGGTGTCGGTGGGGGAGCCATCGGGTCCACGCCCGTCTGGCCCTTCGACCACGCGTAACACTCGCCTTCGTCCTGGGATTGCTGCTGCGCGGTCTGGCCCTTCGCCGGGAACACGACCATGCCGAGCGAGGTGGAAAGTGGCTTCGATGCCGGAGGCGTCGCCGCCGGAGCCTGTGCCATGGCCTGCGCGCCCACTACGACGAGCGCCGCCGCACCCAGGAATCCACCGAGGCTGGCCATGTCGTGTTTCCCGGTTATCTTCATTTCCTCACCTCGACCGTCACCTTCGGGATGTGGCCGTTGAACTTCGACGCGTGCTCCGCGCCGATCGCTTCGACGACCGGCGTGCCGAGGTCGATGCCGACGTCGGCCGTCTCGTCCGCGGAGAACATGCCCGCCTGGGTGTGCTCGATCCGGCCCTCGGCGACCTTCTCGCCGTTGACGAAGAGCGTGCCCATGCCGCCCTTGCCCGGCCCGCCGCCGTCGTAGGCGAAGTCGAACTTCACCGTCGCCTTGCCGGGCGGCAGCGGCTTGCTCGCCACGATGCTGGTCTGCTGCAGCCCCAGGAAGTTGTAGTCGTAGGCCGGCACGCCGTCCTTGACGTACAGCGACCAGCCGCCGAAGCGGCCGCCCTGCGCGATGATCGTGCCGTTGGCGCCGCCTTGCGGCACTTCCAGCTTCGGCCGTGATGGTCTTGGAGCGGTTCTTCACGTTGATGAACACGCCCTCCATCATGCCCGGTCATGCCCTCGGCCAGCGTCATCGAGGTGCGGCCGCCCATCAGGTCGGGGCGGCCCACCGAGGCGGCGTCGAGCCGCTCGAACACGCGGTCGTCCATCGGCAGCACGTGGTACTTCTCGGCCTGCTGCAGGAAGACCGCCTGCAGCTCCGCCAGCTTCTGCGGGTTCTTCGCCGCGAGATCGTTCGCCAGGCTGAAGTCCGAGCGCGTGTCGTACAGCTGCCACGCGGAATTGTCCTCGAGCGTGCGGCGCGGCTTGGCTTCCCACGGCGCCCGGTGGATCGTGCGCGCGTACCAGCCGTCGTGGTAGATCGCGCGGTTGCCGGCGATCTCGAAGTACTGCGTGGTGTGGCGCTCCTTCGCCTTCGCGTCCTCGAACGTGTACACGAGGCTCGTGCCTTCCATCGGGATCTGCGGCGTGCCGTTGACCACCTTCGGCTCCGGCAGGCCGATGGCCTCGAGGATGGTCGGCGCGACGTCGATCACGTGACCGAACTGCGTGCGGATCCCGTTCTTCGCCTTGATGCCCTTGGGCCACGACATGACCATGCCATTGCGCGTGCCGCCGAAGTCCGAGGGCACCTGCTTCATCCAGCCGAACGGCGAGTTGAGCCCGACCGCCCAGCCGGACGCCATGTGCGGGTAGGTCTCCGGCCCGCCCCACTGGTCGATCTTCTTGCAGCATCTCCGGCAACGGTCTCCTGCACGCCGTTGAAGTACGTGTACTCGTTGAACATGCCGTTCTGGCCGCCTTCGCCGCTGGTGCCGTTGTCGCCGGCGATGTAGACGACGAGCGTGTTGTCGGCCTGGCCGACGTCCTCGAACGCCTTGAGCATGCGGCCGATCTCGTGGTCGGTGTATTCCGCGAACGCGGCGAACACCTCGGCCTGGCGCGTGAACAGGCGCTTCTCGTCGGCCGAAAGCGCGTCCCAGTCCCGGATCGCCGGCGGCTTCGGCGCAAGCTGGGTGCCCGGCGGCACGACGCCCAGCTTGATCTGCCGGGCCAGCGTTTCCTCGCGCATCTTGTCCCAGCCCTGGTCGAACTTGCCCTTCCAGCGCGCGATCCACTCCTTCGGCACGTGATGCGGCGCGTGCGTGGCGCCCGGTGCGAAGTAGATGAACGATCGGCTTCTGCGGCGTGAGGGCCTTCTGGTACTTGATCCAGGCCACGGCCTTGTCCGTCATGTCGGTCATGAAGTGGTAGTTGGGGTCGTCGGGCAGTTCGACGACGGCCGTGCCGTTGTAAAGGAACGGCGCCCACTGGTTCGTCTCGCCGCCGATGAAGCCGTAGAACTTGTCGAAGCCCTGGCGGGTCGGCCAGCGATCGAAGGGACCCGACGACGCTGGCTTCCCAGGCCGCCGTCTCGTGCCACTTGCCGAAGGCCGCCGTGGCTGTAGCCATTGAGGCGCAGCATCTCGGCCAGCGGCGCGGTGGCGTTGGGGATCTGTCCGGTCGCGCCCGGCATGCCCGTGGCCATCTCGGTGATGAAGCGCCATGTTCACCGTGTGGTGATTGCGCCCGGACTTGAGCGCTGCCCGGGTCGGCGAGCACAACGCCGTGGTGTGGAAGTTGTTGTAACGAAGACCGTGCTGCGCCAACGCGGTCGAGCGTCGGCATCGGGACCGGGCCACCGAAAGTGGTCGGCACGCCGAACCCCAGGTCGTCGATCAGGACGATGACCACGTTGGGCGCACCCGCCGGGCGCCTTGACCTCGAAGCGCGGCGGCATCGCCACATTGCGCGCGTTGATTTCCTTGGAGAGGGCTCGAGCCGGCTCCTGGATCGGCAGGATTCGTGCGATCGAGCGGCGCCGGATCGGCCGCGAATGCCTGCGAGGCAAGCAATCCCATCGCGCAGCCTCGCACCGTTGCGCCGAAAATCGATCTGGTCATTGCCAATCTCCCAGCTCCGTACGTGCGAAATACTACTCGCTTCGTGCTCCGCATACCCAGGCGTTTTCCCGCGATGACGTTGCGTTTTTGGGCGTAAAAGGGCCTGATTGGGCAAGCGACACAGGTCCTGCCGCTGCACGCCTGTGGGAATTGTCGACGCCTGACTGGAGCAACACATGTCCATCGAGATCGAGAAGCGCCAGCACGTTCTGCTGCTCGGGGTTCGCCGTCCGCAGAAGATGAATGCCCTGAGCCGCGACATGTACCGCACGCTCGCGCGGGCCTTGCATCAGCTGGAGCACGATCCTGAACTGCGCGTGGGCGTGATCTGGGCAGAAGGTCCGCATTTCACCTCCGGCGTGGACCTCACCGACTGGGCCGACGTCTTCGCGAGCGGTACGCCGTTCCCGGTCGAGGAGGGCGAGATCGACCCGTTCGGCCTGGCGGGGCCTCGGCTATCGAAACCACTCGTCATGGCGGTGCAGGGGCGCTGCTACACCTGGGGTGGGAACTCCTGCTCAACACCGATATCCGCGTCGCGGCGAGCGACACGCGATTTGCCATGGTCGAAGTGAAGCGCGGGTTTTACGCGTGTGGCGGCGCCACCCTGCGCTTGCCCGCGGCCATCGGCTGGGGCAATGCCCAGCGCTACCTGCTGACTGGCGACGAACTGCCCGCCGACGAGGCGTACCGGCTCGGGCTCGTCCAGGGGCTGTGTGCCCCGGGCGAGCAACTCGAAGCGGCACTCGAGCTCGCCGGACGCGTCGCCAGGGCGGCGCCGCTCGGTGTGCAGGGGAGCCTGCGCTCGTCGCGCCTGTGCGTGGCAGAAGGGGAGGCGGCCGCGATCGGGCCGATGTTCCGCGGCATGGCTGAGGTGATGCGCAGCGAGGACGCCGCCGAAGGCGTCCGCTCGTTCGTCGAGCGGCGCGAGGCTGTCTTCAAAGGCCAATAAAAGGTTACATCGCGGGCCGACGCGGCGCAGGCAGCAGTGCGACTGGGAAGCTGCGGTCAGGCGTCGCGCGCGCGGACGGCGGCGAAGAAGGTCCGATCCTCGACCAGCAGGTGCCGCTCGACGACGTCCTGCACCAGGAACTCGAGCAGTTCCCGGTGTTGATGGTGGCCGAGGATCATCGCCTCACGCAGCCGCATGGCTTTCTCGGCGAGTCGCGTGTGCGCGCGCTTGTGTGCCGCGTAACCGGGAAAGCCGATGTCGCGCAGCACCCGTTCCTCGTCGCTGAAATGGCCGAGGACGTGCGAGATCAGCTCCTCGAAGCGCGACAGCACTTCGGGGGTGGCGTGCTGCGAAGCGAAGAGCAGGGCGTTGGCATCGTCGAACAGCGTGCGGTGCTGCGCGTCGATGACGGGGTGGCCACACTCGTAGGCCTGCTGCCATTGCAGCAGGCGCCCGGTCGGAGGCGCCTGCCCGGGTGAGGGATCACCGTCGTGGTGCGGAACGTTCATGCTGCGGGCCCGGAACGAGCGATTGACTGCGTGACCGGCGTATTTAGCATGGCCGTCCCCGCGCTTGAGCCGTGGGAAACCCGCTCCCGTGTCGGTAACAGCCGAATTGACGGGCCGCAACGACCGCTGTCACTGGCGCAGCCGGCTCCGGCTGGCGGGTACGGACGCGCCTGCGGGTGCTCGTGCCCGGTCTCGTTGCAACCGGGCCCCGGATGGGCTACACACGGCTGCAACTCCGATGCCTCATCGAACCGCCTCCTGCAGTTGCGGCCAGCTTCAGGCCCACGTGACGACCGATCCGGTCCGGATCTCCGTCTGTCATTGCCTCGCCTGCCAGCGGCGGACCGGTAGCGTGTTCGGCGCACAGGCTCGCTTCGTCGCGAGTTCCGTGACGATCACGGGTGCCAGCAGGGAGTACGTCCGAGTTGGCGACGAGGGCACACGAATCACCTTCCGGTTCTGCCCCGAATGCGGCTCGACGGTGTATTACACGGGCGAAGGCTTGGAGGGTTGGATCGCAATCCCGATCGGTGTCTTCGCCGACCCGCAGTTTCCAAGTCCCACGGTCTCGGTCTACGAGGAGCGCATGCACGGCTGGGTGTCGATGCCTGCGGACATCGAGCACATCAACTAGTCGTCGGGCGACGGTCCGGTGTCAATTGCATGGCGGGGTTTGACGGTTCCGCGGAACCGTCAATTGGACCTGCGAAGGCCGCTCTTTACCTGGGCGCCTGGGGTGTCACGGTCTTGCCTGGCGCCGGCAGCTGCGCCAGG
Organism: uncultured Gammaproteobacteria bacterium; assembly: GCA_963789375.1. GTDB lineage: Bacteria > Pseudomonadota > Gammaproteobacteria > Steroidobacterales > Steroidobacteraceae > RPQJ01. The sequence continues at coordinate 8,082 of CAWBKN010000005.1, read as the reverse complement.
TACGCTGCGACCGCTCGCTTGTCGTCCGTCGAGAGGGTTTTCAGGATCGGGGGCATCGCTGGGTTCGAGTTGCCTCGCTGGCCGTTGACGATGAGGTCAAGCTCGCGCAACAGGTAGCTGTAGTGCTGCGACGCGAGCATCGGGTAGAACAGCTCCGGGCGGCCCTCGCCTTGCTCGCCATGGCACGCCGCGCAATTGGTGGCAAACAGCTCCTGGCCGCGCGGCACCAGTTCGGGCGGACCCTTGCAATGGGCCCACCACGGGTAGAGACTGCAGGTAGGCCGCAATGTCGGCAAAGTCCTGCAGCGTAAACCCCGAATCGAGCATGTAGTCCTGCATCTGGGGGTTGATGCGGAGTCCGCTGCGGATGTCCATCAACTGCTTGATCAGCACTGAGGCGTGCTGCCCGGACAGGCGCGGGATGTCGAACTTGGGGCGCCCCGAGGCATCGCTGCGGTGGCAGCTTTGACATTCGCCATACGCGTCCTTGCCGCGCTTTACGTCGCCAGGCAAAGCCAGCGTGGTCTTGAGGTCGCCATCGGTCGGCAGCAGGACGGTCACCTGCGCGACGGCCGTTCCCGCCGTGCCCGCAAGCACGATGGCAAGGGCAAGCGACAGCGTGGCCAGCAGCCTCGGCGTATCCGCGATCTTCTGATTCATCGTTGCTCCCCTCGACCTCGTTGATCTCGTCCTGCTCTCAGTCAGGTTTGATCGCCTTATACACCCCTTTTTCCGGTCTCGAGGTCGCCGATAGCGGAACTCTAATGGCGAGAAACGACCCGCAGCGGACTCTCGGTGACAGTGGCGCGGCATCTATTTCGTGCAGCCTACTGATAAATACCTGCCCCAATTCCAACACCCCGAATGTGAGATTTGGACGGCTCGCGCTAGGGTCAAGCGGATGGGGTGGGACGACGCGCCGTTCGTGGCACGCGCAACCTCATGGAGGGCGGAGGGGTTATGCGAACAATGCTCACCGGACTGATGCTCGGCGTGATTGCGACCACATTCGGCGGTATCAGCGCCTACGCAGGGCCGATGGAGACTGTGACCGTAACGGGATCGCGGGCTGTGACTGAGAAGGACGTCGGGCGGTCGAACATTGGCGCCCCTATCCGCGAGGTCTCGCTCAGCTATAGAGTCAGTACTGCGGACCTCGACCTCGCCAGCAGCGCGGGTAAGGCGGAACTCGAAAAGCGAATAAAGGCTGCGGCGAGTGCAGCATGCAAGGAGTTGGATCGCCTCGCGCTCGGTAACCCCACGAGCCCTGATGACGCCACGTGCGTCAAGAAGGCGGTGGACGAGGCGATGGCCAAGGTGCGCTGAGTAGCCGTTGCAGGAACGCACGATTCACCGGAACCCCGGCCCTGCGCCGGGGTTTCTTTATGCGGCGAAGGTCCGCTCCTGGCCGATTCTTCGCCTGCATGGGCGTCCGCTTTCCCTCGGCCCCAGGCAACGACCGAAACCCTGTTCCCGATTGCGGACTTTCCGGTTGATGGGCTTGTTAGGCCCCATCTCGGGCGCGCCGGTAGTGAACCCATGCCCAACCGAACAGCGTAAGCACAAGGAAGGGGTCGCATTGAAGGGCAATGGATTGGACAGAGGCGTGAGCGCTGTACCACCGAAGATCTGCAATGCGACTATTGCGAACAACACGGACGCAATGGCACCCGTGGCTCTCACGAAAATTGGCATTACTGAGGAAGCACTGACCAGAGCCAGCCCGGCGGCCCAAAGCCCGACACCTGCACCGAAGGAAGGGGAACTCGCTGCGAGGTCCATCGCAGAGCTCGAAACCACCAAGGTTTGACCGGCGACGAAGGTGAAAAACCCAGCAGCCAACTGCTCGTTGCCGAGTTTGATGTGATGAACTGCGAGAAGGAGTGCACCCATAATGAGCGCGGTGCCGTCGAGACCCCAGGCAACGCCGCGGATTGCAGGAGGTGAGAAAGACCCAGCGAGGCCCAACAGGCCGCCTATGGCAAGGCTGACTGCGGCGAAAAGTGTCAATCGATTAGTGTTCATTGCTTGGCACTCAAAGGCGAACCAGCGATCTTGCGGCCCAGAAAGTCGTATGACCGTTACTGGCCGATCGTTCCCGTCGGCGAATTTCCGCTTTCTTGCGCTCCGAGGCAACGCCTGGATCGCTTTCCTGATAGCGGACCCTCAACGGGAAGAAACGACCCTTTGCGGAAGTTCTGCGCGCTAAAAAGCGGACGTTTAACGTCTGAATTAACCCGCGCCGCGAGGCGGCGTCGGCTTGAATGAAATGTTATGCGTCTTCAATTTATTTGCCGTTCCGGCTTGAAGAGTGGAACGCCAAGGTAATGATTGTTGGAAAAATGAATCCCTTGAGGTAGGAGAGCGGGTGCCTACCTTCGGTAAAATCGACGGGCAAATGCCCGAAATGCGCCCAATAATGCGTTGCCACAAGCCCGCTGATACTGAACCACATGCCCCACAATGCCCAGCGCACGCCAAAGACAACGAGCAGTAGACTCATGGTGATAAGCACACGAAAGACCGACTGCACATTATCGAAGAGCGTTTGCGTAGTGTTGCTGGTGCCTACATACATTTCGTAAAGCGTGAGGCTGTGGTAGAAAATCAGCAGTCCGGAGAGAGCAAAGATGATCAAACGCCGGACTAATAAAAGGCTGCTCGTCTGCATTACAGGTCGTGTGGTCATCTCGGCTCTCCATTTAATAGCGTGTATTAAACAGGAGGCCACCATGACTACTCTATTCGCTTCGGTCGATTTCCTACCTCCTCGATGATCAAGCCTGATTCGAGATCTAGGCGCGTCTCCAGTTTTGTCGCATGACCATGAATTGAACAACATGCATGTCGGTTCAACTCCCCGAGGTCGTTGTAGTCTTCTATTTGGGCATGCTCGCGCACGTCGCACTGCCGGACACGCGGCCCAGTTGGGCTAGCAATCCGGGCTCGATGCCCAAGGACCGCTTCTGGCGGATTCTTCGCCTACATGGGCGTCCGCTTTCCCTCGTCCCCAGGCAACGACCGAAACCCTGTTCCCGATTGTGGGCCTTTCAGGCTGAAAGACGACGAGGCCCTCAGTGCCTCAGTGCGCAACGACCGACGTGTCGCGCGCGACACCCGCCAGAAGAACGGCAGCGACAGCCCAACCGGGCCGGAGCGGTCGTCATCCGCGTCGAAAAGCGGCCTCGCAACGTCTGAACTCAGCCGCTGGCGGAGGCGGGCCAAGGGCGTCATGCACCGTCGCTGAGCAGATAGCCTCTTTGCGCGTACGGGAACGTGGCCAGCTCGGCGTTGGCGGCTGAATCCGCGATGAAGTACGCCCGGACCTCGGCGATCCGGCCGTCTCGCATGACGTACCACTCGGTGCCTCGCGCCATAAGCCGGAGCTTGCTTCCCTGCGGGGTCGACAGGCAACTCCACTCGTTGACGACTTCGTCGCCGCTGGCAATGATCCGATCGATTGACCAGAGCGGGTCCAGCGCATGTTTGTACTTTCGCCAGTATCGGCGAGGTGCTCCGCGCCAGTGATCGGTGGAAACGATGGCGGCAAGAAGTAGTGACAAACGTCTGGCGCGAGCGTGCTCAGCAGATCCTCGAGATTACCGGTGTTGCAACCGTCAAAATACTTGCGGACTACTGCGATGTTCGTGGCTTCGATGTCTTTCATATCTACCTCTGAACGTACGGAAAGCGACTGTGACGCCTGACTTTGAATTCAACGACATGCATGTCGGTTCAGACACCCGATGTCGCTATAGAACCTGCCGGTGTCCATCAAATTTCGGCCGATGCCCGTGCAATTCCTAATCTGGAGATGCTCGCGCAATCTGCGCTACCGCAAGACCCTGGCGCAAGACGCAAAACCTGGCACCGGTGCCGACGGGAGGCTCCTGGCCGATCTCACCCCTGCACGAATGTCCGCTCTCCCTCCGTCAATAGGGGGGTACATGAAACTCGAGCGGAGGTTTCCGCTCTACGACATCTCGGCAGCACGTACCGCCGAACCTGGCTTCGTGCCCATCCACGCGGGCAACCATTCGCTACGGACCTTCACTAATGGCCGGCCTCGCTGGTAGGTCGATAATGAACCATGTCCGGCGGTCAGCCGGTCGCCCTCCGCGAAAAGCCACGAAGGACACCGCGGGTCGCCGATAACTCGCAAGCAGCCAGGACGGCTGCGGGGAGGCGGCGATGAGGAAGACAGGAATACTGGCCGCGACGTTGCTCGCGGCGATACCGCTGTCGGCGTCGATCACGGCGAATGCGGCGCCCTTCGCATACGTCACCAACGCGTCTGGGCCGGGTGTGTCGGTGGTCGACACGGCGACCAACCAGGTGGCCGCCACGGTGACATTGCCTGCCGGCTCGGTGCCTTTCGCCGCCGCCATGACCCCGGATCTCAGCAAGGTGTATGTCACCAGCCTGGATGCCTGGAGTACGTGCGGTGAAAGGACGGCGCTTCACGTCATCGATACAACAGGCAATACGCTCGGCAGCAATCCCGTCGTCGTCGGCTGCGAACCGACCGGTCTCGCGCTTACCCCGGATGGGCAGCGCGCCTACGTGACCAGCCGGTTCGACCGCACCATCTCGGTGATCGATACTGCAACCAATGCGGTCGTTGCCACGATCACGCCTCCCGAGGGTTCGCTACTCGAGGGCATCGCGATCGCACCCAACGGGCGGCGAGCCTATGTGACGGCCGCGCACCTGGATGTCGTGCTCGTGATCGACACGAACAGCAATACCGTGGTCAGCACGGTGGTCGGGGTCGGCTCCAGCCCCAAGGCCGTTGCCGTCAGCCCGGACGGCAAGCGCGTCTACGTGACCAACAACCACACCGTCGGCAGCGTCACGGTGATCGACACGGCGACCGGCACGGCGGTGGCCACGATCGCCGTCGGTGAGTATCCGTCCGCCATCGCGTTCACCCCGGACGGCACCAAGGCGTACGTGACGAATGGAGGTATCGATAACGGGGTCTTTACCGTCTCCGTGATCGACACCGCCGCGTACGCCGTCACCGGAGCTCCTGTCATCGTCGGCAGTTTTCCCAACTCGATCGCCATCACCCCGGACGGCACCCAGGCGTACGTGACGAACGGAGGTATCGATAACGGGGTCTTTACCGTCTCCGTGATCGACACCGCGAGCGACACGGTGTCCGCGACACTGAGTGGCATGAGTTACCCGCGCGGCGTCGCCGCCCGGCCGATTCCACCGGGGATCGCGGTGCCGAACGTGGTCGGCCAGCCGAAGGCGACGGCTGCCAACGCCATCACCGCTGCCGGCCTCACGGTCGGAACCGTCACTCAGCAGTCGAGCAGCACGGTCGCGTGGGGCGTGGTCATCCGCCAGAGTCCGGTGGCGGGCAAGTACGTCGGCAGCGAGTCCGCGGTGAACCTCGTGGTCTCGAGCGGTGGCGGCGGTGGAGGTGGCGGCGGCATCGACCTGCTCACGCTCCTGGCATTGCTGGTCATGCTGCCGCTGGCCCGGCGGTCGCCCCACGGGTCCTGACGGGTTCGCAGCGACCGCCCGAACGTACGGCGGGCAAGAAAAAGCCCTCTCCCGCGCAAGGCAGGAGAGGGCCGGGGGAAGGCCAGAGGAACTCGGCATGCCTCGATGAGGGGCATGCCGGCCTTGCACGTGAGCACGTAGATCGATTGCCGTGCCGCATCTGGACGGTTCCGCGGAACCGTCCCGGACCGCCGTTCCGGGCATCTTTGTGCTTGCGAGCAATGCAGGCCCGACCCGTGGGTTAAGCTAGCGCCGTCGCGCGTGGGCGCGTGGTTCACCAGGGTGCCGTGCGTGGCCGACGTATTCGTCTCCTATGCCCGGGCGGACAAAGCGCAGGTTGCACCGCTCGTGGCTGCGCTCGAGGCGCACGGCTGGAGCGTCTGGTGGGACCCGGCCATTTCCCCCGGGCAGGAATTCGACCGACTGATCGCGAGGGAACTCGAATCGGCGTCGGCGGTGCTGGTCGTCTGGACGACGAAGTCCGTCGAGTCGCGCTGGGTTCGCGGCGAAGCACGCGACGGGGCGGACCGCGGCGTGCTGATCCCGGTCCGGTTCGGCGACGCCAGGTTGCCGATCGACTTCCGCGCGTTCCACACGATCGCACTGACGGAAACGGAAGTGGCGCAGCGCGGGCCTGCCCTGCAGGAGACATTGCGCGCACTTGCGAGCCTCGTCGAAAACGGCCGGGCGGCGCAGGTCGGATCGCTTGCGCCACTGCTGGCGCCGCCGACGTCGCAGCAACCGACGGCGGCGATCCAGGCCTCGGGCAAGGTCGGAATCTGCGTGCTGCCGTTCGGCAGCCCAGGCGGCGACCCGGACCAGCAGATCTTCAGCGATGGCATTGCCGAAGACATCATCCGCGAATTGTCGCGCTGGCGCTCGCTGGCCGTTCGTTCACGCTCGGCGTCGTTCCGCTATCGCGGCGCCACCGTGGACCCCACGCAGATTTCACGGGAACTGAACGTGCGCTACGTCGTGGGCGGCAGCGTCCGGCGACTGGGCCAGCGCATGCGCATCAGCGTCGAACTGATCGATGCCGAGAGCGGCAACCAGCTCTGGGGCGAGCGATACGACCGCACCCAGTCCGAATTGTTCGACGTCCAGGACGAGATCGTGCAGCGCATCGCCAGCACGGTGGTCGGTCGAGTGCAGCTGTTCGATGTCGAGCGCATCCGGCGCAAGCCGCCCGCGAACCTGGACGCATACGAATGCGTGCTGCAGGGCAACGCGCTGCCCTGGGACGATCCGGGCGCGGCCGTCGAAGCGACCCGGCTGTTCGAAAAGGCCATCGAGCTCGACCCGGGGTATGCCATCGCGCACGCGCTGGTCTCGACGATGCTGGTCGGGCGCTGGCGCAACGACGACACGCAGGACAACGTGCTGCTCGAACAGGCCTACCTGAAGGCGAAGCTCGCGGTCGAACTCGACGACAGCGACAGCACCTGCCATTCCCTGCTGGCGCACGCCTGCATGTACAAGCGCTGGTTCGAACTCGCGCTGCAGCACATGCATCGCTCGGTCGAAATCAACCCGAACAATTCGTGGAACATGGCGGATATGGGCCTCTTGCTGGCTTACGCTGGCGAGCCGCAGGCAGCGGTCGACTGGTTCGTGCGCGCCAAGGCCGCGGATCCCTATTTCGACCCGCCATGGCAATGGCGCCAGGCCGGCGTCGCGTACATGGCCCTGGGCGAGTACGAAGAGGCGCTCGCCATGTTTGCGCACATTGCGACGCGCTCCTATCGCGTATGGGCATACACGGCCGCCTGTCATGCCCGACTCGGCAGGGACGCGCAGGCACGCGAGGACGCGCGTCGCTGCCTGGACCTTTACCCTGGATTCTCGGTGTCACGGTTCAAGACGCGGGAGCCGTTCCGGCATGCCGCCGATACCGACCGCCTCGCCGAGTCGTTACATCTGGCGGGCCTGCCGGGGTGAGCAGCGCGGTCGGGACCGCAGGTGAGGCTGATTGGGTAGTCGACGTGCTCACGTTCTGGTTCGACGAAATCGGCGCAGGCGAATGGTTCGCCGCCGGGAAGGATCTCGATACCAAGGTCGAGTCTCGCTTCGGAAGACTGCACGAACGGGTTGCGGCCAGGCTCGACACGCCTCGAATGGATTCGGCCGCGGCGATGCTGGCCGCGGTGATCGTGCTCGACCAGTTCTCCCGACATCTGTTTCGTGGCCACCGGGACGCCTACGCATTCGATGCGCTGGCGCGCGAGTACACGCGCCATGCCGTCGCCCGCGGGCTCGATGACTCGTTGTCACCGGCACAACGCATGTTCCTGTACATGCCGCTCGAGCACAGCGAGGATCGGCAGGACCAGGCCGAGTCGGTCCGCCTGTTTGCACCCCTCGGCGGAGAATGGCTCGCGCAGGCCATCGCACACCGCGACGTCATCGAGCGATTTGGACGCTTCCCACACCGCAACCGCGTCCTGGGCCGCGAGTCCACTCCAGCGGAAGTGGAGGCGCTCGCGGCCGGCATGGCCTGGTAGCGATGGACTGCCCGAGGTGGATTTCGTAGCTGGGATTGACGTTTCCGCGGAAACGTCCGGGGTC
>CAWBKN010000004.1:0-8109 GCA_963789375.1 uncultured Gammaproteobacteria bacterium | reverse complement strand
TGAGCTGCGCGTCGCTCACCGCCTGCGCCGGGCGACGCGCGACCTGCGCCAGACGAGTGCCTGGTTGTGGGCCGGCATCGCCACGTCGGCCAGCAGTTCGAGTCCCTGCGCTGCGGCGAGCGCCGACACTGCCTCGATGTCCCGCAGGCCGCTCGCGGGGTCACGGGCGCGCAACGCCGAATCGAATGCGGCATTGCTCGGTGTCGTAAACCTCCCGCCGTAGCGGAAGGGTCCATAGACGAACAACCAGCCTTGCTCGCACAAGGCCGCGCCGACACCTCGGAACAGCGCCTCCACGTGCCGCCAGCTCACGATATGCAGCGTGTTCGCCGTGAAGACGAAGTCCGCACCGCCGGGGCTGCAGGGCCAGCCCGGCATCATCACGTCGAGTTCCACCGGTGGCAGGACGTTGGGGTTCCTTCCCGACGGATGCGCTCGGCGAGAACCGCGAGCGCGACGGCCTGCTCCGTGGGTTGCCACCGCAACCGTGGCAGGTTGCGGGCAAAGTGGACGGCGTGCTGGCCGGTGCCCGAGCCGATCTCCAGTACCGTGCCGTGCTGGTCGCCGATCCAGCATTGCAGGACCTCGAGGATCGGACCCTTGTTGCGTTCGCACGCGTCAGACAACGGCAACGCTTGCACGGCAGCGGTGTCCTCGACGCGGGATGGGCCGACAGTCTATTGTCAGCGCCAACCACCGTCCAAGTTTCCCGCCATCGCATGCTGCCAAGCTCCTGTCCGCCGGCACCGCTCCGGCACCTCGCGCTGTTCCTGCTGGCCGTCACCGCCGTGGCGTGCCGCAACAGCCCGGCCCCCGATACGCGGCCGGTCGAACCGCGTCCGTCGCTGCAAGCAGGCGTAGTGGCTGCGAATCCGATTGCGGTCGAGGCAGGCCTCGAAGTGCTGCGCGCCGGGGGCAGCGCGGCCGATGCGGCCGTCGCAGTGCAGGCGGCGCTGGGCCTGGTCGAGCCGCAGAGTTCCGGGCTCGGCGGCGGCGCGTTCATGCTCTATTACGACGCGCAGACCGGAACGGTCACGGCTTTCAACGGCCGTGAGACCGCACCCGCGGGCGCGACGCCGGAAATGTTCCTCGACGCGCAGGGCCAGCCCTTGTCTTACGCCGATGCCGTCACCAGTGGCCGTGCCACCGGAGCGCCCGGGGCCGTGGCGATGCTCGGCCTTGCTCATGCGAAATACGGACACCTGCCGTGGTCCGGGCTCTTCGACGGCACGATTCGCGTGGCGGAAGACGGCTTCCCGGTGCCGCAGCGGCTGGCGCGCTTCGCCAACAGCACGTTCCCGCAAGCCCGGTTGCACGATGCAACGGCGCTCTTCGCCCGCCCCGACGGCACGCGCATCCAGGCAGGCGACACCTGGCGCAACCCGGCCTATGCCGCGACCTTGCGCACGATCGCCGCACAGGGCCCGCGCGCGTTGCTGGAGCCGCCGCTTGCCGAACGCATCGTGGCGCGCACCCACGAAGAGCCACGGCCCGGGACGTTGACGGTGCAGGACCTCGCCAACTACCGGCCACTCGAGGCGGCACCGCTTTGCCGCCCCTTCCGCGTGTACGTCGTGTGCGTGCCGCCACCGCCGTCCAGCGGGGTGTCCCTGCTGCAGTTGCTCGGCCTGCTCGAGCGCACCGACATTGCCGCGCGCGGGCCGACGGATGCGCAAGCCTGGTTCCTCTTTGCCGAGGCCAGCCGGGTGATGTTCGCGGATCGCGACCAGTATGTCGCCGACCCGGATTTCGTCGCGGTGCCGGTGGCGGGCCTGCTCGACCCGGGCTACCTGACCGAGCGCGTTCGCCTGGTCGGCGAGCGCGCGAGCGCCACCCCGCCACCGTCCGGATCACCTCCGGGCGCGTCGATGACGCAGGCAGGACGCGACGCGACGCGCGACGTCGCCGGCACGAGTCATTTCGTCGTCGTCGACGACGAGGGGGACGTCGTCTCGATGACGACGTCGGTGGAGTCGCTGTTCGGTTCCGGGCGCGCAGTCGGGGGATTCTTCCTCAACAACCAGCTCACGGATTTTTCGTTCCGCGCCTTCGACGACGCGGGCAGGCCGATCGCAAACGCCGTCGCGGGTGGCAAGCGACCGCGCTCGTCGATGTCGCCGGTGATCGTGCTCGAGCGTGGCTCGGGCCGGTTCGTGGCCGCCCTCGGCTCGCCGGGCGGCAACGCGATCCTCGCGTACAACGCCAAGGCCCTGGTCGGATTGCTGCTGTGGGACATGCCGCTCGGCCAGGCGTTCGAGTTGCCCAACGTCATCGCGCGCGGCGCGGACTTCTATGGCGAAATGTCGCGCATCCCGCCCGCGCTGGCCGATGCCCTCGCGGCGAAGGGCGTCACGCTGAAATCGGGGCGCGGCGAGGAGTCCGGACTGCACGGGGTGGCAGTGCGGGGCTCGCCCGCCCGGTTCGAAGCCGCGGCGGACTCGCGCCGCGAAGGTGCCTGGCGCCCGCGCTGAGGTTCAGCCCCCGCGGGCGGCCGCCGTCGCTTCGACGCTGGCCAGCTGCAGCAACCGGGCCAGGGCCAGCGCTTCGTCGATCTCGGTGGGAATCCCGCCGCGACGCGGATCGGCAGTGGCCGCGGCCCGCAGCGATTCCTGCAGCGAGCTCCAGTGGCCTGGATCGCGTTCGACCAGCGCGGCGCACAGCGCCCACTCGTTGGCCTCGCACGCCGTGCGCAACTGGTTCGGAGGTGCGGTGAACATCAGCGTGACGAGGCGTCCCTCGCGGCTGGCGACGAAGCGCGGCGCGGGCCAGCGCAGCAGTCGCGCGGCGCGCTCGATGCGCCCCTGCCACGCCTGGTGGAGGCCTTCCTCCAGATCGATGCCGACGACGTCGAGTGCCACGCCCGCTTCGGCCAGCGAGGCATTGCCCTGCGCCAGCGGGCGCGACGAACGGAACGGCAGTGGCAACGTGATCGTCAACGAGCTGCCTCCGTAGCAGGCCTGTCGACGAGTATAGGCCGCGGCGTCAGGTTTGCAGTGCGCCGGCGAGTCCGGCGCGCGTCAGCCGGACGACGACAGGCGACAGCGCGAGCAAGGCGACGAGGTTGGGTACCGCCATCAGTGCGTTGAGCGTGTCGGCGATCATCCAGGCGAGATCGAGGTGCGTCACCGCACCGAAGAACACGGCGATGGTCCACAGGACGCGATACGGCTTGATGGTCCAGCTGCCCACCAGGAACTGCCAGCAGCGTTCGCCGTAGTACGACCAGCCGAGAATGGTGGTCAGCGCGAAGATCGCGAGCGCGATTGCCACGACCTCCCCGCCGATACCTGGCATGGCCGACTGAAACGCGAGCTGCGTGAGTGCGGCGCCCGTCTCACCGGACTGCCACGCACCGGATACGACGATGACGAGTCCCGTCATCGAGCAGACGACGATCGTGTCGAAGAACGTGCCCATCATGCCGATCAGGCCGCTGCGCACCGGGTCGTTGCTCATGCCGGCAGCCTGCGCGATGCCCGCCGTGCCCAGGCCTGCTTCGTTCGAGAAAATGCCGCGCGCAACGCCGTAGCGGATTGCGGCCATCATCGCCGCGCCGGTGAAGCCACCGATAGCCGCCGTGCCGGTGAACGCGGTTTCGAAAATCAGTGCGAACGCGCCCGGGATCCGATCCCAGTGCACGGCAAGCACATAGAGCGCGGCCACCACGTAGCCGATCGCCATGAACGGCACCAGCCAGTTGGAGACGGCAGCGATGCGCTTGATCCCGCCCAGGATCACCGCGCCGGTGATGACCGTGAGCACGAGCCCGGTGATCGCGGGGCTGATCGAGAAGGAATTCTGCAGCGCCGCAGCGATGCTGTTCGACTGCACCATGTTGCCGATGCCGAAGCCGGCCAGGCCGCCGAAGACCGCGAACAGCGTGCCGAGCCAGGCCCACCGCGGACCGAGCCCGTTGCGGATCGCGTACATCGGCCCGCCGACGAAACGACCCTTGGCGTCGCGCTCGCGATAGTGCACCGCGAGCAGCACCTCGGCGTACTTCGTCGCCATGCCGACGAGCGCCGTCATCCACATCCAGAAGACCGCACCGGGACCACCGAGCGCGACCGCCGTGGCGACGCCGGCGATGTTGCCCACGCCGATGGTGGCGGCGAGACACGTCATCAGCGCGGAGAATGGACTGACCTCGCCGTGTTCCTCGTCACCGCCGCGGCCGCTCCAGACGAGGCGCAGGCCTGCAGGAATGCGCAGGATCGGCATGCCGCGCAGGCGGACCTGCAGGTAAAAGCCGGTGCCCAGGATCAATGCGAGCATGGCCGGACCCCAGACGATGGAGTTCAGCTCGTTCATCCACGCGTGCAATGCCTGCATTGCCGGCCCTCCCGAAGAAATTCTTTATAGGTCCGGCCGCCGCGGCCGGTTCGCAAGGCGTGGCACGTTACCCTAGTTCGGGGTCGCGCCGCGACAGGTCGCGGCACCCGAGTCGCGGACCCTGCCGTCTACGTCGATGAAGCGCCACTCGTACCGGCCCGGCGCCAGCGTCAATTGCAGCACGCCGTGGGTCAGCACCCTGGCGCGGCTCGCATACGGTGGCCGCCAGAACCCGTGCAGCGTGGCGCCGCCCGTCCCCACGGTGAACTGGCGGATTCCCGCGCCGTCCTGGGCGCGTCTGCCGGCCGCGTCCATCGGCTCGAACGCCTCGTAGAAGTGTTCGTGACCGCTCAGGACGAAGTCGGCCGCGTGCGCATCGAGCAGCTCCCAGAAGGGACGCATGCGTGCGCCGGAGCCTCGGTGCCAGCCGGAAGAGAACAACGGCGCGTGCCACAGCACCAGCAGGCATTGCCTGCTGCTGGCATCCCGGCGCGCCGAGTCTTCATCCAGCGTGCGCTGCAGCCACTCGTACTGCCGCTGCAGGGGTTCGCCGCTGACGTTGCTGTCCAGCCCGATCAGTTGCCAGCCCGGCGCAATTTCCCGCTCGTAGGCGATGAACCCCTGCGGGTCGGCCGCAAGGTCGAAGTACTGGAGGAAGTCGACCGCCTGGCCTCGCGGTCGATCATGGTTGCCCGCAATCGCGATCATGTTCGCGCGATGGCGACCCCAGGTGGGCTCGAAGCATGCGGTCAGCGTGCGGGTGTCAGCGTATTCGTAGGCCATGTCGCCGAGGCCGAGCACGGTTGCGCCAGCGGGGACGAGCCGCGCAGTGCGCGCGGCGGCGGTGCGTTGCGGTGGCTCGCGACGACAGTCGGCGATGTCACCGACTGCGTACACCTGCACTGCGCCGGAATCGGCGAGGAACGGCGCTGAAGAATCCGGAGCCGGCGTGACGATCCTGCAGGAAGCGCAGGCCGCGGCGCACACCAGTACGCAGGAGCGGGCAATCGCGAGCGTCACGTCGATCTGCAGGCCGTGGTTCCGCATGGAAAGCATCCTGCTACGACAAGTGTGCGGCGACGATCCGCCATTGCTCGAGCTTCTGCTCGAAGCGCATCGCAGCGTGTGCAGGGCTGGTCGACGGCAGCGGCCGTACCGGCAGGGCGCGCAAGTCCGCTGGCAGGGTCGGGAGAACCCGTCGCTGGTAGAGGCGCGTCGCCGTGCCGCCGTTCGTGCAGACGAGGCTGATCGCCGGATGCGCGCGCAGGAAGCTGCGGAAATCATTGGGGATGACGCTCGCCAGGTCGATGGCGGCATCGAGGCTGCCCTCGCGCACGGCAGCCTTGCACACGTCCCAGACCGCGACCCGGTGCGCGACCAGCCGCGCCGTGCGCTCTTCATAGGGCACTTCGGGACCCGCGCCGAACAGCGCGCCCATGAGGCGCCAGAACCCGTTCTGCGGCTGCGCGTAGTACTGCCGGCGCTCGAGCGACATCCGCCCCGGCAACGAGCCGAGGACCAGGACCTGCGCATCGGGCGCGGCGATGGGCGGGAAACCGCGCGATCTTCCGGGCATCCGCCGTACGCTACGCCGACTGTCGCTCGAGCGGGAGAGGAGTTGCGCCCCTCCCCCGCTGCGTCAACGGACCGATCAGGCGGCCGCAGCCGGCTCGCGCGGCTGCGACGCCTCGCTCATCGTCTTCATTTCCGCCGGATGCTCGTAGTCGTTCTTGATCCAGTCGCGGTACTGCGGCGGGATCGGTTCGATCGAGCCTTCCGCCAGCCAGCCGAGCTTGCCGTCCATGAGCAGGCCCGCGACCTTGTCGTAGGACCGGTTGAAGTTGCCCTTGACCGCGCGGAAGTTGCCTTCGATGCGACGGCGCGCCTCGCGACAGAACAGGTCGGCCAGCTCCTGCGACGAAGTGTCGGCAGGATTGAGACCGACGAGATGGTCGGCGTAGGAGAGTGTCGCGCCCATCACGAACAGGTCGACGCCGATGTCGACGAAGTTGGCGAGGACGATCTGCTCCTTCTCGAGCTTCGGGCCGTACTTCGCCATCGTCGCGAACAGCCGGCGCGCGAGCAGCTTGCTGGTCTTCGCCGCGTACGCCAGGTGCTTGCGGTTGTGCTCGTTCAGGTGCGGCGCATCGAGCCTGGCGCCGGTCCCGGGCATGAACAGCCCGGGCAGCCACGTCGAGTAGAACTTCGCGGCCTGCACCAGCGCGTCGCCCTTGCTGACCTTCTGGCCGGGCTTCGGCTGCAGGATCGGCATCATCAGCTTGAAATGCGTGTCGAGCGCCTCGCGCGCCATGATCAGGTGCATGACCTGCGACGAGCCCTCGAAGATCCGGTTGATGCGCGCGTCGCGCAGGCCCATCTCGACGGCGACCGGGCGCTCGCCTCGCGCGTACAGCGACTGGCGCGCTCGTACCCTCGGCCGCCGCGCACCTGCAGGTAGTCGTCGTACATCTTCCAGAGTGTCTCGGAGCAGAAATATTTCGCTGCCGCGGCCTCGAGGCGAATGTCTGCGTGCTTGTGGTCGGCAAACGAGCACGCCACGCTGACCATGGCCTTCATCGCGAACAGCTGCGCCATGTAGTTCGCCACCATCTTCGCGACGGCCTGGTGCTTGCCGACCGGCTGGCCCCACTGCTGCCGCGTCGAGGTCCACCACTTCGCATCCTCGACCAGCGCCATGCCGCCGCCGATCGCCGCGGCGGGAATCCCAGTCGGCCGACGTTCAACGTCGCCAGCGCGATCTTGAGGCCTTCACCCGGCTTGCCGATCAGGTTTTCGGCGGGCACCTTGACGTCCTTGAATGCGACGACGCCGTTGGCGATGCCGCGCACCCCATGAAACGCGAGCGGCGCACGCGCTCGACTCCCGGCCACGCGGTCTCGACGACGAAGCAGGAGATCTGCGGCAGCTTCCGGCCGTTGGGCAGCACCTTGTCCGGGGTGCGCGCGAGGACGGCGATCAGTGTCGTCTTCGGGTCGCTGACGTTCGTGCACCAGAGTTTGTCGCCGTTCATCATGTAGTGCTTGCCGTCGGCCGACAGCTTCGCGATCGTCGACATGCGCGCGGGGTCCGAACCCACGCCCGGCTCGGTCAATGCGAACGCCGAGATTTCCCCCGCGCCAGGCGCGGCAGGTACTTGCGCTTCTGTTCCTCCGTGCCGAACTCCTTGAGCGGCTGCGGCACGCCGATGCTCTGGTGCGCCGAAACGAAAGCGACCGTGTTCGCGCAGTAGCTGCCAAGGAAGCCCAGCACGCGCCCATAATTCGTGACCGAAAACCCGAGGCCGCCGTACTCCTTCGGGATCTTCATGCCAAAGAGGCCCACCGCAGCCATGGCTTCGAGCGCCTCGGGCGGATACTCGCCCTCTTCGTCGATCTGCCAGGGATCGATCTTGCTTTCGATCACCGGGCGGATTTTCTCGATGTACTCGTCGCCGATCTTCCTGTCTTCGGGCGACTGGGCGGGAAACGGGTGCAGCAGGTCCCAGCGGAATGTGCCCTTGAAGACCTCCGCCGTGAAGCTCACGTTCTCCCACTCGGACTGGCGCGCGTCTTCGGCCAGTTGCATTGAGACGTCTTTGTCCTTGGTGTCCATGCAGCCTCCCCGGCTGGGCCGGGCAAGTTCTGAGTTTCAGATGGAATCAGTTCGGGCGAATATCGCGCAAAGCGCGGGCAAGACCGATATTGCGGTTTTGTGCAGCGCAGCTAAGGAGGGCCTCGCCGCGCGGCGCAGACGCGCCCGGACGGCACGAAAGAAGGC
>CAWBKN010000003.1:0-20452 GCA_963789375.1 uncultured Gammaproteobacteria bacterium | reverse complement strand
ATTCGAGTCCCAGGTTCCGAGGACCCTGCCTTGAGATCGATGCTCGCGGGCGCCGTGCTCAGCTGCTTCGTCACCACGGCTGCGATGGCTGCTCCGCGCCTGAGCGATTGTGACGGCGGCGCATACGCAGTCGTGTTGCAGGCTGCGCCAGCCGCGCCGTCGCTCGACGCCCGCGCGATCTGGCTCGACGCCACACGGCTGCGCTGGCCCGGCATCGCACCTGCCGGGCGCTTCCGGCTGCATCATTCTGCGGTTGGCAGCGCGGTTGCAGGGGTTGGTGCGCCGGTCACGGGCGCCGATGGCGCGCTGGACCTGGTGCCGTACGACGACGCCTTGCCCGCAGCCGTTGCCGATCGATTCCGCCATGTCGCGGCGGGGGTCACGCTGCGGGTCGAGGCCGATGCCGATGTGCTGCGCAACCTGCTGCAGCAGCAATTGCTCCTGGTCCAGGAAGGCGACGACGGCCGCGTGATTCGCGCGACGCGTCTGCAGTCGCCGGGGGCCCTGGACAGCCTGTATGCAGCGGCGGGCGGTGCGGAGCTTGGCGTAAGCGTGTCGAAGGGCAGCACTCGCTTTGCGCTGTGGGCGCCGACTGCGCGCAACGTCGCTCTTTGCCTGCATCGGGACGGCAGCGGTCCGGCAACCGTCCCTCGAGCCGTTGCGGCGCGATCTGCAGACCGGTGTCTGGTCGACGACGATCGCGCGCGACCTGTCCGGGCAGTACTACACCTACCTCGTCGACGTGCACGTGGACGGGGCGGGCCTGGTGCGCAACCGCGTGACCGATCCGTATGCCGTGAGCCTGACGGCCAACTCGATGCACGCGTACATCGCCAGCCTGCAGTCGCCCCGACTGAAGCCCGCCGGCTGGGATCGAGCCGGCGCGCCTGCTCGCGTCCGGGCGCCGACCGACGCGGCGATCTACGAACTGCACGTGCGTGACTTCTCGATCAACGACACGACGGTGCGCGCGGACTATCGCGGCAAATACCTTGCGTTCACGCTTGACGACACGGACGGATCGAGGCATCTGCGTGAACTCGCGAAGGCCGGTATCACGGACGTGCACCTGCTGCCCGTCTTCGACTTCGGCTCCGTCCCGGAGCACGACTGCGTCACGCCGTCACCGGCAGGCGCGCCGGATGGCGAGACGCAGCAGCAGGCAGTCTCGGCCGTGAGCGATCGCGATTGTTTCAACTGGGGTTACGACCCGGTGCACTACACCGCGCCCGAGGGCAGCTACGCGACGGATCCTGACGACGGCGCCGTGCGTATCCTCGAGTTCCGTCGCATGGTGCAGTCGCTGCATCGGGCGGGCCTGCGCGTTGGCATGGATGTCGTCTACAACCACACGTACGCCGCGGGACAGGACCGCTGGTCGGTGCTCGATCGCATCGTGCCGATCTATTACCACCGTCTCGACGGGGTGGGGCGCGTCACCACCTCGACGTGCTGCGCCAACACCGCCACCGAGCACCGCATGATGGCCAAGCTCATGATCGATTCGGTCGTGACGTGGGCGCGCGAGTACGGCATCGATTCGTTCCGCTTCGACCTGATGGGCCATCAGCCCCGCGCCGTGATGGAGGAGTTGCAGGCGCGCGTGAATGCCGCGGCCGGCCGCGACGTGCTGCTGATCGGCGAGGGGTGGAACTTCGGCGAGGTCGCCGATGGCGCGCGCTTCGTGCAGGCGTCGCAGCGCTCGCTGAACGGCAGCGGCATCGCGACGTTCAGCGACCGCGCCCGCGATGCCATACGCGGCGGCGGGCCGGGCGACAACGACGCCCGGCAGGTGTGCGCCAAGGGCTACGTCAACCGGTCGGAAATGGCTGACACCCGCCTGTTTCCGGATACAGGAGAGTGTCACCTGTTTCGGGAAACAGGTGAGCGTCCGCTGTTTCGTGCCGGGGACATGGTGAAGGTCGGGCTGGCGGGTTCGCTGCGCGACTATCGCCTGCAGGCGTTCGACGGGCGGGAGCTGCGGCTCGAGCAGATCCCCTACGGGGGCAACCAACCGGCGGGTTACGTGTCGTCGCCCGGCGAAGTCGTCAACTACGTCGAGAACCACGACAACCAGACGCTCTACGACCTGAACGCATTCAAATTGCCGCTCGACACGCCGAGCGCCGAGCGGGCACGCGTACAGATCCTCGCCGCAGCGCTGAACGCCTTCAGCCAGGGCATTGCCTACTTTCACGCCGGCATGGAACTGCTGCGCAGCAAGTCGATGGACCGCAACAGCTTCGACTCGGGCGACTGGTTCAATCGCATCGACTGGACCGGGCAGGACAACTATTTCGGTACGGGCCTGCCGCCGGCGAAGCAGAACGCGGCGAGCTGGCCGCTGATGCGACCTCGCCTCGCCGACCCGGCGCTCAAGCCGAAGCCGGCCGACATCGCGTGGACGCGTGAGGCGTTCAACGACCTGCTGCGGATCCGCTCGAGTTCGACCTTGTTCCGGATGCGCACTGCAGCCGACGTCGTCGCGCGCCTGCACTTCCACAACACCGGTCCGGACCAGGTGCCGGAGGTGATCGCCGGACACTTGAATGGACGCGGGCTTTCGGGTGCGCGCTTCGACGAGATCCTGTACCTCGTGAACGTGGACACGGCAGTCCACACGCTGCAGTTCGATGCCGAGCGCGGCAAGCGCTACGTGCTGCACCCCGTGCATCGCGCACCGGGGGCTGCTGATCGGCGAGCGGCGGAGCAGTCGCGCTATGAGGCGGCCACGGGGCGATTCACGGTGCCGGCCCGCACCGCCGTGGTGTTCGTCGTGGAATGACGGGAGGCCGAGCGCCCTGGCGCCTCATGGCCGGGGTCACTGCACGCGCATCTGGGCCGGCTGTCGAATCAAGGCTCGTCGGTAGAGACCGGGATCGAGCGTCTCTTCGCGGGTGGTTCATCCCGATGGTCGGCGTCCCGACGGTCCGCGTTGGTACCGGATCGAGCGGCCGGCGACTGGGACGCTCTCGACGGGGCGACCTTCGGGGGTGGCGCAGGTCGTGGTAGCACGGCACCCGGCGCCGGCGCGGGAACCGTCGGGCCTGCGGCCTGCCGCGCATCGAGCTGGTTGCGAATTCGCTCGAATATATCGCCGTCGTGATCCTGACGAGGTGGAGCGGTGCGGACATCGCAGCGGCCGTCCCGATTGGCGTCGAGGCAGTACGGACCGCTCGGGTACGTCACGTACGCCCCTGGCGGGTAGGGCTGCGCCGAGTATCCCGAACCGTAGTAATAGGGATACTGGTTGTAACCGGAATAACCGTAAGGGTAGTAGCCGTAGCGCCCTGCCGGGCCGTAGCCGTAATACACCGATGTCGACGGTCCGGGCCCTGCACCAGGCGCGCCCAGCGTCGGCAGGCTGAACGGATCCTGGTAGGCGCAGCCAGCCACGATCGCCGCGATTGCCAGGGCGGACAGCGATTGCAGTGCGTATCGACCGTTCAACCGTAGGTGGGTCAAGGTGCCTTCGACTCCCTTCCGGGTGTTGCGCTGACCCGGTACACGACACCCGCATAATCGTCCGTCACGTAGATCGCTCCGTCGGCACCCTGCGTGACACCGGCGGGACGGCCGAGCACGGTGCCGTCTGCCCCGAGGAATCCGGTCAGGAAGTCCCGCTCGGTGACGCTGCCGTCGTCCGCGAAATCGAGCGCGACGACCTTGTAGCCGTCGAGCTTGCTGCGGTTCCAGGAGCCGTGCAGTGCGACGAGCGCCGTGCGCGCGTAACCGGCCGGCACGTTGCCGCGCAGGAAGTGTATGCCGAGCGGTGCGTTGTGCGCGCGAAAGCCATGCACGGGTGGCACGGCTCGCGCTGCGAGCGCAGCATTCGCCGAGCCGAAGTCCGGGTCGGGGACGTTATTGCCGTTGACGTAGGGCCAGCCGTAGAACTTGCCGCGCTCGACGCGATTGAGTTCGCACGGCGGGAAGTCGTCGCCCAGCAGGTCGCGGCCATTGTCGGTCGCATAGAGCGCACCGTCCCACGGGGCCCAGTCGAAGCCGACACTGTTGCGCAGGCCCCTGGCGTAGATCTCGCGCTCGGTGCCGTCCGGGCGCATGCGCATCATGGTCGCGCGTCGCTCGTCTGTTTCGATGCAGACGTTGCAGGACGAACCCTGCGTCACGTACAGCCAGCCGTCGGGGCCGAAGCCGATCGTCTTGGTCGTGTGATTACCGTCGCCTGCGAAGTCGTCGACGATCTTCGTCGGCGCGCCGGTCACGTGGCCCGTGTCCTCGTCGAAGCGGATGCGGGCAATGCCGGTGCGGTGGCCGATGTAGAGCCAGCCGTCGTGGACGGCGAGACCGTGCGGGAGGTCGATGTTCTCGACGAGGGTGCGGATCGCGTCGGGCCGGCCGTCGCCATTGCGGTCGCGCTCGATCAGCACGATGGCGTTGCCCCGGGTGCGCGCGACGATCAGGTCACCGGCGGCGGTGGCCAATGGCCAGCGGGCCAGGGGAATTTCGGCAATAGATCTCGACCTTGAAACCGTCGGCGACCTTCAGCCGCTCGGCGGCCTGTGCGGCGCTCGGCGGATCGATGCCGCGGCCGAGGATGAAGTCGACCAGGACCTTCTTGTTGCCGACGGTGACGGGCCCGAACCAGACGAAGCCGATCAAGGCCAGCAACACGAGGAGCAGCGTGACGGTGGTCCAGCGCAGGAGGCGGTTCTTCGTCATGGAGCGATTTTACCTGTTCGCTCCGATCGCGCCGCATCCGCCAGAGCTCACCCCGCCTCCGGTCGGGCCTTGCCCTCCGGCCGCCGAATGCAATTGCTTCTCGGGGTCTGCCCGCGATTGGCTCTTCAATGGAGGCACGGGTCGGTTGTAGGCTTCGCGGTGGTCCCCAGGGGATTGGCGTGACGAGGACAATGCACGAAGACTGGGACAGGACCTTAGGAACCCAATCGATGCGAATCTTGTTCGTCTGCATGGGCAACATCTGCCGCTCGCCGACCGCCGAGGCGGTCTTCCGCGAGCATGTGCGGCGTCACGCGCGGGAACTCGAGGTCGAGATCGACTCTGCCGGCACGCACGACTACCACGTCGGGGAGGCGCCGGATGCACGAGCCGTCGCGGCGGCTGCGCGGCGTGGGATCGACCTGAGCGGGTGCGTGCGCGACAGGTCGAGGATGCGGATTTCGAGCGCTTCGACCTGATCCTTGCGATGGATCGCGTCAATCACCTCGCGCTGCTCGAGCGCAGTCCGACGGAGTATCACCCGCGCATCCGGCTGTTCCTGGAGTTCGCGCAAGACCTCGAAGTGAGCGAGGTGCCCGATCCCTATTACGGCGGTGCCAAGGGCTTCGACGAGGTGCTCGACCTGGTCGAGGATGCGGCGGCCGGCCTGCTCGCGGAGCTGCGCCGGAAATAGGTGCCACTCGGGCTGTTCGCGAAAACTGGTGAGTGGCACCTGTTTCCGACCTATTTCCAGCCGGCAGCCGGCTCATCGGCAGTTTGACAAACTCGTTCGTTTAGGCAAAATCGGATTCGGGATTATGAACAGTTAAACCGACCGAGCCGATGGCGTCGGCTCGGGCTGCAGCGGACACGCCGCGCGGCGTTGGGCAAACTCGGACCCAACGGCCCCCCGAAGGCCGTGTCGCACGAGTAAGAGGCACCCACCAGGAGGCTGAGCGATGAGCAAGTATCTTGGATGCGTTCGAAGAGTTCATGCGCAACGGACTCGCGACCGCACAGGCGGAACAGAACCCCCACCGGCGCGCGATCCTGCTCAACTACAACCGGCACGCGGCGCTCGAGTTCAGCAACCGCAAGTGGCACAACATCTTCACCAAGGTAATGACGGTCGACGAGCCCGTCTACAACGTGCACCTCGGCACGCCCGACCTCATCCGCTTCGAGGGCCGCGAAGCCGTCATGGGCTTCTACCAGGCGCTGAACGAGCGCGTGGTGTGGCTGCAGGACGAGCAGCTGTTCGTCAACGACTGGGGCTTTGCCTCGTATTCGACCTTCGGCCAGTTCGTGACGGGCAAGGAAGCGCAGGAGTCGGGTACACGGTCGACGACCTCGACGCCACGTACATCCTGATGTGCCCGCTCGCGATGTTCTGGCCGTACGACAAGAACGCCAAGATGATCGGCGAGGACGTGTACCAGCTCGCGCCGTTCACCCTGATCAAGCCGGATCCGAAGGACGTCTTCTCCTTCGACGATCGCGCGCGGATGCTGGCGCCGTTCGTCGGCGACCTGAAGGATTTCGAGGCGGCCTGAGGCCCGTGTCAGCCGGGGGAGTCAGCCGTGGACGCGAGCGCGCTCAGGCCCGAAGCGGGAGCGCCTCGCGTCCTGGCTGCAGATCCGCGCGCAGCGCCTCGCTGAGCGCACTGCGCTCGAGAGCGTGCAGTGCGCCGCGCCGCGACGGCATTTCGTTCGCGCGACCTGCGGGACCGCACGGCGGGCCTGCCGCGGCTGCGATGCACGGGGTCGGCCTGCGTCCGCGGGGATGCCATCGCGATCTGGCTGCCGAACCGGCCGGCTGGATGGTCGTGCACTTGGCCGCGGCGCGGCTCGGACTGCTGACGATCCCGCTGAACACCTGGTACCGCGAGTCCGAGGTCAGACATTTCCTGAAGCTCGGGCGGCTGTCGCGCGCTGTTCGTCGACAGCTCGTTCCGCGGCATCGATTTCGACGGCATCCTGGACGCCGCATTACAGTCGCTGGCGGCCGATCGGGCTCGAGCGCGCCTCGAATGGATCGTCGATCGTCGGCCCTGAGCGACGCCGGCCGGGCGAGCCGGATCGGGTGTCAGGCGCATTAGCCTGGCCGAGTTCGATGTCATGGGCCAGCGACCTGCCGGAGCCGACGCCGGCGAGAACCTGCGCATGATCGCGTACTCGACCTCCGGCACGACGTCGGCGCCGAAGCTTGCCGTGCATCGCGAAAGCGCGCTGCTGTCGCATGCCGCCGCGGTGGCGCGCCAAAGCGCGCATGACTGCAGCACGACGTGGTGCTCGGGCGCACTGCCGCCCTGCGGTGCCTATGGCTATACGCTGCTGCTGGCGGCGATGACGGCGGTGCGCGCGCTCATCGTGATCGACGAATTCGACCTCGATCGCGTGGTCGACCTCATCGCCGCCGAGCGGCGTGACGATGCTCGCGCTGACCGAGCCGATCATGCGCAGGCTGCTCGACCATCCCCGGGCCAGCCGCGCAGTCGTTCGGTCGCTGCGACTGGTGTTCTCGGCGGGCGGCACGCTGGAGCCGGTCGTCGAGCAAGGCCGAGCGCGAGTTCGGGTTCCGCCTGACCAACGTCTACGGATCGTCCGAGATCCTGGCACTGGCCGCATTCTGGGATTCAGGCGCGACGTGCCCGGCGCGCAGCGCCGCCGGTGGCTTGCTGACCAGTCCGGGCATGCGCGTGCGCTGCAGTCGACAGCGAAGGCGCGGTGCTGCCCGCCGGCGCGAATGGCGAACTGCAGTTTTCCGGCCCCATCGTCACGCGCGGTTATCTCGCGAACGACGAGGCGAACCGAAGGCCTTCACCGACGACGGCTGGTTCCGGTCGGGGGACCTGGGTTCGGTCATCGACGGCGCCACGGCGGCGAATTCCTGTACGTTGCGCGGATGAACGACGCCCTGCGCATCAAGGGATTCCTCGTGAGCCCGGGCGAAATCGAGGCCATGCTGCAGACGCACCCCGCGGTCGCCGCGGCGCAGGTGGTCGGCATCCCGGACGGGCTCGGCGAGGAACTCGCCGCAGCGTTCGTCGTCGCTGCGCGACGGCGGCGAGGTCTCGGCCGACGAATTGCGCGGCTTCTGCCGCGAGCGCATGGCGTCATACAAGACTCCGGCGATCCTGCAGGTCGTCGAGGCGTTCCCCGTGACGCGCAGCGCCAATGGCGACAAGGTCATGAAGAACAAGACTGCGGGAATGGCACAGGCCTCAAATCGGCATGACACAAGGCAACACACTGCTTGGCTTCATCGGCGACCTGCTGGTCGACCGCGACGATCCCGGACGAGGCGTTCGCCCTCGTCAAGGACGTCCTGGCCGCGCCGGACCTGCTGACGGCGAACTGCGAATGCGCCTATGCGGAGAGCGTCGAGCACGTGCCGGGCGTCACGGTGCCGGTGACCGCGAGTCCGGACAACATCCCGGCGCATCGCACGCGCGGGATTCGACCTGCTCACGCTGGCCAACAACCACGCGCTGGATGCCGGGCACCGCGGCCTGTTCGAGATGCACCAGCACCTCGAGGCGGGCGGGCATCGCGCACGTCGGGCACCGGCCGCAACCTCGCCGACGCGCGCAAGCCGGCGATCCTGCAGGCCGGGACCGGTCAAGGTCGCCGTGCTGGCGTATGCCTCGTTCTTTCCGCGCGGGTACGAGGCCCTCGACGACTGGCCGGGCCTCGCGCCGCTGCGCGCCTTCAATCATTACCGTGACCTGCATCCGAACGTCTGGTCGCCGGGCTATCCGCCGGTCTGCACGACCGTGCCGCTGCAGGAAGACATGGATCACCTGCGCGACGACATCGCGGCGGCGAGGCAGGCGGCCGACGTCGTCGTGGTCCAGTTCCACGGCGGCGACTACAAGCGTCCGTTCTTCCTGAGCGACCACGAACTGCGCAGCGCGCGCTTCGCCGTCGATTGCGGGGCCGACGTCGTCGTCGGCCACCACCACCACATCCTGCGCGGCATGGAGTGGTACAAGGGCTGCCGCCATCTTCTACGGGCTCGGGCACTTCGTCTTCGACCTGAAGAATTTCCGCGGCCCGAAGGAGATGGTGACGGCCGGCGCCGCCGAGCTCGACCCGGAGACCGACGAATCGTACGGGCTCGCGCCGCGCAAGGGCTGGCCGCTGGCTGCCGTGGCATCGCGACGGCCGCATGACCGCGGTGGCCTGGGTGTCGCTCGACGGCAAGCAAGCTCGCCGGCGCGGGCTTCGTGCCGTGCATGCTCAACCGCGCAGGCCAGGTGTACCCCGTCGACGGCGCTCTCGGCCGAGGGCCGGCAGGTGATGGAGTACGTCGCGAGGGGCACGCGCGGCCATGAGGCTGAATGGCGGTTCGACGTCGACGCGGACATGCGCGTGGCGGGCTTATGCGACCGTGCGCATGAGCGCATCCGGGCCAGGCATCCGTTCGGCTGCGCAGTCATGATCCAACACATTCGCCAGATACAGAGACGCCCCGCGATGGACCTGAAGTTCGACGACAAGGTAGTGCTGGTGACCGGTGCCGCGCGCGGCATCGGGCGCGCCACCGCGGCGGCCTTCCATGCCTGCGGCGCGCGCGTGGCGCTGCTCGACATGGATGCCGAGGCTGTCGCGGCGGCCGCAGCCGAACTCGGCGACGACCGGGCCATGGGTGTCGCCGCCGACGTGGTGACCTCGACCAGGTGACCCGCGCCGTCGAGCAGATCAAGGCGCGCTGGCACAGCCCCGACATCCTCGTGAACAACGCAGGCTTCCCGAAGGACGGCCTGCTGCTCAAGATTGCGGTCGAGGACTGGCGCCGCGTCATCGACGTGATCCTGGTCGGCGCCTTCAACTGCACGCGCGCGACGATCGGCGCGATGCACGAGAAGCAGTGGGGGCGCGTCATCAACATCTCGTCGCGGGCCCACCTGGGCAACCCCGGGCAGACGAACTACTCGGCCGCGAAAGCCGGGCTGATCGGGTTCACGCGCGCGCTCGCGCTCGAAAGCGGCCGGTTCAACGTCACGGTCAACGCCATCGCGCCCGGTTTCATCGAGACCGAGGGCATGCTCGGCCTCAGAACTACGACGTGCTGCGTGAGCGCTCGATCGCGAAGACGCCACTGAACCGCATCGGCAAGCCCGGCGAAATCGCCGACGCCGTGTTGTTCCTGGCGAGCGACAGCGCGGCATTCATCACGGGCGAACTGCTGCACGTGACCGGAGGGCGCTACTCATGAGCGAGCCCGTGGGACACGCGCCGGCCGGGCTCGAGGTGCCGGGCCTGTACTTCGACGACCTCGCGGTCGGGCTGAGTTGCGTGAGCGCCGGCCGCACGGTCACCGAGGCGGACATCGTCGCGTTCGCCGGGCTGTCCGGCGACTACAACCAGCTGCACGTCGACGAGCAGTTCGCCAGCCAGACCGTCCACGGCGGACGCATCGCGCACGGGATGCTGGTGCTGTCGATCCTGTCGGGACTTTCGACGCGCACGCCGCTGATGCAGGGGCTCGGCCCGAACCTCGTCGGCCTGGTCGGCCTCGAATGCCGCTTCAAGAAAGCGACGAAGATCGGCGACACGGTGCACGTCCGGCTCACCGTGACGGAACTCAAGCCGACGAGCAAAGGCGGGCGGGGCATCGTCGTGCTGAACCGCGACGCCATCAACCAGCAGGGCGAGGTGGTCCTGGAGAGCGTCTGGTCGCTCATGGTCCGCTGCCGCCCGAGCGAGGCCGCATCATGAGTGCCGACCGGATCGTCGTGTACGGTCACGACCTCGTCGAGGAGGTCATGGGCCAGTGGAGTTTTGCCGAGCTGACGTATGCGGCCCTGACCGGCGGCACGCGCCCGACGCCGAAGCCAGGCCCGCATGATCGACGTGCTGCTGACGACATTCGTGGATCACGGCGTGACGCCGAGTTCCCTCGCGACGCGACTCACGCTGCTAGGTGCTCCGGAAGCCATGCAGGCGGCCATCGCGGCCGGTCTCTGCGGCGCGGGTTCCCGTTACCTGGGGACGATGCAGTCGGCGGGTGAAATGCTCGTCGATGCGCTGCGTGAACACGGCGGCGCCGCCGATGCGGCGGCCGTGCAGCAGGTGGCGCACAAGGTCGTTGCCGCCTACCGGGCGAACCGGCGGCAGATTCCCGGGCTCGGGCATCCCGAGCACAAGAGCGGCGATCCGCGCACCCCGAAGCTGCTGCAGATCGCGAGCGAGACCCGGGTCGCAGGCGTTCATTGCGACCTGCTGCTGGCGATCGCGGATGCCTTCGCGGTGGCGACGGGCCGCGCGTTGCCCTTGAACGCGGCGGGCCTCGCGGGCGCGATCGTCGTCGACATGGGCCTGCCGCCCGTGGCAGCGCGCGGGCTGGCCGTGGTTTCACGCGCGGCCGGCCTGGCCGGGGTCGTGCTGAGTGAATTGCGTGAGCCCCGGGCCCAGGCGATCTGGGACGAACTGCGGTAACCCGCGTACAGGAGAAGCGTCGATGGGACAACGATACGCAGGAAAGGTGGCCGTCGTGCTCGCTGCGACCGACACGCACTCCATGGGCGGCACGATCGCCCGCCGGCTCCTGGCCGAGGGTGCGAAGGTCATCGTCGCGGGACGCCGCAAGGACAGGGTCGAGGCATTTGCTGCGCAGGTGGGTGCGGTGCCTGCCGTGTGCGACATCACGCGCGAACAGGACGTGGCCGCCGTCGCGGCGCTGGCGCTCGAGAAATTCGGCCGCCTCGACGTCGCCGTCAACTGCGCGGGCGAGGCGATCATGGGTTACATCGCGGCGACCGATGAAGCCACGCTGCGGCGCGCGACGGACATCCACTTCATCGGCCCGTTCTTCTTCATCAAGCACATGGCGGCGAAGATGCAGAAGGGCGGTGCGATCGTGACGATCTCGTCGATCACCGCCACGCTCACGTTCCCGAACCACGCAGCCTACATGGGCGCCAAGGCGGGCACCGACCACCTGGTCCGGGTCGCGGCCTTCGAATACGGGCCGCAGGGCATCAAGGTCAACTCGGTGTCGCCGGGTTTCACCGAGAGTCCGATGACCACGGAGTTCCTGAAGATCCCCGGCATCCGCGAGCAGTTCGAGAAGGAAATCCCGCTCGGCCGGCTGAACACGGTCGACGACGTGGCGGCGGCGACGCTCTGGATCTGCAGCGACGAGGCCTACGTGACGGGGCAGAACATCCAGGTCAACGGCGGCAACACGCTGCGGCGGCTGCCGGTCCTCGAACTCGGCACCCCCACCTGAGGGTTTGCCGGCTTGACTGTAGTGTTCGGATAGGCGAAATTGTAATCGGCATACCGAAAACGGCGCCTTAACCCAGCGAGCGTCGCCGACATGGCAACCCGAACCGAGTCCAAAGACAACCGCAGTGCCGACCGCACGCTCGCCATCCTCGAAGCGTTCGAGGAGCGCAAGCGCTCGCTGACTCTACGTGAACTCGCGGAGTGCTGTGACATTCCCGTCAGTACCTGCCATTCGCTGGTGCACACGCTGCTCAACCGCTCGTACCTGTACCAGACGAGCCGCCGCAAGGACCTCTACCCGACCCGGCGCATCCTCGACCTCGCGGCCAACATCGTCGCGCACGACCCGTACCTCGAGCGCATGGGGCCGTACCTCGAGCAACTGCGCGTCGAAACGCAGGAAACCGTGATCCTCGGCAAGCGCCAGAAGGACCAGATCCTCTATCTGGAAGTGCTCGAGAGCCCGCAGACCATCCGCTACAGCTCGCGTGCGGGCGAGTTCAAGCCGCTGCATTCGACGTGCATCGGCAAGGTGATGCTCGGCTCCCTCAAGTCGGCGGAACTCGCGGCCTGGCTCAAGAAGCAGCCATTGCCGAAGGTGACCAGCAGCACGATCACGGCGCAGTCGCGGCTCGTCGAGGACCTCGAGGCCAGCGCGCAACGCGGTTATTACATGACACGCGGCGAGAACGTGGCGGACGTGACGGCCATTGCCGTGCCGGTCCGCGTCAACAACGAACTGCTCGGGCCTCGCCGTCGCCGGGCCGAGCCACCGCATGGACCCGCAGCTCGAGCGGCACGTGCAACGGCTGCTGGACGCCCAGCGTCGGCTCCGCAAGGAAGGCATCGCGACCGCATGACCGGGTACCGCAACCTGCTGGTCGAGACTCGCGACGACGTGCTGTGGGTGCGCATCAATCGCCCGGCAGCCGCAACGCGCTGAGCCGCGACACGCTGGCGCGAAATGGGCCGCGCGTTCGCTGCGCACACCGAGGTGTCGATCAAGGCCGCGGTCATCACGGGCGAGGATCCGAAGCGTTCGCGGCGGGGGGCGACCTGAAGGAACTGGCGAGCCGTGCGCACGGCGCGAGAGGTCGAGGCGATTCTTCGACGATTCCAGCCGTGCCGCTCGACCAGGTGCGCGCTTCCCGCTTGCCGACCGTTGCCGCGTTGAACGGCATGGCACTCGGCGGTGGTGCGGAACTCGCGATGGCGTGCGACTTTCGCGTGGCGCTGCCGACGGCCACGATCGGCTTCATCCAGGCGCGGCTGAACATTTCGCCGCGGCTTCGGCGGCGGGCACGATCTGATGCGGCTGCTCGGGCCCGTCGCGCGCGCATGGCGCAGGGGCTGCGCGCGGAGACGCTGACGGCGGCGCAGGCCTTCGAACACGGGCTCGTCGACGCGATGGCAACCGAAGGACGAATCGCTCGAGCAGCTGCGTCGACCGGTTCCTGCAACCCGTGCTCCGGCAAACGCCACAGGTCATCCGTGCCTGGAAGGCGTTCGCCATGCCGCGCGCGAGGGCCGATCGCCGAGCGAGCGTCGCGCGCTCGAGCGCGAATGGTTCATGCGCGACCTGGACGCACGACGACCACTGGACCGCCGTCGATGCGATCACGCGCAGATGGCAGGAGAAGACATCATGAGCGCCGCATCGCCGAGCCAGCGAGCGCGATGCGGACGAGCGAGCGCGCATCCCGACGGCATGCCTTCGGGCATCGAGGTGCCGGTGGTCGTGACCCGCGACATGGCCGGCGACGCCGGAATCCGGCACGCCGGGCGAGTATCCGTTCACGCGCGGCATCTTCGCCGACGGCTATCCGCGGCCGGCTCTGGACGATCCGCCAGTATTCCGGCTTCGGCACGGCCGAGGAATCCAACGAGCGCTACCGCTTCCTGCTCGACCAGGGGCAGACCGGCCTGTCGGTGGCGCTCGACCTGCCCACGCAGTGCGGCTACGACCCGGTCGACCCGATGGCGCGGCCGGAGATCGGCAAGGTCGGCGTGTCGCTGTCGAACCTGGCGGAGACGGAGATCCTGTTCGACGGCCTCGACCTCGGCGCGATCTCGACCTCGTTCACGATCAACGGCACGGCCGCGATCATCTATGCGATGTACCTGGCCGTGCGCCGACAAGCAGGGCGTGCCGCGCGCGAAGCTGACCGGCACGATCCAGAACGACATCCTCAAGGAGTACGTCGCGCGCGGCACCTGGATCTTCCCGGTGCGCCCGTCGATGCGGCTGATCGCCGACTCGATCCTGTACTCGAACGAGGTGACGCCGCGCTTCAACCCGATCTCGCATCGCCGGCGCGCACGTGCGCGACGCGGGCTGCACGGCGGTCGAGGAGATGGCCTACACGCTCGCCAACGGCCTGGCCTACGTCGACGAGCTGCGCCGCCGCGGCGGCGACGTCGACGAAGTTCGCCAAGCGCCTGTCGTTCTTCTTCTACGTGCACATGGATTTCTTCGAGGAGGTCGCGCAAGTTCCGCGCCGGCGCGCCGGCTCTGGGCGCAGCTGCTGAAGGAGCGCTACGGCGTGACCGACGCGAAGGCGCAGATGTTCCGCTTCGGCGTCGTCTGCGGCGGCTCGTCGCTGGTGGCGCGCGCAGCCGCTACAACAACATCGTGCGCGTCGGCGATCGAGACGCATGGCGGCGGTGCTCGGCGGCGCGCAGTCGATCTTCACCTGCGCCTACGACGAGGCCTTCCAGATCCCGACCGAGTCCTCCGCCGAGCTCGCGCTGCGCACGCAGCAGATCGTCGCCTACGAGAGCGGCATCGCGCGCACGCGTCGATCCGCTCGGCGGCAGCTACTACGTCGAGTGGCTCACCGACCGGATGGAGGCAGGAGATCGCGCGAGGTGATGGGCGAGATCGACGACTACGGCGGCGCGGTCAAGGCGATCGAGGACGGCTGGCTGCAGATGCGCATCGCCGAGCGCGCGCATCGAGCGCAAGCGCGACGTCGACACGCGGCGAGACGCGTCGTCGTCGGCCAGAACCGCTTCCGCCGCGACGAGCAGGCCGACAGCTACGGTGGAGATCTTCACGCTCGACCCGAGATGCAGCCGCGCGCGTGCTCGAGAAGCTACGCAGCGGTGAAGCGACACGCGCGACGACGCGGCCGTCGCAGCGCACGCTCGCCGCGCTGGCGCGACGGCGGCCGCCAAGGACGACGAGAACCTGATGCCGTACCTGGTCGACTGCTGCCACGCCTACGCGACGGTCGGCGAGATGGTGCAGCGCCTGAAGACGCTATGGGGCGAATTCCAGGAGCCGGTGCGCCTATGAGCGCGCGACAGCCGAGTGCCATGCGCTGCAGGGCAAGCGCATCCTGATCGCCAAGCCGGGGCTCGACGGCCACGACGTCGGGCGCCAAGGTCATCGCGCTCGCGCTGCGCGACGCCGGCGCCGAGGTGATCTACACCGGGCCTGCGCAAGTGCCCCGGACTTCATCGCGCGCGTCGCCGTCGACGAGGACGTCGACGCGGTCGGGCCTGTCGATCCTCTCGGGCAGCCACAAGGAGCTCGTCGCGGCAGGTCGTCGCGCGGCTGCGGCCGCGGGCAGCGGCGGACATCCCGGTGTTCGTCGGCGGCACCATCCCGACGCCGGACCACGCGGCGCTTGCGCGAGCTGGGCGTGAAGGGCGTCTTCACCAACGCCATGCCGCTCGACGACGTGGTCGGCGCTCGCGTGGCGCGACGTGCTGCGATGAACGGCGCCGCTCGGCGGGCATTCGCATCCTCGAAGTCGGGCACATGCTGGCCGGGCCGTACTGCGGCATGCTGCTCGCCGACCTCGGCGCCGAGGTCATCAAGATCGAGCCGCCCGACGGCGACATCGCGCGCACGCGTCAGCCCGCACCAGATCGGGCCGCACAACGCCTACTTCGCGAGCCTCAACCGCAGCAAGAAGAGCGTCGTGCTCGACCTGGCCTCGACGGAGGGCCAGAGCGCGCTGCGGCGCCTCGCGCGCGACGCGCGCACGCGCTGATCACCAACCTGCGCCCGTCGGCGATCCGCAAGCTCGGCCTGACCTACGACGCGCTGAAGCAGTGGAACCCGCAGCTCGTCTGCGTCGCGCTCACGGGCTACGGGCTCGACAGGCCGCTACGCCGACCGCCCCGCCTACGACTACGTGATCCAGGCGCTGACCGGCGTCATGACCCTGACCGGCGACCCGGCGCGGCCCGCCGACCAAGACCGGGCTACTCGGCGGTGGACAACTCCGCCGGCATGATGGCCGCGCTCGGCCTGCTCGCGAAGTTCGTGGAAGGGCAAGGGCGGCCAGGTCGACGTCGCGATGTACGACATGATGCTGTCGCAGCTCAACTACCTCGCGGGCGCCTGGCTGAACGCGGGCGAGCTGCCGCAGCGCTATGCCGGATTCGGCGCATCCCTACATCGTGCCGGCGCAGATTTTCGCACGCGCGACGGCTGGCTGACGCTGTTCATCACGCACGACGATTTCTGGCGCACTGTTCTGCGACGAGGTCGGCCGCCCGGAGTGGCTGACCGACGCGCGCTTCGCGACCATGGCGGCGCGGTCGCGCGCAATCGCGAGCCGTGCTGGCCGAGCTCGCCGCGTTGCTCGCGGGCGACACCACGGACGCACTGGGTCGCGCGCCTCGCGCCGCTGGGCCTGGTCGTCGCGCCCGTCGAGTCGCTGCGAGGACGCGCTTGCGCAGCGCACACACGCGGCCGCGCGAATGGTCGCGGAGATCCCGACCGAGGGCGGCGACGCTGCGCGTCGTCGGCAATCCGATCAAGATCGCCGGCGTCACGACGACGTACGCGCCGCCGCCGTTGCTCGGCGAGCACGACGCGATCGTGCTGCTCGGGCACGCCGGCCTGACGCGGCAGCGCTGCGCAATGATCGACCGCCGGCAGCTCAGCAAGGCGCTGTCGCGGATCGCAGCGGCGAGCGTCGAGGACATCCTCGCGCGATCGCGGCCGACGACTCCGGCGGCGCGCGCGCGTGATCGGCGTGACCGGGTCGCCGGGCGCCGGCAAGAGCACGCTGATCGGCAAGCTCGCGGCGGCTCGGCTGGCGCACGCCGCAACCTGGCCATCATCGCCATCGATCCCACCAGCCCGCGTTCGGACGGCTCGCTGCTCGGGCGACCGCATCCGCATGGGCGACGCTCAGCGAGGACCCGCGCGTCTTCATCCGCTCGCTGCCGAGCCGTGCCGCCGAGGACGGGCTGACCGACAACGTCGCCGAGATCGTCGCCACGCTCGACCGGTTCGGCTTCGACGAAGTCATCATCGAAACCGTGGGCGCCGGCCAGTCGGCCTACGGCGTCCGCGCCATCGCGGACGTCGAGATCCTGGTCCTGACCCCCGGGGCCGGCGACTACGTGCAGGCGATGAAGGCCGGCATCATGGAGACGGCCGACATCTACGTGGTCAACAAGGCCGACCAGCCGGGCGCAGACCGCGTCGCCGGGGAGTTGCTGGGCGTCCTGCGGCCACGGCCGCGGACGGCCAGACCACCGCCCGTCCTGCAAGTGCGGCCAGGACGAGGCGGCTGGCTTCGCGCGCTGGATGCGGCGCTCGAGCACCATTTTGCCGCAGGCCCGGACGCCGGGCGAGCGTGCAGCGGCGCGGGCGTTCGCGGCGCAAGTTCCGGGTCCGCAAGCTGCTGCAGCGCCGGCTGCACGAAGTCCTGGCTCCGCTGCCGGAGCGACGTGGGACGAGCCGCTCACGGCGGCCTATGCAGTAGTGCTGCGCACGACTCGCCAGGCAGGAAAGTCCCTGAGTTTGCGCCACGTCCCGGGACGGGCCGGCGCCGCCGGGCCTTGCGTCCGTGCCGTTTTCCTTCGCCGGAACAGAACGCGGGGCGTCAAGATCCGGTTGACAAGATGTTCGGTTTATAGAAAGTAGATTCCGTATGGCGAATTCGACGGGATTGGTCGATCTACAAGCGCAGGGGGATTCAGAACGATGGCGCAAGGTGAACGCAAAGTTGGCGGCGGCGATCGCAATGACGCTGGTCGCGCCAGCGGGTATCCCGTCGCGCAGCCGCAGCAGGCGGGTGCCTCCGCCGGCGGCCTGGAAGAAATCGTGGTCACGGCGCGCAAGCGCGAGGAAAGCCTGCAGGACGTCCGCTCCTCGGTAGTGCGCTCAGTCCCGAAGAACTCGCGCGCGTCCCGACATCGACTTGTCCAGCTTCGCCAACGCCTCGCCCAACGTGATCATCGACGACATGCAGGAAGGTCCAGGCAGCGCCGGCGGCGATGACTATCCGCGGCATCGGCACGAACGACCACGAGCGCAGCATCGACCCGACGATCGGCGTCGTCGTCGACGGCGTGTTCATCGGCTCGGTCGGTGGCGCGATGGTGAAGGCGCTCGACCTGCAGAGCGTTGAAATCCTGCGCGGTCCGCAGGGGACGCTGTTCGGCCGCAACTCTATCGGCGGCGCCGTCAACATCGTGCGCCGCAGGCCCGACAGCGAATTCGGCGGCGAACTGCGCGCGAGCTACGGCAACTACAACGACTGGCAGGTCGACGGCTACGTGAGTCTGCCGGTCGGCGACACGTTTGCGTTCAAGCTGGCGGCGCGTGGAACGAGCGTGACGGCTACGCCTACAACCGCGACGCTGGGCAAAGACCAGGGCGACCTCAAGTACCAGATGATCAGCCCGTCGTTCGTCTGGCGGCCGATGGATGACTCGAGGTCTTTTACCGCTACGACAAGACCTGGACGGACCAGGATGCGAGCGTGCTGCTCAACGTCGCGCAGCCCGACCAGGCCTGGTGCTTCTTCTACGACCAATGCGCACCGAGTCTGCACGACGCCGCAGGGCGGCGACCGCTACGTCTCGCTGCAGAACACGCCCGATCCGAACGCGCAGTTCGACACCGAGACGCACACGGTCAACGTGCGCTACGACCTGTCGGATGACTACCGGATCGATTACATTTTCGGCTACTTCGCCACGGACGAGGATGCCTACTGGGATTACGACGGCACGCCGCTGCAGCTGTACGACACCCTCCGCGACCAGTGGTACGAGCAGCGCAGCCACGAACTGCGCCTGACCTACACCGGCGACAGCGCGTGTCACGTACACGGTCGGCCTGTATGCGTGGGATTCCAGTACCAGAACGACATGATGAGCTACATCGGCTTCGGCGACCTGCTGTTCGGCCTGCCGTCCGGCACCGTGCTGATGTGCCGCAGACCGTTCGCCAGGACACCGAGTCGTACGCGGCGTTCTTCGAAGGCGACTACAGGTTCACCGACGACTGGACGCTGACCCTCGGCGGCCGCTACACGCGCGACTCGAAGGAAACGCGCGTCACGGATCCGCTGTTCCAGGACCAGCTCGACGTGTACGGTGGCTTCGACAATCCCGCAGATGAGTCGTGGAGCGAGTTCACGCCGAAGCTCGGCCTCAGGTACCGCTTCTCCGACGACATGATGGTTTATGGCCTCTACAGCCGTGGTTTCCGTGCCGGTGGCTTCAGCGGCCGTCCCGGCACCTACGATGCGGCCGTCATCGCCGTACGACCCGGAGACGGTCGACAACTTCGAGCTCGGCATGAAGTCCGAGTGGTTCGAGCGACGCCTGCGCTTGAACGCGGCCGCGTACTTCATGAAGTACAACGACAAGCAGGAGGAGCTGAGCGTACCTGTCGACGTGGAAGGCGGCACGGGCCAGCAGACGCTGTTCATCAATGCGTCCAAGGCCGAATCGAAGGGCATCGAACTCGAGGTCACCGCCATTCCGTTCGATGGCTTCATGATCAGCGGTTCGCTCGGCCTGCTCGATGCCGAGTACACGGATTTCGACGACCCGGTGACGGGCGAGAGCCTGACGTACCTCGATCTGCGGCGCGCGCCCGACATGACCGCTGACGATCTCGCCGTCGTACGAGTGGTCGGCGTTCGACGGCACGATGGTCGCGCAGGCGGACTGGCACTACGTGAGCGACTACGAGAATACGTTCTGGAACACGCCGCAGGCGGCGAACGATTCCCAGAACGTCCTCGATGCGACGCTGAACTACCGGTTCAACAACACGGAGGTCGGCATCTACGGGCGCAACCTGACGGGCGAGGACGGCTACACGATCGGCCTGGACGTCGGTCGCAGCCTGGACTTCGCCGGCTTGTGGACCTTCACCGGTGTGCGCCCGCCGCGCACCTATGGGCTCGCATCACCCAGAAGTTCTGATCCGAACGGGCCAGGCTGCAGGCCGTCCGCCGCATACCCCCTGCGGCGGGCGGCCTCCTCTTTTTGGGGTTCTGAAATGGGTGCCACTCTCCGGTTTCCGAAGACAGGTGACTGGAGAATAGGTTCGCGGCACCGATTTCGTGCTTGCTGCCGCAGACTGCCGGTATGGAGTGCATGTTGTAATTGCTCCATTGGCGGAGTACGGTGCCCGGTGAGGAATGCCCATGGCCAGCCCCGCGACCCGTCCAAGCGCCCCCACCGCAGACACGGACCTGTCCGGTCCCGCGTTGCGTGCGTTCTTCCGCATCGCGGCTGCGTGGAAGCTGGGCGCCCGGCAGGAACGT
>CAWBKN010000002.1:0-8609 GCA_963789375.1 uncultured Gammaproteobacteria bacterium | reverse complement strand
GGGAACGCTGTAGTCCATTCGGGGGGTAAACCCGATGCAGCTGCCCAAAGCAACAGGGGCCCTTGCGGCCCCTTCTCCATCCGGGATCACTCTGCTGGTCCTCAGTGCGTCATGACACGATGCTGCTTCGCGAGCTCACGGTTCTCCGCCGCCGCCGCATCAGCCGAGCGCGGCGGGCGAATCGAGGTAGAACCGGAAACTCGTTCCCTGCCCGGGGCGCGAGTCGACCGCGATGGTCGTCCCATGCATGTCGAGAATGCTCTTGACGATGGCGAGACCCAGCCCCGCCTGGCCTGATTGCGTCGAGCGACCGAGGTCGCCACGATAGAACCGGTCGAATGCCCTTGCAGCCTCCTCGGCCGTCATCCCGGCACCCGAATCCGAGACCGCGAGTTGGGCTCGCGTGCCGACCAGCGCCGCACTGACCGTAACGTGACCGCCCTCCGGTGTGTGCCGCAGCGCGTTTTCGATCAGGTTGTCGAACACGCGCTCCAGCAGCGCGATGTCGCCGCGTACCCGCAGGTCCTTCGGGCTGCACCGATGCGCTCAGCGCGACACCGCGCTCGCGTGCTGCGAGGGCGAACTTCTGCACGACGTCGTGCAGGAGCTCCCCGATCGGAAATACTTCCGGACTTGCGGTCACCTGGCCGGCCTCGAGCTTCGCGGCCTCGAGCAGCTGTTCGACCAGCTGTGCGATGCGCCGGCCCTGCCGCATCGACACGTCGACGTATTCGCGGCGCTCCTGCTCGTCGAGCGGCGCCTCCTCCATCTGCAGCGACTCGAGGTGCGCCAGCAGGGTCGTGATGGGCGTCCTGAGGTCGTGCGACAGGTTCGCGAGCATCTCGCGCCTGGCGGTATCGACGGACTGCAGCTGCGCCATCTGCGCTTCGATCCGCGCTGCGAGGTCCTTGAACATCGCCTCGAGACGGTCGATCTCGTCACCGTCGCGACGCTGTTCGGCAGGCTGGCTGGAACGGGCGGTCAATCGCTCGAAGCGCGACATGGTCCGGTCGAGCACGCTGAGCCGGCGCGTCAGCAGTCGCAGCACCAGCAGGCTCAACGCAACTGCCAGCATGGCCGCGAGCAGGATGATGCCGATCCCTTCGCGTATGGCGAACGCACTGCGCAGCTTGGCGGCACCCGGCGCCTCCTCGGCACGGCCGAGGACCAGGTAGAGATAGTCGCCAGGACAGTCGCGAACATGGAAGCCTGCCGCCGAGAACACGGTCCGGCCCGTGGCCCGCCGCGGGTCGTCGCCCATGATCGGCGCCGGGCGACCGGCGAGGAATTCCCTGATCGGCTCCGACGTCGACGGTGCGTGCGGCGCCATTGCGCCTCCGGCACGGACGAAGCGACGATCCGGCCCTGCAGGTCCACCAGGTAAACGTCGATGGCAGGGTTTGCCGCTGCCAGCTTGCCGATGCCCTCGTGCAGGGTCATCCCGTTCAGCTGGCCGGTCGGTCAGGAAGAAGTTGGCGGCGACGTACTCGCGCGCGAGGTTGCGATTGATCGTCTGGTCGAATTCGAGGTGGAACTGCTCGTGCGAGACGCTCAGCACGTAGACGCAGCGCGGCCGTCATGATGACGCCGAACAGCAGGAAGACCAGCAGCAGGCGCCCGAACAGCGTCCGCGGCAGGCTCATGTGCCCTGGACCGGCCCGGCCGAGAACTTGTAGCCCACGCCCCAGACCGTCAGCAGCAGCCTGGGATCGCCGCGGGTCTTCCTCGATCTTGGCGCGAAGCCGGTTGATGTGGCAATTGACGGCGTGCTCGAAGCCGTCATGGTTGTAACCCCAGACGGTGTCGAGCAATTGTGCGCGGGAGTAGACGCGGCCGGGATTGCGCGCGAAGTGCATCAGCAGTTCGAACTCTTTCTGCGTCAGCTCGATCGCCTGCGCCGGCCACCCGTACCTCGCGCGTGTCCGGGTCGATCAACAGGCGGTCGCCGATGGCGATTGTCTGCTCGCGGATTCGCTGCGACGAGGCCATGGCGTCCATGCGCCGGAAAATCGCCTTGATGCGCGCCAGCAGCTCCTGGACGCTGAACGGCTTGGTGAGGTAATCGTCGGCGCCGCTTTCGAGCCCCATGACCTTGTCGATGTCGCTCGAGCGCGCGGTCAGCATCAGCACGGGCATGTACCTGTTCATCGCCCGCAGCTGGCGGCAGACCTCGAGGCCGTCGATGCCGGGCAGCATCACGTCGAGCAGCACGAGGTCGAACGGCTCGTCCGCCAGCGCGATCGCTTCCTCGCCCGAGCCGGCAAGCTGCACCTGGCAGCCGAGGCTTTCGACGTGGCGTTTGACGACTTTCGCCAGGTCTCGCTCGTCCTCGACGACCAGGACCTGGCGGCGACTCGTGGGTTCGGCGCTCCCGGTTCGGACCATTGGCGGGCTTACAGCTGCCCGTTCGAAGCGGCGAGCTTCTGGACCAGCACGTTCATGTCCGCAGCCGTGAGGCCGGAGTGGTTCATCGAGGATCCCATGTAGTCGGTCATTGCCGTGGCCAGGCCCGACGTGCCGGCGGTCGACTGCATCATGCCGCCCGAGCCCATGCCGCCGGAACCCATCATTCCGCCCATCGTAATCTGCGTCCCGCCCATCCGGCCATTCATCGTGCCGTCGGACGCGTCATTCATCATCGCGGTCACGAACGCCGATGACGACAGTGCCGGCCGCCTCGGCGTACTGGGCCATGGCTGCGATCGAGATGCCGCAATTGCGCTGGTCCTGCGTCGCCTGGGTTCCGGAGCCCGCGCGCCGCCGGGTCCATCGGCATCGTATGCAGCACGTCGTCCATCATGAAGTAGGCACCGAGGGCGGTGTTCGCCGACGTGATGTTCGCATCGACCATGCCGCCGCTCATCGCCTGGGCCGTGCCTGCGCCATCGACGTCACCGGGGTGACCCAGACGCCCGTCATGTGCGAGCCGCTGCCGATGCTCGGCATGGCGGCCGTCATCGTGTCGGCCGTGCCCATCGTCACCGTCGTGCCCGTCGCTTCGTCCAGGTAAGTGCCATGGCTCACCTGCAGCATGACGGGCCCGGCGTAGGTGCCGAGCGACAGCATGAAGCCGCCTGCCGCGTCGGTCGGCGTGGTGGCCAGCTGCATGCCCTTCGTGCCACCGTTGAGTGCAAAGGCCATCACGCTGGCGCCGGTCATCGAGCCGTTGAACACCTTGCCACTCATCGTTGCGTTCGGGGCGGACCCCGTGCCGCCGGTCATCATCTGGCCGTTCGAGCCGTTCAGCTGGCTCATCAGGGTCTGCAGCGATCGCGGCAGCGACACCGGATCGGTTCTGTGCCGACGTCATGAAGTCGTTCATCGCGGTCGCGAGGCCGGTCGTGCCCGCTGTCGCCGGCATCGGCATGCCCATGCCCATACCGGCCATCATGACGGCATCCGCCCGACATCATCCCGTCCATGACCGCATCCATCGGCATCGTTCGTCATCGCCGTCACCATGGCGGACGACGAAGCCATGCCTTGCGCCTGGGCCAGCTGCGACATGCCGGCCAGGACCATGGCGTAGTTGATCGCGTCCTGGCCTGCCGCATTGCCGGATCCGGACGCCAGGGGGTCGATCGGCGAGTCGTGCACGATGTCCGTAATCATGAAGTAATGTCCGACCGCCGAATTGGCGCTGGCGACGTTGGCATCGGTCATCCCGCCGGTCATGTGCTGCGCCATGGCCTGCGCCATCGAAGTGAGCGGCGTGATCTGCGACACCATTGAGCGTCGCGCCCGCGGTCATCGCGGGCATCACGACCGTCATGACGTCGCCCGGGGCCATCGGCATCGTGCCGCTGGTGGCCTCGTCGGTGTAGGTGCCACCGGCCATCTGCAGCATGACCGACCCGGCATGAGTCCCCATCGCCAGGGTGAAGTGGCCCTGGGCATCGGTCGTCGCGCTCGCGATCTTCGAACCAGGCGAGCCCCCGGTGATCGCATAGGCGGTCACCGTCGCGCCGGCCACGGGCCCCTTCGTCGCCGTGCCGCTGATGGTCCCTTGCGCCGGCGGGGGCGTTGCCGGAACTGCTGCCACTCGAACTGCCGCCGCCGCCCCCGCAGGCGACAAGAAGCGGCCAGTGAGAACGCAACAGCTGCCGCGCACGCAACACGGGATAACCTGTAGGACGGCATGGTTTGGGTCGCCTGGCTGGGAAGGAACCACGCCACCCTAACGTCCAATTGTCTCGGAAGTGTCGCGCGGGCCGGGCTCGGGCCACGGCTTTCGCGTACCCCGCGTCACGAAGAACCGCGCAGCCGCAGCGCATTGCCGACGACCGATACGGACGACAGGCTCATGGCCAGTGCGGCGATCATCGGGCTCAGCAGCAGGCCGAACGCCGGGTAGAGCACGCCTGCCGCCACGGGTACGCCGAGCGCGTTGTAAAGGAACGCGAACCCCAGGTTCTGCTGCATGTTCGCCACCGCCGCCTGC
Organism: uncultured Gammaproteobacteria bacterium; assembly: GCA_963789375.1. GTDB lineage: Bacteria > Pseudomonadota > Gammaproteobacteria > Steroidobacterales > Steroidobacteraceae > RPQJ01. The sequence goes on along the minus strand of CAWBKN010000002.1, from coordinate 4,168 downwards.
GAGACCTCGCGCGCGCGCACGATGCCGCGCAGGTCGCCCTTCACCAAGGTGACCTGCGCGCTCGACATGGCAACGTCGGTGCCGGTGCCCATGGCGATGCCGACGTCGGCCGCGGCCAGCGCCGGCGCATCGTTGATGCCGTCGCCGGCCATCGCGACGCGCCGTCCCGCGGCCTTGCAGTTCGCTCCACCAGCCGAGCCTTGTCCTGCGGCCGCACGTCGCCGTGCACCTCTCGATGGCGAGTTCGCGCGCCACCGCCCGGGCGGTGTGAGCCCGTCCCCGGTCGCCATCACGATGCGGATCCCGGCGGCCTGCAGCGACTGGATCGCTCCGCGGCTGCGCTGTCCTTGATCGGGTCCGCGACCGCAATCAGGCCCGATCGCACGACCGTCGAGCGCAACGAACATCGCCGTCGCGCCCGCGAGACGCAGGCGCTCCGCGGCGTCGGCCAGCGAGCCGACGTCCGCGCCGGCCTCCGCCATCAGCGCCTGCGTTGCCGATCGCGATCGCGCGCCCGTCCACGTGGCCGCGGACGCCCAGCCCGGTCACTGAATCGAAATCCCGCGCAGGCGCCAGCTGCAAGCGAGCGGCGCCGCGCCTCGCGCGACGATGGCGTCGGCCAGCGGGTGCTCGCTGCCCTGCTCGAGGCTCGCCGCCAGGCGCAGCACCTCGTCGCCGCGAATACCCGTCCGCGGCCGATCGACCTCGCGAAACGCCGGGCTTGCCCTGGGTCAGCGTGCCGGTCTTGTCGACGACCAGCGTGTCGATCGTGCGCAGGCGCTCGATGGCTTCCGCGTCACGGAACAGCACGCCTGCCTGCGCCGCGCGGCCGCTGGCCACCATGATCGACATCGGCGTGGCGAGGCCGAGCGCACAGGGACACGCGATGATCAGCACGGCCACGGCGTTGACCACCGCGAAGGTCCACGCAGGCTCGGGCCCGAAGAATCCCCACGCCAGGAAGGTGACCAGCGCGCTGCCGAGCACCCCCAGCACGAACCAGAAGCTGACCCTGTCGGCGAGCCGCTGCATCGGCGCACGCGAGCGCTGCGCCTGCGCGACCAGTTGCACGATCTGCGCGAGCACCGTGTCCGAGCCGACCTTCTCGGCGCGCATGACCAGCGCGCCCAGTGCCGTTCATGCGTCGCGCCGACCACGCGGGTCGCCAGGCCTCTTTTCGACCGGCATCGGCTCGCCCGTCAGCATCGACTCGTCGACGCTCGAGCGGCCCTCGAGGACCACGCCGTCCACCGGCACTTTCTCGCCGGGCCGCACGCGCAGGCGGTCGCCGACGTGCACGTGCGCGAGCGGAACGTCCTCCTCGTCGCCGTCGTGCCGCAGCCGCCGCGCGGTCTTCGGCGCCAGGCCGAGCAGCGCCTTGAGCGCCGCCGACGTGCCCGAGCGTGCGCGTCAGCTCGAGGATCTGCCCGAGCAGGGTCAGCGAGACGATGATCGCCGCCGCCTCGAAGTAGACGGCGACGCGGCCGTGCTCGCGGAACGAAGCCGGGAACAGGCCGGGCGCCACCGTCGCCACCACGCTGTAGCCGAACGCGGCGCCTACGCCCGTGCCGATCAGCGTCCACATGTTGGGACTGCGCTTGGCGATGGACTGCGCCCAGCGCTGGAAGAACGGCCAGCCGGCCCACAGCACCACGGGCGCCGTGAGGATCAGCTCCAGCCAGTCCGGGCAGGCGGTCGGACAGCAGGGTCGTGCGATGCCCGAACATCGCCAGCGCCGAACACGGCGAGCGACAGCGGCAGCGTCCACAGGAAGCGACGGCGAAAATCCGCGAGCTCGGGATTCTCGCCGTCGTCGAGCGCACGGCATCACCGGCTCCAGCGCCATGCCGCAGATCGGGCAGGTGCCGGGGCGTCCCGCAGGATCTCCGGGTGCATCGGGCAGGTGTACTGCGCGCCCGCCGGGACGCTCACTGCTTGCCGACTTGTGGCGCGGGACGAGGTACTTCGCCGGATCGGCCGACGAACTTGTGCGACAGCCGGCCGAGCAGAAGCCGGTAGTCCATGCCCTCGTGCGTCGCCTGATGCGGCGAATCGGGCTTGACCGTCATGCCGCACACGGGATCCCCAGCGCGGCGTGCAGGTCGCATGAGCGCCGTGGCGTGCAACGTTCATGGCCCGTGTGAATCGTGCTGTGCTGTTCATCGTGCGTCCTCCGCGTTCAATGCGTTGAGGATCGGACAGGTTTCCGCGCGACCGTGGCCCGGGCAGGCCGCGACCAGCGTGTGCAGACCGTCACGGATGCGCTCGAGCTCGGCGATGCGGTGCTCCACGTCCGCGAGCTTCGCCTCGGCCGCCGCTTGACCTTCGCCACGCTGCGCTCCTCGCTGAGCGACAGCAGGTCGCGAATGTCCTCGAGCGTGAAGCCGAGACCTTGGCGCGGCGGATGAACGCAGCCGCTTCAACTCCGCCTCGCCATAGCGGCGATAGCCCGATGCCAGGCGGTCGACGGGCTCAGCAGCTGTTGCGCTCGTAGTAGCGGACCGTGTCGATGGCGACGCCGGCCCGCTTCGCCAGTTGCCCGATGCCGAGGCTGGACATTGCCGACCTCCTGGAGCCAACTCTAAAGTCTGGACCATGGTCCAGAGTCAAGCGGGCTTGATTGTTTCGGAAACATTGACGGTTCCGCGGAAACGTCTCGGCTTTCCGAGTCCCCTGCAACTCTACTTGCCGATGCAGAAGCTGGAGAAAATCTTCCCCAGCAGGTCGTCGCTCGAGACTTCGCCGGTGATTTCGCCGAGGTCGCGGTGCGCATCGCGAAGCTCCTGGGCGACCAGCTCGCCCGCATGGCGCTCGACCAGCAGGCGATGCCCGGACTCGACGTGGGCGCGGGCCCGGCGCAGCGCATCGAGGTGGCGGCCGCGAGCCGATAGGGCGCCCTCCGCCGCCGGATGGAAGCCGATGCAGTCCTTGAGGTGCTGGCGCAGCAGGTCGATGCCTAGCCCGGACGTCGCACACAGATAGACGCACGCGCGGCCGCCCGCCGCGTCGAGACGCACGGCATCACCGCTGCGGTCGACCTTGTTGAACACGACCGTTACCGGGACACCTTGCGGCAGAGCCGCCAGGTCGGCATCGATGCTGGCGACCGCCACGGGGTCCGCCGCGTCGACGACGAACAGGACACGATCCGCGCGCGAGATTTCGTGACGGGCGCGCCGGATGCCCTTCGGCCTCCACGGCGTCCGCCGATTCGCGCAGCCCCGCCGTGTCGAGCACGTGCAGCGGCAAGCCGTCGATCGCAATGCGCTCGCGCAGCACGTCGCGCGTCGTACCGGGGACAGGCGTGACGATGGCCGCCTCGTAGCCGGCCAGCCGGTTGAGCAGGCTCGACTTCCCGGCATTGGGACGACCCGCAATCACGACGGTCAGGCCGTCGCGCAGGAGCGCGCCCTGCCGGGCCGTCTCGGCCAGCTCCGCGAAGCGGTGGCGCACGTCGTCCATACGCAAGCCGAGCGTGCGGTCGCCGAGGAAATCGATCTCCTCCTCGGGAAAGTCGATCGCAGCCTCGATCCACATCCGCAGCTCGAGCACGCGCTCGGCCAGCTCGTGCACGCGCATCGAGAACTCGCCCTGCAGCGAGCGCAACGCGGCCCGCGCCGCCTGCGCCGAGCCGCTGTCGATCAGGTCGGCGATCGCCTCGGCCTGTGCCGAGGTCGAGCTTGTCGTTCAGGAACGCGCGCTGCGTGAACTCGCCGGCGGCGGCGGGCCTTGCCCCGAGCTCGAGCACGCGCCGCAACAACAGGTCCATGACGACGGGGCCGCCGTGGCCGTGCAGTTCGAGCACGTCTTCGCCGGTGAACGAATGCGGCGCCTGGAAGAACAGGGCGAGCCCCTGGTCGATGGCGGCGCCAGAGGAGTCGCGAAAGGCATGAAGCTCGGCACACCGTGGCTCGGGAATCCGGCCCAGGACATGCTCCGCGATCGCGCGAGCTGCCGGTCCCGACACGCGCACGATGCCGATGCCGCCCCGGCCGGGGGCGGTGGCTATCGCAGCAATCGTGTCGTTGGTACCCAGACTGCCCTCACCCGCCCTGCGGGCGACCTCTCCCGCTGACGCGGGCGAGGTGTCAGAAGAAGATGGCCCTCGCCCGCACTTCGTGCGACCTCTCCCAGCGGTGCTGGGAGAGGTGAGGAAAGATCAATCGTT
>CAWBKN010000001.1:0-12379 GCA_963789375.1 uncultured Gammaproteobacteria bacterium | reverse complement strand
TTTTTTTCACCGGCGACCGGCCGGAGGGCCTCGACGTCGCGGTCGTCGTGCGTGAACTCGCGAACAGTTACCAGGACCGCCTCGGCGTGGGCCTGGTCGATCGCCGCGACGAAACCGCGCTGATGACTCGTTTTGGCGTCGTCGTCACGCCAGCCGTCGTCTATGTGCGCGACGGACAGCCTGCCGAGCTGGTGGCGCGCATGCGCGACTGGCCGGTTTTGCGCAGGCCTGCGAGCGGCTGCTCGCGCCTGCTGATGCAACGCCCGTACCGGGCGTCGGAGGAAACGCATGACCGAACACGTACTGACCTGGTTCCCCAAGGTGCCGGGTCCCGGCGAGACGGCCGCCACCGCGGTCGACGATTCGCTGCGCCTGGTCGGCATGCCGACGGGACTCGTCCGCCCGGCTCGACAGGCACTCGCCGCCGATCACCTGACCGCCGCGGCGCGCGCCGTGGTCCAGCAGGTGCTCGCGGAACTGCGCCAGCGCGTGACGGAGCCGGACCTGCCCCCGGCGCGCATCGACCTCGGCGTGCTCGACGAGAACGACAAGGCCGTCGTCGCCGACATCCTCGGTGAAGGCGACGTCTGGGCCAAGGTCGGCCTGGGCGATGCCTTCTGCCGCATCGTCGAGTCGGTGCTCGCCGGTACCTGGCGCCTCGAGTCCAGCAAGGCCGACGGTACGCGCGATCGAATGGATCGAGGTCGGCGCAGTGCCCCAGCCGGTCCTGCACGTCGCGGCGGCAATGACGCGCGACCAGGTGCAGATACCCGCGCAGATGCCCCCGGGTACCATGAACGCGCCCGCGCTGCTGTACGAACTGCAGGAACGCTCGGCGACGTACCAGCCCGGCGCGGAAAACCACGTCATCAACTTCACGCTGCTGCCGTTGACGGAAGTCGACGCGCAGGTGCTCACCCACGGTGCTCGGCCAGGTTCCGCTGGTGATTCGTTCGGGCGGCTACGGCAGCTCGCGGGTCTTCGCGACGGGCCTGCGCCACGTCTGGGCCGTGCAGTACATCAACGGCATGGGCAACGTCATCCTCGACACGCTCGAGGTCGGCGGCGTGCCGGTCTCCGTGCTTGCCGCCCGCGAGGACTTCGAGGATTCCGCGGAACGCCTCGCGGAGATCCTCGAGGCGTTCACCTGATGAACCAGGGCTTCGAGAGCAGTTACGGTGGCGACGGCTCCAAGATCGCGGACGACACGCGCCTCGAGTGCGGCATCTGCTGGTGGGTGTACGACCCGGTACACGGCGACGAGGTGGAACAGGTTGCCCCGGGCACGCCGTTCCGGCTGCTGCCCGACACCTGGCATTGCCCGAACTGCGCGGCAGACAAGTCCAAGTTCATGGTGATCGGCAGCGCTTCGATGAGCGCAGACGACTCGGTGCAGAACCTCGCGAACACCTACCGCCGCGCCGCGCTCAAGGTCAAGGGCCTGCCGATCTACAACCCGACGCTGGCGGTGGAAGCCGTCGGCTTCCGCGAGCACGAAGGCCGGCAGGCCGGCGTCATCATTGCGCCGTGGTTCATGAACCTCGCGGTGATCCCGTCGACGGCAGAAGGCTCGAGCTGGGTCCCCGACAGCACGGTCTGCGTGAAATTTCCGTCCGGGGATTACGAATTCCTCGTGCAGGACCTGCCGGGCTTCGGCCTGGTCGGCACCTGCGCGCTGTTCGCCACGATGCACGACTTCACGGACCACGAGGCTGCCCAGACCGCGGCTGTCGCGGTGGCCGACGCGTTGTTCCAGCAGGAGCCGCCGCCGCCGGCACCGACCGTCTCGCGCCGGCAACTGCTGGGAGGCTGAAGTCCGGGGTCGTGCCGGGTTGGCGAAGTCTAACCGGCTGAGCGCCGAGTCAAATAGCGGCCCATGATCCGCATGACCTCGGCGAGCCTGAACTGGCTCAAGCGGCGCCGCCAGAACAGTTCGCGCTTGTCGCACACCGTCGACATGCTGTAGCGCGAGATCTCCCCGCGCAGGGCAGCGTCGGCTCGTGGGTCGCCACCCTGCGCCAACCCCGCTTCGAGCCGGGCACGCAGCGCACTCGCTGCTGCAATTCCCTTAGCCACCTGGCGGCCGCGCCGCGGCGAGATACGGCCGTAGCGCATCTTCAACTCGTTGAGCCGGGCAGCCGCCTCGTAGGTCGCATCGACCAGTTCTCGACGCGTCATCCATTGCGTCTCGTAGTTCAGGATGTGCTCCCAGGTCGGCTGCACCAGGAGCCTGCGGTGCTCTTCGAGTGTGCGGGCGAACAGCCGGTACCCGAAGCGCTCGGGCTCCTCGAAGCCACGGCTGCCGGGGTCGATGAAGGGGCCCATCGGCGAAATGAAGCAGGACAGGCGCTTGTCGCCGAGCTGGAACAGGTGCTCGCAGTAGTCGACCGTCCGGCGCACCGACTCGAGCGTCTGCGCCGGCAGCCCGATCATGAAGAAGACGTCGAGTCGCTCGCACTTGAGGCGCAGCGCCTCGCGCAGCATCTCCTCCATGGCCTCGGTCGTGTAGTCCGCCTCGCCTTCCTGTGCGTTGCGCACCGCCTGGTCATGGCTTTCGGGGCTGAACTCGATGCTCCAGTGCGGCACGCGAGCGATCGATCTCCCGCAGGAATTCCGCCGGCGGCACGCTGAACAGCTCGATGATGATCTCGTTGCGAATGCCGCTGCCGCGCAGGCGCTCGAGGACCTCGCTCGCGTGCCCGGGTCCCGCCTGGCGCAGGTCGCCGATGAGGGCAATCGGGCCCTTCGTCGAGCCGGGCGAAGGCCTCGACGTTGGCGACGAGGCTCGAGGGGCTGCGGAACACGGGGCGCTGCCGCTTGGTCAGGTGCGTGCAGGTCGTGTGCGAGCTGCCGCAGGTCACGCATTCGTAGGCGCAGCCCTTCACGGTGAATACCGCTGCGATCGGATTCCGCCACCAGCCGTTGAACGGCAGCGTGCTCTGCAGGTCGCGGTAGCGCGCCATCATCTCGACGACCAGGTCGGGCCGGATGTCGACGTAGTCGAGCGTCGTGGGCACGTAAGTGTGGGGATTGACCCGAACCTCGCCGGCCTTCTTCCAGGTGAGGTTCGGAATGCGCTCGAGCGAAGTGCCATCCCGCAGGGCGACGAGCAACTGGTGCAGTGGCGGCTCGGTGCTGTCGCCGCGCAGGACGAAATCCACCTGCGGGTAGGTGATCAGCTCGCGGTGAAAATACGACGACGACAGCCCGCCCATGATGACCGGCACGCCCGGGTGCTGCTCCTTCACGATCCGTGCCACCTCCAGTGCGCCGTGGGCGTGCGGCAGCCAGTGCAGGTCGATGCCGACGGCCCGCGGGCGCTGGCGGGCGATGAACGCCGGGACGTCGAAGCGTCGGCTGTTCATCATGCGCAGCGCGAGGTTCACGATCCTCACGTCCATGCCCTGCCCGTGCAGGTAGCTGGCGATGGTCAGGAATCCCAGCGGATACATCTCGAACACGGTCGAGGAGGGGACCATGTCACTGACCGGACCGTACAGGATGGCCTGTTCGCGAAAATCGTAGACGCTCGGCGCATGCAGCAGCAGCAGGTCCGGCTCCGGGCGTGATCCCATCATTTCGTCATTGTTCCTCGGTGGAACGTCCGTGAATTGCGGTTGCTGGCGCCGCCCCGGATGCGTGCCATGTCAGGACGTGGTCGCGAACTGCAGCGCCGCGAGGCGCGCATAGAGTGCATTATTCTGCACGAGTTCCGCGTGCGTGCCCTGCGCCACGATGTGCCCGTGATCCATCACGACGATCCGGTCGGCTTCGAGTACCGTGGCCAGCCGGTGCGCAATGACTATCGTCGTGCGCCCCTGCATCAGCCGCTCGAGCGCACCCTGTACGATGCGTTCGCTCTCCGCGTCCAGCGCGCTCGTGGCTTCGTCGAGCAGCAGGAGCGGCGGGTCGCGCAGGATCGCGCGCGCAATTGCGATCCGCTGCCGCTGCCCGCCCGACAGCCGCGTGCCGCGCTCACCGAGAAACGTGTCGTAGCCCTCGGGCAGGCGGCGCAGGAATTCGTCGGCTGCCGCCGCGCGCGCGGCAGCCTCGACCTCTTCGTCGGTGGCGCCGGGACGGCCGTAGCGGATGTTCTCGCGGGCGCTCGTGGCAAACAGCACGGTGTCCTGCGGGACGAGCCCGATGCGTTCGCGCACCGCCTGAGGGTCCGCTCGGGCGACGTCCACGTCGTCGATCAGCACGCGGCCGGACGACGGGTCGTAAAAGCGCAGCAGCAGCTGGAATGTCGTGCTCTTGCCCGCGCCGGAGGGGCCGACGAAGGCGACGGTCTCGCCCGGGCGGACGGTGAGGTCGAACCCGTCGAGTGCCTTGGTTTCGGGCCGCGACGGATAGCGGAAGGTCACCTGTTCGAACCGGACAGCGCCGCGGCCCGGATGGGGCAGGGGAACCGGATCGCGGGGCGCCTGGATCGTCGGCTGCGCCCGCTCCAGTTCCACGAGGCGCTCCATGGCGCCTGCGGCACGCTGCACCTCGCCCCACATCTCGCTCAGGCTGGCTGCGGCGATGGCCACGTACACCGCGTACAGCAGGAACTGCCCGAGCTGGCCGCCCGTCATTTCGCCACGCACGACCGCATGCGCGCCCATCCACAGCACGAACGTGATCGCACCGAAGACCAGCATCGTTGCCAGCGCGGTGAGCGTGGAGCGCGTCTTCGTGCGGCTGACGGCGGCTGCGAAGGAGTCCTCCACGGCCGCCGTGAAGCGCCGGGTATTGACGTCTTCGAGCGTGAACGCCTGCACCGTCTGGATCGCGTTCAGGGTTTCGTCGGCGATGCTGCTCGTGTCGGCGATCCGATCCTGCGACGTCCGCGACTGCGTGCGCACGCGGCGTCCGAGCACGATCAGCGGCACGAGCACGACCGGGATCAGGACCAGGATCATGCCGGTCAGCTTCGCGCTCGTGACCGCGAGCATCGCCAGGCTGCCGATCAGCGAGATGGCGGAGCGCAGGGTGATCGACAGGTTGACGCCGGCGATGGACTGCACCAGCGTCGTGTCGGCGGTGAGCCGCGACAGCACCTCGCCGGTCCGCGTCACCTCGAAAAATGCCGGGTCCATGCGGATCACGCGGGCGTAGACGGCCGCGCGCAGGTCGGCCACGACGCGCTCGCCGAGCCAGCTGACCAGGTAGAACCGCAGCGCCGCGAACACGCCGAAGACCGCCGCCGCGGCGAGGAACGCGACGAAGTACTGGTTGATCGTGTCGGTGCTGCGCGACGACAGGCCCTGGTCGATCAGGTGGCGAAACGCGACAGGCAGGGCCAGCATCGCGGCAGCCGCGACCAGCAGCGCGAGCAACGCCAGTACCAGCACCCCGCGATAGGGCTCCAGGTACGGCAGCAGCGCGCGCAGCGGCCCGAGCGAACGGGCCTTGGGGCGGTCGGCGGCGACGTCCGTCATTGCGTGCGGGCTATTCCGGCGCGGGTCCCGGGAACCGCTCGCGCAGGATCCGCTTCAGGATCTTGCCCGACGGGTTAAGCGGCAGTTCATCCATGAACACGTACGATTTCGGCTGCTTGAACCGGGCGAGCCGGGTCTGCGCCAACGCGCGCAACTCCTGCACGAGCAGTTCGTGGTCGCCCTGCCAGCCGTCATTGCGCACGATGACCGCGCACGAGATCTCCCCCCACTTGGCCGAGGGTTGCCCGATCACCGCTGCCTGCTTCACGCCCGGGTGCGTGAGCAGCACGTTCTCGACCTCGGCCGGGTACACGTTTTCGCCGCCCGAGATGATCATGTCCTTGGAGCGGTCCTTGATGTAGATGAAGCCGTCCTCGTCCACCTCGGCGATGTCGCCCGTGTGGAACCAGCCGTCGCGGATGGCTTCCCTGGTCGCGTCGGGCCGCTTCCAGTAGCCGCTGATCAGGTGCGGCCCGCGCGTGATCACCTCGCCGGGCATGCCGGGCGGCACCGGATTCCCCGCCTTGTCCACGACGATGACGTCAATGCCGTAATAGGGCAGGCCGGTCGAGCCCGGCTTGGTCAGGGCGTACTCGGGGGAGAGCAGGCAGATGCCGCCGTGCGTCTCGGTCGCGCCATACACCTGCCGGATCTGGATGCCCATCGTCTGCCAGGCGTCGATCAGGCTCAGCGGCACGGGCGCCGCCCCGCAGATCACCCAGCGGAGGTCGGGCCGCGGCGCAGTGGCTCGCTTGGGGTGCTGGTACATGAAGGCGAGCATGGACGGTACGGCGAAGAAACCCGTTATCTTTTCCGCGCCGATCAGGTCCCACATGACGCCGGGATCGAATGCCCTGACCAGCACCGACGTCATGCCTCGGTACACGGCCGTCATCGTGAGGCCCAGTCCCGCGATATGGAACATCGGCGCGACGATGATCTGCCGTTCGTCCATGCGCAGGTCGGACGTCGCGAGCATGCTCGCCAGCCATGACAGGTTGCCACGGTGCGACATCAGCGCACCCTTGGGCCGGCCGGTCGTGCCGCTCGTGTACATCATGAACAGCGGGTCTTCGCCGGTGGCGCCGATCGGCGGTTCGCTCGTCGCAGCCTGCTCGACGGCCCGACCGAAGTCACCGTCCTCTGCCGCAAGCCAGCGCACGCTGGGGAACTGCTCGCGCAGCGGTTCGACCAGCGCCAGCTGGTCCGCGCTGTAGAGCACGGCGCTCGCGCCCGAGTCGAGCAACTGGAACGAAAGCTCGGGTACCGTGAGCCGCCAGTTCAGTGCGACGAAGACATACCCGGCCTTGGCGCACGCGAAATACGACTCGGCGTAGCGCGGCTGGTTCGACATCAGGCACGCGATGCGGTCGCCCGGGTTGAACCCGAGGCGCAGCAGCGTGTTGGCGACCTGGTTGGTGCGCTCGTTGAGCTCCCGGAAGTTGTAGCGGGCACCGGTACTGACGTCGACGATGGCTTCCTGGCGTGCGCTGATCTTGGCACGCTCGGTCAGCGTCTGGCCGGAATTGAGAAACATGCCTGTGATCCCCCTGCGTTGTCGGAGCCCGGACGGCCCCCGAGCCCGGCCGGTGCGTAAAGCTAGCGGCGTCTGGACAATAACACCAGATTCCGTTGTCATCCGGGGTTGCTGCAGAGGTGATCAAGATGGACGCATACCGCTCCCCCTGGCTCGACGACGAACTGGACATGTACCGCGAGGCCGTGTGCCGGTTCGTGGAAAGCGAGATCGTCCCGCACGATGCACGCTGGCGCGAACAGCACCACGTCGACCGGGAGATCTGGAACAAGGCGGGCGAGGTCGGCCTGCTCTGCACCGACATTCCCGCGGAGTACGGCGGCGTCGGTGGCGATGCCAGGCACGAGGCCGTCGTCGCGGAGGAGATGGGCCGGCACGGCATCACGAGCCTCGGCCACACCGTGCACAGCATCGTCGCGCATTACGTGCTCAACTACGGGAGCGAGGCGCAGAAGCGCGACTGGCTGCCGCGCATGGCCACGGGCGAGCTCGTCGGCGCCATCGCGATGACCGAACCCGGCGCGGGCTCGGACCTGCAGGCGATCCGCACGCGCGCGGTCCGCGATGGCGACCACTACGTGATCAACGGCTCGAAGACCTTCATTTCCAACGGCTTGCACGCGGGGCTGGTCGGCGTGGTCGCCAAGACCGACCCGGCGCTGGGCTCCAGGGGCATCTCGATCGTCATGGTCGAGACGAAGGACCTGCCGGGTTACCGCGTAGGCCGCGTGCTCGACAAGATCGGCCAGAACGGCTGGGACACGTCGGAAATGTTCTTCGACGACTGTCGCGTGCCGGCCTCCTGGCTGCTGGGCCCCGTCGAAGGCCAGGGGTTCGTGCAGATGATGCGCGACCTGCCCTACGAACGGACGCTGCTCGCGATCGGCGGCCTCGGCGCGATGGAGTACGCGCTGCAGCTGACCGCCGCCTATGCCAAGGAACGCAAGGTTTTCGGCAAGGCGCTGCTCGAACTGCAGAACACGCGCTTCAAGCTCGCCGAGGTCAAGACCAACGTGCACGTCGCGCGGGTCCTGATCGACGACTGCATCATGAAGCTCCGGGACGGCAAGCTCGACACCGTCACGGCGTCGATGGCCAAGCTCTGGGTCACCGACATGCAGAACCGGGTGATGGACGAGTGCCTGCAGCTCTTCGGCGGCTACGGCTACACGCGCGAATACCCGATCGCCCACCTGTACGTCGATTCGCGCGTGCAGCGCATCTACGGCGGCGCCAACGAGATCATGAAGGAGATCATTGCGCGCTCGATCTGACGCCGCCCGACTGGTACGGCGGGACGGACGGCAACGCGGCTGGCAGAGTCTTCAAGCGATCGATCCGGGCCTGTCCCCGGGCTTGGAAAGGCAGACACGCGCCCGTGGACAGGCCCGAATCGCTCGCTCGTGTATCGGCGCCTGAGCTCGTTCGCGGCCGGGCCCGCGAACGTCGCACGGCGCAAGTAGCCGGTTACGGGTGACCCCGGAGCCGGAACAGGACACACACCTGTCGCCGCGCAAGCCAAGTCCAACGTGGGTTGGATAAGTCGGCTCGAATGAGTCGTCACTTTAGGCGGCGTCTGGTCCGAGCTGTCTGCCTGCATGCGCCGTGCAAGTTTTCGGTCCTGGCCGAAAACTTGCTCAGGCGCCGCGCGTCGAGCGGTCGATCCGTGCTTCTTGCCGGATCGCGTGTCTGCCTTTCCGCGATCCGGCAAGAAGCACGGATCGACCGCCTGTCACGGCGATCGACCTGCAACGACGGTGGCGCGGAACCCGCGCGGGCGTAGAATCGAGCGGGTGGCCAGCGAAACCGCGCGGGCCCAGGGGGAAGACATGACCGTCGATGCTGCAATCCTTGCCGCCGTCCAGGCCCACCCGTTCGTCACGGGCATGACGCCCGAGCACTGCGCAACGCTCGCCTCCATGGCGCGCCGCGTGCATTACGCCGCGGGCGACATCATTTTCCGCGAGGGCGACACCCGCCACGAATTCTTCCTGCTGATCTCCGGGCGCGTCGCGCTGGAGATGAAGGCGGCCGAGAAGATGCTGCGCGTCCACGAAGTGGACGGCGGCGACCAGATCGGCTGGTCGGCGGTGATCGTGGGCCGCGGCAAGCATTTCCAGGCCCGGGTGCTCGAGCCCGTCGACGCGCTCGCCTTCGACGGTTACGCGCTGCTCGAGCGCTGCCGCACGGACACCGCGTTCGGGTACAAGATCATGCACCGCCTGCTCGGCGTCGTGTCGAACCGCCTGCAGGCCGCCCGCCTGCAGGTGCTCGACAGCTATTCGCCTGCCGCGAGGCGGGCCGGCGCCTGACGGCTGCCTGCGGCTAGGCCGCAGGCGGCGACGGGTCCCCGGCGCGCCCGGGGCCGTCGCGTGAGGGAATCCGGTACAGCCAGGCCGCCAGCGTCAGCGCGCCGAGCGCCAGCCCGGTCTTGAGCCACGCCGGCCTGACGAAAAAAGTGATCGAGACGCCGAACGACACGAGCATCGTGAGGATCGCGATCAGCTTGGTGCGGTACGGCAGCGATCGGTGCCGGTACCACTCGCGCAGCATCGGTCCCAGCCAGCGCTGGCCGAGCATCCACTGGTGCAGCGGACGGTAGGCGCGGGCGAAGCAGGCGGCCGCAGCGATGAACAGCGGCGTCGCCGGAAGCAGGGGCAGGAAGACCCCGAGCACCGCGAGCAGGAAGCAGACCGAGCCTGCCGTGAACAGGACGCCGCGCACCAGCGCGGAGTCGTGTTCGCCCGGGGGTGGGGCGTGCCTCGAGGCAGGCGGAAAGCGGTCCATCTGCCGAAGAGTATCCGACTGCGGTGGTGCGCCGCACCTTGCCGCGGCGCCTTCCTACGGCGCGGCCCCCGTCAGAACCGGTCGAGCAACCACCCCGGGAAGAACGCGAGTGCGATGGCCGGTACGAGGCAGACCAGGCTGGCCGCGATGGCGAGCCGGCGCGACCGCCCGTTCGGCACGTCGGCCGGCGTGGCGTTCATGAACATGTACTGGATCACGCGCAGGTAGAAGTAGATGCCGAGGTAGCTCGCCACGAGGCCAAGCACCGCATAGAGGGTAAAACCGGCGGCCAGCACGTTGCGGAAGATCAGGAACTTGCCGATGAAGCCGGGCAGCGGCGGCAGGCCGGCCAGGGACAGCATGGCGATCGCGATCATGATCGCGGCGAAGGGCCGGCGGTGATACAGGCCCTGCAGGCTTTCGAGCCGGTCGTTGCGCGCGTCGTCCGCGCCCCGCGGCAGCATCGACAGCGCAAGCACGTTCATCACGCCGTACACGGCGACGTAGAAGAGCACCGCCTGTGCGCGGCCCGGGCCGCCCCCGAGCAGCGCGTAGAACAGGTACCCGGCATGGGCGATCGACGAGTACGCGATCATGCGGCGGAAGCTGGTCTGCCGGATCGCGGCGACGTTGCCCCACACCATCGAAACCAGCGGCAGCACGGCGAGCAGGTCGGCGACCGGTCCCAGCACCCGGCTCGTGCCGAAGAGGCGCAGCGCCGCGAGCAGCACGCCGGCCTTGATGATCGTCGCCATGAATGCCGTGACCGGGACGCTGGCGCCTTCGTAGGCGTCGGGCGCCCAGCCGTGGAACGGCACGATGGCCGCCTTCAGGAACAGCGCGGCGATGATCAGCACCAGGCCGGCCGTCGCGAACGGATCCGACGAGCCGAGCGCGATCGCAAACACGTCGGTCGACAGCGAGCCGCTCCAGCCGTAGAGCAGCGCGACGCCCATCAGGAACGTGGCGGTCGCGGCACCGCCCAGCACGAGGTACTTGAGCGCGGCTTCGGCGCTGTCCGGCCGCAGCTGCGCCATCAGCACCAGGGCGTAGACCGGCAGCGACATGATCTCGAGGCCGAGGAACATGGTCGGCAGGCTGTCGGACGACACCAGCAGGCAGGCGCCGTACAGCGAAGCGAGCATCAGCACGTAGTAGCGCGTGTCGTCGAAGTCGTCGCGCGAGATCAGGACCACGGGCACCGTCAGCGCGATGATCACGAACTTGGCGAGGCTCGCGCCGGGGCCGACCGAGAAATGGCCCGGGAAGGGCATCCCGACGTAATGACTCGTGTGCAGGGCGAGTGCCGCCGCGGCAGAGACGACCAGCGTGAGGAACGCCACCGCGAACCCGTCGCGCGGGCGGCCCCGGGCGATCTCGAGGCAGAGCAGCACCAGGATGCCGACGAGCAGCACGTTCTCCGGCAGCATCGCCTTGATCACCTCGGCCCAGTTCATCGCGTCATGCTCCCCAGCTGCACCTGCTCACCGACCATCCGCTGCTGGAATTCGCGTGCCGCGAGCTCCGTCTTGGCGAGCGGTCCGCTCGGGAACAGGCCGATCGCGAAAATCGCGACGACGAGTGCGACGAGAATCGTCGTCTCGCGCGCGTTGAGATCGGTGAGCGGTGCGTGCGGTGCCCGCGCCTCGCCGAACAGGATCCGCTGCGCCAGCCAGAGCATGTACAGCGCGCCGAGCACGACGCCCGACACCGCGATCACCGCGAGCGTGAGGGGCAGCGAGTTGCCCGCGACGTACGCTGTCCAGCCGGCGTTGAACGCGCCGAGCAGCGCCATGAACTCGCCGGCGAAGCCGCTGGTCGTCGGCAGGCCGATCGAGGCGAGCGTCAGCAGGGTGAAGAACACCGAGAAGACCGGCAGCATCTTCGCGAGCCCGCCGTAGTCGGCGACGTTGCGCGAGTGCGTGCGCTCGTAAATCATGCCGACCATGAGGAACAGGCCACCCGCGACGAGGCCGTGGCTCACCATCTGCAGGATCGCGCCCTGGATGCCGATCAGGTCGAGGCTGGCGAGGCCGAGCATCACGTAACCGAGGTGGCTGATCGACGAGTAGGCGATGATCTTCTTGATGTCCGTCTGCACGAGCGCGAGGCAGGCACCGTAGACGATGCTGATGACCGCGAGGATCATGATCGCGGGCATCATCACCCGCGCGGCTTCCGGGAACAGCGGGAAGCCGAGCTTCATGAAGCCGTACGTGCCCATCTTCAGCAGCACGCCCGCCAGGATCACGGAGCCGGTCGTCGGCGCCTCGACGTGGGCGTCGGGCAGCCACGTGTGCAGCGGGAACATCGGCACCTTGATCGCGAACGACAGGGCGAACGCACCGAACAGCCACATCTGCGTGCCCACCGGCAGCGGCAGGCCGTACAGGTCGGCGAAGGCGAACGACATCGTGCCGCGCATGTCGGCGAGCGACAGGACGAAGTAGATCAAGGCCGCGAGCATCAGGATGCTGCCGAAGGCCGTGTAGAGCACGAACTTGAGCGTGGCGTAGATGCGGCGCTCGCCGCCCCAGAGCCCGATGATCAGGAACATCGGGATCAGCATCGCTTCCCAGAACACGTAGAACAGGAACAGGTCCTGTGCCACGAACGTGCCCAGCATCGCGAA